>SFGZ01000029.1 GCA_004557505.1 Coriobacteriaceae bacterium | reverse complement strand
CCTGTGGGTGTTCGTCTCCCCGGAGCACCAGCTCGCGGAGGGGGACTTCGACGCGCGCGCCGGGAGGGTGCGGGACGCCCTCGACGCGCTCGACGTGCGGGTCCATTGGACGGTCTCCCAGATCACCAGGCCGCTCGACGGGGCCGAGTTCACGGTGGAGTGGTCGCGGGCCACCCGGCTCGACGGGGAGCGTTCGTGGAACTCCACGGGGGTCTTCCGGGGAGACGAGTGACGTGGCGCTGGGGGCGGACGACCTCGCGCGGCTCGATCTGACAGAATCCCTTGCGGCACCAGCGATCCCAGGCAGGGGGCCTCGGACCACATGGCGCGCATTCCAGACGCTTAAGGCGGCCTAAACGTCGAGGACCCGCGCCTGCCGCCCGAGACCTCTCCGTTCAGCCTCTGCCAGACGTCTCTCGCAACGGGATGTGGCCGACTACGGCAGGATCTCGTCGAGCCGCGCTGCGGCAGCGGAGACCTCCCTCGCCATGTGTCTCATCGCGCACGCATACCCCGCATCATGCGCCCACGCGGCCTCGAATGCGCAGCCGATGCCCTCTCTCAACGTCGCGTTTAGGCCCACCTGCCTGCGAAGGCTCTCTCCCATGTTGTCGGCGTAGCCGTCCACGCTTATCCAACCCGCGAGGCCCTCGAGCCCGCGGCGCGTGTCCCAGCTCGTGGCGTCCCGCCACGCTTCCGCGCCCACCGCGTCAACTATGGCGAGAAGCTCCTGCCTCCTGGCCTCAGTCCAATCCCTGGGCTCGTCCTGCATGACCCGCACCGCCTCGGTCCCGCGGACACCTCTCTCGATGTCTCTCTCGGTCGAGCCGGTGGCGGCCTCAAAGCGCCCAATCCACTCATCGTCAACCTCAAGCCCTAGGCATATGGAAAGAAGGCGCCGCAGCATGACAGGGCGGCTCTCACCGTTGCCCATCAGGTGGATAAGGACGTATATGACAAAGTTCACGACACCCGCAACGGGCACCCCATCGACTTTGATGACGTCGATGAGACCGTCGAAATCCTCGTCCGTGCCGACAAGCTGCGTCGCAAGCTCTGCGGTACGCGGGTACGCGATGATGGACCCGACCAGGGCCCCCAGCCACTCGGGATGGTCCCCGACGAACTCGGCAATCACCTGCTTCTGATCCCCGCCGCAAGCACTTGCGGCACTCGATACGTCGATACACCCCGCGATGAAGGAGACCATGTCCCTCTGGCGGCCCTCGGGCACGTTTTCCATGATCCAGAGGGAGAAGTCGTTGATGGTCAGCCAGTAGTCGCTTGGCTCCGAAGCCGCACCGAGAGCCTGGAGGCTGCCGTCCACAAAGAGCGAGACGGGCGCGTGGTTCTTGGGGAGAAAGCTCCCGTCGCCCCGCAGGATGGTGTTGAGAAGCTCCCCCGGTCCCATGTACCCCTGCCAGGACCCCGTGAAGTGAACGTCTTTGGTGGGCAGGCACAGCAGCGCGCTCACGAAGTCGCCTTTGTAGTTGTACGAGTGGATCCTGCTGCGCCTTGCCGCTATCTCGTTCCCATACTTGTTGAAGAATTGGGTGCTGAAGCCCTGTCCGTCGAAGGAGTAGCACTCGTCCACGCACGGGTTGGTGATCGCCGCGTACATGGCCTTGTTGCCTCCCTTGGAGTGGCCCGAGACCACGACGCGCCAGTCGCCCTCTCGCCCTTCCATCATCCTGTCGATGTAGTCGCTCGCATTCTTCTGGGCCGGAGTGTCATATGAGTAGAGGCCCTCGAAGTTGTCCCTCCACTCATCGGCACTCCCGGTCCCCCTGAAGACGACGTACATCTCCCGTCGTTCCGGACCGTTGTCGACGAGGGTGAGGTTCTGGCCGGTCTGGCCGAAATGCTCGTCTGGCCCGGAGAAGTCGACGACCTCGAGCCTCGCGACCTCGGGGTTCGAGGAGAGGGCCTCGATAAGGCTCGCGAACTGCTCGTCGCTTGTCCACTCGTCGTGGGTCGCGCCTTCGGTTTGCATCTTTCGCAGGATAGCCCCGAGGCTTTGGTGCTGATCATTCCCAATGGCGCGCTTGAATCCGGGTTGGTACACGAGCATGCTGAGCCGCGCGAGGTCGTCCGCCCCCAGCGCCACGTCACTCGTCTCCCCGGAAGACCCCCGTGGAGTTCCACGAGTACTCTGCGTAGCGTGACCACTCCATCGTGAACTCGGCCCCGTCGAGCGGCCTGGTGATCTGGGAGACCTCCCAGTAGACATGCACGTCGAGCGCGTCGAGGGCGTCCCGCACCCTCCCGGCGCGCGCGTCGAAGTCCCCCTCCGCGAGCTGGTGCTCCGGGGAGACGCAGATCCACAGGTGCCCGGTCACGACGGTCCCCGCGTCCTCGAGGGAGGCGTCGGGCGCGACCTCGCGCGCCCCGCCCTGCGCGTCGGGGGTCGCGGCGGGATACTGCTCGTCGAGCATCCGGGCCTCCATCACCCACGACCCATCGGGCAGGTCGCCGAAGGCGTCCCGGGCGGCGCCCTCGAGCCCGCGCTCGTACTCCCCGTGGAGCCGGAGGTAGAGGTAGTCGTCCGCCCAGACAGGTTCCTCCGCGTAGCTGACGGAGGCGACGCAGGTCTCCCCGGCGTGC
>SFGZ01000028.1 GCA_004557505.1 Coriobacteriaceae bacterium | reverse complement strand
CGTACGTGTCCTAAGACCCGCTCGGTGAATTTCGCGACCTGAAGCAGAATTTGGGCTTTGTTCCCGCTTCAGGAGGCGCTCGTGAAGAAGCTACCGACCCAGAGCTCCGGTTCAATCGATTGGGTGGCGATCTATCAGGCAGTCCAAGAATCGAACTGCCCCAGCTTGAAGAAGTTCTACGCTCAACACTCCGCCAAGTTCCTTCGCGCCAGGATCTCGCTCTGGGAGTTCTACAAAGGGATCCGACGCGCGAAGAGCATGTTGGAGGGGGACGCCGCGACTTCAAACCCCGAACAAGGCGAAAAACGAGCTGTCCGTGTCGCGAGGCTCCCCACAAAGGTCGGTGCCGGACTCGTGAAAGCCGGGCCGAGAAGTCCGCGACCGGAATTCGAAAGGGCAGCGGCGCCTACCCCCGTAAGAGTCACTCTCCCGTGCGGCAGCGTGATTGAGTTCATGAGCAGCGAACCGGAGGGCTTCGCCGCGAACATGATCGAGCAGATGAGGAGGTCGTCGTGAAGCTGGACTTCGGAAACCGCAGAGTCACCCTGGTCGTCTCGCCCGTCGATCTGCGCATGGGCTTCAACAAACTCGCGCTCATGGCCGACGTGTACCTCGACATCGACCTCGGCAGGAAGGAAGACGTCGTGGTCTTCGTCTCGAAGAGCCGCTCTCTCTGCAAGGTGATCTACCGGGACGAGAAAGGGTCCGTTACCATCCTCCGCAGACTCAACGCCGGACGGTTCGCCCAGATTCTCATGGAGGCGGAAGGCCCGGCCGCGATGACCCTCACGAACGAGAAACTCGCGGCCTATTTGGATGGGGAGACCCTACAAATTCGGCGTACTGAACTCCTCGTGGGATGAGTGCAACGCCTTTGATTTTTCTAGAAAATACCCTCGGAAGGAAGGCCCTTTCGAGGGTGTTTTTCAGCCCCGTACAGGGGCCTCACAGGGCGCTGGAGAAATTTTTGACTTGAACTTCATCCGGGGCACCCCCCTCTCTCTGAGGCCCTCTGAGAGGGCTCTCAGGAAGGTCTATGATTTTGATTTTCCTGAGGAATTTCGCATTTCTTGGTAGACTTCACCTCGTCTTTTGAGAGGAGTCCCGCGCCCATGTCCCGCAACCCGTACAGCAATCTGAGCCACGAGGAGCTGCTGAAGCTTCTCGCGGAGAAGGATGCGCAGTTGGAGAAGTCCAGTACGGAGATCAGGACGCTCCGGGAAGAGAAGCAGGTTCAGAAGGAGCTCATGGCTCAGGAAACGGAGCGCCTTCAGGGCAAGGTGTACGACCTGGAGCAGAAGAACCGTCAAATGACGGTGAAGCTCGCCCAGATGGGACTCGCTGTCAACGAAGTGCTCCCGGTCCTCCAGTCCTTCTTTGATGATCTGAAGCTCCGCGATGCATTCGACCCTCAGGACCCCGAGTTCGAAGGCACGATCCGGAGAATCGTCGACGGCTACTACAAGGGCTTCAAGGCCACCGCCACGATGGTCACCTACTTCTGCGCCGGCAACGAATCGCAGAAGGTTTCGAAGAAGAGGATGAAGGAACTCAACCAAATCCTCCAAAAATACGAGACCAAGTTCGAGGAGCTTCGAAACACCAAGGAAAAATGGTTCGTCTTGAGGGACCTCCTGCGCGACGCGGCCGCTGAGGCCGAAGGCCCCTTGGCCGAGTTGCTCCGCGCAACGTTCGAACACGTCGCCGCTGCGGTGTTCCCAGAGGAGCAGCCCGAGCAGAGGGAAACGGTTCCCGAAGCCGCCGCCTCAGAGACGCCGGCCGGGACGGAACCCCATGCCGAGGCCGAGGCTGAAGCCGTCGCGGTTGCCGCAGCGCCTTCGTCACTCAAGAGCGAGGTCGGGAATACGCTGACCGAACCGGTGGCGACCGAGGGCACTCCGGAAGTACCGAAGAAGTACAGACCTACCGGCCGCAAGTTCAACAAGAGCGAGCTCCCGCTCGAGGAGATCCTCGAAGATCCCCGTCGGTATGCTTGGCTCCCCAAAATCGTCGAACTGCTCGGCCGTCGAACCATCGACGTCCACGAGATGGTGGCCTTGTTGAACGACTTCATGGGCCGTTTTCGACAGGAGATCGCACTTTACGTGGACGAGCACGGGAAGGTCTACAGCAACCTCCATGCGGACAGCTGCGTCGGCGTCACGCCTCGCAGCAGCGTGGGCATGCGCCTGATCGTGAACATGGCTTGGACCCTCTACCACGGGCTCTCGCTGACGCGATCCGAGCGGATGTTCGCAGAGGCCTGCTGCTTCGGCAACGAGACCATCCTCAAGAACCTTCAGCACTTCAGCGACTACGTTCTCGATCCGCTGATCGAGCGCATGTGCGGCGTTCTCGGCAACTCGGCCTATGTCGGCTGCGACGAGACGACCTGGAACGTTCTTGAGATTCAGGGGCGCGGCGTCTGCAAGGCGACGGAGGACCCGAAGTCGCAGAACTGGATCCTCTCCATGTGCAATTTTGGCATCAGAAAGCGCGAAGGAAATTGGTCGCGGTCGCTCTGTCTCGCCCACCTCCGGCGGTACCTGTGCGAAGCGCTCGGCTTCAGCTCGTGGGAGAAGGCTCGCAACAGCAAGACACTCGGGGAGATGAAGCAAAGCTTCGTGACGCGCCTGGAGAACTCGGACCCGAAGATGTGCCTCTTGGCCTCGTTGGAAGTGATCCGGCGCATCTTTGAGTTGGACGCCAAAACGATGCGCCGTTCGAAGTCACTTGGACTTTCAGATGAAGAACATCTGAGAGAGCTCGCACGCGTCCGCAATGAGCATAGCCGGACGCTGATGCAGGATCTCGACAAGATGGTGATGCAGTACCTGCAGCCGACGTATGCGAAGCGGAACGGCAAACAAGCCGACGGCTCCGCGGAAGGACAGGTCTGGGTCAACGCCCAGGGCAAGAATGCGACCGGCGCCTTCGTCGTCTACTACCTGAACAATCGCGCCGACTTCTGGACCTTCCTCGAAGACCCGAACATCCCGCTCTCGACGAACGAGGTGGAACGACAGATCCGGACCGTGGCCCTTGCCCGGAACGGCAGTCCGCACATGCAGTCGGCGAAGAGCATGGACGTCATCTGCAAGATCTTCTCCGTCTTCGAGACGGCGAAGCGTTGCGGCGTGGCCGATCCGCTCGCATGGCTCGACCGCTTTGCGCACTACCAGTACGCGCATTGGATTGAGGCCAGGGCTCAGCACGACCTCGACACCGGGGCCGGGAAGGACTTCAACAAGGCCTACGCCGACTGGGACCTGGCCGAGCTCTCGTACGGCCCGCACATCGACCAGTTCCTCCCGTGGAACTGCTCCAACGGTGTGCCCGAATGGCGCAAGCTCAAAGCGCCCGACACGCCGTCCGAGACCTGACCCGTGCCGACATCCGGGTGAACGAAGGGGGCCGCTAGCGCGGCCCCCTTCGTTTTGGGCGTTCGGACGAATTTTTCGCATCCCCC
>SFGZ01000010.1 GCA_004557505.1 Coriobacteriaceae bacterium | reverse complement strand
CGGCGCACCCGGGCGCGAGGGCCAGCGAGAGGCAGAGCGCCGCCGCGACCGCCTTGCGCGCGCTCACCACCGCGAACCGCCCCCTCCCCGCGCGCCCGCAGCCCCGCCCGGCATCGGGCGGAGCGCCCGCCGGGCACCTTCCAGTGCCACGAGTGTACCAGAGCGCGGGCTGGCCGGCTCATCGCGCTTCTCGCCAAATGCGCTGGCGGCGTTGTCCAAACCGCCCGCCCGCCTGAGGTTGCCATGGGTGGCGGCGAGACGACCATCCGGGATTGGACCGGCACGTCTCGGCAGGTCAGACGACGGGCGTCTGCCTCTACACGTGCCGAGGTACCGACAAGCCCCGCCTTGGGAGCGCCTCGGGTCTTTCTCGGTTGCCAGCTGAAACCGGCGTTGGAATTCAGTTGGCAACTGAGGTAATGGCGCATACCCCTTCCTAGAATTACTCCAGCAGGAACGCAATCAAATAAACCCAAGTTCAGGTACGAGGAAGGCGCATCCATGAAATGGAAGAGGGCCAATGGCACAGGAGACTCTGGGGCATCGTCCGGCGGAGAGGCGCCCCAGAGCAAGAAGGGCGGCAAGAGCAAGATCATCCTTATTGTGATTGTCGCGCTTGTCGCGCTTGTTGCGATCTTCATGGTCTCAACATGCAAGGGCGAATCGAGCGATGCCAAGGACTCAGAGCTTGACTGGCCCACAAGCGGGCTTGCAACGATGCTTCCCAAACCAAGCACGAGCAAGGGCAGGGTCTACATCAATTCCGATGATGCGTTCTCCGCAACGCTCGCCGAGTGCTCAAGCAGTGACTATTCAAGCTATGTGGACGCCTGCAAGGAGAAAGGCTTCACGGTAGAGGCGAATCCAAGACATAACAAGTATACTGCGTTCAACGAGGAAGGCTATGAGCTTTCGCTTACTTACTACGAGGGCAACAAGGAACTCTCGGTCAAACTCGACGTTCTGGGCCAGATGAGTAGCATCACCTGGCCTACGAGCGGTCCGGGTTCGCTGGTTCCCGCTCCCCCGTCCACGCAGGGATCGATTGTCAACGACTCTTCCAAGGTCTACCAGGTGAACGTTGGGGACATGGACAAGGACGCCTTCTCGGCATATGCCGCGCAGTGCAAGGAAGCCGGCTTTAACGTGGACTACAGCAGCGGCAACACCTCCTACACGGCCAGCAACGCGGACGGCGCCAAGCTGCACATCAACTACAGGGGTGCCAACGTCGTCTCTGTGAGAGTTGAGGCCGCCGAGGCAAGCTCTGATGGCGACGGCGCCTCCACTAGCTCCAACTCCACCCCGACGGACTCCTCGACAACGTCCGATGCTGATGGCAGCGGCGCCTCCACTAGCTCCAATTCCGGTTCCAGCTCCGCCTCGACGGACTCCTCGACAGCGTCCGATGCGTCACCCGTGACCCCGGAGTTCAAGGAGATGTTGGACTCCTACGAGAAGCTCATAGACAAGTACTGCGACTTCATGGCCACCTACAGCAGCGCAAGCACCGCCGACCAGGCAAGCATGCTCGCTGACTACACCGACCTCGCGAAGCAGGAGGCCGACTGGGCCAAGCGCATGAAAGCCGTTGACAGAAGCACGCTCAGCGCCGCAGATGACGCCTACTACATTGAGGTGCTGGCGCGCGTAAGCCAGCGCCTCATCGAGACGGGCGCGCAGATGTAGTAGCGGCGAAGACGGCACGTACCGTAATGCGGCCCCTGGCACCAAGTGTGTCAGGGGCCGTCCATCTGGCGCTTGACGCCCGTCCCGAGCCGGCGATGCCGTCAAGTGCGGGGGCCACCGGCGGCATGGGCGCGGGACCATCGGCGCCGGGCGAGCAAAACGACCCGTCCGGCGCCAGCCTGCCCGCCCCTACGCCCGCGCCACCAGCTTGCCGCCAACGTAGGTGGCCGCAAGCGTCATGTCGGCAGCGTAGACGTTGAAGTCCGCGTGGCGGCCGGGCAGCATGCTGCCGCAGACGTCATCCACGCCCGCCGAGCGCGCCGCAACCTCGCTGCCCATGCGAATGGCTTGCTCGGGTGCCACGATGCCCCAGTCGACCATGTTCTTCACGCCCTTGGCCAGCGTGAGCACAGAGCCCGCGATGGAGCCCGTGGTGCCGTCCTCGTTGCGCAGGTAGCAGAGGTCATCCTTCATGACGACGGGCAGGCCGCCGCTCATGTAGTTGCCCTCGGGCATGCCGCCGCAGGCCAGGCAGTCCGTGATGAGAACCACGTGCTCCCAGCCCTTGGCGCGCACAAGCGCCGCGCACGCGCCGGGCTGCACGTGATGGCCGTCGCAGATGAGCTCCGCGTAGGTCTCATCCGTGGTCATGGCGCAGCCAAGCACGCCCGGCTCGCGCTGGTGCAGCCCGCGCATGCCATTGTAGGTGTGTACGAACACGGTGGCGCCGGCATCCACGGCGGCGACGCTCTCGTCGTAGGTGGCATCGGTGTGGCCAAGCGCGGTCACCACACCCTCGGCTGCGAGGCGCGAGATGTACTCGGGCGCCTCGGGGTACTCGGGCGCAAGCGCGCTCTTGCGGATGAGGCCGCGCGCCCTACGCTGCCACTCGGCGAAGACGTCGTACGAGGGGGGCACGAGGTACTTGGGGTTCTGCGCGCCCTTGTGCTTCTCGGTGAAGAAGGGCCCCTCAAGGTAGATGCCGGGGATACGGGCGCCCGGGAAGCCCTCGTCGCGCTCGTCCAGCGCGTCCGCGATGGCCTCGCACTGGTTGCCGATGTTCTCGGCCTCGTTGATGCCGGCCGGGTCGATGTCGGTGGTCGCGTGGTTGTGGAAGCCGTGGATGTGGGTGTCGACCAGCCCGGCGCCCACATAGGCGCCCGCGTGGTCGACGATCTCGCAATCCGGCCTCTCGGTCGAGAAGGCCCCAAAGCGGCCTTCCGTGATGGTGAGGTAGCCCTCTCCGGTAAGCCTGCCGGGGAGAACGAAGTGGGCGGCATGGACCGCATACGTGGCCATAATCTCTCCTTCCAGGGCAAAGCCCTCGGTGTGGAATGAGTTCGGTGCGGATGGGTTGACCATGGTATACCCACGGCCCCCGCGCCGAGGCAAGGCTACAGGCTAAACGGATGGATGGTCACACCCTTGACGACGCGGTTCACGGTGCCAGAGGGCGACGGGGTGTCGGGGGTGTTGCCAACCTTGACGGAGGCGTTGATGGCAACGGTCTGCGCGAACATCACGAAGGGCAGCGCGAGGTAGGCCTCGGGGAGAAGCCCGTCGCCTTCGAAGGAGAAGCTCTCGCCCTCGAAGTCGCTGCCCGTGCGCTGCTGGATGCCCACGGTGGCGCGCGCGATCTCGTCGCCGCCGATCTCGTTCAAGATGTCCAGGTCGTACTGGCGCGTGTAGGGATCGTTGCTCACGAAGTCAAACACGAGGGTCTTGGGGTCGACGAAGGACTTGGGTCCGTGGCGATAGCCCATCGAGGAGTCGAACGAGGTGGCAATGCGACCGGCGCAGAGCTCCAGGATCTTGAGCTGAGACTCGCGGGCCAGGCCAGAGAGGGACGCGGAGCCAAGGTAGGTCACGCGGTCGAAGTCGCGGTCGAGCCAGGACTTGATCTCAGGCTCGCGGGCAACGACCTCGCGGCCCATCTTGGCGGCAGCGGCGACCCAGGCGCGCTTGTCCTCAAGCGGGGCCTGGTCAAAGATGAGGGCCGAGAGCAGCAGCATGCAGGAGTAGCTTCCCGTCATGGCAAAGCCCTTGTCGTTCGCGCGGGGGATGAGCAGCGTGAGGGCGCGCTCGTCGTCCTTGGACTCCTGGGCGAGCCTGCCCTCGGGGGCGCAGGTCACGTTGAGGTAGAGGAGGTCCTTGGCAACCTGCCCCACGCGCTCGCAGGCGGCGATGCTCTCGGGGCTGTTGCCGCTGCGCGCAAACGACACCATGACGGTGGGGTCCTCTGGACGCACGTAGTCGAGGGGGGCGCAGACGACGTCGGTGGTGGCGACGGGCGCAAACCCGAAGGCCTCGTTGTCGCCAGCGCGGCGCAGGTACGGCACGAGCGTATCGCTCACGTACGCCGAGGTGCCGGCGCCGCAGAAGATCACGCGAGTGCGGCGGGCGCCGCCAAGCGCGCGGGCCCTGGCGAGGAAGCCCTTGATCGCCTCGAGGTTGTCCTCGTATATCTTGAGTGTGTCCTCCCACAGGTCCGGCTGCTGCACGATCTCCCTGGCGGTGATCTGGGCGCCCATCGACGTGAGCGTTGCCTCGTCCATCTCGAACATGTCCTTCTCCTCTCGGGGGCCTTTCCTAGGCTCGATAGTGTGAGATCTTGTACCTGAACTGGTCGGCTCGAGCGGCGCTCCTGGTGTACTCGATGGCCACGTTCTTCATGTTGTAGGTGGTGCGGTAGAGCTTGAGCACGGGCGCCGCCTCTCCTATGCCGAGGAGCTCCGCGTCATCCTTGCGGGCGACGCTCGCGCAGAACTCCTCCTTGGCCACGCGGATGGTCTCGTGGTAGACCTTCTCCACGATGTCGTAGAGGGGCTGTCCCTCGACGTCTTCCCGGGAGAGGCCGGGGAACTCGGACGCCGGCAGATAGGTGCGCTCGACCATCATGGGGACGTCGTCAGCTATGCGTAGGCGCTTCATGCGGATGACGGGGTCCCCGGCTCGCAGCCCCAGGCAGGCCGCTATGTGCTTTGGCGCATCCCTGGTGTTGAACTCGAGCACCACCGTGGTGGGGACCCTCCCCATGCCCTTCATCTGCTCGGTGAAGCTGTAGGCGCCCATGAGGTTTGTGGCCTCGCGCACGGAATTTGACACAAAGGTGCCACGGCCGTGCTGCCGGGTCACAAGCCCCTGGCGCTCGAGCTCCGCGAGAGCCAGCCGCACGGTCGTGCGCGAGAGGCCGTACATCTCGCAGAGCTCTCGCTCGGAGGGAAGCATGTCGCCGGGGCCCATCTCGCTCTCGATCTTCTCGTGGAGGAGGTCGACGAGCTGTCTGTAGAGCGACTGCTTTCGCGAGATGGAAGCCATTCCCTCACCGTCCTGAAAAGGCGCGAGCGCGCTCTGCTAGAAGGCCGCTACAGATCCTCGTCGTCGGAATCGGCGTCGATGGTGAGGACCTTGTGAACGACGCCCTGCCTGCCCGCCTCGACCGAGCAGTCGACAAGCTCCTGCGTAGTGGACTCGGGCGTGCGGGTGGTGAGGGCCTCGAGGAGCATGGGCAGGTTGGTGCCCGCAACGACCTCGACGCCGGAGACGGCCTGGGTGTTCATCATGGCCTGGTTGAACGGGGTGCCACCCATGAGGTCGCAGAAGACGATCACGCCGTCGTTGCGCTTGGCGGACGCCGCGATGGCATCTGCCAGCTTCTGGGCGAACTCGCCAGCCTCGTCCTCGTGGAATGGGACGATGTCGAACTCGTCCTGCGGGCCGGCGATCATCCTGACGGAGCTTTCGAGACCAACGGAGAAGTCTCCGTGACCCGTGAGCACAAATCCAACCATGCGTACCCTCCTTTGACGGGGTCTTCATCGCGCCCCCTCGGGCCAGAAGACCTTTGCCTCCAATAAGGAACCTCTTTGCCGCGCCTGTCGTGCTTCTCGGTTGCTGGTTACTACCACATTGTAACTGAAGCCACTTTACAAGACCTCTGTCTTTAGTCCAGAGAAATTTTGCTTTTTTCTCCATGCATGCCGCTTACGGGAGAATCCATGTCGGTCACGGTGCGTTTTTTGCAGGTAATGGTACCAATTTTTTAGTACCTGCCCATCTTGGCAGATAATCTCTCGCATATATGCGTCAAAGTTCTGGTATATCTGGTGAGTGTTGCCAACGGAAAGCACTCGTGCGCCAGTCCCATTCTTTCAGAAACTGGTATCTAATCAGCACCCCAGAGCTGCAAGGAGAAAGCCCATGATTCTCACCGTTACGCTCAACACCTCCATCGACAAGGCATATCGCATCTCCTCCACCCTCGAGCGCGGCACCGTCATGCGCGTTGCCGAGTGCATCGACAACGCCGGAGGGAAGGGCCTCAACGCATCCCGCTCCGTCGCCACGTGCGGCGAGGAGGTGCTTGCGACCGGCTTCGTTGGCGGAAACAACGGACGGCTGCTCTGCGAGCTGCTCGACCGCGACGGCATCCCCCACGACTTTGTCGAAGCGGCAACCGAGACGCGCTGCTGCGTGAACGTGCTCGAGCCTGACGGACTCTCCACCGAGTTCCTGGAGCCCGGTCGCGAGGTTGCGGCGGCGGAGCTTGGCACCCTCGAGGGGCGGCTCTCCTCGCTCGTCGCGCGCGCGGACGTGGTGACCATGAGCGGCAGCTTCCCGAAGGGCCTGCCTGCCGACACGTACGTGCGTCTCATCAAGCTGGTTCGCTCGCTGGGCAAGCCGTGCATCCTCGACACCTCCGGCGACACGCTTGCGAGGAGCATCGACGCGCTCCCCACCATGGTGAAGCCAAACACCGACGAGATCGGCCAGATCCTGGGCCGCAGGGTCTCCTCGGTTGACGAGGTGATAGAGGCCGCCCGCGAGCTTCACGGGCGCGGCGTCGAGCAGGTGGTGGTCTCCCTTGGCGGAGACGGCGCCGTAATGGCATGCGCCGGGGGAACCTTCCGCGGCGTCGCCCCAAAAATCGAGGTCGTCAACCCCGTCGGGGCCGGCGACACCATGGTCGGCGCCTTCGCGGTTGCCATGGCACGCGGGATGGGACCCGACGAGCAGCTACGTTACGCGATGGCGTGCGCGAGCGCCAACTGCCTGTCTGCCTCGACTGGCCACTTTGACATGGAAGTCGCCCGCAGGCTCATGGACGGCACCCGCGTGGAGCGCGTGGCGTAAGCCGCCCCCGCCTGCCGCCCCCTACTCCCCCGCAATTATCAGCCTGGTGGGGACGTCCTCGAGGCATCCGGCGACGGCGCCCTCGGGGTCCTTCTCCATCACGATGACGTCGGCGTCTCCCACGTCGCCAAAGAAGAAGAGGCCCCGCGCGCCCACCTTGCTCGCGTCCATGAGCACGCAGGTCGTGCCCGCACACGCGAGAAACGCCCGCTTGAGCTCGGCCATGCCCTCGTAGCCGGTCATGAAGCCGCGACCGGGCGCGAAGGCCGTGGGGCACACGAAGGCCACGTCGGGCCGCAGCGCAGAGAGCGCCGAGACCGCCACGGCCCCCGAGGTGTAGCGGTGCCCCTTCCGAAGCGCGCCCCCCAGAAGCACCACCTCGGCAGAGGGCATCGAGCGATCGACGTAGTCGGCGATGGTAAGGTCCGCCGTCACGATGGTCACCTTCCCGCGTCCGCCGAGGGCGCGCACCAGCTCGAGGCCCGTGGTCCCCGTGTCCACGAGCACGGCCTGGCCCGGCTCCACAAGCGTCGCGGAGGCGCGCGCGATGGCGCGCTTTGCCTCGACGTTCACGTTCATGCGAAGGTCCTGTATCGACACCGTGAGCGTGCGCGAGAGCGAGACCGCGCCCCCATGCGTGCGGCGCAGCTTGCCGTCGCGCGCAAGGGCGTCGAGGTCTGCGCGCGCGGTGACACGGGACACGCCCAGGGCCTCTGCCACCTCCGCCACCTGCACCGAGGAGTTTCTCTCTAGCATGGAGAGGATCGCCGCGCGCCTCTCCTCCGCAAACTCGGTCATGTGGCCCTCCTCGCCCGCGCCCTTGCCATTGGCCGGAAACGACGCCCGGCGGCACCCCCAGACCTCACGTGTGTGCAAATTGTGTTTCCTTGTCTTTGCCAAAAGGAAAGATACCACAAGCAAATCTCTTGTCTTTCTTCGTTTCAAAAAGACTCGGGCCGCCCCACCGGACGGCGGCAGGCGCCGGCGGCTTGCGCTCGCTTTTCGTTGCCACCCACCGACGACCCCCACGCGGGGCCACGTCCCCCGAACAGGCAGGATACAATCGTGGTGCCGATATGGAAGGCCCGCGACGCTGGTCGTGGGCACGTGAAGGGAGAGTGCGATGCTCGTCACAACCAAGGAAATGCTGCTCGACGCCCAGGCCGGCCACTATGCCGTGGGTGCGTTCAACGTGGAGAACCTCGAGTTCGTGATGGCCGTCATCAAGGCAGCCGAGGACAGGCGCTCCCCCGTCATCATGCAGACCACCCCGGGCACCATCAAGTACGCCGGCATGGGCTTCCTCGCCGCCATGGTGCGCGCGGCGGCCGAGCAGGCAAGCGTCCCCGTGGCCCTGCACCTCGACCACGGCGACGGCTTCGACCGCTGCATGCAGGCGCTGCGCACCGGCTACACCTCCGTCATGATCGACGGCTCCCACGTGCCCTTCGAGGACAACATGGCCCTCACCGAGAGCGTAACCAAGGTCGCCATCGCGATGGGCGTGCCCGTGGAGGCCGAGCTTGGCAAGGTCGGCGGCAAGGAGGACGACGGCCCGGCGGTCGAGGGCGAGAGCCCCTACACCGACCCCGACGAGGCCGAGGAGTTTGTCAACCGCACCAAGTGCAGCTCGCTCGCCGTCGGCGTGGGCACCGCGCACGGCGTCTACAAGGGCACTCCCCACATCGAGCAGGGCGTCCTCAAGGAGATCCGTGCCCGCGTGGACGTGCCGCTCGTGCTCCACGGCACCTCCGGCGTGCCCGACGACCAGGTGGCCGAGGCCATCCGCAACGGCATCTGCAAGGTGAACTACGCCACCGAGCTGCGCCAGGCCTTCATGCGCGGCTTCATGGGGTACATGGCCGAGAACCCGGAGAACTTCGACCCCAAGAAGCCCGCGAAGCCCGGCATCGAGGAGATCGTCGCCGTCGTCGCGAGCCACATGGACAACCTGGGTTCCACCAACAAGGCGTAAGCCCGCACGCAGGGCGACAGGCGGCCCGGGTGGCGATGCCGCCCGGGCCGCCTGTTGTTTTCTAGGCCGTCTCTGGCCCCAGATGTGCCGTGCCCGGTACCCACTTGGCACAATTTGACGGTTGGGCAGCGGTTTTTCGGGGACCCCCCAAGTATAAAGCAATTCAAAGATTGTTAAACCGCAGGCCAGCAAATTGCTTCTGTTTGTATGCCATATAAGGCATGCAACAAAACCTGCTGCCAACCGTCACGCGCTCGGGCACTTCCCCTGAGACGGCCCGCCCGGGCCCGCAGGCCCAGCGCCTACGCCTTCGCGGCGCGCCGCCTCCGGACGCCAACCACAAGCCGCCAGGCCGCAAGGCCCACAAGCACGGCCGAGGCCACGCGCAGCGCGGCAAGGAGGGTCGCGCCGGGCGTCGTGATGGCCGAGCTCCTCGGCCGCGCCGCAGAGACGTCGCCCGTGGCGTCCACATAGCGCTCGTTCGCCACGCGGGCATCGAGGTATGCGTAGAGGAAGTCCTTCGTCGCTCGGCGCAGCTCGCTCGCATAGCTGGCTGAGCCTGGGCGTGACGTGAGGGACCCGCCGGATATCTGCATCCAGAGGTCCCCGCCATGCCGCAGCATCTGGTCACCGTTCATATAGGCAACGTGGTCAGAGAAGTCCGTCACCACCGCGCCGTTGAAGCCCCACTCACCGCGGAGCACGCCCGCGAGCAGGGCCTTAGAGCCACCGGCCCACACCGCGCCGACGCGGTTGTAGGAGCTCATGAGCGCCGTCCCGCCGTAGTCCTCAACCACGGTGCGGAAGGGCTCGAGGTAGACCTCGCGAAGCGCCTGCTCGGAAAGCCAAGTGTATACGCCGTCGCGGTAGACGTACGCCTCACCGTCGTTGAGCGCGAGGTGCTTGACGTAGCAGTACACGCCCGCGTCGCGGGCGCCCGCCACCACGTTGCCGCAAGTCTGCCCTACAAGCAGCGAGTCCTCGGAGTAGTACTCGTAGTTGCGGCCGCCAAAGGGGGTGCGGTGGAGGTTTGCGCACGGAGCATACCAGCCCGAAAGACCCCGCTGCGCCGCCTGCTTTCCGCAGGCGAGCCCCACCTGCCGGGCAAGCTCGCGGTTCCACGTCTGCGCAAGCACGACGGCGCAGGGAAAGCCCGTCCCCGGGTTTGTGGGCACGAAGCCCTCGACCTGCGCCGGCCCATCGAGCTCGCGGGTCTCGGAGTCCCTCCCCACCGAGGCGAGCGCCGACGCGCCGGAGTAGGCGTTGGTGACCAGCTGCTCCATCTCGGCAACCGTGGGCTGGTCGAGCAGGGCATCCCACTGAGGGTCGTCGTAGTTGGCGCCCAGCCTGCGTCCCAGGCCCGTGATGACGCCGTTGCTCTCGATGGCCAGGCCGTTGCGCGCCCCGGTGACGGGCATCGGCGCCTCCCGGGCGTCGTCGGCAGCACGCTCCTCGTCCGTGTACAGGCTGAGCGCGGCGACGGCCGCAGGCATCACGCGCGTCGAGGCCACGGCGGGATAGGTCCCCGCAAAGTCCGCGCGCGAGAGATACGTGATGTCCTGGCCGGTTTCAAGCCCATCTACGCTCACACCGTCTGCGGCGGACGCACCGGTAAAGCGGTTGGTGACCGCGGCGGCGGTCTTCTCGTCCGTGGGATAGCGCCGGCCCTCGGAAAGCGCGAGCGGGATCGTCGCGCCGGCGGCATCGTCCACGGTATGGGCGTCGCGGCGTAGCGTGAGCGTGTAGACTCCGGGATCGAGCTCCCACCCCGCAAAGCCGTTGCCGTTTGCGTCATAGCAGTCGTAGCTCGCCATGGCGCGGGCGCCCACGGTGAGCGTGACGTCCTCTGACTCCCCCGGGCCAAGCAGCCCGGTCTTGGCGTAGTCCCCCAGCACCACGGAGCTCTTCTCGATGCCGCCCGCCACGTAGGGCGCGCTGTAGTAGAGCTCGACCACGTCGCGTCCGGCCACGGCACCCGTGTTGGTGACGCGAACGGTGAGCGAAGCACCATCGCCCAGCTCGGAGCCGGGCGCCGGCGCGTCGACCACCTCCCAGCCAAACGTCGTGTACGAGAGCCCGTAGCCAAACGGGTACTGCACCACGCCCCCGTAGCCCGCACCGTGCCCGTTGGAGACCCCGCTCCAGAAGCCCTCCGCGTCCGCCGTCTCGTACCACTTGTAGCCCACGTAGACACCCTCGGAGTAGTCCACGTACGAGACCTGGCCGTAGTCCTCGGGCGATGCAAGGTTGCTGTTCTTGGTCCCGTCCGCCGGGTAGAGGCCGTCGGCCGAGGCATACGCGCCCACATGCTCGCTGGCACTTGCATAGGAGGGCGCGGTCGAGAGGTCATACGCATAGGTGTCCGCCGTGCGTCCGGAGGGACACACCTCGCCCCAGAGTATCTTGGGCAGCGCCTCGGCACCGTACTGGCCCGCGTAGCCCACCAGCAGCACGGCGTCAATGCCGGGCGTGGACTCCAGCGCCCCCAGCGCCATGGCGTTTGCCGAGTTCACCACCACAATGACGCTCTCGTACGTGGCGCCCACGTAGGCGAGAAGCGCCTCCTCCTCGGTCGAAAGGTCAAGCGAGGTCCTGCGTGCATCCGCAACCACCGGGCCGTTCCTCTTGGACACCTTGCGCTGCACGAGCGGCATGTCGTTGCTCTCGCCCGCATAGCGCTGCAGAACCACGATGGCGGTGTCCGAGAAGGCCTGCGCATCCCGTAGCAGCTCCTCGGTATAGCACGTGCGGTCCTCGATCGAGGGCTCGTAGAGCACGCTCGACTCCTCGGGCCTGCTCGAGAGGGTCTTGGGGCGCTTCCCGGCAGCACGGAAGTCCTGGTACATGGCTGTAAGCTCGGTGTTTGTCTCGATACCCGCATCGTTAAGCGCCGAGATGAGGTCCGTCTCAACCGAGGTCACGCAGCCGGAGCCGGAGCCGCCGCCCAGCCAGTCGACGGAGGCCCACCCAAAGACGTTGACCCCCGTGACGCCAGCCGAAAGCGGCAGCGTGCCGTCGTTGGCGAGAAGGACAACGCCCTGGGCCTCGACCTCGCTGGCAAGCTGGCGCGCGACATCGTCGGTCGCCGCAACGGCAGCTTCGGACGGCTTGTCCACGGGCGTGCCGAAGAGCCTCGTGACCACAGGGCTCACGCTGTTCTCGAGAATGAATCCCATGACCGTCACGGCGGCCATGGACGCCACGGCAAGCGCGAAGAAGACCTTCTTGCGCGTCATGTGCGCCCCCGGCGACGCCGACCTCCTCCCAGCATCCCGCACGGCGTCTCCCCTCGAATGGGCCATGCCCGTACCCTACCCCTTCCTGGGGACGTCAAGCGCACGGGGCAAGCGCCGGCACTACGCGAGAACCACGCGACCCCCGCCGCCCGTGCCGGCGAAGTGGCGGTACTCCCGTCCCAGGATGCCTCCTGTGCAAGCGGGTATTGCCTGCGGGAGGAAACGCTCGGTATAGATGAGGCCGTTGATGTCGTTGGTGATGATCGTGATGCCGCGCTTCTTGCCCAAGCAGTGGAGAAAGGCAGGCGTCGTGCTGCCCGATCCTACGATGATCGTCTCCCCGTCCTCGACAAGCTCCGCTGCCTTGCGCCCTATGGCCTGCTTGGCGCAGGCGTTCTTGTGTACGCGCTGCGGGACCGCCGGAATGACGAGCTGCGTCACGGGCACGGCTCCCCCATGGGTGCGCTTGAGCTGCCCCTCGCGCTCCATGGCGTCAAGGTCGGTCCGGGCGGTCACCGAGGAGACCCCGCAGTGCTCGCAGATCTGGGCGACCGAGACGCTTCCGGTCTTCTGGATCGCCTCGAGTATGTATCGCTGCCACTCTGCGGCAAGCATCTTGGGATTCTTGGACGAGTTCATAGCCCTACCCCACCACCTCCACGCGGATAGACTGCGCAAGCTGGTCGACAAGGGCAAAGTCGCCCAGGCCCGCGCTCATGGCCACGTTGGCGCCCGTCGCCATGGCGCGCGTGAGCGCCGGCTCCACCTGCGTGCGGTCTGTCAGCCACAGCGAGAGGAAGCTCGCGAGCGTGGCGTCGCCGGCGCATGCCGTGGAGAGCACGTCGACCTTTGCGGCGTTGGCATGCCAGACGCGCTCGCCGTCGAAGAAGTACGCGCCCTCTCGGCCAAGCGTGAGGAGGATGTTCTTGGCGCCGGCATCATGGATGGCGTGCAAGGCGGAGACGACGTCTCCCTCGCTCTTCACGTCCACGCCAAAGATGGCCGCGACCTCCTCGTCGTTGGGCTTGATGAGCAGGGGCTGCCTCTCGACCAGCTCGCGCAGATGCGCGTGTGAGATGTCCAGCACGAACTCGGCGCCCTTCTCGTGCGCCGCATCGATGAGCTCGTCGTAGTACGCGGGGTCGATGCCCGCAGGCAGACTCCCCGAGACGACAAGGCACTCAAGGTCGTCCAGGCCACGGATAAGCTCGAGCATCTCCTCCTGCTTGGCCCGGTTGACCCTGGCCCCGGCGTTGGGGAACTTGTACTCCCCCTCCGGCGTGGTGAGAAACACGTTCACGCGCGTGATGCCGTCAATCCGGATGGGCCTCACCGGGCAGACCCTCGCCGCCTCACGGGCGATGTAGTCGCCCGAGAAGCCACCAAAGAAGCCCAGGATCGTGGAATCGATGCCGTAGTGCTTAAGCGTGAACGAGACGTTCAGGCCCTTGCCATTGGGCGTGTAGACCGCGTCGCGCGTCCTGTTGACATGCTCGGTCGAAATGGTGTCCGAGGTGATGTTCATGTCGATGGCGGGGTTGGTGGTGAGCGTATAGATCATGGAAACTTCCCCTTGCTCCTTCTCGCTGCATGCACCTGCGCCCGGCGACGGCAAGACACAGAAGGGGACCCGACGCGCAGCCGACAGGTCCCCGGAGCAAGCCTTCGACCGGCAATCCGGCCAGCTAGCCCTCCAGCCCGCTGTTGATGAGGCCTGCGATCTCCTGCGGCTCTGAGGAGGCAAGCACCTTCTCGCGGAAATCCTTGTCCATGAGAAGGACCGCCACCTTGGAGAGCGAGCGCAGCTGCTCCGTCTGGGTCCCGTCATCGGGGATGAGCAGGGCGATGGCGCAGCGGACGGGCTTGGAGTCCATGGTTGCCCACTCGACCTCGCCGGAGAACTTCGCGACGATGGTGACTGGCGCGCTCACCTCGGCAGCCTTGGCGTGCGGGACGGCGAATCCGCCCACCATCCCCGTTGTCCCCTCGGCTTCGCGCGCCTTGAAGGCCTCGAGGACCTTGTCGGCGTCCTGGGCAACACCACAGGAGACGGCCGTCTGGGAGAGGAACCTCAGCGCCTCGTCCACCGTGGTTGCGGGATTGTCCACGTAGACATGGGATGACGGGACGAACTCACTCATGTGATCTCCTTACTCCACGACCTTGTCACCGTTCTTATGGTATTCGTTGCGCTTGAAGATGACGTAAAGGATACCGCCAACGAGGACGCCGGCAAAGATGGCAGCAAGCCACAGGGGCCAGCCGTCGACGACGGGAAGGACCAGGAAGCCGCCGTGGGGTGCCGGGTCGTGGACGCCAAACATGATGGTGAGGATCGCCGCGATCGAGGAACCGCCCATCATGATGGGCATCACGGGCCAGATGTTCTTGGTCATGAACGGGATGGCGCCCTCGGTGATGTGGGTGCAGCCCAGGACGATGTTGACGATGCCGGCGTCGTGGTCCTCCTTGGAGAAGTACCTCTTACCCACGATGACGGCAAAGGCGGTGATCAGCGGCGGGACGATGCAGGCGGCGGAGACCGCAGCCATGAAGTTGGTGCCAAAGCTGTAGGTCTCGGTGCCAACGCCGGCGGTGAGGGCCTCGGTGAGAAGCGCGGTGCCGGTGACGTAGGCCGCCTTGTTGACGGGGCCGCCCATGTCGAAGGCGCACATGCACCCAATGGCAAGCCCAAGGACAATGGGGCCGGAGGCCTCGAGGCCCTTGAGGAAGTTCATCATGCCGGTGTTGATGGCGGCCATGGGGCCGGAGATGCCAAGCATGACGAGGCCAACAACAAGGGTGGAGAGCAGCGGGTACAGGAAGATGGCCTTGAGGCCGTCAAGGTTCTTGGGCATGCCCGAGAGCAGCTTCTCCAGGCCAACGATCACGTAGCCGGCGACAAAGCCGCCGACGATGCCGCCGAGGAAGCCAAAGCCCACGCCCGAGCCACCGGCGTCGATGAGGCCGGTATCGGGTGAGACGGGCAAGCCTGTGATGGCTATCATGCCGGCGACAAAACCGGGCACCAGCGCCGGCCGCTTGCCGATTGACTCGGCGATGTAGGCCGCGAGCACGGGCACCATGAGGTTCATGGCAATGCCGCCGATGATCTTGAGCATGGCGGCGAACGAGTTGTAGTCCGCCGCAGTGGAGTCGAAGGACGTGATGCCCCAGAGGAACGAGACGGCCGTGAGAACGCCGCCGGCAACCACGAAGACGAGCATATGGCTGACGCCGTTCATCAGATGCCTATAGACGATGTGGTTCACGGACTCCTTCTCCTCGGAGGGGCTGCCGGCAGAGGCCCGCTCGGTCTCCTCGGCGAGCTCGGTGGGCGCGCCCTGGGGCTTTGCTGCCAAAGCCTTGTCGATGAGGCCCTTGGGGTCCTTGATGGCTGCGGTCACGCCTACGCTCACCATGGGCTTTCCCGCGAAGCGCTCGGCCTGTACGTCCTTGTCGGCAGCAACGATGATGGCCTTGGCAGCCTTGATCTGCGCAGGGGTCACCTCGTTCTCGATGCCCACCTGCCCGTGGGTCTCGACCCTGATGGTGAGGCCCTTGGCTGCGGCGGCCTTCTCGAGCGCCTCCTTTGCCATGTAGGTGTGGGCGATGCCCGTGGGACAACCGGTGGCGGCAATGAGGTCGTACGTGGTGTCTTCGGCCATACCATCTCTCCCTTCTCTGACGGCGCGCGATGTCATTGAGCCCTTACCCTACATGCCGGCCCGGGAACGCTTGCGGATCTCGAGCGCCTCGTACGCGCAGCCGTACATGGCCGCCTGGTTGCCCAGCGATGCCGCCTCGATGGCAACGTCCTTGCAGGTGGGGAGGGCGTGTGCCTGGAAGCGGCGGCGCAACTCGGGCGCAAAGGTCGCGAACGCCCCCGCAACGCCACCACCGATGAGGTACATGGCCGGGTCAACCACGCAGGAGACCTGCGACATGGCCTGCGCCAGGTACTCGCACATCTGGTCAACGGCAATCCTTGCGCACTCGTCCCCCTTGGCGAGCGCGCGGAAGACCGAGAGCGTGTCGGTGGCGTGCTCCACGCGCACCGGCGTCACGCCGCGATGCTCGCACGCCTTGAGGTAGAGCCTCACGACGCCCTTGGCGGATGCGTACTGCTCGAGGCAGCCATGCCGGCCGCACCCACAGGCCTCGGTCTCGTTGGGGTTCACGGTGATGTGGCCTATCTCGCCGCCGGCGCCAAACGCCCCTGCGACCAGGCGGCCGTTCACTACGACGCCGGCGCCCACGCCCGTGCCCAGCGCGATGAGCACAAAGCTCGACACGCCATGGGCGACGCCAGCCCAGAGCTCGCCCAGCGCCGCCGCGTTGGCATCGTTCACGAAGGCGATCGAGGCGTTGGGGAAGGCGGCGCTGATGGCCGCGACGAGGCCGTCGGGATCGAGCTGGATGTTGGGGAGAAAGCCCACCTTGCCGTCATCGGTAACGGGGCCGGGGATGTCGAGGCCGCAGGCGATGACGTCTTCGGGCGTGTTCTCATGCGCCGAGAGCAGGTGCGCCAGGCCGTCGACCACGGTTGCGAACGCCCCTGCGCTCACGAGCGCGGGCGTGGGGATCTTGCGCTCCTCGAGCAGCTCTCCCTTGGGCGAGAAGAGTCCCGCCTTGATGCTGGTTCCCCCGATGTCGATACCAAGGACGGCTTGCATGGCTTCCCCTCTCGGTTGGCTCTCTGGCGATTGGCCTCCCCTTGCCGCGGGGCGGCGGGAGCGGCATGCCTATCATCCCACGACGATGGCGGCCGCGCACGACTCATGCGACGAGGGGACAGCCCCTCTCCTCATGGGCTAAACTCGATGCTCATACGATCGACTCTTCGCGCCCCCCTCGGGGCAGTCTGGAGGCATCATGGCCGACAACGCACCCTCCGCCATCAACGCGGCGCTCCCCAACCCCAAGCAGGACATGGCGGACCTCGACCGCCTGGAGCGGCGGCGCTTCGCCCTGCGCTACGCGCTCGACGAGATAGGGACCTTCGGCCCTTCCATCGACCCGCCAAAGGCCACGGGGGAGCGCGCGGAGGCGTCCGCCGTCCTCGACGAGGAGGCCACGCGCCTGCTCTGCTCGCCGGAGGTGGGCGCCCTGCTCGAGCGCCTGGAGTCCAACGCCGGCATCATCGGCGAGACCCGTGCGGCGCAGGTCAAGATCCTGAAGCGCGACCGCGCGTCTCTGGTGGGCGTGCCCGCAGACGAGCGCGCGGCCTTCTGCCGCCTCGCCGTGGAGGCAAACGACGTCTGGCACCACGCCAAGGCCGCAAACGACTGGGCCAGCTTCGAGCCCTACCTCGACCGTCTCGTGGCCGCCCGCGTGAGCATGGCGCACGCCATGGACGCGGGCGCCGACCCCTACGACGTCTGGCTCGACCAGTACGAGCACGGCACGAGCCGCGCCTTCTACGACCCCTTCTTCGAGCAGGTCAAAGGGTGCGTCGTCCCGCTTCTTGCCGAATGCATGGCCGCGCCGAGAAGGCCCAGTCATCGCGTGGTGGACGGCAGCTTCGACGAGCGGCGTCAATGGGACCTTGCCCGCGACCTCATTCGCATGGAGGGCGTGGACGCCGACGCGCTCTGGCTTGGCTCGACCGAGCACCCCTACACGGGCGGCCCCTCCATTGGCTTTGTGGCCATCGCGAGCCACGTCTATCCGGACAACGTGCTCTCCAACGTCTTCAGCATGCTCCACGAGGGCGGACATGCCATGTACGAGCAGGGCGTCAACCCCGCCTACCGCTTTACCTCGCTCAAGGGAGGCACCAGTTCGGGGATGCACGAGGCTCAGTCACGCTTCTTCGAGAACTATGTGGGCAGGAGCGAGGCCTTCTCCGAACCCCTCACGCGCCTTCTGGCCAAACGCTTCCCAGGCCAGCTCGGCCGCATGACGGCCCACCAGCTCTACATGGCCGAGAACTGCGCGGAGCCCGGCCTCATCCGCTGCGACGCCGACGAGCTCACCTATCCCCTCCACATCCTGGTGCGCTACGAGATAGAGCAGCTGCTCTTCTCGGGCGAGGCCAAGGCCGCGGACGTTCCCGGCCTCTGGGCCGAGCGCTACCGCACCTACCTTGGGGTCGAGGTGCCCACCGACACGGACGGCGCCCTCCAGGACACCCACTGGTCCGACGGCGACTTTGCCTACTTCCCCACCTACGCGCTTGGCAGCGCCTTTGGCGCCCAGTTCAAGGCCGCCATGGTGCGCCAGGGAGTGGACTTTGACGGCTGCTGCGCCGCGGGAGGGCTTGCCCCGATCCGCGAGTGGCTGCGGGATAACATCTGGCGCTGGGGGCGCGCCAAGGACTCCGCCCAGCTCATCCGCATGGCCTGCGGCGAGGACTTCGAGCCGCGCTACTACACCGACTACCTCGTCGAGAAGTTCTCGGCCATCTACGGGCTGGCGAGATAGCGTGCGCGCGCTGATCCAGCGGGTCGAGCGCGCCTCGGTCGAGGTGGACGGGCGGGAGGTTGGCACCTGCGGGGCCGGCTACCTCGTGCTTCTCGGCGTAGGGCCCACAGACACCGAGGACGTCGCCAGCCGCATGTGGGAGAAGGTGCGCAAGCTCCGCATCTGCGCCGACGAGGACGGGCGCACCAACCTCTCGCTTGTCGACGTGGGCGGGTCGCTCCTGGTGGTGAGCCAGTTCACGCTCTACGCCGACGCCCGCCGCGGCAACAGGCCCTCCTTCACGGGGGCCGCCCCGGCAGACGTCGCCGATCGCCTCTATGGGCTCTTCTGTGACCTTGCCGAGAGGGACCTGGGGACGGGGCGCGTGGGCCGCGGGGCCTTCGGCGCCCACATGCGGGTGAGCCTTGTGAACGACGGCCCCTTCACCGTGATGCTCGACTCGGAGGAGCTTGGGCTCTAGCGCGGGTCCTCCGGCGGCGCGCGGCTCGGCCGTAAGGCCACGACCCACAACGTGGTAGAGTCTTTCGGAGCCGCGAACAGCGGCGTCCAGCCGGGTGGTCGTGATGCGGCGGCCCTTGGCCCAACGACTCAGGAGAGAGGATCATCATGAAGGGCTTCTTCGGCGAGTTCCGCGAGTTCATCTCGCGCGGCAACGTGATGGACATGGCGGTCGGCGTCATCATCGGCGGTGCGTTCACGGCAATCGTCAACTCCCTGGTTGGCGACATCATCCAGCCGCTCATCTCGGGACTTACGGGGGGTGGCACGGAGGTTGGGCTCGTGGTGAGCGTTGGGGCCGCCCAGCTCAACTTTGGCGCGTTCATCTCGTCGATCATCAACTTCATCATCATCGCGTTCATCATCTTCTGCCTGGTCAAGAGCATGAACAAACTCGCTGAGGAGGCCAAGAGGATCGCCGGGAGACAGGAACAGGCGGAGCAGTCCGCGGCCCCCGTCTGCCCGCACTGCCTTGAGGAGGTCAAGGCGGGCGCCACCCGCTGCCCGCACTGCGGCGGCGAGATTCCCGGCGGCGCAAAGCCCGCGGCATAGCGAACGCGCACGGCCTGGCAGACGACGGCACCCGGAGGTCACAAGCCCTCCGGGTGCCGTTCCTTATGCGCACGCATTGCTGGATGGGGCGCGCCGTCCCTATGCGCGCTCGGGAAGATGCGAGGTGATGAGCGTCATCTCGCCCGCAAGGCGGATGTCGCCGGAGCCGGAAGGCGCCAGGAAGTGGCTGCCCGCGCGTACGGCGTGCTCCACGCCCGCGCCATCGCAGACGCTGCCGGCACCCTCGATCACCGAGAGGCACAGGAACGGCCACGGCTGCGCAAGCGCCTTCTCGCCCGAGACGCGCACGCGCTCCACATCGAAGTTGGGGCAGGCCATGAGCTCGGTCACGCCGTCCTTCTCGGGCGCGGTGACCCTGCCGCTTGCGGGTGGGGCCTGCTTGTAGTCCACCACGTCGAGCGACTGCCTCACGTGGAGCGGCCGCTTGGTGCCGTCGGGCTGGACGCGGTCGTAGTCGTACACGCGATAGGTGACGTCGGAGGACTGCTGGGTCTCCAGGATGAGCGTGCCGCCCATGATGGCATGCACGGTCCCCGGATCGATGCGGAAGAAGTCACCGGGGTGGATGGGCACGTAGTTGAGCATGTCGTCCCAGCGGCCTTCGGCGATCATGGCCGCAAGCCCCTCTCGGCTCTTGGCGCGCTGACCCACGATGATGCGCGTCCCCGGCTCGCAGTCGATGACGTACCAGCACTCGCGCTTGCCCAGCGAGCCGTCCTCGTGCTCGGCGGCGTAGGCGTCGTCCGGGTGTACCTGCACGGAGAGGTTCTCGCGCGCGTCGAGGATCTTGACGAGCAGCGGGAAGCGGTCGCCGCCGGCGCCGGAGAAGAGCTCGCGGTGGCTGGCCCAGAGCTCGGAGAGGCGCAGGCCGTCAAACCGGCCGCCATCGACCACGCAGTCGCCGTTGGGGTGGGCCGAGATGCCCCAGCACTCGCCGATGGGGCCGTCGGGGATGGTGTAGCCAAAGCGCTTCTCCAACTCGCGGCCGCCCCAGATCTTCCCGTGGAAGATGGGCGCGAGAAAGACGAGGTCCCGCGCCGAGGTCATCGCTACATCTGCCATATGAGCCGCCCTTCCCAAGGTCGTCGCCAACGCAACCATCATACGACCGGCACGTCGCAGGGTCCTGCGCGGAGGACGCCGCAAGAGTCCGACGTGCCCGATTGTACGGAATCACGAGCCGTCGTGGCCGGAGGAACCGTCGACCGGCCCGTCTCCCCCGTGGCGGGCGATGTACTCGGCCGACGAGAGGGTTCCCCGGGCTCGCGCCTGCGACGGGCGCGGGCGGCCTCGAAGCGCCTGCGCGAGGTCTGCATGGCGCGGCGCTGACGCCTCAGGGCCTCGTTCGCGCTCTCCTCGCCCGACGCGATGCTGCTCAGGGCGTGGACGGGATGCGCCGGCGCCGCCACGCGCACGAGGGGAGCCAGGGTGCCATAGGCCGTGGTGGTGAGCATGATGGCAAAGGCGATGCCCGCCATGCCGGTGAAGCGGCTGAACCCCGTGAGGCTCACGAGCGCGATCGCCGCCGCAAGCGAGGCCCCCCAGCACAGGGAGGCGTGCCTCCCTGTGGGGCCCACCAGCTCGGAGGGCCTTATCTCATAGCCGGCCATCAGGAAGAGAAAGGCCATGCCCAGCTCGGAGACAAGCGAGAGGGCGCCCCCGCCCGTCCGGATGACGTCGGCGCCATGGGGGCCAAGGAGCGCGCCGGCAAACACCAGGAAGACGACCTCGGGGACCGCCCTGCCCGGCACGAGGCTCGCCACGAAGGGGGCGAGCGGCGCGACAAGCATGGTTATCGAGAGCGAGAGGAGCTGACTTACCACCGTGCCGCCTCCTCCTGGCGTGCCGAGACAAGGGGGCGGCCCCCTCGTCTCGCTCGGGCCTCGTCCTGGCGTGCGTTGCCCCCGCCCCTACTTCCCGAGCGTCGCCTCCAGGCCGCCGCGCACAAACGCCGACACCTCGGCGAGGTGGCGCGCGATCACGTCGGGGTCGTCATCGTTGGCGAGGACCTCGATGAGCGCATTCGCACACATGGTGGCAAGGAGGCGCGGAGAGAAGCCGTCGGAGGCGGGGCCATCCTTGCGATCGGCGCGGCTTGCGATGCTGGCGGCGATCTCGGCCACCCGGGCATCCAGGTACTCCTTGACCACGGGATGGTCTCGATTGCTCAGAACGATCTTTGGGACCAGCGGGTGCCGCCCGAGGAGCTCGACAAGGCCGTCGAGCAGCCCCTCGACGTCCGTGGGCTCGCCCGGGCAGTCGCAAATCACGGAGAGGTCATGCTCGATCCACGCGGCAAGGACATTGGGAAGCTCGCTCATCAATGGAGAGACGACACTCTTGAACAGGTCTTCCTTGCTATCGAAGAAGAAGTAGAGGGCGCCGGTCGTCACGCCGGCCTTCGAGCAGATCTGGCGCAGGGAAGCCCCCTCGTACCCGTGCTCGGCAAACTCCTCCGTCGCCGATGCGACAAGGTCCCTCTTTGTCTCGCCGCTGTCGGTCTGAGCCCTTCTCGACATCTGGCTACCGCCCTTTCCTGTTGAGCATGTGGCTAGACACTGCTTATGCCCTTTCGGCACTAGCCCTTACCTGCAGTGCATTATGAGCACAATACGTTATGCGACAAACGCAGGAAGTGTATTGTTTGATAGAAATTCAAGAAACTTCCCTTTGGTTTACTTATGTGGCTAGGGCCGGGCGTCCTGGGGGCGCAGGAAGTGGTCGCACACGTTTGTCTTGCGGAGATACTCGTTTCCGTACGGATCGATAACGGGCACCAGCTCATCGGGGTTGTTTGCGAAGAACATGTCGGGCTCCTTGTACACATGCGGCACCGCCAGCGTAAAGCCGCGGCTGCAGGAGCCTTGGTACATCCCGGTCTCCTTGTTGATGGCGAACGAGCTATATATGCATTCAGAGCAGTGGAAACCAGTCATGAGAGAATCCTCCCACTAGGCAATGGTAGATATTGGCGCTGGATGGATGAGGCCTCCGGCCCCTGGGGCTAGACCATTTCCCCCCTGGCGAGAAGGTCGCGCACCTCAAGCAGGCTCGCGCACACGCGCGAGGCAACCGAGCGGATCTCGTCATCGGGGCAGGCGAGGTCGGGGACCATCACCGTAAAGAAGCCGCCGGCAGCTCCCGCGCGCACCCCGTTGAAGGAGTCCTCGAGGACCATCGTGCGCGAGGGCTTGGTGCCAAGTCGCCGCGCCGCCTCCAGAAAGATGTCGGGCGCAGGCTTCGCGTGGGAGACATCGCTGCTGGGGACGATTGCCTGGAAGCGGTCGGTGGCGCCGATGGAGCGCAGGTTGCTCTCTATGCCCCTCCTGGACGAGGACGAGGCGACGGCGCAGGGCACGTTCCTCTCCCCCAGATACGCGAGGAGCTCGTCAAGCCCCGGCTTCTTCTCGACGCCCTGGGCAAAGGCCTGCTCGGCGAGGGACGAGAAGTACTCCCAGAATGCCTTGGTGTCGAGCTGGGGGCTTACCATCTCGCGAAGGATCCGGGCGGCGGCGTCGCCCGACGAGCCGCGCACCGCGTCGGCGATGCCAGGTGGCGCAGCGTGACCGAAGTGTGCCAACGCTGGCTCCCAGCACTTCATCCAGACAGGCTCGGTATCGACCATCAGGCCATCCATGTCGAAGATGACGCCGTCGAACATGTGGCGCACTCCTTCCATCGCTTTCCCAGGCATATGCCTCGTTGTAGGGTACTCTAGCTGAGGGGTCCTGATAATCTCTTCACGTCATCGCTACCTTTTGACGTCCTTGGGAGGCTGGCCGTGATGCCGGGCATGGGAACTGTGGTGGCCTGCTCGCTTGCGGTGGGCTACGCCTGCGGGTCCTTTCTCGCGGCGGAGCTGGTGAGCAGGCACGTGAGCGGCGGGAGCGCCTTCGATGTGGGGCGGGGCAACCCTGGGATGGCAAACATGGGGGCGGCCTATGGCAGCCGTTGGGCAGTCGTGACGCTTGCGGGCGACGTCGCCAAGACCATCCTCGCGTTTGCGCTGGCACGGGCTCTCTTTTCCAACGCGGCAGACGCTGCGGGCGCGGCGGCGGCAGTGGGCGCGACGCTTGGACATGTGTTCCCCGCCTGGCACCGCTTCCGCGGCGGCAAGGGCGTGGCCACGACCTGCTCGGGGATCATCCTCATGACTCCCGTGGCGGGAGGCGTCGCGGCGGTGGCGGGCCTTCTCGTGGTGCTCTTTGGCGGCTACCTCTGCCTGGGCGCCCTTGCCATCCCCGCCGTGTGGCTCGTGATCGAGCTCGCCGGCGGAGACGCGATGCATGCAATCGCCGGCGCGGCGCTCGTGGCCGTTGCCGTCTGGTGCCACGGAGGGCCAGCGGCGGGGATCAGGACCGGCGAGACGCCACGCGCCTCGATCAGCGGGAAGTTCCTCTCGACGCTGTTCAAGGACAGTCGATAGGGCGTGCTCGCACATAGTTGTCAAAGCCATGGAGATGGCTCGGGAGCTCCACTCATGCGGCGTCACGTCCCAGTGGAGCTTTGACGTCCTTGGCAACGCCCGGGGAATCCTCAAGCTTCTCAGCGACGAGGAGGTGGCGCGGTACGACGACTTCGGACGCATCCGCGCCTGCATCGACGGACTCGAGGAGCGCGTGCGCGTGACCTCGGAGGCGCCGGTTCTGTGCCACAACGACTTCTACGACCCCAACTTCCTTGTGAGGGGCACGGACATCTCGCTCATCGACTGGGAGTATGCGGGCATGTCCGACTACGCCAGCGACCTCGGAACCTTTATCTGCTGTAGCGACTACGGCTACGAGGAGGCCCTCGGCGTGCTCCGGCAGTACTTCCAGCGCGACCCAACCGGCGAGGAGCTCTTCCACTGCATCTCCTACGTCGCGTTTGCAGCTTGGTACTGGTTCGTTTGGGCGCTGTACAAGGACCAGTGCGAAGACCTGGTGGGAGACTGGCAGGATCTCTGGCACCACTACGCCTCCGAGTACGGCAGGCGTGCGGCCCAACTCGCACGCGAGATCTAGGACGCCAGGCGTTAGGCCATGCCCTCGCCCGACGTGCCTTGGAGGTACGGGCGAGGGCGCGCATACACGACATAAGGGGCAGCATGGAAGTATTTGGCAAGGCAGTCGTCTTCATCATCATGGGTTGCGCGGCGGCGGGATGCATCGCGTCGATCGCGCGCCCCGAGAGCGAGCTGGGCAAGGAGTTTGTCGCAGGCATAGACTCCATAGGCCCCATCTTCCTGCCGGTGGCGGGCATCATGGCCTCCGCCCCCTACCTCACCGCCTTCGTCTCCGCGGCCTTCGGGCCGCTCTTCGGCGCCTTGGGGGCAGACCCCGCCATGGCCGCCACAACCTTCATCGCCGTCGACATGGGTGGCTACCAGTTGGCAGACGTGCTTGCACAGACGCGCGAGGGCTGGATCATGGCCATGATGGGCGGCTATATGGCCGGGGCGACCATTGTCTTCACCGTGCCCGTGGCGCTCAAGATGCTCGAGGTCAGGGACCGCAAGTACCTCGCCCTTGGCGTCATGAGCGGACTTCTCGCCATCCCCATCGGCGTCCTTGTCGCCAGCGCTGTTATCGCCCTGGCAAACCCCGTGATACGCGAGACGGTCTCCACCAATGCCGCCGCCACCTACCAGCTGGCGCTCACGTGGTCCCAGATAGCCCACAACCTGGTACCGCTGGTCATCATCTGCGTGGCACTGGCGGTAGGCCTTGCCACCAGGCCCGATGCCATGATTCGTGGCTTCATCGTCTTTGGGCGCGTGCTTGACAGCGTGCTCAAGGTGGTGTTCGTCGTGGTGGTCATCGAGTACTTCACGGGGCTCTTCTCCACCGTCTTCGGAGCCTTTGGCTTTGACCCCATCATCGCGGACGAGCAGGACCGGTTCCGCGCCCTGGAGGTCTCCGGCGCCATTGGCATGATGCTCTGCGGTGCCTTCCCCATGGTCTGGCTCATCAAGACCCACCTCGCCAAGCCCCTCTCGAGAATCGGGCGCACCGTGGGCCTGAGCCCAGATGCCACGGCCGGCCTTCTCGCCGCCTCGGCCAATGTGCTGGCCGCCCTCGCCATGGTCAAGGACCTCAAAGCCCGCGACAAGGTCATCGTGATCTCGTTTGGCGTCTGCTGCGCCTTCCTCTTTGGCGACCACCTCTCGTTCACCGCAAACTTCCAGCCAACGCTCATCGTGCCCGTGCTTCTGGGCAAGCTCGCAGGGGGCGTGTGTGCGATCTTCTTTGCCACGCGCCTTGCGACGCGCAAGGCCGAGGAACTCGAGGCCCGGGACATCGCCCTCGAGGAGCAGCCGCACGCCTAGGGAGACGAACACAATGCGTCCCGCTCGTCCTCGGCCTACGGAGAGCAGCCGCGCCGGGGAGGACGGCAACGCCGACGCACCCAGGATTGGCGGCACGGGGCATCCCGCCTACCACTCGCCGACCACGCCAGCCGCACGCAGTCACATACCGCGCTTCCGCGGACATCTTGCCCGCACCGCCCGTGACGGAAACAATAATGATGCTCAGTCACGACGGAGGAAGGGGCAGCATGTCCACAGAGGTCACCCTTGAGAGCTTCACGTTCCCCTCGACGGACGGCGCGTCTACCATCAGCGCGTGTGCCTGGTGGCCGGCGGGCATGGCGCCAAAGGGCAGCGAGGAGAGACCCGCGCCTCGCGGCGTGGTGCAGCTCGTGCATGGCATGGCCGAGCACATCGATCGCTACGACGCCTTCGCGCGCTTCCTCGCCTCCCACGGGTTCCTCGTCGTTGGCCACGACCAGATTGGCCACGGGCGCTCCTGTCCCCCCGAGCACTGGGGCGAGCTGCCTGTTGGCAGGGGGGCAAAGGCGCTTGTGGAGGACATCGACGTCCTGCGCGGCATGGCGCAGGGGCGCGTGGCGGCCGGAACCCCATACGTCATCTTTGGCCACAGCATGGGCAGCTTCGAAGTGCGCTCGTACATCGCCCACCATGGAGAGGGGCTGGCAGGTGCCATCATCTGCGGCACCGGCTTCCTTCCGGCGGCAGCGTCCAAAGCCGCGCTCAAGATCACATGGCTCGAGGCGTTCTTCAGGGGCGCGGAGCACCGCTCCCGCCTCGTCGATTCCATGGGGGCGGGCGGCTTCGGCAAGGCCATCCCCGACGCCCGGACCAACCTCGACTGGCTCTCCCGCAACCGCAAGAACGTCGACGACTACATCGCGGACCCATCCTGCGGCTTCATGTTCTCCGTGGGAGCCTACCACGAGGTCGCGGTCCTCACCTCCGAGGTCAACGACCCCGCCTGCGCCGCGGGCGTCCCGCATGACCTGCCGCTGCTCTACGTTAGCGGCGCCGAGGACCCGGTGGGCGACAACGGCGTGGGAGTCGAGAAGGCCGCGGCGCTTGCCCGCGGCGCCGGCTCTGCGGACGTCACGGTGAGGCTCTACCCGCACATGCGGCACGAGATCTTGAATGAGACGGGCCGTGAGCAGGTCTTTGCGGACGTGCTCGCATGGATCGAGGAGCGCGTGGCCCCATGCGGACGGGGCGCGTGCGACGCACCGGCGCCCACCGCGACCGAGGGAGCCTAGCCATGTCGGCCGAGAGGTACGTCATCGCGCTCGACCAGGGCACCACCTCCAGCCGCGCGGCGCTCGTCAACCGCGCGGGGCGCATGGTCGACTGCGTGCAGCGCCCCTTCCAGCAGATCTTTCCCAAGCCGGGCTGGGTCGAGCACAACCCCCAGGACATCCTCTACTCTCAGCTCGGCTCGCTCACGGAGCTTCTGGCAAAGCGCGGCCTCACGGCCGAGAGCATCGACTCCATAGGCATCGACAACCAGCGCGAGACCACCATCGTGTGGGATCCCACCACCGGACAGCCCGTCTACAACGCCATCGTCTGGCAGTGCCGCCGCACGGCGGGCCTCGTGGAGCGGGTCTGCGGCACGCCGGAAGCCCGCCGGATGGTCCAGGCGAAGACGGGGCTCCTCCCCGATGCGTACTTCTCGGCCAGCAAGATCCGCTGGATCCTCGACAACGTGCCCGGCGCCCGAGAGCGCGCCGAGGCGGGGGAGCTGCTCTTTGGCACCGTTGACACCTGGCTCGTGTGGCTGCTCACCGGGGGCTTGGTGCATGCGACCGACGTCACCAACGCCAGCCGCACGATGCTCTACAACATCCACGAGAACTGCTGGGACAAGGACCTACTCGACCTCTTTGGGATTCCGCTGTCCATGATGCCCGAGGTGAGGCGTTCGAGCGGCTGGTTTGGCGAGACGAGCTACCCCGGCGTGCCCGCCGGCATCCCGCTCACCGGCGTGGCGGGCGACCAGCAGGCGGCGCTGTTCGGGCAGTGCTGCTTCCAGCCTGGCCAGGCCAAGAACACCTATGGCACCGGCTGCTTCATGCTCATGCACACCGGTCACGAGGCGAGGCGCAGCACAAGCAACCTGGTCACGACCATCGTCGCTTCCGCGCCCGAGGTCGAGGGCACCGAATACGCTCTCGAAGGCTCCGTCTTTGTCGCGGGTGCCCTCATCCAGTGGCTTCGCGACCAGCTAGGCATCGTCCAGAACGCCGCTGACACCGAGTGGATGGCGAAGAGCGTGGAGGACACGGGCGGCGTCTACATCGTGCCGGCGTTCACGGGACTGGGGGCGCCATGGTGGAACCCCGACGCCCGCGGCGCCATTCTCGGCATCACGCGCGGGACCACGCGCAACCACATAGCCCGCGCCGCTCTCGAGGCGCTTGCGTACCAGATCTACGACCTCGCCGACGCCATGGCGAGGGACGCCGGGCATCCCCTTGGGGTGCTCAACGTGGACGGCGGTGCCAGCGCGAACAGCTTCCTCATGCAATTCCAGGCGGACATCCTCGGCTGCGAGCTGAGAAGGCCCCAGAACACCGAGACCACCTCGCTGGGCGCAGCGTTCCTCGCAGGCCTCGCGACCGGCTACTGGGGCGGCGTCGACGAGCTCAGGGCCCTGCGCGAGACGGACGACGTGTTCCGCCGCCAGATGGACCCGGAGCGCGCGGGGAGGCTCGTTGCCGGCTGGCACGACGCCGTGCGCCGCGTGATGTAGGAGGCCGTTGGCCGTTGGCCGTGCATCCCCGCCTGCGCGCGTCACACGTTCGGACCCGAAGCTGTGACCCGCGCAGGTCGTCACACGATCGGGTGCCGGATGTGTTGCGGCGGGCCACGGAGGGAGGGTCCCCTCGCCACACGTTCGGACCCGAAGCTGTGACCCGCGCAGGTCGTCACACGATCGCACGCCGAACGTGTGGCGGAGGCGGCCCCCGGCCCCCTCCCGGCCGTCCCGCAGCCAGGCTCCCAAGGCGCGGGCTCGCCGCGGCACCGACTCAAGATTCAATCAAGAAGGTCATCCGAACTTCGCGATGTCCTGCTCCCCAAGCCCACACCGGCGAGATCGGCGTATCGAAGATTGTCTGACTTCGGGAAAAGAGGCCCAGCCTCTAGCGGAGCCGCTTCCGCTCAAGCTGCTTCTTGTACGACTGCATGAACGATCTACGGTTACCGAAGAAGCGCGCCTGCGTCCTGGACTGCCTGCCGGCGTCATAGGCAATGGAGGCGCGCTCAACCGTGCAGATGTAGTCCGCGACCTGCAGAAGCCTTCTGGCGTTGTAGTCGGCGACGCGGTAGTCGGCGACGTTCTTGGCGAGCACGAAGTCGAGCGCATCGTGTAGGGCAGCGCTGACGGCACCCTGTCCGTCATCATAATAGACTGAGATGGTGTCGAAGCCCTGGAAGAAGGAAAGGTGGTCGTACACGAAGGCGGCCAAGTCGCATCGAATCCTCGATTCGAGCTCGCCCTTTCCATGAGTGTCGGAGGCACCGTACCTAAGGGTAAAGAACTGGACGGGGAGCTCGCGCACGAACCGTGAGAACTGCGTTAGCAAGCGCTTTCTGTCTTCCGGAGACGCCGCGCGGTACCCCTCGTTCCCGTGCAAAAGATCCTTGCCGTGAAACGGTGTGTCATCAAGTCCGGCGATTGCCAGCCGTCTCTCGTAAGCGGAGATAGGCGCGGCTATATCTGCAGAATGGTCATGCAGCACCACCGCAACGAGGTATAGCCCTTCCGAAAGATCCTGGTTTCCGGACTCGTCGATGTGCAGATTCAGGCGACGTGCCGATAACTCCTCCAAATACAGAAATGGCGAGGTACGAACCTCGCCGTTCTGACACCTACGGGACTTTCTCGCCCCCCTCGGTGTGATTAATACTACACGAGAGAAATTCTTCTAGCAAGGCATCCGTAGAACCAAGCGGCTCGACCTGGCCCTATAGCCGCAAAGCCCACGCCGCCAAATAGCCATTCATCACAGCGCGGTAGTTCTCTTTTAGGAGGGACGCCTCCGTTCGGGACCTGTCGAATGTAGCAAGCCGCGTGATGTAGGAGGCCGTTGCCTGCCGTCGTGCATCCCCGCCTGCGCGCGTCACACGTTCGGACCCGAAGCTGTGACCCGCGCAGGTCGTCACACGATCGGGTGCCGGATGTGTTGCGGCGAGCCACGGAGGGAGGGTCCCCTCGTCACACGTTCGGACCCGAAGCTGTGACGCGCGCAGGTCGTCACACGATCGCACGCCGAACGTGTGGCGGAGGCGGCCCCCGGCCCCTCCCGGCCGTCCCGCAGCCAGGCTCCCAAGGAGCGGGCTCGCCGCGGCACCCTACCCCAGCACCTCCGACGCGATGCGGGCCGTCTCCGTGGCGTCCCTCGCATAGAAGTCGGCCCCGACCATCTCCGCGTACTCGGGGTTGAGCACGGCGCCGCCAACCACGACCTTGCACCAGGGGGCCCGCTTGCGGAGAAGCTCTATGGTCTCGGCCATGGCGGGCACGGTCGCGGTCATGAGGGCGGAGAGCCCGCAGAGAAGCACGTGATCCTTGGCCACGGCGTCCGCAACCATCTGGGGCGGAACATCCCTGCCCAGGTCGATCACGTTGTAGCCGTAGTTCTCCAGCAGCATGCGCACGATGTTCTTGCCAATGTCGTGGATGTCCCCGTGGACGGTACACACCACGATGGAGCCCTTCTCGGGCACACCGTCCCCCTGCCCGGTGGCGTCCACAGCCTTCTTGACAACCTCGAACCCCGCCTTTGCGGCCTCGGCCGAGGCCATGAGCTGCGGCAGGAAGAAGACGCCCCTCTCGAAGCGATCGCCCACCACGTCAAGCGCGGGAATGAGCACCTCGTTGATGGCATACATGGGGTCGTGCTCCTCTATCACCTGGGCAACCGCCTCGGGCATGGGACCCTTGCGGCCGGCGAGCACCAGCTCGCGGGCACGGGCGGCAGGATCCGAGGGCTCGGCGGGGGCGGGGGCGCTGGCGGGCGGCGCAGAAGTACCCGTCGAGGACGCGGCCGCCTTCTCGGCAGGCGATGCCGGCGCGGGGGCGCGATCGCTCCTCTCGGCGTAGTTGGCCACGAAGTGCTGGGCGCTCTCGTCCTCGCCCGAGAGCACGCGCCATGAATCGACCACGTCCATCATGCGGGTAAGGCAGGGATTGATGATGGCGAGGTCGAGCCCGGCGGAGAAGGCCGCGGCAAGGAAGGTGCCGTTCACAAGCGGCCTGAAGGGCAGGCCGAAGCTGATGTTGCTCACGCCCAGCACGGTGCGCACGCCGGCGAGCTCCTGCTTGACCAGGCGTATGGCGTCGAGGATGGCCCTGGGCTGGGTCTGGTCGGTCGAGGCTGCCATGGCAAGGCAGTCGATGACCACATCGCGCCGCGGAATGCCAAGCCGCTCGCACTCGCACACGATCTTTCGTGCGATGGAGAGACGGCCCTCCACCGTGGCGGGGATGCCGTCCTCGTCGAGGGTGAGCCCCACCACCGCGCAGCCATAGTGCTTCACGATGGGGAGCACGTCCGCCATGGTCTGCGCCTTGCCGTTGGTGGAATTGATCAGCGCCTTGCCGGGATAGCTGCGCACGGCGGCCTCGATCACGGCGGGGTCCGACGCATCGATCTGCAAGGGCAGCGTGCTCACGCCCTGAAGCTCCGAGATGAGCTGGCACATCACGGCGCGCTCGTCTATCTCGGGAAGGCCTGCGTTCACATCGAGGATCTGCGCTCCGGCACGCCCCTGCTCGATGGCCATGTTCATCACGTGGTCGTGGTCGCCCGAGCGCAGCGCCTCCTTCATCATGCGCTTGCCCGTGGGGTTGATGCGCTCGCCGATGACGCCCACCTGGCCATAGTCGAGCGAGCAGATGTCCTGGGCGCTTGACACGGCAAAGCTGTCGCGCACGTGGCGCGCGGCGGGCACGCGGTCGGAAAGAAGCTTGCGCTCGCGGGCTATGTGCTCGGGCGTCGTGCCGCAGCAGCCGCCAATCACGGTGACCCCCGCGTCCAACATGCCCGCGACGGCCTCTGCGTACTCCTCGGGCCCCACGTCGTAGGCCGTCACGCCATCGACCACATGCGGGAGGCCGGCATTGGCCTGCGCCATCACGGGACAGGACGCCCACGGGAGCATCCGCCTGACCAGCGGTGCCACCGCAGCGGGCCCAAGCCCGCAGTTGATGCCCACGACGTCCGCCCCCATTGACGAGAGCGTGACCGCCGCCGCCTCCGGCGTGGTGCCCAGGAAGGTGCGGCCGTCTTCGCCGAAGGTCATGGTCACAAACGCGGGGAGGTCCGAGTTCTCGCGCACGGCGAGCAGCGCCGCCTTCGCCTCGGCGAGGTCAGCCATGGTCTCGATCACAAAAAGGTCGGCGCCAGCGGCATCTGCGGCGCGCGCCTGCTCGGCGAAGAGGTCATACGCATCGTCGAAGGGAAGCGGGCCCATGGGCTCGAGGAGCTGGCCGGTGGGACCAAGGTCTGCCGCCACGTAGCGGGCACCGGCGGCGCGCGCGCAGGCCACCGCCGCAGAGAAGGTCTCCTCGACGCTTGCGGCGTCTCCCAGCTTGGCTGCGTTGGCGCCGAAGGTGTTGGTCGTCACGACCTCGGCGCCAGCGGTGACGTAGGCGGCATGCACATCGCGAATCTCCGCGGGGTTCGTAAGGCAGAGCAGCTCCGGCAACTCGCCCGCCGCGAGGCCGCGCGCCTGTAGCTGCGTGCCCATGGCACCGTCGAAGAGCAGGAACTCCTCTCCGCGCAGCACGGCGGCGAGGTGCTCGTCGCGCACGCGGCGCGGGCGCGGGACCAGGCGGTCCTTGGGCCAGCGCAATCCTGCCTGTGTGGGACCTTTGGCGCTCATGTGCCGCTCCTCTCGCCGCTATCCGCGGCAGGTGTGGCCCGTTGGCCGAATCTTGCAGAAATCGAAGCAGGCACAGCCCGCGCAGCTCGCGTGCGTGGAGGGCTGGACGGCCTCAAAGAGGCCCACGACGGCCGTCACGCTCTTGGTTGGCACCATGAGCAGGGTGTCCGTGAGGGCGATGCCAAGCTGGCGCTGGGCGTCGAGCGCCTGGAGGAGAACCGGCTGGGTCGTCATGGGCATGTCGCCATAACCGGGACTAAAGCGGAAGTTGGAAAACAGGCCACGCTCGTGCCCCGCCGAAACGATGGACGCCTCGCAGGCGTCGGCCGCCCGCTCGACCAACGTGGTGGCCGCCGCATCGAAGACGACCTGCCCAACGCGGTCGGTGAGCGAGAGGCGCCGCAGCTCGCGCTCGACGGCCATGCCCACGGTCACGGCCATGACGCCAACCGCAACGGCACCGTCCATGTGCTCTTGCATGGAGCTGCCGAGAAGCTCCAACGACGTGTCGGCAAGCCGCACGAAGGGCGTGCCGTCCCCTTTGGCGCCGCGGCCCGCCATCTCGAAGATGCGCCAGGTGCCGCGCGGCGCGCCGATGGAGAGGCAGCGCCCCACGCCGTCGTCGATGCGCTCCTCAAGCTCGGCCGTCATCTCCTGGCCCGCATAGCCCAGGTAGCGCAGGACCTCGGAGCGGTCGACGGAGTCTATGGCGTACGACTCGACCACGGGAGTCACCCCAGGTATCCCATGCCGGCGAGGGCGTCGTGGGCGGCACGCGCGACCTCCGGGCGGTTCATGCTGTAGATGTGGATGCCGTCGACGCCGTTCCGCGCGAGGTCGCAGATCTGCTCGCAGGCATACTCGACGCCGGCGAGGGCCTGGTCAAGCGGGTCGTCTCCAGCGCGCACGAGGCGCCTCACGACCTTCGCCGGGATGGATGCGCCGCAGTTGAACGCCATGCGCTGAATCTGCTTGACGCTCGTGAAGGGCATGATGCCGGCGACGACGGGAAGCTTGACGCGGTAACGCAGGCACTGCTCGCGAAAGCGATAGAAGTCATCGTTGTCGAAGAAGAGCTGAGAGACGAGGAAGTCCGCCCCGGCCTCCTGCTTCATGCGCAGGGCGCGCATGGACTCGTCGAGCGAGGCGGACTCGACATGACCCTCGGGATAGCATGCGGCGCCAATGCACAGCGAGGGCGCCGTCTTGCGCAGGCGCGCGATGAGGTCGGATGCATGCGCGAAGTCGACCACGTCTGTGCCGGGCCTGCGGTCGCCGCGGAGCGCGAGGACGTTCTGGATGCCTGCCGCGCGCAGGCTGCCCACGTAGGCATCGACGTCGGCAACGGTTGACCCCATGCAGGTGAGGTGCGCCAATGCGGTGACCCCGAGGTCTCCCTCGATCCTGGCTGCAATGGGAACGGTGTTCGCGGAGTTGCCCGAGCCGCCCGCGGAATACGTCACCGAGATCCAGTCCGGCTCGTTTTCCGCAATCTGGGAGGCAACGCGATAGGCCTCCTCGAGCGGCATCTCCCCCTTGGGCGGAAAGATCTCGAACGAGAGCATCTGCCCCGCCGCAAGCTTATCGGTGATCCTCATGGTTCCCCAATCGCGCAGAAGTGACCCTGGATTCGTCGCAATACATGGTAGGCTCGGGCAACCACGAGCCTCGAACGGTTTACGAAATGGCTACCAAAGGCAGAGCGCGGTGCCGGCGCGCGTCCGCCACACGCTAGCCGCGCATGAACGAGGGCATCTCGCCAGCTGCGGTCGAGCGGGCGATGTCGAGGATGGCGTCTGCCACGGCATCCTCGTCGGCCCGGCCAATGTGCCAGCGCGCCGCCATGGCAACTGCCGGTGTTGCGTTGGCAACCGCCACGGAGTTCTTGAAGCGCGCGAAGAGGGAGAGGTCGTTCTCGGCATCGCCAAAGCAGCAGACCTCGTCGTTCGCGAGGCCGAGGTTCCGCGCCAGCCACTTCCCTGCCGCGCCCTTGTCCCAGCCGGCGGGCAGAAGGTCGATGTGCGGACGCTCCTGCATGGGAAAGACGAAGTCCAGCTCGGGGCATGCCTCCTTGAGCGCAGAGCGCACCTCTCGGCCCCGCACGAAGTCGCCGACAACGCGCACGTTCGCCTTGACGACGGGACGATCCGGAACCTCGTCGACGCTGCGCGTCACCATGAAGAAATACGGCACCCGATGCCCCTCGAGGTAGTCTCTGGGAGTCCTCACGGCGTATTGTTCGCCCGTGTCGATGTAGTCAAGGACGAGCCATGCGTCATCCATGCCGTCAAGCGCCCCGGCGCAGCGGCGGAGCACCCCAAGGTCAAGCGGCGCCTCATGGACGAGCCTGCCGTCGACATAGATGAGCTGGCCATTGCTTGCCAGCACGGTTGTGAGGCAGGCCTCGTCGCTATCGAACATCCAGTCGAGGGCCGAGGGGGCCCTTCCCGTGGCGGGGGCAAAGCATACGCCTGCCGCCTGGGCAGCGTGGACGGCGGCACGTGCGTACGGCGTGACAACGTGCTCGCCTGCCCATGCGAGGGTATTGTCAAGATCTGAAAGAATGAGCCTAATCACACGATCCCCCCAACGGCAGCGGCCGAATTGCATGCAGGCCTTGCCCCACGAGTGTAACGCGATGCGGGCGCACCGACGTTGCGGCCGTCAAACGCTCCGGGGTAGGGGGAGACAACCGGGGCGCGAGGCCACGCACTCGAAGGACAAGACCATTCGGCGGGGAGCGACACGGGGCCGCGGGTCCCAGCCGAACCGCCGGCGGGTGTTGGGGGGAGACCGCCAGCGGCTCATCCATAGTACGACTACCGAAGCCATCCAAACACTAAAAACCTTTTATGAAACAAACATGAATGAATACGGGATGCGAGCGGTCAAAATGCCCGGCAGGCACCCAGGAAGAGCACTGACGCAAAGACCTGCGGAGCAAGGGGGAAAGCCTTTGGGATTGGCCCATCCAGGCCACGCGCGCGGACGCTGGCCCATGCGCCCGCGCAGCACGCAAGCGCGAGCAGGCATGAGAGGGCAACGCACGCCAGCCCCCCAACGGGCCCAAGGAACATCCCGCATGCCGAGAGGAGCTTGGCGTCTCCCCCTCCAATGCCCTGCTGAGGTCCGTCCCTCACGTGCGCCCAGAGAAGGCGCGCGACACCAAGGGCGAGAGACACGGCAGCGCCGCCCATAAGCGACCACCCCAGCTCCCCGAGAACGCGACTGCCCCCCATGCCGTCGACCATCGTGCCAACGGCCTCCAAGCCAAGAAAAGCGCCCCGCACGGCAACGATGGCCGCGACAGCCCTATTGGGAATGATTCGCCGTCCAAGGTCAGCCGCGCTGCAAACGACAAGGGCCGCCGCCAACGCAAGCAGTTCCGCCGTCTCCAGCCAGCCAGCCGCAACGGCGCCCGCGCAGACACCCGCAAGCGCACCGCACAACCCCACCAGCGCCTGCGCGCGGGCCGGCCACCCCCCAAGCTCGCGTCGGGCCGCGGCACGCCCCGCGCCGCCCACGACGCACGCGCCCAGCACGCATGCCGCCAACAGGCGAGCAAGCGTTGCGCAGGCATCATTCATGGCACCCTCCCATCAACGCAGCCACATGATGAGATGATATGCGAACACACGTACGTGTATGGGGTCACCAGGACGGCGTGTGACGCCGCGTCGTATGGGGCGGCACCCGCACACGCCACTGATAGCCTGCGGAAAGAACGGCAGAGGCCGCTGGCCGTCAGATTTGTGACAGATTCGCATGCGGCAGAAGCGTGACGCCTGCGAGACTCCCTGACCCGTCCCCCGAAAAGGGCTAGACTCATGCCCAATTGCCCAAATCACGGCCAGCGGGCAGCGGTCCTTGGACACAGCGCGGAGAGGGGAGGTGGCGACGATGACAGATTGGCTTGTACGGAGGTTCCTCGCTGGCGCGAGCACGACGGACCCTGCAGGCAGGACGCGCTACGGCCAGTTCGCTGGCATCGTATGCATTGTATGCAACGTGCTGCTTTGCATCGCGAAGGGGGTCGTGGGCGTTGTCGCGGGATCGGTCTCTATCGTTGCGGACGCCGTGAACAACCTGTCCGACGCCTCGAGCAACATCGTTGCGCTACTCGGCTTCAAGCTGGCAAGCAAGCCAGCCGACGACGAGCACCCATACGGGCACGGCCGCTTCGAGTACCTGGCCTCGCTCACCGTGGCCGCACTGGTGCTCGCCGTTGGCATCAACCTGGTCATCTCGTCAATCCAGAAGGTTGTCTCCCCAGCGCCAACGGAGTTTGGCCCTGCGGTTGTCGCCGTCCTCGCGCTCTCGATGGCCGTCAAGTCATGGATGGCGCTCTTCAACGGCTCGATGGGCAGGCGCATCTCGTCCAAGACGCTTGAGGCGACGGCCGTGGACTCGAGAAACGACGTCCTTACCTCAGGCGCCGTTCTCGCCGCAGCCGTCGTCTCGCACTTCACGGGCTTTGACCTCGACGGCATGGCGGGTGCCGTCGTGGGTGCCTTCATCTGCTGGAGCGGCTTCTCCCTCGTGCGCGACGCCATTGACCCGCTTCTCGGCCGCACGCCGGACCCTGCGCTCATCGAGCACATCCATGACAAGATCATGGGTTACCCCGGCGTCCTGGGAACGCATGATCTCATGGTCCACGACTACGGCCCCGGCCGCCAGTTTGCGAGCGCCCACGTCGAGATGGCGGGCGAGGGGGACGTCTTCGCAAGCCACGACCTCCTGGATAACATCGAGCAGAGCTTCCTCAAGGAGGGCCTGGTCATGACCCTCCACTACGACCCCATCGTCACGGACGACCCGAGCGTGGCCGACATGCGGCACTGGGTCTCCATCCACATCCGCGAGATCGATCCGCGCCTCACGATCCACGACCTGCGCACGGTGCCCGGCCCTACGCACACCAACGTGATCTTCGACTGCGTGCGTCCGCACGACCTCGCGATGACCAACGGCGAGCTCTGTGCGGCCATATCGGAGATGGTCGCATCCAGGTTCCCGCGGGCAGTCTGCAAGATCACCATCGACAACAGCTACGTTTCGTCGCAGCAGTGAGGAGTGGCATGGCAGGCTACAAGTCCAAGCAGATGATCGTCATGAGGCGTGACCTCAAGATGCGCAAGGGGAAGATCGCGGCCCAGGCTGGGCATGCCTGCGTGGAGGCAACGCTCATGGCGCTTGCCCGCGAGGGGCGGGCGGGGCAGGTCCGCGCGACGGACGAGTGGGCCTGGCTCGCCCATGCGGACGACGACCGCTCCCCCCTCACCGATTGGTTCGACGCAGGCGTGGCGAAGATCTGCGTCTACGTCGACGGCGAGGAGGCGCTTCTCGGCGTGGCGGCGCAGGGCCGCGAGGCCGGCTTTGCGGTTGCGCTCATCCGCGACGCCGGCCACACCGAGTTCCACGGGGAGCCCACCTACACCTGTCTCGCGTTCGAGCCCCTCCCCGCCGAGAAGATCGACCCCATCACCGGGGACCTGCCGCTGTACTAGGAGCGCCAGCGCCAGGCTACGCAACCACTGCGAGCACGATCGCGATGATGATAAGCACCGCAGCCACCACGAAAAGCGCGGCGAGCGGCACTGGGCACCGGCGGCGGCCTGCGTGTGACGGCAGCTGCGGGATAGGCGTCTCGCGCAGGCGCGCGTTCCGTTGCGCAGCCGCATGCTGGACTGCGAAGGCCGACGTGTCCTGGCGGGGATGCGGCCGCGCCCGGGCACCCCTGTGAACCCGGCGTCGCCCCACGGCGGCGCGGGCCTTTGTGCAGGCACTGGAACGCTTGCATGACGCGCCAGTGCTTCCTCGCCTCTGGTGCTGCTCCCCCATCTCGATGGCGAACCCCGAGTACATGGCATCCCTCTCAAAGACTGCCATTCCCAGCCGAGAACCCATGGCCATGTGTCTACCACTCCACCTTACTCGTCCCAGCCCTCCTCGCGCAACGAGTTCGCCACCCCCGCGTGGTCGGCATGCATTTCTTCGCATGCGGCCAATCTCGCCGCCACAGAACGACGCGCGGTGCGCCCGGTGAGGCCGGCATCAACCCACGGAGGGGCCGGCGCCCCCACCGATGAAACAGGATTTCGTTTCAATCCGGTAATTCCTACTTGTGCAGTAGGTTTATAAGTGTCACCCTTGTGCATGACGAGTTGTCCGGCGGAGGAGCCCCAGTGGAGGCAGCCGACTTGCCTCGTCACCAGACATACAGGGAGCGGAAAGATGAAAGTAGCAAGAAAGGTCGAGACCCTTATCGGCTCGACCCCCCTGGTCGACCTCTCGGGACTCGCAGATGGCGCAGCGACCATCTACGGCAAACACGAGGCCGCCAACCCTGGCGGCTCCGTCAAGGACCGCATCGCACGCGCCATGCTTGACGCGGCCGAGAGAGACGGGAGCCTGAAACCCGGCGGCATTGTGATCGAGCCCACCTCTGGCAACACCGGCGTTGGCCTCGCCATGCTCGCCGCCGCACGCGGCTACAGGATGGTCCTCGTCATGCCCGAGACCATGTCCGTCGAGCGTCGCAAGCTCGCCGCATCCTACGGCGCGCAGATCGTCCTCACGCCTGGCAAGGACGGCATGAGGGGTGCCGTCGACGAGGCCGAGAGGCTTCGCCAAAAGGCCCCGGGCGCCATCGTTGCCGGCCAGTTTGTGAACCCGGCAAACCCGCAGGCCCACTACGAGACCACCGGCCCCGAGGTCTGGGAAGACACCGAGGGCACGGTCGACTTCATCGTCGCTGGCGTCGGCACCGGCGGCACCATCTCCGGCACCGCCCGGTTCCTCAAGGAGAAAAAGCCCTCTGTCCAGGGCATTGCCGTCGAGCCCGCGGAGTCTGCGGTCCTCGAGGGCAAGCCCGCCGGGCCCCACAAGATCCAGGGCATTGGCGCGGGCTTCGTCCCCAAGACCTATGACGCCTCCGTGGTGGACGAGGTCGTGCCCGTTGCCTCCGCAACCGCCATCGACGCCAAGAAGCGTCTCGCGGCCGACTACGGCCTGCTCGTCGGCATCTCATCCGGTGCGGCCGCGGCTGCCGCCGTCGAGCTTGCCAGGCGTCCCCAGAACGCAGGCAAGGTCATCGTCGCCATCCTTCCCGACACCGGCGAGCGCTACCTCTCGATGGACCTCTCATGAGCGCCCGGCTCGCAGCCCGTGCCGCCGGCGTCGCGAGCGCCAGCGACATGCGGACCGTCGACGAGATGCCGCTCTTCGAGGTCATGCGCGAGGACGCGCGCGCGGCGCTCGAGCGCGACCCCGCCGCCAACTCGATATGGGACATCGTGCTCTATTCGACGGGGACCCACATCGTCTGGGCGCACCGGCGCCACCACTGGCTCTACACCCATGGCATGAGGGGGCTGGCCCTGCTCCTTGCCAAGCGCACGCGCCGCAGGCTGGGGGCGGACATCTTCCCCTCCGCGCAGATAGGCCGTCGCTTCACCATCGATCACGGCATTGGCGTTGTCATTGGCGCCACGTCGATCATAGGGGACGACTGCCTTGTCTACCAGGGCGTCACCTTTGGCATGACCGGCAAGCACGGCGGCAAGCGCCACCCCACGCTGGGCAACAACGTCATGGTTGGTGCCGGCGCCATCGTTCTGGGCGACATCACCGTTGGCGACAACGCCAAGGTCGCCGCCGGCTCCGTCGTGGTCCATGACGTGCCGCACGACGTCACGGTTGCCGGGGTCCCGGCGAAGGTCGTGCGCGACCGTCGCTTCAGCGGTCCGCACCTCGTGGAGGACGACTTCGACCCCAGCGAGCTAGACGACGAGAACATCCGCTGGTCCTGCACGCTGTGACCTCTCCGCATTCGCGCCGCGACCTCTCGGCATGCGCGGTCAGGGAGAGACGGGCCCTCCGGCACCAGGCGGTGCCTGAGGGCCCGTGCCACGGGGTTTGGCGTGGAAGCGCATCCGGCGTCATCTTGCCTGGCCGATGCACCCCGGCCCTTTCACATTCGATGTATGCGTCGATCATGCCGGGGCGTGCCATGATGGCGGCGGCAGTCCCCGCGCGTGGAGACATGCTCCGCCCTGCTTCGACGCCCGCCGCCGCGCGCATGGCCGCCTATCCGCCCTTCCCCCGCCGCCTTGCCACGCCGAGGGCAAACGCCGCAATAGCCGCCGCACCAAGCACCGGCAGCGCGGGACGCGCAATCTCGCGCGCCTCCTCCGCCGAGACGGGCACGCGCTCGGAGGCCCAGTCGGCAAGCGGGCGCTCGGTGCGTGATCCCACCAGCTCCGCATATGTGAGCAGGCACGTCGCATAGCGAGCGGGATCCTCCTCGCCAAAGGAGAAGAGGCGCGCCGCGCGCGAGGTTCCCGGCCCGTAGGAGCCGAAGCCGGCGGACGGCGCATACCCAAGGTCCATGCTCCCGTAGCGGGAGACGAGCGTGTTCTTGTGATCGTGGCCAAAGTAGACGGCAAAGGTGCTCCCCTCGCGCATGAGGGCCGCGACCTCGCCGGTGTCCGTGTCGGGGCTGCACACGGGCTCCCGAAGCCCGCCGGAAACGCGCAGCTCGTCGGCGGGGACAAGCGTGTGGCCGGGGTGGTAGCGAGCGCGGAACCCCGGCACGCCACGCTCGCCCTCGCAGGCCTCGCGCAGGCAGTCATAGACCTGGACGGGTGGGATGTGCTGGTAGAGGATGCAGGGGACCCTGTGGCCCGCCCGCCCCGCAAGACCCCGGGCGCAGCCCGTGATCCACGAGGTCAGCGCGGGGTCGAAAGGCTCGTAGCCGCCGCTGCCCGTGCCCGCCCCGGAGTCCGCCACCACCACGGCCAGGCGGATGTCCCCGCCATCGTGCGAGAGCACGGGCACGGCAAGCGTCCCGGCGGTGTGGTACAGCGCGGGCTCGCGGGCCGCTATGATGCCGTTCACGCACCCGGGAATGGCCTCGTACCAGCTCTCCTGCCCCTCGTTCCCAACGCCGCACTGGCGGTCGTGGTTGCCGTAGGTGACCACGAAGGGGACGCTCCGCTCGACCATGGGCAGGCAGATCTTCCTTACCACGGTGCGGGCCCGCTCCGCGCCCTCGCCCAGGGCAAACTCCACCGCGTAGCCCTTGATCTGGTCGCCCGTGAGCACCACGAGGTCCGGCTTCGCCTCGTCGAGAGCCGCGCGGAGAAGCGCCATGGTGTCCTCGCGCACGTGCGAGGTCTCCTGGATGTCGGAGAGCTGTAGCACGCGGAAGCGTCCCTCGGAGTCAAAGCGCAGCGGCCAAGGCCTCCCGTCCGTCTCGTCGATCATGCGCGCCTCCTTTGTGGGCAACGCCACCGCCCCAACCTCTTTTTGGCCCCAGGCCCCCGCATCGCAGCCAACGGTCCCTATGCCGTGCCGCCGGCGGGCTGGCCATACGTCTCGAAGCGCCTGGAGGCGCCCGTGACCTCCTCGCCGGAGAGCACGCGCGGCGTGCCCACGCACTCCGCCTGCCACTGTATGCGCGAGACAAACTCCAGGTTGACGGCAAGTCCGAAGGCGGCGCCCATGCTGGGGCCGCAGGCGACAAGCCCGTGGCTCTCCATGAGCACGGCGTTGGTCCCGGGGTGCTCGCCAAAGGCCTTCCCCACCGAGGCGGCCAGCCCGGGCGTGCCAAACGTGACATAGGGCGAGAGCGGCACCTCCTCGGCACCGGAATCCGCGATCGTGAAGTGAACGGCGCGGATGGGCTCGCCGAGCGCGGCAAGCGTGGTTGCGTAGGGGGAGTGCGTATGCACCACGGCGCGGGCCGCGGGGCGGCGGCGGTAGACCTCGGCATGGAGCGGTGCCTCGGAGGACGGCCGACGGCCTCCCTCGACCACGCCGCCGTCCAGGCGGAGCACCACGACGTCTGCGGGCGTGGTCTCAAAGTACCCAAGCCCCGAGGGGCTGATGGCCATGAGGCCGGTCGTTGGGTCATACTCCGAGAGGTTCCCGCTCGTCCCCACGGCAAGGCCCTCGGTGGCGATTCTCCTGCCGAACGCGACGATGCGTGCGCGCGCGTCCTCCATCAGCATGGTGTACTCCCTTCCGCGCCGGTCCGCGTGGCGCGACGTTACGCCCAAGAGCTTACCCCATGCCTCTTGCCGTGCTCACCCTGCGGCCACACGTGCCGTCTGGTATCGTTCTCATAATGCATGATGGGACGCACGCGCACAAGGGAGGCGGGAGGGCGTGGACATAAACGAGATAGCGAGGCGCGCGGGAGTCTCGCGAGCAACCGTCTCGCGCTACCTCAACGACGGGTACGTCTCGAGGGAGAAGCGCGAGCTCATCTCGCGCGTCATCAACGAGACGGGCTACGTCCCCTCCCAGCAGGCACGCACGCTGCGGACGGGCAAGACCAAGCTCGTGGGCGTCATCATCCCCAAAATCAACTCCCACTCGGTGAGCCGGATGGTCGCCGGCATCACCAAGGTACTCGGGCAGAGCGGCTACCAGGTGCTTCTCGCCAACACGGACAACGACGAGAAGGTTGAGGTCGACTATCTCAACCTCTTTGCCGAGCGCAACAAGGTCGACGGCATCATCCTCATTGCCACGGCGTTCACGCACGCCCACCGACGTGCGCTCGACTCGCTCAACATCCCCGTGATCATCCTGGGCCAGCGCCTGAGCGGTCACTCCTGCGTCTACCAGGATGACTACCATGCCCTCTACGACCTCACGCGCTCCGTCCTCAAGACCTCCCGCACCCCCGGCTACATAGGCGTCTACGAGAAGGACGTGGCGGCCGGCCGGGAGCGCCACCGCGCCTTCATCGACGCCTGCACCGGCATGGGCGTGAGCGCTAACCCCCAGGCGCAGCAGAGCGCCACCTTTACGGTGGACTCCGGCTACCTCTGCGCCGAGAAGATCCTCGATGCCGTGCCAGGCGTCGACGCGCTCGTCTGCGCCACCGACGACATCGCCTTCGGTGCCATGACCTGCCTGCGCGAGTATGGCAAGAGCATCCCCGAGGACGTCCAGGTGACGGGCGTGGGAGACTCCACGCTCTCGAAGATCGTGACCCCCAGCCTCACGACAGTCCGCTTCTACTACCTCACAAGCGGTGCCGAGGCGGCAAAGATGCTGGTCGACGCCATGACCGATGGCGACGGGGTTCCCCGCGAGCTGCGCATGGGCTACGAGATCTACGCCCGCACGAGCTCGCGCTAGCCCTTGGGATGCCGCCACCGGCACTGACATGCCGCGCCGTTTACGGACATTTTCAGACCACTCACCGTTATTCCTACAATCCACATTTTCACAGTCGGGCTTTGACTACTATTGAATTTGTGAGAACGATTTCATATATAACTATTATTTTTAGATTACTTATCCATGAAATAGGAGTGAGAACGGTTCCATAATTATGTGCATTGCTTGGGGAAGGGAGACCACATGGCTCTAGACTACGCAGAGGCGGCCCGCGAGGTCCTGGAGGCGATCGGCGGCGCGGGCAACATCGTCTCGGCGGCGCACTGCGCCACGCGCCTGCGCCTGGTCATCGCCGACGACGGCAAGGTCGACAAGGACAAGCTCGGCGACGTCGTGGGCGCCAAGGGCAGCTTCCAGGCCTCGGGCCAGCTCCAGGTGATCTTTGGCACCGGCACCGTCGACAAGGTCTTCGACGAGCTCATCGCCCAGTCCGGCGTCACCGCCGCCTCCAAGGCCGAGGCCAAGGTGGCCGCCGCCAACCGGGGCAACGCCCTCCAGCGCGCCGTCAAGGTCCTCTCGGACGTCTTCGTGCCCATCATCCCCGCCATCGTGGCGTCCGGCATGCTCATGGGCATCATGAGCGCCGTGCAGTTCATGGGCACCCCCGTGGCAGACGGCGGCGGGGGCTTCTTCGCGCTCGACACCGCCAACGTCTGGTGGCGCATCGCCTCGCTGATCAACGCCTGCGCCCTGGGCAACCTCCAGATCCTCTTGGGCTTCTCGGCCGCAACGGTCTTTGGAGGCAACCCCTACCTCGGCGCCTCGCTCGGCGCGCTGCTCATCAGCTCAGACTTCATCAACGCCTACGGCGCCAGCGCCGCCATAGCCGAGGGCACCATGATCACCCTCGACGTGATCCCCGGCGTCTACGGCATCGACTGGATTGGCTACCAGGGCCACGTCATCCCCATCCTGGTGGGCGTGTGGATCCTCTGCTTCTTCGAGAAGCGCCTCCACAAGGTGGTCCCCGAGATGTTCGACCTGTTCCTCACGCCGCTGCTCTCGGTCTCCCTTGCCGCCTACGTCACGATCCTCTTCGTTGGCCCCGTCTTCGTGTGGCTTGAGAACGGCATCCTGAGCGTTCTCATGTGGCTCCTCCAGGTGCCCCTGGGCATTGGCTACATCGTCATCGGCCTCATCTACTCGCCCTCCGTCGTGACCGGCCTGCACCAGATGTACACCGCCATCGACGTCTCGATGCTCGCCCAGTACGGCGTCACCTACTGGCTGCCCATCGCCAGCGCCGCCAACATAGCCCAAGGCGGTGCCTGCCTGGCCGTTGCCCTCAAGACCCGCTCGGAGAAGACCCGCTCGCTGGCCGTCCCCGCCGGCATCTCCTGCCTGCTCGGCATCACCGAGCCCGCCATCTTCGGCGTGAACCTGCCCAACATGAAGCCCTTCGTGTGCGGCATGATCGGCTCTGCGTGCGGTGCCCTGTGCTGCTTCGTCTTCAGCCTCGCCGCGTCCGGCACCGGCGTCACCGGCATCTTTGGCGTCCTGCTCTGCATCTCCCAGCCCATCCAGTACGTCGTGATGTTCGCCGTGGCGTTTGGCATGGCCTTTGGCCTCTCGTCCGTGGCGTACCGCGACAAGGAGTCCGCAGCGGTGCCCGAGAAGGCGCTCGCCGACGCCGCTGACGCGGCCTGCGGCGAGGCCCGTGACCTCGAGGCCGGGGAGAAGGCCGAGGCGTCCGCAGCCGAGGCGCCCAAGGCCGAGACCATCGGCGCCCCCGTCAACGGCACCGCCATCGCGCTGGCAGACGTCTCCGACCCCGTCTTTGCCTCGCTCGCCATGGGCAGGGGCATCGCGGTCGAGCCCGCGGACGGCAGGATCGTCTCGCCCGTCGACGGCACGGTGACCGTGGTCGCCGAGACCGGACACGCCCTCGGCCTGCTCTCCGATGCGGGCGCCGAGGTCCTCATCCACATCGGGATCGACACCGTCGAGCTCAAGGGCAAGCCCTTCACGCCCCGCGCCAAGGTGGGCGACCACGTAAAGCGCGGAGACGTCCTTGTGGAGGCGGACCTCGATGCCATCAGGGCGGCCGACAAGGCGGCAACGACGATGCTTGTGGTAACCAACACCGACACATACACTGCGGTCGACCAGCTTGCGACCGGCGAGGTCAAGGCCGGAGACGCCGTGGTGGCCACGCGCTAGGCGCGACCGCTGCGCCATACGCGGGCGGTCGCCTCGGGTGGCCGCCCGTCCCGCGCTTGACCTGCGCCAACTAGAGAGGAGCCCCCATGACCTCCGCACACGAGCGCTGGACGCCCCGCTTCCATCTGGCGCCGCGCCGGGGATGGCTCAACGATCCCAACGGCCTCTGCCAGTTCCATGGCACCTACCACGTCTTTTACCAGGCAGACCCCACCTGGCCGACACCCGGCAAGAGGGGCTGGGGCCACTTTGCGAGTCGGGACCTCGTGCGCTGGGAGGACCTGGGCGAGGCGATCATGCCCTCGATCCCCGAGGATGCCGACGGCGCCTACTCCGGCTCGGCGCTCGTGGTGGCAGGCGGGGCGCCAGACGGCGGCGACCTTCTGCGCCTCTACTACACCGGCAACGTGAAGTACGAGGGAGACCACGTCCACACCGGCCGCGACGCCAACCAGATCATGGTCACGAGCGAAGACGGCGTCTCGTTCTCGGAGAAGGAGGTCCTGCTCCGCCCCGGGGACTACCCTGCGGACCTCACGCGCCACGTGCGCGATCCCAAGGTTTGGGAGCAGGGCGGGCGCTACTACATGGCACTGGGCGCCCGGCGCGCGGACGACGCGGGCAACGTGATCCTCTACGAGTCCGCCGATGCCGTGGCGTGGGCGTGCCGCGGGCGCATAGAGTCTGCGCACCCCTTTGGCTACATGTGGGAGTGCCCCAGCGTCATCAGTCTGGGCGGCCGCGACTACCTGGTGGTGTGTCCGCAGGGCCTGCCCAGCGAGCCCACGCGGTGGCAGAACCTCTACCAGGCCGGCTACTTCCCGCTGCCGCAGGGCGTCCTCGAGACCACGCAGGTGGACGAGGCCACCTTCGTGGAGCTTGACTGGGGCTTCGACTTCTACGCGCCGCAGACCTTTACGGACGAGGGGGGCCGCTGCATCCTCATCGGCTGGATGGGCATACCAGACGCGGACTACACCTCGGCGCCGGACGGCCTTGCCTGGTGCCACTGCCTCACCGTGCCGCGAGAGGTCACGGTGGGTGCGGACGGCCTTCTTCGCCAGTGGCCGGTTACCGAGATAGACGGGCTTCGCGGCTTTGCCCAGCCCGTGAGTCCGGCGGTGGGCGCGATCCTTCCCCACCACCACGCGGACATCGAGCTTGCGGGCATCGAGGGCGATCTTGAGCTGGGCCTCGACGGGCGGCTCGGGCTTTCCTTCTCCGCAGACGACGGCCTGCTCAGGATGGCGTTCAGGGACGAGGGGGCCGCCTGCGGGCGCACCGAGCGCCTGATGCCGCTCGAACGCCTGCGCGAGCTGCGGGTGCTGGTGGACGGCTCCGCCGTCGAGATCTACGTGAACCACGGCGAGGCGGTGCTCTCCACCAGGTGGTTTCCCACGGCGGACACGCTGCTGGTCACGCTGCATGCCACCTGCGAGCGCGCGCGCTCCTGGGAGATGGGCGGCGAGGCGCCCTCCGCGTGACGCCGCCCAGAAAGAATCCCGCGATGCGTGGGTGCGACGGACTACCCTGCGAAGGCGTCCCTGCCAAACGCGGCCTTCCATGCCTGGGTGAACTCGTCCACCGCAATCCCGGTCCCCGGGTGGTCGAGCATCGTGCGGGCCACATCCGGGGCAACGGTGACGGCGCCCACGCCCGCAAGGATAAGCTCGTGTACCTGGTTGCCGTTCTTGAAGGAGGCGGCACAGACCCTGCTCTCCAGCCCATTGACGTCGAGCATGCGCTGAAGCTCGCGCACCCACTGGATCCCGTCCCCGTAGTTACACATGCGGTTCACGTACGGGGCGAGATAGTCAGCGCCGTTCATCGCGGCAAAGAATGCCTGGTCGGGCGAATAGATTGCGGTGGCAAGCACATTGAGTCCCTCACGCTTTGCCTGTTTGATCGCCCGAAGCCCCTCGTGGGTAACGGGAATCTTTGCATACATGTTCTGCGGGCGCAGCGCGCAGATGGTGCGGGCATCGTCCAAGATTCCCGCGTAGTCGCACGCTACCGTCTGCATGAAAAGCTTCTGGCTCGGCTCCAAGACGGCGTCCATCTCGGAAAACACCTGCTCGGGAGTCTTGCCGCTGCGCGTGATTATCGTAGGGTTGGTCGTCACGCCCGAGATGGTCATGATCTCGGAGAGCTCGCGAACCTGCTCTGCGTCAGCCGTGTCGAGAATGAACTCCATGTTGCTTCCCTTCTCCGTGTACTCTGTCTGTCGCCTGCTACAACGTCACTCGCCGTGGACCACGGCGCGCAATCCCGCTCTCTCACATGTTACGACCACGTCTTCCACGTCCTTCTCCCCAAGCTGGGGCCTCCCGGCAAGCTCGTAGCGCAGGCCGGCCGAGTTGTACTTCGACTTGCCCAACTGATGGAACGGAAGCACGTCAACCCTGGTTATTCCCAGCTCGCACATGCGATCGACGTTCGCGCGCACGTTGTCGGCATTGTCCGTGAAGCCCGGTATCACGGGCATGCGGGCCACCACGCGCGCCCCCATCGAAAGCAGCCTCTCCAGGTTCGCATCCCGCAGACGCGGGTCGATGCCCGTGACCCGCAGGCTCTCCTGGCGATCCGCGATTTTGAAGTCGACCAGGAACGTGCTGGTGACCGCAGCGAGCGACTCTGGCCGGTCGAGCGGCAGCGCGAGGGTCGTCTCCACCGCAGTGTCCAGGCCCTCCCTCTTGCAGGCGGCGAGGAACTCCAGGGTGAACGACAGGTTTGGCCCGGCAAGGCACTCGCCTCCCGAGAGCGTCACTCCCCCGTTGCTCTCCTCGTAGAACACGCGGTCGCGCAGCACCACCCCAAGCAGCTCCTCGGGGTCTGCCATGGTGCCCAGCAGCTCCTTTGCCCCGGTGGGGCAGTCCTTGGGGCTCCGCGGGCAGGCGTCTGCGCCACGGGCGTCGTGAGGCATGGAGCAGTGGATGCACCTCGAAGCATGCCAGACGGTTTGCGGGCTAAACGAGAGGTTCTCGGGGTTGCAGCACCAGGGGCAGCGGAAGGGGCATCCCTTGAGGAAGACGACCGTGCGAATCCCCCCGCCATCATGGATCGAGAACCGCTGGACGTTGGTGTAGAGCGCCCCTTTCGAATTACAGCACGTGCTCCGTGCGGTTGATGATGTCATCCTGCACGCCCTTCGCAAGCTCGACGAACATGGCGGAATACCCCGCAACGCGAACGATGAGGTCCTGGTGACGCTCGGGATGGGACTGCGCATCCATCAGCGTGGCGCGATCGACCACGTTGAACTGCACGTGCTGGATGCCCAGCCGGGAGAAGGCCCGCAGGTAGGCGGAGAGCTTCCGGATGCCCCCGTCCCCCGCCAGGGCCGAGGGAGAGAACTTCACGTTGAGAAGCGACCCGTTGGAATCCCGGACATTGTCCAGCTTGCTCACACTCGAGAGACTTGCGGTGGGACCGTTCTTGTCGCGCCCTACCATGGGGGACAGCCCGCCATCGGCAAGCTGCTCGCCGGCGCGTCGCCCATCAGGCGTGGCACCAACCGCGTGCCCCAAAGGGATGTGGGCGCTCACGGTATAGGATCCCGGCTGGAAGTGTCCACCGCGCGGGTTCTTATACCTCTCGACCTGCTCCCCATAGAAGCGAAGGAAGCGCGCGGAGATGTTGTCCACCTCGTCCACGTCGTTGCCGTACTTGGGATACCGATTGATGAAGCGTTGGCGCCATGTTTCGTCGCCGTCGCCGCTCCAGTCGCGGGCAAGCATCGCGAGAAGCCCCGAATAGGAGATCGCCTTCTCCTCGAACACCGCGTGCTTCACGACCACAAGGGAGTCCGCGAGGTTGGCGGTCCCCACCCCCTGCACGCCTGAGGGGTTATACCGCGCCCCTCCGGACGTGATGTCCGCGCCCTTCTCGAGCGAGTCATGCACGAAGACCGAGAGGAGCGGCGTGGGTGCCACCGCCCTATGCGCAAGGTCGCAGGCATTGCACCCCTCCGCCATGAGGGCGATGTAGCGGGACATGACCTCCTGGATGGCGGCCTCCAGCTCTTGGAAGCTCTCAAACCCATCGGGGTGCTCGTTCAGGCAGATCTCGAAGCACTTGAGGATGTTGAACATCGAGATGTCATGCAGCCCGTACATGCGCCCTGGCACGGAAAGCTCGACACAGCCGACCACCGCGTAGTCGCGGGCGTCCTCAATGCGGACGCCACGGCGCGTAAACGCCTCGATGTTCACCTCGTCGTTGAAGCACTGGGGGACGCCGTCCCCAAGCCGGATGATCCTGCATGCCTGTTCGAGCAGCGCTTGCGGAGTGCCCTGATGTACGCGCAAAGACAGGTTGGGCTGGGGTAGCCGGGTGTCGCGCTGGAGGTCGAGCATCAGGTAGCTCAGCTGGTTGGTTGCGTCCTCCCCCTTCTCGTCCACGCCGCCCACCACCAGGTTGTACCCCGTGGGGAAGCCCCCGAAGAACTCCGCGCTCGCGGTGGAGCGGAGGAACACGACCGTGTTGCACTTGAGGTAGAAGCACTGCAACAACTCGCGGACCTGCGCTTCCGTGACCCCCTCGTCAAGCGAGGCCTGGTAGTAGGGCCAGAGGTACTGGTCCATCCTCCCAAGGGAGATAGAGCTTGCGTTGGACTCGTGCTGGAGCGCCAGGGACAGCAGCCACACGAGCTGGAGCGCGTCATACAGGTCTCGCGCCGGCTCCGTGGCAACATGGGACAGCACGTCGGCAATCCGAAGCAGCTCGCCCCTGCGCCGTGACGTGACGCCGCCCTGCGAGGCTCGCTCCCTCACTGACGACTCGTACCGCCTGACATAGGAGATGGTCGATGACACGCAGATGGCGGCCGCGCGGTAGAAGTCGTTCTGTGGATGGGCGTCCGACCTGGCCTGGCACTCCCCCAGGATGTCGCCAAGGCCACGCCTCAGGGCCTCCCCGTAATCGGGAATGATGTGGCCTTGCCCCTTGTCGGTCTGGGCGACCGCGAAGACCTTGTCCCCCTCTGCCGCCTTGACCTCGCGCGGGCAGTGCTCGCTGTACCAATCGTTGAGCGAGCGACCCTTCCAGAAGGGGTAGAGGACCTCGCGATAGCATCGCTTGTCCTCCTCCGACATCTCGAACGTGTCCTGCGGCCTCGTGGGAAAGTCGTCCAGCTCGTCCATGATCCAGTACGGGCTCATCTCGGGAGAGACGACGCCCGCTCGCGGGGTCGTCGTGCGGTTCCCCACAAGCAGGTCATAGTCATCGAGCACGATGCGGTGGCGCTCCAAGACGTGGCGCAGCGCCTTTGCCCGGCGCAGGATCACGGGCTCGCCCTCCGTCTGCCGGTAGCTCTCCATGAGGAGCGTCGCGCGCTCGAGGTCCACGCGGCGTGGACGGGAGAAGAGACTCTCCTTGATGTGCCTGGTGCGTTCGGTGAGCATGCCGCCTCCACCCCTGATGCTTCTGCCGTAGAGTTCTTCCGCTGCGCTGAGTTCTAAATCACCCTAGCCTGAGTTCCTATTATTTATCAATATATACTGTTTCTTATTGTTTGCAAGCAAGAACTAGGATTTCCAACAGGGAAGCACTCGACGTCGATGACCTTTTTGGGCAGAATCCTATCATGGGTGCGCTCAATCCACGTCGGTACGCGAGGTGTGACATGTCAATGTTCAGAAACGAGAGACATGAGAAGATCCTGGAGCTCGTTGCAAGCGACGGGCGCGTGGCGACCGCAGACCTTGCGAAGAGGTTCGGGGTGAGCGAGGACTCGATTCGCAAGGATCTCCAGCAGCTTGATTCCGACGGCCAACTTCATCGGGTTTACGGAGGCGCGGTTCCCGTTGCCCAGGAGACGTCACACGTGGTCCTCTCACGTGTGGACGAGTATCGGGAGCAGAAGCAGCAGGTTGCCCGCAAGGCCTTCGGCCTCATAGAGAACGACATGACCGTTTTCCTGGACATATCCACCACCAACCTCTTCCTCGCGGACCTCATCGCCCAGAGCGACCTCCGCTGCATAGTCGTCTCGAACATGCTTGACATCGTGAAGCGCGCGGCAGAGGGGGCCAACGTGGAGGTGCAGTGCCCCGGCGGGCGCATGAACCTCGAGCTCAACGGACTCGTGGGGGCCACCTGTGCGCAAGCCCTTGGTCGGGTGAGGCCGGACCTCGCCTTCATGGGCACGCTTGAGGTGTCAGCCGCAGATGACCGCGTCTCGACGTTTGACAGCGAGGATGGCGTGATCAAACAGACCGTCCTGGAGAGCAGCGAGCGAAGCTACGTCGTCGCAGACTCTCACAAGTTCAACGCGCGGGGCAACTACCGCTACGCCAAGCTCACCGACTTCACGGGCCTCATCACCGACGATGGGGATGGAGAGCATCGTGAGCGCGTGAGGCGCCTGGGCATCCAGGTAATCTAGGCGGCCCTTCGGACCGATCTCCAGGCAGACGCAAGCCATCGCCGCCGGATGCCCGGAGAGCCTGAACCCGGGCTCACGTGGGACTGGTTCAACGAGCGGCCGATCGCCCCGCGAGCGCTTTGGCATGCCCATCTCCTCTCGGGGATGGGCTGTTTTCCGTTTATCCGTAAAAACACTACCAATCGCGATAAATCGATAAGCCATAAGGTCCTATTTGCTTGACTTCACGATAATTCGTCCTTAGGATTCCCAATTAATTCTTGTTCACGAATAAATAGTAACTATCACGAGGAGAATTAGGAATTATCAGTAACAAGTTGCTGTAGGGAGAGAAAGGCATGCGCATGACAATCTCGCAGGAGCTCGGGGAAATCTTCAAGGGGACGCGCACCCACCTGATGGGCGGCGTCTCGTACATGATCCCCGTGGTCGTGAGCGGAGGCATCCTATACGCGCTCGCAACGATGATGTCAATGAGCTCGGTCACGACGTCCGGGTCAGTAGAAGCCAGCAACGTGGTGATAGACGCCCTCTCCCAGATTGGAGGGGTGGGACTGGGGCTCATGGTTCCCGTGCTCGCGGCGTTCATAGCGTTCTCCATCGCCGATAGGCCGGGCATTGCCCCCGGCATCATCTGCGGCCAGCTCGCCGTTAACATCGGCTCGGGATTCATCGGCGGCATCATCGCGGGCCTTCTGGCGGGAACCTGCGCCCAGCTTCTCAAGCGGATAAGGCTCCCCAAGAGCATGAGGTCGCTCAAGTCGATCCTCATCATCCCCATCGTCTCGACCCTCCTCATTGGCGTCATCACCCTCTACGTGGTGGGCGGTCCGTGCGCGTGGCTCCTGTCCACCCTCACCGCATGGCTTACGGGGATGACGGGCTCGAGCGCGATCATCGTCGGAGCGATCTGCGGTGCCATGATCTGCGCGGACCTTGGCGGCCCCATCAACAAGGTCGCCTACTCGACGGGCGTGGCGGTCGTGGGCATGGAGGTCCTCTCGGGTGAGAACTGCACTTTCTTCGGCCCGATTGCCGTCGCAATCTGCCTTCCCCCCTTTGCGTGCGGCATCGGCTCGTTCGTCCTGCGCAGGAAGTTCTCCGATGAGGACCGCAACGCAGGCATCGGGGCAATCGCCATGGGCGTATGCGGCATCTCCGAGGCCGCAATCTCCTACACCGCCGAGGACCCCGCGCACATGATCCCCATCAACATCGCCTCCGGCGCATTCACCGGCGCCGTAGCAGGGGCCCTCGGTGTGTACTGCAACGCGGCGTGGGGCGGGCTGGTTGTGCTGCCCGTCACCTCCGCACTCACGTATCTGCTATCGCTCATCATCGGCATCGCCTTCTACCTGACGATGTGTGCGCTCTTCAAGAAAGACTACATCCCCGAGCGCGTCGAGGCCGAGCGCGAGGCGGAGGCGGAGGAGATCGACTTCGACCTCGAGATGTAGATAGGCCCATCACCCAAGAGAGAGGAACCCGAGATGAAGATACTGGCTGTGACTGCCTGCCCATCTGGCGTGGCGCACACCTACATGGCGGCGGAGGCGATATCGGACGCCGCAAAAAAGGCCCATGTCGCATGCAAGGTCGAGACCCAGGGATCGATTGGCATCGAGAACGTGATCAGCGAGGATGACCTTGTCGGCGCAGACGCAGTTCTCCTCACGACCGACATGCCGATCAAGGACGAGGAGCGCTTTGAGGGGCTGCCGAAGGTGCGTCTCAAGGCAAACCAGTACATCAGGGGAGCGGATACCGTTATCGCCAAGCTCAGGGACAAGCTGGGCGAGTAGGGCGAGAGACCGGCGGCGAGACGGCCCCGGCGGCCTGGGACCAGCCAGGCTGCCGGGGCCGCCCGCGCGCGGCACCCTTAGAAGTCCGCGTTGCCCACGGTGCGCGGGTGCGGCAGCACGTCGCGGATGTTGTCGACCCCGGTGAGGTACATGACCAGGCGCTCGAAGCCCAGGCCAAAGCCCGCGTGGTGGCAGCCGCCATAGCGCCGCAGGTCAAGGTAATACCTGTACTGCTTGGGGTCCATGCCAAGCTCCTGGATGCGCCCCTCAAGCACGTCCAGGCGCTCCTCGCGCTGAGAGCCGCCGATGATCTCGCCGATGCCCGGCACCAGGCAGTCGGCGGCGGCCACGGTCTTGCCGTCATCGTTCAGGCGCATGTAGAACGCCTTTATGCCACGCGGGTAGTCCGTCACGAACGTGGGGCGCTTGAAGTGCTTCTCGGTGAGATAGCGCTCGTGCTCGGTCTGCAAGTCGGCGCCCCAGGAGACGGGATACTCGAACATCATGCCGGAGTCCTGCGCGTCCTCGAGGATCTTCACGGCGTCGGTGTAGCTCACCCGCGCGAAATCGCTTGTGGCGACGTGGGACAGGCGGTCCCTGAGGCCCTTGTCCACCCACTTGTTGAAGAAGTCCAGCTCGTCTGGGCAACGCTCCATCACGTAGCCGATGACGTACTTGAGCATGTCCTCCGATACGTCCATCTCGCCCGCAAGGTCGCAGAAGGCCATCTCGGGTTCGACCATCCAGAACTCTGCGGCGTGACGGCGCGTGTTGGAGTCCTCGGCGCGGAAGGTGGGGCCAAAGGTGTAGACGTCGCCAAAGCTCATGGCGAAGTTCTCGGCCTGGAGCTGCCCGGACACCGTGAGGTTGGTGGACTTGCCAAAGAAGTCCTTGCTGTAGTCCACCTTGCCGTCCTCAGTGAGGGGCGGGTTCATGGGATCGATGGTGGTCACGTGGAACATCTCGCCTGCACCCTCGGCGTCGCTTGCGGTGATGATAGGCGTGTTCACGTAGAGGAAGCCGCGCTCCTGGAAGAAGCGGTGGATGGCGAATGAGGCAACGCTGCGCACGCGGAAGACCGCGCGGAAGAGGTTGGTGCGGCTGCGCAGGTGCTGCTGGGTGCGCAAAAACTCGCGTGTCTGGCGCTTCTTCTGCATGGGGTAGTCCGGCGCGGAGGTACCCTCAACCGTGACCGCCGCCGCCTGAAGCTCGAAGGGCTGGGGACGCTCCGGCGTGAGGGCGAGCGCACCGCGCACGATGAGGGCGGCGCCCACGCCCTGCGAGACGATCTCCCCGTAGGCGTCATCGCCCAGGCGCTCGCGGTTGACCACGACCTGAAGGTCCTTGAAGCAGCTGCCGTCGTTCAGGGTGACGAAGCCGAAGTTCTTCATGTCGCGGATGGAGCGCACCCAGCCCGCGACGGTGAGCTCGGTGGCATCCAGCCGGTCCATGTCCGCATAGAGCGCAGCTATTCTCGTGCGATTCAAGGGAGGTCCTTCCTCTTGGAATTGTGTCGTGCTCGTTAGCCGCCCCATCTTATCGCGACGGAGACGGTATGGCCGCCCGCATTTGGGCGGGGCCCGCATTTAGCCCTCGCCGAGCAAAGCCGCTAGAATCAGGCCGTCGGCACAGAGGCGCCGGCGGCCCTTCCACACGCATCGAACGCATCCCCAAGACGGAGGAACCCATGGGAGACACAGCGGACTACGGGCTTCTCGCCCAGCAGGCGGGCGCGCTCGCCGAGGGCGCCCCCGGATGGCTGCCCGCCCTCGCAAACGTCGCGGCCCTCCTGGGCGAGAGCCTTCCCGACATCAACTGGATTGGTTTCTACGTTGCGGTGCCGGGGCTCGCCGGCGAGCGGGACCTCGTCCTCGGACCCTTCTGGGGACGCCCCGCCTGCGTGAGCATCCCCCACGGCTCCGGCGTCTGCGGGACGGCCGTCAAGGCAAACGCGCCCCAGCTCGTGCCCGACGTCCAGGCGTTTCCCGGCCACATAGCCTGCGACGCCGCATCACGCTCCGAGCTTGTGGTGCCCATCCATGCCGCCAGCGCCGACGGCAGCGCCGCCGTCTGGGGAGTCCTCGACTGCGACAGCCCAACCCCCGCGCGCTTCTCGGCGGCCGACCTTGCGGGCTTCTCGCTCATCGTGGCCGCCCTGGAGAAGTCCGCGAACCTTCTCGGCCCTGCCGTGCGCCCCGTGCGCCCGTAGTCGCGTAGAATCTCTGTCGAGACGATCGTCGCCACCGAGAGGAGACGTCAATGGAGGAGTACAAGCGCCAGTTCATCGACTTCATGGTCGAGAGCAAGGTGCTCAAGTTTGGCGAGTTCACCCTCAAGAGCGGCAGAAAGTCGCCGTTCTTCATGAACGCGGGGGCCTATGTCACGGGCTTGCAGCTCAAGCGCCTGGGGGAGTTCTACGCCCACGCCATCCACGACAACTTTGGCCTGGACTTCGACGTGCTCTTCGGGCCCGCCTACAAGGGCATCCCGCTGGCGGTCTCCTGCGCCATCGCCCTCCATGACCTCTACGGCAAGGAGGTGCGCTACTGCTCCAACCGCAAGGAGGCCAAGGACCACGGCGCCGACAAGGGCAACCTTCTGGGAAGCGACCTTGGGGACGGCGACCGCGTGGTGATGATCGAGGACGTCACCACGTCCGGCAAGTCCATCGACGAGACCTACCCCATCGTGACCGGTGCTGCCGCGACCGAGGTCAAAGGGCTCATCGTCTCGCTTGACCGCATGGAGGTGGGCAAGGGGGGCAAGGCGAGTGCCCAAAGGGAGATCCAGGAACGCTACGGATTTCCCGTCGCGAGCATCGTGACCATGGCGGAGGTCGTCGAGGCGCTCGACGGAACCGTGATCACGCCGCAGCTCAAGGTGGCCATCGACGGATACTACGAGAAGTACGGCGCGAGGTAGGTCGCAGGCGCACGCAACGCGGAGGCGCGGCGGGCCGCTTGGGCCGTCGCGCCTCTCGGATGCTGCTCGCGTGCCGGCTCGCGCCGCCCGCGCCTACATGGGCATCGTGGGCGCCACGAAGGTGCGGGCCTGGTACTCGCGGTCAAGGTCGTAGAGACCCTTGGGGTCGGAGCCAAAGAGCTCCATGTTCTTGATTATCTCGGAGGCGTTGGTCTCCTCCTCGCCCTGCTCCCTCACGAACCAGTCGAGCAGCTGCATGGTGCGGAAGTCGTGTACGTCATAGGCAGCCTTGTAGCACTCGTTGATTGCGGCCGTGATGTAGCGCTCGTGCTCAAGGCCAACCTGGAGCGGCTCGAGATCGTTTGCGAAGGTCTTGTCGGGTGCCGCAATGGCAGCCATCTTGACCTGGTAGTCATTGTCAAGAAGGTAGCGGCGGAGAACCTTGGCGTGTGCGAGCTCCTCCTGCACCTGCACCATGTACCAGTTCGCGAATCCCTTGAGGCCGCGGTCCTCGTAGTAGTCGGCAAACGTGAGGTAGAGGTAGGCCGAGTAGAGCTCCTTGTTGATCTGCGCGTTGAGGATGTCGCCGACCTTGTCGTCAAGTGCCATAGCAACCTTTTTCCTGCCCCGGAGGGCGTTGGGGATATACGTTCCATGTATGTCTACCCAGCCGCGCGCGCCCGTGTCAGCTCCTTGGAACTTGCACCGCCCGACGCGACCCGGCGTGGTGGCGGGAACCGCATCCGGACATCCGGCGGCGACGTCATCGGCGGCGTCCCCGGCACCCCGTTGCGGAGAATATCGCTTTTTCTTAAACGGCAGCCACGTTTGCCCAGATGGCGCACGCCGAAATTAAGAAAAAGGCGATAAACTCCGGGGACGGGCGCCACCGGGACGGAACGGGACGGGTATCGGGGGCAGCGGACGTGACGCGGGACGCGGGCGGCGGGCGGGCCGGAGACGAAAGCGCGAAGCGGTGACCGCGAGGCCCGCCGACGAGAGGAGAACGTCGTGACCAAGCTCATGGAGTACCTTCTGGATCCGCAGACCGCCGTGGTCTTCGACATAGACGGCGTCCTCGCAGTCTATGAATTCGGCGAACTCTCCCACAGCGCCTGTCCCGACGAGGAGTGGGAGGACTTTGTCCGCGCGCACGACCCCTATGCCCGCTCGCGCCCGATCTCGCAGATCAAGCGTTTCATCGATGACAGAGGCGTCGATCGCGTGTGGGCCTGCTCCCAGGCAAGCGACGTCGAGGCACCCGGCAAGCGCGCCTTTGTCATGCGCTGCTATGGGCTTGCGCCCGCCCACGTGGCAACCGTTGCGCACAAGGCCGAGAAAGTCGAGTTCCTCCGCCGGCTGGCCCATGAGCTTAACGTTCCAGAGCGGCGCGTGGCCATCGTCGAGGACACGGTAAGGACGCTGGACCTCATCGGGCGAGAGACCGGCTGCGTCACCGTACACGTCTCGTCTTTCTTTGACTATGGGGCATAGCCGCCCGCAAGGCGTGCGCCACGCGCGCCCCCTCGTCTATGCCCCGCCCTCGTGTACCTCCCGCTCGATTCCCTCGGCGTCCCGTATGACCTCGATCCAGCGTTCGATGCGCTCCCCGTCGAGCAGCCGAGCCGCCTCGTCGACCTTGTCGGCGAGAAGATCGAGCGACTCCGGCGAGACCGAGCCGCGCGCCGCCTGAAGGGCAAGCGCTCGGGCGATATCCGCGCAGCCGCGCAGCACATCTTGTGGGCTTTCCAAGGTATCACCTGCTGCATAGCGTCATTTTCCTGGCAGACACAAGCATATTCTATTTTTGAATGTCGCGCGCCCGGGTCTACATTCCGGCGTATGTATGAGATTGCCGACAGACTTGTGGGAAAGGTCCTCCGCAGGCTGAGGACTGAGTCCGGCCTGAAGCAGGAGCAGGTCGCCGCTCGCCTTGGCACCAACCAGCCGATGATCTCGAAGTTCGAGTCTGGCGAGCGCTCGCTCCACCTGGGTGAGGTCTATGCGTATGCCGAGGCGCTGGGCACCACGCCGCAGCGCATCCTACAGGAAGTATGGGACAGTCAGCGGCCGCCGCACGGCAGCTGAGAGGCGCAGTTCCGATGCCAGGCCCCAGCCCTGCGCCACAACCGACGCGCGCCCGCGCTATCCTAGGTGGGTAGGCCACATGATGGTAGGAAGACGGGAAGCCGTATGGACAGGGGGACGCATGCCGCGGGGACGCGCCTCGCACGCATAGCCGACGCGCAGGGCCTCATCGCCAAAGCCGATGGCGCACTCTCCCGCCTGCTCACGACCGCCGAGATTGCGCAGGCAAACGCACGCGAGAGCCCCGCCGAGTACGTAGCCGGACATCTCGCCGCAAAGGGCGCGGCGGCAGACGCCCTGACACGGCTCTTGCCCGCCGGTGCGGTCGTGGATCCCCACGAGCTGGAGGTGCTCGACGCCCCCTCCGGCGCACCCGTCTGCGCGGCACGGGGGCGCCTGGCCACCCTCTTGGCCGGTCGCAACATCGAGGCACCGCGCGTCTCGATCACGAACGAGGCCGGCGTGGCGCTGGCAACGGCCGTCGCGTGGGCTCCCGCTGCGGGAGGCCCAGCGGCTACCAGGACGTGCGATACTGAAAAGGCCCGCGTTGGCCAGACGCAAGACACCCAAACCCCATGCCAGCTTTGGCCCTGCGATGGGCGTCGCACGACAGCGAGCACACCGGCCACAGAGGCCGAGGAGGACAGCATGGACGAGAGCGACATGGAGCTTGCCGGGCAGCTGCGCGAGCAGCTCGAGGCAAACGGGGCAAGGACGGCATTCGACGCGCCGCAGGACGGGCAGGATGGCGCGGGCAGCCTCGCCGAGGGTCCCTTCGCCCAGGCAATGGCCGCCTACCGCCAAGCCAAGCGCACGGGCGACGCCGAGGCGACGGCGGCCGCCGAGCGCCACCTCCAGGACGTGGTGCGCGCAGAGCTTGCCGACAGCGCCGAGCCTTGCTCGGGAGACGGGCGATGAGCGCCGAGAAGGCCGGCAACGTGGCCGGCACGCCCAATCCCACCCTTGTAGACCAGGGCCCCAACGGTCCGGGATCGCTGGGGCGCCTCATCCCCTGGCCGGATGGGGAGACCTACCCCAACATCCCGGCCGAGGACGCGCTCGAGCTCTTCCTCGGGTGGGTCGAGTCACGGGGCATGCGGCTCTGGGACCATCAGGAGGAGGCCCTTCTTGACCTGGCCTCGGGCGACCACGTGATCCTGGGCACGCCCACGGGCTCGGGCAAGAGCATGGTCGCCGTGGGCATGCTCTTCATCGCCAACTGCACGAACCGCCGCGCCTACTACACGGCACCCATAAAGGCGCTGGTCAGCGAGAAGTTCTTCAACCTGGTTGACCTTCTCGGCAAAGACAACGTGGGTATGATCACGGGTGACGTGGTGATAAACAGCGAGGCGCCCGTCATCTGCTGCACGGCCGAGATCCTGGCCCAGGATGCGCTGCGCTTTGGCGAGCATGCGGACATCGGCTGCGTGGCCATGGACGAGTTCCACTTCTATGGCGATCGCGACCGCGGCTGGGCCTGGCAGGTGCCGCTCCTGGCGCTGCCCCACACGCAGTTCCTGCTCATGTCCGCCACCCTGGGAGACGTCACCGACATCGCGGCCTCACTCGAAAAGCACACCGGGCGGGCCGTCGACCAGGTGCTCGACGCGCCCCGGCCGGTGCCGCTCTCCTACGAGTTCGTTGAGACGCCGCTCGAGGGCACGGTCGAGCTGGCCCTGCGCGACGGCGACGCACCCCTCTACGTCGTACACTTCTCGCAAGAGGCGGCCCTCAAGAGCGCCCAGGCCCTCTCGAGCTACGGCGTCTCATCGAAGGAGCAGCGCGAGGCCCTGAAGGACGCGGTCAGGGGCGTGCGCTTCACCACCACGTTCGGCAAGACCCTGAAGCGCCTCGTCCTCACGGGCGTGGGCGTACACCACGCCGGCATGCTGCCGCGCTACCGCCTGTTGGTCGAGAAGCTCGCCCAGCAGGGCCTTCTCCCCGTGATCTGCGGCACCGACACGCTGGGCGTGGGCATCAACGTCCCCATCCACACCGTGCTTCTCACCCAGCTCACCAAGTTCGACGGCCGGCGCATGCGCCGCCTCAACGCGCGCGAGTTCCACCAGATAGCCGGCCGCGCGGGCCGCGCGGGCTTCGACACCGAGGGGCGCGTCATCGCCGAGGCCACCGAGTACGACATCGAGCGCGCAAAGGCGCTGGCCAAGGCGGGCGGCGATCCCAAGCGCGCCCGCAAGATCAAGGTGAAGACGCCACCCGCGGACTTCGTGGGCTGGAACAAGCAGGCCTTCGAGCGCCTCATCGCGGCGGAACCCGAGAGACTCCGCCCGCGTCTGCGCATCACGCACTCCATGGTGCTTGCCGAGATCGAGCAGGGCGGGGACTCCTGGGCGCGCACCCACGGACTCATCGAGGACTCGGCCCAGGCTCCCGAGGAGAAGGCCGCGCTCTCCCAGCGCACCGGCGAGGTCTTTGCCACGCTCATCGACGCCGGAGTGGCCGAGCGCCGCGAGGAGGGCGACGGCACGGCCTCCTACCTGCTCACCGTCGACCTGCCCGAGGACTTTGCGCTGGACCAGCCCCTCTCGCCGTTCCTGCTCGCCGCCATCGAGCTTCTGGACCCCGAGGGCGAGTCCTACGCACTGGACCTCATCTCGATGGTAGAGGCCACGCTCGAGGATCCCTCGCAGATCCTGCGCGCCCAGGAGCGCGAGGCCCGCGGCGCGGCCATAGCGGCCATGAAGGCGGAGGGCATAGAGTACGAGGAGCGCATGGAGCGCGCGCAGGACATCACCTATCCCAAGCCGCTCGAGGAGCTGCTCGACGCCTCCTTCGCGGAGTACTGCGAGAAGGTCCCCTGGGCACGCGACTACTGCCTGCGGCCCAAGAGCGTCCTGCGCGACATGGTCGAGACGGCAAGCGACTTCAAGACCTACGTCGGCCGCTACAAGATAGCCCGCTCGGAGGGCACGCTCCTGCGCTACCTCTCCGACGCCTACCGCGTGCTCGACCGCACGGTGCCCGCCGAGAAGCGCGACGAGCGCCTGGACGACATCGTGACCTGGCTCAGGCTGGTCGTGCGCACCACGGACTCCTCGCTCGTGGACGAGTGGGAGGGCGCCGGTGCCAACGGCGACGGCACCACGCTCGCCGCGCCTGTGGCAGACGAGGTCGTCCGCGACAGGCGCGGCCTCACGCTGCTCGTCCGCAACGCGCTCTTCGCCCGCGTGCGCCTGGCGGCGCTCGGCAGGGCCGAGGAGCTCGGGGGTCTCGACGCGGATTGGGGCTACCGGTCGGTCGTGTGGCAGCAGGCGCTCGACGCCTTCCACGCCGAGCACGAGCAGATCCTCCTGGATGCCGACGCCCGCTCATCGGCCTACCTCGACATCGACGAGAGGGACGAGAGGTCCGCCCGCGTCTGGCACGTCCACCAGGTGTTCCGCGATAGCGACGACGACCGCGACTTTGGCATCTGGGGCGACGTTGACCTCGACGCCACGCAGGACGAGGGCGCGGTGGTCTTCAAGGCCTACCGCGTGGGCTTTGTGGACACGGTTGCGTAGGCGGGGCGGCAAGACACCACGCGCCTACCGTTCGAGGCGCAAGACGCGCGTCTCCCCGCCTTTCTCGGGCAAACCGCCTCGCCGGTGGGTAGAACGAGACTGCGGAGGCAGCGCGCGAGGCGCAGCCTCAGGCACACTCAACAGGGAGGACGCCATGGCAGAGACAGCCCAGACCTACCAGGACCTCGGGTACGACAAGATCTTCGTGTCGCTCGACGGGACGGAGCGCCAGTCCACGGTGCTCCACCGCGCCATCGTGATGGCGGCAAACGACAACGCCGAGCTCTACATTGGCCATGTCATCGACTCGACCGCACTCGAGACTGCGGGAACCTACCCCATCGACCTCATCCCGTCGATGGAGAAGGACTTCCGCGAGTCCATCGCCGAGCAGGTCGCCGAAGCCGAGGCGGAGCCCCAGATCAAGAGCGTCAAGGTCATCGTGAAGGCGGGGCGCATCCGCGAGACCCTGAAGGACGACATGCTCGACGTCATCAAGCCCGATCTCGTCATCTGCGGGGCACGGGGCCTCTCGTCCATCAAGTATGCAATCCTCGGCTCCATCTCCACCTTCCTCACCCGCTCGACGCCCTGCGATGTGCTCGTCGTGAAGTAGCGCTGCCGCCGCGGCAGTCGAGGCGGCGGGCGGGACTCCAACCGAGGCGGCTGCCGCGGCACGCCCCCGGCCGCTTACGGATTTCTTGGGTACCTTCGTGGTATCTCATAGAAACCCCATAGCTTGTTCGCCCCGGAGGGTACATGCCCCGAGTGACCGCCAAAGCCGCTGGTGAACGCCGTGTTTTTTGATTGCGGCCCCTCGTGCGCGGAGGGGCCGCAACCCTATATCACGACTTGAGACTTTTGCAGGAACCGTGATATCTCGCTTTTCACGCTAAGGTTATCTAGCTGCGCCCTTGGCATGCCCTGGCCATGGCGCACCGTCAACGTCGGCCACGGAGGTAGCTTTTGTCGTTCTCGTCTACAACCAGAAGCGGGGTCCTTGCGCTTGCCATTGCCTGCTTCGCCATGGCGGTCGGCGTCTGCGTGGCAAGGCCAAGCGTCGCCTTGGGCGACACGCTCGACGACCTGGAGGCCAAGGTCGAGCGGACCAACGACGACCTCACCGCCGCCAACGACAAGGTCGCCCAGCTCCAGCAGGAGATCGACGGCAACCAGCAGCGCATCGCCGAGATCGAGGCCCAACTCCCCGCGACGCGCGCCGCCGCCATGCAGAGCATCCGCGCCCAGTACAAGATGCAGCAGGGCTCGCAGGGGCTTGTCGAGCTGGTCCTCTCGTCCGAGAACTTCTACGACTTCCTGGCCACCATCCAGTTTTTGGACTCAGTGACCTCGTACAACACCGACCAGATCCAATCGCTCGTCAACCTCACGAACGAGCTCTCCAGCACGCAGGCCAACCTCAACTCCCAGCTTTCCCAGGCCAAGAGCGAGCGCCAGAACGCCCAGGACGCGCTCAGCTCGGCAGTGGCCGCGCGCACGGCGTTGCAGCAGCGGATGGCCGAGGAGCAGGCCGCGCAGCAGGCAGAGGCCGAGGCGGCGCTGCGGGAGGCGGTGCAGAGCGAGGGCCAGACCTTCCAGACCGAGTCGGGCAACACGGCAACCGTCGAGGTTCCCCAGCCCCCCAGCAGCTCCCCAAGCAGCTCGGGAAGCCCCAACGACTCAAGCAGCTCCAGCGAGAACGTGAGCTGGGAGAGCGACAAGGACGGCTTCGTGGCCCAGTGGGGCGCGCGCATCGACGCCTACCTGGCCGGATCCCCGCTGGCGGGCTACGGCAGCACCTTCGCCGCGGCAGCCTGGGACCACGGCATCGACCCGCGCCTCTCGCCCGCGATCTCTGCCGTCGAGAGCAGCAAGGGGCGCTACTGCGCCTATTCCCACAACGCCTGGGGCTGGGGCAACGTGAGCTGGGGCAGCTGGGAGACGGCCATCTACGCGCACACCGCCGGCCTTGCCTCCGGCTATGGCGGCTATCTCACCTATTCCATGGCGCAGAAGTACTGCCCGCCCAATGCGTCGGCGTGGTACTCCTCTGTCGCAGCCAACATGGCGGCTATCTAGGTCCTCGCAGCCCGCTCCTTTTCGCCATTCTCGGCAAATCTGCGGGTTAATTGCAGTTGGCCTCGCGCGTTGCCGAGAGAATCCGCAGGTAGATGACTTGCAACTCTTTCGAGAGGTGCAATTAAGCCGCAGCTTTAGCGTCCAAGCACCCCGATGGGCCCTTCTGGCGGAACGCCCCGGCCCCCGCCGTACGTGACGCTATCATGTCTGCATGACGATGCTACTTGGACATATCTCGAGCATTGAGGCGTACGACCTCCTGGGCCTGGGGCATAAGCCCCCGTCGCAACCTCAGGGCATGACCCCAGAGGTTAGGGGTGGCATCGTGTCCCTTGCCCTTCTCGACACGTCCTTCCTCGAGCGAAGGCGCTCTAGGGTGGCCCGCCTTTCGGAGCTTCCCCAACCCGCACACATCATCGTCTCGAACAGGTCTGGCCTCAGGCCAAACGAGCAGGTCATTCCGCACGGATGGTCATACGGGCAGCCCTTTGGCGATTTGGCGTCCGCCAACCTAGCGGCTGAGAACCCCTATGTCTGTCCTCCAGAGATGGCGCTCATGCAGATGGCGCGTACGCTGAGCAGGCCAAGGCTCGCGTTGCTCGTTGACCAAGCGATCGGCAGCTATAGGATCCTCCGGCCAGAGGCGGTTCCCTTCTACGAGCGCCTCTCCGGGGTGAGCTTCGAGCGAAGGGGCTGTGGCGCTACGGCCGCAGGCGCCCATGCCTCGACAACCGCCTATGGGCTGCCGCCACTCTCCAACCTGGAGACAGTCCGTTCCTACGTTGCCGCCATGCCACGGGCTTGGGGTTCTCGCCTGCTTGGGAGGTCCTTGTCCCTCGCGGCAGACGGCCTTGCCTCCCCACTGGAAGCGCAGGTCTACGCCCTTGCATTCTGCGGACGGGCAAACGGCAGCGCCGGCATCCCCAAGCCCCTTGTCAACTCAAGGCTTGAGGCAACCGGGCCGGCCCGACGCCTGTTTGGCTCATCGTGGATCAAGCCGGACTATTTCTGGCCAGACGCGGGCGTGGCGGTGGAGGTGACCGGGTTCCTCTGGCACGGCGGGCGTCAGGGGACCGCGGACACGTCGCGTCGCATGAAGGGATACGAGGCGATGGGCGTGCGCGCCATGACGCTCACCTCTCCCGAGGTCTATGACCTCCTCGTCTTTGAGGGGGTCCTTCGCCAGCTGGCGGGATGGCTGGGGCATGGCATGCCCGACGAGACCCCGCACTTCAGGCAGAGAAGGGCGTGGCTGCGCAGCGAGGTGCTGGGAGTTCGCGGGACAAGGATCCAGCTTCCGCCCGAGAACGATGATGCATGGCTCGACGCGCTGCTCGCCTCATACGACGCAACCGGTGCATAGGCCGCGATCCCGGGACGCGGGCGCACGCCGCGGCGGGTCGGGCCGTGGTGGGCCGGGCCGCGGCGGGCCGCGGTGGGTCGGGTCGCGGCGGGCCGCGGCGGGCAAATCTGCGGGTTAATTGCAGTTGGCCTCGTGAGTCGCCGAGAGAAGTCGCAGGTAGATGACTTGCGCCCCTTTCGAGAGGTGCAATTAAGCCGCAGTTTTGCCGAGACAGGCCCCCGGCCGCGCCCGCGTCGACTGCCGCGCGCGCCGGGCGCTCGCGGCAACGCTACGTCGTGAGATACACCATCGCGAGCACCAGGGCAAAGCCGACCAGATCCGCCGCCGAGAAGCTCGTGCCCAGCCACAGCACCGAGGTCACCGTCGCCGTGAGCGGCTCGACGGTGCCCAAAAGGCTCGCGCGCATCGAGCCCGCGTCCTTCACGCCCTGCAGGTACAGCGCGTATGCGCCAAAGGTTCCCACGACCACCATGAAAGCGAGCAGCGCCACGGCGGGGACGTCAAGCCGCGGCATGTGCTCCCAGGGCCTGTATGCCAAAAGCAGGATGACCCCCGCGAAGAGGAATGCCAGGCCGTTAACGACGAAGTTCCCCCACTTCGCAAGCTGGCGGGCGGGCAGGATGGAGAGGCACGCGGAGGCAGCCGCGCACAGAAGCCCCCACACAAGGCCGCCCACAGGCAGGCTGAGCTGCCCGGGGTTGCCTCCCGTTGCCAAAAGGTAGGTACCCGTCAGGGCAAGCGCCACGCCCAGCGCCTCTCGCCGCTTTGGACTCCGTCGCATCTTCACGCACACGTATGCGAGCACGGCGAGCATCCCCAAGCTCTGCATGACCGTCGCCGTGGCGGAGTTGGTCCAGTCGATGGCCTCTAGATAGGCCACCTGGGAGAAGAGGATCGCCCCGAGGCTCACGCCAAAGATCCCCACGAGCGAGCGCGGGTCACGTAGGGCGCGAGCGGTCTGGCCCTTGTCGGTGACTCGCGCCGCCACAAGGAAGAGCCAGCAGGCTGAGAGCTCGCGGACGCACGCGAGCCACAGCGGGTCGACTGCATACGCATCCATAAGCAGCTTTGACGCCGTGCCGTTGATGCCCCAGAACGTGCCGCCCACAAGCGTACACACCACGCCGCGCAGGATGCGCTTGCGATGCCGCTCGTCGCGCAAGCCCTCCCCAAGCGCCTCTGCCATTGAGCATTCCCCATCCTTCTCGGGCAAGGCAAGGGGACTGCCCCCCTGTCTCAGCGACATGGGATTCTACAGCGGAATGCGCCCCCCGGCCACGTGCCGGTCTGCCTGCCGGGGAAAATGGGCACCATACCTTGCGTGTTAGGCTTCTGCTCGAACAGCGGCACGTGGGCCCCAGGGCCCGCATTGGCCGCGGGAACGCCGGTCGGCCCATGCGTTCCCGCGCACCCCTAGGAGGAACCATGGCATCTGAAGGCACCGTCACAGCACCCAAGCGCGACTTCCTCGCGCCCGACCCGTCCCTTGCCCCCGGCAGCGCACACGCCGGCTTCGAGGTGGTCTCCGCGACGCCCGTCCCCGAGGTCTCCGGCACCATCTACGTGTTTCGCCACCAGGCGACGGGAGCCCGCGCCATGTGGATCTCATGCGCCGACACCAACAAGTCGTTCTCGATCGCCTTCAAGACGCCGCCCGCAGACGATACGGGCGTCTTCCACATCATCGAGCACTCCGTGCTCTGCGGCTCGGACGCCTACCCCGTGAAGGAGCCCTTCGTCAACCTGCTCAAGACGTCCATGCAGACCTTCCTGAACGCCCTCACCTTCCCGGACAAGACCATGTATCCGGTGGCGTCCACCAACACGGCCGACCTCGAGAACCTCATGGGCGTCTACCTGGACGCCGTCCTCCACCCCGCCATCTACCACCGCCGCCGCATCTTCGAGCAGGAGGGCTGGCACCTCGAGGCCGCAGGCGACGGCTCGCTCTCATACAACGGCGTCGTCTTCAACGAGATGAAGGGCGCCCTCTCCGATCCGGATGAGGTGCTAAGCCTGGCGCTCTCGCGCGCGCTCTTCCCCCAGAGCCCCTACCGCTTTGAGTCCGGCGGCGCGCCGCGCGCCATCCCCACCCTCACCTACGAGGGCTTCCTCGACGCGCACGCCCGCCACTACGCCCTCCCCAACAGCTACACCATCCTCTACGGGGACATGGACATAGACCGCGAGCTGGCCTTCATCGACAGGCGCTTCCGCAAGGCCGAGACGCGCCGGGCAGGCGAGCCCAACCCCCTGCCGCTCCAGGCGCCAGTTGCCGCTGCGCCGGTCAGGGTCGAGATGGCGACCACCCCCGACAACGCCTCCGTGGGCTTGGCGTACGTGGTGGCCACGTCCAGCCAGCGCGAGCGCGTGCTCGCCGCGGACGTGCTGCTCGACGCGCTCTGCGGCTCCAACGAGGCCCCGCTCAAGCGCCGCGTCCTCGATGCGGGCCTTGCCAACGACTTTCAGGCCGCACTCATCGACGGCGTCGCCCAGCCCGAGGTTGTCTTCCAGCTCAAGGGGGCGCGCGCGAACGTGGCGGGGCGCTTCCGCAAGCTTATCGAGGACTCCTGCCGCGAGCTTGCCGAGAACGGCATTCCCCGCGACAAGCTCGAGGCCTCGCTTGCCCAGGCCGAGTTCAACCTGCGCGAACGCGACTTTGGTCCCTGGTCAACAGACGGCGTGGCCCTCTCGATGCAGGCGCTCTCGAGCTGGCTCTACGACGACGAGCGCCCCTTTGACTACCTTCGCTACGAGGACGCGCTTGCGGATCTCAAGGGGGGGCTGGAAAGCGGCCTCTTCGAGCGCCTGCTCTCCCAGATGGTCTGCGAGAACCCCCACTCCGCCCTGGCCGAGCTGGTCCCCACCAAGGGCGGCGACGCGGCCGAGGAGGCAGACGAGCTTGCCCGCCTGCGCGCGCAGATGGGCGACGAGGACGTGGAGGCCGTGCGCCGCGAGGTCGAGGCGCTCCGCGCCGAGCAGGAGGCTCCGGATTCCCCGGAGGCGCTTGCCGCGCTGCCCACGCTCACCGTCGAGGACATCGAGCCGGCCCGCCCGGACCCCACGGCGCAAGACGTCGAGGCGCCCCTCCCCTGCATTGCCCACGAGCTTGACACCCGCCACATCGACTATGTCTACCACTACTTTGACCTGCGGCGCGTTGGCTTTGCCGAGCTTCCCTACGTAGGCGTGCTCACCGACCTTCTCGGCAAGCTCGACACCAAGCTCCACGCGGCGTCCGACCTTGACACGATGGTCGAGGCGAACCTCGGCAGCCTCGGCTTTGGCTACGAGACCTACGGGCGCGACGACGACCTCTCGTTCGCCCGCCCCGTGCTCGTGGTGAGCGCAAGCGCCCTCTCCGAGAAGGTCGACGCCCTGGCGGGCATCCCGCAGGAGGTCTGGGGCAAGACGCTCTTCCTCGACGGCAGCCGCATGCGCGACATCCTCACGCAGCGCAAGATCGCCCAGGAGCAGTTCTTCGTGAACTCCGGCCACGCGGCGGCCACGGCCAGGACGGCGAGCTACTTCTCGTCCCCCGCCGTGGTCTCGAGCCAAATGGGCGGCATCGACTACTACCTCTTCCTCAAGCGCCTGCTCGCCGACTGGGACCGCAGGCTTCCCGCGCTCCAGGAGATCCTCCCCAGCCTCGCCGACCGCATCTTCACCGCCGACGAGGTCACCGTGAGCTTTACCGGCCCCGCCGAGGACCGCGAGCGCTTCTGGGATCTCGGCGGCACGCTGGGCCTTGCGGAGCAGGGCGCGGGCGTATGCGAGCACAGGCTCCAGATTCCCGCCCCACAGGTGGCGCGCGAGGGGTTTGTGATCCCCTCCAACGTCTCCTTCGTGGCGCGCGGGGCCTCTCCCGCTGCGGACGACAACGGCACACTGGGCACCTGGCAGGTTGCCTCCCGCGCCCTCACGCTCGACTACCTCTGGAACGAGGTCCGCGTGAAGGGCGGCGCCTACGGCGTGGGCTTCAAGCGCACCACCGGGGGGATCCGCCAGTTCTGGTCGTTCCGCGACCCCAACGTGGCAGACACGCTCGGGCGCTACGACGGCGCCTCCGCCTGGCTCGCCGGCTGGACCCCCACGGCAGAGGAGCTCTCCGGCTACATCGTCTCGTCCGTGGCCACACAGGACGCCCCCGAGAAGCCCCGCGCGCTTGCCCGCCGACAGGACATACAGCGCTTCAGCGGCAGGCCCGCCAACTGGCGCAACATCATTCGACAGCAGGTGCTTGACACCACCGCCCAGACCATGCGCGCCCTCGCGCCGACGCTCGAGCCGGATGCCTCTGCCACGGGCGTCTGCGTCTTTGGCCCCCGCGAGGCCATCGAGGCATCCGGGCTCGGCCTCGACGTGCGCGAGCTGGTTGGCAGCGAGGAGGCGTAGCCGTGGCAGGCCCATCGGCAGGCGAGCGGCTCATAGGCTGGTACGGGAGCGTGGCCGAGAAGAACCTCTCGGCGCGCCCCGGCTTCGTGCGCACCTGGCTCATGCTGGGCTTCCAGGCCATGCGCGGCAAGGTCCACCTGGCCCCCTACGGCGACCTTGTGCCCTCGGGCAACCACGGCTACCGGCTCTTCATGGACTCCGTGGTGGGCGCGCTCGCGGACTTCGACAACGCCGTGGTCACGAGCATCTTCACCCCCAACGAGATCTTCCATGCGCTGGGCGCGCGGCCCGTGACGGCGGAGGCCGTCGCCTCCTTCGCGAGCGGCGCGCAGGCAGAGGGCGGCTTCATCGCCGCGGCGGAGGGACGCGGCGTTCCCGAGACGTATTGCTCCTACCACCGCATACTCATGGGGATGGCGGGCTCGGGCGTGCTTGGCAAACCCCGCATGCTCGCGAGCTGCTCGGTTGCCTGCGACGCCAACAACCTCACCTTCAAGACCCTGGGCCGCTTCTGGGGCATCCCCCACGTCTACGTGGACGTCCCCTACGACGTCTCGCGCGACTCGGTCCTCTATGTGGCCGACGAGCTGCGCGAGATGGCCAGGGTCGCAGAGGATGCGTTCTCGCGCGCGCTCGACGAGGAGCGCCTGCGCGAGGCATGCTCGTGCTCCGAGCGCACCATGCGCGAGCTTGCGGCCACACTCCCCCTGCGCCGCAGGCGCTACCTCGCGAACACCATGACCATCGACATGATGGAGATGCTCGACCTTCACCTCTCGCTGGGGCTCCCCGAGTGCGAGGAGCTGGCGCGGGAGATGCGGGGCGACTTCCTCGCGGCCTCCCCGTACGAGGGCGTGAGCCTGGTGTGGGCGCACGTCTCGCCCTACTTCCTGGAGTCGCTGGGGGAGCTTGTGGACACCAGCCAGACGGCGCAGATCGCGGCCTCCGACATGATGTTCGAGCATGTGACGGCTGGCGACGCCTGGTTTGACGCGACGAGTCCCTACGAGTTCATGGCCGAGCGCCTGGTGCGCAGCTGCTTCAACGGGCCGGCGACTCGCCGGGCGAACTGCATAGAGCGTCTCGCACGCGAGACGGACGCGGACGCCGTGGTGCTCTTCTGTCACTGGGGCTGCAAGCAGACGGCTGGCGCCGCCCAGCTCATACGCCAACGGCTTGAGGGGGCCGGCTGGCCCGTGCTGGTGCTCGACGGGGACGCCTGCGACCGAGCCAACTGCATGGAGGGCCAGATGTCCACGAGGTTCTCGGCGTTCCTCGAGATGGTCGAGAGGCGCAAGCGGGAGGCGAGGCGCGGGTAGGCCCGGGAAGGCCGCCACGGCCTAGGCCACGCCAGATCCGCGCGGGAAGGGAAAGCGGGGTTGGGACAATGCCATCTGAACAGCGCGAGCATAGGGAAGTCTTCTATGCCTGCAAGTACACCCCCATCGAGCTTCTCGCGGGCTTTGGGGCCACGCCGCGCATCGCCGAGGCGGACGTCGCCTCCTTCGCGTATGCCGACGCGCTGGCCCACCCCAACCTCTGCGGCTATGGCAAGGGCCTCATCGAGCGCATGATGGCCGCCGACGCACGCGAGGCCGTGCTTGTGACCTGCTGCGATGTGGTGCGCCGCGTCTACGACGTGCTTCGGGCCTCCGACCGCATGGACTTCCTCTACCTGCTCGACCTGCCGCACCGGCGCGGGCCCGCCGAGGTCGCGCTCTTCCGCCGCCGCCTGCGGGCGCTGGCGGACGCCTACGCAGCCCACACTGGCGCGCCGTTCGACGTGGGTGCCGCCTGCGCGGCGTGCGGCACGGGCGTGAGGCGCGCGGACGACCGCGTGACGCTCATGGGCGCGCACGCATCCGCCTCGCTCGTGGCCGAGGTCGGGCGGGGCGTGGGCATGCCGGTGGAGAACGCCACCTGCACGGGCAGGCGCCTCAGGGTCTCTCCCCCTCCCCAGCTCGCGCGGATGGCGGCGGGGCGCGCATGCGGCGCGTGCCGCGAGGACGGGGGTGCCGGCGGCAACGGCGGCGGGAGCGGTGCCGCAAAGACGGCGAGCGACCCCCTTGACGCCTTCCTCGACTGGTACGCGCCGGCCCTTCTCGACCAGGTTCCCTGCATGCGCATGGATGACATCGCGGAGCGGGAGGGGCTTGTGGGCGGGCGCGGGCAGCTAGGCGTGGTCTACCACACCATGAAATTCTGCGACTACTACGGCTTCGAATACGGGGCCCTTGCGGAGAGGGGCGAGATTCCCATGGTCAAGATCGAGACGGACGGCACATCCCAGAGCGAGGGGCAGCTGCGCACGAGGCTCGAGGCCTTTGGCGAGACCCTGCGAGCACGGGGCGGGGGCGGGCTCCGAGGGGAGTCCGCGCAGGCGGCGGGCGGCGACGCGGCCGCGGCCTCCGAGGCGACGACGTACGTCATGGGCGTGGACTCCGGCTCCACGTCGACCGACGTCGTGATCATGGACGCGGGGCGGCGCATCGTGGCCACGGCCATCGTCCCCACCGGCCCCCGTGCGGCGGACGCCGCGGAGCGCGCGATGGGCGAGGCCCTCTCCCGCGCGGGCCTTGCCGCGGGCGACGTGTCCCTGCGCGTCTCGACCGGCTATGGCCGCGACAACATCGGCGGCATGGACTCCTCGGTCACGGAGATCACCTGCCACGCGCGCGGTGCCCATCACCTCGCCCCGGACGCGCGCTCGGTCATCGACATCGGCGGGCAGGACTCCAAGGTCATCCACTTGAACGCCAACGGCGGCGTCGCCGGCTTCGTGATGAACGACAAGTGCGCCGCCGGCACCGGGCGCTTCATGGAGGCCATGGCGCGCGTGCTGGAGATGGACCTCGACGAGTTCTGCCGCCGGGGGCTCGAGTGGCGCCACGAGGTGCGCATCACCAGCATGTGTACCGTGTTCGCCGAGAGCGAGGTCGTCTCGCTCGTGGCGGCAAACACCCCCACCCCCGACGTGATCCACGGGCTCGACGTCTCGGTGGCGAGAAAGACCGCCACGCTCGCAAGCCGCGTCAGCGCCGAGCCGCCCTATCTCATGACCGGCGGCGTCGCGCAGAACGAGGGCGTCGTGCGCGCGCTCTCCGAGGCGCTGGGGGCACCGGTGGCGACGCACGAGGACTCGCAGCTCTGCGGTGCCATCGGCGCGGCGCTCATCGGCCTGGAGTCGTTGGGCCAAAAAGACCGTCCCACTAGATGAGGAGGTCCTCCAGCGCGAGCTTGGGCACGTGGTGGGCGCCCTCGTCATCGCGCCAGTACGCAAGCCCATGCTCGCTCTCGCCCGTCTCCAGCACCACGCGCTCCCCGCGCACGCCCAGGGCCAGGACCAGCACGGCGGCGTAGCCCGCCGCCGAGACCCCCATGGCGTCATTGACGTCGGGGTCGAAGCTCTTGAGCATGCAGCAGCCAAGGCCCCGCGACGCCGCGGCCAGCGCGATGGTCTGCGCCGCGATGCCGGCGTCGATCAGCCGGATGGGGTTTGCGACAAGGTCTCTGGGCACGCACACGGCAATGTAGCCCGTGGGCCTCTCGCCTGCGTCAGGGCCGTCCCAGTCGCTCAGCAGCGCCGCCCAGCGAAGGTGCGGGAAGACCGCCGGGCAACCTGCGGGCCCGACGACGATGTGGAAACGCAAGGCCTGCATGTTGTTCCCCGAGGGTGCAAAGCGCGCGGCGTTTACCAGCGCCGCAAGGTCCTCGTAGCACAGCGGCTCCTCCTCGGCGAATCGCCGATACGAGCGAGACGACCTCACCAGGTCCTGGAAGTTCTTCGAGTTCATGCTGCCGCCTCCCTGCCGGGCATGCCCGACTGACTGCCGCCGGGGCCGATCCCCGGCAGCGCAAACGCACTCGGCGGCGCGCCCACGATGGCACGGGCGCGCCGCCGCTAGATACCGGACCCGCCAATCCTCCGGCACGCCTCACGCAGGCGCTCCGGAGGCATGACCAGCGCGAAGCGCACGTAGCCCTCGCCCGAGGGGCCAAAGCTCGCCCCCGGCGTCACGATGACGCCGGCCTTCTCCATGAGCTCGAGCGCGAACGCCTGCGAGTCCATGCGGCCGTGCGGGATGCGCGCCCACACGAACATCGAGCCGTGCGCATTGGGGCGCTCCCAGCCGACGGCCTCCAAGCCGTCACAGAGCGCGTCCCGACGCTCCTGGTAGAGCAGGCGCTGACGCTCCACGGAGTCGCGTGGGCCCGTGAGCGCGGCGATGGCGGCGTCCTGCTCGGGCAGGAACATGCCGAAGTCCACCTGGCTGCGGAGCTTGCGCGTGGCGGCCACGATGTCCTTGCGGCCGACCAGAAACGAGAGGCGCGCGCCGGTCACGTTGAAGGACTTCGAAAGCGAGAGGAACTCCACGCCTACGTCAGGGGCACCCGGATAGCCGAGGAAGCTCCCGCCGGCGGGACCGTCGAAGATGATGTCGGAGTAGGCGTTGTCGTGGATGACCACGATGCCATGGGCCCTCGCGAAGCCGATGATCCGCTCGTAGACCTCGGGCGTGCCCACGGAGCCGACGGGGTTCGCGGGAAGCGAGACCACCATGTACCGGGCAGCGTCCGCGACGTCAGCGGGGATGCCCTCCACCCAGGGAAGAAAGTCGTGCTCGGCCGTGAGCGGGTAGTACCAGGGCCTGGCGCCAGCCAGGAGCGTGCCGGCGGCAAAGACCGGGTAGCACGGGTCGGGGATGAGGGCAACGTCACCTGGGCCTGCCAGCGCCGCGCACACGTGGCCCATGCCCTCCTGGGTCCCGCGGCAGCTCATGACCATGGAGGGCGTGACGCCCTCAACGCCAAAGCGCGTGCGGTAGTAGTCGCAGACGGCCTGGAGCAGCTCGTCCTTGTCGTGCAGGGCATACTTCCAGTTGGCAGGGTCCTCGGCGCTCTTCCTCAGCGCCTCGACGACGTGGCGCGGCGGCTCGAAGTCCGGCGTGCCGACCGAGAGGTCGAACACCTCGCGGCCCTGCGCCTCGAGCTCGCGCCGCCTGGCGTTGAGCGAGGCGAAGACCTCGTCGCCAAACAGGTCGAGCCTCTTTGGGAACTGCATGCGCACCCCTCCCCGGATGCAGGCGTAGCGTACGCAAGGACTGTAGACCACGGGTGGGACGCGGGGCGCGTCTGCGGGCAACGGCAAACCCGATTGTTACATTGCGCGGCGCCGGAGGCGCATCCGTGGAGGGGCGGCGGCGACACGGGCGCCCAGGCGCATCCCCTGGGGCCGGGACCGGGCGCGCGGGCCGCGTTGTGCCCGGGATGCCGGGACGCCTTCGCCGTTCGCCGAAAACCTCAACGGCAAATTTCTCCGCTATCTTAAATGTTTGAACTTCAGCTCTTTCCTCACCTGCAATGACCTCGCAATGTTCCGACGTAATGTGAAATATCGAGATGCAATATCCGGTATTTATCTCACCACACAGCCACAAGATATTGTGGCATAGTGGTCAATGTCGCAGCGAGGCACCGATTGCGACGCCAAGGGACACACGCCAGACGCATTGCCGACACCTGCACGTTTTGTCTTCTGCCCGGCAGCGTGCAGAGAGGAGTGAGCACATGAAGATCATCAAGCGCAACGGCTCGGAGGTCACGTTCGATGTCGCCAAGATCGAGAACGCCATCCGCAAGGCCAACATGGAGGTGCCCGAGGACGAGCGCCTTACCGAGCGCGAGATTCGCTTCGCCTCGCTCAATGTGACCGACGAGTGCATGGAGGCCGGCCATACGGTCACGGTCGAGGAGGTCCAGGACCTCGTCGAGGATCAGCTCATGGCCCTCGACCGCTTCTCCGTGGCCCGCAAGTACATCATCTACCGCTACATCCAGAACCAGAAGCGCCAGAAGAACACGACGGACGACAAGATCCTCGCCCTCATCGAGTGCAACAACGAGGAGGTCAAGCAGGAGAACTCGAACAAGAACCCCACCGTCGTCTCGGTCCAGCGCGACTACATGGCCGGCGAGGTCTCCAAGGACCTCACCATGCGCGACCTGCTCCCCGCAGACATAGTCCAGGCGCACGAGGAGGGCATCATCCACTTCCACGACGCGGACTACTACGCGCAGCACATGCACAACTGCGACCTCATCAACCTCGATGACATGCTACAGAACGGCACCGTCATCTCCGGCACGCTCATCGAGCGCCCGCACAGCTTCTCCACGGCCTGCAACATCGCCACGCAGATCATCGCCCAGGTGGCCTCCTGCCAGTACGGCGGCCAGTCCATCTCCCTCACGCACCTCGCCCCCTTCGTCGACGTCTCCCGCAAGAAGATCCGCCGCTCGGTCTACGCCGAGATGGAGACCGTCGGCTACAAGGCCTCGCCCGAGCAGATCGACGAGATGGTCGAGAAGCGCCTGCGCGAGGAGGTCGCGCGCGGCGTCCAGACCATCCAGTACCAGGTCGTCACGCTCATGACCACCAACGGCCAGGCGCCGTTCATCACCGTGTTCATGTACCTCAACGAGGCCCGCAGCGCGCAGGAGAAGCACGACCTCGCCCTCATCATCGAGGAGATGCTCAGGCAGCGCCACCAGGGCGTCAAGAACGAGAAGGGCGTCTGGATCACCCCCGCCTTCCCCAAGCTCATCTACGTGCTCGAAGAGGACAACGTCCACGAGGGCGACCCGTACTTCTACCTCACCAAGATGGCCGCGAAGTGTACCGCCAAGCGCATGGTGCCCGACTACATCTCCGAGAAGAAGATGCGCGAGTACAAGCTCTCCAAGGGCGAGACCGAGGGCCAGGGCGACGTATACACCTGCATGGGCTGCCGCTCCTTCCTCACGCCCGACCGCTCCGGCAACGGCTACGGCAACGTCGCCAAGGCCAAGAACTACGAGCCGGGCAAGCCTAAGTACTACGGCCGCTTCAACCAGGGCGTTGTGACCATCAACCTGCCCGATGTCGCCCTCTCGTCCGGCGGCGACACGGACAGGTTCTGGCAGATCTTCGACGAGCGCCTCGAGCTCTGCCACCGCGCGCTGCGCTGCCGCCACGAGCGCCTCTGCGGCACCCTCTCCGATGCCGCGCCCATCCTCTGGCAGTACGGCGCGCTGGCCCGCCTCGACAAGGGCGAGAAGATCGACAAGCTCCTCTATGGCGGCTACTCCACCATCTCGCTGGGCTATGCCGGCCTCTACGAATGCGTGAGGTACATGACCGGCAAGAGCCACACCGACGAGGAGGCCAAGCCCTTCGCCCTCTCCATCATGCAGCACATGAACGACAAGTGCTCCGAGTGGAAGGACGCCGAGGACATCGACTACTCGCTCTACGGCACACCGCTCGAGTCCACCACGTACAAGTTCGCCAAGTGTCTGCAGAAGCGCTTCGGCGTGGTCAAAGGCATCAACGACCACGGCTACATCACCAACAGCTACCACGTGAACGTCCGCGAGGAGATCGACGCCTTCACCAAGCTCAGGTTCGAGAGCGAGTTCCAGCGCCTCTCCCCCGGCGGCGCCATCTCCTACGTCGAGGTCCCCAACATGCAGGACAACCTCGAGGCCGTCGTCCGCGTCATGCAGTTCATCTACGACAACATCATGTACGCAGAGCTCAACACCAAGTCCGACTACTGCCAGGCGTGCGGCTATGACGGAGAGATCAAGATCGTGGAGGACGACGGCAAGCTCGTCTGGGAGTGCCCGCACTGCGGCAACCGCGACCAGTCCAAGCTCAACGTGGCCAGGCGCACCTGCGGCTACATCGGGACGCAGTTCTGGAACCAGGGCCGCACCGAGGAGATCAAGGACCGCGTGCTGCACCTGTAGGCCCTGAAGGCCCCGCCCCTTTGTTCCGGCGCAGTTCCGCAGCGCGCGAAGCGCGCGAGGATGTTTGAGCACGGGGCAAAGGGGCGGGGCGTCTTACGGCCACGGCACGTAAGGGGCGGCTAGAGATGTGCCCGAGGCAAAACTGCGACTTAATTGCAGCTCGCTTGACAACCGCAGGTGCGTTACCTGCGGTTTTCTCGGCGACGCATACGGCTAACTGCAATTAAGTCGCAGTTTTGGCCACTAAAGGCCAGGAGCACGAGAATCCAAAGTCACTGTACTCGCGTTCTATCTCTATGGTACGAATAAGGTACTCAATTTGGTACGATATTAGGTATCTAATTGCGTCTACTAAGGAGCTTTCATGACTGCCATCTTCTCGTCCGCAGCCCTCAAGACGCGTCAGCGTGAAATCAAGGACATCGCCCGCAAGGACGTGGTCCACATCACGGAGAACGGCAACGCCGCCTTCGTCTTCATGAGCGAAGAGCTCTTCGACCAGCAGATCAACAAGGCCGCCGAAGAGGCGGCGCTCACCGAGCGTATGCGCGCGTGCATCAAGGCCTCAGATGACTGCTTTGAGCAGGGGGCGTACATCGAAGGGACTGATGCTTTCTTCAGTACGCTCGACGAGAGGCTGGCGGCCAATGGCTAAGATGCTCTACTCCCTCTCGTTTCTCGATGACGTCGAAACTATCTACTCTCCTCGCGTACGAAAACATCTCGAATCGGTTCTCTCGATGATTGAGACCTTTCCAGAAAGCGGCACACCCCTCTCCTCGGAATACCTTAAAAGCAGGTATGGAGGAGAAGTACGCCGGTGCTCTGTCGCACCGTTCTATCTCGTATATACCTATGAACGCTCGGCCGACACGGTACGAATACGTGGACTTGTCCCGCAGCGCTCTACCCACTAGCACGCCTCAATCCAAAAGGGGGTCTTCCCATGAACTACGCAACCATCAAGTACTGTGACATCGCCAACGGAATTGGAGTGAGGACCTCGCTCTTTGTCTCTGGCTGCCGCCTGCACTGCAAGAACTGCTTCAACGAGGAGGCCTGGGGCTTCTCGGCGGGCAAACCGTTCACGGAGCAGGTCGAGCAGGAGATCCTCGCATCGCTCGCCGCACCCTATGTCGACGGGCTCTCCATCTTGGGCGGCGAGCCCACCGAGCCGGAGAACGCCGCGGCCCTGGCGCCCTTCCTCGAGCGCGTGCGCGCGGCCCATCCCACAAAGAGCATCTGGATGTACTCAGGGCGCACCTGGGAGCAGCTCACGGAAGGCGGCGACCATGCCTCGCCTGATATGGATCGCATCCTCGCCTGCCTGGACGTCCTGGTGGACGGGCCCTTCGTGCAGGAGCTGCACGACATCACGCTGCGCTTCCGCGGCTCGTCCAACCAGCGCCTCATAGACGTTCCCGCAACGCTCGGAGCGGGCGCGGTCGCCATCTGGGAGGACGATCCCCAGTTTGCCCGGCACGAGTGGGCGTAGCCGCACGGCTAGCCGCGCACGAAGCCGTGTGCGCTATGAAATTGCTCCCTTCTTCAGGCAAAACGCCGCATAGAGCGGGATGCTCTCCGTCGATTGGCAACTTCGGGCGTTAAGTTGAGAAAAGTGTCATAGGTGACATTTTTCATCAGTTATCGCCTGCGGGCCCAGGCAGGGCAGAGCGCCCCGGCCTCGCCGCGAAGGTTGCGGGGCCGGGGCGCACGCTGAGGGCGAGGCCTCCCCTACTCCAAGAACCCGCCGGTCTGGCGGTTCCAGAGGCTCGCGTACTCGCCGCCATGCGCGACAAGCTCGTGGTGGGTTCCGTCCTCCACGACCTCACCGTGCGCCAGCACCACAATGCGGTCGAGCGACGCCACGGTAGAGAGGCGGTGCGCGACCACGATGGAGGTGCGCCCGCGCATGAGGTTCTCGAGCGCCCCCTGCACAAGCGCCTCGGACTCGGAGTCCAAGGCGGAGGTCGCCTCGTCGAGCACCAGGATGGGCGCATCGACCAGAATGGCGCGGGCTATCGCCACGCGCTGGCGCTGGCCACCGGAGAGCTTGACGCCCCTCTCGCCCACCATGGTGTCAAGGCCGTCCGGCAGCCGCTCGATGAACTCGAGCGCGTTTGCCTCCTCGGCCGCGCGGCGGATCTCCTCCTCCGTGGCGTCGGGCTTGCCGTAGGCGATGTTCTCTCGGATGGAGCGGTGGAAGAGCAGCGCCTCCTGCGGGACATAGGCAACCTGTCGGCGCAGGCTCTGCTGGGTGCAGTGGCTCACGTCCTGCCCGTCCACCAGCACGCGGCCTTGCTGCACGTCGTCCAGACGCAGCAGCAGCTTGGTGAGCGTGGTCTTGCCGGAGCCGGAGCGCCCCACCAGGCCAACGCGCTGGCCGGCGGGAATGTGGAGGTTGAGGTCCTCGAAGACGTAGTCGTCCCGTGGCGCGTCCGGATAGCGGAAGCGCAGGCACTCGAAGTCTATGCGCCCCTCGGTGACCACAAGCGACCTTGCGTCCGCGTCGTCCGCGACCAGCGTGGGCTCGTCAAGCACGTGCGTCATCTCGGCGGCGTCGCCAAGGGCGCGGTTGATTCGCTGCATCATGGAGTTGAAGTAGTTGAAGCGCATCGTGAGGTTGTAGGTGTAGGAGAACATCATGACAAGCGTGCCGGCGCTTATCCCAAACCAGGCGTTTCCGCCCACCACGAAGATCGAGACCACGAACATGATGACGGTGATGAGCGCCGAGGTCGTGAAGCCGCGCCGCATGGTGGCGCGCATGTTGACGTTCGCGGCGGACATCGCCTCGCGGTCCGCCGTGGTGAAGAGCCCGCGCTCGTAGTCCTCGCGACCGTAGGTCTTGACCGCAAGGATGTTGGTCACGGCGTCGGAGAGCACGCCGGAGAGCTTGTTCTGGGCGCGCGAGGCCTCTGCGGAGAGGGGAAGGATGCGCCGGTACATGCCATAGGCGATGGCCACGTAGAGGGCGAGCATCACCACGATGATGGCCACGAAGAGCGGTGCGACGGGGGCGAGGATCCCCACCGTGAGCACGATGGAGGCAAGCGTTGGCCACAGCGAGTAGGTCACCACGTCCACGAGGCCGGAGTAGCCGGAGACGAAGCGCGAGGTCTGGCTCACCAGGCTGCCGCCGAAGCGGCTGTTGTGGAACGTCATCGACTGGTTGGAGAGCGTGTCGAAGCACAGGCGAGAGAGCTGGTAGTCGCCGTGTATCTCGAGCTTGTAGACCGAGTAGTCCTGGAGCTTCGAGAGCGCCTGCCCCACGGCGTTCACCACGAGGAGCGCGAGCACGTAGGGGCCAAAGACCGGCAGCACCTGGTCTGCCGAGACGGGCGAGGCCTGGACGCGGTCCACGATGAGGCCCATCACGTAGGTGTTCGCAAAGGTGAGAAGCGCGATGTATCCCACCGAGCTCACGATGGAGAGCGCGAAGGCCCCCATCTTCTGTCGCGTGACTCCCCAGAAGTAGTGCAGCGTGCGGCGTATGGTCGCGCGATCGTTCTTGTCGGTTGGTCGAGCAGCCAAGGCAATCCCTCCAGAGTCCTCGTGCCACAGGCGGAGTGGGTGTAATTGATGTGATTTGCCCCAAGCGGGCCAAACCTTGCGCCGCGTATCTGCCATCGCGGCTAATTCACAAACGGGTGGGCGAGAGGGGCCAGGCTACCTCAGCTCGAACATTCCCCTGATGGCAGCCATGATGTCGAGCATTGCGTCACGGCTGGCTACACCAACGAGCTGGTACCCACGAGCCGAGAGGTCGAGGCAGCGCAGCTGCTCTACGCAGGCATAGCCCCTCACCGGGCTCTTTCCCATGTCGATGTGGAGGGGATACCCGTTGTTCGTAGTGGTCACAGGCACCACTGCCGTCATGCCGGAGCGGCTGTTGAAGCGATACCCACTCACGACGACAGCAGGCCGACGCTTGGCGGGTTCGTGCCCGTAGGCTGGACTAAAGTCCACCTCGACAACGTCACCCTGTTCGAGGTTGGTCACTCCACAACCTCCCCGCCAACATCCTCGCCCCAATCCACCTCGGCGGGCTGGGAAGCATCAGCATGCTCTCTGAAGAGGGAGTCAATCGACACATACGGGGCGTCGCAATAGCACCTGTGACTCTCCTCGACAGGGCGCAGCATGATGAAAGGACCGGCCTCGTCTGTCCCACAGCTGATGCTGAGGTTGGACCCCACGGCGAGCCGCAGCGAGTCGCAGACCGCCTTGGGGATGCGCACCGCCTTGGATGCGCCCCACGAGCAGAGCTTGGCCTCGCGCTCCCCGGTAACTGGCATAACGCCACCTCCAATCAGAAAGATATCTTACTAGATATCTTACCCCGTTATAACGCAAGACATGCAGACGGGAACCGTATATCCGTGCATGGCGGCGAAGCGCATTCTTGATGTCAAGACCTTGCACCCCTTCCGGCGTGATACAGTGAAGCCACAGGAGACGCGCTGTTACTGACGGATAATCGTGGGGCACCACGGGGAAGCAGCGTGAACACAACCCGCCGACCGTCTGGGCAAGCGCACCTGAGTGGGTGCTTGCCCGCTGCTGCCTTTTTGGGCCGGGCCCGCTCGCGTGCGCACGAGAGAAGAGAGGACCCATGGAGGATCTGCTCGAGCTGCTGCGCGACAACCCCTACCCCGGGCGCGGCATCGTGGTTGGCAGCCGCCGCGTCTACTACTGGATCATGGGGCGCAGCTCCAACAGCCGAAACCGCGTGTTCGTAAGGACCGAGGACGGCATCCGCACGGAGGCGCACGACCCCGCCCTCCTCGAGGACCCAAGCCTCATCATCTACCACCCGGTCCGCACCATGGGCGACGACCTCGTGGTGACCAACGGCGACCAGACCGACACCATCGTCGAGAGGGGCGACTTTGTCGCCGGCTGCATGGCGCGAGAGTACGAGCCGGACAAGCCCAACTACACGCCGCGCATTAGCTCGGTGCTGCATCCCGACGGCTCGTTCGTGCTCTCCATCCTCAAGCGCGCGAGAGACGGGCGCTGCGCCCGCGAGTTCTTCTCGTACGAGGGCGCAGACGGCGACTGCGGTTACTTCATCAGCACCTACCAGGGGGACGGTAACCCGCTTCCCAGCTTTGCCGGCGAGCCCATCCACGTGTGCATGGGGAGCCCCGAGGAAGTCTGGGAGGCGCTCAACCCCCAGAACAAGGTCTCGCTCTACGCCAACGTGGAGGGCGAGGTGCGCATCTTCAACAAGAACCTCGGCGACTAGGGGCGCGGGTGGGAGCGGGCGGTGCCATGCGCCCGCCTCAGACAGTCCTCGCCACGCCAGGCGTGGCTGCGGAACTCGGCTTTCACATGGCGCCGCCCGCTCCCGCACCCCTTGTCGCCTCCACCCCCTGACGTTGCAGCTGCCCTTTGGGGGTTTCCGTGGCTGGCTGATGGGTGGCAGCCGCACGTACGCCACGCCTGGTCTTTCCTCTCGCCACAGGCTCTTCGCCTCTTGCCTGCGGCGAGTTCGCGAAGCGCTGTTTGAGCAGCAGACAAGAGGCGCAGAGCCCACCGCAGGAAAGGAAACGTATGAACTCTCTCGAACTCAAGTACGGCTGCAATCCCAACCAGAAACCCGCTCGCATCTTCATGGCCGACGGCTCCGAGCTGCCCGTCACGGTGCTCTCCGGCACCCCTGGCTACATCAACTTCCTCGACGCCCTCAACTCCTGGCAGCTCGTGCGCGAGCTGCGCGAGGCAACCGGCATGCCCGCCGCCGCGTCGTTCAAGCATGTCTCGCCTGCCGGTGCCGCAGTGGGAACGCCGCTTTCCGAGGAGGACAAGAAGGCCTTCTTCGTGGATGACGAGGGCGAGCTCACGCCCATCGCCTGCGCCTACATCCGCGCCCGCGGCGCCGACCGCATGAGCTCCTTCGGCGACTGGGCCGCCCTCTCGGACACCTGCGACGAACGCACGGCCCTCTACCTCAAGCACGAGGTCTCGGACGGCGTCATCGCCCCCGGCTACACGCCGGAGGCTCTCGAGATCCTGCGCTCCAAGAAGCATGGCAGGTACAACGTGGTCCAGATCGACCCAGGCTACGTCTGTCCCGCCGTCGAGCACAAGGACGTCTTTGGCATCACCTTCGAGCAGGGGCACAACTTCTCGAAGATCGACCGCGAGCTTCTCGGCAACGTGGTCACCAAGAACAAGGACGTCCCCGAGGCGGCAAAGATCGACATGATCGTGAGCCTCATCACCCTCAAGTACACGCAGTCGAACTCCGTGTGCTACGTGAAGGACGGCCAGGCCGTCGGCGTGGGTGCCGGGCAGCAGAGCCGCATCCACTGCACGCGCCTTGCCGGCAGCAAGGCCGACACCTGGTGGCTGCGTCGCCATCCCAAGGTGCTTGGCCTGCGTTTTGTTGACGGCATCCACCGCCCGGACCGCGACAACGCCATCGACCTCTACATCTCGGACGAGCGCGACGAGGTCCTGGCCGACGGCGCCTGGCAGCGCGTCTTTGCCGAGAGGCCCGAGGTCCTTACGGAAGACGAGAAGCGCGCCTGGCTGGCCCAGCAGACGGACGTGGCGCTGGGCTCCGACGCCTTCTTCCCCTTTGGCGACAACATCGAGCGCGCGCACCGCTCCGGCGTGCGCTACGTGGCAGAGCCCGGCGGCTCCATCCGCGACGACAACGTGATCGAGGTTGCCGACCGCTACGGGATGGCCATGTGCTTCACCGGCCTCAGGCTGTTCCACCACTAGGGCGCGAGCCAAGCCCCCACATGCGCGACACCCGTCTTTCTCGCCGCCCCGCCAGTCTTCTCGGCAGGGCGGCGAGGCTTCATGCATGCGACGGTCCAGGTCCTGGCGTCCATGCGAAACGACAGGCCCCGAGTGCCCATCGCCCCCAAGACGCCGGAGCGGCCCGGCGAAGAGGACGCTGCCGCCTACTGCCTGCCGCGGGGCGCGCGGGCATAGGCCAGCCGCTCGTCACCGCTGCGCCCCAGCCTGATGATGCCGCAGCACGAGAGGCCCCTGCTGGCGAGAAGCCCCTGCATCGGCTTGTTGTCGCGGTGGGTGTCCACCCGGAGGTTGCGCCCGTGCCCCAAGGCCCAGTCGAGCATGGCGCCGCCAACCCCCTGTCCCTGACGCAGGGCGGCAAAGCGATGCACCACGTCATAGGGCTCGTCGCTCGGCCAGGCGCCCTCATAGACGCGCGCGTAGTCGGGCTCCGGCCCGGGTATGAAGGCAAAGCACCCAAGGACCTCATCGGCCTCGCCCGCGCAGACGCGCAGGACGCCCGCGGCGATGTCGCTCTCCACCAGCTCGCGTGGCGGAAAGCCGTCTCCCCACTGGTTGGGGTTGCCGGCCTCCCGCATGAAGGCGCGGGCGCTCTCGTAAACCGCGAGAGCGCCGTCGAGGTCTGCCGCCGCTGCCTGACGTATGCGCATGGGTTGCCGCTAGCCCCTTGGGCGCGAGAGGGCGGACACGCTCACGGCCATGCACGCGTGCCAGGCAAGCGCCGCCTCGCCGACGAGCAGGGCGAGGGAGAAGACGCAGGCGAGCGCGGGGTGCAGGGACCAGAAGATGGCCGCGAGCAGCGGGATGGCTGCGGGGGCCATCGTGAGCGGGGCCAGGAGCATGGAGGCCCAGACGAGCACCGAGGCGCCCACCCCGCGCGAGAGCTCCGCCTCGTTCTCCCAGTCGAGCATGGGGCGCACGGCACCGTAGGCGAAGGCCGCAAGGTGGATGGGAAGCGGCGAAAGCACGAGCATGATCTCCGCCGCGACGGCCGTTGGAGCGGGCACGACCACGACGGCGAGGACGAGGTTGAGAAGGCTCAGCAGCACGAGCGTGGGTGCCACGTGTACGATGAGGGCGGCGAGCAGCTTGCCGCTCACGTACTGGCGCCAGTCAACGGGCTGCGAACGAATGAGGTCGAAGTCGGCACCGTCCCGGCTCACGGCCTTGGCGGTCGCATAGGCGAGGACGCCGCAGAGCAGGGCCCCGGCCGCAAGCGCCCCCACGAGGAACCACGGCCCAATCGGGCCGTCCAGGGCGAGCGCCGGCGAGAGCGCGTCGCGCGCGGTGCCAAACCCCTCGAATACGGCGGCGACGCCGCCCGCCTCCCCAGCGTCTCGCAGCCCCATCAGCGCGGGAAGCCCCAGGCTCACCAGCAGCACGAGCGGCATCAGGAGCGAGGAGATCACGAACTGGTTGAAGAAGACGGGGTTTCTCACCATGCAGCGCAGGTCTCGCGAGAGGGTGGCCCGCCACTGCGGCCGCGACGCCAGGCGCGAGACAAGCTCGGCGTCGCCAAGCCTGTGCGCGGAGGAACCGCCCCGCATCTGGAGGGCGCGGGCGGAGGGGAGGTAGGCCCAGTCGCCCACGCGAAGCGCGAGCAGGAAGAGCGCGCAGGAGAGCGCCAGGAGCAGGACCACCGCAAGCGCGAGAGCCACCGCATCGGTGGCGGCGAGGGCCTCCAGCGCGAGCAGCCCGGGGTTGAAGACGGTGGCGAGGACGCGCGGGACGTCGGTCGAGGTGACCGCCGACATCTGCGAGGGATCGCTCATGAGCGGGCCGACGAGGAGGCTCCCCAGCACGATGGCCACGGTAAAGAGCGTGCTGAGCACCGTGGTGAGCGTCTCGACATGGGATGAGAGCGGCGTCAGGCGCATGAGCAGCATCAGGATGAGAAGCACCGTGCAACAGCCCGAGACGGCGCAGGACGGCAGCAGCACCGCCAGACGCAGGTAGTCGACGACGGGCGCACCCAGTTGGAAGAGGGCGCCCGCGCCGAAGGCCGCGAACACGAGCGCCAAGCTCGAGCAGCTCGCAACGAAGTGGCCAAGGCGCACGGTCAAAAGCGTCCGCACGGGGATGGGCAGCGCCAGGTAGAACGACACGTCCTTCGAGAGATAGAGCGTGGAGATGGCGTAGGGCATGCCGAAGATCACCACGACGAACGTACACGAGATGGCCGCCATCGCGAGCACCTGCGGGACGCCCATCCCCATGCGGCCTACGGTGAGGCCCGCGAGGACCGAGTAGACCATGAGCACGACTATCGCGAGGGCGCGCCCCAGCGCCGAAAGGACCCGGCGGACGCCCGGCGGGAGCTGCATCCACATGGCTCCGCCGCGGGATGGGGACGACGCGCCGCCGAGGGACTGGAGCAGCTCGCCGCGAGACGTCACCCGCCAGAGCGATCGTATCGCGCGCAGGTCGAAGACAGGTGCCGCGGCCATCAGAGGTCCTCCTCCGCCACGGTGGGGGCGCCGCCGGTGAGCTCCAGGAACATCTGCTCGAGTGACTCGTCCCTGTCGGACGCAAAGTGATCGCGCATCTCGTCCACCGTGCCCACGAAGAGAAGGCGCCCGTGATCGATGACGCCCACGCGATCAACCACGCGCTCGGCCACGTCGAGCACATGCGTGGAGAACAGCACCGTGTTGCCGGCGTCGGCGTGCGCCCGCATGGAGCTCTTGAGCGTGAAGGAGGAGCGCGGATCGAGGCCCGTCAGCGGCTCGTCGAGAACCCAGACGGGCGGGTTCACCAGGAGCGCGCCCATGATCATGACCTTCTGGCGCATGCCGTGGGAGAGCGCCTGGAGGGTGTCGGAGAGGCGCCCTTCCATGCCGTACTCGCGCGCGAGGCGCTCCACGCGCGGTGCGCGGCGCTCGTCGGGCACGGCGTACATGTCGGCAATGAAGCCCAGGTACTCGCTGACCTTGAGGCGAAGCAGGTGATCGGGGGAGTCATCCACGAAGCACAGGCGGCGCTTGGCCTCGAGCGGGTTCTCCCCCACATCAAACCCGTCCACGAGAATGCGGCCGGAGCTGGGCGCCAGCACCCCCACGAGCATCTTGAGCAGCGTCGTCTTTCCTGCGCCGTTGTGGCCGAGAAGCCCAAAGATCTCACCGTCGCGCACGCTCAGCGAGAGGTCGTCGACGGCCGGGGCGAGAGCGGGATCGTAGCTCTTGGAAACGTGCTCGAACTCTATCATGGGTCCCCTTCCACGCGGCATGAAGCTGATTCAGGATAGCATAAGGCGCGAGAGGAGACGGCGAAGCGCGCCCCCGCCCGCCACCAGCGATGAGGGGCGAGGCGAGGGCGCGCGACACGGGAGACGGGACGCCCGGCGCATGGCAGGTCCGGGACGCCCCGTCGGGAAAGGGACGCACTCGAGGCGCCCGGACACGGCGTCCGGGCGCACCCTTCTAGCGGGCGGGCGCCTTGGCGATGGGCAAGAAGCCCCCGATGGTCAGCAGCACCGACGAGGCCAGAAGGCACCCGGCGGACGTCGCGGCGGCCCAGAACATGTGCCAGCCCGTGGTGTCCATGGAGTTCCATGAGAACAGCCCCGAGATGGTGAGGGCGCGCGACGAGACAACCTGGATTCCCGAGTACGCAAGGAGAAAGATGGCCACGCCGAGCGCAAACAGCGCCACGAGGCCGGGGCCCTTCTCCGCGCACTTGAGATCGGTGTAGATTGCCACGACGATGAGCGCGACCGCGAGGACGCAGGCACATGCGTACAGCGGCAGGCCCGAAAACTCGTATCCCGAGCCCATCGTGCCGCTGACGATCATCGCGACGATGCCCGCGACGGCAAGGACGATGGCGACGGCGTCGAGGTAGAGTCCGACGCCCTTCTTGGCGGTAGTGGCTGCCATGGCCCTACGCCTCCTCTCTCTTGCGCGAGCTCATGACGGCCGAGGCCGCAGCACCCACGGCAAGCACCCCGAAGACGGCTGCCGTGCCAAGGTACGTGCCACGCCACCAGGTCATCTGCGGCTCCATGCGCGTCGTGCTGTTATAGCGGTTGATCAGGTTGGACTGGAGCATGGCGTACAGGACCATGTGCGCGGACTCCTTGGCCGCCTTCTGGACGGTGGCGTCATGGGCGACCTTGTCGACGCCGATGGTGATGCCATCGAGCTGGTTCGCGAAGGTCGCGCAGTTCTCGAGCGTCGTCGAGTCGTAGAAGCCCGAGATGCCGCGCGTGTCGAAGCAGGTGGTGCCGGACACGAGTACGGATGCCCACAGGTCGGTGTCGTCGTAGATGTCCGTGACCGCGTATCCGCGGAAGCCCCACTCGTCCTTGAGGATGTCGGTCATGAGCCCCTTGTTGCAGGTGCATTCGATGGGACCGATCTTCGAGAAGGAGGTCATGAGGCCGGTCATGTTGGCGTTGCGGTCCGCCGTGTCGTAGTCGGTCGCCTCGAACGCTATCTGCCAGCCGCGCAGCTCGTTCTCTCGCGCCTGCTGCTCGGTCATGTACGGGGCCACGCCGGAGCGGTTGGTCTCCTGGTCGTTGAAGGCGAAGTGCTTGGGCGAGGCGATGAGGCCGTACTCAAGGGCGCCCATCGAGTACTCCATGGCGGTGTTGCCGCAGAGCACGGGGTCCTCGGAGTAGTACTCGCCGGTGCGGCCGTTGTACTGCTGCCGGTGGATGTTGAGGCCCGGCCCCCACAGCATGGCGATGCCCGTGAACAGGGACTCCTCGCCCACGAACTGGCCCATCTCGAAGTACAGGCCGTTGTTGAAGGAGGCGGCGGTCAGAGGCGCGTTGCCAAAGACCGCGCCGTTCCACGCGCCGTTGGGGTCTGACGAGCCGATGGCCCACGGGGCGCTCACGTCCTGCGTGGCGTTGAGAGCGATGACGATGCCGTTGCCGGCGTTCTCCGTGAGGTAGTGCTCCTGGAGACCGATGGAGGCGATGCCGGGGATGGACGGGCCGCCGAAGGTGGCGATGTAGAGCGCCTCCTCAAGGGTGATCTTGTCAAGCAGCTCGCCCCAGGCGGGATCGTCGTAGTCCTTGCCCTTCATGTCCCAGAACATGAGGTCGGAGTCGGCGCCCCACACGATGTCTGAGGTGTCGTCGTCGGTCTTGACGTCGTAGTAGTGGCCGTTCAGGTAGTCGATGAGACGCTCGTCGGTGAGCGTCATGTCGGCATACTCCTTGGGCCAAGTGCCCTTCCAGTCCGCGCGGGAGAGGTAGGAGACCTCGCCGGGCTGGAAGTAGTTCCAGTCGGCGGTCTCGAGGTGGTTGGAGACCTGCGCGCCGTTCTTGGAGATCGAGAGCACCGTGGCGGGCATGACGCCATCGTTGATGTCCATGGCCCAGACCTTGGCGGCGTCACCGGAGCCCGACAGGCGGCTCGCATCGACGCCCTGCGCGGCCAGGACGTTGTTCACGGCCTCGTGGGCGCCGTTGCCGAGGGCAAAGTAGTACGTGCCCGGCTCGAGCAGCCAGGTGCCCTTGGTGCCGTTGGCGTTGTCGTGGGAGCTGTCCCAGCTCGCGACGTACTGGAGGTCGACCTTGACACGTACCTCCTCGGAGGCGCCGGGCGCAAGCTCGCCGGTCTTCTCGAAGTTCAGGAGCTGGATCGCGGACTTCTCGATGCCGCCCGGGGTGTAGGGCGCCGAGCCGTAGATCTGGACGATGGACTTTCCGGCGACGTCGCCCGTGTTGGTCACCTTGGCGGTGAAGGTGACGTAGGCCGTGGTGGCGCCGTTGTCCAGCTTGGTGAGCTCGAGGCGAGGCTCGCCGACGACCTCCTGCGTGAAGGTGGTGTAGGACAGGCCGTGGCCAAACGGGTAGACGACCTCGTCGGCGTAGTTCCACGAGTCGCCCACGGTGGCGCCCGCCGACGACGTGGCGTTGGCGCGGCCCATGACCTGATCGAAGTAGCGCGTCTCGTAGTACTTGTACCCGACGTAGATGCCCTCGTTCTCGATGACGTAGTTCGAGGCGACGTTGCCGAACATGCCGCCCGTGCGGGTGAGGATGTCGGCGTTGGCGTAGCTGTAGTCGCCCATGTTCCGCATCGCCGGCGCGCTCAGGTTGTGCGTGGCGTAGGTGTCCGTGAGGGCGCCGGAGGGGCTGACCCTGCCGCAGATGACATCGGCGACGCCGAGCATGCCATAGCAGCCGGGGAAGCCTATCCACAGGATGGAGGAGATGTCCGGATCGTCGGCGAGCTCGCGTATCTCGACGACGTTGGCGGTGTTGAGAAGCACGATGACGTTGCTCGAGCACTCCTTGGCCAGCGCGATGGCGGCGCGCTCGTTGTCGGTGAGCTGTAGCGGCTCGTCGGCGCCCAGCCCCTCGGCGATGGCGCCGGGCAGGTAGTCGATGGACTCGGCCGTCGGGCGCGAGATGACCACGACTGCCGCGTCGCCGTACTCGGCGAAGCTGGAGCGGAAGTCCTGGTTCACACCCTCGATGTCGGCAAGCGAGGGCTCCTTCGGGTCGTAGACGTTGACGGTCATCTCGCAGTTGGCGTGCGGGTAGCTGTCGCCGAGCTTCTCGTAGATGTCGGCCATCGTGGGGTTGACGCTCATGCCGGCGCCGTCGAAGTCGAACTCGTCACCGCCCCAGGAGGCCATGGTCGGGTTTATCGCCCCGGTCTTGCGGTCCACGTTCGTCACGATGGTGTTGGCGAAGTCGGTGCGGCTCTGCGTGAGCGCCTGCTCAAGCGTGATGCCGGGGCCAAAGAGCTTGAGGCCGAAGCTGGAGCCGAGCATGGGGACGTTGGAGCGGATGCCGAACATCGAGATGCGCGAGCCCGGCGCGAGCGGCAGGCCGCGACCGTTACCGGCGTTCTTCATCAGGACCGCGCCCTCGCCCGCCTGCTTGCGGTTGAGGTCGATGGCCTTTTGGATGAGCGCGTGCGAGTTGCCCGAGCCGTCGGGGTTGAGCACATCCTTGGAGGGCTTGAATGCCTCGTACAGCGGCTCGTCGTCGGTGCTGCGGGAGCTGAGCACCTCGCTTCTGGTGCCAAGGTTGGCATCGAGCGTGGAGGAGAAGTTCTCCATCACGCCACCTGCGCCCGCAGCCACGGACAGCCCGAGGGCGCCAAGCCCAAACAGGCCACGGCGCGTTATCGTACCCTTGGGATTTGTCTTGCTACTCATGGGTGCCTCCCCTCGCCATGCGTGTTCTTGCGTCATGCATGTCCATTCCTTTCCCTTCGTTATCTCCAGCGCCGTCCGGCTTTCGCGGCGCACGATGCCCATGCGTCTCCTACGACCCCCGTGCCCCTTCGGCCTGGTTCGACCTACTCGTTGTCGGCCCAGTTGCTCTTCTGCTTCGCCCTCTCGTGCAGACGGTAGCCTGGGTTGGGCGCGTCCACATGGCGGATGGAGATCTCGTCCGAGCACTCCCCTGCCGCGGCGCGCAGGTCAAGCTTGCCGGTGAGCGGCACGCTGAAGGTGGCCTTGTGGTCGACGGCGGTCTGCGTGCCCAGCCCCTCGCCGTTGGCATAGAGCGTGACCTGCCGCTGGTTCGTGTAGACCTTGACCGTCGTCGTGGACTCGGGGCGGTCGACGTAGCGACGGCCGCACAGGTGTACGAATGGCTCGTCTGACCAGTAGGCCTTGTAGATGTAGAAGGCGTCCTTCTTGGTCTTGCGGTCGAAGGTCACAAGCCCCTTGTGGTTCATGCCGGGCTCGCCGCCCTGGTCGCGCGCGTCGGCCGCGAAGTCGAACATGTTCCAGACGTGCGACGCCCACACCCACGGCCGCTCGGCGAAGAACTTGGCCATGTACTCGTGGTA
>SFGZ01000017.1 GCA_004557505.1 Coriobacteriaceae bacterium | reverse complement strand
AATCTATACCGTAGTCTCGGCCCCATGGGCCGAAGCAGTATCCGTCTCAAGCGTTTGGAGTGATCGGCATGGGGCAGTACATACTCAACGAAAACGAGGGAAGGTACCTCTTCAACCTGTGCGCGAGCAACGGCCACATCGTCGCCACGTCCATGGTCTTCCCGTCCAAGGACGATTGCCTTGAGGGCGTCGAACGCATCCGTAAGGCCGCGAAGGACGCGGCCGTCGAGGACACCACCTCCCTCGACTGGCAGCCCATGCCCGCGCCCAAGTACCGCATCTTCCAGACCCTCTCGGGCAATTACTTCTTCCGCTTCTACCCGGACGGGGGCAACGACATCGCCCAGTCCCACTCATACCCGCACAAGGACAGCCTGCTGAGAAGGATAGAGCGCATGCGCAGCGAGGCAGACTCGTCGCTCGCGTACGACGTAGACTAGCCGCGGGCCGTCGCCCTCGGTTGGGCGACGGCTAAGGGCGCGCTGGCGGCAGCCCTCCCTGCAAGAGACGCCGCTCCGGCAAGAGCCTGATGCCGGAGCGGCTTCTTTATGCGCGGGCGGGACGGTGCCCGCGCATCCGTCGCCGCGCGGATGCCGGGGCATCGCCTCTCGTCACCCTACGCCCCCAGCCTTTGGGTGAGCAGCTCCGCAGCGCTCGAGCACCTCGTCCACGATGGGCTCGAGGGCGGAGACGTCGTTGGTCTGGCGCAGCCCCCGCTCGTCCACCACCGCCTCGGGGTCCTTCTCGGTGCCGTCGACGGCCGCGAGCACCTCGCGCGCCTGCGCGAAGGTGACGGCGTCCTCGGCAAGGAGCCCCGCGATGCTTGCCACCTGCGCGGGCGTGAGCGCGCCGAAGCTCGGCACGAGGTTCACCATCACGTTGGCGATGGTCGCCGCGACCTTTGCGGGCGCGCCCTCGAGGGCCTCCTCGAAGAAGGCCGCGACATTGGGGTCCGCCGCGAGCTGGGCGGCGTCGGCGCGCTTGAGGCCAAGCTCTGCCATGTAGCGGTCGCGCTTGGCGTCGGGAAGCTCGGGGATCTTCTCGCGCGCCTCCTCGATGAAGTCGTCAGTGAGGTCGAAGGGCGCAAGGTCGGGATCGGGGAAGAGGCGGTAGTCATCCGCCGTCTCCTTCACGCGCATCACCACGGTGCGCCGGCGGCTAGGCTCCCAGTGGCGCGTCTCCTGGTAGACAATGCCGCCCTCCTCGAGCACCTCAGCCTGGCGGCAGATCTCGTACTCAAGCGCGTCATGCAGGCTCTTGAACGAGTTGATGTTCTTCATCTCGGTCTTGGTGCCCAGGCGCGTCTCGCCGCGGCGACGCAGACTCACGTTGCCGTCGCAGCGCATGGAGCCGCTCTCCAGCGAGCAGTCGGAAATGCCGAGCGTCCTGAAGGTCTGCTGCAGCTTCTCCATGAAGAGGCGGGCCTCCTCGGGCGTGCGCAGGTCGGGCTCGGTGACCAGCTCGATGAGCGGCGTGCCGCAGCGGTTGTAGTCGATGAGGCTCTCGGTCGCGGCGGTGATGCGGCCCTCCTCGCCGCCCACGTGTACCATCTTGGCGGCGTCCTCCTCCATGTGGATGCGCAGGATGCGGATGGGTGCCACGTAGGAGCCGTCCCTCTCGCGCGAGACGGGCGTCTCGCCGTCTGCGGCCACGTCCTCCCAGGCGGGGCGCTCGGCCGCGCCCTCGCCCGAGACCTCGAGGTCAAGGTGCCCGTGCATGCAGAAGGCCACCGGCCCCTGCGTGGTCTGGTAGTTCTTGGCCATGTCGGGATAGAAGTAGTGCTTGCGGTAGAACATCGAGTGGCGCATGATCTGGCAGTTCGTGGCCAGGCCCGCCATCACGATGGACTGGATGGCGGCGCGGTTGGGCACCGGCAGCGCACCGGGCATGCCCAGGCACACGGGGCAGACGTTGGCGTTGGGCGGGTCGTCGTGGGTGTTCTTGCAGTTGCAGAACATCTTTGTCTCGAGCGTGGTGAGCTCGGTGTGGACCTCCAGGCCAATGACGGCCTCCCAGTCCCTCAGGACCTCGGCGAGCCTCTTCATCAAAGCTCACCCCCCTTCCCCGCGAAGCCGGGCGCGACGACGCCCTGCGCCCCCGCCGCGCGCTCGACGGCGCGGGCAAAGCGCAGGAGCTTGCGGTCGGAGAAGGCCGGGCCCTGCAGCTGGACCGAGACGGGCAGGCGGGACTCCGCGCCCAGGCCCAGCGGCACCGAGATGCCACCGTTGCCGGCGATGTTGTTCGAGATGGTGAACATGTCCGAGGCGTACATCTGCGTGGGGTCGGAGATCTCGCCGAACCTGAACGCCGTGCGCGGCGTGGCGGGCATGAGGATGACGTCGCACTGCTCGTAGGCGCGCCGGTAGTCCTGGGTGATGAGGGTGCGCACCTGCTGCGCCGGGTAGTAGTACGTGTCGTAGACGCCACTGGAGAGAAGGTAGGCCCCCAGCATCTGGCGGCGCTTGGCCTCCTCGCCGAAGCCGTGCGCGCGGCTCCTGGAGGTCTGCTCGGCAAGCGTGAGGCAACCCTCCTCCCGGTAGCCGTAGCGCACGCCGTCGAAGCGGGCGAGGTTGGAGAAGGCCTCGCACGGCGCGATCACATAGTACGCGGCGATTGCGGATGTGATGTTGGGCAGATCGACCTCGACCAGCTGCGCGCCGGCGTCCTCCAGGGCGCGCGCCGCACCCCCCACGGCCGTGCGGACCTCCTCCGTGAGGCCGGCGGCGTCCATGAGCGCCGGCACCACGCCCACGCGCATGCCCTCGACGGGGTCTTCCAGGTGCTCGAGGAAGTCGACGGCGCAGGGCTGGCTCGTGGAGTCGTACGGGTCGCGGCCCACAGCGGTGAGCGCGTTCATGGCTAGCGCCACGTCCTCGACGCTGCGGCCAAAGGGGCCCACCTGGTCGAGCGAGGAGCCAAAGGCCACCACGCCGTAGCGGCTCACGGCACCGTAGGTGGGCTTCATGCCCACCACGCCGCAGAGGCTCGCCGGCTGGCGGATGGAGCCGCCCGTGTCGGAGCCAAGCGAGACGGTGACCTCGCCGGCGGCGACGGCCGCGGCCGAGCCACCCGAGGAGCCGCCCGGCACGCGCTCGGTGTCCCAGGGGTTGTTCGTGCGGTGGAAGGCAGAGGACTCGGTGGAGGAGCCGAAGGCAAACTCGTCCATGTTGGCCTTGCCCATGGGTGTAGCACCCGCGTCGAGCATGCGCTGGACGCAGGTTGCCGTGAAGGTCGACTCGTAGTTCTCGAGCATCCTGGAGGCGCAGGTCGTGCGCGTGCCCACGAGATGCATGTTATCCTTGAAGGCAACGGGCACGCCCGCCAGGGGCCCGAGTGCCTCTCCAGCCGCGCGGCGGCGGTCCGTCTCGGCCGCGGCGGCAAGGGCAAGGTCCGCCGAGACCTGCAGGAACGCCCGGACCTGAGGGTCACGGGACTCGATGGCGTCAAGGGAGGCCCTGGCCACCTCGGTGGCGCTGAACTTTCCCGCGGCCACGCCGGCGGCGATGCGCGCGGCGGAGAGCTGGTCGATGTTGGCCATCAGGCGATGCCCCCCTCGTCCTCGTCGGTGCCCAGGATGGAGGGCACGCGGAAGTAGCGGTCGCGTGTGGAGTCCGCATTGGAGAGTGCCGCGTCGATGGGCAGCGCGCGGGCGGAGTCATCGACAATGTCCTCGCCCATCACGTTGGAGAGGTCGCCGATGGGGTGGAAGGTAGGGTCTACCCCGTCGAGATCGTACTGGCGGATGGGCTCGAGGAGGTCGACCGCCTCGTTCATGTAGATGGTCATCTCGTCGAGCTCCCCGTCCGTGAGGGCGATGCGCGCGTAATCCGCGATGCCTGCCACGTCTTCCCTGCTGAGTGCCATGGATCCTCCCGTCTGGAGCTGTTTCACGCAGTCCATTCTACGAGACGGGACGGGGTGGCGCGGCGTCACATTACCAAGGCGCAACACGGGGCGATGGGGACGCGGCTGCGGGCGGAGGAACCCGGCCCGTCACGACGGGGGACCGCCGCCGTTACACGATCGCGCCCGAAGCTGTGACCCGCGCAGGTCGTCACACGATCGGGCCCCGAATGTGTGACGAGAGGGGCTCGGCCCGCGAGGGGCGGGCCCGGTTTGGGCGGCAGGGACAGGCTTGCGCCGAGAGGCCCCGGCTTACAGGAAAGTTAAGCAGCGTACATGTCTGTAGATGCCTGTGGGTATCTGTAGTGCAACTATTCAGTCTGTAGGTACCTATGGGTACCTGTGGGCACGCGAGTTATGGCCGCGATAAGGACGCGCGAATAGTCAAACTTAGAATATAAGTAATCTAATCTTTATGCGTCCCCCTCTCCCTCTCCACGATCTCCCTCGCGGCCTCGCGCCACGGCGCCGGCACGTCATCCAGCGCCATGACGCCGCGCATGACGCGGCGCGCGTACATCTCCGCCACCGGGCTCACCTCCCCTCGAGCTCTGCCAGGCGGGCCTCGAGCCGCGCCACGTAGGCCCCCAGGTCCGCCAGCGCGTCCTCCACGCCTGCGGCGGTGGGCCGCGCCGCCATCGCGGCGACGGCCGTCTCGCGCGCCCTCTCCTGCTCGGCCCCGAGCGGGCGCAGCACGAGGCGCGTCCTGCCGCCCACGACGCGCTCCTCTATGAGCTTGTCGGACAGGTCCGGGTCCTCGAGCCTGTTAAGGTCCCCGTCGTAGTAGTCCATGCCGCCCCCTAGCCGAATGCGTGGAACTGCGTGCCCTGCCCGGTCCAGCCCGCGCTGACGAGCGAGTTGTACTCGGACAGCGACGCCGTGAAGTAGTAGCACTTGTCGTACTTGTTGTAGAGGCGGTAGACGGGGGCGATGGCGCGGTGCTGCAGCTTGGAGCCGCCCACGACCAGCGCCCGCGCGGACGCGGCGTTGGCCGTGCCGACGTCGAGGGTGTAGCCCGAGAGCGCCCTGAACGCCGAGGCCGCGTCCGTCGCGCCCGTGCCGCCCTTGGAGACGGGGACGGTCGGCAGGCGGTCCGCCGAGAGCGTGCCGGACGTGATGCCGGAGGCGCTGTGGGCGTGCGACGAAGCCGCCTTCGCGGCCGCGTCGGCCTTGGCCTGCGCCGCGTCGGCCTTGGCCTTTGCCGCCTTGGCCTCGGATAGCGCCTGGCCGGACGCCGACCTTGCCGCGTCCACGGCTGGCTTGCTCGCCACGGTGTGGCCGCTGCTCGCATTGGAGTAGAGCACGGCCACGACGAGCGGGGAGTGGTCGTACGTGTCCACGACCACGGTGTCCCCCACCTCGACGGTCGAGCACCCCAGCGTGAGCCTCACGCCGTCCAGTGGCATCGGCGTCTCGTCGGACCCGCACTCAAGGTCCACGGTGCCGTCCCCGTTGACCTTGGAGACGACGGCGAACGTGCGCAGCAGGTCGTGGGAGACGGCCTGTTTGAGCGCCACGCCCACCACCTGCGACATTGCCTGTCTGCCCATGTCGCGCATGGCGCGGCTCTCTCCGCGCGAAAGCCCCTCGTCGCTAGCCATTTGCCCTCCTCCGGAAGATACGGGCCTCGCACTCCGTCGGGCATCCGCCCACGAGCCGGAGCGTCTGCGTCCTCACCTGGAACTTGCCCTCGACGCCCCCCGTGGGGTACGAGAGCGAGAGCGTGTCGTTGACCCTGACCGGGGCGTAGGCGTGAGTGAACGTGACGCGCCTGATCACCGACTGCGCGGTCCTCAGCAGCGACTCGGCGCGCCCGTTGGCGTAGTTCCTCATCTCCGAGACGCTGTCGCCGGGCGGAAGCTCCGAGTACGAGTACGAGTTGGTGATGGTGCGGCCGCGGCTCGCGGTGGAGAGGTCGCTCGCCGGGTCGTTGTCCCACGCCTCGCCGACGATCACGCGCCCGTCCCCGTCCTCAAGGCTCCCGTAGCGCACCACGACGTGGTTCGCCGCCGTCGTGTAGTCGCGCTCCTCGGTCATGCTCGTCTCGAACCGGGCGTTCCTGCCCTCCTCGAAGTCCCACGCCGGGGCGATGTCGGCGGGGTCGCGGTATCGCTCGAAGCGCACCCTGCCGAGGACGTCCGTGCAGGCCGCGCGGAACCCGGCGAGGCCCAGGAGGTCGTTGACCATGTCGAGCTTGGTGTCGCCCACCTCTGAGTTGTTCTGCTCCACGCCGACGCCGTACGCCCTCATCTTGGTCACTGCGTACGAGGACTCGTCCGCGACGACGGTGAGGCCAGCCGCCTCGCACACCCTGCGCGCCACGTCGACGGCGTTGTCGCCCTTGGAGACGGTGTACGGCTGGGCGAACTTGTCATCCAGCAGCTCCTGCAGCAGGCCGTACATCCTGAGCGAGTAGGAGGAGGCCGCGCCCTCTATCGAGCGGGACGGCACGACGGGGATGAACGTGCCCAGAGGCTCCGAGGCCACGGTCCCGTCCGGCCACCTGGCGTCCAGGTAGGCGCGCACGAGGTCCGGGCCGAAGTCGTATGGCTCCGCCATCGTGGCCTCGGCGCTCTCCTTAATGCGCGTGTCATCGTTCCTCGTGATGGTGCCGCCAGATAGCACGCGCACGTTCCCAAGCTCGTAGCCGGTCGCGCGGGAGACGCGCACGAACCGGTACGAGGTCTGCGACATCCACCTCCCCCAGTACGACCTATCCATTCAGCGGCTCCTCCCACTCGACCTCGGTGAGGTCCACGGACACGTCCCACTGGCTCCACTTGTCTGACGAGTAGCCAAGCTCCCACCCGGCCCTGACCCTGTGGCACCCGCCCCAGAAGTCGCGGAACCAGCACACGGAGTTCGACGGCGCGCGGGCGACGTCGCGCACCTGGCGGTACTGGTCGACGTCCGTGATCAGGTACGAGCGCGAGCCCGTGGACTCCATGGTCCGCTCCGGGTAGAAGGTCGGGAGCGCCGCCGCGTCCCTGCCGGTGGCGAAGTGGAACGTCTCCCCGTTGTGCCCCACCCTGTCCCTTGCGGACGTGTTGAGCCCGAGCCGCAGGCACGTCGATGCGTGAGGCCCGAAGTTGAACGCCTCCATGCCGCCCGAGTCCACGACGGTCGCGATCATGGTGCGGGCCTCAGCGCCGGACGCGGCGTGGGCGACGACCTCGTACGTGAACCTGGTGTTGAGCGGCGGGAGCTTGTCTATGGCCTCCTGGGAGCCGACCATGCCGTCCGCGATCACGGACGAGGAGCCGTCCGACATCACGCGCTCGACGCTGATGCTCTCGGTGGCCACCGCCCCCTCGGTGGCCCCAGGCCCCACGCAGACGTGGCACGAGAGGCCGCTGTCGATCGTCACGGACGCCACGGGGGCGGAGGGCGTCGAGCACTGGAACGAGAACGCGGCGGAGGCGGAGGACGCGAGCGTGGAGCCCCCGGTGACGGAGACCTCGAATCTGTATCTCGCCCCGTTCGCTGGCATCGACGACGGCGGGTAGAGGTCGTACGAGTGCGCCCCGGGCTCGACCTCTGCCTGGGCCACCACCTTCCCCGCCCCGGTGAAGACGGTCACGGACTGGGCCATGACGCCGGTCGGGTCCGTGACGGCCCACTCGAAGCGCAGGGGCACCGTGGAGACGGTCCCGCCCTCGGTCGGCGACGTCACGGCGACGGCGGGCGCGCGGTGCGCGGAGAACGCGGCGTACCCGGACCACTCACCGTAGCCCTGGTACGCGCCGTGGGTGCGCACGCGCACGAGGTAGGTGCCCTCGACGAGGCCGGTGACCGGGTACGCCTGGGCGGTGCCCTCGGACGTGCGGACGTCGACCCTCCCGTCCGGCGTCGTGACCTCCACCTGCGCCGCCGTCTGGGCTGAGCCGTCCGGGTGGTTGAGACGCCACTTGACGCCGCACGAGCCGCCGACCGCGTAGACGCCCCGCATGTCGATGATGGTGGGCGCGAGGGGCGCGAGCAGCGTGTACACCGGGCCGCTCGTGGCCCAGCCTGAGACCAGGTCGTTGCGGTAGGCGCGCACGCGGTAGTAGTTGGCACCGTCGGCGGCTGGCATGTCCACGGGCAGCGACGTCGCCCTCCTGGCGTCGCCCCATGCTCCGTCCGCGCCGACCCGGTGCTGCAGCTCGTAGCCAGTGACGCTGCCCAGGGTGCCCGTCGCGTCGACCGAGACGGTGTCCCGGGAGACGGTCTGCGTGGTCACCAGCGTGGGCGCGCTCGGCGCGGTCGAGATGTCGCCTGACGCGACCCAGTCGGACGCGCCCGCCTCGTTGTAGGCCGCGATGCGGTACCTGTAGACGTGGCCCGCGCCCACGGTGGTGTCGGACCACGCCGTCGCCGTCGCCGAGACGCTCGCGAGGTCGGCGTAGTCCCCTCCATCGTCGCTGCGCTGGATCGAGATGCCGCCGTAGGTGTTCGCGGCGTTCGGGCCGAGCGCCCACGTGAGGTTCATGCGGGTGTCGGACTCACGCGCGGCCGCGAGCGACGCGGGCCCCGCTGGCCTGGTGCGGTAGGTGTCGGTGTACAGCCGCTTCGAGACGAGCGTCTTCCTGCCGCCGACGGGCACGCCGTGCCGGACGGGCGTCGTGGCCGAGGACACGGCATACCAGCGGTAGCGATGGTTCTCGCCCGTGGGGCTGCTTGGCTCGACGTAGCCGTCGACGAACCTGGAGGAGGGCGTGGACGACGAGGCGTGCTCCCACGTGCCCCCGTCCACCTGCTGGTACACCTCGATGCTGTCGATCGCGTCCACGCGCGCGCGGTTGGAGTTGTCGAAGTAGACGAACAGCTTGTAGCCGTTTCCGCCGGGCTCTATCGCGATGCGCCTCGGCGATGCGGGCGTGGTCGTGACCATGAGGTCGCCGCCGGTGCTGGCGCGCGTCTCCCCCCTGCTGTTCGAGCTTGCGACGATGTAGGCGTAGACGTGCCCCGCGCCCACGGTCACGTCGCGCCAGGACGACGCGCCTCCGCCGAGCGTCGCGACCCGCGCGTACCCGCCGCCGTCGGTGCTGCGGTAGATGACCACGTTCTGCCAGTGCTGCCTCTCGTTCGCGCCGTCGGAGTCGCGCGTCCACGCCACGAGAACGCTCGTGTCCGACTCGTACAGCGCGTACGGGTCCTTCGGTGCCCTGGGTGCCTCGTACGGGATCCTCGGTATGCGCAGCGTCTTCGTGGCAGTCTCGACGGTGCCGTCGCGCTGGTACTGCATGTGGTACATCACGTAGCGGTCCCCGTCGTAGCGGCGGGTCACCGTGCTCTTGACATACGTCATGACGCAGTCGCGCCCGCCCGGAGGGGCGGTGAAGTTGGAGCCTATGCGCGTCCAGTCGTCGGGCCACGACTCCTGCCAGTCGTGGACGTACGTCGCCACCCAGCCCTGCTCGTTGGAGTTGGCGTGGCACATCGAGCGGACGCCGACCACGCACCTCCCGCCGTCCATGGACTCGATGACCGGGTTCACCCACAGCCTGTGCGCCGACGTCGTCGTCGTGCGGTCGTGCTTGTAGTAGTTGGCCATCGGCCCCTCCTAAGACATGCTCGCGACCAGGCCGAACTCGCCGAACAGCTCGCCGATGAGTTCCTGCGCCCTCGGAGAGGCGTTCTGCAGCTGCGCCCCGTTGATGGTCAGGTTCCAGTTGTTCGTGGTCGACACAATGCCGCTCTCCCGGTCCCCGTACTTGGAGCCGTGCGCGCCCACGGCACGTGCTCCAAGGGACGGCACGGGGACGGTTGCCGCGCCAGCGACGGAGAGCGCCGCGCGCTCCACGTCAGGAAGGCCGCGCATCATGCCGCTGGCGATGTTCTGGGCCAGGTGAAGGCCCGAGGTCATGCCGCCGCGCTCGCTGCCGGACCACGGGCCGTCGCTAGGGACGGAGAAGTGCAGGATGCTCGCGGCAGCGTTGGCGATCCCGCGCGCCGCCGAGGCCACCCACCCGAGGCCCGCCTCGATGCCCGAGGCGAAGTTGCCAGCTAGGTGCGTGCCCCACTGGTAGGAGTTGCCGTAGCTCTTGGCCTTCATGGCGTTGCTGGCGATGGCGTTGGCCTGCGCGAGCACCGCGTGCGCGTTCGCGCCGATGCCCGAGGCGAACTTGCTTGAAGCGTCGCTGCCGTACCCGCCGAGCCTGCCAGGCGTGCCCGAAGTCGCGCCGACGACTCCCGAGAACAGCTGGCCAGCCGCAGAGGTCGCCCTGCCGACGAACGACGAGATGCCGTGGGCGAACTGCCTGCCCGCGCCCGCGCCCTCGGAGGAGAGCGTGGCCTCGGTGCCGCGCGCGCCTCCCTCGGCCCCCTCCCTGAGCGCGGCCCCGGACTCCGATGCCGGACCGGACCAGTCGAGGATGCCGCCTGCGAAGCCCGAGCCGGACTGCGAGCCGATGCCGGTGATGGTCGAGACTATGCCCCCGATGCCGTCGACGACCGCCTTCCCGAGGTTTGACGCGCTCGTGACGGGGGCATCGGAGTTCTCGTCGATGCCGCTCGCGAGGCCCGCGTCCACGTTGACGCCGATGTCGTGGAACACGCGCGACGGCGAGTGGGTCTCGAACGTGTCGTTGGCCTTCTCGATGACGTCCTCGCCGAGGGCGGCCGCCTCCTCCTCGGAGAGCGTCCCCTCCCTGATGCCGTTCGCGAGGCCCTCGTCTATGTTGCCGCCGAGGATCTTCGCGGCCTCGTCGAGGTCGCCGCCCGCGAGCTTGACGGCCACCAGGGACAGCATGCGGCTCGCGGCCTCGCTCGGAGCCCCGCCGTTGGACTCAAGCGCGGCGGCGAGCTCGCTCGGGATGGCGAATCCGTGGCCCCGCATCGTCTCGGCCAGGCCGGGCCAGTCCCCCGACCCGGCGAGCTGTATGAGCTCCGACGCGGCGTCGCCAACGCCCTCGCGCCCGCTCAGCAGGCCGTCCGCGAGCGCCTGTACGGCGCGGTCGCCGGAGTCGCCCATGTCGACCCCGAGCTGCTCAAGGGTGGAGACGAGGCTTTCGGAGTTGGTCGCGTACGCGGCGACGATCTGCGCCCAGTCCGCGTCGTTGATGTCCTTGAGCTTCTCGACCGACATCCCGGTGTCCGCGAGCGCCTTCGAGAACTGGTCGATGTCGACCCCCGCGCTGCTGCACGCGGAGGAGACCATCCCGTTTGACTTGGCTAGCAGGGCGACGCTCGCCGCCATGCCGTCCGACGCCTGCGCGGCGGAGCCCATCATCGCCTCGGTGGTGGAGATGGAGCCGCCTATGGCGTCGAACGCCTCCCTGGCGCTGCCGAGGCCGGACTCGACCCTGGCGCTCGCCAGCTCGCCCTCGTACGCCGCCTCCGCGTACCTCTCAAGCTCCTCGCTCGTAAGCGAGGACTGCACGCCGAGCTCCTTGTACTTGGAGACGTAGTCGGCGACGTAGTCGGCCTTGCTCCCGAGTTCCTCGACCCTCTGGTTGTAGGCCATCTGCGCCGTGGTGAGCGCGTCCATGTCCTCGGCCTGCTTCCTGTACAGCTCCCCGAGCCTGTCCTGGTAGGCCTCCAGGCGTATCTGCTCCAGCTTCTTCTGCATGTAGCCGCCGAGCTTCGAGGTGACGTTCTCGATCTCCTCGCCCTGCTCGGATAGCTTGCCGTTCGCGGCGTCGGTCACCTCGACCTGGGTGCCCGCGATGCCGTTGAACTGCTCCACCGCTGCCCTGAGCCTCCCCTGCTCCTGCGCGCTCAGGCCTGACTGGTTCGCGTACTCCTGGATGACGGAGTACGCGGCCTGCAGCTGCCCCATCTGCGCCGACGCCTGGGAGTTCGCCTTCCCGAGCGATTCCGCGAGCCTCGCCTGGGACTCGACCGCCTTGTCCACGGCCTCGCGGGCGTCGCCGAGCGAGGCCTTCGAGTCCTCGTGCGCCACGCTCTGGTCCTGTGCGGCCTTGATGCTCTTGTTCGTCGCCTCGGTGAGGCCGTCGGTGGCCTTGGAGAGGTTGTCCGCGCGCTCGGCCTGCTTCTGGTACGCCCCCACCACGGCACCGATCGCGGCGCCGACCCCCGCGATCGCGAGGCCCACGGCACCGGCCTGCAGCGCGCCGACCGCGAAGTTCTTCGCCATGTCCAGCGCCGAGCTTGCGGCCAGCTTGATGCCGTTGGAGAGGCCTGAGCCGAACGCCGACGTTGCCTCCCCGGCCTTGGACGCCATGTCCTTGAGCGCGTTCCCGGCGTTGGTCGCGGCGCCCTTGATGCCGCCCGTGCCCTGGGCCACCGCCTGCATCTTCTGCGCGGTGTCGGTGGTGCCGGTCTTGACGCGCTCAAGGCTGTCGGAGAGATATCCGATACCATCCGCTGCCTTAGTAGCCTCAGACGATGACTTGGACCAGGCGGTGACGAGCGAGGCGTTGTCCTCGTACGCCTTCTTCGCAGTACTCCTCTGCCCCTCAAGCGCTCCAATCTGCTTCTCAATCTTCGCCTTGGCCTTGACCGACTCCTCTCCGAGTCCCCTCTGCTTTTCGGAGAGCGCATCAATCTTAGTCGTGGTGTCGCGCACGACCTTGGCGCTGTCGGTCATGCCCTCCCAGGCGCTCACGTACCTCTCCGCGCCGCCTGCGGCCTTCGCGGCGGCGTTCTGCACGGAGCCGAGCTGCGCCGCAATCTCCCTGGAGCTCGCGTAGTTGCGCATCTGGGAGCCGTCGACGGTGTTGAGGGCGTCTCCGTATATCGCGGCCTTCTCCTGCGCCCTGCCCCAGGCCGTGTTGACGTTGCCGATGCCCTGGACGAGCCTGCCGACCGTCGACAGCACCGGCCCCGCTGCGGCCGCGACCCCGGCGAGCGAGAGGATGGTGCGCTGGTCCTCCTCGTCCATGTCGGCGAACGCCTGGGCCGCGTCCGCGACTCCCCGGAAGAGCGGCTGCAGGGCGTCCATGGCGTCGATGAGGGCGTTGGTGAGGGGCGTGCCCACCTCGATTGCGACGGCGTTCACCTTGTTCCTGAGCACGTCGAGGCGAGACTGCATCGACTCGTTTCGCTGGTCCACCTCGGCCTGCAGGGCGGTGTTCTCCTCCCAGGCGTTGCGCGAGAGGCCGAGGGCGCTTGCAAGGACCGACTGCTTGCCGGTCACGGACTCGGTCGAGTCGATGAGGCGGCGCATGACGTCGGACTGGCGGATGCCGGTGATGCCGAGGTCGGAGAGCATCACGTTCACGTCCTCGCCGGCGGCGACCGACCTGCCCATGTTCTCCACGAGGGCGCTGAACGTGCCTGCGGCGTCATCCCTCCACGCAGCCGCGAACTCGTCCGCGCTCATGCCCGCCTTCTCGGCGAACGCATCGAGGTCGTCCCCGCCCTGCGACACCGCGACGCCTATCGCGTTGACGGTCTGCGAGAGCGCCGAGCCGCCCATCTCGGCCTTAACGCCGAGCGAGGACAGCGCGCCGGACATGCCGAGGATGTCGGCCTGCGACATCCCGGCCGCAGTGCCAGCGGAGGCGAACCGCTGAGCGAGGCTCGACACCTCGGACTCCGTGGTCGCCATGTTGTTGCCGATTGCGACGATGGTGGAGCCGTAGTTGGAGAACTCGCTCTCGGCCATGCCCGTGATGTTGGCGAAGCGGGCCATCTCCGTCGCCGCCGTGTCGGCGTCCATGTTCGTCGCTATGTCGAGGCCGGAGACGGTCCGCGCGAACGACTGCAGGTTATCGTCTGCCACGCCGAGCTGAGCGCCGAGGGCCTCGATGTTCACGATCGTCGCGGCGTCTACCGGCTGCTGCCGCGAGGCCTCTATCGCCGCCCTCCCCAGCGCGCCGAGCTGGTCAGCCGTGAGGTCGGATGTCTTGCGCAGGTTGGCGATGGCGGTGTCGAAGCTGACCGCCTGGTCGACGCAGTAGCCGCCAACCTTAGTCATCGGCACGGTTATGGCGCTGGTGAGCGTGTCGCCGACGTTGGCGATGCTGGTGCCCGCGTTGTGGATCTGGTTGCCGAGGTCGACCCACCTCTCGCCCTGCAGCGCGAGGGAGCGCGTGGTGGAGGCGCTGGACTTTGCGCAGTTGAGCGCCATGCGCTGGATGCTGTTGGTGACAGCGTCAATCTGTGTATGGCCGTTCCAGAGTGCGCCGATTGCGATTGAGATCGAGGCCTTACCCATGGATGTCACCCACGTTCCAGTCGCAGTATTCGATTACCTTCTCGTTGACCCTCTCGACGATGCGCTCCTCGTCCTCGAGGATCGCCCTGAGGAGCGCGCGGGGCGGCATGCTGCCCGCTGGCACGCCCGCGCGCCTGCCGGCGCGCACGCCGGTGAGGATGAGCGCCCCTGGGTTCGCGAACTCGATGACGCCCGCGCCTGGGTCCGTCGAGACGAACTTGACCCCGTTCGCGTACGTCTTCAGCGAGAGCGACGCAGCGTAGTGCCCAGTTGGGAACGAGCCGACTCCCCCGGCGAAGCCCTTCGCCTTTGAGAGAGTCGGCTGCGCGATTTCCTTTACTTCCTTCTTGAGGTCTGACGCTAGCCTCCTGTCCAGCTCCCTGAGCTGGGCTATGGTCTCGTCAAGACCCTGCACTTCAATCGTGTACATGCGCGACCCCTAGACGTGCCTTTGCGGCCTCGCGCTCTGCCCTCAGCCGGTCACGAGCGTCTGCGGCCCTCTCGCCCTTCCACCTCCACGCAGGGGCCTCCTGCGCCCTCTGCTCCTCAAGCTGCGCCTCAAGGTCGAAGTACATCTGCTCGAACAGCATTGGGAACCCGCACGCGAGTCCCAGCAGCTCCATGACGCCGGAACCCGTGTAGCGAGAGAGCCTTACAAGGACTCGGAACTCGAACCCGTAGGGTTTTCGTCCGCGCCGCCGTCCCCGTCGTCCACGTCCTCTGACTCGTAGGAGACGTTGTAGCGGTCGTAGAAGGAGATGGCGAAGCCTGAGTCGACGGCATCGGCCATCGCCTGGACGAACGCGCTCGCGTCGGTCGTGCGCCTGACGCCCTTTGGGAGCACCTTGTGGCCCCTGGCGTCGGCGCACAGCGCGGCCCATACGGCGGCGCGCGCGATGCTCGCCATGCCGTCGCCCGCGACGCCGGATGCGTCGACGATCTGTCCCGCGAGGATGTTCTGACCCTGCAGCGCGGGGCACTCGAACTCCTTCCTGCCGGTTTCGGGGTTTACGTACTCGAACCACTGCCTGCTTGCCATGGGACCCTCCTGGGTAGTCGAATTGCCACGGCAACATGCTCGCGCCGGTGTCCCCCGCGCCCGTCCCAGCGAAGAAGCGCCCCCGCCGCGATGGCGAGGGCGCTTCATTCAAATGACAATCCGTGAGAGCGCCGCTGCTAGCTGGCCGGGCAGTCGATGACCCTGTCCCAGCCGCCCCGCGCCTGCACCATGCGGTCGAACCAGGGGTCGCTGCCGTAGCCCGACATGTCGAGCCTGGGCACGCCCTCGCCGCACATCGCCTGGGAGAGCATGTCGTCCGCGCGTGGTTGGTCGGCGTTGGTGTAGTGGTACACGTGGTCGGCGGTTAGGCGGTACAGCCCTCCCGGGCGCCCCTCCGAGATCGCGTCCTGCGGGTTGACGATGACGCCAAAGCCCTCTGCTGCCATCTTCTCCACCTCTTCCATTGTCGGTGCTGCCTCTGCGGGTGCGCTGCCCCCGTCGAGGATTCCGTTGACTGCGCCTGCGAGAAGCCCCATTCGCTCGTGGAGCCACGGGCCGGGGCATGCCGTCGCGGCGTACATGCGGTGCTCCGTGAGGGAGCCGCCGCTGTCGCCCGTGTACTCGAGGCGGAATCCGTACCTGCGGCAGATGTCGACGCAGAGGGACACGAGAGCGCCCCACGTGGCCTGGGTCATCTCGCCCGTGGAGTTGTCGACGTTCGCGCACTCGATGGTGATCGCCTGGCGGTCGTTCCAGGCGCTGGACGACGTCCAGGCGCGGAGGTCCTCGTCCACGCTCTGGGCTATGTCGCCGCCAGAGCCGACGCAGTAGTTGCTCGACGCCTGCCTGGCCGTGCTCGCGAAGTAGTCGGCGCAGCTCCTTCCGGTCCAGTTCGCGGCCATGTAGTGCGGGGTGATCTTGCAGACGCGGTTCCCGTGCCGCGAGCTGCAGTTGCCCGTGAGGTTGCTGTACGCGCAGAGGCTACTCCTCGTCATCCTCTCCCCTCCCGTCGGCGTCGATCCCGTCGCTCGTCCTCTTCCCTTCCTCTTCCATGCCCTCCCCCCTCCTCGACCGCCCCGTGCTATTCCGCGCCGTCGCTCGTCGGCCTCGCCGTCGCGGCCGAGATGCCGAGCAGCGCACCGACGAGGACGCCGGTCGCGTTGATGGTGGTCACCCAAGCGTCGACGCTCCGCCAGCCCCACACGGTGCCCACGACGCCGACGAACGTGGCGATCGCGGGGCACACGATGAGGCCGATCCACTTGAGGACCGAGTACGCCTTGTCTGGGATCAGATAGCTCATTTCGCTCTCCCCTTTTTGTCGCTTGGAAGGGACATCACGTTTTCCCTGTACACGTCAATTACGCCATTGCTGTCCCCCGTCACGTCGCACAATGACTCGTACGTCTCATACGAGGCTTGCCAGCTGCTGCGCTGCGTGTCGTTCGCCGACCCTATGTCCATGAGGCGGTCGTGCTCGCTCACGAGCTTCTGCCTGAGTATGTCCTTGAGCGCCGAGTCCACCAGCGCGTCGTGCCCCTCGGTCTTGCGCTCGCGCGTGCGCACGGTCGCGTAGAGCTGGGCCACGGCGTAGACGATCCCCGCGACGGCGAAGGTGGCGGCGTACGCGACCACCACCCTGTCGGTGCGCGGGTCGACGCCTGCCTGCACCGCGCCCATCACGACGGACACGCATGTGGTCGTAAGCCAGAAGAGCAGTCGCTTGTATGTATCCAATGGGTCCCCCACGCGCTTCTGAGGGGGCCAGGGCGCTGTGCCTCTGGCCCCCTGAGTTCCAGATGAAATGCCTTGCGGCTAGGACAGGTAGGAAGCTACCTTGTTGACGAGCGTGACGGTCACCGGGGACTCGCTTGCGCTGGTTATGATTGCCGCGTCCGTCGAGAACTGGATGGTGGCCTCAGAACCCTCGGGGTCCACCTCGGGGAACTCTGCGGTGAACGGGCAGTGGTTGACCTGGAACTCAAGCGTCATGTTCGGGTCCTCGGTGTGGAAGAACTTCGCGTACACGCTGCCCATCACGACCTTGCCTGTGAGCTTGGTGGCGCTCGCGGAACCGGTCATGAGCTTCTTGTACTCGGAGATGTCGTCGGGGATGGTGGTGACGGAGCATCCTGCGGACAGATTGCCCTCGGCGATGTCGCGCGGGGTGACGCGACCGAGCGACGTGAGCGCGGAAACGTTGTTCTCGAACGTGAAGCTCGCCTCGGAGACAAGCGCCTCGGCAGGCGCGTCCCCGGCCGCGTCAAGCCTGAACTCGCAGTCGGTGGTGGTGTACTTGCCGCCGAAGCAGGACGCGGCGAGGGAGCCGGGGATGGACGCGATGCCGACCTCGGCGTCGATGCCCTGGAAGTCCGCCTGCATGGACAGGTGCTCGTTTCCGGTCGCGCTGACGGTGAGGGTGCCCAGCTTGCATCCGTCCGAGCGGGTGAAGTTGTTGGTGCCGATCTGGGACCAGATGGTGCAGTAGGGCACCTTCTGTCCCATGGTGAACACGTGCTTGTGGTAGCCATCCTTGTCGGGCACCTCGGATGACTGGCACGCGCCCATGGCCGCGAGGAGGTAGAGTCCGAAAACGTCAGGGTAGCAGAGCGCCTGGATGGAGGGGGTGACCTCGATGGAGTCGACGCGGGCGTCGGACGGCGCGCGGGTGCCGCACGCGACTGGCGTGTTGGCGATGGAGCGCGACGCCCCGAACGGCGTGCCGCCCGTGAGGCCGTGGAGGTAGGTGGGCTGGGTCGCCGGGGTGTCGCGGTCATTCTGGACGGCGATGGCCGCGAGGCCGATGGATGGGTTGAGCGACATGGTTGGTCTCCTTAGACGGTTTCCGGTTCTATCTCGGCCTTGACTCGCACGCCGAAGTCGAACGCGGCGGTGTACAGCTTGGTGCCCTTCTCAAGGGCCGTCCCGGCACCCTCGACGTACGGCTCCGCGTGGATGCAGAGCCCCCCGAGAGTCTTGTCTGCCGCGACCTGGCGGAACAGGGCGAGGACCCACGACTGGACGAGCGCCGAGGCCTCGGTGAGCGAGGGCTTCTGCGCCCACGTCTCGCACGCCACGGAGAACTCCACGCGGTAGTGCCCGGACGCGCGCATGCCGCCCATGGCCGAGGTGACGGTGTCGGAGAACGAGACGTTCCGCACCACCTCCCGCACGAGGAACTCCGCTGGCTTCTGGACGGTCGAGCCCCCGATCGACACGAAGACGGGCTCGCCTGAGAGGGCCTTGTCGGAGAGGCCCTTGACGTACTCGATGCAGGCGGAGAAGACGTTCTCTTTGTCCATGCGCGTCACCCCACCAGCAGGTCTCTGAACCCGTAGCGCTGCACGAGCGCGTTGACCTCCGGGAGCGACGTGGGCGCGCCGTCGACGCCGCCGATGACGAACCGCAGGACGCCGGAGTCGGTGCTCTCGGAGGTGGCGTTGTCGGGCCCGGCCTTCGGCACCAGGTACCAGGCGGCGAGGGCGACGACGGCGTCATGCATCTCCACGGGGGTCTGCCCCATGCCCATGACGAGAGCGACGTTGGCCGCGCCGTGCGGGCGGATTCCCGACACGTCGAGCGCCACCTGGCCTGACACGCCGACGCTCACGGGGTTGCCGCTGGCGTCCCACGCGCGGGCGACGCCCGCGATGTCCCTTGGGATGGCACCGGAGACGATCGGCTGCGACGCCGTGGAGCAGTTCGGGCGGTCGACGAAGCCCCCGCGCATGACCGGCTGGAAGAGGCGGCGGGCGGCGCGCTCGATGACCTCCTCGGCGTGCTGGCGCGCCGCCCACACCTCGTCGTCGGACCTGCCCGAGAGGTCGTACTCGCTGGCGCGGTAGGCGCGTATCTCGTCAAGCGTGCAGTAGCGGGAGGCGACCACGTCGACCTCTGCGCCCACGGTGACGCCGGACAGCCCCCACTCGACGGAAAGCAGCTCCGGGCAGGCCTTTAGGACGGGTGCCGCGCCGGGTGCCCATTCCTGTGCGCTGCCGTCCGACAGCAGCGTGACGGACACCGGACCCGGCGCGCCCTCGAAGGAGAGCGTGCCGAGCTCGGAGAGGGATGCCCTGGTGCGCGTGTTCGGTGCCAGCGCGGGCATGCTGCTACCTCGTGATCCCGGAGTCGGCGAGGTACGCGAACGCCTTGGGGTAGGTCACCTTGAGGCCGTGACGGCCCTCGGCGCGGATGGTGGCCTCGTTGAACGCGAACTGGTCTCCCACGAGGCCGACTGTGACGGAGTTGGCCTCCTTGGTGAAGACGGTCGCGGCCTGGTTCCAGTAGGTGAGCACGCCGTAGGTGGTCTTGGCGGCGGAGTCGGCCCCGGTGGTCTCGGTGAGGTGCAGGTCCTCCACGACCCTGAGCGCCCAGAGGTTGCCGTTCACCACGACGTTCATGTAGCGGCCCTGCTTGTCCTTCTCAAGGGCGAGGCTCTCGGCGACGTACGGGTGCATCGCGACGTGCGTGGGCTGGTAGCCGGAGCCGATGAACACGTCCGTGCCCATTCGGTACACGGAGTCCGCCACGGTGTCTCCGGCCTTGGCCTTGTAGGCCTGGATGGAGGCGTTCTTGAGGATGCCCTTGATGCCGTTCTCGTCGTTTCCGGTGAGGACCTTGTCCGCGAGGGCCATGCGCAGGCCGAACAGAAGCTCGGTGCCGATGAGCGACTTGAGCTGGCCGTAGTCACTGAGCTGCTGCTCGAGGACGGGCATGAGGTGGGCGATGGTCTCGATGTAGGAGCTCGCCTGCTTCCAGCCCATGGCCGAGGACGGCTTCCTGCTGCCGGGGGTCCAGACGGCTGCGGCGTTCTTGTAGGCGCTCTCGTTCTTCTCGAAGTAGGTCAGGATGTCGGCCTTGGTGGTGCCGGTGGGCAGCGAGTCGAGGAACCCGAAGTTGGGCAGGGCGTCGCTGGTCTGGCGGGGCAGGCTGTAGTCGGTCTGCTGGATGCCCGGGAGGCCGAAGTCCGTGTAGGCGTCCTTCACGTCGAACCTGAGCGTGTCGCCGAACCCGAGGCCCTTGAACTCGTCGCGTGCGCCCATGAGGCAGTCGACGACGGTCTTGGGTGCCCCGGCCTTCGGCTCGGCTGCGGGTGCGGCGAGGGGAACGCCCCCTCCGCGACGGACCCTGTCCTCCTCGGCGAGGACGTCGTCGAGCATGTCGTTGAGGGCGCGCTGCTGGCCCTTGTAGCCGTTGATCTGGTCGCGCAGGGCGTCCTTGGCGTCGCCCTCGGCGCTTGCGAACTCGGCGCTGGCCTTGGAGATGCGCTCGTCCAAGTCCTTGACCTCGTTGCGAATCTGGATGGAAGACCTCATTCCGCTCTCCTTAGAGTCTGAGGAACGTACCGTCGATGCACACGACCCTCGGGGCGGCCTCCGCCCCGGCCTCGGTGCCCTGCGCCTCGGCCTTGGGTTCGCTTGGGTCGATGCTCCCGCCGGTGTCCCCCGCGCAGTCGAGCTGCTCCATGAGCGAGTCGGGAGCCGCCTTGAAGCGGTCGAGGGCGCTCCTCGTGAGGCGCGCCGCGATGGGGGCCGCGTCAGAGATGGAGTCCACGAACCCGAGGCCGAGCGCCTCGGAGGCGTCCATCCACGTCTCGGCGTCCATCATCCCCTCGACCTCCGACTCGTCCATGCCCGTCTTGCGCACGTACTGTCCGGTGATGGTGGAGCGCACCTTGTCTAGCATGCCAGCCGTCCTGCGCATCTCGTCGGCGTCCCCGTAGCAGCTCGTGTACGGGTTGTGGACCATGAGCAGGGCGGACGGGTTCATCACCACGCTGTCTGCGGTGAGGGCGAAGAAGCTTGCCGCGCTGGCCGCGATGCCCTCGATTGATGTGGTGGTCCTGCCCTTGTACGAGCGCACGAGCTCGCTCATGGTGTTCGCGTCGAAGACGTTGCCGCCCACGCTGTTGACGTGGATCGTCACGTCGTCACCGTTCGCATCCCTTAGCTGCTTGGCGAAGTCGGCGGCGCTCACGCTCGCGTCGCCGCCCCAGAGGGACTCGCCGATGTCGCCGTACACGTAGATGTCAACCATTGATAATCTCCTCGATGTCGGACGCCATGTCGTACTCGATGCCGTCAACCTCGTACGCTGCGGATAGCGGCGCGAGCACCTTCCTGGCGAACTCGCGGAACCGCTCGGTGTCACCGGCGCTCTCGTAGCGGTCGCGTATCCTCTCGGCCATGTCGGCGTGAATCACAGCCAGTGCCGTGCCCCTTGCGTCGGGGTCCTCGGTGCCGTCACCGTGGCCGTCATCCCTCTCGCCCTCCCCGGAGCCGCCTGGGTTGCCACCGCCCATGGACGGTCCAGGCTCCTGCCGCACGGCCTCCCCGGTCTCGGGGTCTATCGCGAGGTACGCGGTGGAGCGCAGGTGGTACTGTCCTCCCTCGTACGGCGGCATGTCCTCCTTCGCCAGCACGTCGTTCGGGCAGTAGATGCCCGCGTATATCGCGATGCGGTAGCCGTCCATGCGCTCCTTGTAGGAGCCGCGCAGGAGGCCGTTCATGTCGAGCTGCACGTAGTCGCTGGCGTATCCGGCCGCCCAGAGGATGCCCGAGAACGCCTCCTCGAGCGCCTTGCACTCGGGGACGAGCGTCTTGTTCGCGAAGTTGATCGCGCCCTGCTCGATGTTCGAGTAGGTCGCGTTGGAGAGGTCGAACACCTCCTGCGGCGGCACCGAGAGCGTGCGGCACGTCTGCTGCAGGATCCAGCGCTCCTGCTCGACAAGGCTCATGTCCACCATTGACTGGCCGTTCGTCTTGTAGGAGAGGCCCTTGTCGAACACGCGCACCTTCCCCGCGTTCACGACGCCGCCGCCGTCGCTCAGCTGCTGCTTCACATTGTCGACATCCTGCTGCTGCAGCTTCTGGTCCGTCTCAAGCCAGCCCGCGAACGTGGCGTCGCCGTTGACGACGTTCTGGTAGAAGTCCTCAAGGTCGATGGACAGGTTAAGCTCGTTCGCTGCCAGGATGGCTAGGGAGACGCCGTGCAGGCAGTCGGAGTCGAGCACGGGAGACTTGACCCACACGATCTCGTCCTGCAGGTAGACCCCTGCCTTGGTGAACTTGTCTCCCTGGTAGCGGAACGCGGCCCTTCCGTTCGCAACCTCGACATCTGGCTTGCCAGCGAGCGGCCAGATGGCAACCGGCATACCGCTGCCGTCGAACTCGACCCTGCAGAACGCCTCTCCGCGCACGTCCTTGGTCATCATCACCCAGCGGACGCCCTCGGACGCGGTCATGAACGGGTTCCAGCGCGTGCGCAGGAGCGTCGAGAGCCTCTTGGAGAACCGGTGCGTTGTCTCTAGCCTGACCCCGTCCCTGCGCTCGTAGACGTGGATCGGCAGCGCCGCAAGCGGCCTCGCCTTGGCGAGAAGGCACGCCCTGAACGCATTCGAGTAGTAGGCGTTGGCGGCGGGCTCGCGCTCTATGGTCTCCGTTGTGCCGTCAGGGTGCGTGTACGTGTAGAAGTCCCACGCACCCGGCGTGAACATGTCTGCTGCGCGGGCGAGCGCCCGCATCACGGAATTGGAGAATCGCCCCATCGGCACACTCCTCGAATCGGGGAAACCACCGACTGGATGGTCGCGCCGGTGTCCCCCGCCGCCCCATGGCGAGCGGCGGGGGCAGGCCCCGGTGGCTCGGCGGAGAGGTTGCCAAGCCACCGGGAATCTTCCGCCGCCCGTCCCCCGTCAGAGGTCGATCGTCCAGACGCTGGGGGCGTCGGCCTCGTTGTTGTCGTAGGCCCACATCGCCATCGCCGCCGCCACGGCGGCGTCTATGCGCCTGGTTCCCCGGCCGTGCCTGCCCCCCTCGGAAGCGAGACGCCTCCCGTACGCCTTGGACTCGGCGGCGACCGCGTTGATGCAGTGCTGCGCGAGGACCGGCGTCGACCCCATCGCGGCCGAGCGTGTCTCCACGCTCCTCGCAAGCAGCTCGGAGGCGGGGCACATGATGGCTGGCGTCTGGGAGATGTCGGACACGCCGATGCCGCACTCCCGGTCGAGCCAGTTGGTGAGGAACTGCATCCTGGCCGGGTCGCAGCCTCCGAAGGGGTTCCCCGGGCACACGGAGAGCTGCCGTATCACGTCCGCGACCTCCATGAGGTCGTAGGTGCCCATCGGCCCCGGCTTCTCCCAGCACCACTCCTCAAGCGCCCACTCCTCGCCCTGGCGCTGCGCGGCGACCAGCGCCAGCGTGTCACCCCTCACCGCGCCGTCCATGGCGAACGTGAACCACCTGCTGCGGTCTATCGACAGCGACTTGCGCTGGCACGCCTCCACGTCCTCGCGGCGCATGAACGGCTCTGCCTGCTCGTCCATCGGCGTGCGGTTGAGCCAGTAGCGCTCGAAGGACTTATCGCCCAGGGCCTCGCGCTGCTCCTCAAGCTCGTCCATGGTCACGCGGCCCGCCTTGACGATGTCGCGCCACGCGCTGCGGTCGGAAACCTCCTGCGAGTCGTTGATGCCGAGCCAGCACACGAACGCATGCGGGTCCTTCTTGAGCCTCTTGTACAGCTTGAACAGGAACCCGTCTCTCGACGCGCCTGCGGTCGTGATGCCGATTGTGAGCGCGTTCCAGATCTTGCCCTGACCCGAGACGCCGGCCTTCCAGATGGCATCGTCGCGCCACACGTGAATCTCGTCGCACACGAGCACGTTGAAGTGCTTGCCCTGCAGAGCTGCCTCCTTGTACGGGTAGACCCAGATCTGCTGCCCCGTGTCCTTGTTCACTATCGAGTCGCGGTTCACGCGCCACGCCCGTGACAGCTGAGGGTTGTTGCGGATCATTATCGAGATGTAGTCTCGGACCTTCTTGGTGTTCTCCTTGGTGTCGGCCACGATGCCGTACTCGCCGTTCGGCACGGGGTTCATGGTGGCCTCGGTGAGCACTATCGAGGCCGCAAGCTCCGACTTGCCGTAGGTGCGGTGGACGCCGATGAGGGCGCGGCGGTACTTCCTCCTGAACCTGCCGCTGCGCCTGTCCCACGTGCCGGTGGCGAACAGCGGGTCCCAGATGTTCCTCTTCTTCCACTGGTCTATGCGTATCGGCGTGCCCGCGAACTCGTCGTTTCCGGCGTGCGTGAGGAACGCCTCGCAGAATATCTGCCTAGACCTCGCCTCGCGCAGGCCGCGCTTGGAGTATCTGCGTATCGGCGTCCTATACACCGCTGCGCTCCATGGCGCGCAGGATGGTCTCCTGGATGGAGAGCTGCACCGCGTTGGCGCTCGCCTGCGTGAGGCCGAGGCGCGCCCTCGCCACGGGCGTGAGGCCGAGGTCGTTGGCGAGCTTGAGCGTGTCGTTGGACACCTCGCGCATCTTCTTGTAGTAGGGGTTGTCGACCATCCGCACGTTGCCGTGCTCATCCTCGGCGCGGAGCAGCGGGGACGGGTTCCCGTCCTGGTCGACCATGTTCGCGCGGCACTCCTCCACGAGCGCCAGGTCGAACACGAACTGCTCTAGGAGCGGCGCGTCCTCCGGCCTGAACGCCATGCCGGTGCCGAGCGTCTCGTCCCATATGCGGCTGAGCCTCGGAACGGAGGCCACGGACACTGGCTTATCGAGGTGCATCGCGCCATCGAGCACCGTTGCGGCCACGTCGACGTGGTCTCGCTCCCTGCGCTGCGCTAGGGCGTTGTGCTTCCTCCCCCTCGTCATAGGCCAATCTCCTTCAACGTGCGCTCGAACCCACGGGCGATGTGGCCGCACGCCTCGCGCGTGCTTTCGGGACCAATTTGAGATGCCGAGTCGAAGAAGGACACCATGCCGTGCGCACTAGCCACCTCTCGGGCTATGGATGCTTCGGAGAACGTCATTTGGCCGACTGGGACGCTGTAGTTCGCCGCCACCGCGATGCCGACACCGGTGGCATGCCCGTGCGCCGCCACGGACGCGCGCTCGTGCTCTGCCCTGCCGTCCCTGGCACGCTTCGCGTACACGCGGCACTTGGCTGAGCAGTACTTTGCGGTCGAGTTCTTGGCAAAGAACGTATTTCCGCAGTATTTGCAGGTGAACTTGTACATCTCCCGGCCTTCCACGCCCTTTTATGGGATTCTCTGGCCTCTGTCCCCCGTAACCGAGTCCTGTTACGCCCCGCTCGCCAATTTCGGTCGCGTGTAAAAAAGAGATAAGGCCGCTGGGTAGCGCTGTTTTGTGTTTTGTGATTCAACCCCCTCCCCCTCACGTTTTTCACCAGCGGTTTTGTCGATATCGCTGTGGTTTTATTTATTATCACGCTGCTACTTTTCAGCGCTCGCGCACATAAAAATGGGGCGCGCCCCAAATGGGACACGCCCCGACATCGTCGCTAGTGTATGCCTAGCCCTCGGCCTTGGTCTCTGGCCGCGTGCCGTCAAGCGCGAGCGTCTCGCCATGGCCCACCAGCTGCAGGGTGTAGCCGCATGCCTGGGCTATGTCAGCCATGACTGCGGTACTGGGGTCGCTGCCGCGCCTGATCATCCCAGACACATAAGAGTGTGCCCTGTGCATGTCCATAGCCACGCGATACGGGGTGGCGCCCTCACGCTCCATCATGCGCTTTATGGCAGTCGTGCTATCCATCTTCTCCCCTATCTACCAGCAGATATGTACATACATATGATATAGCGCAATCGCTTGTAACTCAATTGTTGTGTAGAAATTATGTAGAAAGCAATTGTTTTCATTCGTCGCTAGCTAGAACACAATTGCGTGGTATAAATCTAATCGACGGACGAAAGCAATTGCATCCGCCAACCCGAGGTCCCGGGGGAACTACATAGGACCCAGCGGACGCCCAAAGAAGGAATCCAGATGAGGGCTTGGCCGGTACGAACCCCGGAACGCTGAGAGGCAAAGGAGCAAAGGCGCTCCGATGCGAGGCAGGCGGGCGTGACCGTCTCCGAACTCCGGAATAGGAGACGTCATGGACGATTTCATTCGTGTGTTGAATCTACTAGTCCAACTCGCCCTATCAATCCTCCAGCTAGTCCGGGAGGTGAGAAAAACGAAGCCCCCGCGCAAGTAGCGAAGGGGCTTTGCTCGTGTTCCTAACCGTTCGTAGTTAGGAATTCGGGGACGGGGTCGAATCCGTCCGCCTGTCTCACATCGTAGCACCAGGCTACGAGGAACGCAACGAGAGGAGATCACCATGAACGCAAGGCTCACCAGGAGAGACGCATACGCCCTTGGGCGCAAGTGCATCCTCATCACGAACGGCTGCGTAGGTCCCAGCATCTACGTCGACGGGGAGGTGGTCGACAGGGTGGGACACAACGAGGGCACGCTCGGCTGGAATTGGAACGCATTCCAGATTGACCATGGTTTCCTTTTCATCGACGGCTACCGCAACTTCCCAAAGGGCGACAACGCAGTCCTCGGCAACCGTGAGATGGCAATCATCAGCGACGGCCCGTCGTTCGCTCACGTGACGGACACCCGCGAGCACGACGTGTGGCGCGTCACGGACCGCGAAGGCAGGTCATTCGAGATCGACGTCGCCCCGGCAGACGGCCCCGTGGTCGTCGGCTAGCACCACAGGCAAGACCCCCAGGCGGGACGGACGGAGTAGAAGGCCAGTTCCGCCCCGCCTGGGGCTCCAAGTATAGGCAAGCGCGAGAGAGGAACCGAGATGGCAAGGTTTTACGGCATCGAGTGCAGGTACGGCAGAGACGTGGTCGACTCCGATGGCCGCAGGCGCGGCGACGTGCATGTGTTCCGCACCAAGGCAGAGCGCAACGCTTGGATCGACGCCGATGAGTGGGACGGCGATTACCACCGCGACACGCTCACCAGCAAGGAGGCGCGGCACCTCATGGAGAGCAGCCTGTATTTCAATGACGGCCTGCTTGAGGACAAGTACCACCTGCTCCCGTCAGAGAAGAGGTACGCAACCATGCAGCAGATCACAGAGTGCTTCCTGAGCGGCATGCGCCAGCGCGACGAATAGCCACCACACACGCGACCGAACGAGAGGCCCCGGACCTGGGGCCTCTCCCCTATACCAGCGACGAACGGGAGGGCACGCCATGTGCATCATCAAGCCATTCGTTGAGCCTGCGGCGGCAGGCCGCAAGAAGTATTTCCGCTACCGCAAGGTGGTTTTCCAGGACGGCACCCAGGGCCGCGCGCTAGAGACCCGCTACACCTGGGCGAGCGCAAAGAGGCCCTGCGAGGGGCCGCGAGGCGGCAGGGCCTACCAGGTGTTCTACCGCACCGCCTACTGGGCGGGCGGGCGCTTCTGGCGCATGGCGAACGTGCCGACGCCAGATGGAGGCTGGGAGAACCGCCTTGCGCCCATCGACGGACCCGTGTGGGACGCCTACCCGCTGCAGAGCGCTGCGGAGGGCGTGCCGGTGGTTCGCGTCTCCTGCGAGGGCGGCGTTCCGGTCGGGGTCACCGGCGACCTGGCGTGGCACGAGGGCTGCGGCGCGGCCTTCGGGGACGCGATGGCCCCTTGGCTCGGCCTCGACCGCAAGCCCAGGGCGAGGAGGGCCGCGTGATGTACTTCTTGACCCGGATTCTCCCGCTCTGGCTTATGGGCGCGGCGCTGCTCGCCTGGGCGCTTCGCCGCTTTGCATAGTTCGTTTCAGTTTATCGGATACTTGGAGGTATCACAATGAGCGCTTACAAGGACATCGCCATCGAGATCTGCGACGCCATGGAGTTTGTCACGGGAGACGAGCCGGAGGCCATGCTCGACTGGCTTGAGGGCTACGAGGGGGGCCTCGCGGACGGCGTGTGCGTCCTGCTCGAGGGGGACTCGGACGCGCAGGACGGACCCGTGGTGCCGATGTACGAGCTTGGCGCGGACGGCGCGTGCGTCCTGGGCGAGAGGTTCCGCGCAAGGCTCCAAAGGCTCCTTGATGCCATGACCGGGGGCGAGATGCGTGGCTGGGCGCAGGCGGCCGCGCGCGCCGCCGGGGCAACGCCGGAGTCCGTCATGGGCGCGATCGCCGAGGCGCACGAGCGCGCGTGCGAGTAGCGGGTACAATCTGGGCAAACGACGGCCTGGGCAACGGCTGCTGCCGCCCCGGGCCACACGGAACGGAGGGCACCATGGCGAGCAGGGGCATGAGGGCGAGCTACCGGCAGAGGGAGCCGCGCAAGGGCAGCATGACGCTCTTCGGGAACGGCAGCGTCACGTGGGATGCGTTCTCGGACGGCAACGAGCCGTCGAGGAGCACGACTACCCGCTCGACCCCTGGGAGGACCAGGCCGAGCTTGAGCGCCAGCTGGCCAGGGTGCGGGGCATGCGCCTGCTCGACGTTGGGGACAAGGGGCTGCGCGAGGCGATTCGTGCCATGGACCTCTACGTGCATTGCGAGTCCCCAGAGGCGAGGGCCAAGTGGGACGCGATTGGCAGGGAGGTGCAGGAGAACGTCGCGCGCGAGCTGGCCGAGGCAAAGGGGGCGAGGCACCAGAGGCCCGAGAGGCCGCCCGTGGAGCGCAAGCCCGGCAAGCGCGGCCTCATCGGCGGCCTGTTCCTCACGTTCGGCGGAGACAGGTAGGCGAGGCGCAAGCAGCCCCGTGGTCGCATCGGCCACGGGGCGCTTTTTTTGTGCCGCGAATCCAACCCACCGAACCGCCCGGGAATGCCCGTCTCTGACTCTGTGGGGCATCTCTCAGACGCTCAGGCATCGTTGGTGGAGAACTAGTCCGCTTTCGCGTTTTCGTGGCTTGGAAGCGGCCTTGAGTGGTTTAGGAACGAAACGCGCTGGTGTTTGCTCGAATCTATGGCAAATGGGAGGTGCCATTTCCGAGTTTTCAACATTCTCTGAGTTTTCAACAATGCCCAAAAGTTTTCAACATTCGCAAATGGGTTTCCCCCCACACCCCTCTTCCACGTTAACGGTTGCTTCAACGTGTACCTTTCTTCAAGGGGGTTAGTTTCTGTTTCAGTATCAGTTTCAGTATCACTTGCCATTGGCAAAAAGCTGGCAGTGCCATGGCGTTGCCATAGCAGTGCCATAGCAGTGCCATGGCGGTGCCAGCATGTGTCGGTTCATCAGGCTTTTCTCTCCTTGTCACGCGCCGCCTTGGCGTAGCCGCCCTTCCTGCCGTTGACCTTCCTGCGGCCAAAGTAGAGCGCGTTCTTGGTCATGCGTTCCGAGGCGATGTGCCCCTCGGCAAGCACGTCCCCCGGGACCAGGCCGAGATCCGCGAGCGCGTCAAGGAGCGCCGAAAGCCCGTCCTCGTCGCACCGGAGCTCGTCGCAGAGCAGCATGCGGTCCTCCTCGGTGGCGCAGGGCACCGCGTGGCCCGTGGCGGACGCCATCAGCTCGCAGAGCCTCCACCACCTGCCGTAGCCCTCGTAGCCGAGGCGGAGGATCAGGCGCCTGCACTTCACGTCCGAGGCCGAGTCCGCGTCGTGCGGGAAGAACAGCATCGGCGCCATGGAGGCGTCCTGCACCTCCGGGTTGTCCAGCGAGTCCAAGCTGGTTCACCTCCTTGTGGGTTGGTCGGATGCGGATTGGATACAGACTCGCTTGCCATCCACTCCTGGTCGGCGCGGCCGTTCCCCGCGTCACGCCACCGCGCCTCGCTCATTCTGCCCTCTTTCCCGCGCCTGTCGGATTCTTACCTGTTTTATGCCCGGGGCCGTCGCCGGGAGGCCCCGTCCTCGCGCCGCCGCCTGCGGATTCGCGCCCGTCCGGGACGCCCTGCG
>SFGZ01000009.1 GCA_004557505.1 Coriobacteriaceae bacterium | reverse complement strand
CGCGGCGCGGGAGGCCCTCGCGCCGGCGCCCACCGCGCGCGGCGACGGGTGCCGCCGCACGGGGGGCCTGCCCTGGGCGCGCCGCCTCGCGCTCTCGCTCATCGTCTGCACGTTCGATGCGTTTACGGTCCTCATCGTGGCCCCATACGAGCTTGTGGCGGCAAACTCCGCCTCGCTCGTCTTTGGCTTGGACAGCATCTGGTCGCTCATCCTCGTGGCGGGGCTCCTCGTCGGAGCCGTTTGCGGTGCCATCCTCTCCGCGTTCCGCGGGCGTGCGTTTGACGTGCTCCTCGCCCTCGCCCTTGCCCTTGGCATCGGCTCCTATGTGCAGACGCTCTTCCTCAACGGTAGCCTTACGGCTGCCGACGGCAACCTGATCGACTGGAGTAAGTACACCAAAGAGATGGTGGTCAACCTTCTCATCTGGGGTGCCATCGCTGCCGCCTTGGCGACGCTTGCCGTAAAGCGCGAGAGGGTCGGCAGGGCAGTCGCTGCGGTAGCAAGCGTTGCTCTCGTGCTTGTCCAGTTGGTGGGCGTCGCGAGCCTATGGGTCTCTCCTCCGGACGGCTCGAGCGTCGAGACGCAGCGGATCTACGTCACCGAGCAGGGCATGTTCGACGTCTCGAAGAACAAGAACGTCATCGTGCTGGTCGTCGACACGGTGGACTCCCTCCAAACGGAGGCGGTGTACGCCAACCACCCGGAGATGCTCGACGAGTTCACTGGCTTCACGTGGTACCCCAACAGCGCGGGATCGATGATTCCCACGCGAAACGGCATCCCGTTCCTGCTCACGGGCTCGTACCCCAAGGCAGATGAGACGTGGGACGACTATTATGCCCGTCGCTATAGCCAGAGCACGTTTCTGGATGACGTGGCTGCGCAGGGCTTTGTGTCCGGCATCTACTCCGACGGGTCCTCCTTTAGCCTTGACTATGGCAAGACGCGCGCCATCAACATCCATCCGCTTGACGCCTCGAGGGCCCTCGACAAGAAGGGTGCGCTCAGGATCCTGTACAAGTGCGCCCTCTACCGGGATATGCCCATGACCCTCAAGCCGTTCTTCTGGTACTACACGGATGAGATCAACAACTACATGATGTCGAACGAGGCGGAGGACGATCCCGTAAACATCCCATACGTGATGAACGATCCGGAGTATTACGCCAAGCTCAAGGGCCAGGGCCTTGCGCTCAACGACGAGAACGCATCCTTCCGTTTCATCCACCTCTTGGGGACGCATACCCCCTACACGATGGACGCAGAGGGCAACCTCGATGAGGAGGGGACGAGCCTCGAGGACCAGACGCTTGGGACGTTCCACATCCTATCCGAGTATCTGAGGCAGCTGAAGGAGCTTGGGGTTTACGACCGGTCCACGATCATCGTGACCGCGGACCACGGCGAGTGGTATCTAACGGATGGCCCCATCACCGAGCCCACGTCGCCCATCATCTTCGTGAAGCCGGCCCAGGACGCCGGGGCGGACGCGGCTCCTTGTGCCATCTCGCAGGAACCGGCCAGCCACAAGGACCTCCAAGCCACGATGCTCAAGGGCATGGGCGCCTCGCAGGGCGTGCTCGATCGCTACGGAGAGTTCAACGTGGCCTTGGAAGACCGCCGTGACCCCGCAGACCGCCTGCGCACCTACTGCATGCTCACGCACGATGGCAAGCGCGACTACGATCTGATCGAGTACGAGATAGTCGGGGATGTCTCCGATTTCAACAGCTGGCACCTCAACGGCAACGACTGGCGCAACGAGGAAGCGTGGAGGGAGCGCGATGCGGGGGAGTAGCGGGCACCCCTGAGGCGGCTGGCCTTCGCCTGCGCACACGACGAAGGGGCGCCGCCGCTCGTTACGAGCGGCGGCGCCCCTGCCGTTCCGATGGATGGTGCGCCAGTGTGCGATGCGACGCTCGCGCACGGCCTTCTCGGCCTACTTACTTCTCGGTGTAGTCGTAGAATCCCTTGCCGGCGTTCACGCCGGTCTCGCCACGGTCGATCTTCTCCTTGAGCTTGGTGGCCACGAGGTGCTGGATGGTCGAGGGATCCTTGGCGCGCGGGTCCATGATGGCGATGTTGTAGGCGGTGGTGAGGCCCACGATGTCGAGGATGCGGAAGGGGCCGGACGGCGCGCCCGTCGAGATGGTCCATGCGCGGTCGATGTCCTCGACGGAGCCAACGCCTCCCGCCCACAGGGCCTGGGCTGCGGAGAGGAAGGGGACGAGCATGGAGTTGAGCAGGTAGCCGGGCTGCTCCTTGAGGACCTTCAGGGGCACCATGCGGATGGAGGCGGCAAAGGCGAAGGTTGCGTCGAAGGCCTCGTCACCGGTGCCGGCGTGGCGCATGATCTCGGCGGTGGGGTTCTTCCAGATCTCGTTGGCAAAGTGCAGGGCGAGGTACTTCTCGGGACGCCCGGTGTAGCTGGCGAAGGTGCTTGGGAGCATGGTGCTGGAGTTGGTGACGACGATGGCGTCTGCGGGGAGGTGCTTGGCCATCTCGGTGTAGAAGGCGATCTTCTCCTCGGGGTTCTCGGCGATGGCCTCGATGACGAAGTCTGCGTCCTTGAAGGCCTCATCGTAGGACGTGGTGAGCCTGATGGCGGAGTAGGCGTGCTCGGCGCGCTGCTTGAGCTCGTCGCACTTCTCGGGCGTGACGTCCTCCTTTGCGCAGAGGCCGTAGGCATAGGCGGCGGGGTTGGCCTTCATCGCCTCAAGGGTGTCGAGGTAGATGGTGTGCAGGCGATCGAGCTTTGGCTGGCAGCGGCCGATGGAGCCCTCGGAGCGCAGCCAGATGGTGACGTTGTAGCCGCAATAGGCAGATTGGTAGGCAATCTGGCTGCCGAGCACGCCGCCTCCGGCTACGACAATGTTCTTGATGTCCATGCGAATCCCTTCTCGTCGGTGGCCTCATTGGGCTGAGGCTATTGTGTGTATCGTGCCCAATTGTCACCGGTCCTAACTCGTTGCCGCCGAGGGACCTGGCGGATGGACGGCTCGCGGTAAGATGACGTGGTTGCAATGTTTGAAGGGGGCTGTTGATGGCGGGTGCGAAGCTTGCGGGCAGGGCGATGGCGAGCGATTTCGACGGCACGCTCTTCTTTGGGTTTGGTGGCCGCACGCATCCGTTCCGGCGCTTCCTCTCACGCGATCTTGCGGCCATTGGGGAGTTCCGCGCGAGTGGCGGGCTCTTTGGCGTGTGTACGGGGCGCCCGCTTGGCGCGGTGCTCGCGGATGCGGGCAGCGACTTGAGCTTTGACTTTGCCATCACGAGTAGCGGCGCGCATGTGAGCGACGGGGCGGGGAACACGCTGTTTTCCCGCAAGATACCCAATGACGACGTGCGCGCTCTCCTGGACGCGACGGGTGGGCAGACCTCGCGGCCGCCGTTTCTGGCGCTGGAGTCCGGATACCTGGTGCTGGGTGGGATAGACATTCCGTGGTTGCCGAAGGCGCTCCTCAGACGGCTGAGGGTTGTGGGCTCTGTTGACGAGGCCCTGTCGATGGGGCAGGGGGGAGACAGTGGGTCCGTGCAGGCTGTCTCGCTGGGGTTTGGCAGCCAAAAGCGTGCCGCGCGCTTTGTCGCTGGGGCGGGGGAGCTGCTTGGGGGCAGGGTCTCCGCTTTCCAGAACCGCGAATCTGTGGACGTGGTGGCGGCGGGGTGTTCGAAGGGTGCCGGGCTTGCCATTGCGCGCCAGCGCATGGGGCTTGAACTTGTTGGTGGTATTGGCGATTCCTTCAACGATGTGTCGCTCCTGGGTGAGGCGGATGTTGCGTATACCTTTAATCGCGCGCCGGAGGCCCTGCGGGAACACGCCGACGTGCTCGTGGACGACGTTGCCGGGGCGCTGGCGGATCTGGGGCGGCGGTAGGGTGCCGTCCTTGGCACAAATTGACGGTTGGGATGTGGTTTTTCAGGGGTACCCTGAGTACAAAGTAGTTTCATAGCTGATAAACAGCAGGTCAACGAATTGAGTCTGGCACTATGCCATATAAGGGGTTGAACAAAAACCACTGCTAACCGGATATGCGGGGCGCGGATCCCCCAAAGGGCCTTTTTCCAAAAGGCAGCGGACGGTTTGGTGGCAGATCGTTTCTTGAAGCGCTCGGATGAAGTTCGAATTCAAGGGTCGGTGGCGGAGTATCCCAAAACAGTGGCAATGTTCTCAGAAGCAGTTGGATTTAAGGTGTACAATATAAATAGGATGTGCATCCCAAATTGTATTGTCTTATCAAAAAAAGAGATGATCAAAATGTTCCTAGTGGTTGCACCTGCAGAGTTCGACATAGTGACAACAGCATGTGGTAGGTTCATGTCTCCTTGTGGGATACTCTTGGCAATGTAGGATAGTAACGACATAGATTTGTCGATTCCAAGCACATAGCCCATGAGCTGCTGGTGCGAGATATTTTTTTGCCCTCGTATCGGCAGCTCTGTCTTTAAGAGGAAATTCATGAGTTGCTATTCGTATGCGCTGTCTCCTTACAATATCCTAGCGCCTGCAAACGGCACTTTGGTTTTGGCAAATACATTCAGTGGTGCCATCATTGCGCTCGATGAGCAGCATGAAAAACTCTTTCAAAATGTAATAAAGGGCGACTATTCTGCTACTGAGTTCGTCCAGGCATTGGTACGCTGCGGCATACTGGTCAGAGATATAGAAGATCAGGCCGCTGAAGTGATCAAGAGAGTATCGCTGCTTCGATCGTCTAGCGACACCCTGCGCTTAACCATTGCGCCAACTCTCGCTTGCAACTTTTCTTGCCCGTATTGTTACGAGTCAAATAAGTGTGGCAAAGTAATGAGCCCTTCTGTTCTTGAACATCTGTTGGTCTTTATAAAGCCCAATTTAGCTCGGGCAAAGCAGGTGCAGGTCACTTGGTATGGCGGGGAACCCCTTCTTCAGCTCGATTCTTTGGAGAGGTTTGCTAACTCTATTAAGAACGAGATGGCGGATGGCCAATCCTACAGCTCTTCGATAGTGACGAACGGATTGTTGCTGACCCAAGAGAATGCGCTGCGCCTCAAAGCATGCGATGTCTCGCTAGCACAGGTTACTGTCGACGGCGGAAGGGCTGCCCATGATTCGAGGCGCAAGCTGTCGTCTGGTGGAAAGACATACGACAAGATCATGGATAATATTGTAGATGCTTGTGACATTCTATCGGTGGTGATTCGCGTCAACTTGGATAGGTCAAATGCGGATAGCGTGGATGAGCTCTTTAGCGATCTGCTAAAGCATGGCCTTAAGGGTAAGGTTTGGGTATACCCTGCGGCTGTTGACGAGTGCAACGGCTACCACGATAGTCTTGGGCACTGCTATAGCACCGATGAATTTGGGCAAATAGAGATTGAGTTTTTCCAATCTGCCATTCGCCATGGATTTGGGGCGTCTGTCCCGATCTGGAATTTCCCAAGAAATATATGCGGGGCCATCTCCTCCTCGTCGTATGTGATCGATCCCGAGGGCAATATATGCAAGTGTTGGGATGAGATAGGCTTAGGTGACGCTTGTGTTGGGGATGTCTTTGGGGGCCTTCGTCCAGAGTCTCCAAACGCCTTGGATTGGGAGTCGTATTCGCTCGATTCGCAGAAATGTAGCATGTGTCCGGTTTTTCCCATCTGCATGGGAGGTTGTCCAAAATACCTCATAAGGGGCTCTGGCCATCGGTGTGGGGTTACAGTTGACAGCATTAGGCAACGCGCGCTCTTGAAGTGGAAAGAGTCAGCCTGTTCCCTACACTAGAAACCAGGTGATGGAAATGGGGGAGCTTCTTCGTTTCTGTTGGAGCACCATCCAGAACAAACGAAGGTGTGTGTCCTACGCTGTGGCTTCGGTCGCGAAGGCCCTTATTGACACTGTGACGCCCCTCATCGTGGGTCTCGTTATCAACCTTTTGGTGACGGGCAGCACAGTTCAGAATGTGATGTGGTGGTGCGTGGCCGCAGCGGCCTCGGGAGTGTGCTCGGCTGTCCTGGGCTACTATGCAAACTACACCTATGGCGGGCTACAGATTGACTCCGACTATCAGCTGGAGAAGCGTGCGATCGACAAAGTGTGGCATTGGAGGCAGGATCAGTATGCGAGCTACGATGCCGCGGAGTGCCATCGCCGGGTGAACAACGACTCGAATGTCATCTCAGTCTTCTTTCTGATGTCAGGCATCAAGTTTGTAGTGAGCTTGGGGAGCATCGTGGCGCTTTTGGTGGTACTCCTCACCATCAACGTGGCGGTGGCAATCCTGTGCGGAATCCTCACCATGCTGTCGGGCTTGGTATACCTCCATCTGCACAACGAGGTTTTCCGCAAGAACCTCGAGTACAAGCAGGCCTTTGCGCGCTACGCCACGTGCGAGCTGAGCCAGTTCGCAGACGTAATGTTCATCCGCCGGCACGTGCTCTTTGACCGCTACAAGCAACTTCTTGATCATTCGATTGTCGACGTGAGGGCAGGCTACGTGCGCAACAACGAGGTTGTCGCGCGCCTGAGCTCTCAAAACGCCGCCTTGTGCGCATGTCTCCAAGCGGTCATGCTGCTGTTGGGCGCATGGCAGGTTGCCGTGGGGAACATGCAGGTTGGCTATCTTGCCACCGCCTCGAGCTACTTCGGCATGCTTGTGACCACGGTCCAATACTTCACGGAGTTCGGCGTGGACTACCAGTCGTGCAGGGCGAGCTTCGAGCGCATCAAAGAGATCTGGGCACGGCCTCAGGAACCCAACGGGAGCCAGGTTATTCCAGACGTGCATAGCCTGGGATGCAAGGATCTGACCTTTACCTATCCTGGCAAGGACGCTCCCACCGTCAAGGGCCTCTCGACTCTCTTTGAGCCAGGGCAGCTGTGGGCCGTGATCGGGCAGAACGGCACCGGCAAGTCAACCCTGCTGAAGCTGCTAAACGCCGAATGGGCGGGGCTCTATGAGGGCAGCGTGGAATATGGGGTGACGGGTCCCACGAAGGAGCCGATCGAGCAGTCCGAAGTCGATCACTACGCCCTGCGTCGGGACGTCTTTGGCTTCGTCGAGCAGGAACCGCCCATCGTGGAGGACTCGCTCTGGAACAACCTGACCATGATGTGCGCGGAAGAGCCGTCTCGCGAACGGGTGATGGAGCTTGTGCAGCAGTTTGGCCTAGAGCATCTGCTTGCCACCTGTCCAGATGGGCTCGATACGGTGCTGGGCGAGTCCGGCATCTCCCTCTCGGGCGGCGAGAAGCAAAAGGTCGCCATAATCCGCATGCTCCTAGCGGGCCCACGGGTCATGCTGCTGGACGAGCCCACCTCTGCGCTGGATGCGCATAGCGCGGGCGTGCTTGCGCAAGTTCTGCGCGAGATGAGCCGTGACCACGTGATTATTGTGGTGTCGCACGACAAGAAGCTCCTCTCGGCCTGCGATGGGGTGCTGGAGCTCGGGTGATAGCCGCATGCCGAAGGAGCGGGCCACTACTCCCTCGCGTCCGTGCATGGGCGAGCGCCCGGATGCCCGAGGTCAGGAATCCAAGCGCCCGCTCGCCCAAGGCCCAAGCGTCTAAGTGCCCAGGCCGGGTGCCCAAGTGCTGTGATTCGTGGTTTTTGTCGTGGCGTGCTCGCGGCTCTCTCGCAACGCCTCCGGTTGGCAGCAGATTCTGTTCAATTTCTTATATGATATCAAGGCAGGTGCAATTATATGACCTGCGGTTTATCAGCTTCGCAATTGCTCTGTACTCGGGGTGCCCCCGAAAAACCGCATCCCAACCGTAAATTTGTGCCAAGGACAGCGCCTGCCGCCCGCGAAGAAGGCGCGACAACCCAGAGGCGGGGGGCAGGGCCTCGCCCATGCCCCCCGCCTTGGGTCTTAAGCTTATTCGCCGCCTACGCGCTGGCCTCAAGCTCGTCGCGAATGGCGAGGATGAAATCGCGCGTGTTGAGCGTGGTCGGGCTCTCAAGCGTGGTGATGCGCGCGAGGTCGCCCGTCATGCGGCCTCCCTCGATGGTCTTGACGGTAGCGCGCTCCAAGCGCTTCGCAAAGTCCACAAGCTCGGGCGTGCCGTCCAGCTCGCCACGCTTGGCGAGCGCCCCGGTCCACGCGAAGATCGTGGCCACCGAGTTGGTCGAGGTCTCCTCCCCGCGCAGGTGCTTGTAGTAGTGACGCTGTACGGTGCCATGCGCTGCCTCGTACTCGTACTGGCCGTGGGGCGAGACCAACACCGAGGTCATCATGGCGAGAGACCCAAACGCGGAGGAGAGCATGTCGCTCATCACGTCGCCGTCGTAGTTCTTGCACGCCCAGACGAAGCCGCCCTCGCTCTTCATGATGCGGGCCACGGCGTCATCGATGAGGGTGTAGAAGTACGTGATGCCGGCGGCCTCGAAGCGCGTGCGGTACTCCGCCTCGTACATGTCGGCGAAGATGTCCTTGAAGCGGTGGTCGTAGATCTTGGAGATGGTGTCCTTCGAGGCGAACCACAGGTCCTGACGGGTGGAGAGGGCGTACTCGAAGCAGCTGCGCGCGAAGCCCTCGATGGAGGAGTCCACGTTGTGCATGCCCTGGATGATGCCGGGACGGTCGAAGTCGTGGATAAGGCGCCGCTCCTCGTTGCCCTCCGCGTCGGTGAAGACCAGCTCCGCCTTGCCGGCCCCCGGCACGCGGTACTCGACGTTCTTGTAGACGTCGCCGTAGCCGTGGCGGGCGATGGTGATGGGGCGCTTCCAGCGCTTCACCACGGGATCGATGCCCTTGACCAAAATGGGCGCGCGAAAGATGGTGCCGTCGAGCATCGAGCGGATGGTGCCGTTGGGGCTCTTCCACATCTGGTGCAGGTGGTACTCCTCCACGCGCTGGGCGTTGGGGGTGATGGTCGCGCACTTGACGGCCACGCCCAGGCGCCTGGTGGCCTCGGCGGAGTCGACGGTCACCTGGTCGCCCGTCTCGTCCCTGTGCGCAAGGCCCAGGTCATAGTATTCCGTCTTGAGGTCGACGTATGGGCAGATGAGCTCGTCCTTGATGACCTGCCAGATGATGCGGGTCATCTCGTCTCCGTCCATCTCGACGAGCGGCGTCTTCATTTCGATCTTCGACATGCGTACCTCCAGCGCGGTATCGTTGTGGCGCTTCGTTGCCTTTGCGATTCCAGTCTAGCCGACCAAGGCTACAGGACGGTTTCGGGAGAGAGCCACGCGGGCTGGTCGCGGCTCACGACACGTGCGCAGGCGTAGGCGCGCGGCAGCGAGAGGATCGCCGCCCCCCGGTACGCGCCCGACGGCATGAGCTCGAGCGAGATGGCGCAGTCGGCCATGCCATCGCCCACCAGGCAGAGCGGCAGGAGGAGCCGCATGGTTCCGGTGGCGGGGTCGAAGGCCGGCGCCGCCATGCGGTAGCTTGCCTGAGCAAGGCGCAGCGCGAGGGACGTGGCGTCCTGGAGCGCCCGACCCATGCGGCGATAGAGGCCGGGGTCGGCCTTGATGGCGCGCGCCAGCTCCCTGCAGGCGCCGCGCCCCAGGTGACCGCCGCCGGCATTCATGCCGTCGCGCAGCAGACGCGAGGCCTCGTCGCTCCCCGCCAGCTGCTCGGCGAGGAAGGCCCGCGGCAGGCGCCCAACCCTCTCGCCGAGAAGAGCCTCGGTATCGAGGATGAGCATGCGGCCCGACCGGCAGGCCACGTCCTCGATGCGCCCGAGGTAGCTTGCTGGCCGTGGCGGCTCGGGGAGCGTTGCCACAAGGCGTGCGCCCAGCTCCCCCGAGCCAGCCGTGGCAAAGCCGTCGAGCTTCCATGGGATGTCGCCTGCGTTGGGCGAGAAGACCGCATGGATGTCCTCGGCAAAGGGCGTGAGCAGCCCCGTGTTGAACGCCGCGAGCGAGCCGTCTGCCGCAGTGGCAACGCGCCCCTGCTCAACGGCACGATGGAAGCTCACGGTAAGGTACTCGCGCAGGATGCCGTAGCGAGAGGGGCCGCCCGCGCCCTCGCCGGGGAAGTTCCAGCGCTCTGGCGCCGCCATGGTGGCAAGCGTTCCCAGCGCGCGCTCCCAGGAACCGATGAGCGCGAACTGCGCGAACTCGCGAAGGGGGCTTACGGGTGCCTCGCCCGCGCCCTGCTGCGGGGCGCCTGTGAGGTCGCTCCACGCGCCCTCGTCCGCTGCGGGCAGGCCCTCAAGGCCAACCTGCTCGTGGACCTCGCCGGTCCCGTCGTCGCCGTCCACCAACGCGAGACTCCACTGCTTGCCGGACGATGGGCGCGACGTGCGGCGGATTGTGATCTCGACCGGGCTGGAGCCGTCCTCGTGAAGGTAGCGGAGCGGGAAGCTTATGCGGCTTCTCGTGCCCGATAGCGTGCCCGTCGAGCGCGCCACGCGCCAGTCCTCGTCGAGCGTTCGGGTGACGTCGGCATCGATGGGGAGCTTCTGGTAGAGCACGCGGAGAAGCCCGTCCTTGCAGTGGACTTCCGCCGAGAAGCGCTCGGGGAGGTTTTGGTGGGGGATGGGCTGCGCGCTGGGCGCGGGGGCAGGAGTCGCGACGGGCGCGGGCGCCGCCGCCGCGACGGGGGTTGGGGCTTCGGGCTGCGTCTGGGCCGTCGCCGCGACGGGCGCGGGCGCCGCCGCAAGCTCCGCCTCCATGTCCTCGTAGGGATCATAGGTGATGGTGAGGCTGATGCCGGAGTCGGCGGATGCCTTGGGCGTGGGCGCGTCCGTCTTGGCGAGGCCCTCGGCTGAAGTGGCTTCTGCCTGCGGCGCGCTTGTCTCTTCGGGTGTCCCGTCGGCCGGCGCGGCCTGCGGTCCCGGCGTTGCAGTCGCAGGCTCTGGTGCGGCTTCCGGCTCGGCCGCGGATTCGGCCGCGGGCTCCGGCGCGGGCTCCGGTTCTGCCTTCGGCGCAGGCTGCTCCACGTGGCGCGGCTTTGCCGGCTTGGGGTCACGCGAACCCTTGCGACGCTTCCACGGCTTGCCCTTGCCGCCCTTCTCGGCTGCATTGTCGGAGCTGGGTTGGCCCGTGCGCTCGAGGTAGCCGTCGTACTCCTCGTTGGGAACGATCGTCGCGTAGACGCGCCCCCTCTTGAAGACGGTGAGCCGCACGAACTCGGGAAGCGCCTCCATGAGCGACTGGATGTCTTTCTCGCCAAGGTCCTGCGGCGCAATGCCGTCCTCGCCGAGCGTCTCCTCGACGCGCGAGAGAAGTGCCTGGCGGTTGGTGCCGAGTGTGGATGAGAGAAGCCTGTACAGGTAAAGCCTGTTTCCTGGTGTGATTCTGGGCATTGTTTGCGGCCTTCCTTTGAGAGCCACCCAAGGCGGGGGCTGAGTTTGCAAGCTTCTACAGTATCACCCGCGGGTGTCGTCACGCAGCTGAAGGCATCCGACACAGACGAGCGGTATCCTAGGCGTATGCCTTTGATTCCGCTACATCAAGGGGGGATTGTCGATGGCACGCTGCATGATTCGCAAGCATCCGGCGCTCTTTGCCGCCGGCATGGCCGTGGGCCTGGGCGCGGCCTCCGTGTGCGCCATGGCGCCTCGCATGGGCGACAAGGCGGTTGACGAGCGCTGGGACGAGTTTGCGCGCTACCGCTACGCGCACCGCGGGCTGCATGATGACTCCCTGGGTGCCCCCGAGAACTCGCTCGCGGCCTTCCGGCGCGCCCGCGAGCACGGCTTTGGCGCGGAGCTCGACGTACGCCTCACCGCGGATGACCGCCTGGTGGTCATCCACGACTCCAACCTCAAGCGCATGACGGGCAAGGAGGGCATCGTCGAGGAGCTCACGTACCCGCAGCTTGAGGCGTGTCGCCTCAACGGGACCGACCAGGGCATCCCTACGCTCGGCGAGATCCTGCGCATCTTCGAGTGGGAGGGCAGGGGCCCCATGCCCGCGCCGCTCATCATCGAGATCAAGGCCTACTGCGAGAACGCCAACCTCCTCACCAGCCGTGTCATGGAGTGCCTGGACACCTTCGACGTGCGCTACTGCATCGAGAGCTTCGATCCCGCGGTGCTCGTGTGGCTGCGCCGCAACCGCCCCGAGGTCATTCGCGGCCAGCTCTCGATGGACTTCCTCGCCGATGACGCCGACGCAGGCGCCAAGCCCATGCCGCTGCCGTTGCGCGTGGGGGCAACCGCGCTTCTCGGCAACGTCGCCGCCAAGCCGGACTTCATTGCGTACAGATTCGACAACCGCGAGCAGCCGGCGGTGCGCCTGGTGTGCGGGCTGCTCGGCGGCAAGCTAGTCACGTGGACCATCCGTAGCGAGCGAGACATGCTTGCCTCCGAGGCCGAGGGTGCGCCGGCGATCTTCGAGGGCTTCGTGCCTGCGCCGCAGTCCTGCGTGGCCGCGCGCTGGGCCAGCGAGACTACCTAGCCGTCAGCTGGCTTTCCCGGCACCGTCAGCGGGCCCGTTGCCCTTGCGACCCCTCGCCCAGAGCCGCGCCTCGCGGTTGCGCATGTTCCGCACGGTGCCCTCCATGCCCAGCGGGACGTAGTCGAGCTCCGCGAGGTCCTGGGGGAGGTATTCCACCAGGCCGCGCTGCGGCGTGGGCGAGAAGTTCAAAGGTGCTGGCCCGGGCGTTGCCTCAAGGGCCAAGACCTTGGCGCCGTTGGCGGCAAGGCGGTCCTCGTAGCCGCTCACGGGGTCGTCGGGGAAGTCCTCCCGGGCGTCCCCGCTCGTCCAGAGCACCTTGTAGCCGGCGGCGGCAAGTTCCTCGAGCGTGAAGAGGTAGAGGGGCCGGCTGTCCGTCTTGAGGCGCAGGGTGCCGTTGGGCGCGAGGATGCGACGGTACGCCATGAGGCACGCGGCGTCGGTGAGGCGGAGGCGCGCCTGGCGCTTGCGCGGAAACGGCGTGGGGAAGTTGAGGTAGATGCGCGCCAGCTCGCCCGGGGCGAACGCCTCGGTCACGCGGTGGCCGTCCCAGGCGAGGAAGACGACGTTCTCAAGGCTGCGCTCGGCGGCCAGGCCGCCGGCGCGTGCCATGCAGAGAGGCTCGTCGTCCATCCCGAGGAAGAGCACGTTTGGCTCGCGGCGGGCTGCCTCAACCGTGAAGGCGCCCTTGCCGCACCCAAGGTCGAGACGGACCTCGCGGAAGCGCCCCGGGTGCGTTGCGCCGCCCGCGCGAGCCACGGCACCGCCAATGGGACAGCAGGCCTCGGCCCACCGGCCCGCGTAGCCCTGCGGCGCAGGCTCGATGAAGTCCGCGTAGCGCTCGAGGTGCTCCTCAAGGACGAAGTTCTTGGGCGTGCGTGCATGCATGGCGTCTCGGCCGCCGGCTATTCCTGGTGACGTGCGTCGGGGTGGGCTTTTCCGGCGTCGGCCGAGGGTGTGCCGGTGCTTCTCCCGCCGCCCAGCGTGAACGTCGTGGCGGCGTGCAGCATGTTGACCTCCGCCAGCTCGAGCCTGCCGTCGATGTAGGGCTGGTACATGGCGTCTATCGAGCCCACGCCCATCGAGCACCCGCTGCACTGCTCGCAGGAGCCGTCGCCGCAGAAGCTGAGCCCGCGGCGCACGATCTCTGCGCGCTCCTCTCGCGTGGTGTCCTTGACAAGGACGCTTCGTGCCATGGCAACCCTTTCGGACGAGTGGCTTTCCATGGAAGTATAGACCGCAGGGGTTGGGTTGGCACGTCCTGCGATGGCTTAAGATGGATAGGTCGTGTAAGTCCCTTGATTGTCGAAGGAGCCAAGATGGCAGATGACGCAAAGCAGCGCGCGCTTGACGCGCACAGGGAGTGGCATGGCAAGATCGAGGTCGTGAGCAGGGCCCAGATCGGCACTCCGGAGGAGCTGGCCGTGGCGTATACGCCGGGCGTCGCCGTGCCTTGCCTGGAGATCCAGAAGGACGTGAGCCTCTCCTACGAGTACACCCGTCGCGGGAACCTCGTCGCCGTGGTCACCGACGGCTCTGCGGTCCTGGGCTTGGGCGACATCGGCCCCGAGGCGGGCATGCCCGTCATGGAGGGCAAGTGCGCCCTCTTCAAGACCTTCGCCGACGTGGATGCGTTCCCCCTGTGCATCCGCTCCAACGACGTGGACGAGATCGTGCGCACCGTGCAGCTGCTTGCCGGCAGCTTTGGCGGCGTGAACCTCGAGGACATCTCCGCCCCGCGCTGCTTCGAGATCGAGCGGCGCCTCAAGGAGATCTGCGACATCCCCGTCTTCCACGATGACCAGCACGGCACCGCCGTCGTGACCTGCGCGGCGCTCATCAACGCCTGCCGCCTCACCGGCCGTGGCCTGGGTGACGCGAAGGTGGTCTTCTCTGGCGCCGGCGCCGCGGGCATCTCCATCGCGCGCCTCATGAAGCGCATGGGCGTGAAGGACATCATCATCTGCGACCACACGGGTGCCATCTATGAGGGCCGTGACGGCCTGAACCCCACCAAGCAGGAGGTCGCCACCTGGACCAACGCCGAGAGGGTCCAGGGGTCGCTCGCCGACGCCCTCAAGGGCGCGGACGTCTTCGTGGGCGTATCCAAGCCCAACCTGGTCTCCCAGGACATGGTGCGCTCGATGGCCAAGGATCCGATCGTCTTTGCCTGCGCCAACCCCGTGCCCGAGATCATGCCCGACGAGGCGCTGGCCGCTGGCGCGGCCGTGGCGGCGACGGGCCGCTCGGACTTCCCCAACCAGATCAACAACGTGCTGGCATTCCCGGGCATCTTCCGCGGCGCGCTCGACGTGCGCGCGAGCGACATCAACGACGACATGATGGAGGCGGCCGCCTACGCCATCGCCGGCTTGGTGGACGACGGACGCCGCGCTGCGGATTACATCATCCCCGGTGCCTTCGACAAGCGCGTCGCGCCTGCCGTCGCCGCTGCCGTGGCCGACGCCGCACGCAAGAGCGGGGTCGCGAGGGCGTAGCTCGCTGCCTGGCAGAACGGGTTTGAGGGGGCGGGCCTGTGGCCTGCCCCCTTGCGTATGGAGGCACACGCCCATCGGTTGCGTACGTTTCATCGTGAGCCGCAAGGAAAGGCCTTTGAGGCCGCTGCCGCATCGAGCGGCCCTAGACAACGCTCGTGACGACTCCTGTGAAGAGCGGCGTCATGGTCATGCTGTCGATGATGAGGTAGGCGAAGGGGCGGTCAAGGGTGACCTCCCGGATTTCCGGTTTGGTTGGCGCCTCGGTGCCGGTGGCTTCCATGTTTATCGAGGTGGCAGCCGCCGCCTTTGTGCCGGTCTCGTTTACGTCGATGAAGGTCTTCTGGAGCACGACGCTAATGGCGAGGTTGGCATCCCTTGCCGTGGCCATGCGCGAGAAGTCCGCGCGGTCGAAGTCGAAGGCGTCATGCGCGCCCATCGCGGCCAGCTGGTCGTTCAAGGTGGCTTGGTAGGCAATCGAGAACTTGGGGAGGCCGGCCTCGGCCTCGACGTTTGGAATGGCGTTTGCGACCAGCGCGTGCAGCGATGTCCCGTCAAGTGACGCAACAAGGTCCGCGAGCCGCGCGCCCTGTTTGGGCAGCAGCGCGACAAAGGCGAAGTCGTAGTTTTCGTAGGGCTTCAAGAAGCCCTCTGCCAGGTCGTTCTCGAGGTAGGTTGTCTCATGCGAGCGCATCATGCGAACGTCCTGCTCATCCCCGCCCTCGGTGGTGAAGGTGTCATCCTGGACGTCGCCGTAGTCGTATGGTTCTTCCCACACGCCGTCAAAGGCGAGGGCGTTGATGAGAAAGAGCTGGTCTTCTGCGGTGATGTGGTCCACAAGCCGGTCGATCATGCCATCGGTCTTGTAGCTGACCCAGGAGTTGATGTCGTCGACGGTCGTGGTGTCGAACGGCGCAGAGAAGGCCTGCGCAGAGAGGGAGGCCTTGCAGATGGCGAGGTAGCCGTCGGATACGGTGAGGTCGTCCGAGGCGCGCAGCCAGATGGAGTTGGCGCTTTTGAGGGCAAGGGCGTCGCCCCTCTGCCGGTCGTCGTAGAGCGGCTCGCCCGATATTCGCCGGGCGTAGGCGTCCAGGTAGGACGTGAGCGCCCCGATGTCCATCCCAGTTGCCGTCTCTAGCTGGGAGAGCGTCTCGCCTGCGGCCCCGGATTCGGCCAGGGCAAGGGCAAAGAGCGCCGAGAGGGGGGAGACAAGCGCGTTGTCCTGCGACCCTGCGGAACAGACGCCCTGCAACAAGCGAGCCGCAAAGTCAAACGCGGCGTGCGTTGCCGTTTGGTCCGCGAGGGTGTCGCCGATGGACTCCTGCGCGGACGCGGTGGTCTTTACACGTGCAGTGAGGTCCGTGGCGGCAATGGCTGGCGGGATGTCAAGCAGCTTCTTGCCGCCGGTGCCACAGCCCGCAAGTGCCGATCCAAGCGAGAGCGCGGCAGGCATTCCGAGGAGGGCCAGGGCATCTCGACGTCCGATAAGGCGTTCCACGGGGACTCCCTTCTCAAGGTATACCGGCATACCGCAAGTATAGGGGAAGGACCTCTCGAAATCGCCTCTCGATGGCGAGCGGGAGGTCCCATGCAGGCTGGGACTCAGCCTGGGTTCGCGTGCGCGTGGCTTTCTGCTAACCCTGTTCCGTCAGAACGAACAGGTCGGGCGGCTGGCTGTAGATCCCCCGAATGTCATCGAGTGCCGAGGCATAGACGTCTGCGTGGTTGGGGTCATCGCGATAACGGCTGATGGCTGCCATGGGTTCCACCTGGGAGTCGAGCCATTGGCCGAGGACTTCGTCGAAGTCCTCGCGCGGCGCAATGGAATAGGCATGGGTCTGCATGCCGCCCTCATCGAGATGTGCCGTCATCGTAAGGGTGGTGGACGCCAAGATCTCCGCACTGCGCCTTTCCAGGAGCTTGCTCAAGGCAACGTTACTCTCTGCCTGCCCAACCGCCTCTTCCCAGGACGGCGCCCTGGTAAAGCCCGTTGCGTCGTACAGCTGACGAGAAAGCTCCGCTGCCTCGCTCAGCTCATCGTCTGCGGGAAACATCACATACAGCGTCCTGTTGAACGCCCGCTCGTCATCGGCCTGGCCATCGTAGGTCACTGTGTAGCTCGAGGCCGTGCCGTTGCCGTCGGGAATGGCCTCGTTTTCGCCAACCTCGCCGTTGTAGAGGGCGTCGAACCCAACGGCCGTCTGGTCCTCCTCGTTTTGTCCGGCGGCCTGACTCACATGGGGCCCAGAGAGCGAGTATTCGATTGACGCTATGCCCTCTCCCTCGCACGTGAGGTCGATGTCTCTCGAGGCGTACCACCTTCCGTCATCCATGGCGCTAGCGGAGCCGAGGGTGCCGATGAATTTCGTGGTCAGAACGCTCCCGTCCCCCTGCGGCACGCCCTCGGCGTATGCGCGCAGCACGAAGGGGTTGTCTGAGCCTGCTGTGGCTGAGCCAGGGTTGCCCTGCCGAGGTCGGCCGAGAATCGCCAGGCCCAGGAGTGCGGCGGCAATCCCAGCGGATGCGGCCCCGCCCCATAGGAGGTGTCGTCTTGTGATGAGGCGCCCGGTTGGGGCGGGCTCCTTATCTCTCTCTTTTAGGATCTCGACTTCGATCGACTCTCGTACCTCCTGAGGAAGTCTGACCTTTCCGGCGAGTGCCTTAAGCTCCTGCTCCAGCTGCCTGTCATTCATGCCTGCCCTCCGTTTCCATAGACTCTAGACGCCTCCTCATCTGCGCTCTTGCCCTATAAAGGCGCGTGCGCACGGTAGCAGCGGGACAGCCCACTATTCTGGCGATTGTTTCGGTGGGGTACGCCTCCACGTAGTGGAGAAGGACGACTGTCCTCAGCCTTTCCGGTAGGGCTTTGAGCGCGATCCAGACGGGGCTCTGCTCCAGAGCGTCTACTGCGGCATCGGCGGGGTCGGGCTCTGAGGAGGGGAGCAAGTCGATGCCCTCGTCGGATAGCGCCATGCACCTGCGCCAAGGCGATCGGTGCAACTCGTGGCTTCGGTTGATGGTCACGCGCAAGAGCCAGGCGCGCAGGTGCTCGTCGTTGGAAAACTCGGTGTCGCTCGTGAAAAGGCGCAGGAATACGTCCTGAGAGACGTCTTGTGCGTCGGCATGCGAGCGGGTTTGGCTTAGAGCGACAAGGTAGACGGTGCCTCCGTGAAGATCCATGGCACGACGCATGAAGTCTGCGCTTCTGCGGCCTGTGGCGTTTTGCTTGCGGCCCCGCATTGCTCGCCCCCGTCCCGTTTTCTGCCTGCTTACTGTCTACATGCTTCAGCGGAGTCAAATGTTCCCGCGCACGAGCCGGAAGCCAAAAAAGACGTGCAGAAGTCAAGATGTGAGAACCTTGCGAGTTCGATGGGGGCGTGAATTGGCCCCCTGGGACTGTGCGCCGTTGGCGAATGTCATATGTCGGGACATGCTAACTGGGCAAACGCGCGGCCTCTGGGCCTCTGTCCGGTAGGGGCTGCCGTCCGATCCCGCTTGGTGCCTGCCCCAGCCGCTCACTTCCTGACTTTTGCACGTAGATAGGGCAATGTCTCTAGCGTGGAGTGCCGGTGGAGGTGCCCGCGCCTCCCTATGGCCGCGCGCCCACGCGATTCACCACCACGATGCCGGCGCTCACCAGTGCCAGCGCGCAGATGGACCGAACGGGGTCAACCAGCTGGTACTCGCCGAGAAGCACTGTGGAGAGCGCGAAGCCAAAGACGGGGTTCATAAATCCGTAGACCGATATGCGCGAGACCGAGTTCACGGAAAGCAGGAGCGACCATATGCTGTACGCCGCCGCCGAGATGAAGGCCATGTATGCAAGAAGGAGCAGGGCGCCTGGCCTTACGGGCGAGATGGTCCCGCCGCCGGCCACGCCCGTCGCCATGAGTCCCAGGCCGCCCATCATGAACTGCCACCCGCTGAGGAGCACCGGGTCGTGTCGCGCGGAGAGGCGCTGGATGAGGCAGGAGGACACCGCCGCGCACAGCGTGCTCAAAAGAATCATCCCCTCGCCGCCCGGCGAGAATGAAAACGAGGGGCTGTCCAGGCTGCCTCCCGTGTTGATGAGGACCACGCCGGCGAAGCCCAGAAGGCAGCCCGCGACCTTCCTGCCGGTGAGTCGCTCCTGGCGAAATGCCAGGGACGAGAGAAGGATGGCAAGGAAGCTCGCGCTCGCCCCGATGACCGAGCTCGTGGTTCCCGCGGCATGCGCGAGCCCCAGGTAGAAGAAGAGGTACTGCCCAAAGGTCTGGAAGAGCGCAAGGAGGCAGATTGGCCCAACATCTGCGCGTCTGGGCGCGAAAGGGCCTCTGCGGGCGGCGCTCACAAAGAGGATGACCATAATGCCGGCAAGGAGGAAGCGCGTTCCGGCAAAGAGCATCTGGGACGCGACGTCGGTGTCTGCGATGCCAAACAGCGCGTAGCCAATCTTTATGCAGGGAAACGCCGACCCCCACAGAAGGCAGCAGAACGCCGCCGCGAGCAGGGCGCCCCACGTGCTCGTGAGGAAGCGCTCCCGTCGCTCGCCCATGCGCGGCCTCGTGCCGCCTTCCTGTGCCATGCCTTCCCCCGTCCTGCCGACGAACCAGTATACGCGGGGCGTCCCACGGCGCGCCAGCGAGAGATGCCACCAGGTAAGGAAGCGACCCCCGGAGGGGCCGCTATCGGCCTTCCCACGAGGGTCGTGTCCTTGATGATCTTCGGCCATCGGGGGGAGGCCGATAGCGGCCACCCCCTCTGGCTGCGCTTACGCGAAGTAGCTCACGCCGCCCTCGAACAGCGGCTGGTATGCGTCTCCCGGCACGTTCTTGTAGAGGCCCGCGCCGCTGCGCTCGGTGTGGCCCATCTTGCCCAGTACGCGCCCGTCGGGCGAGGTGATGCCCTCCACCGCCATGAACGACCCGTTGGGGTTGGAGCGTAGGTCCATGGACGGCAGCCGGTCGGCGTCCACGTACTGCGTGGCTATCTGCCCGGCCGCCTCAAGGCGCTTCAGCTCCTCGTCGGTGCAGACGAAGCGACCCTCCCCGTGGCTGATTGCGATGTTGTGAACGTCGCCCACCTTGCACTTGGAGAACCACGGCGAGACGGTCGACGCCACGCGCGTGCGCACGAGACGGCTCTGGTGGCGACCTATGGGGTTGAACGTAAGGGTGGGCGAGTCATCGCGCGCGTCGACGATGTCACCGTAGGGGACAAGCCCCAGCTTGATGAGGGCCTGGAAGCCGTTGCAGACGCCCAGCATGAGACCGTCTCGCGCCTGGAGCAGGTCGCGCACCGCCTCGGTGACGACAGGGTTGCGGAAGAAGGCCACGATGAACTTGGCCGAGCCATCGGGCTCGTCGCCGCCGGAGAACCCACCGGGGATGAAGACGATCTGGCTCTCGCGGATGGCGCGCGCCATGGCCCCGACGCTCTCGGAGACCGCCTGCGGCGTGAGGTTGTTCACGATGACCGTCTGCGCCACGGCACCCACGCGCTCGAACGCCCGTGCGGAGTCATACTCGCAGTTGTTGCCGGGGAAGACGGGAATCACCACGCGCGGCTTGGCAAGGCTGGCGCCTGTCGTGTGGCGCGTGGGCGCAACGCCTGCCTTCTCGGGGTCAAACGAGAGGGGCGTGCAGGTCGGGCCCTCGGCCTTGCCCAGGTACGGGTAGACGCCGGAGAGTGCGTCCTCCCACGGCCTCTGGAGGTCTTCCAGGATGGACATGCGCTCGCCGCAGGCGTAGAGGGCGTACTCGGAGAGCGTCTGGCCAAACGCCGCTACGGTGACGCCTTCCGGCGCGTCCGGCAGGCCGGTGTCCGGCGCAAGCTCTATCACAAAGCTTCCGTATGCGGGGTTGAGCAAGGCCTCCTCGGTGAACTCCGGGCGCACGCGCAGGCCGACGGAGTTGCCCACGCACATCTTGAACACGGCCTCGGCCATGCAGCCATAGCCCGGCGTGCTCACGGCGCGCGCGACGCCAGAGCCAACGAGCCCCTCGACGTAGTCAAACGCGGCGAGAAGGGAAGCCGCCGTGGGCGTGATGCCGTCGTCTTCGTACTCCGGCACCACGACAATCACCTGGTCGTTGGCGTGCTTGAACTCCGGCGAGGTCACGCGATCGACCTTGCCCAGGCCGGTGGCAAACGAGACCAGCGTGGGTGGCACGTCGAGGTCCTCGAACGAGCCGGACATAGAGTCCTTGCCGCCAATGGAGCCAATGCCCAGGTCGAGCTGGGCCATGAGCGCACCGAGAAGCGCCGCCGTGGGCCTGCCCCAGCGCTTGGGGTCATCGCGAAGCCGCTCGAAGTACTCCTGGAAGGTGAGGTAGAAGCCCCTGTGCTCGAAGCCCATGGCCACAAGCTTGGAGACGGACTCAACAACGGCCAGGTAGGCACCGGTGTACTCATCCTCGCTCATGAGGTAGGGGTTGTAGCCCCACGCCATGCCCGAGCACGTGGTGGTCTCGCCGTCAACGGGGAGCTTGGCCGCCATGCCGAGCGCCGGCGTGAGCTGGGTCGTGCCGCCGAACGGCATGAGCACGGTGGCGGCGCCGATGGTGGAGTCGAACCTCTCTGCCAGGCCCTTGTTGGATGCCACGTTGAGGTCGCTTACGAGAGAGGCCATCTTCTGGGCAAAGGTGTCGCCCGCCCACCCGTGGCGGTACTCGCGCGGCGCGCACACGCGCACCGAGGTGGACTTGGGCGCGCCATTGGACGAGAGGAACTCGCGGCTCACGTCCACGATGGCCTTGCCGCGCCAGGTCATGCGCAGACGGGGCTCCTTGGTGACCTCGGCGACCACCGTGGCCTCGAGGTTCTCCTCGCGAGCGTAGCCCAGGAACTCGTCCACGTCCTCGGGTGCCAGCGCCACGGCCATGCGCTCCTGCGACTCGGAGATGGCAAGCTCGGTGCCGTCGAGGCCGTCGTACTTCTTGGGCACGAGGTCAAGGTTGATGAGGAGGCCGTCGGCCAGCTCGCCGATGGCAACCGAGACGCCGCCGGCGCCAAAGTCATTGCAGCGCTTGATGAGGCGGCACGCATCGCCGCGGCGGAAGAGGCGCTGAAGCTTGCGCTCGGTTGGTGCGTTGCCCTTCTGGACCTCAGCGCCGTCCTTCTCGAGCGACTCCACGTTATGCGCCTTGGAGCTGCCCGTGGCCCCGCCGATGCCGTCGCGGCCGGTGCGGCCGCCGAGAAGCACGATCTTGTCGCCCGGGGCGGGGCACTCGCGACGCACGTGGCTGGCGGGCGTGGCACCCACCACGGCACCGATCTCCATGCGCTTGGCCACGTAGCCGGGGTGGTAGAGCTCGGAGACCTGACCGGTGGCAAGGCCGATCTGGTTGCCGTAGGACGAGTAGCCGGCCGCCGCCGTGCGGCAGATCTTGCGCTGCGGGAGCTTGCCGGGAAGCGTGCTCGACACAGGCGCGGTGGGGTCGGCGGCGCCCGTCACGCGCATGGCCTGGTACACGTAGCTGCGGCCCGAGAGCGGGTCGCGGATGGCCCCGCCGATGCAGGTGGCCGCGCCACCAAAGGGCTCGATCTCGGTGGGGTGGTTGTGCGTCTCGTTCTTGAAGAGATAGAGCCAGTCCTCGTCGTGGCCGTTGACGTCGACCTTTGCCTTCACGGTGCAGGCGTTGATCTCCTCGGACTCGTCGAGACCGGTGAGCTGGCCCGTGTGCTTGAGCCACTTGGGACCAATGGTGCCCATGTCCATGAGGCAGACGGGTTTGTTGTCGCGCCCAAGCTGGTGACGGATGTCCATGTAGCGGCGAAACGCGGCCGCGACCTTGGGGTTGTCGAACTGGATGTCGGTGAGGGCGGTGCCGAAGGTGGTATGGCGGCAGTGGTCGGACCAGTAGGTGTCGATCATGCGGATCTCGGTGATGGTGGGGACGCGCCCCTCGTGCGCAAAGTAGCTCTGGCAGAACTTGGCGTCCGCCGCGTCCATCGCGAGGCCGCGATCGCGCACGAAGTCCTCGATGCCCTTCTCGTCCAGGTCGAGAAAGCCGTCAAGGACCTCGACGTCCGCCGGCTCCGGGTAGGTGGTGGAAAGGGTCTCGCGCGCGGCGAGCGATGCCTCGCGCGTCTCGACCGGGTTGATCACGTAGTGCTTGATGGCCTCGAAATCCTCGTCGCCAAGCGTGCCCTCCAGCACGTAGACCTTGGCGTTTCTCACCGTGGGGCGCTCGCCCTGCGAGACGAGCTGGATGCACTCGGCCGCCGACGCGTCACGCATGTCGAACTGGCCAGGCAGGGACTCCACGGCAAAGACCCGGGCCCCCTCGGCCACCTCGGGCATCTCGCGCGTGGCGCGGTCGGTCTGCGGCTCGGAGAAGACCACCGGCACGCACTGCTCGAAGAGCTCCTCGGAGATGCCCTCGACGTCGTAGCGGTTGATGATGCGCAGGCCAGCGAGCGACGAGATGCCCAGCATGTGCCGCAGCTCGTGGCTGAGCGCCCGCGCCTCCCCGTCGAATCCGTCCCTTTTCTCAACGTAGATGCGCGAGACCATCGAGGCCACCTTTCATGCTGGGTGCGGGCTGCGTGCGCCGCGGGCGCGGCGCTGAAGGACTGCCCACCATTCTACGGCAGTGGCGGCTCTAACGTCGGAGGGCGGCGCATCCCGCCACACAATCGCGCCCGAATGTGTGACCCGCGCAGGTCGATACACGATCGTGCCCCGAATGTGTGGCGGATGGATACACATTCGCGCCCGAATGTGTGACCCGCGCAGGTCGATACACATTCGGCCCCCGAACGTGTAGCGGTCTGCCACTCACGAGATGGCGCTGCCAAACGAGCGCGGTCCTTTGGGGCAGGCACAAAGCCCCCAGGGGGCCGCCCCCCTAGGCGTCCTCGTCTATCTTCTGGAGCGTGGCCATGATGGGCGGGATGATCTGCTTCTTGCGGCTCACGATGCCTTTGAGCAGCGCCATGCCGTCCTTGGGCTTGACGCCGAAGGCCTGCGCCACCACGTTCTCGGCACCGTTGCCGTAGATCATGAGGTCGGTGCTCTGCGACTTCACGTCGGTGAACATGTAGAAGATCATGGGCAGCTCCTCGGCCTTCGCGGCCTCGGCAAGGAACGGCCGCACGAGGCCCTCGGCCGCCTCGCGACTGTTCTTGGTCATGTAGCTGCCCTGGCCCACGCCGAACTTGGCGTTGCCGCGGCTGAAGACCTTGAAGTCCTGGTGGAAGACCTCCTCGGCGGTTCGGCCCGTGAGGTCGGCGCCGGCCTCGAACATGGAGTCGGCGTACGCCTCGATGTCCTCGCCGCAGATCTTGGCAAGCTCCTCGGCCGCATGGCGGTCCCTGGCCGTGCAGGTGGGGGAGCGGAACGTCAGGGTGTCGGAGAGGATGGCAGAGAGCATGAGGCCAGCGATCCTGGGCGGGATCTCCACGCCCGCCTCGGCGTAGGCGCTGTGGATGATCGTGCAGGTGCAGCCCACGGGCTCGGCGCGGTAGTAGACGGGGGCGTTTGTCTCGATGGTGCCAATGCGGTGGTGGTCGAGGATCTCCATTATCTCGGCCTGCTCAAGGCCATCGACGGCCTGCGAGCGCTCGGAGTGGTCGACGAGAATGACGTGCTTGCGCTTGATGTTGATGAGGTTGGGCGAGCTGACCAGGCCAAAGTAGGAGCCGTCCTCGTCGATGACGGGGAAGAAGCGGTGGCGTGACTTTGCCATGATCTTGCGCGCGTCGTCCACGGAGGTGTTGACCGAGAACTGCAGGATCCCCTTGCGCAGCATCCTGGCACGAACGGGCACGGACATGCCGATGAGGCGCGCGGCGGCGAAGGTGTCGTACGGCGTGGTGATGATGGCGCAGCCGTGGCGCTCGGCCGAGGCGATGACGCGCTTGGACACGTTGGCTCCGCAGCAGATGACAAGGCAGCCGGCGTCGCACTCGACGGCGAACTGCTGCGTCTCGTAGCGGTTGGTGACCAGCACGATGTCGCCGGCCTTGATGGTGTCCTCCATCATCTCGGGCGTGGTGCCCACGCGCACGTTGCCCTTGGTCATGCGGCCGTTGGGGTCGCCCAGCAGAAGCGAGCCGTTGAGGGTCTCGATGATGTTCTTGTAGGAGGTCTGGGCCTCAGAGAGCATGGCGGTGTCGAAGATGTCCATGTTCGCGTTGGCGACGTCCTTCACTGCGATGAGGCCCACGAGGTGCTTGTCCTCATCGGTGATGCAGAGCGTGTCCACCTTGGTGTCCTGCATCATGTTCCATGCCGCGAAGAGGCTCATCTCGGCGTCGATGCCGGACTGCTTCTGGACCACGATGTCCTTGATCTGCGGGGTCACCGAGGTGATGAGCGGCGGCTCATCGAAGCCGAAGTGCTTGAGCACGAACGTGGTCTCGCGGTTGAGGGCGCCGGCGCGCCTGGCCTCGTAAATTGGCTCGTCGATCTGGTTCTTGAGGTAAGCGTAGGAAATGGCGGCGCAGATGCTGTCCGTGTCCGGATGCAGGTGGCCGATGACGTTGACCTTGCGGATTGCCTCTGGCATGAATCCCCCCCATCTTCTTGTTGCGTCATGCCTGCCGTCGAGGCGGCCGGGGCCGCACTGGTGTATCCCATCCCCTCGATTGTGCCACCGCCGGTAACAGAAAAGATGCACGTATGGGCGAAACATCAGGCTTTGGGCACGCAACGGTACCTGATTGTGCGCAAACGTTGAAGGGCGCGGCCCAAGGCGGTGCCGTCTGCGAGGCCGGGCGCACGCCCTCCCGTAGAATGGAAGGACACGCGCGCCCGTGGCGGGCCCCTCTCGCCGCGCGCGGCATTTCTCGCCCCAGCCATCCCAGGTCCCAGACAGGAGCAGCAATGGCAGAGTTCGTGTACCAGATGTACAAGGCCCGCAAGGTCGTGGGCGACAAGGTCATCCTCGATGACGTCACCGTGGGCGTCTACCCTGGCGCGAAGATCGGCGTGGTTGGCCCCAACGGCATGGGCAAGTCCACGCTCCTCAAGGTCATGGCCGGCCTCGAGGACGTCTCGAACGGCGAGGCCCGCCTCACGCCGGGCTACACGGTGGGGCTCCTCCAGCAGGAGCCGCCCCTCGACGATGACAAGACCGTGCGCGAGAACATCGAGATGGCCTTCTCGGATGTGATCGCCAAGGTCAACCGCTTCAACCAGATCGGCGAGGAGATGGCGAGCCCGGACGCGGACTTCGACGCCCTCATGGCCGAGATGGGCCGCCTCCAGGACGAGATCGACGCCGCCAACGGCTGGGACCTGGACTCCCAGCTCTCGCAGGCCATGGACGCCCTCCAGTGTCCCGACCCCGACGCCCCGGTGACCCGGCTCTCCGGCGGCGAGCGTCGTCGCGTGGCTCTGTGCCGCCTGCTGCTTGAGGCCCCCGACCTGCTCCTCCTTGACGAGCCCACCAACCACCTGGACGCCGAGAGCGTGCTGTGGCTCGAGCAGTTCCTGCACAGCTATCCCGGTGCCGTCATGGCCGTCACGCATGACCGCTACTTCCTGAACGACGTGGCGGGCTGGATCTGCGAGGTCGACCGCGGCCAGCTTTACCCCTACGAGGGCAACTACTCGACCTACCTCGAGAAGAAGGCCGCGCGCCTGGAGGCGGAGGGCCGCGAGAACGCCAAGCGCGCCAAGAAGATGCGCTCCGAGCTTGCGTGGGTTCGCCAGAGCCCCAAGGCGCGCCAGGCCAAGAGCCGTGCGCGCCTGGAGCGCTACGAGCAGATGGAGGCCGAGGCCAGGGCCACCAAGAAGCTCGACTTCTCCGAGATCCAGATTCCTGTGGGGCCGCGGCTGGGCGCCGAGGTGCTCACGGTCGAGCGCCTCACCAAGGCCTTTGGCGACCGTGTCCTCATCGACGACCTCTCCTTCGACCTGCCCCGCAACGGCATCGTGGGCGTTATTGGCCCCAACGGCGTGGGCAAGACCACGCTCTTCAAGATGATCGTGGGGCAGGAGCAGCCCTCCTCGGGCACGCTCGAGCTGGGCGAGACGGTCAAGCTCTCCTATGTGGACCAGATGCGCTCCGGCATCGACCCCAAGAAGAGCGTCTGGGAGGTTGTCTCTGACGGCAACGACTACATCACCGTGGGCGAGACGGAGATCCCCAGCCGCGCCTACGTTGCCACCTTCGGCTTCAAGGGCGCGGACCAGCAGAAGCCTGCCGGCGTGCTCTCCGGTGGCGAGAGGAACCGCCTGAACCTGGCCCTCACCCTGCGCCAGGGCGGCAACCTCCTGCTTTTGGACGAGCCCACCAACGACCTCGACACCGAGACGAGCGAGAGCCTGGAGGACGCCCTCGAGCGCTTCCCGGGCTGCTCGGTGGTCACGAGCCACGACCGCTGGTTCCTCGACCGCGTGGCCACGCACATCCTGGCGTGGGAGGGCACAGACGAGAACCCCGGCTGTTGGCACTGGTTCGAGGGCAACTTCGAGGCGTACCAGGCCGACCGCGAGCGGCGCCTGGGCCCGGAGGCGTCCAAGCCCCACCGCCTGCACCGCAAGCTCACGCGCGACTAGGGCGTGGGCTGCGGGCGAGTCGCGGCGCGCCCTTCCCGGCGCGGCCCATCGCACACGGTAGCCAGTCGGCGGGCGACGGCCAGCGGTGGCCAACGAAAAGCCCGTCGGCGAGCGGACGGTCGCGAGGCCGCCCGCCCGCTCGCGCGTGACGTATGATCTCCCTTTGATGAGTAGTTGCACAGTAGTTGTTCGTCCGTCAAGGAGGAAACAATGCCCATTGAGAAGCCATACCAGACGCGCAAGGTTGTCATCATCGGGGCCGGGCGCGTTGGCAGCCACGTTGCGCTGTGCCTGATGTTCCGCCACCTCGTGAACGAGATCGTGTTCCTCGACGTCAACCGCGAGGCCGCAGAGGCCCAGGTCATGGACCTCGAGGACCTCGCCTCGGGCATGGGCGACTCGTTCACCATCCGCGTCGGAGACTACGCCGACTGCGCCGACGCGCACTTCATCGTCCTCACCGCCGGCCGCAGCCGCAGGCCTGGCGAGACGCGCCTCGACATGCTCGACGGCACCATGAAGGTGCTCGAGGGCATCGTGGGCCCGGTGCGCGATTCCGGCTTCAACGGCATCGTGCTGAGCGTCTCCAACCCCGCCGACATCGTGACCGAGTACCTGTACCGCAACCTCGGCCTGCCGCGCGAGCACGTCTTTGGCACCGGCACGGCGCTCGACTCGGTGCGCCTGCGCCGCATCCTCTCGGGCATCATCGACGTCGACGCCAAGCAGATCCAGGCCTTCTGCATGGGCGAGCACGGTGACTCCTCGTTCATTCCCACCTCGCACGTCACCGTTGGCTCCATCTCGCTGCGCGAGTACCTCGCGATGGACCACCACTCCAACACCAACATCAACTTCGATGAGGTCAAGCGCATGGTCAAGGAGTCTGGCACCAAGATCGTGGGCGGGAAGGGCTGCACCGAGTTCGGCATCGCCTCGGTCGTCTCCGAGATCATCACTGCCATCCTGCACAACGAGAAGCGCCTGCTGCCTCTCTCGGTGCATCTCGAGGGCGAGTACGGCGAGTCTGGCATCTCCGCGGGTACGCCCTGCATCGTGGGGTCCAACGGCATCGACTCGGTGCTCGAGATCGACCTCTCCTACGACGAGCGCCGCGCCATGCGCAAATCCTGCTCGGTCATCCGCGGGTATGTTGAGCAGGCCATGCCGGAGGCTCCCGCGCAGGAGTAGGGAAGGCGACGGTCCCGCTCGCGTCACACAATCGCACACGAACCTGTGACGCGCGCAGGTCGTCACAGATTCGGGCTTCGAATGTGTTGCCGTCCGACACACAATCGCATCCGAAGTTGTGACGCGCGCAGGTCGTCACAGATTTGAACCCCGAATGTGTGACGGCTACAAGGCGTGACGGCTACAAGGCGTGACGGCCTCAAGCTATGTCGGTTTCGGCCAGATTGGTGGTATGACTCATGCCAAACAGGGAGAGCAACCACAGGGGCCGCATGGGGCGAGATGACATTCGCGTCTCTCGCTATGTGCCCGATGGGTCAGATGGCGTGGGCGCCACCGGTTCCGCGGGCGCGGCCAGGCAGCGGGCGCCGCAGCGAGGCCAGCACTCCGCCCCGCGCCGCCGCACGGGGTCGAGCGATGTGCGCGTGCTGCGGCCCGAAGGCGATTCTCGGACGCAGCCTCCCGCCAGGGCCAAGCTGGCCCGCGCGTACGCCGATCGCCGCCGCAAGGAGCAGCGCTCCCATGCGGCGCGCTGCGGCATCATCATCGCCGTTGCCTGCGTGGCCGCGCTTGCCGTTGGCATCGTGGCGGTGTGGGGAGGTGCCAGCCTCGCCTGGCCGCCTTTTGGCGGTTCTGGCGACAGCGCGGATGCCGCCACCCAGGGTGACGACCAGGGCATCCAGGGCACGCAGGACTCGGACGGCCCGCAGGACGCATCTCGCCCCTCTCGGTCTACGGCCCTCGAGAACGACGGCGGCATTGTGATGACGCTGGGCGGAAGCGCAGACACCTACGTCAGGCGTGGCGAGGGCTACGTCGACGGCGGCTGCTACGCGCACGATCGCAACGACGGCATGATTACGGATAAGGTCACTGCCTCGGGAGAGGTCGACGCCACGGCCCTCGGGGACTACACCGTCACCTACACGGTCGAGGATTCTGCCGGCATGGTGGCCACGGTCACGCGCACCGTACACGTGGTGGACGATGTCGACGGGGGCTGGGACGCCGACGGCATCTCGGTCTTCATGTACCACGACGTCTACGATGCGGCCAATCCGCCGAAGGGCGCGTCGGACGACCAGAACCTCATCTCCACCACCCTGCTCGACCAGCAGCTCTCTTGGCTCAACGAGAAAGGCTACTACTTCCCGTCGTGGGCTGAGGTTCGCGCGTACGTCGAAGGCGGCCACTCGCTGCCGGCAAAGTCCGTGGTGCTCACCTTTGACGACGGCTCGGAAGGCTTCCTCGCGTACGCCATTCCGCTGCTCGAGAGCCACAGGATCCCCGCGACCTCGTTCGTCGTCTGCAGCGACAGCGACATCCAAGACAAGCTCTCGAACTACGCAAGTCCCTACGTCGACTTCCAGTCGCACTCATACGACATGCACCGCGCGGGTACCTCGGGCAGGGGGCACGGCGGGCGCATCTATGACCTTACGGCTGCGGAGGTTGCGGGGGACCTCGAGAAGTCCGCGGACATCCTCAAGTCGAGCGACGCCTTTGCGTATCCGTATGGCGACGTCTCCGATGCCGCGCCCTCTGGGGTGGGGCAGGCCGGATTCCTTCTCGCATTTACCACGCAGTATGGCCAGGTTCATCAGGGCGATGACTACGCACGCCTCAAGCGCATGCGCGTGTTTGGCACCTATGAGCTGGGAAGCTTTGAGTATCAGGCGGCACACGGCGTAGGATAGGGCGCACGGCTCCGGCATGCCTGCGGGCTTCTCAGGCTACGTGCCAGCGCATCGGAAGTTGCGTGGCGGCTTGCGCGCGTGCCGCGCGTCGGTATCATCAGAGTGCAGGCGGCACGCCCATCTCGGCGTGATCTATCTCGGGGGGCAGCTGCCCCTGTGGGGCGGGGGACTCTCATGGCACTGTTCGACAGCAAACCAAAGAGCGCGCATGCGGCCTCGGGGGCCATACGAGTGCCCCCCACGGCGTCGCGCCACGATGGCAATACGGCAGGTCGTGATGGCGGGCGTCGCGTTGCAGGCGCGCCCCCCGCGCCGCCCGCCGCGCGAGGCGCGGCTCCTATCGAGCGTGGCTCTGCGACGTCTCCGTACGAGACGGGCGGCTACGGTGCGGTGGACGCGCGTGATGCCGAGGCGCGGGTCTATGCGAGGCGCCGCCGCAAGCAGGCGCGGCGTGACATGATGAGGGTGGCGGCGATTGTCGCGGTGGCCGTGGCGGCGCTTCTCGCGGTGCTGGCCGTCAGTGGGCTGCTTGGATAGCGGCTGAGCAGGCTGTCCTCTGGCCCCTGGCCCCTGGTCCTTTGTGGGCGCCGTTGGCTAATGGCGCCCGGCGAGAGAGCCGGCTGCGGAGGGAGGCACAACCAGTCCTTGCGACACGATGGCGATGGCAACTATGGCCACGGCACAGGCTGCAATGATGAGCAGCACGTAGACAAGGGTGCGCCCATCGACACGCCCGACATTGGCCGCCAGGCGGGCGAGGCGCGACGGCTCGTGCGTGTGCGCCGGCCCGGGGGCAGGCGAGGGTGACTCGCCCCTCTCGGCGTGCGTCCGCCCCTCTGTCCCAAGCCCCATTGCGGTCCCCTCGCTCTTGTCGGCATGCTCTTGCTGGTGCCCCTCACTGTTTGTTGGTATGCGCCTTCCTTCCCGCATCGGAGGATATCTCCTTCTCTTAAAACGGCCTGGGGGCAACTGGGCAAATCTCAGGTCCGTTTAAGAAAAGGCGATAAACTGCGCTGAGAGGCGCGTGGCCGTCGGCGCGGCGGCTACGCAGCGAGGTTTCCGGCCGAGCGGCTGCCCGCAAGGCGCCGGCCGACCCTCACCTTGCGCGGTCGGCCCCCAGCGACCTCGCAGAAGATGGCGCCGCCCAGGATAAACGCCGTACCGGCAACGTTTGCAGGCGTCAGCGCCTCGCCCAGGATGAGCGCCGAGAGGATCACGGCCGAGAGCGGCTCGAGGTAGCCCCACACCGAGACGCGCTGCACGGGCAGCTGCCCCATCGCGGAGAAGTACAGGTAGCAGCCAAGGCCCGTGTTCACGAGGCCCAGGCAGAGAATGGCGGGCCAGTTTGCCGAGAGGGGCACAGCCAGCTCGGAGCCGTGGGCGACAAGCGCGAACACGGCAACTGCGGCAAAGCTTGCGACCAGCTGGATGGCCGAGGCCTCGATGCCGACTATGGCGTCGGACGCGCGCTTGCTGCAGATGACCATCACCGCGTACATAACTGCCGACATGCCGCCACACACAAGCCCCAACGGCGAGGGCGCCGCGCCCTGTCCCTGCGCCACCACGAGAAACGCCCCGCAGACGACAGCGGCAAAGCCCAACAGCTTGGCGGCGGTGAGCCGTTCGTGAAAGAGGGTGGGCGAGAGCGCCATCACGATGACGGGTCCGCAATAGTAGGCGAGAGAGGCGATGCCCACGCCGATGAGCTGGTATGCCTCGAAGAGGAAGACCCAGCCCACACCCAGGGCCGCGCCGGAAGCGGCAAGGCGGGCGGCGTCGCGTGGGTGGTCGAGAAACGCGGGGCGCTTGCGGGCACCCAAAACCAAGAGGGCGAGCAGCGCGCCGCCAAGCAGGGTGCGGAGCAGGACGATCTGCCAGCTGGGAAGCGAGATCTGGCTGGCAACGATGCCGTTCGAGCCGAAGACAAGCAACGACAGCAGGTACTTCCTCGATGCGTGCGACATGCATGACCTCCCGGGCACCCCAATTTCCCCAAACACCTTCTCAGAATGCGTATGCTGAGAAAAGCGAATGTTTATCATGGGATGCATGAGAAATCATCATGCATCTGGCGTCGGCGCCACGCGCGCCCCGCCGTGTTCAGCGAGAGGGTCCCATGGACGCAAACATCCAGAAATATCAGGCGTTTGTCGAGACCGTGCGCACGGGGAGCTTCACGCGCGCCGCCCGCTCGCTCTCGTACACGCAATCCGGCGTGAGCCGCATGATCGCCGACCTCGAGCGTGACTGGGGCATGACGCTTCTCGAGCGCAGCCGCGCGGGCGTCACGCTCACCAGCGAGGGCCGCGCGGTGCTGCCCTTCGTGGAGGGCGTGTGCGACGACTACCGCCGCCTCGAGTCGCAGATAGACGACCTCAACGGGCTTGCTGCGGGCAGCATCCGCATAGGCACCTTCTCGTCGGTGGCCACGCACATCCTGCCCAAGGTCATCGGCCGCTTCCAGAAGGACTGCCCGGCCATCGAGTACGAGCTGCTCATGGGAGACTACACCGAGATAGACGGCTGGGTGGCCTCCGGTCGCGTGGACTTTGGCTTCCTGCCGCAGGGGCCGCGCTATCCTGGGCTTGCCGAGCGCATGGTGGAGCGAGACGAGCTCATGGCGGTGCTCCCGGCGGGTCACCGGCTGGCGGGGGAGGCGTCCGTGCCCGTCTCGGCGCTCTGCGAGGAGCCGTTCATCGTGCTCGAGCGCGGTCAGGACGACGAGATAACCCCCATCTTCGATCGCGCGGGCCTCTCGCCCAACGCGCGCTTCTCAACCTGGGACGACTACGCCATCATGTCGATGGTCGAGAGCGGCCTGGGCCTCTCGATCCTGCCGGCGCTCATCCTGCGGAGAAACCCCTACGCCATCGTGGCCAAGCCGCTCGAGCCGGCCACGTACCGCGACATCCGCGTGGTCTATCGCGAGGGCGCCCTTCCGCGAGCCGCGCGCCGCTTCCTCGAGTACCTGTGAGCGCCGCCGCCGGTCAGCCGCCGAGGCGCGGTGACCGGCCTGCCTGCCGACGGCCGGGGCGCGACCTCACGCCCCTCTCGCCAGCCGCCTGACGACGAACGCCAGCAGCAAGAGCGCAATGGCCGCCAGGACTATCGTGCCGCCCGGCCTCAGGCCCAGGTAATACGAGGCGACAAGGCCAAGCGCGCTGGCAACTACGCCGGCGAGGCTCGAGAGCAGGCACGCCTGCCGCCAGCTGCGCGCCAGCTCGAGGCCGCAGGCAACGGGGACCACCATCATCGATGAGACGATTAGCGAGCCCACCGTGCGCGACGCCACGGCCACCACCAGGGCGACAACAACCATGAAGGCAAGGTTGACCGCGCTCACGGCCACGCCTGCGGTACGTGCCTGCCGTTCGTCGAAGGACATGAGGAAGAGGCTCCTGCGCAGGGCGACGCTGAAGGCCATGGCTACCGCGCAAACCGCGACGATAGTGATAACCTCGCCGTCCGACATGGTGAGAATGCTGCCGAACATGTAGCTGTTGAGGCTCGAGGCGTTTGGCACGAAGCCCGAGAGCACGCCCGCGGCGCCCACTCCCGCCGCCAGGATGACGGCCACGGCGAGCTCGGACTGCTCCTTGAGCCTCCTGCGCACGCCCTCGATGCAGAGTGCCCCCACAAGGCACGCCACGATGGCCCCGGCGACGGGGCTCACCCCACCCACCAGGCCTGCGGCGACGCCCGCCAGCGACGCATGGGACAGGGCGTCCCCTATCAGGGAAAGCCTGCGCTGGACAACCGTCATGCCCACCAGGGGGATGACGGTGCCAAGGAGCAGCCCGGCGAGAAGCCCGCGCTGCATGAATGCGTACTCGAGCATGCCCTAGGCCCCCTTCCTCACGACACGGCCGTCCTCCACAAGAAGGACGCTTCCCCCAAGGCGCGCCAGGGTTCGCTGGTCGTGCGTGACGAGGAGCACCGCCAGCCCTCGCTTGGCGTGGGCGGCGGCCACCAGGGAGCAGAGCGCCTCGCGGCTCTCGCGGTCGAGCCCGTTTGTTGGTTCGTCCAGGACGAGAAGCTCCGGGCCGCTCACCAGCGCGCACGCAAGCCGCACGCGCTGGAGCTGCCCGCCCGAGAGCTCGCTTACCATCCTTGTGGCATGCGCGTCCATTCCCACCTGGCCCAGCGCGTCGAGGCTCTGCGCACGCCGCTCTGCGCGCGAGGGCCGCCGGCCCCGCGCGCCCGCACTCTGGAAGGCGCTGACGAGCTCGAGCGCGGTGGCGGGGAAGCGCGAGACGGCCTCCGGGGGAAGCTGCGGGACGTAGCCCACGAGGTCCCATCGGCCAAAGCGCGTGGGGTTCTCGCCAAAGAGGCGAACGGTGCCCGCCGTGGGCTTGAGCTCGCCCACGGCGAGGCGCGCGATGGTCGACTTCCCGGCGCCGTTGTCGCCCACGACGGAGCAGATCTCCCCTGCACCGACGACCAGGTCGATGCCGTGAAGAACCTCCTCGCGGCCGTAGGAAAAGCGCACGTTCGAGAGGTCGACCGGCGGTGCGGGGCGTTCGGGCGCTTCGGGTCCCGCAGCCGTCACGCCAGCGCCCCCCTCATCGCCCCGAGGTTCTTTCGCATCACGGAGAGGTAGTCCTCGCCGTCGGCGATCTCCTCGTCGGAGAGGCCCTCGAGCGGGTTGAGCTCCTCGACCGTGGCTCCGGTCTCGCTTGCGATGGCCTGGGCGACCTTTGGGCTCACAAGCTCCTCGGAGAAGATCGTCTTCACGTTGTTTTCGCGCACAAACTGGGCTATCTCGGCCATCTGCTGGGCGTTTGGCTCGCCCTCGGCGTCGATTCCGGCAATCGCGACCTGCGTAAGCCCATAGGCGTCGCAGAGATAGCCAAACGCCTCGTGGGACACCACGAGGTTCCTGCTCGAAAGGTCCGCAAGCCCGTCCGTGAACTCGGCGTCGAGCTTCTCGAGCTCCGCCGCCCAGCGCTCGTAGTTCGCGTCGTACGTCTCGCGCCCATCTGGGTCGAGCGACACGAGGGCGTCGCGTATGACCTGAAGCTCGTGCCTGGCATTTCTCGGCGAGAGCCATACGTGTGGGTCGGTGCCGGCCTCGCCCTCCTCCGCCTCGCCTTCGGGTAGCTCGCGCAGATCGAGCCCATCGCTTGCGCACACGAGGACGGGCTTCTCGCCCGAGAGGCCGTCCGTCACGTCCTTGATCCAGTGCTCCATGCCCGCACCGTTGTAGACGAGCATGTCGCAGGTGGTGATGGCACGGATGTCCGTGGTCGAGGGCTCCCAGTCATGCGGCTCGGTCCCGGCGGGCACCAGGCAGGTGACGGTCGCCCGGTCGCCGGCCACCTTGCTCGCGAAGTCGAACATGGGATAGAAGCTCGCGCAGATCGAGAGCGCGGATGCGGCGCCCGTGCCATCTGCCTGCGCAGGGGTGCCGCCTCCGTTGCCGCTGGCGGCGTTCGAGCAGCCTGCGAGGGCCGTCCCGGCCGAGATGGCGAGAAGGCCGAGAAGGGTGCGCCGCCCCATCATGGGGCTGCGGTGCGGGGTCATGTGGTTATCCATGGGATTGTCTCCTGGTCTTTTGTCTGATCAGCTGTGCGGGGTGCGATATGAGGCAGGCCGCACCCATCAGATGTCGAGGCGCACCCCCAGAGAGACGGGGGAGGAAGCGACCAGGACAACGCCGGTGAGGGGTGTGGCCGACACCGCTCCAAGGCGTGCGGAGGGGATGCGCGGCGGCTGCGGCACGGGCGTCGAGCTGCGGCCAGCAGCCTTTGCGGCACCCGCCATGAGCTGGCAGACCGGGCAGTCATCGCCCGTACACCGGTGGTGGACCTCCCTGCCAAGAGCCACCGCCGAGAGAAACGTCCCCACGGCGAGGAGGACCGCCAGCGCGAGCGCGACCGCCCCGGGGGCGGCCCCATGGCACGCCCTGTGGCGCGCGGGCCGGCGCGTGGATTGGCGCAAGGGCTCACGCATGGGCGGCGACCTTCCCTTTCGCGCAGAGGGGGCAGCGCCCGTAGAGCACGGTTCGCGACAGGTCGATGGCAAATCCGTGCTCCGTGCTCACGTGGTGGGAAAACTCCTGAAAGGCAGCGCAGCCGATGGTCGAGACGCGCCCACACTCCACGCAGACCAGCTGGCCCGCGTTTTCCTCGTCCCGGTTTACCAGGCGATAGAGGGCGACCTCTCCGCGAGGGGCGACGACCTTCGACGCCATGCCCTCGCCTGCGAGCGTCTCGAGGGTGCGGTATATGGTCGAGCGCCCAATCTCGACCCCCTGCGACCTCAGTGCCTCGAACACGCAGTCGACGCTTGCGTAGCGATCGGTGTGTACGTCGAGGTAGTCGAGGATCGCCTGGCGCTGGCGCGTGTTGTAGGTGCCCCTGGTGGCCACGTGTGTCCCCCGTTCCGCAATCCGGCCGCGCCGCGGCTTGAGGCCGTCGGCGCTATTTGAAATTAAAGTTCAATTTCAAATTGAGACTACCGGGGCCCGCGTGGGATGTCAAGCGCCGCGGCCATTTGGGAGGTGCCGCGCACCCGCGCCATGCATACGCGCCCCGCTCGTGGGGAGGCGTGGCGTATCAGCCTCGCTGGGTGCGCCTTCTTCTGCCGTTCACGATGGAGGGCAGCATCTCTGGGTCTGACCCCGTCCGCCTTGACACCTCCACCATGAGGATGCTACAGAACGCAAGCATCGAGGTCATGGGCTCGATGTAGACGGGGTATCGCTCGGTCTGCCAGGTGGGGAGGAGGATGAACTCGTCTGCCGCCTTCCGAAGGGGGTGCGCGGCCGTGTGGGAGATCATGACGGTGTGGGGCCGCCTCTGTGCCGACATCTCCTGTATGACGTTGAGCAGCACCCGCTGCGTGTCGTTCTTCGACGAGAAGATCACGATCAAGTCATCGGGGCTCGCGACGTGCATATAGATCATCTCCTGCCCGCTTGGCATGCAGTAGCAGGGGATCTCGTACTTGAGCAACTCCATGGAGAGCATGAGGGCGGGGGGCGAGCTCAGCCCGGCACCGGCAGTGTAGACGGCCTTGGACGAGAGTATCCGCTCCGTCAGGTTGGCGACGACGTCCTTGTCGAGGGCGCCGCTCGTGGCCCTCATCATGTCGCAGAGATAGTCGATCGCCTCCTGACTCTCCCTTGGGCCCGACGTGGGGGTGCTGCTCGAGAGCGAGAGCAAGAGGTTCATCCTAAAATCGCCGAAGTTCTCATAGCCAACCTTCTGGCAGAAGCGGCTTACGGCACTCTGGGAGACGCCGATGTGCTGGGCGGCCATCGTCGTCGTGCTTTGGAGGATTCCCTCGGGGTTATCCATGACGGCGTCCAGCACCTTTCGCTCGGTGGGCGTCAGATCCTCGGCGTGCAGTCTCATCTGCTCGAAAGCATCCATGGCATACTCCAGAATATTGAATGAACTATTCATTCAAATAGTAGATCAATTCTTGGGCGTTAGGTAACGCGGATATTCAGTATAGGAAGTTACCTCACAATCATCACGTTTACCGGGGCAGTTCTACCGTTTGTGGTAAATCATTCATGCAGTATCGAATGGATGTTTCTATCAATATAGAATGAGCCATGCACAAGAGGCGACGATCCGGTGATGCCCATAGGGCGACGGAGTCTGACGGGAGGCATTATGAACGTTGCTGCCACGAGGGTTGACGAGCGCTTGATACACGGGCAGGTCATGGCATCCTGGTCGAAGAGGCTGCGGCTCACACGCATCGTTGTCGTGGATGACCAGATCGCCAAGGATGACTTCCTGAAGGCCGTGCTCTCGATGTCGGCACCCGCCGGCATGCAGATCGACATCCTTTCGGCCAGGGATGCGGCAGCGGCGGTGAAGGAAGACGAAGATCCCGCCCGCACCATGCTGCTCTTCAAGAAGATCCTCGCCGCCCTCGAGACTGCGCGCGAGCTCAAGGGCGGCCCCTCTGAGATGGCCGAGCTCAACCTCGGAAACCTCGGCTCCGTGCCCGGGCGCGTTCAAGTGGCCAAGAACATCTTCCTCTCTGAGGAGGAGCGGACGCAGATTCGCGAGCTGCAGGAGCTGGGGGTGAACGTCTTCCTGCAGATGCTCTACACCGATCCCAAAGTTCCGATCGAAGACGTCCTCTAGGCGGATGTGGCAACGACTTAGGAGTGTGACAGCATGTTGGCATTGCAAGCGCTCGTCATCGCGCTCTGCACATGGTATGCCGCGACAGCCTGCCCAATGTGGCTGCGGTGGTCCGTGTACTTTGGAGCGCCCCTCGTCGCAGGCCTGGTTAACGGCCTGCTTCTCGGCAACCTGGCCTACGGGTTGGCGGTTGGATCCAATGTGATGATGGCCTACATAGGCATGGTCGCCATCGGCGGGTCCCTGCCGAGCGACTATGCGCTCGCGGGCTATCTCGGCGTGGCAATGACGATGCTCGCCGGCGCAGACCCCTCGGTGGGGCTCACCATAGCGGTGCCGCTCGGCCTGCTCGGCCTGCTGAGCTTCAACGTCAAGATGTCGCTCAACTCGGTCTGGGTGCATAGGGCAGACAAGTACGCCGAGCAGGGCAACGCCCGTGGCGTGGTCGCCATGAACCTCTTTGCCTCGCAGATCTTCCCGTTCATCACGTATGCGATCCCCTCGTTCCTGTGCGTGCTGTTTGGCTCCTCCGCCCTCGAGTCGCTCATGCAGGTGATTCCAGCGCAGGTGACCTCGATCCTCTCCCTTGCCGGTCACCTGATCCCCGCCCTTGGGTTGGCCATGCTCATGAGCGTGCTCTTCAAGGCATCCCTTCTCCCGTTCTTTGCAATCGGCTTTGCCCTCGCTGCCTACCTCCAGCTTGGCACCATGCCCATCGCCATCATTGGTGCAGCGGTAGGCGTGCTGCACCTCGTCTACACCTCCAGGGAGGGGGCGGGCGTCCTTGAGGGCTTCTCCTTTGGCCCTGAGGCGGCGGCTGACATCGCTGGTGAGGCGGCCTCTGGGCAGAGGCACCTGAGCAAGAGGGCCCTTCGCAAGTCCTGGCTCATCTGGCAGAGCTGGGGGCAGATCTGCTACAACTACGAGCGCATGATGGGCCTGGGCTTCTGCCACTGCATGGCACCTGTCCTTGAAGAGCTCTACGGCGATGATCGCGAGGCAATCGCGGCCGGGCTCAAGCGCCATCTCGCTTATTTCAACACCGAGAACACCTGGGGATCCATCATTCCGGGCATCACCGCCGCGATGGAGGAGCAGCGCGCGAACGGCGCCGACATCGATGACGACATCGAGAACAACCTCAAGACCGCGCTTATGGGTCCCATGGCAGGCATCGGTGACTCCGTGACCCAGAGCCTCGTCAGGGTGGTTCTCCTCTCGATCGCCATCGGCCTTGCGTCCCAGGGGAGCGCCCTCGGCCCCGTCCTGCTCATCGTGCTCTTTAGCGCCTACGCGCTTGGCGTGGGCTACTTCTGCTACAACGCCGGGTATCGCTTTGGCAAGAACGCCGTAACCAAGCTGCTGGCCGGGGGGCTTGTCAAGCAGCTCACCGAGGGTCTTGGCGCCATGGGCATGATGGTGCTTGGGTGTCTGGTCGCCACCGTGATCCCCATCGCCTGTCCGATCACCCTTCAGCTGGCCACGGGGACTATCGAGGTCCAGTCGATCCTCGACACTATCCTTCCCAGGCTTCTGCCGCTCATCTCGTTTTTGACCACCTACCACTTCATCAAGAGGGGAGTTAAGCCCACGACCGTCATCATCGCGATGTTCGTGATCGCCATCATCCTCTCGCCGCTCGGGATCCTCTCGTAGCACGACGCTTACGGGAGGTATCGATTACCAAAGAAGGAGTAACGCATGTCCTCACTGATGGAGAAGCACCTTGAGACGTTTGGGGTACCTAGGCCGGTCATTGGGTGCCTGCACATGCAGGCGCTGCCCGGCACCCCCTACGCCGATGACGGCATGACTCTCAAGGAGCAGGTCAGGCACCTGAAGCGGGATGCGCGCATCCTGCAGGACGCAGGCTTTGACGCGCTCGTGTTTGCGAACGAGGGGGACAGGCCCTACCTCACTCCCGTTGGCCCCGAGACGGTGGCGAGCTACGTGCGAATCGCGACGGAGGTCGCTGCGGAGATCCATGTGCCCTTCGGATGCGGAGTGCTGATAGACCCCATCGCGACGCTTGCCGTTGCCAAGGCGGTTGGCGCCAGGTTCGTGAGGACCTACGTAAGCGGATCCTACGAGGGCCTGTTTGGGTCCCAGAAGTTCAATCCCGGTGAGATATTCCGGTACCAGCGTCGCATCGGTGCCGATGACGTCAGGGTGTATACGTACTTCGAGGCCCATGCGGGGACGTGCCTCGACGCGCGTTCGAGCGAGGAGATGCTCGAGGCGGGCGTTGCCAACCTGCCCATCGCAGGGGCTCTCTTTGGCGGAGCCCACGCCGGGCTTCCGCCGGAGGACTCCCACATCGCCCATCTGAAGGAGCGCTTCCCGGAGGTTCCCGTCATCATCGGCAGCGGCGGGAGGGTCGACAACATCGGCAGGCTCCTTCCCCATGCGGACGGCGTCATCGTTGGTACCAGCATCAAGCGTGACGGCATTCTCTGGAACAATGTGGATGCGGGTCGCGCCCAGGCGTTCATCAAGGCAGCGAAGGGCTAGTCGCATTGGCCTCGCGCCATATGGTCCCGCGCCTGCGGGCCACGCCCGGTGGCCTCACAGGCGCGGGTCCCTTTGCCGAGGCGGTCCGCTGGGGACTCGCTACTCTCCCGTGGCGTTGCGGAAGGACTGCGTGCCGACGTCCGACCACGAGGTCTTGCCTGACGCGATGACCTCGCCCGTCTCATGCACGTAGGCGTACTCGTCAAGCAGCGTGGCGTCATCAATCGACCAGCTGCCGTAGTCCTCGACGGGGCAGCTCTCCAGGGCGTAGAGCGCGCATGCGCCGTTTGCCGACTCGCGATCATAGATGAGCAGGATGACCTTCTCGCTGTCCTTCGAGAGGATGACCTGCTCGTCTCCCCCCGCGTTGTAGGTCACCTGGTAGCCATAGCCCTGCGGCTTGAGCGCCGCATCGTAGACGGCCTTGTAACCGGCGTCGACCCTCTCGGCCTCCCGCTGCGCTACCTCGGAGGACGTGACGTCGTCCCCGAGGGGTGCGGACGGCTCGCCGACCTCGGCATTTGGCAGCTCGCCCAAGGTCTCGTCCTGAGCGGCGCGGCCCCTCGAGACGCTTCCGTCAAACCCCATGGCCACAAGCTCGTCGCTCTGCTCGGACCCCCTGAGGCGCACCTTGGCACCCGTGTCATTCCAGCTCACCTGCCAGCTGGCGGGACGTACCTGCATGCCGTCATCTGCGATGCTCGTGTCAACGCGCGAGACCTCATAGCGGCCAAGCCTGAGGATGAGACGCGCGTCCGCCGAGGAGAAGAACGCGGGCTCGCCAACGGCCTGTAGCTCGAGTGTGAACATGCCGTCTGGAGAGGTCGATGTGTCAACGGTGCGCACGGCATAGCCGAGGTTGTACACCAGCACCGCCACGAACAGCACGAGCGTCACGGTGATGCCGCCGATGACGGCGAGCACGGTCTTGGCTATCCTGCCCGCGCGGTGTCTGTCGTCATGCCCGCCCGTCATTGCGCCCCCTCTGCTTCGTTGCGTGACTCCAGACGATGCTAGCAGGAACATGTCGCTCGATTGTGGGCCCGCTCTGCTCTTCTTGGGATAGAGTGTCATTGAGGGAGGCGTCCCATGGAGGATAGGTTGCTTGGGCTGGCAGGGTTGGCGCTTGTGGCGTTCATCGCCATGGCGGTCGTCTTTCAGGTGGCCGAGCAGCTGGGGACGTTTGCCCGCGGCATCGCCTGCGCTGCGGGAATCGGGCTTATGGTGGGACTGCCCGTCTTTGTCCTGCGCCTCCTTTTTGGTGCCGACGTGCGGCTTAGGCCTGGCACCTGGAACGGGCTCGCTGCCGTGGTTGCGATCTTTGCGCTCTCGCTTCTCTTCTACGGGATGTCCGGCCAGCTCGACGGCGGTGCCGCAGCGGCGATGGTCCTGCTTCCCGGCTTCGTGACGTTCGTGGGGGCCCTGCGCGGGTGAGGAGGCGCCGCGGCTTTGGTCACCCATGCGCCCTGCCGGGCCTGCTCGGCGTCTGCGCTTGTGCATGGTGCCGCAGCGAGTGGCGGCCCGGCGACTTAAGTGCCGCGTGAGGCCGCGGGCGAGTTTTCATGGGCGGCGGCGCGTTCGTTTGGCCCTTGCCTGCATCGAACTGCCCTTCGTTACACAATAATCGAGCTATGTACGCCGAACTGCCTCTCTTTACACATGGTTTTGGGTGACCCCTAAGTAGTGAGGCATTCCAAGGCACAACATGTTGTCTATTACCGTGATTAAATCACAATATGTGGATAAGGCTACTTGATGACCCTCTGAAATGGCGTGTAACGGAGGGCAGCTCGATGCGGCGCGCCGCATATTTTGTGTAACGCGGTGCCCTTCGATGCACGTGGGGGAGAATCGCGTGCATCGAAGGGTGGCTCACGCGGGACTAAGATGTGATGCTGTACCGGAAAGGCGACCACCGTTGAGGCGTTTGCCTGCCGAGGGTGCGCCTCGTGTCCCCCTGCCCGCCTCGTTGGTGCGCGAATTACGCACGGCTAAGGGTGGCGTTGGCAAAAGCCCAGGTTTGCGCAAGGTCAGATCACGACGCAGCCCCACCGTGCGTAATTCGCTGCGAGAGAGGCACCGGGAGAGGCGCGGCGCGGGCTGCCGGTGCATTTCTTACGGCGGCCTAACCGCGAACCTCACTGTTGCAAGCGCCCCAGGTGACGTAGGTCACTGCGGCCGCAATGCCCATTGCGAGCAGGTCGGAGACGCCTGCGTTCACCGTGTTGAGCGCGCCGCCGCCCACGTAGCCCAGAATCGAGAGAAAGCTCGACGAGCCCATGACGTAGGCCGTCACGTGCGTGGCGCCCGCCCAGATTCCGCCGACAAACCCGCCCACGGCAAGACCGGCAAGTGGCCTGCGGTAGCGAAGGCCCAGGCCGTAGAGCGCGGGCTCGGTGACGCCTCCCACAATGCCCGAGACAAAGTAGCCCAGGGCCTCGCCACCCTCCGTCGTGCCGCGCAGCCGCAGGAAGCCCCCGAGTGCCATGCCAAACGCCGCCCAGATGGCGACGCCGGCTCCCACTAGCACAAACGAGTCCGTCCCCACGGCAAGCATGTTGGCAAGGCCAAGGGCGAGCAGAAGCGAGCGCATGCCGGCAATGACGAGAAACTCCCAGCTTGCGGCAATGATTCCCACGCCCAGCACCGTGACCAGCCCACCCCGGTCGCCCAGGGAGAAAAGTGTCGAACCCAAGGCGTTTCCGCACCAGGAGCCCAGCGGCCCCAACGCGCAGAGGGCGGCGGGCAGCGTGATGGCCATTGCCAGCAGCGGTGCGAACATGGGGGCAAGGACCTTGGGAAGCGCCTTGCGCAGGCGTACCTCCAGCACCGCCAGAAGCGCGGCGGACATCACGATGGGAAGCACCGTGCGGCTGTAGTCGACGGGCGTGCAGGGGATGCCGTACACGCTAAACGTCGCGTTGTCGCCCACAAGCTGGGCAAAAGCCGGAACCATCATGATGCCGCCGAGCAGAGATCCCAGCACAGGCGTGCCGCCGAGCTTCTCGGCGCAAGAATAGCCCAGGTAGATGGGCATGAAGTAGAATCCCGCGTCGTAGACCATGCGAGAAGCGCGTAGAGATCGTCCGCCTTGCCGACAAGGCCCAGCATAGAGGGGCCGATCAACGTCTGAGCGGTCTTGAGCATGCCGCAGACGAGAAGGATGGGAATCATCTTGACCATGGCACCGGAGAGGTAGTCCAGCGCCGCCTTGCACGTGCGGTGGATTTGCCCACGGGCCGGTGCTGCTGGAGAGGGCGTCGCGTGCTGGTCGACTTCGCTCATTAATGCTCACATTCTCCTTGTTTAGATGAATAATGAACATATTATACGAAATGTGTCTATATAAGAATTGCCTAAGAATTGCCGCCCGCATGTCAGTAGGACTCTGCGGGCGGCGCTTTGTGTGCTGCGTGTTGGCGCGGGCTGATGATGAGCGGACTGTCCTACTCCGCGATATTCGTGACGGTGAGCGCAATGGAATCCAAGCTCTTGGTATCAACGAGATTCTCGTACTCCTTGCCGTTGATGTCTGTGGGATAGGTAAGCGAAACGGGCGTGTTGGGCGCGACGCTTTGTGCGGTCACGACGTATTGGGACAGCGCGCCCTTGCTTGCCTCGGAGGCATCGTCGCTGGACGAATCCGGAAGCTCGATGTACGAGCCATCATCAGCGGTGATGTCAAAATAGAGGTAAGAGGTGCCGTATGCATCGGTGAGCTTGTGTGCCATGGATACGTATCCGCACTCCGCGAGGTTTCTTCCGACGTAGTCGCGCACGTAAAATGAATACTTGTCTGGGGCTGGCTGGATCTTGGTCATTCCGACGGTTGTGTCGGACGTGTCGCCAACCTTGTTGACGGAGAGAACGAGCTCGTCAATGCTTTGCCAGTAGACGATGTTGTCGTACTCTTTGCCCTTGATGTCTGTTGGGAACAGGTACTTGATCTCTGTGTTTGGAGCGTGGCTCTGCGCGACGACGTAATAGTTCTTCAGATCCTCCTCATCCCCGGGATCGACGAAGGTCCCATCGGGAGAAACGAACACAAGGCGCAAGGTGCCGGCTCCATATCTGTCGCGCCGAAACCCATCGAGAGAGGAGTAGCCAACCAAGGCGGCGTTCATCCCTACGTAATTCTTGATGTACCACGTGTACTTGTCGGGTGACGTTTTGATGGTTACCTGTTCTGCCGACGCAGCACTGGGTGGTTCCGGCGAGGCGCTCTCGTTGCTTTGTGTGGCCTCAGACGAAGGGCTGGTCCCGCCTACCCGACTGTTGCGTACGCCTCGCAGGTGGCATAGTCAGTCCGCTCGAATATCCGAACCTCAAACGGCATGCTTGAGCCCTCTTCGGGATGGGAGTACAGAAAGTTAACGCCTCCGCCCACGATACCTCCGGAGGCATCGCGCAGGATGGCGGTAACGTGGATGCCGTAGTCGTCACCCAGATAATAGGGTGGCGAACCATCCCTCTCAAGCGACACGGTGCCTGATACGGAGATGACGCCAGAGTTACTGGTCCTAGCGGAGACGTTAGCGGTTGAGAGCAGGGGTGGCGTGTCACTGCTCATGGTGTCGGCGGAAGGGCTGATGGGCGTGAACTCGACGCGCGCGGGCCTCGTCGAGCTGTCAAAGATGGTGCTTTGATATGTCGTTTCACCGGAGGCAAGGATGGAGAGGGTTTCCTCGCGCGAGAAGAGGATGCTGCCGTTATCCGCATAGCCGGTGACGGTTGCGCTGGGAAGCGTGACCGTGCGATCCGAGTTGTTGGTAAGCGAGTACTCTGCGTACACCAGGGAGTTGCTCGCCGACCAGTGAGACTCGCCAACGGAGAGGACGTCCGTGTCGGCCTGGGCACCGGACGTGTCTTGCCGTGCGGAGGGGGAGTCCGTGCTCTCGTGCGAGGCGGTGTCGTGCGAGGAGGCGCCGCCCGAAGCGCCGCCCGAAGCGGCACCCGAGGAGGCGTCGCCCGAGATGGCATCCGAGGCGGTGCCGCCATCGGTTGGGGCTGGGATGAGGTGCTGGGTGGCGAGAAGCGCCGCCACCACGGCAATGGCAGCGATGGCGCAGACGAGGGCGATCATGCGAGCACGAGCTGACGCATGCCAGACATTCCCTGCGGACTCGCGGGGCGCGGGGCTGGAGGAGGCGTCCGCCGAGTCCCTCTCGCCCGGCCCCTCGCGAAGCGCACGTGCCAGATCGGCGGCACTCTGGTAGCGCGCGCTCGGCTCGAACTCCGTTGCCCTGAGAATGGCCGCATACAGGTTGGGAGGCATATCCGAGGAGGCAAGCGCCCGCTTGTAGCCCTCCTTGTCCTCGGGATGGACGCTCGTGAGGAGATAGCCCAAGAGACGTCCCAGGGCATACACGTCCGAGCGGACGTCGGTCTTTGCAAAGCCATATTGCTCCGGGGCGGCAAAGCCCCAGGTGCCAAGCTGGTCGTCGCCTCGATGTGGGGGAGCCGCGCGCAGTCTATCTCGGGCAGCGTCGCCCAGACGCCTCGCCGGGCGCGCGAGACGGGGATGCGCTTGCGCACGAAGGGGCCGGTCCCACCTAGGGTGACGAGCTCGGTTATGCCGCCCCGCCCACGTGCGAGCACGCGCTCCACGTGGTAGGAGTCATCAACGCTCATCGCATGCATTACCTGGTCGTCATTCAAGCCCTTGGTCCCGTTCCACACGTTGCCGCAATTGCCGGCTTGCACATAAGGACCGGCTACTATCCATGATATGCGTCTCGGTGCGGGCGCTCATCAGTTGGCAACTGAATAATCACTGGGCGGGCGAGGGGGCCGCCTGACCGCGTGGCCGTTGGGCTGTCCCGCGTGCAGCGGGCCGGTGTGGAAGAGGGTCTGCTCGCCCAGGCTCCAAAGCTCGTCATCGGTTGCCGAGCGGTCAAAGCCGTGGTCGATGCACCAGATGATGATGGCGTCGCGACGCACCTTGGGCCATAGCTCCGAGACGCCGGACAGGCGCAGGAGCCGCTGCGTCTCGCGGAGCGCGCAGCGCATGCCAATGGCGAGCATGATGGCGTGATCCCTGCCGGGGCGGCTCTTGCCGGCAAAGATGTCGTAGACAACGGTGCCGTTGAGGCCGGAGGCGCGTACGACCTCCGCCCGCTTCATGCCCCTCTCGTCCAAGAGCTCCCGCAGGTACTGGGGGAGGTCGCGGTCAACGGTCGAGTCCGATTCGCCGAGGTATGACTCGACGCTGGGTGACGCCAGGAGGCGGGCGAGAAGATCCTCCGTCAGGCGTTCCTTGTGTGGCATGAGACTCCTTCCGTCGGTGCGCGGGGGTTCATGCAATGGTAGTTCATGCGTCCCTGCCGTACCATTCGATGCAGCAGGCAAGACAAGGGGGCCAGACATGTCTCGCAGCAGCTTTGCCCCGCGCGCCATCGAAGTCCGTGGCGCGCGCACACACAACCTCAGAAACGTCGACGTCTCGGTGCCGCTTGGCAGGCTCGTGGGCATCGCCGGCGTTTCGGGCTCCGGCAAGTCGAGCCTCGCGCTGGGCGTGCTCTACGCCGAGGGCAGCCGGCGCTACCTCGAGGCGCTCTCGACCTATACGCGCCGCCGCCTCACGCAGCCCGCCCGTGCTGACGTCGACCTGGTCGAGCACGTGCCCGCCGCGCTCGCGCTGCGCCAGCGGCCGGGTGTGCCAGGCGTGCGTTCGACCTTTGGCACCTCGACCGAGCTCCTGAACGGCCTGCGGCTGCTCTTCTCGCGCGTCGGCTCGTACACCTGCCCAAACGGACACCTCTGTCCGCCCACCATCGACGTGGCGCTTGAGCGGCCCGTCGTCTGCCCCGTGTGCGGCGAGAAGTTCTTTGGCCGCGGTGCCGAGAGCCTGGCCTTCAACGGCGACGGGGCCTGTCCCACCTGCGGCGGGACGGGCGTCATGCGGCAGGTGAACGAGGCCGCGCTGGTTCCCGACGAGTCAAAGACCATCGACGAGGGGGCCGTGGCACCCTGGGGAACCCTCATGTGGTCGCTCATGAAGGACGTCTGCCGCGAGATGGGCGTGCGGACCAACGTGCCGTTTGGCGAGCTTTCGCCCGCAGAGCGCGAGATCGTCTTCCATGGGCCCGCCGAGAAGCGCCATGTCGTGGTGCGCAACAAGGGGAACGACACGGCCACCGAGCTTGATTTCACGTACTACTCGGCCGTGCGTTCGGTGGAGAATGCGCTGGCCAAGGCCAGGAGCGAAAGCGCCATGAAGCGCATCGCCCGCTTTCTCAAGGAGGGCCCGTGCCCGGACTGCCACGGCACGCGCCTCTCGGCCGAGGCGCGCGATCCCATGGTGTGCGGCATCAACCTTGCCGAGGCCACGGCGATGACGCTGGACGAGCTTGCGGCGTGGTTGCCCGGGGTAGTGCAGGCGCTGCCGGCTGAGGTCGCGCCCATGGCCGAGCAGATCGCGGACGAGATGGCCGAGCCCGTCGCCCGCCTGCTCCAGCTGGGCCTGGGCTACCTCGCGCTTGACCGAGCCAGCTCAACGCTCTCCAACGGCGAGCGCCAGCGGGTGCAGCTTGCGCGCGCCGTGCGCAACCGCACGACAGGCGTGCTCTATGTGCTCGACGAGCCCTCCATTGGCCTGCACCCGTCGAACGTCGAGGGGCTTCTCGGCGTGGTGGACGACCTTCTTGCCGACGGGAACTCCGTTGTGGTGGTGGACCACGACGTGCGGGTGCTGCGCCATGCAGAACACCTCATCGAGGTGGGGCCGGGATCTGGCGAGAAGGGCGGCACCATCATCTGCCAGGGGAGCATCGCGCAGGTCGAGAACGACGCCGCTTCGCGGATCGCGCCTTTCCTCTCGGGTGCGCGCGTGATTCGCGCACGCCGCCGCGCCGAGGGCGGCGCCATGTTCGACCTGGGGCGCATTCACCTTGAGACCGGACAGATCCACACCGTGCGGCCGCTTGCCGTGGATGTGCCGCAGGGCCGCATGGTCGCCGTGACCGGCGTCTCGGGCTCCGGCAAGACCACGCTGGTGCTCGAGAGCCTGGTGCCGGCGCTTAAGGCGGGCATCGCCTGCGAGGAGCCGCCTGCGCACGTGCAGGGGTGCGACGCGGCCGGCATCCGCCGCGTGTGCCTTATCGACTCCACGCCGATCGGCGCAAACGTGCGCTCTACGGTGGCCACCTACTCCGGCGTAATGGACGACCTGCGGCGCGCCTTCGCGCAGACCGCCGATGCCAAGGCCCGCGGCCTGCATGCGGGGGACTTCTCGTACAACACGGGCTCGCTCCGGTGCCCTACCTGCGACGGAACGGGAACCATATCGCTTGACGTGCAGTTTCTTCCCGATGTCGTGATAGATTGCCCAGACTGCCGCGGCTCTCGCTATGCGAGGGCGGCGTGGGAGGTCCGCCGTCACACCACGCGGGGCACAGGGGGCGAGAAGGGCGACTATGTGAGCCTGCCGCAGCTCATGGAGATGACCGTGGACGAGGCGCTTGGACGGCTGGGACGCCTGCGCCGCGTGGCCTCCAAGCTGCGGACGCTCTCGGACATTGGCCTTGGCTACCTCACGCTGGGCGAGGCCACGCCGGCGCTTTCCGGCGGCGAGGCGCAGCGCCTCAAGCTCTCGAGCGAGATCGGCCGCAGCCAGGAGGGTGCGCTCTTCGTCTTCGACGAACCCACGATCGGTCTGCACCCGCTTGACGTGGAGGTGCTTCTCGGCGTGCTACAGGGGCTAGTGGGGCACGGCGCCACCGTGGTGGTGATCGAGCACGACCTGGACATGATCGCCAATGCCGACTACGTGATTGACATGGGCCCGGGTGGCGGCGATGCGGGCGGGAGCATCGTGTGTGCCGGCACGCCCGAGGATGTGGCGGGGTGCTCGGCGTCGGTGACCGGCCGCTACCTGGCCGAGGAGCTGGGGGTGCCGACGCGCGTCACACATTCGTGACGCGGATATGTGACGGCAGCGAGGCGGCCTGCTACACATTCGGGGCATGATCGCGTATCGACCTGCGCGCGTCACACATTCGGGTGCGAATGTGTATCCGCCTGCTACACATTCGGAGTGCGAATGTGTAGCGGCCAGCGCGGGTCACGCATTCGGGTGCGAACCTGTGGCGCGCGCAGGATGCTGCGGTGCCGTGAGCGGCATCGCTGCTAAACTCGGGCCAGGTATGTGGGCGCGCAACCAGCCTGGGACGGAGGGGCCATGGACATCCGACGCATGCTTGCAAGCAGGCTCCGTACGCACGATCGGCGAGATCCGCTGCCCCTGTGGACGCCCTGGGGAGAGGGGCTTCGCGCCGGGGCCGAGAAGGCCGGGAAAGCCGAGAGGGGCGCGGGACCCGGTGCCGATGGCTCGGAAGGCCGTGGCGGCGCCGGCGCGCTGACCGGACACCCGCACCCCCAGTTCGCCCGTACGTCGTGGGGAAGCCTCGACGGGTGGTGGGCGTGCGCCTTCGCGCCCAGCCCCGGCGGTGCCGCCCCCGAGCGCACGGCACCCATGCCCACGACGTTTCCCCGGCGCATCCGCGTGCCATTCTCGCCAGAGGCACCTCTCTCTGGCGTGGGGCGCCAGCTCAAGCCGGATGAGCTTCTGTGGTACCGGCGCTCGTTCGCCGCACCCGCGCCCGAGGCCGGAGAGCGGCTGCTCATCCACTTCGATGCCGTGGACTACGCCTGCGCCTGCTACGTGAACGGGCGTCTCGCCGGCACGCATGCCGGAGGATACCTGCCCTTCTCGTTTGACGTGACGGATCTCTTGGCGCCTGGCGAGGGCGACGAGCTTACCCTCTGCGTTCGCGACCCAAGCGACACCGAACCGCACCCGCGCGGCAAGCAGCTGCTCCAGTGCGGGACCATCTGGTACACCGCGCAGAGCGGCATATGGCAGGACGTCTGGTGGGAGGTCGTGCCCGGGAACCGCATCGAGGAGCTGCTCGTCGACGCCAGCCCGGATGCCGGTGACGTGACGGTTGCCGCGCGGGTCACGCGCCCGGGCGAGGAGTTGCGCGTGTCGCTGCTCTCCGCAGACGGCACGCCTGTGGCCTGCGGCTCTGCGGTGGCGTCCGAGCAAAGCGTCGCCGTGCGCGTTCCCGTTTCGACGCCGCGCCTGTGGGATCCGGCTGACCCCTACCTCTATGGCCTGCGCATTGCGTACGGCGTGGACGAGGTGACAAGCTACTGCGCGTTCCGCACCGTCTCCGTCGAGCCGGACGAGGCGGGCGTGCCGCGCTTCTGCCTCAACCACCAACCGCTCTTTTTGCGCGGCCTTCTCGACCAAGGCTACTGGCCGGATGGCCTCCTCACGGCACCCGGGACGGATGCGCTTTCGGCAGACATCAAGGCTGCGCGGGACCTCGGCTTCAACATGCTGCGCAAGCACATCAAGGTCGAGCAGGACCGCTGGTACTGGCTCTGCGACCGCGCGGGTATGCTCGTCTGGCAGGACATGGTGAGCGGAGGGACCGCCCCCTACAACATGTGGCAGGTCAGCCAGAAGCCCACGCTCTCGCGCCGCGCCTGCGGGCATTTCCGCGATGACGTCCCGTCTCATCAGGCGCGCCTCTCCTCGGCAGACCCGGCGTTCCGGGAGGAGTGGACGCGGGATTGCGAGGGAAGTTTGCGCTACCTGCGCAACCACCCATGCATCGTGACCTGGGTCCTCTTCAACGAGGGCTGGGGGCAGTTCTGCGCGCGCGATGCCGTGCGCCGCGTGCGTGCGATTGACCCAACGCGGCCCATTGATGCCACGAGCGGGTGGTTCGACCAGCGTTGCGGCGACTACGAAAGCGAGCATAACTACTTCAGGAAGCTCCGTGTGCATCGCCCGCGCGGCTCCTCGCGGGCCTTCGTGATCTCTGAGTTTGGCGGGCTTTCCTGGTATGTCGAGGGCCACAGCTCCTTTTTGGAGTCGTACGGCTACGCCGACTTCAAGAGTGTGGGGGAGTGGCGCGCGGCGGTGAGGGCGCTTCTCGCCGAGGCGGACGCGCTCAAGGCCAGGGGGCTTGCCGGCTACGTGTATACGCAGCTCTCGGACGTGGAGGAGGAGACCAACGGCCTTCTCAGCTACGATCGCAGGGTGGACAAGCTCTCCTCGTAGGGCACTTGGCGAGGGTTGGCGGCAGGATGGAGGCAACCATGGCGGACAACAGGGCTGGGCGTACGGCACCGTGTGGCGGCAAGTCCATAATTTCTCGAACCACTTGGCTGGTCATCGTGCTCCTCGCCTTCATGGGGCAGGTTGCGTGGGCGGTCGAGAACAACTTCCTCAACCTGTTTGTCCAGGACTCGTTTGGGGCCTCGCTGCAAGACGTGGCGCTTATGGTGTCCGCCTCGGCCCTCACGGCCACGCTGGCAACGCTCTTTGTGGGCGCCTGGTCCGATCGCGTGCGTCGGCGCAAGGTCTTTGTGGTGGCGGGCGCGGCGCTCTGGGGCGTCTCGATCATCGGGTTCGCGCTTGTCCAGGGCATCTCGGACGCGCTTGCGCCGGACGTGGCCAGCGCGGCGAGGATGGGTGTCGCCCTGACGATCGTCTTTGACTGCGTGATGACCCTCTTTGGGAGCCTCTCCAACGATGCGGCGTTCAACGCCTGGATGACTGACGTGACGGACGAGACCAACCGTGGCCGCGTGGAGGGCGTGAACTCTGCGATGCCGCTCATTGCGATGCTGGCCGTCTTTGGCGGGGCGATGGCCCTCATGCGCGTGGGCGACGACGGGACCGTGACCTACGACTACCCAGCGCTCTTCGTGGCTGTCGGCGTGCTGGTGGGAGCGGCTGCCGCAGTGGCCGGCACCCTGATGCGCGACTCGCGCCCGGCGCCTGCGGCCGATCGTGGCTGGCTGCGCGGGGTGGCCGAGGGCTTCTCACCGGCGGCGATGCGCGGCAACCCTGTGCTCTACCTGGTGCTTCTCGGCTACTGCATCTTCTCGACAGCGCTTCAGGCCTTCATGCCGTACTACGTGCTCTACCTGCGCCTTCCCTATGTGTTGGGCGAGGGGTACGTGTTTGTGATGGCACCGGGCATCGTGATTGCGGCCGCCTTCACCGTCTTCTACGGGCGGCGCCTCGACCGGCTTGGCTTCGAGCGGGCCGTGCGACTGCCGCTTGCCCTGTTCGTGGCCGGGTGCCTGGCGCTCACGGCGCTTACGAGCGTGGCGGGCGTGTTTGTGGGGTCGGTCCTCATGCTCTGCGGGTACCTGGGGGCCGTTGCCTGCTTTGCGGCCGAGGTGCGCAACAACACGCCGCCCGACCGCGCGGGGCTGCTCCAGGGCGTGCGCATGTTCATGGTGGTGCTGGTCCCCATGCTCGCCGGGCCGTGGATTGGGTCGTCCGTGAGCTCCGGGTCCGGTGCCATCGGCGGTTTTGGCGTGGTGGGCGATGGCTTCACGCCCTCGTCGCTCATCTTTCTGGCGGGTGCGCTGGTGTCGCTTGCCGTCGTTCCCACGCTGATGGCGGTGGGTCGGCGGCGTTGGCGAGGCTGATGCCCCGCAGCCCATCTCTGCCACGCAGGCGATATGATTTGGCTGCTGAAAAGCACGCAAACCATGTGGGGACGGTTCGTGGGAACCGCCCCCCACATCTAGGTTGGCTTGTTGCAAGAGTCAGCTCGTCAAATGATCTGCTTGCTTCTCCATTGCCCTCAGTTATTTGCCAGCAAGATTGTTGGCGCCCTCCCAGACCTCGGTCTTTTTGAATGCCGAGATCAGCTCGCTGTCCTTCCGCTGATCGGCGACACTCATGAGCGCTTTTAGTTCAGCTATGTCGGGATTGGTCTGATACGCTACGTTTGTATCGATAAGTTGATACTTTGCTCGAATGAGGTCGATAAGCTTGGCATCGTTGCAGTCGGCATTTGCCCCCTCGTCATCAAAGGAGATGGTGGCGGGCATTCCGTAGTTTCCGGTGAGGTAATGGTTGCCGACGAAGTCGTTAGGGTTCGCCTCCTTATCCAGAACTGGGCTGTTCTTTGTGTTGGTAAGCAGGACAACAGAAACGTTCTCGACAGGATCAATAACGGTGAGTGTTCCGGTCCAGCCGGTATGTCCGACGGTCGAGGTATCTGAGATGGGGGAGAACGCCCACGAGTACAATGAGGTTGCCTTGCGACGCCAGCCCAAGCCATAGCTCGCATTGGTATCTTTTGGCTTGATAAACTGATCAAGCGTATTCCCATCAAAGAAGCGGTGATCACCGTAGCCACCACGGTTGATGATGATTTGGGTAAGGACCGCAAGATCCCTTGCATTTGAGAAGAGACCCGCGTGCCCCGAAATTCCTTCCATGGTATAGAAGGCCTTTTCGTCGTGTACTTCGCCCTGAATGGTGTCAGTGCGAATGTTCTCAAAGCTAATCACACCATCGCGCGTGTTGCCGTTGAGCTCTGTGGCGGCGCAGTCATCCTTGGTGAAGCCGTTATCGAGCGGATTGAACGTAACGTGCTTGAGGCCGAGAGGCTTATAGAAAGAGTCACCAACATATTCATCGAGTCGCTGACCAGTGATCTTTTCGACGATGAATCCGAGAAGCATATAGTCGACATCGGAGTACTTCGTGCTGGTCCCAGGTATGTATTCAAGTGGCGTTTCGATGATTTTCTTCAGAGCTTCGTCGCGCTTCTGTGTGTACAGGGCCTGATTGGCACGGCTCCCCGCCTCAGTCTTTTTCGTAGCAGGGTTGTAATCGATATTGTGATACTGGGGATCGGCAGGGAATCCCGCCTGGTGCTGAAGGATTTCCTGCACAGTCAGCACGTCCTTGCCTTTGATGGCATCATTTGGCTGGTCCTTGAATTCTGGGATGTAGGCACTCACAAGCTCCGTCACCTTGAGCTTGCCTTCTGAGACTAGCTTTTGCACCGCATAGTTTGTGCAATACATTTTCGTATTGCTTGCAAGATCGTATAGCGTGTCGTTGGTGACCTTCGCTCCATCATTCAGACGTTTCCCATCTTTTGAATAGGAATTGCATTGCCCGTAGGCTGACTGCTTTATGATTCGCCCATTGCGGGCAACAACCAGTTGAGCAGATGTGAATCCGTTATCAATTTCTGCCTGAATGATCTCATCCAACAGTTTGAAGTTGTCGTTGTTCCTGTACTCATCGGTGGCATCGACGAGCTCTGGATAGGGGATGCGGACCGCTATCGTGTCTTTATCAGCATCGATTCCACTTACCTGGAGTCTGTTGTTGCCATTAACCGTGATGGACGATATATCGATTAAAGCCCAATCGTCTTGCTCTATGTCATCCAGAGCTACGGTAGTTCCGTTAACGAAGATTTTGAACTTTGACGGATCAGTGGCGTTGACGAGAAGCGACCCTTGCTTCTCGAAGCCAATGAAGGTATCCATGGCATTCGTGATAAGGGAGTCGTCGAAAGCATCGCTATCGGCAAGTACAGGGAAGGTCTTATCAAGCTGGTAACTACCATCTGCTTTGACACCATTTGTCACGGAGCCCGTAGCCTTGTTATCCGCCACAGCACCGCCCGATTCGACACCCGTGTTGCTGCATCCGAAAAGTCCTATCAAGGCCCCGATGCCAGCGATAGCGGTGCCATTCAACAGGAGACTTCTGCGGGAAATCGAAGGCTGACGAAGGAGACTGCCCTTTTCCATACTCGTTTCTCCTCAGCTGAATTGTCCAACAACTCTCGATGCGATGGCGAGGCAAACGGTACTCGTAGTCCGTGGAAAACCTTGAGTGGTTTGCCAAGATGGCAAATATCTCGCCTGCACAACTCTCAAACGGTTGGCTTTCCATGGCAAGCGGCTGGGAAATGGTCGGCTTTTTACCAAACATGAAATAAAGTTTTGTATTTAAGACAAAACGATGACAGATTCTGACTATATGTGTTTAATGTGGGGCAACGGAAGGGGAAGAGATGCCAAGCGGGGGGCTTTTCTTACGCATGAGGGAACGGAAGCAGGATGCGAGTCCTGCGGTGCGGAGCATCCTTGATTACATCGACAAAAATCCGCAGGCAGTTGTCTCGCAGAGCATCCATGACCTTGCGGTAGCTACGAACACCTCTGCTTCGACAGTCGTCCGCTTCTGTCGCACGCTGGGATGCGATGGCTACAAAGATTTTCAGCGTGAGCTGATATACGAACTGGCGTCCATGGGAGAAGGAGACGACATCTCGCTAGATGACATCACCCCAAATGACGTCGCCGCCCGCGTAGTAAAGAAGGTGATGAACAGCAACATTCGTTCTATAGAAGCGACAGAGCGCTTGCTTGATATTCCAACGCTTGAACGGTGTGCCATTGCGATGGTGCATAGCAGAATCATCGATTTGTTCGGTGTTGGTGCCTCGCTATTGGCAGCCCGAGATCTTCAGCTCAAGTTGGTCCGAGCAGACAAGGAATGTCATGTATACGACGATTGGCACAACCAGATGCTTTGTGCCAAGAACATGCATAAGGATGACTTGGCTGTGGTTTTCAGCTATTCGGGCATGACGCGAGAGATGATCGAGGCGGCTCGTTTTGCCCATAAGCGAGGAGCAAAGGTTATCGCAGTAACCCGGGCTTTGGGTGCTGGAAGGCTGTGCGAGGAGGCCGATTGGGTGCTTGGCATCGCTGCGAGTGAGCCGCTGGTGCGCAGTGCTGCCATGGCGTCACGCATGTCTCAGCTCATGGTTGTTGACGCATTGTTCGCCGTATACGTGACAAAGGATTTCGAACGGTGTACGAACGTGATGCGTCATAACTACGACGAGAAGAAGTGAGCGGCAAGCGACGCGAGTGGGGCGAGATACCCCGATTTTAGGAGAGGAGATGAGAAATGATCGATTTGACGAGGCTGTCCACTGAGATGCGTAATCCCCAAACCATGGACCTCGACCAGATGACCCCGCTGCAGATTGCTACCGCCATGAACCGAGAGGATGCAAAAGCGGTTGCTTCCGTTACCGAAGTGCTGCCCCAGATCGCCAAGGCTATCGAATGGGCGGCCGAGGCGCTCAGGTGCGGCGGTCGCATCGTCTATATGGGTGCGGGAACAAGCGGCAGGCTGGGCGTACTGGATGCGGTGGAGTGCCCTCCGACATTCGGCGTTTCACCCGATTTGGTGATTGGGCTCATCGCCGGTGGAGAGAGAGCGTTTGTGAAGGCGGTTGAGGGTGCTGAGGACAGCCATACGATGGGCACGGATGACCTCAAGGACATCGGCCTCTCTAAAAATGACATCGTGATTGGGCTGGCTGCCAGTGGACGCACCCCGTATGTCGTATATGCCCTGCGCTATGCGCGGGCAGTGGGCTGCAGGACGGTTGCCATCGCCTGCAATCGGGAATCGGAGATTGGGGCCGAAGCCGAGCTCGCAATCGAGCCGGTGCCGGGTCCTGAAGTGCTCACCGGTTCGACGCGCTTGAAGGCAGGGACGGTTCAAAAGCTCATCCTGAACATGATCTCCACGGGCAGCATGGTCGGTGCGGGCAAGGCATACCAGAACCTTATGGTCGACGTGCAGCAGACGAACGAGAAGCTTGTCGTGCGAGCGCAGAACATCGTGATGCAAGCCACGGAGTGTACGCATGCTGAGGCGAAAGAGGCTCTTGCCCAAGCTGGCGGATATGTGAAAGTGGCAGTTGTCATGGTCTTGCTGGGCTGCAATGCCGATGACGCACGCGCCCGGTTGGCTAAGGCGAAAGGGCATGTTCGAGCTGCGCTCGCGTAGTCAGGTTGTTGATGGCCATTCCCAGTTGGAAGGCTAGCGTAGTTATAGGACGTACCGTATCGTTAGAAGGAGGGCGACAATGAGCGACAAAGAATTGAGCGAGAAGCTGCTCGCTCTGCTCGGCGGGAAGGGGAATGTGACGGCAAACGCCGCCTGCATGACTCGCCTGCGTGTGACCGTACGAGATTTGGACAAGGTAGACGTCGCCGGCATCAAGGCGCTCGACGGCGTGATGGGCGTGGTCGAAGACGAGACGATGCAGGTCATACTTGGCCCGGGCAAGGTCAACAAGGTACTGGAGGAGTTCTCCAGGCTCACCGGTCTTGCCAAAGGCGTGGCGGAAGAAAGCGTGACAGATGCTGCTGCCGAGAACAAGGCTGCCCAGAAGGCCAAGTACGAGCATAAGCCTGTCCAGGCGTTCATGAAGAAGATCGCCAATATCTTCGTCGCACTGCTTCCCGGTATCATCGCCGCGGGCCTGATCAACGGCATCTGCAACGTTATCAATGTTGCCTCCGGCAACATGTTTGCTGAGGCCTGGTGGTACCAGGGCATCCGTTCCATGGGTTGGGCGCTCTTTGCGTACCTGCCCATCTTGGTTGGTTACAATGCGGCGCGCGAATTCGGCGGTTCCGCGTCCCTTGGCGGCATCGCCGGCATGATGTGCATCGCCAATGCAGCCATGCCGCTGCTTGCTGCGGGTGCAGCTGATCCCGATAAGGCAATCCTGCTTCCGCTAACCAATGCTGCCTACAACCCGGCCGCCGGCGGTATGATTGCCGCCCTAATCGCAGGCGCGTTCTTTGCCTTCCTGGAGAAGCGGATTCGCAAGGTGATGCCCAACATCGTGGACACCTTCCTTACTCCGCTGTGCGTGCTAGTCATCGGTGCCTTTGCTCTCATGCTGGTCATCCAGCCGTTGGGCGCCTGGTTGACCACGGGGATTTTCGCCGTTCTTTCGTTCGTGTACGAGAAGATGGGCATCGTTGGTGGGTATATCCTGTCCGCTGGCTTCCTCCCGCTCGTTTCTGTCGGTCTGCACCAGGCCCTTACGCCCATTCATGCTCTTCTGAATGATCCGAATGGCGCGACGCACGGCATCAACTACCTGCTGCCCATTCTGATGATGGCGGGCGGTGGTCAGGTGGGAGCCGGTCTGGCGCTGTACCTCAAGACCAAGAACAAGAAACTCCGTAAGTTCATTGGCGACTCTATCCCTGTCGGCATCCTCGGCATCGGCGAGCCCCTTATGTATGCGGTGACGCTCCCTCTGGTGAAGCCGTTCGTGACCGCATGCCTCGGTGCCGGATTTGGCGGTATCCTAGCGGCCTTGTTCCACATCGGTACGGTTTCCCAGGGAGTGTCAGGCCTGTTTGGCCTGTTGATCGTGGTTCCCGGGCAGCAGTTGTTCTACGTGCTTGCCATGCTCGCCGCCTATGCGGGCGGTTTTGTCCTTACCTGGTTCTTCGGTGTGGATGAGCAGCGAATCAACGAGTTCTACGGCGAATAGTCCTTATCGCTCAAGCGCCATGGAGTAAGCGGGCACTTCCGCAGCGCCTTGCGTTTGCGGAAGTGCCCGCTTTATTCGATGGGAGGTAGTGGTGAAAACTGGAATCTCCGTCTACTTCAGTGACGGTATAGAGCATAACGAGCGGTTGATAGAGCGTGCTCGTAAAGCTGGCGCAGCATATGCGTTCACCTCGATGCATATCCCGGAAGAGGGGGGGATTGCTTATCAACATGCTGCCCGGCATCTACTGAAGTTGTTGCAAAATGCCGGAATGGCTCTGATAGTTGATGTCGGCCCAGATACGTGCGAAAAGCTAGGGTGCAACAGGCTCGGGGAGCTTCGAGATCTTGGCATTACCCATATCCGGCTCGATTATGGATTCTCAGCCGAGCAAACAGTTGCGCTCTCGCGAGTGTTTCACATTGTGTTTAACGCTTCGACGGCAACAAAGGCGGAAGTCAGGGCTTGGCATACTGCGGGCGCTGATTTTTCGCGATTTGCTGCCTGTCATAATTTTTACCCCAAACGGTATACCGGCCTCGCGGCAGAAGGCGTGCGCCGAATTAACGATCGTCTGGCAGCATTCGGTTTTGACGTTATGGGGTTCGTTCCAGGCAATAGAGATCTTCGCGGCCCTCTTCAGGAGGGGCTGCCTACGATCGAGGCACAGCGCGAGCGGAAGGACGATCTGGCTCTCAATATGCTTGAAACGTCATATGGCGCAGGGTGCGACATCGTGCTAGTAGGCGATCCAGGGTTGACGGATGAGTCCTGGGAACGATTCCATCAACTATCCGAGGGATATGTCAATCTGGCTGCGTCCATCGATGAGCGCTACAGCTATCTGTATCGCCAGGTGCATCACGATCGACCTGATTCCTCAGAGGATATCATCAGGTCGCAGGAGTCTCGGACAAGCCTGAGGCCTGGCCCAATCGTTCCCGATAACGGCGCGGGCCGTGAACGGCCTGCGGGAACGATCGCGGTCTCTAATAGTGAGTATCAGCGGTATGAGGGAGAGCTCGAGATCGCTCGCCGCGAATTGGCAGGAGATGCTCGCATGAATGTCGTCGGGAACGTGTCCGATGAAGACACTCGTTTGCTCCCCTACATCCGGGATGGCTTTGGATTCCGATTGGTCAAATAGCGCCTGGTCCGCTGCCGATGTTGCGTCCGAGTCCAACAAAGGTAGGAAAATAGTGCTGTTGAACAGTCATCGCCCTCCGAGGACGGGCGGTGTAATGACCTCTGGTGAGAGACGTGCGAGCATGGGGCTATCCAGGGGAGCTGGGCGAGTGGATCATGCGCCCGCAGGGGAGGCCGGCGCTTTCCGGGAGCCCCTCGTGGACGTCAACGTGCAGTTCCCACGCTCAATGGCCGTCGCCATTGACGTTGGGGAGAAGGAGTGGTCCGGCTTCATACGCAAGGCAGTGACGGCAGCACTGTAGACTTGCCGATTGAAGCACTTGTCCCATGCGTCGAGGGCTTGTCAGGCGGCGGTGCTAGTTTGCTAGCAAGCTAGCACCGCCGTAGGTGGATGCATGAGAAGTAGTCCGTAGCCAATAGGCCATGGGCTACATCCTTATAGCCGCCAGCCGTATACCGCGATGCTTTACATGTTGCCGAGCAAGAAGGCCCTTGCGATGCCCATGACCTCGCGGAGCACGTTGTTCGGTACGTACCATGCATCCGAGGGGGCGGCGATGCCGTGTACGTTCGCGTAGCCTTGCTTGGCCGCGATACGCATGGCGCGCAGCAGGTGGAAGTCGTTGGTCACGATGCCGACCTGATCGCTGGAGGCGTCGAGAAGCGCCTTCGAGTTGCGGAGGTTCTCGACCGTGTTGGTCGAGGCGTCCTCGAGTTGGATGCGGCTCGTGTCGATGTCACGCGACTCGAGGTAGCGGGCCATGGCCTCCGCCTCGGCGCAGGGCTCGTTGGCACCCCTGCCGCCCGAGACGATGCAGCGCGTGCCGGGATTGTCGAGCAGGTAGTCGGCTGCGGTGTCCAGGCGATGGCGAAGCACGGTGCTGGGGGAGCCGTCGGAGCGGACTTGCGCGCCCAGCACGACGAGCTCGTCGAGGCCCCCGGGCGCGGGCGTGTGGGCCGTCGTGAGGATAAGCGCGGCCACGCCGAGCGTCACCGCTCCAGCGAGCGCTGCCGCCACGCCGACTACAGCGCGCAGCGCCCAGGGAAGTGCCTGCCATATGCCCTGGCGCATGGCGACGCCGCATCCCGCCAGCGCAGCGCCGATTGCGTACCACACCGCGAAGAAAGCCGAGCCGGACCAGACGAGCATGACCGAGACGCCGTAGGCGATCGAAGCCGCCCCGAGCGCGATGAGCAGGAGTGACATGCGGGCCTCCGTGAAAAAAGTTTCAATCCAGGCGCTCCGTGTGGGGCGTGACTCCGCCGGTTGGCGAGACGGCTCGATTATCCGTTTACGCCGCCTCTGAGTCGAGAGTCGCGCAAATGGCAAATATGAGGAAAGCCAAGCTCGGCACACGGACGGCCGCTCTTACGTGCGTCACGGTCGTGTGCCCGGGCCTGGCCGGCTGTGGGTCAGCGGGAACAAACCGATGAAGAAGTTATTGCCGAAGCATCTCCACTGCGCTTGGTCAAGCATTCTATGCGCAGCAGCAGGGGCGCCATTCATTCCAAGCAGTAGAGGGCCAGCCCAAAGTGAGCTGGCCCTCGTAGTGAGTGTGTCTCTCGCGCAACTGTCCTACATGTGGTCGTGGCAGGTACGCGCAATCACGTCGAGCTGCTGCTCGCGCGTGAGGTCGATGAACTTCACCGCGTAGCCGGAGACGCGGATCGTGAAGTTGGCGTACTCGGGCTTCTCGGGGTGCTCCATCGCGTCCTTGAGCTTCTCGACGCCAAACACGTTGACGTTGAGGTGGTGCGCGCCGTTGGCAAAGTAGCCGTCAAGCACGTTCACCAGGTTGCCAGCGCGCTGCTCTTCGTCGGTGCCGAGCGCGCCGGGGTTGATGGTCTGCGTGTTGGAGATGCCGTCGAGTGCGTACTCGTAGGGCAGCTTCGCCACGGAGTTGAGGCTTGCGAGCAGGCCGTTCTTCTCAGCGCCATAGCTGGGGTTGGCGCCGGGCGAGAAGGGCTTGTAGGCGGGGCGGCCATCGGGCAGGGCGCCGGTTGCCTTGCCGTATACCACGTTGGACGTGATGGTGAGGATGGACGTCGTGGGCTCGGAGTTGCGGTAGGTGTGGTGCTTTCTGATCTTGGTCATGAAGGTCTTGAGCAGCCACACGGCGATGTCGTCGGCGCGGTCGTCGTCGTTGCCGTAGCGCGGGAAGTCGCCCTCGGGCACGTAGTCAACCACCAGCCCGCTCTCGTCGCGCACGGTGCGCACGTGGGCGTACTTGATGGCCGAGAGCGAATCGACCACGTGGCTGAAGCCCGCGATGCCGGTGGCGAAGGTGCGGCGCACGTCGGTGTCGATGAGGGCCATCTCGGCGGCCTCGTAGTAGTACTTGTCGTGCATGTACTGGATGAGGTCGAGGATGTTCACGTACAGGCCGGCCAGCCAGTCCATCATGATGTCGAACTTGTGCATAACCTCGTCGTAGTCGAGGTACTCGCTCGTGATTGGGGCAAGCTCGGGGCCAACCTGCATGTGGTTGCCCTGCTTGTCGGTGTACTTGAGGTCCCTGCCGCCGTTGATGGCGTAGTTCAGGCACTTGGCGAGGTTCGCGCGGGCACCAAAGAACTGCATCTCCTTGCCGGTCTGGGTAGCCGAGACACAGCAGCAGATGCTGTAGTCGTCGCCCCACACGGGGCGCATGACGTCGTCGTTCTCGTACTGGATCGAGCTGGTGGTGATGGAGATCTTGGCCGCGTAGCGACGGAAGGCCTCGGGCAGGCGCTTGGAGTAAAGCACCGTGAGGTTGGGCTCGGGCGCGGGGCCCATGTCCTCAAGCGTGTGCAGGAAGCGGAAGTCGCTCTTGGTCACCATATGGCGACCGTCCTGGCCAAGGCCCGCCACCGCGAGCGTCGCCCACACGGGGTCGCCGGAGAACAGCTCGTTGTAGCTGGGGATGCGTGCGAACTTGACCATGCGGAACTTGAGGACCAGGTGGTCGATGAGCTCCTGCGCCTGGGTCTCGTCGAGCTTGCCCGCCTCGAGGTCGCGCTGGATGTAGATGTCCAGGAACGTGGAAATGCGGCCTACGGACATGGCGGCGCCGTTCTGGGTCTTGATGGCGGCCAGATAGCCGAAGTAGAGCCACTGCACGGCCTCGTGCGCGTCGCGCGCGGGCTGCGAGATGTCGTAGCCGTAGAGTTTGGCCATCTCCTTCATGCCCCTGAGGGCGCGGATCTGCTCGGCGATCTCCTCACGCAGGCGGATGACGTCGTCGACCATGGTGCCGTCGCCGCAATTGAGGAGGTCCTCCTGCTTCTTGGCTATGAGGAAGTCGATGCCGTAGAGCGCCACGCGGCGGTAGTCGCCCACGATGCGGCCGCGGCCGTAGGTGTCGGGCAGGCCGGTGATGACGTGGCTGTGTCGGGCAGCGCGCATCTCGGGGGTGTAGGCGTCAAAGACGGCCTGGTTGTGGGTCTTGCGGTACTCGTTGAAGATCTGGTCGTATTTGGGGTTGATCTTGTAGCCGTAGCTCTCGGCCGCCTGCTGGGCCATCTTGATGCCGCCGTAGGGCATGAAGGCGCGCTTCAGGGGCTTGTCGGTTTGCAGGCCCACGACCTTCTCGAGGTCCTTGAGCTGGGGGTCGATGTAGCCGGGGTCGTATGCGGTGAGGCCCGAGACGATCTCGGTCTCGCAGTCGAGCACGCCGCCGTTGGCGCGCTCGGCCGCCTGGAGCTCCTGGACCTTGCCCCAGAGCTTGTCGGTGGCCTCGGTGGGGCCGGCGAGGAACGACTCGTCGCCGTCATACTGGGCGTAGTTGCGCTGGATGAAGTCACGGACGTTCACGTCGTCCGTCCAGTGACCTGCTGAGAAGCCCTGCCATTCTTCACGTAGTGCCATGCGTTCCTCCTGTAGTTGCTATGCCTGCGGAAGCCCCGACACGGCTGCGCCGAGGATTCGTTCCGCGTTTTCCACACGTTCCTTGCTTGGCGGCCGAGCGTCGCGAAGCGTGTAGGGGATGTCGAGCTCGTCCCACTTGTAGACGCCCAGGCTGTGGTAGGGGAGCACCTCGACGCGACGGACGTTCGAAAGGGTCTTGATGAAGTCCGCGGTGCGGCGGAGGTACTTGTCATCGTCGGTTATGCCGGGGACCAGCACGTGGCGGATCCACGCCGGAACGCCGGCGTCGGAGAGCCAGCGCAGGGCATCGAGGATGTTGTCGTTGGGGTGGCCCGTGAGGGCGCGGTGCCCGTGCGCATCGATGTGCTTGATGTCGGCAAGCACCAGGTCGCAGGCCGCCATGACGCGCTCCCATGCCTGGTAGAAGGGCTGACTGCGGGTGAACGGCGCAAGCGAGGTGTCCAGGCAGGTGTTGATGCCACGGGCGTGGGCGCCCTCGAAGAGCTCTGCCACAAAGTCCGGCTGGAGCAGGGCCTCGCCGCCCGAGACCGTGATGCCACCCTCGCGGCCCCAGTAGCCGCGATAGCGCTCTGCCTGGTCGAGCAGCTCGGCCGACGTCATGAGGGTGCCGCGGTCGAGCGCCCAGGTATCGGGGTTGTGGCAGTAGCGGCAGCGCATGGGGCAGCCTTGGAGGAAGACGATGAAGCGCACGCCCGGGCCGTCCGCCGAGCCAAATGACTCCGTCGAGTGGACACGTCCCTGCATGGCTCTCCTCCATCCTGATGCTCGGGGGCATCGCTGCCCTTTAACTGCCCTTCTGCTATGTCCATGCTCAAATCTAGCGACGAGGGGTCGTGGGTTCCTTGACTGAAATCAAGCAAGAAGAAAATACGGGATATATGTGTACTCCCCTTACACCACCGGATGCTTTGGAAGGCTCCCGAAGCATCCCCGGACGTGCGTCGAACCGTCCCTCGTTACACGACTGACCGAGGGGCGGCTCGACGCAGACGAGGATGGAAATGTGCAACGAGGGACGGTTCGATGTCCGCCGCGCGCGCTGATGGGACGTTTGGTGGCACCAGAGATGCATGGCGCCTTACTTAAGATGTGGGTTTGGTCCACGCGGGGCGCTTCGTCAGTGCAGGTTGCGCATCCTGTCGCGGTCAAGTAGGCGCAGCCGTCCGCGGCCCAGGCGCTCGACCAGGCCTTCCCTGCTCAACGAGGATATCGCGCGAGAGACGGTTTCGGGACGCAGGCCCACCGAGGCTGCGATGTCCTCCAGCCCCAGGTGAATCTCCGTGCCCATGCAACGCTCGTCGCGAAGGAGCAGGTACTGCGCCACGCGCCGCCGTGGGTCGCGAATCCCGAGCATCATGGCCTTCTCCTCCGCGTCGTCCAGCTCGGTACACACCATGCGGATGAGCCCCATGGCGGCGTCGGGGTGCTCCGCGAGCATGGCCTCGAAGTCCGTACGGTGGATGGAGCACAGCTCAACGCGGGTAAGGCACCCTACGGAGTAGTGATAGACGTTGTCTTCGAGGAACATCCCATGCCAGATTGCCTGCCCGTCATGCAGCACGTCGAGCACGTACTCCACGCCATCGGGATCGATGCGGAAGGTCTTTATCCGGCCCGACCGCACGATGAGAACCGAGTCGATGGGGTCGCCCTCGTGTACGAGGATGTCGCCGCGCCGGTGGGTGGAGCGCGTGGAACGGGTGAGAAGGTCGTGCTTCGCGTCATTAGGCAGGCCCGCGAACAGGCGAATCCTGCTCACGCAGGTTCCGTTTGCCGCCTTGAAGCCGCAGTCATCGCACTGCCGGCAAGATATGCCATCCTCGCGTGTCACCAATGCCCCCTAGTCCCGTCCGGCCAGCCTGAAGCCCGCAAAGGTGAAGCCCGGGCTCATCACGCAGGAGACCAGCGCGTCCTCGCTGGAGGGAACCGTGCGCTGCCAAACCCCAGCGGGAACGACCAGCTCGCCGCAGGCATCGCGCTCGCCCACATGTAGCGTGACGCGCCGTGCGCCGCCCTTGTCGGGTCGCTCGCCGGTGCCGCCCAGCTCGAGCGTTACTGCGCCGGGACCATGCCAGAGCCACAGCTCGTCCGCATCGACAACGTGCCATGCGCTGGCGTCACCCGCTGGCAGCAGGAAGTAGATGCACGACGCAAGCGGCCTGTTCCCGCCGTCGCCCACCGGCAGCGCCGACTGCCACGTGCGACGATACCACCCGCCCTCGGGATGCGGGGCCAGGCCAAGCTCGTCAATAACGTGCCGTGCATAGGCACTGGGCCGCAAGGTATTTTCCGCGCCCGAACCGTGCCCACCCTCAATCATCGTATGCCTCCTGCAAGCGACATCACCAGCGTGGGCTTTCATGATAGCCGTGCCGCGCGAGCCGTGTGCGCCGCGCCCGGCTCGCGCCTGCGCGGGGAGACGCGCCAAAGCGCTCGCGGGACAGCCGGTGGAAACGTCGTCTGACGTGGGACTGCGGCCCAGCGGCAGGTGCGCTGGGCGCTCGGCGTCGTAAGCGGTCACGGGGTATAGCATGATGCTGGGCTGGGAATTGTCGGCCTGTCGCGCATTCGGTATGCTACGAGAGGCGTGCCCGGCCACGTCCCTGGCCGCTCCGGCGATTCCGCGGGTAAGATGCCCGGCGCGCGCCGCCGGTATGGCCCTGATGGGGATTATGGCTGCTGTGGATACGGATGGGCCCGTCAGGCCCGCGTGGGGGACCGTCGTTCTCTTCCTCGTAGTTGCGTTTGCGCTGGATTGGGTGAGCTGGATTCTCGCAGGCGCGCAATCGGGATGGGCCATCGATGAGTCGAATGGCATGTGGGGCCCTCTGCTTGCCGCCTCGATGTTCGGCCCCTCGCTGCCGCCGCCATTGTTCGCGTGGCGAGAAAGACAAACGTCGATGCGTGCTGGCGACCTCGCCTGAAGGGAGGCATGCGTTGGTACCTGCTGGCGCTGGCCGTCCCGTCAGCCCTCACGCTGGCGGGCTCCGCGCTCTACTTCCTTTTGGTTCCCAGCAACTTTGATCCTGAGGTCACGCGCTTCTCAGCCGCAGCCAGTTCTCAGCTGGGCGCTGGCCACGACCAAGTGCCTGTCCTCCTGACCATCCCAGTGGCCTACTCCGCGATCCTCGCTCCTTTTCTCAACATGCTCTTAGCGATTGGCGAGGAGGCGGGGTGGCGTGGGTTTCTCTATCCTGCGCTGAGCGAGCTGATGCCGCGAGCTCGCGCGGCCGTCCTCACTGGGGTTGCATGGGGCGTCTGGCATGCGCCGGTCATTGCCATGGGATACAGCTACGGTAGCGATTACCTGGGATTTCCTGTATTGGGCATCATTGCCATGACCGTCTCTTGCACGGCGTTCGGAACGTTTCTCTGCCTTCTCCGAGAGCGCTCGGGAAGCGTTTGGCCTTGCGCGCTCGCCCATGGGTCGCTTAACGCCGTGGCCGGGTTGGGCATGTGGTTCAGCCGCGGGGATGCGGTCATATGGGGCCAGTGCCACTGGGCCTTCTCGCGTGCATTCCGTCCGTGATGCTGGCGGCATGGTTGCTGGGACGCCTTGGCGCCCCTGGTGCCGAGAGCGCTAGATAGTGCGCTCCACCTGCGTCTGGCATACAAAGACCCCGAGGCGTTCCCGAGCCGGCTTGCCCGCCGGGCCGCCGCGCGCCGGGACTACAGCACCTGCTCCATGCAGGTCTTCTGAACGCTCATCCCCATCGCTTCGTAGAATTTGCGCGCCCCGGGGTTGCACTCCCACACGTTGAGGGTCACGTTGTGAAACCCGCTTCCGCGCGCGAAGGCAATGATGTGCCGGTAGATTGCCGTGGCCACGCCATGCCCGCGTGCGCCCTCGTCCACGCAGATGTCATCGACGTAGAGGGTGCGGATGGGCTGGAGGTTGTTGGAGTGCGCGTGGTCCTCCACGATGCAGAAGCCGTAGCCCAGGATGTCGCCGGGTGCGGCATTCTCGTTGACGGCGACAAAGACGGGCCTCCTGTCATCCGCGATGATCTCGCGCAGCTCGTCATCGCCGTACTTGCGCGTTCCGGAGCGAAAGAGGTCCGGCCTCCCCTGGGCATGCACCTCGAGTACCTGCGAGAGGCAGCTGCCAATCCCTGGGATGTCCGCGTCGATGGCCCTTCTCACCTGCATATACGTGGGCCTACCCTTCCCGTGCGTCGTTGTTCTCGCCGGCGTTGCCCTTGCCAGCGCCCTCCTCCGAGGGGCCCTCGGGCGCACGCTGCTGCACGTAGGAGATGAACTCCTCGCGCTCCCCCTCGGTGCGGACGCGCGCAACGTACATGTGGTTACCCATGTCGTCCGAGAGAACCCCGGGCATACGCCTCTCCATCATGATGCTACCGTCCCAGCGCGCAAGAATCTCGCGGTGGCTGTGAGCGTAGCTGTGGCTGTCTCGTCGACCCGCGTACACGGCAAACCAGTTGTCGTGGGCGTCGTGCAGGCGGCGCTCGCCAAAGCACACCATCTCGGCCCAGATGCGATAGACGTCGGTCGAGTGCGCGAAGTTCATCATGTCCGGTGTGTAGCCACCGGCCGGGCGGCAGTTGACCTCAAGGCCAACGTAGTCGCCCGCATGGCCAAGCCCCTCGCGGTCCTCGGCGAGGCGGAAGAACTCCAGGTGGATGAAGCGCGCCCGTATCCCAAAGGCGTGTACTGCGGCGTGGCCCAGGTCGCGCAGGCGGGGATCGATGCCGGGGCAGCAGTAGTACGAGAGGTCAAGGCCCTGCTGCGCGACGTCGGACATCGACGGCGGGAACTCCTCCTGGTTCTCGAAGACCGGCTTGCCCCACGGGTCGATGATCGCGTCGTAGGCGGCGATGCCGCTTGCGGGGACGAACTCCTCGAGCACATAGGGCGCGGCCCCCTGCCACGAGCAGCGGCCAACGAGATCCCTGAGCTGGTCATCGTTGTCGATGCGCATGGTACCGCTGGCGCCCACGCCGTACTCGGGCTTGGCGAAGGCGGGAAACCCGCCCCACTCCCATACGGCGTGGCGAGCGCCGTCGAGCGAGCCCACGCGAACCTGTCGGGCGGTGGGGACGTTCCCCGCCGCGTAAAGCGGTTTCATCTGGGCCTTTGACTGCCATTGGTTGATGGTTGTGAGGCCTGCGCCAGTGGTGACGTGGAAGTCATCGCGAAGCCGGGCGTCGAGCGGCAGCCAGTGCTCGTTCATCGACTCGATCCAGTCCATGTGACCGTGCCTCCAGGATAGGTAGGCGACGGTGCGAAACACCTGGTCGTAGTTCTCGAGCGAGTCGACGTGGACGTATTCGTCGAGAGAGCGTAGCAGCTCATCCGAAATGGCCTCGCTGGGGGTGTCGCCAATGCCGTAGACCGAGGCACCGCACGAGCGTAGGCGGTCGCACCACAGCCAGTAAGTCTCGGGGAACTGAGGCGAGATGAAGATGAAGTTCATGTTGGCCTCCCTGTTCGTGGTGGGTGGTCGCAAAGGTCGGAATGGCGTGGGCGTCCGCCTCACATGATAGAGCGGCGCTACGAAACGGTGGGTGGCCAGAGGCTGTAAGCGGGCTTTTTGGTAACGCGCGCGAGGTTTTTAGGGGAGAGCTTGGGCCGCAACTGGCACCGTCTGGGCGAGCGAGTGCCTTCCGGGTACACGAAAACGCCCTATCGAACGGGCTTTTGAGAGCCGCTGCACAAAAACGCCCTATCGAACATTGCGCTTTGAGGTTCGATATCAAATATTCAAATAAATATGTATTATTTTGAATAATATAAGTAAATATTGCTTTTTAATGCATATAATATTAAGTATTTGATGCTGGAGCCCGACCTGCCATGTTCGATGGGGCGTTTTTGTGCAAGCGCCTCCCCAACCCTGTTCGGTAGAGCCATTTTATGCGATGGGAAGCCGTTTGCCGTGCCTGCGGGCGCTTCGGGGCGGCGATCGGGCCGCGTTTCGCGTTTCTTGTGTTGGACATCCCGCCATACGGCGATAGTTAGATACTGTGAACGAATCTGTACGCGCGAAGAGTATCGAAAGCCGGGAGACTGCGTCTTGGAACTGTTCTCGTTGCATTTCTTGCTGTTCCTCATGGCATCTCTTGCTGCTTACCACGTGGTGGGACGTCTTGCGCGCAATTATTCCTGGGTCGTCCTGCTCGCCGCGAGCCTCGCCTTCTACTGCCTGGTGGGCAGGTGGCAGACGCTCGCGTACATGCTGGCCTGCGCCGCCGTGACCTGGGCGGCGCCCCTCGCGCTCGCGCGCATGGACGCCCGCTGCGGGGCCGAGCGCGCCGCCGCGCCGGACCGCGCCGCGAGGAGGGCCGTGAAGGCCGCCTGGGCCGGGCGCCGCAAGGCGGTGCTGGCGGCGTCGCTCGCTGCCTGCTTCGGGATACTCGCCTACCTCAAGTACTGGAACGTGCTGCTCTACGAGGTGGGCGCCGCGGCCTCGCCCACCAGCCTGGGGCTGCTGCTGCCCCTCGGCATCTCCTTCTACACCTTCCAGTCGGTGTCGTACGTGGTCGACGCCTACAACGGCCGCTTCGAGCCGCAGCGCAACTTCGCGAAGCACCTGCTCTTCGTGTCCTGGTTCCCGCAGGTCATCCAGGGGCCCATCAACCGCTATGAGCAGCTTGCTCCGCAGCTCCTCGAGTACCACGAGGCCCGCTCGGTTCGCTATGACCGCGCCATCCTGCGCTTTTGCTACGGCGCCCTGAAGAAGATCGCTATCGCGAACATGCTGGTGGGGGTCATCGAGGCCATCTTCTCAAACGTCACCACAGGTATCCCCGGCAGCGTGGTGGTCTTCGGCATCCTGCTCTACTCGGCGCAGCAGTACGGCGATTTCTCCGGCGGCATCGACATGGTGGAGGCGGCCTCCTCGCTCTTCGGTGTGGACATGGCCGAGAACTTCCGCCGCCCGTACTTCTCGGTGAGTCTCGCGGACTTCTGGCGCCGCTGGCACATCACCCTGGGCACCTGGATGCGCGACTACGTGTTCTTCCCGTTCGCGGTCTCGCGCCCCATGCGGGCGCTCGGTGCCAGGGCCTCCCGCCTGGGGGAGCACCTGGGCCGCACCCTTCCCGCCTGCGTGGCCAACCTCCTCGTGTTCCTGATCGTTGGCCTCTGGCACGGGGCGGAGCCCCACTACGTGGCCTGGGGCCTCTACAACGGCGTCGTGATAGCGCTCTCGGACCTGCTGGCGCCGGCCTTCCGCCGCGCGAACGAGGCCCTGCGCGTGGACGCGGGCTCGCGCGCCCACCGCGCGTTCTGCGTCGTCCGCACCTTCGTTGTGGTCAACATCGGCTGGTACTTCGACCGCATCTACGACTTCGGCGACAGCCTGCTCTGCCTGCGCAACACCTTCACCAACTTTGACGCTGACGCCTTTCTCGTCACGCTGCGCGAGGACGGCCTTGCGACGCTCGACCTGCAGTTCTTGGTGTTTGCCGCGCTTGCCTGCGTCATCGTGTTTGTGGTGAGCCTCGCGCAGGAGCGCGGCGTGGACGTGTCCGAGCGCATCCTCGGCTGGAACTGCGTCGCGCGCGCCGCCCTCTACTTCCTCGTCCTCGGCCTCATCGTCATCGCGAGCTTCCTCACCCAGAACGTCGCCGGGGGGTTCATGTATGCGAACTTCTAGCGAGAAGGTAGCAGACGTCGAAAAGGCCATGAAGGCCGCGAACGCCGAGACCGCAGAGAAGGTCACGGCCGCCGTGCCCGCCGACACCTCTGCGCCCCGCAAGCCCCGTGCCCCGCGCCACGGCTGGCGTCGCGCGCTCGAGGTCATCGTTATCGTCGCGCTCATCATTGGCGCAAACGTCCTCATCACCCTGGGCTTCGAGCTCTACAGCTCGCTGGCAAACGTGATGTGGGATGAGTACCGCGCGGCGGCGAACGAGAATATCGACACCGTAATCGTAGGCTCGTCGACCGGCCAACGCTCCTTCGACCCGGCGGTCCTCGACGCAACTCTGGGAACCACGACCTTCAACATGGCCACGCCAGCGCAGGAGCTGGATGACTCCTACATTGCGGCCAAGCAGGCCATCAAGGATCACCATGTGAAGCGCGTGATTCTCGCCCTAGACTACGAGTCGGTCTCCACGGTCAAGTGGCCAGGCTCGCACGTGGCCTTTGCCCGCGCCAAGATGGCGGGGGAGTCCTTCCCCCAGGCCGTGGCCGACTACTGGAAGCTTCTCACCAGCTCCTCGTTCTTTGACGGGGCAGACTCCATCTGCGCGCTCTTCCCGTGGGGATACAACCACGTGGAGCTTGACGCCGAGCACATTGCGACCAACTTCAACGACCGCGTGAGCGACACGACGCCCGTCGAGGCCGCCGAGCGCGTCATGGACGGCTGGACCTACTACGGCAACGGCTACGGCAACTACGATGGCATGCTCGACTACTCCACGGCGCGCGACCACCTCTCGGTCTCGGTGGAGGGGCCGGCGGACTTCGATCAGCAGGGCCTCGACTGGGTCAAGGACATCTGCGACCTCTGCCGCGAGAACGGCGTGCAGCTCGTGGTGGTGGTGACGCCGCGCCCCGCCTACAACGTGCTGGCCTACGGCGAGAAGTACCCTGAGCAGATGTCGCGCCTCCAGCAAGTGGTCGAGCAGGCCGGGGGCACCTTCCTTGACACCAACCTTGCCAAGGGCGGCTGGTACGAGCCGCTCGAGACGGACTTTGGCGACGGCGAGCACCTCAACCGCGACGGCGCCGCGCGCTTCTCGCGGGCCTTTGCAAGCGCGCTCCAGGTGCTGGACGCGGGCGGCTCCACCACAGACCTCACGTACTCCTACGACCAGTGGGACAACTACCTGGCCTCCATAGACGAAATCTCTGCGGTCATCTCGACAACGTATCAGGAGGACAATAACATCGTCGTGTCTGCCATGGCCTACACGGGCTCCGACGTGCAGGTGGAGTACCGGTTTCTGCTGGTCGACAAGGACGGCGCCACGACGGTGATCCAGGACTGGAGCGCGAGCGACACCTGCGCCATCCCACGGCAGGAGCTTCCAGGGGGCCCGTCGCAGGTCGAGGTCTGCGCGCGGCAGGTGGGCTCCACCGCGGACTACGAGCGCTACTGCATGCAGGACATTTCGGGCTAGGTTCCTGGCCCAGGGAGGAAGCGGACATGAGAAGCGTAATCGAGTGGCTCGAGGCCACGGCCGCGGCGGCGCCGGGGCGCGTTGCCGTGGCAGACCCGGAGGCGAGCCTCACCTACGGCGAGCTGCGTCGCGAGGCCCAGGCCGCCGGCACATGGCTTGCGGCGCGCACGCAGCCCCGCCAGGCCGTGGCGCTCTTTCTCGAGAAGAGCTGCGGCGCGCTTGCCTGCATGCTGGGCGCCGTCTACGCGGGCGGCTTCTACTCGGTGATCGACATCCGCCAGCCGGAGGGCCGCGTCCACGCCATCGTCGACGCGCTGGCACCCTCCTGCGTGCTCACCGACGCCGTGAACGCCGCACGGGCGCAGGAGCTTCTCGGCGCCACGGGCATCGAGGTCGCGCGCATCGAGGACGTTGCGGGCGGCCCGGTTGACGAGGGGCTTCTCGCGCGCAGGCGCGCCCAGGCGCTGGACGTGGACCCGCTCTACGTGAACTTCACGAGCGGCAGCACGGGCACGCCGAAGGGCGTGGTGGTCTCGCACCGCTCGGTCATCGACTTCATCCCCACCTTTGACCAGATCTTTGGCATTGGCGAGAGCGACGTGATTGCCAACCAGGCACCGTTCGACTTCGACGTCTCGGTGAAGGACATCTACTCGGCGCTGCGCTGCGGCGCCCGGCTGCAGCTGGTGCCGCGCGAGTACTTCACGCAGCCCACCAAGCTCATGGACTACCTGGCGGACTCCCAGGCCACGACGCTCATCTGGGCCGTCTCGGCAATGTGCTTCGTCTCGATCATGAACGGCTTCGAGTACCGCGTGCCCACCACGGTGCGCCGTGTGCTCTTCTCGGGCGAGGTCATGCCGCCCAAGCAGCTGGCCGTGTGGCGCCGCTACCTGCCGGGTGCCACCTACGTGAACCTCTACGGCCCCACCGAGATCACCTGCAACTGCACGTACTACGTGGTGGAGCGCGAGTTTGGCAGGCACGAGGCCATCCCCATGGGCAAGGCCTTCCCCAACGAGCGCGTCTTCCTTCTGGACGAGGGCAACCGCCAGGTCACGGCCGCAGGCGTCGAGGGAGAGGTCTGCGTCTCGGGCACGGCGCTGGGCCTGGGCTACCTGGGGGACCCCGATCGCACCGCCGCCGCCTTCGTGCAGAGCCCGCTCAACGGCCGCTGGCTCGAGCCAATCTATCGCACCGGTGACCTGGCCACCTACGACCAGGACGGCAACCTGGTGTACTCGTCGCGCAAGGACTTCCAGATCAAGCACATGGGGCAGCGGATCGAGCTGGGAGACATCGAGGCGGCCGCCCAGGCCGCTGACGGCGTGGAGCGCGCCTGCTGCACCTACGACCAGCGGCGCAAGCGCATTCGCCTATACTATGTGGGCACGATTGACGAGAAGGGCCTGGCAGACGCGCTGGCTGCGGCGCTCCCGCCCTACATGGTACCCAACCACGTGCGTCGCGTGGACCAGATGCCGCTCACCAAGAACGGCAAGATCGACCGCAAGGCCCTCGACGAGATGGGGAGGTAGGGACATGACCGACGCGGAGCTTCTCGCCTGCGCCACCCAGCTGAGCACGCCCGCCTACGTCTTTGACACCCAGGCCTTTGGCGCGCGCCTCGACGCCGTGCGAGAGATCTGGGGTCCTGCGGTCGATCTCTGCTACTCGATCAAGGCAAACCCCTTCCTTGTGCCCTCGGCGCTGGCGCACGGGTATGCGCTCGAGGTTTGCAGCCCCGGTGAGCTGGCCATCTGCGAGCGTGACGGCGTGGGCCCGGAGCGCATCGTCTACTCTGGCGTGTGCAAGCAGGCGGCCGACGTGCGCGAGGCCCTGCGCTTTGGCGCGGGCACCTTCACCGCCGAGTCTTTGGGGCAGCTGGCCCTTGTGGACGCCGAGGCCGTCGCGGCCGGCATGCGCGTGCCCATGCTCCTGCGCCTTAACGGTGGCAGCCAGTTTGGCATGAGCCGGGAGGACCTCATCCACGCCGTCGACCACCGAGACGAGCTTGCCGGCTGCGAGCTGGTGGGCATCCACTACTTCGTTGGCACCCAGCGGGCCAAGCTCAAGTGGCAGCAGAGGGAGCTCGCCATGCTCGCCGAGCTCATGGACGAGCTTGAGCGTGACCACGGCTGGCGCGCCCAGCGCCTCGAGTACGGCCCCGGCCTTGCGGTGCCGCTCTTCGAGGGTCAGGACTTCTCGGACACCCTTGCCCCCGCCCGCCAGATTGCGCCGGAGCTTGCGGCCATGGCCGATCGCGTGGAGATGCAGGTGGAGATGGGCCGCTTTTTGGCAACGGAGTGCGGCCATTACCTGGCGCGGGTGGTGGACGAGAAGGACAACGAGGGCACGGGCTACGCCTTCATCGACGGCGGCATGAACCACGTGACCTACTTCGGCCAGATGATGGGCATGAAAGAGCCAAAGATCCGCAACCTCTCGCACGAGGAGCGCGTGCGTGCGGGGAAGGCTGCGGACGACGCCCGGGACTGGGCGCTCTGCGGAAGCCTCTGCACCACGGCCGACGTGCTGGTGCGAAAGGCGCCCTTCGCCGACCTGCGCGTGGGCGACTTTCTCGCCTTCGAGAACATCGGTGCCTACTCCGTGACGGAGGGCATCTACCTGTTCCTGAGCCGGACCATGCCCACCATTGCGCTGCGCGATGGCCGCGGGGTCCGCGTGGTCCGCGAGCCCATGGAGACTTGGCAGAACAACTGCTGCTAGCGGTTTCCGGCATCCGGACTGCGATAGGCTTTCAGCGGCAGCGACGAAATGTGTTGGACATTATTGGAGGCAACCATGGATGACGATCTGACGCTCGACCATATGATCGAGCTGCTCGAGGACGTTAAGGGCAACGTCGATTATGAGAACTGCACCGCGCTCGTGGACGATCGCGTGCTGGACTCCTTCGACATCCTCTCCATCATCAGCTCCATCAACGACGAGTTCGACGTCTCGGTGCCTGCCAAGGACATTGTCCCCGACAACTTCAACAGCGCCCAGGCCATGCTCGACATGGTAAAGCGGCTGGTGGACGAGGAGGGCTAGGAGCCGACCCTTGGATTTGCTCTCACTCTCGTTCATCCTCTTCCTTGCGGTATCGCTTGCGGCCTACTATCTGGTAGGCCGCATCGCTCCTCGCGTGCAGTGGGTCGTCCTGCTCGCCGCGAGCCTCGCCTTCTACTGCCTGGTGGGCAGGTGGCAGACGCTGGCCTACATGCTGGCCTGCGCGGCCGTGACCTGGGCGGCCCCGCTCGCGCTCGCCCGCATGGACGAGAGGCGCAGGGCCGAGCGGGCCTCCGCGCCCGACCGCGCCGCGAGGAGGGCCGCGGGGGCCGCCTGGGGCCGCCGGCGCCGGGCGGTGCTCGCGGCGGCCCTCGCCGCCTGCCTCGGGATACTCGCCTACCTCAAGTACTGGAACGTGCTGCTCTTCGAGGCCGGGCTGGCCGCGTCGCCGACGAGCCTGGGGCTGCTCCTGCCCCTGGGCGTCTCCTTCTACACCTTCCAGGCGGTCTCCTACCTGGTGGACGCCTACAACGGCCGCTTCGAGCCGCAGCGCAACTTCGCGAAGCACCTGCTCTTCGTCTCCTGGTTCCCCCAGGTCATCCAGGGGCCCATCAACCGCTACGCCGACCTCGGCCCGCAGCTGCTCGGGTACCGCGGCGCGCGCTCGGTCCGCTGGGGCCGCGCCGCTCTGCGCTTCGGCTACGGCGCGCTCAAGAAGTACGCCATCGCCAACATGCTCGCGGGCACCGTCGACAAGGTGTTCTCCGGCGTGGCGCCCGACGTCCCCGGCAGCGCGGTGGCCTTCGGGGTCCTGCTCTACTCGGCCCAGCAGTACGGCGACTTCTCGGGTGGCATCGACATGGTGCGGGCGGCCTCCGCGCTCTTCGGCGTGGACATGGCCGAGAACTTCCGCCGCCCGTACCTCTCGGTCTCGCTCGCCGACTTCTGGCGCCGCTGGCACGTGACGCTGGGCGCCTGGATGCGCGACTACGTGTTCTTCCCGTTCGCGGTCTCGCGCCCCATGCGGGCGCTGGGCGCGGCGGCCTCGCGCCTGGGCCCGCACCTGGGCCGCACGCTGCCGGCCTGCGCGGCGAACCTCCTGGTCTTCCTCCTGGTGGGCCTCTGGCACGGCGCGGAGCCCCACTACGTGGCCTGGGGCCTCTACAACGGCGTCGTGATAGCCCTCTCGGACCTGCTCGCCCCGGCCTTCCGCCGCGCGCGCGAGGCCCTGCGCGTCGGCGCCTGGCCGCGCGCTCACCGCGCCCTCTGCGTGGTCCGCACCTTCCTGGTGGTCAACATAGGCTGGTACTTCGACCGCGTCTACGACCTCGGCGACAGCCTGCTGTGCCTGCGCAACACCTTCGCCGACTTCGCGCCGCAGCGCCTCGCCCTGTGGCTCTCGCAGGCGGGCGTGCGCGACAGTGACCTCAAGTTCATGGTCTTGCCAGCGGTCGCCTGCCTCTTTGTCTTTGTCGTAAGCCTTCTGCAGGAAAACGGCGTGGACGTGGCCGGGCGCGTCCTGGGCTGGAACTGCGTGGTCCGCGGCCTCTTTTACTCCGCGGTCATCGGGCTTATCGTTGTGACGTGCTTCCTCACCCAGGACGCCGCCGGGGGGTTCATGTATGCCAACTTCTAAGGGAGAGCGCACCGCCCACGCCGCACGTGGCGCCGTCCCTCGCAGCCGGCGCAGAAAGGTCGTTGAGACGTTCGTCGTGCTTGCCGTCATTGTGGCGGTGAACGCGCTCTGTTCGTTTGCCCTCGAGCAGTATGGCTCTCTCTCGAGCGTCATGTGGAGCGAGTACCGCGCGGCGGCGGGGGAGCGCGTCGACACCGTCGTGGTGGGCTCCTCCACGGCGCAGCGCGCCTTCGACCCGCAGGTCCTCGACGCCGACCTAGGCACCGCCACCTTCAGCATGGCCACGCCCGCGCAGCAGCTGGACGACTCCTACACGGCGGCCAGGCAGGCCATCGAGGACCACCACGTGAGGCGCGTGATCCTGGGCGTGGACTACGAGTCCCTCTCGTTAGAGAACTGGGCGGGCTCTCACGTGGCCTTCGCCCGCGCCAAGATGCAGGGCGAGCCGCTGCCCCAGGCCGTGGCCGACTACTGGGGGCTCCTGGTGAGTCCCGTCTTCTTTGGCAGGGCTGACTCGCTGTGCGCCCTCTTCCCGTGGGGCTACAACCACGTGAAGCTCGACCCCGGAAGCGTCGCGGATAACGTGCGAGAGCGCCTGAGCGGGGACAACACCCTCGAGGCGGCAAAGGTCGTGAACGGCGGCTGGACCTACTACGGGCGCGGCTACGGCAACTACGACGACGTCATCGACTACGCCCGGGCGCGGGAGAGCACGTCCGTTGCCCTCCACGGCCTGAGCGACTTCAAGGAGACCTGTCTCGACCAGGTGGAGGCCATTGTCCGGCTCTGCCGCGAGAACGGCGTGCAGCTCGTGGTGGTGGTGACGCCGCGGCCGGCGTTCAACGTGCTGGCCTACGGCGAGAGGTACCCGGGGCAGATGGCGCGCCTCCAGCAGCTGGTGGAGGACGAAGGCGCCACCTTCGTGGACGCCAACCTGCTGCATGCCGAGACGTACAGCCCCCAGGATGCGGACTTTGGCGACGGCGAGCACCTCAACCGCGACGGCGCCGCGCGCTTCTCGCGGGCGTTTGCGACCGTGCTCCAGGCGCTCGACGCGGGGCAGGACGTGAGCTCCCTCTCGCACTCCTATGGCCACTGGGACCAGTATCTGGCCTCGATCCGACAGATCTCGGCCGTGGCGTCGCGACTCGACGTGGGCGACGGAGGCGACGTCACGGTAACGGCCCAAACCTACACCGGTACAGACGTGCAGGTGGAGTACCGGTTCCTGCTGGTTGACAAGGACGGCGCCACGACGCTCATCCAGGACTGGAGCGGCTCGGACAGCTGCAACGTGCCCCGGGGGTCGCGCGGCAAGGTCATGGTGTGCGCGCGGCAGGTGGGCTCCACCGCGGACTACGAGCGCTACTGCATGCAGGGACTGCCCCACTAGCGCCACCGCGCTGCCAGCATCGCTTGCACTGTCTGCGTGGGCCGGAGGGGGACTTCTGGTGTCGTCGAGAAATTTGGGGGAGAGCACTCCCAAGGGGCCGAGAAGCACGCTCCGCCGCGTTGTCGAGACCCTGGTCATAGTTGGCATTGTCGTGGGAATGGACGTCCTTCTCGTCTACGCGCTCTTCCCCTATGGCTCCGCGAGCGAGGTCGTGTGGTCCGAGTACGCCGCGGCTGCCGACCAGGACATTGACACCGTGATCGTTGGGTCCTCGACGGGTCAGCGCTGCATCGACCCCAACGTGCTTGACAGCGAGCTTGGCACGAGCACCTTCTCGCTTGCGACGCCTGCCCAGCCGATAGAGAACACCTGCGTGGCGGTGAGCGAGGCAATCTCGGGCCATGGCGTGGGCCGCGTGATCATGGGCGTGGACTACGAGACCATGTCGCTTGACCCCTGGGACAAGGGCGCGGTCACCTATGTCCAGGCAAAGGCCGCCCACGAGCCGTTGCCCAAGGCGATTGGGGATTACGCCGGGTTGCTCGCGAGGCCCGGGTTCCCCTCTACCACGAAGTTCCTCGAGGTCATCTTCCCGTGGACGCTTGCCCACGTAAAGGGCGGGTTTCGGTCAATTGCCGACAACGTGCGCATGCGCCTTGACGGGACGACGGCCATAGAGGCCGCGAAGGTGCGCGACCCTGCCTGGACCTACGTTGGCAAGGGGTACGGCAATTACGACTACCAGCTGGACACGAGCAAGGCGAAGGAGGCCATGTCTCCCACCAAGCACGGGATTGCGAGCTTCACCGACGAGAACATGGCGACGCTCCAGAAGATCATCGACCTCTGCCGCGAGAATAACGTGCAGCTGGTGGTTGTGGCCACGCCGCGACCGGCGTTCAACGTGCTGTGCTACGGCGAGAGGTACCCGGAGCAGATGACGAGGGTGCGCGATGCGGTCGAGTCCGCAGGCGCCGTGTTCCTCGACGCGAACCTCCTCAAGCCCAGCCGCTATGCCCCAAGCGCCGAGGACTTTGCAGACGGAGAGCACCTCAATGCCACAGGTGCGGCGGGTTTCTCCGCGACGCTTGCGGATTACCTGGGGCGCCTTGATGCCGGCGAGAATGTCTCGGGGCTGTCCTACTCGTACGACGACTGGCCGGACTACCTGGCGTCCATCGACTATATCTCGGCGGTGACGCTTGACGGAAGCGTCGAGGACGGGGTGGCGACGCTTGAGGCGACGCCGTACACCGGCACGAAGGTGCAGGTGGAGTATAAGTTCTGCCTGTGCGACGCGGAGGGCAACGTGACCGGCACGCTGCGCGACTGGAGCCGTGACGCGACGGTGACATGCGCGGTTCCGGCCGCGACGGAGGGTGGCGGCCTCGCGGTGCGCGTGGACGCGCGACAGGTGGGGTCGGGCGCGGACTTCGAGCGCTACTGCGTGTGGAGCCCGTCGCAGTAGCAGCCTGCCACACATTCGGGCTCCGAATGCGTTGCGGCAGGCCCCGCCGGCGTCACAGGATCGCACACGAAGCTGTGACCCGCGCAGGTCGTCACACGTTCGGGCCCCGAATGTGTTGCGAGGGAGAGCGCACGTCCCAGGCTGGCGGCGGAGTCTGTCGCCTTTCCTTAAACGATGGCTACGTTCGCCCAGTTGCCGCCCGGCAGTTTTTAAGGAGAGGCGATATTCTCCGCCGAGCGGGGCGCGCGACCGCAGCAGGGTCCTGCGCGACCGCGCCAGGGCCGCTCCACTTCGTCGTATTTTCGTGGCGCGAGAGTGGCGTAGCGTCTTCTCTGTAACCCGCCTGCCGTCCGGCTGCTCGTCTGAGCCGGGAGGCTCCATGGGGTTTTCGACCTTGTCGCCAACTTGCTTCGTGATTCGCGTGCGACCATCGCCGGCTGGATAGCGACGGGCAGTTTGCGTGGGGCCGCGAGTAACGGGGCGCACGAGAAAGGCGAGGCAGGGAAATCCCCTGTCTCGCCTGCGGTTGCGTGTGATGCGTGTCGCTAGTGGGTTGTCTTGCGGGCGCGCGCCTTCTTCTCTGCGACTTTTGCGGCGGGCTTGGCCTCGGCCTTCTCCGCGGCGGCTTTAGGGGCTGCGGCGGGCTTCGCAGCAGGCGCGGCCTTCTTGGTGGCGGGCTTCGCTGCCGGCTTGGCCTTGGGCTCAACCTTCTTCGCGGGTGTCTTGGAGGTCGCGGGCGCCTTGGTGGCGACCTTTGCGGCGGGCTTGGCCTCGGCCTTCTCGGCGGGCTTTGCAGCAGTCGGCTTTGCGGGCGCCGCCTTGGCCGCAGTGGCCTTGGCTGCCGGTGCAGCCTTCTCGGCGGCGGGCTTCGCAGCAGGCGCGGCCTTCTTTGCGGCGACCGGCTTGGCCTTAGGTGCGGCCTCCTTCTTGGTCGTCGCGGCCTTCGCGCGAGTCTTGCGTGTGGCCTTGGTGCCAGCGGGCTTCTTCGCAGTTAGGGGCTTGGCAGGGGCGCTCTTCGCAGCCTCGGCAGCCTCCTCGGCGTGGTACCTCTCGGCCTCGTCCAGCACATGGGGCAGGAAGTACTGGATCTGCTTCTGCCACCAGGGCCAGTCGTGATCGACGTCGGTTCCCCAGTAGTCGCACCAGGCGTTCACGCCCAACGCGCGGAAGGCGTCATCCACGATGTGCTCGGTGCGCAGGCCTTCCTCCTCCCAGGCGCCCTGGCCGCAGCACAGGACGATCTCGCGCCTGTTGTAAAGGTCGATGTAGGGGTGGTCGTGCGGGGTGTTGGGCAGGAAGTGGACGGGGGAGTTGAAGTACAGGGTGGTGTTCATCCAGTCGCCGAAGAAGAACTGCGCGTCGTAGGCGCCGGAGAGCGCGATGACTCCCTGGAAGAGGTCCGGGCGGCGCAGGAACGCGACAAGCGCGTGGGTGGCACCAAGCGAGCAGCCCATCGTGATGGGGCGCAGGTCAGAGCCACTGCGCTCGCGCACGAAGGGGACGACCTCCTCGCACACGTAGTTGTAGAACGCCTCGATTACCTTGACGCGCAGGACGTTGTCGCCGCCGCGGTCGGACCAACCCTCGGCGTCAACAGAGTCGAGGACAAAGAGCTGGACCTTGCCCCCCTCGATGTAGTCCCTCATCGCGTCGATCATGCCGAACTGCTCGTAGCAGTCGCTCATCGCGTCCTGGATAGGAAAGGCGACGATGGGCCATCCGGACTCACCATAGACGCGGATGCTCATGTCCTTGCCAAGGTCCTTGCTATGTGCGGTTACCGTTTCCCGATTCATTTGACCGTTCCCCTCAATTACTGGCTCAAGATGCAACTTTATGGTAGCAAAACTGCGTTTCTGGTAGTTTTCCAATCTGTTGGATGCAGGGTCATCGTTATGTTATCCATTTGCGCGACGAGAGCCAAGGGCGCGTAACCGCGTCCACCCAATCCGGCTAACCGCCGAACGTCGCAGTGTGCGCCGCCGTCACGTGGTACTGCTATGCTGAAGTCTCATGCGGGAGGGAGTCCGCATCTGTGCGTTGGGGTTCAGGTAGGGGTAAGCGTTGCGTCTGCGGAGGTTGTCTCATGGTCAAGACCCTTGTTCTCGTGCGGCACGGCAAGGCCGAGAAGGCGTCGGAGGACTCGTCGGATCTATACCGCGAGCTCACGCCGGACGGCAGGCATGCCCTTGAGGTCGCGTATCCGCGCACCTTCTCGCTGCTCGAGGACTACGACGACGTGAACGTGTGGTCGAGCCCCGCGATTCGTGCCATGCAGACGGCGCAGGTGGTCGCGAATGCCCTGGGCGTCGACGGCATCGAGGTCGACCAGACCCTCTACGACCAGCATGCGGACGCCATTCTCGCGCAGATCGCCACCACAACCGAGGATACCGTGGTCATCGTCGGCCATGTGCCCTCACTCGACTCCGTCGCATCGCGCCTGCTTGGCCGGGAGGTCAGATTGGGCAAGGGCGCCGCTCTTGCGCTCGAGCTGTCCCAGCCTTCCGCAACGACAGCAGGTAATGGTGGGGCCACCTCGGCATCTGCGTTGCCTCTGTGGTTTGTCGATGGACCCAAGTCCAGCGTATGGGGCTCGCTCGTCTCCATCGAGGGCGAGGTCACCGCATCTGCCGGAGAGCTTGCGGCCAGCGCCGAGTCCTTCTTTGGCAAACCGGACAACGTCGATGCCCTCCGCGACTTCCGCATGGCCGCGCGCAGGCTTCGCTCGCTCGTCTCGTTCCTCTCGCCCTGGGAGTCCAAGAAGCAGGCGGAGCGCGCCGACAAGGTGCTGCGCAGCCTGCTTGACGCCACCGCGCGCCTGCGCGGGATAGACATCTTCTCCCAGACGGTCGACGACCTCGTTGAGGCGGGCGAGCTGGGCGAGAACAGCCTGCTTCCCGTCGCCTGCGCCCGCGAGCGCAGGTTCGAGCGCGGCTCGCTCATGGAGCTGGTGCGCAAGAAGGGGCTAGTTAAGAAGCTTGATGCCTTGGTGGAGGATCTCTCGGGTTTTCGCTGGAAGAAGTCCGTGCTTGCGCGCGGCTTGGGCGAGGATGACCTGAGATCCCGCTTTGACGAGGAGCTTGATACCCTTGACCAGGCGCTCTTTGGACTCGACCTCTCCAGTCCGCGCGCGGTCTACGACGCCCGTCGCGACGCCAAGGAGCTCCACTACGTGGCCAACCGCCTGGGCGTGGTGCTGGGCGACGAGCGTTCGCAGATGAGCCAGTACATGGACGAGATACAGCGTGACCTGGGGGCCCTGTGCAACGCACGCACCAACGCGACGCTGGCAGATGAGTTCCGACACGCCCCGCGCTTCCGCGGGGTGCGCGCCGATCTCGGCGTGGCCGGGCGTGACCAGCGCGAGGTCGTCTCGGCTATCGTCTCCGGCATGAGGCGCCGCGAGACGGGCGACGCGGCGGTGGAGGAGCCGGAGGAAGTCGCTTCGCCCGAGCCCGACGCGCCGGCCGAGATGGACGCGCCGGCCGGGCCCGCCGAGCCGGACGTCCCCGCCGACGCCGCCGCTTTCGAAGCCAGCGCAGAATAGGGGGCCACAGCGCATGGGGTATCGCCGCGAGCACGACTCGATGGGAGAGGTACTGGTCCCCGAAGACGCCCTCTGGGGTGCCCAGACCCAGCGAAGCCACGAGAACTTCCCCATAGGCACCGAGCGCATGCCACGGGAGATCATCCGTGCGTTTGCGGTGCTCAAGAAGGCCGCCGCCCTGGCCAACGTGTCCCTGGGCCGCCTGGGCGAGGAGGACGCCCGTCCCATCGCCCAGGCGGCAGACGAGATTCTCGCCGGCAAGCTTGACGGCCAGTTCCCGCTGGTGGTGTGGCAGACGGGCTCGGGCACGCAGTCCAACATGAACGTCAACGAGGTCATCGCCAATCGCGGCAACGCCATCGCTGGCGAGCGGTGCCTGCATCCCAACGACACGGTGAACATGAGCCAGAGCTCCAATGACACCTTCCCGACGGCCCTGCACATCGCGGCGGCCGGTGCCATCACCCAGGGCCTTCTCCCCGCAATCGACCAGCTTGTTGCAACGCTGCGCGGTCTGGAGAAGCGAAGCGCGGGCATCGTGAAGTGCGGCCGCACCCATCTACAAGACGCCGTGCCCATCGCCTTCTCGCAGGAGGTCTCCGGCTGGCGCGGCCTGCTGGAAGACTCCCGCGAGCAGCTGGAGGCCACGCTTCCCGGGCTCTACCGTCTGGCGCTTGGCGGCACTGCCGTGGGAACCGGCCTCAACGCGCCCGCGGGCTTCGATGCGGCCGTCGCCGCAGAGGTGGCCCGGCTCACGAGCATGCCGTTTGTCTCGGCGCCCAACAAGTTCGCGGCGCTCTCCGGAAAGGACGCCGTCGCGTTTGCGCACGGGGCGCTGCGCACGCTTGCGGCCAGCATGATGAAAATCGCCAACGACGTGCGCTGGCTGGCCTCGGGCCCGCGCTGTGGCTTGGGCGAGGTCCGCATCCCCGCCAACGAGCCGGGCAGCTCCATCATGCCCGGCAAGGTCAACCCCACGCAGTGCGAGGCCGTGACCATGGTTGCCGTGCAGGTCATGGGCAACGATGCCGCCATCGGATTCGCGGCCAGCCAGGGCAACTTCGAGCTCAACGTCTTCATGCCGGTCATCGCGTACGACTTCTTGCAGTCCACGCGCCTTTTGGCAGACGCCATCCGCTCCTTCGACGAGCGCTGCGCCAAGGGCATCGAGCCCATCCGGGAGCGCATGGACGAGAACCTGCATCGTTCCCTCATGCTGGTCACCTGCCTCAATCCCCACATTGGCTACGAGAACGCGGCGAAGGTGGCCCACAAGGCCTTCGACGAGGGCACGAGCCTGCGCGACGCCTGCGTGGCGCTGGGCTTCCTTACGCCAGAGCGCTTCGACGAGGTGTTTCATCCGGAAGAGATGGTGTGAGCGGGCGGCTGTCCCGCGTCGTTGCCATGTGGCGCTGACACGCGCCACCGAGAGGAGATCCCATGAGCGAGAAGAGCATCGAGACCCGCTGCGTCCAGGCGGGCTACGCACCCGGCAACGGCGAGCCGCGCCAGGTGCCCATCGTCCAGTCCACCACCTTCAAGTACGACACTTCCGACGCCATGGGCCGCCTCTTCGACCTGGAGGATTCCGGCTACTTCTACACCCGCCTCCAGAACCCCACGAACGACCACGTTGCCGCCAAGATAGCCTCGCTTGAGGGCGGTACTGCGGCAATGCTCACCAGCTCCGGCCAGGCGGCCAACTTCTTTGCCGTGTTCAACATCTGCGAGGCAGGCGGCCACGTGGTGGCAAGCTCCGCCATCTACGGCGGCACCTTCAACCTTCTCGCCCACACCATGGGCAAGATGGGCATCGAGTGTAGCTTCGTCGATCCCAACTGCACGCCCGACGAGCTTAATGCCGCCTTCCGCCCTAACACCAAGTGCGTCCTCGGCGAGACCATCGCCAACCCGGCGCTGGCCGTTCTCGACATCGAGAAGTTCGCCGCGGCGGCGCACGCGCACGGCGTGCCCCTCATTGTGGACAACACCTTCCCCACGCCCATCAATTGCCGCCCTATTGAGTGGGGTGCCGACATCGTCACCCACTCCACCACCAAGTACATGGACGGACACGGTGTGTGCGTGGGCGGTGCCATTGTGGACTCGGGCCGGTTCGACTGGATGGCCAACGCGGAGCGCTTCCCCGGGCTTACCAAGCCCGACCCCTCCTACCACGGCATCGTCTATGCCGAGAAGTTCGGCCAGGCAGGTGCCTACATTACCAAGGCAACGTCGCAGCTCATGCGCGACTTTGGCAGTATCCAGAGTCCGCAGAACGCCTTCTACCTCAACCTTGGCCTCGAAAGCCTGCACGTGCGCGTGCCGCAGCACTGCAAGAACGCTCGCGCGGTGGCCGAGTTCCTCTCCACGAGCGCCAAGGTAGCGTCCGTTCGCTATCCGGACCTGCCGGATGACCCGTACCACGAACTCGCCGAGAAGTACCTGCCCAACGGTAGCTGCGGCGTGGTGAGCTTCGAGGTCGCGGGCGGTCGCGAGGCGGCCGAGCGCTTCATGGCGGGCCTGCGCGTCTTCGCGATCGAGACGCACGTGGCCGACGCCCGCAGCTGCTGTTTGCACCCGGCGTCCTCGACGCACCGGCAGATGACCGACGACGAGCTGGCGGCTGCTGGCATCTCTCCCGCGATGGTCCGCATGAGCTGCGGCATCGAGGGTACCGACGACCTCGTGGCCGACGTCGAGCAGGCGCTTTCGCGCGCATAGCGACAATGAGTTGCGGCAACACGCTCGGGGCGACGATCCGTCGCCTACGGAAACAGAGACGCCTCACGCAGGAGCAGCTCGCCGAGGGCATTTGCTCCCCTGTCTCTGTCTCGCGCATCGAGTCGGGTCGCCAGCGCCCCTCTAAGGCGCTGCTCGACGCCCTTATGGACCGGCTTGGCATGAGTAGCTATCAGCTCTTTGACGTGAACGAGGGAAGCGAGGAGCTGCGCGCGTTCGACAAGGGCGCCAATGCGGCCTGGTCTGCGATCGATGCGTGCAACGTGGAACTGGGGAAGCGGCTTATCGACGAGCTTGCACAGCGAGCGCAGGGCGAGAATTCCGTCTTGGTTCGTCAGCGCATACTTGAACTTAAGGCGTCATCTATCGTGCGCCCCGGGTGCAGCAAGGCTGACGCAGAAAAGGCGTCGAGATTGCTGGAGGAGGCGATCTCGCTTACGAAACCCACGCTCGATGTGGACGATCTGGCCGGCGGGCTGCTCTCCGTGAGCGAGGCGAGGATTATCTCGCACCTATGTGTCGCCCGCCACTACGCGGGCCTAGACCTTGACGCCATTGGCCTTGGGCATGGCCTCATCCGCGCCATAGGGCGTCAGGGCACCCCAAGCCGAGAGATGATCGTTGTGAAGATAGGGGCGCTCACGAACCTTGCGATAGTCGAGGAGGGCTGCGGCCATCTCGAAGAGGCCGCGCGTCACTTTGGGCAGGCCCGCTCAGAGTGCCTCGAGGCGAGCGAATTCAATCTCATGCCTTTCGTGCTGGCGGGACTTGCTCGCGCGCGCTGGCGTGCAGGAGAGACCCGCGAGGCAGCGGCTGCGCTACGTACGGTCGCTGACTACCTTGACCTCTGCGATCGCCATGACTATGCCAAGGCGATACGCAGCTGGCTTGGGCAGCGAGGGGGCCAACCGTAGCCACGGCCACCCCCGTCCATGCCTCGTCTCTGGCTTAACAAATCACGTAAGAAATAACGTACGCGCAGCGTTATGGAGTCGTTGTCCCCCCTGTGTGACCATGGTCGTGTCACAGAGACGCGAGGGGGTGAGCGACGGCTTCTGTTGCTTTTCCCAGCTCGCACGACCGGAAACGGATGAATGAAATGCGTGGAATCCTCCTCATCAAAACGTACGCTGGCGGTGCCGCCCTGCTCGGCTTCTGCATCGTTGACCTTGTCTTCTGCGGTGCCTCCATGGGTGTTGCGCTCTTGATCAGCGCCCTGCTCGACACGGCCGCCACCGCGCTTTCGAGCGGAGACTTCTCGCCTGTGGTGCGCATGACCATCGTTGCCTGCCTGTACGCGCTCGTGCTCGGCGGTCTGATGCTGGCCGCCGGTGCCCTCAAGACGAGGATTGTGAGGGTATCCATGGTGCGCATTAGGGAGGATGCCGCCCAGGGGCTGATGGCGGGATCCGGTACCCCTTGCGCCAACAGCTCCGAGCAGCTCACAGTCCTCGGGCAGAACATGGAGACGCTGGAGGGCGACTGCGTCTCCGGATCTATCGACATGATGGAGTCCATCTTCAAGATCGCCATCGGTTGCGTGGCGCTCGTGCTGATAAACCCGCTGATCGCGATTGTCTCGCTGGTGGGGATGGCGGTACCCTCGCTCATCCCCCAGCTCTTCGCGCGGCACCTTTCCGACCAGCAGCAACGGATTGTCTCGAGTGCCGCCCGCTACAACGGTCGCGTGCGCGACATGGCACAGGGCGCGGAGGTCATACGGTCGTTTCGCGTTGTGGGAAGCGTGTTGGGTAAGGTCGACGCCGAGGCCGAGCGCTACCAGGGGGACAAGGCGAGTCTCGGGATGACCATGGTGTGCGTGAGCGGGATGGCAAGCATCGCGGGCGTCATCATGCAGCTGGCCATCATGGGCCTGACGGGCGTGTTCGCAGTGCTGGGCCTCGTGACCATCGGCAGCATCGTGGCCGTCGCGCAGCTCTCGGGCAGCGTCATCTCACCGGCCGTTGATCTTTCCGGCAAGCTCGGGAAGCTCAGGTCGACCTATCCCATCCTTGATGTGCTGGACGAGCTGGCCGCGCATGCCAGGGAGGCGACTGCGCCGGTGCCGCGCAAGGTGAGCCGTTCCCTCGAGCTGGACGGCGTGAGCTTCTCCTATGACGGGAGGGACGGGCATGGCGCGGCTGATGTCAGCGCACCCGCCTCCGCACCCAAGCTCCTAGACGAGTGCTCCGCTCGCTTCGAGGCGGGTGGCAAGTACGCCATCGTAGGTAAGAGTGGCAGCGGCAAGTCGACCGTGCTCGGTCTTTTGGGCGGGCGCCTGAGTCCTAGCGAGGGGAGGGTCTTGGTGGACGGGCGGGCGGATGCGGCTCCCGATGCCGCCTGGGTTCACCAGAGCGTCTTCCTCTTTGATGACACGTTGCGCGAGAACATCACACTTGGTCAGCCCTTCACGGACGAGCAAGTTGGGCGTGCGGTTCGGCTCGCGGGGCTGGGAGACGTAGTGACTGCGCTACCGGACGGGCTTGACACCCAGGTCGAGGAGGGCGGCTCTCGCTTCTCCGGCGGCGAGCGCCAGCGCATCGCCATCGCCCGAGCCCTGCTCTTTGGCAAGACGACGCTGTTGGTGGACGAGGCGACGTCCGCCTTGGACCGGCGGATGGCAGCGCGGATTGAGGACACCCTGCTCTCGCTTGCGGGCGTGACCCTTGTGGTGGTCACGCACCACCTGGATGAGCGGCACGCTGCGCGCTACGATAAGGTGCTTGAGCTGTCGGGAGGCAAGCTCACGGACATCGCTGTGAACATGCCTCCCTTCTCCTCATAGGGGACGACCACAGTCTGCACGGCGCTAGTAACGCACCATTGAGGGGGTGGATGATAACGTCCGCCCCCTCTTTCTACCGTCGTTGACTCGGGCAGGTTTGGCTGGACGGCCGACCCGACGACGAGCTGGTGGCTGCTGGCATCTCTCCCGCGATGGTCCGCATGAGCTGCGGCATCGAGGGTACCGACGACCTCGTGGCCGACGTCGAGCAGGCGCTTTCGCGTGCGTAGAACATGTAGGCAACGAGCGAGCACTGGCATTCATGAGGGGCATGGACGAGCCTAACGACCGGTTGGTCTGGAATCCAGTTGCCGATTGACGAAGCCTGGTATGATGGGTGACACCAGGCTAGCGGGGAGGTTGCTGGCGCCACCTTGCTCAAGGAGGAATATCATGCAGTTCAGCGCAAATGGTTCTACGGATGGGATGATTCCCTCCACTAGTGTCTACAGTCACGCATGTGGAGTCGCTCTATGGTAGGAACCAGCACTCCCGCGACGAGTGATGCCGACATGGCGCGCGCACGCGAGCTACTCTTGGCAGGCGGCACCACCGTAGCAGCAGTCAAGGGCGATGTTGTGCTTACGAGCATGGAGAAGGGTGTGCGCCCTTTGATGGAGTGGGTTTCCAAGGGCATCTCCCTTGAGGGCTTCTCCGTTGCGGATAAGGTAGTGGGCAAGGCTCCCGCGCTTTTGTACTGTCTTCTTCGGGCAAGGGCGGTGTACGCCCCGGTGATGTCCCTCCCGGCTAAGAAGATGCTGGAAGAGAGGGGAATAGCCGTCTCATATGATGTTGGGGTTAATCAGGTTCTCAACGCTCGAAGGACGGGTCAGTGCCCGGTTGACGCCTCGGTCGCAGACATCGACAATCCTGAGGCAGGCCTGAAAGCCATTGGGAAATGCCTGGAGAGACTTGCTGGGACCGGCGGACCGGCTGCTTCGCATCAGTAGCCTCTCTCGCCCGCAAGCATATCGCTGCATTTCGCAGATGCCCGCACGGCGATGATAACGCACCGTTGAGGGATGGATGATAGCGTTCACCCATCTCTTCCTACCGTTTGAGGATTAACGGTTGGCATGGGTCCGCCAGTCGGGAAACTTGAAAAGGTTATGCGTCCGCCGGGTGGGGACCCGGACCGGATGGCCACGACAAGGAGAGGACCATATGGCTAGGCTTCATGTGATGCAGCGTAGCGATGCCCAGGCCGTCATGGACGGCCTCCACGAGGCGCTCGGCCGGCGCCTTGCGGTAAGCTCGCTCGCCCCCTGCCCGGTGGAGTTCACTGCGGCGTACGTCAACATGTGCGCCACGCAGAGCTGCGGCAAGTGTACGCCCTGCCGCGTCGGCCTGCGCGCGCTCTCAGACCTCCTGAATGACGTCTTGGAGAACCGCGCGGACGAGCACACGCTCGACCTCATCGAGCGCACGGCGCGCACGATCTTCCTCTCGGCCGACTGCGCCATTGGCTACGAGGCCGGCGACATGGCGCTCACGGCCATCCGCGGCTTCCGCGACGACTTTGAGCACCACGTCCGGAAGCACGCTTGCGGCTTCACGCAGAGCCAACTCGTACCCTGCGTCTCCGGCTGCCCGGCGGGCGTGGACATTCCCGGTTACATCAGCCTGGTGGAGGCGGGCCGCCACACGGATGCCGTCCGGCTCATCCGCAAGGACAACCCGCTGCCCCTGGTCTGCGGCTACGTCTGCGAGCACCCCTGCGAGATGAATTGTCGCCGGGGCATGGTCGACGATCCCATGAACATCCGCGGGCTCAAGCGCTTCGCCGTCGACCACATGGAGACGGACTACCGCCCCCACATGGCCGAGAGGACCGGCAGGCGCGTTGCCGTGGTGGGCGGCGGTCCGGCGGGCCTCTCGTGCGCGTACTACCTGGCGACCATGGGCCACGACGTCACCATCTACGAGGCGCGCCACAAGCTGGGCGGCATGCTTCGCTACGGCATCCCCAACTACCGCCTGCCCCACGAGCGCCTCGACGCCGAGATCCAGTGGATCCTCGACTGCGGCATCCGGGTGAAGCGCGACACCAAGGTCGAGGACCTCGTTGCGCTCCGCAACAGCTACGATGCCGTCTATCTGGCCATTGGCGCGCACCTCGACCGCAAGCTCGGCCTTGATGGCGAGGATTCGGTGGGCGTGCTCTCCGCCGTCGAGATGCTGCGCGCCCTGGGCGACGAGGTGCGCCCGGACTTCTCGCACGAGCGCGTCTGCGTGATCGGCGGCGGCAACGTGGCCATGGACGTTGCGCGCTCTGCCGTGCGCCTGGGTGCCAAGAAGGTCACCATCGTCTACCGTCGCCGCGTCGCCGACATGACGGCCCAGGACGAGGAGATCGCGGGCGCCAAGGCCGAGGGATGCGAGCTCCTCGAGCTCCACGCGCCCATCGCCATCGAGTCCGAGGACGGCTACGTGACCGGCCTGCGCGTGCAGCGCCAGATCATCGGCGGGCTCTCGCGCGGGCGCTTCGCCCCGCGCCAGGCAGACGCCCCCGAGGAGGTCATCCCCTGCGAGCGCGTGGTGGTGGCCATTGGCCAGGCAATCGAGTCCGGCCCCTTCGAGGAGCAGGGCGTGCCCTGCAAGCGCGGCCGCATCGACGTGGGGGAGGACTCCGCCGTGCCCGGTATGGAGGGCGTCTTCTCGGGCGGGGACTGCCAGAGCGGCCCCGCCACGGTCATCCGCGCCATCAACGCCGGCAAGGTCGCCGCAGGAAACATCGACAACTACCTGGGCTTCAACCATCAGGTGACGCTCGACGTGGAGCTGCCGCCCGTGCAGTTCAAGGGCAAGACGAGCTGCGCCAGATGCGAGATGACCCTGCGCGAGGCCGAGGACCGCAGGCGTGACTTTGACCTCATCGAGAACGGGCTCACCGCGGAAGAGGCTCACCAGGAGGCATCGAGGTGCCTGAGGTGCGACCACTTTGGCTTTGGTGCGTTCCGTGGGGGGAGGATCGAGCAGTGGTAACCCTGACTATCGACGGCAAGCAGGTCACGGCCCCGGAGCGCACCTCAATCCTGGACGCGGCCAAGTCTGTAAATATCAACATTCCAACCTTATGCTTCCTGCGCGACATCAACGAGATCGGTGCGTGCAGGGTCTGTATGGTTGAGATCGAGGGCGTCGACCAGCTGGTTGCCGCCTGCAACAACACCGTGCTCGATGGCATGGTGGTGCGCACCAACAGTCCCAAGGTGCGCATGGCACGCAAGGCAAACGTGGAGTTTTTGCTCTCGCAGCACGACTCCGAGTGTACGAGCTGCGTGCGCTCCGGCAACTGCACGCTGCAGACCGTGGCCAACGACCTTGGCATCACGAGCCTGCCCTACACCAAGCACCTGCCCCATCAGCCCTGGGACCAGGACTTCAGGGCATCTGGGACCTCACCAACCGCTCGAGCCACACCTGCGTGGGCGTGCGCGGCGGCGGCCTCATCGAGGACTCCGACTGCGCCCTCTGCGGGCAGTGCATCACCCACTGCCCCACCGGGGCACTCCGCGAGCGCGACGACACCGACCGCGTCTTCGATGCCCTGGCCGATCCCGACCAGATCGTCGTGGTGCAGGTGGCGCCCGCCGTGCGCACGGCCTGGGGCGAGCCCTTCGGCCTGCCGCGCGAGAGGGCCACGGCGCAGCGCCTGGTCACCGCGCTCAAGGGTATGGGATTTGACTACGTCTTTGACACGGACTTCTCAGCCGACCTCACCATCATGGAGGAGGCGTCCGAGCTGGTGGAGCACCTCAAACATCCCGAGGGCGTGCAGTTCCCCATGTTCACGAGCTGCTGCCCCGGCTGGGTGCGCTACTGCAAGGCGCGCCACCCCCGCTTCACCGACCAGCTCTCCACCTCGAAGTCGCCCGGTCAGATGTTTGGCGCCATCGCCAAGAGCTACTACGCGGATCTCTTGGGCGTCGATCCGCATCGCATCTTCTGCGTGGAGATCATGCCCTGCCTGGCCAAGAAGTCCGAGGTGGACATCCCGGTGATGAACGACGCCTGCGGAGACCCCGACGTGGACGTCTCGCTCACGGTGCGCGAGGTCGACCGCATGATCCGTGCCGAGCACATCGACGTCTTCTCGCTTGCCGAGACCGAGTTCGACCAGCCGCTTGGCACGGCCACGGGCGCCGGCGTGATCTTCGGTGCCACGGGCGGCGTCATGGAGGCGGCCCTGCGTTCGGCCTACTACATGGTCACGGGCGAGAACTGCGATGCCGATGCGTTCAGGGACGTGCGTGGCCTCGACGGCTGGAAGGAGGCCAGCTTCGACATAGCGGGCACCACGCTGCGCGTTGCCGTGGCGAGCGGTCTGGGCAACGCCGCCCGCCTGCTCAGCGCGCTCGAGGGCGGCGAGGTGTCCTACGATTTCGTCGAGGTCATGGCGTGTCCGGGCGGCTGCTCCGGTGGCGGGGGGCTTCCCATCCACGACGGCAAGGAGCTCGCGGGCGTCCGTGGCGACGTGCTGTGGGGGCTCGACCGCACGGCCAAGCTGCGCCGCAGTTACGAGAACCCCTCCATTCAGGCCGTCTATCGTGACTACCTGGGCACGCCCCTCTCCGAGCGTGCGGAGAAGCTGCTCCATACCAACCAGCGCGCCTGGAAGATGCCGAGCGAGGCATAAAATCGGGCGCACCGTAACGTCGACGCAACAAACGTCTGATAGAGTTTCTGCCACCGTCAATCACAGGAAGGAAGCGGCCATGTCCCTCTCCGCCAGCATCGCTCTTCTCGGCGCACGCGCGTGCGCCGGTGCGTGGTGGTGGACAAGGACTGACTCCCTTCCGGACTGACGACGGCCACCCGCGCACATACGCACACACAGAGGGCCCTCGGACATGTTCCGGGGCCCTCTTCTTATGCGCAAGGTGTACCGCAGGCGTTGAGAGGCAGGCAATCGATGGCAAGGGCACGGCAACAGAAAGGAAGACCCATGAGCTCAGCAGAGACCGCAACCAAGGACCCCTATCGCATCTACCTGCGCGAGGACCAGATTCCCACCGTTTGGTACAACCTGCGCGCCGACATGCCCGAGAAGCCCGACCCCATGCGCCTTCCCAACGGCAGGGTGGCGACGGTGGACGACATCGCGCCCGTCTTTGCACGCGCCCTCTGCGGGCAGGAGCTTGACGATGACACGCCGTACTTCCAGATCCCCGAGCCAGTTATGGAGATGTACAGGGTCTATCGTCCCAGCCCGCTCTGCCGAGCGTACAACCTGGAGCGCGCGCTCGACACGCCCGCGAAGATCTACTACAAGTTCGAGGGCAACAACACCTCGGGCTCACACAAACTGAACTCCGCCCTGGCTCAGGCCTACTACGCGCATGCCGAGGGCATCACCAACATCACCACCGAGACCGGTGCCGGCCAGTGGGGCACCGCGCTCTCCGAGGCCGCCGCGCACTTCGGCCTCGACCTCGACGTCTTCATGGTCAAGTGCTCCTACGAGCAGAAGCCCTTCCGCCGAAACGTCATGGAGACCTTCGGCGCCAGCGTCACGCCGTCACCCTCGCCCACCACGGAGGCTGGCAAGAAGGTCCTGGCTGCGGACCCCGAGTGTACCGGCTCTCTCGGCACCGCCATCTCCGAGGCCGTGGAGCGCGCGCTCAACGTGCCGGGCAACAAGGGCCGTTACCAGTTGGGCAGCGTCCTCAACCAGGTGGTGCTGCACCAGTCCGTCATTGGTCTTGAGTCCTACGAGGCCCTGGCCGAGCTGGGAGAGTACCCGGACATCGTGATCGGCTGCTGCGGCGGCGGCTCCAACTTTGCTGGCCTCATCGCGCCGTTCATGCGCGACAAGCTGAACGGCACCCACCCCAATACGCGCTTCGTTGGCGTGGAGCCCGCGAGCTGCCCGTCGCTCACCCGCGGCGTGTATGCGTACGACTTTGCTGACACTGGCCAGACCTGCCCGCTCTGTAAGATGTATACGCTGGGCAACGGCTTCATCCCCAGCCCCGACCACGCCGGCGGCCTGCGCTACCACGGCATGAGCCCCGTCGTCTCCAAGCTCAAGCGCGACGGCTACATGGAGGCCGTGGCCGTCAGGCAGACCGACGTCTTTGCGGCGGCCGAGCAGTTCGCAAAGCTCGAGACCATACTGCCCGCGCCCGAGAGCTCGCACGCCATTCTCCAGGCCATCCGCGAGGCCGAGAGGTGCCGAGAGACGGGCGAGGCGAAGACCATCCTCTTTGGCCTCACGGGCACCGGCTACTTCGACATGGTTGCCTACGACAAGTACAACAAGGGCGAGCTCGAGGACCACATCCCCACCGACGAGGAGCTCGAGGCCGGCTTCGCGACGATCCCGCACATCCCCGGCCTGCAGTAGGCGCTACCCCTCCACCTCAAGCAGCTCGATCTCGAAGTTGAGGTCCTTGCCGGCCATCTCGTGGTTGAGGTCGAAGGTGATGCTGGTGTCGTCCTTGGCCGCGACCAGGGCGGGGAAGGGCTGGCCAGAGGGGGAGGCCAGGGTCACGCGGTCGCCCACCGAGAGCCTCTCGGCACCGGGCATCATGGCAATGGGCAGCGTCTGGACAAGGTCCTTGCGCCTCTCGCCATAGGCCTCGGCGGCGGGGATGTGGACGCCTCTCGTCTCGCCCACGGCCATCTGGTCGACGGCGGCGTCGAAGCCCTTGATCATCTGGCCGGCCATGCACGTGAAGGCCAGGGGCTCGCCTCGGTCGCGGGATGAGTCGAACTTGGTGCCGTCATCGAGGGTGCCGACGTAGTGTACCTTGACCTTCTTGCCTGCGTTGCTCATGGGCCCTCCTTGGTGTGGCCGCTTGTGGCTGCAATGCGGATAACTCTACGCCACAACCTCCGCCGCCGCGAGTGGCATACTTGTTCCATGCGGGTATCGTGGAAGGGATCGTATGGCGGAGCAGGGCACAGGCTTTGTGGGGGTGTTCGACTCGGGGGTGGGCGGCCTCACCGTCCTGGGATGCCTCATGGACGAGCTTCCGCACGAGCGCTTCGTCTTTTTTGGCGACTCCGCACGCGCTCCCTACGGCGACAAGTCTTTCGAGGAGGTCCTCGCCCTCTCGCGACGAATAGCCTCCTCGCTTGTGGACGAGGGCGCGAAGGCGCTGGTCATCGCCTGCAACACCGCCACGTCCGTCGCTGCGCCGACGCTGCGCTCCGAGTACCCCGACATCCCCGTGATCGGCGTGGAGCCGGCTCTCAAGCCGGCGACGCTCGCGCCGCGCCACCGGCGCATCCTGGTTATGGCGACGGCCGCCACGCTGAGACTGGGCAAGTTCCAGCGCCTCGAGGACCGCTGGGGCGCTAGATCCGAGGTCATCGAGGTGCCGTGCGTGGGCTTGGCGGACCTCATCGAGCAAGGTGACCCTGCGTCGCCTAAGATCCGCGAGCTGCTCGAGCGCCAACTCGGGCCTTGGCGCGGCAAGGTTGACTCGGTGGTTCTTGGCTGCACGCACTACCCGCTCATCTGCGACCAGATTCGCGAGGTCGTGGGTGACGTCCCGCTCTTCGACGGAGGGAGGGGCGCGGCGCGGGAGACCCGTCGCCGGCTCGAGGCCGCGGGGCTTCTCGCCCCCAGCTCGCAGGCGGGCAGCGTGGAGCTTCGCTCGAGCATCGACACGCCCGAGGAGCACGACCTCTATCGGCGTCTGCTCGCACTTGCCCAAGAGGGCGCGGGGCGATAGGCGGCCTCGCACGCCAGGCTCGTGGCAGTGGCAGGCTTAGGTGCCCAGCCCCAGGTCATCACGCCCCGGCCTATGGGTTCGCTCACGGGTACCCATTCGCTTGGGCCGCGCATGCGCGGCCACCGGTCCCACCGGTCCCGGCGGGATGGCCCGGGTCGCGGCGGGCGTGCCCTTGGTCTGGCGGCCGCTGCTAAGCAGGAAGGGCATGGGTTTCTCTCGTCCTACTCGCGCGGCTTGCCCCAGAAGAAGAGCGCCACGGTGCCGGGGCCGGTGTGACAGCCGATGGTGGCGCCTATGTCGAAGTGGCGCACGCGGCCGTCCATCTTGGGGAACTCCGCCTCTATGAGGTCCGAGACGGCCGTGGCGTCCGCAAGGCAGTCGGAGTTGCTGATGAACACGCGGTGCGCGTAGTCGCTGCCGCCTTGCGCGAGCTCATGCATGATCTTTACGACGCGCCTCTCGGCCCTGTGCTTCGTGCGGACCTTCTCCACCACGGCAAGGCTGCCATCCGGCTGGACGCGCATGATGGGGCAGATCCTAAGGAGGCCGCCCACCAGCCCCGCCGCCTTCGAGATGCGGCCTCCCCGGATGAAGAACGTGAGGTCCGACGAGAAGAACCAGTGCTGCACCTCCAGCCTGTGGCTCTTGGCCCATGCGGCAAGCTCGACTATCCCCATGCCGCCGTCACGAAGGTCCGCGAGCCGGTCCATGAGCAGGCCGTAGCCCGCCGAGGCGCAGAGCGAGTCCACGACGATGAGCCTGCGGTCAGGGAACTCCCGAGCGAGCTGGTCTCGCGCCGCGCAGGCGGAGTTGTACGTGCCTGATATGCCCGAGGAGAGCGTCACATGCAGCACGTCCTGCCCCGCCTCGAGCAGCGGCCTCCAGAACTCCATGTACTCGCCGACGCTCACCTGCGACGTCTTTGCCTCGGCACCCGCAAGCATGCGGGCGTAGAGGTCCCGCGGCGTGTGGGTTCTGCCAAAGTCATCCTTGCAGGGGATGCCGTCGAGCTGGTAGTTGAAGTAGACGTAGCGGATGTCCCTCGATCTCAGGAACTCCTCGGATACGTCGGCGGTCGAGCAGCAGCAAAGGGCGCAAGGGTGCATGGTTCCTCCGTCGGTGGACAAATGCGTTCGAGCAAAGTATAGCGGTGCATGTCTCAGGATCGCGCACGGTGCCGAACCCCGTCGGCGGCCCCTCCTGCCAAAAAGGACCGCCACTCCAAGGTGGCGGTCCCGGTCAGAGCAGGCGGTGCCGGGGGCGCGAGCCTACTTCTTGAGCGACTCCTCGACGGCGACGGCGCACGCCACGGTGCAGCCGACCATGGGGTTGTTGCCCATGCCGATGAGGCCCATCATGTCGACGTGCGCGGGCACGGAGCTGGAGCCGGCGAACTGGGCGCTGGAGTGCATGCGACCCATGGTGTCGGTCATGCCGTAGGAGGCGGGGCCGGCAGCCATGTTGTCCGGGTGCAGGGTGCGGCCGGTGCCGCCGCCCGACGCCACGGAGAAGTACTTCTTGCCGGCAAGCACGCGCTCCTTGAAGTAGGTGCCCGCAACGGGGTGCTGGAAGCGCGTGGGGTTGGTGGAGTTGCCGGTGATCGAGATGTCGACGTTCTCGTGCCACATGACGGCAACGCCCTCGCGGACGTCGTCGGCACCGTAGCAGTTGACCTTGGCGCGCGGGCCGTCGGAGTAGGGGATCGTCTCGACGACCTTGAGCTCGCTCGTGTAGTAGTCGAACTGCGTCCTCACGTAGGTGAAGCCGTTGATGCGGGCGATGATCTGGGCGGCGTCCTTGCCGAGGCCGTTCAGGATGACGCGGAGCGGTTTCTTGCGGGCCTTGTTGGCGTTGTTGGCGATGCCGATGGCGCCCTCGGCGGCGGCGAAGGACTCGTGGCCGGCCAAAAACGCGAAGCACTCGGTGTCCTCGCCGAGAAGCATGGCGCCCAGGTTGCCGTGACCAAGGCCTACCTTGCGGTCGTCGGCGACGGAGCCGGGGACGCAGAAGGCCTGCAGGCCCTCGCCGATGGCGGCAGCGGCCTCGGAGGCCGTGGTGAGGCCGCCCTTCTCGGCTTTCTTCAGCGCGATGGCGCAGCCCAGGGTATAGGCCCACTTTGCGTTCTCGAACGCGATGGACTGGATGTTGGCGGTGATGTCATAGGGGTTGAAGCCACGGTCGCAGCAGAGCTTGAGGGCCTCCTCGAGGTCCTTGATGCCGTACTGCTCGCACGCCTTGTCGATCTGGGCGATGCGGCGCTCGTAGCCTTCGAACGTGATGGCCATGTGCTGTACCTCCTTCTCTCTTATCGGAGTTACTCGTGGACGGGGAACGTGGACTCGGTGCTGTGGGTCTCCTCGTCGGTGCGGGGATCGATGAACTTCACAGCCTGGTCCCACTGGCCGTAGTGGCCCATGGCCTTCTGGACGGCCTGCGCGGGGTCGACGCCGGCCTTGACCGCATCGGTGAACTTGCCGAGGTTGAGGAACTCGAAGCCCACGATCTCGTCGTTCTTGTTGATGGCCATGCGGGTGACGTAGCCCTGGGTGAGCTCGAGGTAACGTGCGCCCTTGGCGGCGGTGCCGTACATGGTGCCCACCATGGAGCGCAGGCCCTTGCCAAGGTCGTCGAGGCCGGTGCCCACGGGCAGGCCGTCCTCTGAGAAGGCGGTCTGGCTGCGGCCGTAGACGATCTGCAGGAACAGCTCGCGCATGGCGACGTTGATGGCGTCGCACACGAGGTCGGTGTTCAGGGCCTCGAGGATGGTCTTCTTGGGGAGGATCTCGGCGGCCATGGCGGCGGAGTGCGTCATGCCCGAGCAGCCGATGGTCTCGATGAGGCACTCCTCAATGACGCCGTTCTTGACGTTGAGGCTGAGCTTGCAGGCACCCTGCTGCGGGGCGCACCAACCAACGCCGTGGGTGTAGCCGGAGATGTCAGCGATCTCCTTGGCCTGGACCCACTTGCCCTCCTCGGGGATGGGCGCCGGTCCGTGGTATGCACCCTTGGCAACCGGGCACATGCGCTCCACTTCTGCCGAATACTGCATGTGTTCTCCTCTCCGAACTCCCTCGTCGGTGCCCCTTGCACCGACGCGATCGTTGCCGGCCGTGCCGGCAAGAGCTCTGGTGCCGGAATCCTCCAGCGCTTTCAAGTTTACGGCATGCGCGGGGTTGCGAAGGCGAGTGAGGGAAAAATCCCTGCGCCTGCGGCGCGGGACCGTTCTCGGGTCGTATAATCGCCCGCATGCCAAACGCGCGAGACATACCCATGTGGGCCTGGAAGCTGGCCCTCACCGGCTGCGCCCTGCTCTGGGGAGGCTCCTTCGTCGTGATCAAGGGGTCGCTCGATGCGGTGCCCGCCTGCTCGCTCATGGCGCTGAGGTTCCTTCTCGCCTCGCTGCTCCTTGGCGCCGTGTGCTGGCGGCGCCTGCGTGACAGCCTCGACTGGAGCCACCTTTTTGCCGGGGGCATCCTGGGCGTGCTCGCGGGCGCGGCCTATGCGGTGCAGAACGTGGGCCTCACATACACCACGCCCGGCAGGAACGCATTTCTCACCGCCATCTACTGCGTGCTGGTGCCATTCGTGAACTGGATCGTGGCGCGGCGGCGGCCGGGCGCCATGGTGCTTCTGGCGGCAGGGCCGTGCGTGCTTGGTGTTGGCCTCATCTCGCTGGGTGACGACCTCGTGCCGTCCTTGGGCATGGGCGAGCGGCTCACGCTCCTCTCCGCCCTGCTCTATGCCGCGCAGATCGTGTGCGTGGCCAGGTTCGCGAGCGCTCACGACGTGATGACGCTCACGGTGGTCCAGATGACCGTGACCTGCGCGATCTGCTGGGTTTTCTCGCTCGCCCTGGGTGAGCCTCAGGTAGATTTTGCGAGCCTGGACGGCTCGTTTTGGTGGTCGCTCGCGTATATGGTGGTGCTCGCCTCATGCGCGTGCAGCGCAATCCAGAACGCGGCGCAGGTTGTGGTCCCGCCGGCGCAGGCGTCGCTTCTGCTCTCCCTCGAGAGCGTCTTTGCCGTGGCGGCGAGCGTGCTCTTCTATGGCGAGCGGCTCACGCCGCGCTTGGTGGCGGGCTTCGCCCTCATCTTTGTGGCCGTGCTTGCAAGCGAGCTTGGGCCCACGCTGGCGAGGAGGGCCCCGTCGCGGCGCGCGTGAGCGGGGCGCGACGCGGGCCAGCGGCGGCTTGCGGCACCGCCGGCTGCGCGGGGGCCGGGAGCGGGGGCGCGGGGTTGGCGGTGCCCGTGGCTGGGGCCGGGCGGGCCGGAAGGTGCGCCCTACTCGGCCGCCACCGCCGCGATGCCGAAGGCACCTGGGCCACCGTGGGTCGCTATCACGCATCCGGACTTGACCCACTCGATCTCCTGCGCCCCGTGGTCGCGCAGGATCTTCTCGACCACCGCGCGGATGATGGGGTCGGGCGCGCCGCCCACTGTGTAGGTGAGGTTCACACGCGAGAGATCCATGGGCTCGCGGCTCACGAACTCCTCGACGAGCTGGCCCACGCACCTGACCATGGCGCCGCGACGCTTCTTCGTGGCCACGAGCTTGCCGTCAAGCACCTCGACCGTGGGCTTGATGCGCAAAAGCGTGGCCCCGAGGAACGCCACGTTGGAGAGGCGGCCGCCCGCACGCAGGTACTCAAGGTCGCCCGGGATGAAGGCAAAGCGGATGCGACGCACCTGGCCCTCCACAAAGGCCTTTACCTCGTCTTCCGTGGCATCGGGGTTGACCTCCATCATGCGGGCTACGTTGGTGACCACAAGGCGCAGCGCACTAGAGACGGACTTGGTGTCCACCATGGTCACATAGTCGCGGCCCTCGGCGGCCAGATGCGCACTGCGGTAGGAGACCGTGGTTGCGGCGGAGTAGGCAAGGTAGAGGATCTTGGCGGTGGGGTACTTCTCGTGGATGCGGTCGAAGGCCTTGGTGAAGTCGGCGGGCACGCAGCCAGAGGTCTGGGGGAGCTTCCCCGAGGCCTTGTAGTATTCGTACAGCTCCTCCGGTGGGAAGGTGTCGTCATCGCGGGAGATGTCGCCAAAGTTCACGTGCATGGGGACCACCAGGATGCCGTGGCGGCGGGCGGTCTCCTCGTGGATGTCAGAGCCGGTCTCGGTGACGAGGATGTAGTCTGTCATGGGCACCTCCGCGGGATGGGTGCATGGCGGTGATATTTCGACGCCCATTGTACAGGAGACAAGGGGACTGCCCCTTTGTCTCATCAGAGGGGAGTGGATGTGATCCAAGAGACGGGCAGGCGGTTTGACAACCACTTCGAACCCAAGGAAGCCCGGACCGAGAGCTACGTGCTGCACTACCGCGAACGCTCTGCGCTCGTGCGCGTGGTGGCCATCGGCGAGCGCGTCGCCGATGAGTTCTCCTCGGGCGAGACGATCGGGCTGCCGCACCTGGCGGATTACCCCACGCAGCCCGAGCGCACCGTCTACCTTTTCCGCATCGGCGAGAACGACTTCTTCCTCGCGCTGGACGAAAAGGTCGCTATGCCGACGGGCTTCACCTACGAGCGCGTGGGGTGGCTTCGTGGCGTTGGGCCTTCTGACCTTGCGTTCGCCACGGCCGTGGGCTCCCAGCTTGCGGCGTGGTACCGGGACAACAGGTTCTGCTCGCGCTGCGGGCACGACATGGAGCTTGCGCCGCGTAGCCGCGAGATTGTGTGCCCCAACTGCGCCAGGATCGTCTATCCCAAGATACAGCCGGGCGTGATTGCTGCCGTGACGGATGGCGAGCGGGTTGTGCTCACGCGCTACCAGGGACGCTCGCCCAAGCTGTGGGCGCTCGTCGCCGGCTTTACCGAGATCGGAGAGCCCGTGGAAGACACCGTGCGCCGTGAGGTCATGGAGGAGGTGGGACTGCGTGTGCGCGACCTGCGCTTCTACAAGAGCCAGCCCTGGCCCTTCTCGGACACGCTGCTTATGGGGTTCTGGTGCCACGTGGACGGGAGTCGGCGCATCCGCACGGACCACCAGGAGCTTGCCGAGGCGCGCTGGTTTGCGCCGGACGAGATCCCGCTTGAGCGTGCCAACGACCATGCGAGCCTTACCGGCGAGATGATAGAGCTCTTCCGCACGAGGGGTGCCGCCGGGCTGGGGCTGTAGCGCCGCCGGTGTCGGCGGCGGACGGCTCCGGGCGCTGCCGCGTGGTGGCCCAGAGCAGAAGAGCGGGCTATGTGATATCTCCGCAGCAGATTGCGTGGCAATCGAATTCCGAGGAGATGGCGAGACGGACTCTGCGCTCCAGAGGTGGCGCAGCTGCACAAAATCGCTCCATCGAACAGGGCTTTTCGGAGCTCGTTATCAACAATCTAACTATATTTGCAAAATAATGGAAATATGCAGTAGAATATGCAAAAAATTTACATATGTAGTTTGATGCCTGATGTCGCGCCATTCGAGGCCATGTTCGATAGAGCGTGTTTGTGCATGAGCTCGCGAAACCCCGTTCGATAAAGGCATTTTATGCGGGGAGAAGAGCGATCTAAAGCAATTCCTCGGTATGGCGGGCCGTGCGAAGTCCGCCGCGCGAGACGTCCTCGCAATGTTTCCGTTAGGCTACCGCTCTCAGAACTCCAGGACTTCCGACTTGCGGCTGTGGCAAAGTAGCCGCAATCGGCTGCACACCGCAGCCGCGGCTGGGAAGGGAGAGGACATGCACATGCATTGCCAGGGGCTGTCCGTTGACCTTTCCGCTCTCGATCTACTCGGCCTAGAGCTTATGTGCGCGAGCGCACGCTAGGCCCGAGGTCCAGCAGGCATCATCAGGCCCAGCTTGCGTTCGCGTCCCCCTTGGGATAGCGGCGGCTGGGTCGTGTTGTGTCATGCCACCATCCCAAGGCAGCCCGGTGCCAGGTCCTAGGCCCATGTCTATTGGAGGTAGCAGTGACCCGCAAGATCGCCATCTTCGACACCACGTTGCGCGACGGCGAGCAGTCGCCCGGCGCATCCATGAACACCGAGGAGAAGCTCGTCATCGCGCAGCAGCTGCTTCGCCTGCACGTTGACGTCATCGAGGCGGGCTTTCCCATCTCGTCTCCGGGCGACTTCCGCTCGGTCCAGGAGATAGGCCGCCTTGCTGGCGACGACGCCGTGGTCGTTGGCCTCACGCGCGCCGTCGACAAGGATATCGACCGCGCGGCCGAGGCGCTGAAGACCGCCAAGCGCCCGCGCATCCACACGGGCCTGGGCGTCTCTCCGCAACACCTGCGCGAGAAGCTCCGCATCACCGAGGACGAGTGCGTCGAGCGGGCCATCCACTGCGTGAGGTACGCCAAGCGCTACGTCGAGGACGTTGAGTTCTACGCCGAGGACGCGGGTCGTGCGGACCAGAAGTTTTTGGAGCGCGTGATCCAGGCCGCTGTCGATGCGGGCGCGACCGTGGTCAACATTCCGGATACCACCGGCTATCAGATGCCAGATGCCTTTGGCGCGCGCATCAAGGGGCTGGCCGATAACGTGCGTGGGATCGAGAACGTCACCATCAGCGTCCACACCCACAACGACCTGGGCATGGCCACTGCACTTGCCCTCGCCGGCGTCAGATATGGCGCCACGCAGATCGAATGCACCATCAACGGCCTGGGCGAGCGCGCCGGCAACACCGCGCTCGAGGAGGTCGTCATGGCCATCAAGATGCACGGCGACGAGCTTGACGCCCACACCGACATCAACACCCGCGAGCTCACGCGCGCGAGCCACCTGGTGAGCCGCATCACCGGCATGGGCGTGCAGGCCAACAAGGCCATCGTGGGTGCCAACGCCTTCGCGCACAGCTCCGGCATCCACCAGGACGGCGTGCTCAAGTCGCGCGACACCTACGAGATCATCGACCCCGCGGACGTGGGTGCCGCCGGCTCCGAGATCATCCTCTCTGCGCGCTCCGGCCACGCCGCGCTGCGCCACCGCCTGGCCGAGCTGGGCTACTCCTTCAAGGACGACGAGTTCGACGAGATATACAACCGCTTTCTGGAGATTGCCGACCAGAAGAAGGAGGTCTACGACGAGGACCTGGAGTCCATGGTGCAGGAGCGCCAGCGCGAGGTCACAGCCGTCTACACCCTGGACGCCCTGCAGGTCTCCTGCGGCGACCCACTGGTGCCCACCGCCACGGCGACCATTGCGGACGAGCAGGGCGTGAGGCACGTCGTGTGCGCAACCGGCGCCGGCCCCGTCGACGCGGCATACAAAGCCGTCGACCAGGTGGTTGCCGTTCGCGGCGACCTCACGGAGTTCTCGGTCAAGGCCATCACGCGCGGCATCGACGCCATTGGCGAGGTCACGGTGCGCATCACCGCCGAGGATGGCAAGGTCTACACCGGTCGCGGTGCCGACAACGATATCGTGGTCTCCAGCGCCAAGGCCTACATCAACGCCATCAACCGCATGATCCAGACCGCACGCTCAAAGGAGGGCAGGTAAATGGCACGTCCGCAGACCCTGGCCGAGAAGATCCTCGCCGCCCACGCGGGCCTTGACGAGGTGGTGCCCGGCCAGCTCATCGAGTGCGACCTCGACCTCGTGCTCGCCAACGACATCACGGCCCCCATTGCCATCCGGATCGTGCGCGAGATAGGCGCGGGCGTCTTCGACCGCGACAAAATCTGCCTTGTCCCCGACCACTACAGTCCCAACAAGGACATCAAGAGCGCCGAGCAGACCAAGATCACGCGCGACTTTGCGCACGAGACAGGCATTACGCACTACTTTGAGCAGGGCTGCATGGGCATCGAGCACGCCCTTCTGCCAGAGCAGGGCATTGTGGTGCCGGGTGACCTTGTGATCGGCGCGGACTCGCACACCTGCACCTATGGCGGCATAGGGGCGTTCTCCACGGGCGTGGGCTCCACCGACGCCGGCGTGGGCATGGCCACCGGGCGCGCCTGGTTCAAGGTGCCCGAGACCATCCGCATCGTCGTGGACGGCAAGTTGCCCCAAGGCGCCAGCGCCAAGGACGTCATCCTGTACGTGATCGGCAAGATCGGCGTGGACGGCGCGCTCTACTGCGCGATGGAGTTCGCGGGCTCGACCATCCGCGACCTCTCGGTGGAGGGACGCCTCACCATCGCCAACATGGCCATCGAGGCCGGCGGCAAGGCGGGCCTCTTCGAGGTGGACGACACCGCACGCGCTTGGCTTGCCGGCCGCGCCGAGCGTCCGTACACCGAGTATCACCCCGACCCGGACGCCACCTACAGGCAGGTCATCAAGATCGATGCGGCGGACATCGTGCCGTGTGTCTCCTGGCCGCACCTGCCGAGCAACACCCACCCCGTGGCCGAGAGCCGCGATATAGCCATTGACCAGGCCGTCATTGGTTCCTGCACCAACGGTCGCATCGAGGACATGCGCGCGGCCGCCGAGGTGCTTCGCGGGCGCACCGTGGCCGACGGCGTTCGCTGCATCGTGATTCCCGCGACGCAGGCCGTGTGGCTGCAGTGCGTACGCGAGGGCCTCATGGACGTCTTCATCGGCGCGCACTGCGTGGTGAGCACCCCCACCTGCGGGCCCTGCCTGGGCGGCTACATGGGCATCCTGGCGGCAGGCGAGAGGTGCGTGAGCTCGACCAACCGCAACTTCGTCGGCCGCATGGGCGACCCCACCTCCGAGGTCTACCTGGCGAGCCCGGCCGTCTGCGCCGCGTCGGCCGTGGCCGGCCACATCGCGCTGCCGTCTGACTTGTAGGGGTGTGGGCGGGGCGCGTTGCCGCTGCGCTCAGACAGCTTGGCTTCGCCAAGAACTCGCGCAGCGACAAAGCGACCCGTCCAACCACCTGCGGGTCGTGGCGGCTGCGACCGCAGCCGGCCACGGGTGCCCCACCGGCCGCGCTCTTGTCTTCTTTTGCTCTTCAGGGGTGGAGGTTCCGTCAGGGCTCTGACGCGAAAGGCGGTTCCTCTCGCCCGTGTATCGTTTCGAACGCGGGACGGCGGCCACCCTTGCCGCCCAGCGAGTTCCGCAGCCGCGTTTCTTGCGGCGAGGACTGTCCGATGCGGGGAGGCAAGGGTGGTCGGCCTCCCTCTTAGAAAGGAAACCCATGCAGTTTAGAGGAACCGTCTTTCGCTACGGCAGAGACATAGACACCGACGTCATCATTCCCGCTCGCTACCTCAACACCTCCGACCCCGCCGAACTCGCCAAGCACTGCCTCGAGGACCTCGATGAGACCTTCGTGTCTCGTGTGAGGCCGGGCGACATCATCGTGGCCGACGAGAACTTTGGCTGTGGCTCGTCGCGCGAGCACGCACCTGTGGCCATCAAGGCCGCCGGCGTCTCGTGCGTCATCGCCAAGAGCTTCGCACGCATCTTCTACCGCAACTCGATCAACATGGGCCTCCCCATCCTGGAGTGCCCCGAGGCCGCAGGCGCCATCTCCGACGGCGACGTGGTGAGCGTCGACGCCGACGCCGGCACCATCACGGACGAGACCACAGGCACCGTCTTCCACGCGCAGCCGTTCCCGCCGTTCATCCAGGACATCATCAACGAGGGCGGGCTTGTCGCGCGCACCAAGCGCGTGCTTGCCGAGAAGGGGGGGCGAGTAGCCATGGCCAGGGCAACCTATCGCATCTGCACGCTGCCGGGCGACGGCATTGGCCCCGAGATCATGGCGGAGGGCAAGAAGGTGCTGGCCGCTGTGGGCACCCGCGCCAATGTGGACTTTGTCTGCGAGGATCACCTCATCGGCGGCGCGGCCATCGACGCGACCGAGGGCACGGAGAACCCCACGGCGCTCCCGGAGGAGACCCTTCTTGCCGCACGTGCCTCGGACGCCGTCTTGCTCGCTGCCGTGGGTGGGCCCAAGTGGACCAACACCGATGCCGGCAAGCCCCGCCCGGAGCAGGGGCTTCTCGCCATCCGCAAGGGGCTGGGACTCTACCTCAACCTGCGCCCCGTGCGCATGTTCGACGCGCTGCGCGACGCCTCGCCGCTGCGGCCCGAGCTCCTCGAAGGCGTTGACCTGGTGATAGTTCGCGAGCTTACGGGCGGCCTCTACTTTGGCGAGCACCGTCGCGAGTGGGACGTCGAGGGTGCGGGCGTGGGCGGCGGCAAGGGCGGGTTTGCCTCCGACGCCATGGAGTACTCCGAGTACGAGGTCGACCGTGTAGTGCGCTGGGCGTTTGAAGCCGCACGCCGACGCCGAGGCGTGGTCCACTCCGTCGACAAGGCAAACGTCCTCGAGACCTCCCGCATGTGGCGCGAGATCACCCATGCGATTGCCGCCGAGTACCCGGACGTGCGCGCGGAGGACCTCTACGTGGACAACGCCGCCATGCAGCTGGTGGCCAACCCCGCGCAGTTCGACGTCATTGTGACCGAGAACACCTTCGGCGACATCCTCTCGGACGAGGCCTCCATGCTTACGGGCTCTCTCGGCATGCTCGCCTCCGCGTCGCTGGGCTCGGGCACGGCGCTCTACGAGCCGAGCCATGGCTCCGCACCAGACATCGCCGGCAAAGGCATAGCCAACCCGCTGGCACAGATCCTCTCCGTGGAGCTGATGCTTCGCTACAGCTTCCAGATGGACGACGAGGCCGACTGGATTGTCAGCGCCGTGCGCTCGGCGCTGGATGATGGCTGGCGCACGGCCGACATCGCCGACGACGCCACGCCGGCCGACCACGTGCTGGGCACCGTCGCAATGGGCGACAAGGTCGTGGAGTACCTGTAGGGGCCGCCGTCACCGCCGTCGGCGGTTGCGCGCCCGCGCTCCGCCGGCGGCGGCAGGCGCGTTGCCTCAGCAGCGAGAGCGGACGCGCAGGAGCGGGCGCGGGCGTCCCCGCCGACCGCGCCTACAGCGACGCCTGCACCAGCGTGGGGTCAAAGCCCGCCTCGCGGATGGCCCCCACGATCTGCGCCTTGTGCTCCTCGCCGTAGGCCTCGATGGTCACGCGCAGCTCGACCGCCGCGTTCCTGTTGGTGGAGACGAACTGGTTGTGCTCGAGCTTGATCACGTTGCCGCTCTGCTCGGCGATGACGCCGGCCACGCGCACCAGCATGCCCGGGCGGTCTGGGAGCAGCACGCTCACGGTGAAGATGCGGCCGCGCTGGATGAGGCCGTGCTGCACCACGCTCGACATGGTGATCACGTCCATGTTGCCGCCCGAGAGGATGCATGCCACGCGCTTGCCCTCGGCGGGCAGGTGCTTGGCGGCCGCCACCGTGAGCAGGCCGGAGTTCTCGACGATCATCTTGTGATTCTCGACCATGTCGAGGAACGATACGACCAGCTCGTCGTCGTCCACGCAGATGACGTCGTCGAGGTTCTGTTGCAGGTACGGGAAGACCTTGTCGCCCACCTCGAGCACGGCCGTGCCGTCGGCGATGGTGTTGGCGCTGGGGAGCTTGACCACATGGCCGGCCCCGAGCGCCGCCGTGAGGCTCGCCGCGCCGGCGGGCTCCACGCCGACGACGCGGATCTTGGGGTTGTAGAGCTTGGCGAAGGTCGAGACGCCGCAGGCAAGGCCGCCGCCGCCCACGGGCACGAGGATGGTGTCGACCAGCGGGAGCTCCTGGACGATCTCCATGGCGATGGTGCCCTGGCCGGTGGCCACCGTGGTGTCGTTGAAGGGCGGGATGTAGGTGAGGCCCTGCTCCTCGGCCAGCTCCACGGCGCGCTGCTTGGCGTCGTCAAAGACGTCGCCGTAGAGGATGACCTCGGCGCCGTAGCCCTTGGTGCGCTCGACCTTGATGAGCGGCGTGGTGGTGGGCATCACCACGATGGAGCGCGCCCCCGCGTGCGTGGCGGCGTAGGCGACGCCCTGGGCGTGGTTGCCGGCGCTCGCGGTGATCACGCCGCGGTCAAGCTCCTCCTGGGAGAGCTTCGAGATCTTGTAATACGCGCCGCGCAGCTTGTAGGCACCGGTGCGCTGCATGTTCTCGGGCTTGAGCCACATGCGGTTGCCGGTCGCCGCCGAGAGGTACGGGCTCTCCACGAGCTTGGTCTCGAGCGTGACCTCCTTGACCTTCTCGGAGGCCTCCTCGAACGCCTCGAGCGTGAGCATCTCTGGCATGTGACCCCTATCTGCGCGAATGACGTGTGGGTGTGTTACGGCACGTCGCCAACCTGCCGCGAACGTGCGCGCATTGCCTATAGTAGGTCTTCGCGACCCGCCAGGTGGCGGTGCGTTTGCGAGAAGTAACATCAAGGGAGACGAGACCGCATGCAGCGCGAGAACAACGCCGGTGGCACGACGCCGCTCTTTGCCATCCACGACGCGAGCGTGGTGAGGGCGAGCAAGACCATCCTTCACGTGGACGACTTCATGCTGCACGAGGGCGAGCACGTGGCGCTTCTCGGCCCCAACGGCGCGGGCAAGTCCACGTTCATACAGCTCCTCACCAGAGAGGTCTTCCCGCTCTACCGAGACGAGCCTCCCGTGCGCTTCCGCGGCAACCCGCGCCCGCAGCTCACCGACGTGCGCCGCGCTCTCGGCGTGGTGAGCTCCACCATGCACGAGCAGATCCGTGTGCATTTGCCGTCCGCCGACATCGTGGTGGGCGGTCTCTTCGGCACCCTGGGCCTGCCCAAGCAGGTCGAGGTCACCTCGTGCGACCGTCAGCTTGCGCTCGACGCGCTGGAGCGCCTGGGCATCCCCGAGGTTGCCGGGCGCGACGTGATGACCCTCTCGACCGGCCAGGCCCGCCGCGTCCTGGTGGCGCGCGAGCTCATCCGCGACCCGCAGGTGCTCGTCTTTGACGAGCCGTGTACCGGCCTCGACCCCGAGGGCATGTACCACGTGCGCGAGACCATGAGCACGCTTGCCGCCGAGGGCCGCTCGATCATCCTGGTCACGCACTACCCCGAGGACATCATCCCGGCCATCGGGCGCGTGATGCTCATCAAGGGCGCGGCCATCTTCGCCGACGGCCCCAAGGAGGCGATCCTCAGCGACAGGGTCCTCTCCGACCTCTTCGAGGTGCCGCTCGCGGTGGACGAGCATGACGGCTGGTACTCCATGCGCGGGCTGTACGGGGCATAGGCGGCGATGGAGGGCCTGGTCGTAGAGGTTGCTCCCGGCGGGGACGGCTCGCGGGCGCATGCGCTCGCGGAGCGCATCGGCGTGCCGGTGGCGCCATATGGCACCGCGCGGGACGCGGGAGGCCTCTGCCTCCTTGTGGGCGAGAGGGGCCTTTCGCTCGTAGGTGACGGGATGTCGCTTGACGCGGACCTCTCGCGCATGGCGGCGCGCCTGCGCCCCGGCAACCTCAGCCGCGAGCTGGTGGTTCGTGCGTCGCGCATCCGCGGGCCCGCGAGCCCGCTTTCGGCCGTGGACGCGACGGCCGGGATGGGGGAGGACTCGCTGCTGCTGGCCGCGGCGGGCTTCTCGGTGACGCTCTTCGAGCGCGATCCCGTGATCTGCGCGCTTCTGGGGGACGCGCTTGCGCGCGCGGCGGCAGACCCGGCGCTGGCCGAGGCGGCCTCGCGCATGGAACTTCGAGGCGAGGACTCCGTGGCGGCACTGCCTGCGCTGAGCCTCTCGCCCGACGTGGTCCTTCTCGACCCCATGTTCCCCGAGCGCCGCAAGAGCGCTGCCGTCAAGAAGAAGCTACAGCTCATCCAGCGCCTCGAGCGCCCCTGCGATGACGAGCGGGGCCTCATGGACGCCGCCCGCGCGGCCGGCCCGCGCCGCATTGTGGTGAAGCGCCCGGCCAAGGGGCCGTGGCTTGCGGGCGAGAGGCCCAGTTACGTCGTGTCTGGCAAGGCCATACGCTACGACTGCTACGCGCTGTGAGGGCGCGGATGGCGCGGATGGTGCCCCTCGGCTCACGCGCCTGCCCGCCCCCCGGCCCGCCGCCCCGGGCCCGCACCTGCCCGCCGCCGCGGCTCCCCCGGCCCCGCAATCTCACCACACGCATGCCCTAGACTCGTCGGGTTCTCAAGATTCGTCGCCTGCGCCCGAGCGCCGGCAGAAGGGGGCGCGCATGCCCACGGCAACCACGGCACCTACGGCTCCGGTCAAGATCGTCCTGCTCACCGGCTACCTGGGGGCGGGCAAGACCACGCTCGTCAACCACATCCTTGCCAACGACGAGGGCATCCGCGCCGCCGTCATCGTGAACGACATCGGCGAGATCAACGTCGACGCGAGCCTCATCAAGAGCGGCGGCCTGGCCGCCACGGACAGCCTCATCCCCATGAGCAACGGTTGCATCTGCTGCACGCTCTCCTCCGACCTGGCGCGGCAGCTCGGCGCCATCGCCCGCACCGGGGACTTCGACTACATCATCATCGAGGCCTCGGGCATCTGCGAGCCCATCCCCATCGCGTATACCATCTCGTCCATCTGCGACCAGACCAAAGGCGGCACCTTGCCGCTCGACCTGGACAACATCGTGGCCGTGGTGGACTGCGCCCGCATGTACGACGAGTTCAGCGGCGGCCGCGCCCTTCTCGCCGATGACATCGAGGAGGACGACGTCGAGAGCCTCCTCATCCAGCAGATCGAGTTCTGCTCCACGCTCGTGCTCAACAAGTGCGACTGCGTGACGCCCGGTCAGGTGGCCGAGCTGGAGGCCATCGTGCGCGGCCTGCAGCACGACGCGCGCATCGTCAAGGCCGTGAACGCAAACGTCCCCATGGACGAGCTGCTCAACACGGGGCGCTTCAGCTTTGACGAGGCGTACGGCTCGGCCGCGTGGGTCGACGCCATGGAGCACCCCGAGGAGCACGAGAACCCCGAGGTCCTGGAGTACGACGTCTCCACCTTTGTCTACCAGCGCCGCCAGCCCTTTGACTACCGTGCCCTCTCCGAGTTTGTGAACGGCTGGCCAGAGTCCGTGATCCGTGCCAAGGGCCTTGTGTGGGTCAACAGCGACCCGGACATGTGCTACGTCTTCGAGCAGGCCGGCAAGCAGTTCACGCTCACCGAGAACGGCCGATGGGCCGCGCTCATGCCGGACGACGAGCTTAAGCGTGCCTTGGCCGAGGTGCCCGAGCTGCGCCGCGACTGGGATCCCACGGTGGGCGACCGCATGGTGCGCCTCTGCGTGATTGGCCGTCACATGGACCGTGAGGCCGTCGAGCGCGGCCTTGACGCCTGCCTCGCCGCGTGGGAGGGCGACGCGCCCGACATCGACGGGTTTGAGTAGGGACATATGGACGGGGACTTTGATACGCACGCGATGGGCACCGATGCCGCGCCCGCGCCCTCGCCCTCGCAGACGAGCTACTACGGCTATGGACGCGCCGGGGCCGTCGGTACCGGCGGTCGGGGTCCGCGCAGAGGCCCCAATCTCAAGCGCATCACGCTTGTGCTGGTAGGAGCGCTTGTGGCCCTCATCGTCTTTGCGGTTGTGTCGAGCTGCGTGGGCGACGCCGTGTCGAGTGCGACCCCGGGCGTCTCGGGCAAAGCGGGCTCGAGTGGCCCCGCCTCGGGTACGACCACGACAAGCACCACGACCGGTGTCGCGGGGTCCGGCGGCCCAGGGGCCGCCGAGGGCACGGACTCCGGTGCCGATGGGGGCATCGACCTTGGCGGGATTACGGATGCCCTGGGCGATGCCGCCACCGCCGCGCGCGACGTCGCCGAGAGCGCGGGCGGCGTCGCACACAACCTGGCGTCCGAGCTTTCTTCCCAGGTCAAGGGCCTTCTCTCCTCTCGTTAGGCCGCATGCCGCCCGCTCGCGGGCGCGCGGGATGCGCAGCGTCACACAATCGTCGTCCAAGACTGTGACATCCTGCGCGCGTCACACGATCGGATCCGAATGTGTGGCACATACAATACCCTGCGGTGCTCTCCGCGCTTCCCTGCCGCCGGACTTGCCGCCCGCCGGGAGAACCGTTGCGCACCGCTTGCAGAATCGCTGCCGTGGCGCAACATGGAACTGCTAGCGTTTTAACAATTTAGGAGTTAGGCGTTGAGAGGGGATTGTCATGCTCAATCGCTTCTGCAAGAGTCCGCTATGGGAATGCAACCGCACGCTCATCCGCGTGGCGCAGGGCCACCAGCCCGCCGACCTCGTCATTCGCCACGCCCGGCTGGTTAGCGTCACCACCCACGAGGTGCTCGATGACGCAGACATCGCCGTCGCCGCTGGGCGTGTTGCCTACCTTGGCATTGGCGGCCATACGGCCGAGCACTGCATTGGCGAGAAGACAACCGTCATCGATGCCGCCGGGCACTACGTGGCACCGGGCTTCATGGATGGCCACATCCACGTGGAGTCCTCCATGGTGGGACCCTCGGAGTATGCCCGCGCCGTGGTTCCGCACGGCACGACCGGCATCTACTGGGACCCGCACGAGGCCATGAACGTCGCCGGCCTCCCCGCGCTGAAGGAGCTTGTGCGCGACTCCGAGCGTGTGCCGCTCAAATGCATGGTCACTCCGGGCTCCTGCGTCCCCGCCGTTCCGGGCTTCGAGGATACCGGTTCGAAGATTGATGCTGCCGACATCCGCGAGACCATGGGCTGGGATGCCGTGGTGGGGCTTGGCGAGATGATGAACGACCCCGGCGTCCTCTCCTGCGACGAGGGTCCGCTCACCGAGATGGACGAGACCCTCAGGGCCGACAAGACCCTTACGGGCCACTTCACCGTGCCCGACACGGACTGCCCGCTCAACGCCTACATCGCATCCGGCGTCTCGTGCTGCCACGAGTCCGTCACGCGCGAGGCGGCCCTCGCCAAGCTCCGCCTTGGGCAGTATGCACAGCTGCGCGAGGGGTCGGCCTGGCAGAACCTCGAGGAGCTGGCGCATGTCATCACCGAGAACGACATCGACACGCGCCGCGTGAACCTCGTCTCGGACGATAACCACCCCGAGACCCTGGTCTCCGAGGGGCACATCGACCGCATCCTGCGCAAGGCCGTGGGCCACGGCATCGATCCCGTCTCGGCCATCCAGATGGTCACCATCAACGTGGCCGACTGCTTCGGCATGTCGCGCGACCTCGGCTCCGTCACGCCGGGCAAGTGCGCCGACCTCGTGATCCTCGAGGACCTCAAGGACTTCCGCGTGACGCACGCCTTCATCGACGGCGAGCTTGTGGCCAAGGACGGCGAGGCTCTCTTCTCGCCCGGGCCCTATCCCTGGCCCAACTTCATGTTCAACTCCATGCACGTGGCGGCAGACATCAAGCCCGAGACCTTCCGCATCCCCGCCGTCCGCGCGGACGGCTCTCCTGTCACGGGCGACCGCGCGCTGGTGCGGGTGATGACCTCGAGCGCCGGCTCCACCATCACCAAGGAGGAGCACCTCGAGGTGCCTGTGGTTGACGGCTGCCTTACGTGCTCGCCCGATGACGACGTCCTGAAGGCCTTCGTCTTCGAGCGCCACCACAAGACGGGCTCGTTCGCCTACGGCTTCGCCAAGGGCTTCGGCATCCACGGCGCGCTTGCGCAGACCGTGGCTCACGATGCCCACAACCTGCTGGTCATCGGCGACAACGACGAGGACATGGCGCTTGCGGCGAGCCTGCTTGTGGACTGCGGCGGGGGCGAGGTCGCCGTTGCCGACGGCAAGGTGCTCGGCCAGGTGAGGCTGCCCATCTTGGGACTCATGAGCCCCGCGGGCGTGGAGGAGGTCGCCGCGGAGGTCCGTGGCGCCGAGGGCGCCTGGGCAGAGATGGGCTGCACCATGCCCTCGCCGTTCATGACCATGGCGCTGCTCTCCCTTGCCTGCATCCCCGACCTCAGGCTTACCAACCGGGGCTACGTGGACTGCCACAGCTACCAGTTTGTCCCGGTGATCGTGGAGTAGGGCGAAAGGGCCGCGCGCGCCGGACCGCCCGGGCCGCCGCGTGGCCGTGGCCGCCCGCCGCGCCGGTGCGTCCGACCCCTAAAGCAGCTGGTCGAGCGTCTTGCCGTAGCTCGGGAGAAACTCGGCCACAAAGTCCGCAACCTCGGGCATGTGCGCAGCCATATCACTCACCTTGGCGCGGATGCCCTCCTCGGCGGTGCAGAACTCCGCGTTTCCCGACTGCCTCTCATCGATGCACTTGATGAGGGCCGATATCTTGTCGGCGGCCTTCACCAGCCGCCGTAGGTAGACGTCGTTCTCGTCTGCGGCATCTCCGCGAAAAATCGCCTCGTAGGTGGGGCGCAGGTCTGCCGGCAGCGTGTCGAGCAGGGTGTCCTCGGCGTTTCTCTCCACGCCCTTGTAGGCGTCGCGGATGCCGAGGTTGGCGTACTTCACGGGCGTGGGCATGTCACCGGTCACGATCTCGGTCGTATCGTGGAAGAGGCCGATGAGCGCGGCCTTCTCGGCGTCAAGATGCCGCCCGTGGCGGACGTTGCCCAGGGTGGCCAGGCCGTGTGCGATGGTCGCCACCTCGAGGGAGTGTTCCGAGAGGTTCTCCGGCCTGGCGCTGCGCATGAGCGCCCAGCGCTCGATGTACTTCATCCTCGAGACGATAGCGAAGAACGTGGACTGTTCCGCCATTGCAACCCCTCCTGCCGTGTTCGCGTTGCTCAATGGTACGCTCGAATGAGGCAAGGGGACAGTCATTGTCTCATAGCGCGACGAGCAGGGCGACCATGCCCGCCGTCGTGGCAAAGGCAACGGCGTCGCGTGCGCCGAAGCGCAACGGGTGCCAGCGCGAGCGCGTGGCCCCGCTCTCGTAGCAGCGCGCGTCGAGGGCGCGGGCCAGGTCGTCCGCGTGGCGCATCGAGCTTGCCATAAGCGCGACGAGCACCGAGCCAATGGCGCGAAGGCGTCTGCCCAGGCTGCCGCGCGCCACCTCGCCGCCACGTGCGACCTGCGCGTCCATGATGGCCGAGGCGTCGTTTGCCAGCGTGGGGATAAAGCGCAGCATGAGCGAGAAGACCATGGCCAGCTCGTGGCCGGGAAGGCCAAGGCGCGTGAGCGGCGAGCAGGCGGCGTCGAAGGCGTCGCCGAGCTCGGTGGGGGTGGTCGTGAGCAGGAGCAGCGCGCCCACCACGATGGCGGCAAACACGCGCACGGGATAGAGTACGGCGGACCACGCGCCGCCCGTGGTTATCATGATGGGCCCAGCGGCGAGCAGCGCGCTGCCATCGCGAACGAGCAGCAGGTTGAAGACGGCAAGGACGAGAAGCACCCAGAGCACGCCCCGCACGGAGGAGAGGACCTCGCCGACGGGGACGCGAGCCGCCGCGAGCAGCGCGATCACGCATGCCGCAAGCACGGCGAGGCCAAGCGGAGCGCGTACGAAGAAGGTGGCGAGCATGAGCGCCAGGGCGCACGCCGCCTTGGTTCGCGGATCGAGCCGGTGGATGGGGGAGTCGGTGGCGTAGTACTGCCCCACGCAGATGCGAAGCGCCACGGCTACTCGTTCCTCCCGTCGGCGGCCGACGCGATGCCCAGAGGTGCGCCGGCCTTCGTGCCAACCTCACGGACGATGGCATCTGCCAGAGCCTCGCTGGTGAGCGGGTCTCCCAGCCGCGCGCATCCGGCATCCTCGAGCGCCCGCGCAAACGCGAGCGGGCGGGGGATTCCCAGCCCCATGTCGTGGAGCCTCTCGGCGTTTTTGGCCGAGAAGACCTCGGCGGGCGTGCCCGTGAGCACCACGCGACCGCCGTCCAGCACGGCCACGAGGTCTGCCCGGGCGGCGTCCTCCATGGCGTGCGTGACCTCGACGAGCGTCGTGCCCGCGGCGTTGAGGCCGTCGAGGATGCGCCGGAGGTTGTGGCGCCCCTGCGGATCAAGGCCCGCGGTTGGTTCATCTAAGACGAGAAGGCCCGGCCCCATGGCAAGGATGCCCGCAAGCGCGCAAAGGCGCTGCTGGCCGCCCGAGAGCTGGAAGGGCGATGCGTCGTCCTTGCCCGTAAGGCCCACGAGGTCGAGCGCACGCCTCACGCGGCCCTCCACCTCGCCGGGAGAAAGCCCCAGGTTGGTGGGGCCGTAGGCCACGTCTTGCGCCACGGTCTCCGCAAAGAGCTGGCGCTCCGGGCGCTGCATCACGTAGCCCACGCGGCCATGGAGCCGCCGCCGGCGCCTGCGGTCTGCCGTTGAGATGCCGTCCACCTCAATGCGCCCCTGGTCAGGCACATCGAGCGCCGCTATGAGGCGCAGCAGCGTCGACTTGCCCGAGCCGGTCTGTCCCACGAGTGCGACGTGCGCGCCCCTCGGCACGTCGAGTGCCACTCCGTCCAGCGCCTGGGGCGCGGCGGGTACCCGTCGGCGGCGGCGAGACCGCCCGTAGGAGAAGCGCACGTCCTCGGCGCGCACCATGGGCGCCGGTGCAGGGCGGGGTGCGGCGGTGGCTTCGGCGGCCCTGCGGGGCGAGGCGACCGTGCCGACGGTGCGCGCGGCGGCCGCGTGAGGCGAGGCGGCCGCACCGCTCGTCCCCCTTGCCAACTCGGAGAGGAGCGCGTTCTCGTCGCAGGTCCAGGCAACGTCCAGCCCGCGCTCGCGCAAGCGCGCGGAGAGAAGTCCGGCGAAGGGCTCCTCGAGTCCCAGCCCGCGCACCTCCTCTGCGTGCGAGAACACCTCCTGCGGCGTTCCCGCAAGCGCGACGCGGCCGTGGTCGAGCACCACCACGCGGTCCGCGCCAAGCGCCTCGTCCATGAAGTGGGTCACGTGGACCACGGTACACCCCACGCCGCGGAGCTTCTCGACCACCCTCATGACGGAGCGCCTGCCGCGCACGTCGAGCGAGGACGACGGCTCGTCGAGCACCAGCACGCGGGGCTCCATGGCAAGCGCTCCGGCGATGGTGACGCGCTGGCGCTGGCCGCCGGAGAGGCGCGCCGGATCCGCCTTGGCATATCGTTCCATGGCAACGCGACGCAGTTCGCGACGGACGAGATGCTCGATCCTCTCGGGCGGAAGGCCCAGGTTCTCGGGGCCAAAGGCCACGTCCTCCTCGACCATGCTGGTCACAATCTGATCCTCGGGGTTCTGGAAGACAAGCCCCAGCTTGCGGCGGGCGCGGCGGTAGGCGTCAAAGTCCGCGGCACCATTGGCGAAGACCCTCTCGCCCACGAGCGTGACCGCGCCCGCGTCGGGGGCGAGAAGCCCGCAGACCACCGAGGCGAGCGTGGACTTGCCGGAGCCGTTGGCACCCAGGACGCAGAGGCGCTCGCCGCAACGCACGTCGAGCGAGACGCCGTCGAGCGCCAGCACGTCTCCGTACGCAAGCGTCACGTGCGCGAGCGAGACGATGGGAGCCTCGCTCGCGTTTGCGCTGGTGGCGGCTGTGGTTGCGCTCAAGGTCCCCCGTGCCATCTAGCGCGCGGTTCCCAGGTTGCCCGCCGTCGGCACCTCGACGCCCATGGCCTTGAAGATGGGCCGCATGACGAGCGCAAAGACAGCGCAGTTGATTATGATCTTGATGATGTTGAAGGGGAGTAGCGCCGGCACGATGAGGGCGATGACCGCATCGAGCGGCATGCCGGTGTAGAAGGGCGTCACGATGAGGTTGCCCACGACGCAGGCGGCGAGGCACACGATGCCGCCCACGACAAGCCCGATCAGCGCGCCGTGCATCGTGCGGTGCCTGCGATAGACGAGGGATGCGGGCATGACCAGGGAGAACGTGGCGAGGACTGCCATGACCATGCCGTAGACGCCGCTTGCCGTGGCAACGTGTACCAGGTATGGGATGACCGAGACCGCGGCACCGGTGGCCGGCCCAAACGCAAAGCCGGCGATGAGCGCCACGATGCCGGAGGGGTCGTACTTGAGCCAGGTGACGCCGGGTAGGATGGGGAACTCGAGCACCAGCGTGCAGATGGCGGCCATGGCGCAGAGCAGCGCGGTGACTGCGATGCGACGGGTGCCCCAGCCCGAGGCTGCGTGCGTGGAGTGGGTTGCGTTATGCGTTGAGGTGGGTGCCATGGCGGCCTCTCCGTTTCTTCCATCCGGACTGTAACCGTTGGTCCTGGAATCACACCAGGTCAGCCGCCTTTTTAGCGGGTCGCGGACTTCGCGCGCGAGCACGTCACCGCCAGTGGGGGATCTCACCCCGCCCTGAAACTGTCAGAGGAACTATAGCACTTGGAGGGCAATGTGCAAACGGCATACCGGGTCGGGAGCGCACTACGCCCGGATGCCGGGGCGCTCTCCTCTGGGCGTCGGCGGCGAGGCCTTGTCGGCAAACGTGGGACGGCCGCCCGAAACGAGGGCGGGCGCGCGGGTGGCTGGCTTTGTGGCGAGGGGGGCGGAGGGGGTGTAAGCGCAGGATGAATGCCCGCACATACCATCCAACAGCCCCACTCTCATTGCTATACTCTTGTCCCAAGTGCGCGCGTGCAGCGCGCGAAACCCAGACTGAGGAGCAAGATGTCCGAAAGCGGCACTACTGGCGACGACCACTTGCAAGCGCTCGCCCAGAGGCTTCGCTCGATTGTTGGCGAGGACAACGTCCTGGTGGACGAGCCGATGAGCGAGCACACGTCGTTCAGGATTGGCGGTCCAGCCGACCTTTTCGTGATTCCCGATGACTTCGACGAGGTCCGCGACGCAATCGATGCCTGCGTGCAGGCTGGCGTGCCCCACTTCGTGCTGGGCCGCGGCTCGGACCTCCTGGTGGCGGACGGGGGGGTTCGTGGCGTGATCGTCGCGGTGGCCGACGGCCTCGTGGGCGTGAGCGTCAACGATGACGAGATGTGGTGCCAGGCGGGCGTGACCCTGCGCGAGGCGTCCGAGATGGCGTGCGAGCTGGGCCTTTCCGGCCTTGAGTTTGCCTGCGGCATCCCTGGCTCCATCGGTGGCGCCTGCTTCATGAACGCAGGCGCGTATGGTGGCTGCATGGCCGACGTCCTTAAGAGCGTGCGTGTCCTGTGCCAGGACGGTCACGAGGAGACCATCCCCGTCGATGAGCTTGGCCTGGGCTACAGACGCAGCCGCATCGCCAGCGAGGGCATGGTGGTGCTCTCGGCCACCTTCGACCTCGAGCAGGCCGATCCCGAGAAGATTCGCGCGACCATGGACGAGCTTACGCGCAGGCGCGAGGAAAAGCAGCCGCTTGAGCTGCCCAGCGCCGGCTCGACGTTCAAGCGGCCCGAAGGACATTTCGTGGGCAAGCTTGTCACCGATGCCGGCCTGCGCGGATACCAGGTGGGCGGTGCCGCCGTCTCGAGGAAGCATGCCGGCTTCGTGGTGAACGTGGGGAGTGCCACGGCGGCGGACGTCCATGCCGTGATCTCGCACGTCCAGGACGAGGTCGAGCGCCAGTTTGGCGTACGCCTGGAACCCTGGCGCGCTTTCACGGTTGGGATGCGGTTTTTCGGGGCGCCCCCAGGTAGCGGATGGTTCCATCCCTGATGACCCGCAGGCCAGGGATTTGCCTCCCCTGCGGTGCCACATGAGGGATTGAACCAAAACTGCTGCCAACCGGAAGGGCGGCCGGGGGCGCGGGCGGGGGCTGCGATTACGGCTCGTCACCCCAAGCCACTGAAGCCTGGTGCCGGCGTTGAATGGTTCCGTTGTCGGGTCCATCCACGTATCTCACACACATTTATCCCTGCTAGCTGCAACGTAAGATACTCGCAAGGTTCGTGCAAGCGTCTCGGGCACTCGCCTTATTTCCCTGCGCTATCTTCATCCAACCAAACCCGGCCGAGTGAGAGGGTGGTTGAGATGCGGGTTGTCCTAAGCCATGAGTCCGCCCTGAGGTACTGGCTGACCAAGACGTCCGACGAGGCTCTCCCGTCCCCGAGCGCCTGCCAGAGCCTTGCGCTTGCCAGTGCCAACATGCGCGACATCAAGCAGGCCGAGCTGCCCTTTGGGTTTTCCCGGGGTCAGTCCCTTCACGTGTTGGTTGGAGAGCGCTCCGCCGTGCGCAACCAACGGTCTCTGCAAGTCCACCGCTGGTGCGGTGCCATTCCTCTGGGTACGTTCTACGAGCTCTCCGGCTCGAACCTCGTGAGCTCGCCAGAGTTCACCTTTGTGCAGATGGCTGCCCGCCGCCCTCTGTGCGAGGTCGTTGAGATTGGCGATTATCTGTGCGGCCTCTTCGCTATCAGCGACCGGGGTAGGGGATACGCTGGCCAGCGCGAGGCGCTTACCACGCCTGATGCAATCGCGCGATTCCTCGACGGCATGCCGGGTGGCTACGGTGTCAAGCAGGCTCGTCGGGCGCTGGCATGCATCGTCCCACGCACCGCCTCCCCCAAAGAGGTCATGCTTTGCAGCATGCTGGTTTTGCCCAGGTCCGAAGGAGGTCGCGGAATTCGTCACGTAGTCGCAAACCAGGAAGTCAAAATCCCCGAACGCCTGTGGGAGTTCGCCGGCACAGACAGCTTTTACTGCGACGTGTACGTCCCCGAGGCGCGCGGGGATGTGGAATACGACAGCGAGCAGTACCATACCGGGCGCTTTAGGTTGGATCACACGCAGAAGCGCAGGAACATCCTCGAGGTGGCGGGCATTAAAACCATGTCGGCAACGCCAGGGCAGCTCAGCACCTTCGACAACTTCTCATCTTTCCTGTGGATGCTCAACAAGCGATTTGGCCTGAGGGAGCGACGGCTTACGGATGCCCAGTTCTTTGCGCGACAGGATCTCTTCGAGTACTTCGCTGATCCCCATAGGATGCTTTTCTAGCTCCGGCACCGCCCGCACAGCCGCTGCCCCGGAGCCGCCCGCGCCCCCGGCCGCCCTCCCGGTTGGCAGCAGTTTTGGTTCATTCCCTCATGTGGCACCGCGGGGGAGGCACTGCGGGTCATCAGGGATGGAACCATCCGCTACCTGGGGGCGCCCCGAAAAACCGCATCCCAACCGTGAAAGCGCGCCAGGAGGGCCCCGGGGCGGCCGTTATTCGCTCTCGATGCCCTTGCAGACCAGCTCGACCGCCTCCGCCTCGTCATCGGTGATGCGATAGAGCCCGTGGTCGGCCGCAGAGATGTTCCCAAACCGTTCGACAGAGCCCCTGAGCCAGTCGATCAGCCCGTGCCAGTAGTCGCTCCCAAAGAGCACCACGGGCGTGTAATCGACCTTCTGTGTCTGCACGAGCGTGAGCAGCTCGAATAGCTCGTCCATCGTGCCAAACCCACCGGGGAAGAAGATGGAGCCCTGCGAGTACTTCATGAACATGGTCTTGCGCACGAAGAAGTAGCGAAACGTCATGCCGAGGTTCACCCAGCGGTTGAGCTGCTCCTCGAAGGGCAGCTCGATGCCAAGGCCAATCGAGACCCCTCCAGCCAGCGTCGCGCCCCGGTTGACCGCCTCCATGATTCCCGGCCCGCCACCCGTGATCACGGCGACGCCGCGCTTGGCGATGGCGTGCCCAATGCGACGGGCATGCCGGTACATTGGATCATTCGACTTCGTGCGAGCTGAGCCAAAGCATGCAACGGCAGGTCCCACCTCGGCAAGCGCGCCGAACCCGTCGACGAACTCCGCCTGGATGCGCAGCACGCGCCAGGGATCCGCGTGAAGCCAGTCGGCGTCGTTGGCCGACGGCGAGAGAAGCCTCTTCGACGTGGTCGTGGCGGGCACCTGGTTGCCCCTGCGAATGATGGGCCCCTGCGTGTAGGTCTCGTTGTAGGCGCCGTTCTCCGCCTCGGGCGGGGTCGTGCCGTTCGCGCTGCTGCCGGTTGGCTTGTCGGTCATGTGTCCCTCTCTGATGGTGCCTATGGTGTCCGGCAAGACGCGAAGGTCACGCCTCGCCATGGGAGATGCTAGCGAAACGCAACGCGAGAAGCACGGGAACGCCGCGGGCGCGCGTCAGCCGTCGGCAGGGACCGCCGGCCGGACCAGCCGCGCCCCACCCCCGCCCCGATGCGCCCCACCGCGCGCCGCGCCTAGTTCTTGAGCGAGTTGAGCGGCGCGGGGAAGCGGCCGCCCCGATGCGCCAGCACGCTGCCGGCAAAGCGGTTCACGCTCATGACCGGCGCGCTTCCGAAGAGGCCGCCGAACTCCAGCACGTCGCCCTCCCTGTGGCCGATCGCCGGGATCAGGCGCACGGCCGTGGTCTTGGTGTTGATGACGCCGATGGCCATCTCGTCGGCGATGATGCCGGCGACGGCCTCGACGGGGGTGTCGCCGGGGATGGCGATCATGTCCAGGCCCACCGAGCACACGCTGGTCATGGCCTCGAGCTTCTCGATGGAGAGCGACCCGTCCTCGACGGCGCGGATCATGCCGGCGTCCTCGGAGACGGGGATGAAGGCGCCCGAGAGCCCGCCAACGCTGGAGCTCGCCATGACGCCGCCCTTCTTGACGCAGTCGTTGAGGAGGGCCAGCGCGCAGGTGGTGCCGGGGCCACCGCACTCGCCAACGCCGATGATCTCCAGGATCTTGGCCACGGAGTCACCGGCTGCGGGGGTGGGGGCAAGCGACAGGTCCACGATGCCCTTCTCGACGCCCAGGCGACGCGACGCCTCGCGGCTCATGAGCTCGCCGGCGCGCGTGATCTTGAACGCCGTCTTCTTGATGGCCTCGGCCACCTCCATGAGGTTGGCGTCGTCGGGCAGCTGCTCCAGCGCCGCCGCCATCACGCCCGGGCCGGAGACGCCCACATTGATCACGGCGTCGGCCTCGCCTGTCCCATGCACGGCACCGGCCATGAACGGCGAGTCCTCCACCATGTTGGCGAAGACCACGAACTTCGCCGCACCATAGCAGTCGATGTCGGTGGTGCGACGCGCGCACTCGAGGATGGTCTCGGCCGAGAGGAGCACGGCGTCCATGTTGATGCCGGCTCTCGTGGACGCGACGTTGAGCGAGGAGCACACGCGCTCCGTCGTGGCAAGCGCCTCGGGGACCGAGCCGATGAGGCGGCGGTCTGCGTCGCCGATGCCCTTCTGGACCAGCGCGGAGAAGCCACCCATGAAGTCGATGCCCAGCGTCCGCGCCGCGCGATCCATGGCGCACGCGATGGGGGAGAGGTTCTCGTCGGGGCAGCACGCGGCCACCTGCGCCACCGGAGTCACCGAGACGCGCTTGTTCGCGATGGGGATGCCGTACTCGGCGGCCAGGTCATCGGCCACCGAGACGAGGTGCTCGGCCTGGTGCGTGATGCGGTCGTAGATCTTGTCGCACATGCGGCCCATGTCCTCGTCGGCGCAGCTGGCGAGCGAGATGCCCATGGTGATCGTTCGGAGATCGAGGTTCTGCCCCGTGACCATGGCAAGCGTCTCGGATACTTCCTGCGGCGTGATGTCCATCTGGGTCCCTTCGCTGCGGCTGCTGCTGTGCCACGCCATTATAGGTGAGCGTGCGCGTCGGCCGCGGCGCGGCGCGCAACAGGAAAAGGGCCCGCGGGCGAGGGGCCTGCAGGCGAGGAGGCCCGCCGCGGTCGGCCTGCGGCGCTGGCTGCGCGACGTTGCGCGCCCTCTCCGGCCGGACCCTACCAGCCAAGCTCCTCGAACGACGCGAAGTGCTCGTTTGCGGCCGGGAGCTCCTGCGGCACGCAGCAGCCCATGAAACCGAGTGTGTAGACGCCCGCGCCCCGAGCCGAGGCGACGCCTGCGGGGGAGTCCTCGAACGCCACGGCCTCCGTGGGCGCCACGTCAAACGCCTCGAGCGCTCGGGCGTACGGCTCTGGGTCCGGTTTGTGCCGCACCACGTCGTCTCCGCCAATGACGAGGTCGACGAGGTCCGCAAGCCCAATGCGCCCGAGGGCCGTGGCCACGAGGTCGCGCCGCGTGGTGGAGACCACGGCGACCCGTGCGCCCGCCTCGCGCAGCCGCCGCATCACCCCGTGCGCCCCGGGGGATGCCTGGATGGGAAGCTCCTGGTAGATGACGTCGCTTGACCTCCGTCGCGAGAAGAACTCCTCCGCGCTCACGTCAAGGCCGTAGGCGCGGAAGAGTGCCGGGATCGACTCCGAGCCGTCGGTGCCGGACAGCGAGCCCTTCTCGGCCTCAGTTGGGGCGATGCCGTAGAAGGCGTAGACCTCCTCGTCTATCTCGATGCTAAAGCGCTCCGTGTCTGCGAGCGTGCCGTCGAAGTCGAAGAGCGCTGCCTTGATGCGCGCCGGTCGATGCGGTCTTCCCATGCTGCCTCCCGTGTCTCTCGAGAACGTGCGAATCCATTGTAGTGTCGCGCCCAGGCCCAGCGCTCGCGGTCCTGCGCCAAGGCCCTCCGTGGCCGGGCAAAGTCGCGCCTTCCATCCCCTCCCTCGACGCGCGGGGCGGCTTGGCGTAAGGTATGGCCCGTGGAGAAGCGACTTACATATCATGATTACGCCTGCCTTGCCCGCCAGAGCTCGGCCGAGCTCGCGCGCCAGTGCGAGGCGGAGGCGTTTCGCGCCACCGGGCCGGGCGGACAGGGCGTCAACACGACCGACTCCGCCGTGCGCATGCGCCACGTGCCCACCGGCATCACCGTGGTGAGCCGGGAGTCTCGCAGCCAGCTCCAGAACCGCGAGCGCTGCCTGGAGAAAATCCGTGCCGAGCTTCTCCGCCGCTCGCGCCGGCCAAAGAAGCGCCGCGCCACCAAGCCCACGAGGGCTTCCATACGCCGCCGCCTTGACGAGAAGGGCCGGCGCGGGACCGTGAAGCGCCTTCGCCGACGTACAGGTATGGATGAGTAGCACGACAGGGAAGTTCTTGTCTCGCGGGAACGATCCGTAGCGCTGCTCCCGCCTCACCAATCGAGCTAACCCCGCAGCTCTTCCGCCGCGTCGTTGGCCTTGTCGCGCCACTCGGAGACCTTGGCCCCGTCGTGGGCGTTCTCGTACTGGACGGCTATGAGAAGCGCGAGCCTCATGCGCTGCCGCGCGCTCCTCGCCTTCCCATATTGCCCCTCCATCTCGCCGATGTGGCTCGAGCCGTTCTCGGCAAAAATCTCCCATATAAGGCGCGACTCGTCGGCCACGGGCCTCTCGGCCGTCCTCTCGATCTCGTCGAGCAGAGGCTTGGCGTCCTTGTAGCGCTCGTGCTCCATGTAGAAGCGGTAGGCCTTCAGGATCACCTCACTGCGCTGCCTCTTGGAGGAGCGCATGGTGAGCAGGATGTCGATCTGGCGGGAGGCGCCCTCGGCATCGTCTTTCACGAGGTAGGCGTTGAGCTTCATGTACTCGCGGTTGAACGGTGGGTAAAGCCACTTAGAGCCGGGCTTGTCGAGGAGATCGAGGGCCTCGTCGCAGCGGTCGTCGCGCAGGAGCAGCGCGAACTTGTTGAGGCGCCTGCTTCGCATGACCTGCTCCAGGATGAAATAGGCGGCCGTGGCGGCGATGAGCACGATGGTGAGCGAGCTGAAGTCCATGGGGTCTCCGAATGACGACGTGTGGCTACGGGCAATAGTGTAGCCCGCGCGTGGGGCGAGAGCTGCCACGCTGGACCTTGGCCCGGCCCGCAAATTCGCGAGCTAGTCTCGCACCAGACGTCGTGAGACGCTATCTTCGATAAGAGATGCGCGAGCCTGCTCGATAGGACGGAGGGGACGCCATGGCCAAGGTGACGCTCAAGGACATCGCGCGCGAGGTGGGGCTCTCGCCCGCCTCGGTGTCGCTCGTCCTCAACAACCGCCCCTGCCGCGTGAGCGAGGAGAACCGCCGCCGCATCAAGGAGGTCGCACGGCGCAAGCGCTACATCCCCAACCAGATCGCGCGCAGCCTCGTGATGCAGCAGTCGCGTTCGTTTGGGCTGGTCGTGCCCAACATCCAGAGCCGCTACTTCGCCTCGCTTGCCAACAACCTCGAGATCCTCTGTCGCGAGAGGGGCTACCTGCTCCTCATAACCAACTCCGTGGGCTCCTCCGAGAGCGATGCCGAGCTTGTCCGCCTGCTGGTGAACCGCGGCGTCGACGGCATCTTCCTCGTGGTGTCGGACGAGTTCACCACCGACAGGGAGCTGATTGACGACCTCACGCAGCTGCCCGTACCGCTCGCGATGGTTGACCGCTTCATCGACGGCGTGAGCCGCGACCGCGTGCGCTACGACAATGAGCTGGGCGGCTACCTGGCCACCGACCACCTGCTGCGCCACGGTCATCGTCGCGTCGCGTGCATCATCAACTCTGGCTCCAATACCGGGCGGCTGCGCCTCTTGGGCTACCGCCGCGCATTGGCTGAGCATGGCGTTGCCTACGATCCCGCGCTGGTCTTCGAGAGCGACTACTACATCCCCGACGCCTGGCAGGCCGCCGGGGGCCTTCTCGCCGCGGGTGCCACGGCGGCATTCGCGAGCAGCGACAACATTGCGCTGGGACTTCTCAAGCGCGTGTACGAGCAAGGGCTTCGCGTGCCGGATGACCTTTCGGTGGTGAGCTATGACAACAGCGCCGCCGACTCGCTCTTTGAGCCGGCGCTCACCTCCATCGAGCAGAACGTGCCGGCCATCTCCGAGGTCGCGGTGCAGATGATGCTCGATCGCGTGGGGGAGCACGCAGAGGGCGCGGATGTCGCGCCGCCCATCGAGCGCATGCTTACGCCGCGCCTGGTCGAGAAGGACAGCGTGCGGAGGCTGTAGCGGTGGCGGCCGCGGGGCGGGGTACGCCGGGGCCGCGGGGGCGTGGCGCAGACCTGCTCGCCGGGGCCGCGCGGCGGACCTGCTCGCCTTCCTCAGCCCTCGTTCGCCGCGACGTCACGCTGCGGAGAATATCGCCTTTCCTTAAAACCGCTGCCCGCCACCTGCGGAAACGCGGCGGCCGTTTAAGAAAAGCGATATTCTCCGCGAACGAGCCGTTCCCTGTGCGCCAATTGTGCAGAACTTGCGACCGCATCACGGCTTTCCGTTCCTTCTCGTCTAAGTAAAACGTTTTACCAACTACACTCCAACCGAGAGCCAAAAAAGCCTGCCCGAGAGACGGTACCCAAAGGACCGTCGGCGAGAGGAGAAAGAGAATGGCACAGCCCACCATCGGAACCCCATGGAAGAAGCTCAACGACCCAGTCCCCGAGGAGGAGATAGCATGGGTCGATAGGTACTGGCGCTGCGCAAACTACCTATCCGTCGGCCAGATCTACCTGCGCTCCAACCCCCTCATGCGCGCGGACTTCAAGAACCAGAGCGGCCCCGACGGCTTTACCCGCGAGGACGTGAAGCACCGCCTCGTTGGTCACTGGGGCACCACGCCCGGCCTCAACTTCCTCTTTGGCCACGTGAACCGCCTCATCCGTGATCACCAGCAGAACGCCATCTTCCTTATGGGCCCCGGTCACGGCGGGCCCGCCGGCACCGCGCAGTCCCTGCTCGACGGCAGCTACCGAGAGGTCCGTCCCGACATCACCGACGACGAGGCAGGCCTCCAGAGGTTCTTCCGCCAGTTCTCCTACCCCGGTGGCATCCCCAGCCACTACGCGCCCGAGACCCCCGGCTCCATCCACGAGGGTGGCGAGCTGGGCTACGTGCTCTCCCACGCCTATGGCGCCGTGCTCGACAACCCCAGCATGCTCGCGGTGGCCGTGGTGGGCGACGGCGAGGCCGAGACCGGCCCGCTTGCCACCAGCTGGCAGACGAACAAGTTCATGGACCCGCTGACCGACGGCATCGTCCTGCCCATCCTGCACCTCAACGGCTACAAGATCGCCAACCCCACCATCCTCGCCCGCATCTCCGACGGCGAGCGCGACGAGTTCTTCCGCGGCATGGGCTACCACCCCTACAACTTCGTCGCCGGCTTCGACGAGGAGGACCATGCCTCCATCCACCGTCGCTTTGCGACGCTGCTCGAGGCCGTCTTCGACGAGATCTGCGACATCAAGCGCCGCGCGGCCGCCGGCGAGGCGTCCCGTCCGTTCTACCCCATGATCGTCTTCCGCACCCCCAAGGGCTGGACCTGCCCCAAGGAGATCGACGGCAAGAAGACCGAGGGCTCCTGGCGCGCGCACCAGGTGCCGCTGGCCTCCGCCCGTGACACCGAGGCGCACTTCGAGGTCCTCAAGGGCTGGCTCGAGTCCTACGGGCCCGAGGGCCTCTTTGACGAGAGGGGCGCCATCCGTCCCGCGGTCACCGAGTTCATGCCCGCGGGCGACCTGCGCCTGGGTGCCAACCCCAACGCCAACGGCGGGCGCATCCGCGAGGAGCTTGTCCTGCCCGACGTGCGCGCCTACGAGGTCGACGTCAAGAGTGGCGGCCACGGCTTTGGCGCCACCGAGGCGACCCGCGTGCTGGGCGAGTACACGGCCGAGCTCATCAACGCCAACCGCGACAAGTTCCGCATCTTCGGCCCCGATGAGACGGCGTCCAACCGCCTGCAACCCAGCTATCAGGTGACGGACAAGCAGTGGTTCAATGGCGACCTCAACGACGACCCCGCCAACGACGAGCACATCTCGCCCGTGGGCAACGTCATCGAGCAGCTCTCCGAGCACCAGTGCGAGGGCCTTCTCGAGGGCTACATCCTCACCGGCCGCCACGGCCTGTGGTCGAGCTACGAGTCGTTCGTACACATCGTAGACTCGATGGTCAACCAGCACTGCAAGTGGCTCGAGGCCACCGTGCGCGAGATCGGCTGGCGCCGGCCCATCTCCGGCCTCAACATGCTGCTCTCCAGCCACGTCTGGCGCCAGGACCACAACGGCTTCTCCCACCAGGACCCCGGCTTCATCGACGTTCTGCTCAACAAGTGCTTCAACAACGACCACGTGGTGAACGCATACTACCCGGCCGACGCCAACCTGCTCTTGGCCGTGGCGGAGCGCTGCTACACCTCCACCAACTGCGTGAACGCGATCTTCGCCGGCAAGCAGCCCGCACCCACGTGGCTGACGCTCGACGAGGCCCGCGAGGAGCTCGCGGCCGGCGCCGCCGAGTGGAAGTGGGCCTCCAACGCTGCCGACGGCGAGGAGCCCGACGTGGTTCTCGCCTGCTGCGGCGACGTCCCCACGCAGGAGACCATGGCCGCCCTCGAGCTTCTCGACGGGCTGGACGTGAAGTGCCGCCTGGTGAACGTGGTCGAGCTGCTCAAGATACAGAACGCCTCCGAGAATGACGAGGCCATGAGCGACGAGAAGTTCGTCGAGCTCTTTACCGCCGACAAGCCCGTGCTCTTTGCCTTCCACGCCTATCCCGGCACGATCCGCCGCCTCATCTGGGACCGTCCGAACCACGACAACTTCCGCGTCCACGGCTATCAGGAGCAGGGCTCCACGACCACGCCCTACGACATGGTGCGCGTCAACGATATGGATCGCTGGGCGCTCGCGGCCGACGCGCTGCGCATGGTGGACGCAGAGAAGTGGGCCGGCCAGATCGCCGAGTGGGAGCGGTTCCGCCAGGACGCCTTCCAGTTTGCCGTCGACAACGGCTACGACCACCCGGCCTTCACCGACTGGGTGTGGCACGGCGCCAGGGACGCCGGCGCCGCAATCAGCGCCACCAAGGCCACCGGCGGCGACAACGAGTAGCCGCCGCCTGCGCGCCCGCCTCGCGCGCACGTCTCGCATGTAACGCCGCCGCGTGAGAAAGCCTCTGCGGCACAGAGAGGGGCCCGTCGGCATTGCGCCGGCGGGCCCTCTGCGCGCTGCCAGGCGGACGGCACGGCAGCCCTTACGGTGTAGGTATGCAAGTTTGCTCGCCTCGATGCTGGGTTTTTCTCGCCGTTGCCGTATCCTTTCTGCATGACCACATGAAAGGAACCCTGCATGGCGCGAAAACTGACCGACGTGGAACGCATGAACCTCGATTTCCTGAGGGAGGCCCTCTGCCGCGTTCTCGAGCCGTCGCAGAAGAACAAGGCCGCATCCGCAGCAAGCGCCCTCGTGCGCGTGCGGGGAGGCGTCGTGACCGACGAGGACATCTCGGGGATTGTGGCGAGGTTCGGCGAGAGCGCCCAGGCCCTGGGAGCCGCCATGCGCTCCGAGGCGCTTGACCCCGTGGAGGGGCAGGAGGGCGTCTACACGCTGCGCGTTCCCGCGCAGGCGGAATCCGCCGCCGAGAAGCCCCAGGAGGACGTGGGAGCGGCTGGCGTCGAGGCCGATGGCGGCCCTGCCGCAGAGGCCCCCGAGTCGGCTGAGGCGGCGCCTGCCGGCGAGGACGCGGACGCCCCCGCCGCTCCGGCCCCCGAGAAGAGGGCCCCACGCCGTCACGCGAGGAGGAGGGCTGCGCCCGCCGAGGCGAGCGAGGTGGCCCCTGCGGCCCCCGTGGCTCCCGTGGCGGGGGACGCCGCGCCTGTAGCCGGCGAGGAGTCTGCGGGGGAGCCCGCTCTGGACAAGGCCCCCGAGCCGTCGGAATCCGCCGAGCGTCCCGACCCCGCCAAGCGCGCCGAGAGGCCCGGGCGACCCGAACGCGGCGGCCGCGCCTCCGCGCCGCGCACCCAGCGCGGGCGCCTGCGCCGGATGGGGAAGGGCGGCAACTCTCGGCCCATGCAGCTCTCCGAGGTCCCCTACGTCCGTCGCGGCGGCCCCGCCGAGACCGAGGTCCGCGCGAAGATCCTCGAGCTTGACCAGCGCTTCTGGATGAACGGCTGGCTTCTCAGCCACCCCGGCGCGTACACGCTGTTCGAGAGGCGGCTCACGGCCATCAACGACGCGCTGGTAAACGGGGCGCTTCCCGGTGACATCACCCGTCGCCAGCTTGCCTACCAGATGGGCGGGGACGAGAAGTTCTTCGAGTACGGCTCCGACGGCCACAAGCTCCTGCGCGCCATGGGCATGGAGGACATCATCCGCCACCGGCCCATGCCCAAGCCGGACCTCCTCTACCACGCGCCGCGCCGCAGGAAGCACATGCGCGTGCTGGTGACCGAGAACCTCGACCCCTGGCTCGACGTGCATGACCTCATGTACGAGGAGGGCCGCACCACCGTCCTGGGTGAGCGCATCCACGCTGTGGTGCTGGGCGGCGGCACGCCCATCCTCGAGCACAACCGCCTTGCGCTGCTGCTTGACACGCTTGGCGCCGACTCCGTCGAGGTCCTCTACTGGGGCGACATAGACCGCGCGGGTATCGACATCATGGTGCGCCTGCGCGACGTCCTGGGCGACCACTATCCGTTTGCGCCGTTCGCCCCTGCCTACCAGCTTATGATTGACAAGGCGCTGGAGCGCTATCCGGACCCTGCCGACAACGAGCAGGCCTGCCAGGTGAACCTTGGCATGCCGGACATGTCGCTCATCTGCGATGGCCTCACCGAGGAGGCGGCTGCCTACGCACGCAGCGTGGTGGAGGGCTGCCGACTCATCCCGCAGGAGATCCTCACCCGTCGCGACCTGTAGCGGGACGCGCGGGGGTGCTGGGCTCACCGATTCACGAAGACGAGGAGAACGCCATGGCCTGCCCGCTGTTCATTGAGTATCCCAAGTGCTCCACCTGCAAGCGTGCCAAGAGGTGGCTGGACGAGCATGGCGTCACGTACGCCGACCGCCACATCGTGGAGGAGAACCCCACCGCCGCCGAGCTCGCAGAATGGCAGGCCCGCTCCGGCCTTCCCGTACGTCGCTTCTTCAACACCAGCGGGCAGCTCTACCGGCAGCTGGGCGTGAAGGCGCAGCTTGACGCGGGGATGAGCGACGAGCGGGCCTTCGACCTTCTCGCCACCAACGGCATGCTGGTAAAGCGTCCGCTGGTCGTGGGGGAGGACTTCGTGCTCGTCGGCTTCAAGGAGGCCGAGTGGGCGGCGCGACTGCTGTGAGGCAAGGGGAGTGCCCCCCTTGGCTCAGTCTAGGACGCGACCCTGGCTCTGCGTCTGATCTCCTCCTCGGCATCCTCGAGCAACTCGCCGGCTCTCGGCGAGAATCCCGAGACCCCTGCGCAAGTCCTGCGATAGGCCATGCGGGCGTGGCTGACGCTCAACGAGGCTCTCGAGGAGCTTATGGTCGGCGCAGCCAAGTGGAAGTGGGCCGACCAGATCGCCGAGTGGGAGCGGTTCCGCCAGGACGCCTTCCAGTTTGCCGTCGACAACGGCTATGATCACCCGGCCTTCACCGACCGGGTGTGGCACGGCGCCAGGGACGCCGGTGGTGACAACAAGTATGACTAAGAACGCTGTTACGGCAGAATTTGACTCGGAACCAAATTGCGCCGCATGTGGGGAAGTTCACACTGGCCGCTCCGACCTCATGTCTGAGCAACCTTACTCTACGTAAGTCAATTTAAATTGAGTGGAGGCACACTTTTGTTTCGAGCCAAACCCTACCAAAACAGGCCCGCAGCACGCAACTACGGGCCTGCAGGCCGAAATCTTCGAGTTAGTCGTGCTAGTCGTGGTACTCTCCGCGATTCCATTTTTCGATGAACTCGTCAAAGAAGTGCGGGTCCGCCTGGGCCTTGGCATCGCAGTCGGCCTCGATTGCGTCAATCTTGGCCACAAGCGCATCGCGTTCGGGTGTGGGCTGGTAGCTTGTCTCCAGAAACGCGTCCACGATATCCGCGATGAGGAACTCACCTGTGATTTTGCCGCCAAATCCAATGACATTGGCGTTCAGGCACTCGCGCGCATGTACGGCGGTGGACATGTCGCGTACCAGCGCACAGCGTGCGCCCGGTACCTTGTTTACGGAGTTGGTGATGCCCACGCCCGTACCGCACATGACCACACCGGCATCAACCTCACCCGACGCGACTTTCTCGCCCACGGCCTTACCGTAGATGGGATAGTGCGTGCGCGCGTGGTCATACGTACCGCAGTCAATGACCTCGTGCCCGCAGGCCTTGAGATGGTCAGAGAGAGCCATCTTCTCGTTGGTGACAATGTGATCGCAGCCGATAGCGATTTTCATAATATCCTCCTGCCTTGTGCGCCGCGCCTTCGAACGCCGCGCTTAGGTTCGAAGTGGTGTTAGGCCATCTTGTTAAGCATGTCCACGCGAATCTGGTGACGGCCGCCGGCGTACGGCTCCGAGAGGAACTCACGTACGATCCCGTGGGCTATGGCGTCACCTACCACGGCTGAGCCCATCGTGATGAGCCGTGCGTTGTTATGCTGCCGTGTCATGAACGCCGAGCGCTCGTCGGAGCACTCGCAGGCCACTATTCCCTTGACCTTGCACGCGGCCATGTAGGAGCCGTCGCCGTAGAGGTCGAAGACAAAGCCCAGGCTTTCGGGATTCTCAAGTAAGTCGTGTGCCACGGCGAGTGTGGAATCTACGAGGTCGGCTGCGGGCTGTTCGCTTTTGTCCACTACCTCGTGACCAAGCTCGATGAGGTAGGCCTTGACCGCCTCCTTGAGGGGCATGCCTTCGGCGTCGGATCCAATGACGATTCTCATGCTGCTTCCTTTCTCTTCAATCGGTGCGAATTGTGCGTAAATGAACTTAATTTAACAGTTTAAAACATATTTAAACAAAGAGAAGGACAAACACGTCGAGAAAACGTAGAAGTGGCAAATGACGCATGGGCGCTTGCGAGCGTCGACGGGCATCGGAGTTGCAGGTCGAGTCGACCCCCGGCATCCTATTCTGTGTTTTCCCGCGGGCAGATCACGCGCGTGTGCTTCTCGAGCGAAAGCAGATCATCAGCCGAGACGCCCGGGTCAACCACCACGGCGTCGACGTTTCTCAGCGAGTAGAAGCAGTAGAAGTCCCGCACGCCCATCTTGCTGGAGTCTGCGAGTACGTAGCGCTCGGCCGCACGGTCAAACGCGAGGTGTTGGAGACGCCCCGGCTCGGCGTTCGACGTAAAGAGCGAATCGTCCAAAATGCCATTCACACCAATAAACGCCTTATCAAAGCCTAGCGAACTCAGCATCTCCTCTGCGAGCGGCCCGCCGAAGGCACCCGTGCGCGCACGATAGGTACCACCCACGAGAATGACCTCGTGCTCTTCGTCATCGGCAAAGAGGTTGAAGACGGGCAGACTGTTGGTTACCACGCGCAGCCCCACCGGCGGTAGGCGCTGGGCCATGAGCTCAATGGTGGTGCTCGACCCCAGAAAGACGGTATCGCCCTCCTCAACGAGCTCCGCTGCTGCGCGGGCCACGCAGAGTTTCTTGCTGGCGTTGCGCAAGCGCTTCTCGAGGCGCGACGCCTCGCGCACAAGTGACTTCCCGTGTGCGTCCTCCACGATTTTGGCACCTCCGTGGAAGCGTATCACGCGCCCCTCATCGGCAAGCTCCATGAGGTCGCGTCGGACAGTCATCTCGGAGACGCCGAGGGTGCTCGCGATTTCATGCACGGTGGCAGTGCCCCTCAGCGCGCAAATCTCCGTGATCTTGTCCTGCCGCTCGACCTTGAGCATAGCCCCCTCCTCGCAAGAGGTGTGTGCGATTTATTTCATATGAACAACACTATACCCATCACACGTTCGCTCTACGCGCATACCGGCGAGAATGGTCGCGCTCCATCGTCTAAGGATGGATTGGAGTCTGCATCACCTCGGGAACTTTCATTCGTTCAGTCGCTGTGTATAACGTCAGCCGATAAAAACAGACCGTTCACCCGATTCTCTCGACGAATCATAAAATAATCCGTGCGCAGAAGCGCGCATTTGCCTAATATTCGTACGAACATAAACAAACAAAAAAGACCAAAAAGTGTTCTTTTTGGTGGACACTCTGTTAAGGAGGGGACGGTATCCGCGCAGGCACCGTCTTTGGTCTTAGGAGCCACTCGCGTGTAGTGGACGGAAAGGGGTCAGAGTATGAGAGTTGGCGTAATCATTGCAAGTCACGGCGAGTTCGCTCGCGCGGCGCTTGGCAGCGCGGAGATGATTATCGGCCCTCAGGAGGACATTCGTGCGCTCACTCTTACACCCGACAAGTCTGCCCAGGTCTTGGAGAACGAGTTTGTGACCGCTTACAAGGAGTTAAAGGCAGATTGCGAACTCATCGTCACCATCTGCGATATTCATGGCGGCACCCCATTCAACGTCATCTCTCGCAGCATCTTGAACGGTTACGAGACGGTGGCCTTCGCTGGCCTCAGCATGCCCGTTCTCATTGAGTTGCTGCTTTCGCGTGACCAGGCCTCCAGTGGCGATGAGATCCGTCAGATTATCGAGGCGGCTCATGCCCAGGCGCTCACCGAGATCAAGGTCGAGCTCAAAACCGATGATGAAGACGAGGGCGACTTCGACCTCTAACCTCACGCATTCTCCCCGCTGCAGATGAGAGAGCCTGCGGCGGATGTATGGCCCCAACGGAGCACATAGGCAACAAGAAAGGGAGAGTACATGGCACTCAAGCTCGTGGACATCGATGACCGCCTCATCCACGGCCAGCTGGCCTCCACCTGGATTCCAGATTTTGGCATAGAGTCGGTCATTATCGTGGACGACAAGGTGGCAAGCGACCCCGTGCAGAAGTCCGTAGCGGGTCTCGCTGTCCCCAAGGTGAAGGTCTCGGTATTTAGCGTTGAGAAGTTCATCCAGGTTCTCAAGAAGACCGAGCTCAAGAAGGTCACGATGGTCCTCTTCACCAACCCCATTGACGCGCTTGCCATGCGGGAGAACGGCCTCGAGTTCAGCTACCTCAACGTATCGGGCATGCGCTTCAATGAAGAGCGTACCCGCCTGCACAAGAATATGTCGGTCACCCCGGAGGAGCGTGATGCCTTCGAGAAGCTCATCGCGATGGGTGTGGAGTGCTGGATGCAGACCACCACGCGCGACTCCAAGATCTCCGTGTCCCAGCTTCTCGCCGACGGTGAAATATAGCCGTCTGGTGATAGTTGGCGTCAAGAGGAAGGCGCCGAAAGCACGCGACGTCAGTCGTCAGAAGGAGGAGAAATGATCCAAGCACTGTTGCTCGCCATCTGGGCAGGTTTGTGTACCTGGGACCAGTATGGCCCGCACCTGGGATTCAGAAAGCCGCTGCTCGCCTCCGTGGGCGTCGGCATCATCCTGGGTGACATACCCACCGCCATCATGATTGGCGCCACCATGGAGCTCATGTGGCTCGGGGTTAACAACATCGGTGCCTACGTGCCGCCAGATGTCATCTCCGGCACTATCGTGGGTGCCTCACTTGGCATCATGGCCCATACCGATACCGCAAGCGCCATCGCCCTGGCCGTGGCCATCGGCATCCCCACTGCCACCCTCGTCCAGCAACTCAACATCCTCGTGATGACCACCAACATCACATTCCTCCACGGAGCTGATAAGGCGGCTGAATCTGGCGAGTTCAAGTCGGTCAACAAGTTCTTCTGGCTGGGTGCCTGTAGCTTCTTCCTGACCCGCGCTATCCCGGTCTTCATCGCCACGGGCCTCGGCTCCACAGTCATCGAGTCCATCATGGGCTTTCTACAGAATGACGTGCCCTGGGTCCTTTCGGCCTTCTCCACCGCCGGTGGCATGATGCCCGCTGTGGGCTTGGCCATGCTGCTCACCATGATGATGAAGAAAAACATGTGGATTTTCCTCATCACGGGCTTTGTATTCGCCGCCTTCTTGAAGGTTCCCACAATCGGCATCGCCCTTGTGGCCACCGCTGCCGCGGGCTTCTATGACTTTGTTGTCGAGAGTGGCAAGAAGTCAGCTGCTCCGGCTCCACAGATCTCCGAAGCCGCATCCGACGACGAGGACGAGGAGTATGACCTCTAATGGGTAAGATTTCTAAGACGACGCTCAACAAGGTCCTGCTCAGGACCCAGGGCTGCCAGTTTGCCCACAACTACGAGCGCATGCAGAGCCTTTCGCTCACTTACTGCTTCTCGCCGGTTCTCGAGGAGCTCTACAAGGACGCTCCCAAGGAGGATCGCGTCAATGCGATAAAGCGTCATCTCGAGTACTTTAATACGCACCCCATCGCGATTCCATTCATCCTCGGTATCGCCGCGTCGCTCGAGGAGAACACCGACGAGGACCACAAGGATACCGTCACTGCTATCAAGACCTCGCTCATGGGTCCGTTCGCGGGTATTGGTGACTCCCTGCTCAACCTCACCTGGTTTCCCATTGCGGGTTCCATAGGTGCCTCTCTCTGCGTTGACAACGGTAGCATCATCGGCCCGCTGGTGATGTTCCTGCTCATCAACCTGCTCTACTGGCCGCTCAAGTACTTTGGCCTGCACAAGGGCTACGAGGGCGGCATGGCGCTTGTTGAGAAGTTTGGCGTGCAGATCTTCGACCGTTTGGGCGATATTGCCAACGTCCTCGGCGTCATGGTCACCGGAGGTCTTATCGCCACTACGGTCAAACTCACCACCGGTATCCAGTTCGCCTTTGGCGAGGGCGACCCACTGGTGCTTCAGAGCCAGTTCGACTCCGTGCTGCCGTGCCTGCTGCCCGTTGCGGTGACCTTTATCTGCTTTAACCTGTTGAAGAAAGGCCAGGGTAAGAACTCCGCCCAGATTATTCTCGGCATCATTGCCGTGTGTCTGGTGCTCGCTGCCCTCAACTACTACGTTCCGGGCTTTCCCAAGATCTTCGTGTAAGGATTAGCCCCTTTCTCGGTGCCTCGCCCACTCCCTCGGGGCGGGGCACTTTGTCATAGAGTTGGGAGAATCGATGAGGACTGTTCTCGTACTGATGGATACGTTGCGTCGCGATATGCTTGGCTGCTATGACTCAACTAATTCTGCACATACGCCCAATCTCGACGCCTTTGCCGCCGAGTCTTGTGTCTTTGACAACCACTGGATCGGCTCGGCACCCTGTATGCCCGCGCGTCGCGACATCATGTGCGGTCGCTACAACTTTCTCGAGCGCCCGTGGGGTCCCATCGAGCCATTCGATGTGACGCTCATCGATAGCCTTCGCGCAGGCGGCGTTTACACCTGCATCAAGACGGACCATTGCCACTATGCCCGTACTGGCGGTGAGGGCTACCTCCAGCTCTTCAATACCTGGGAGCTTTTCCGCGGCCAGGAGGGCGACCCGTGGGTGAGCCGCATCGACGAACCCACCAACATGCCCGAGACCTTTTACGGCCGCGTGCGCGAGCAGTATCAGAAGAACCGCGAGCTCTGGCCCCGCGAGGAGGACATGCCGAGCCCCAAGACCTTCCGCGCGGCGTGCGACTTTGTGGACCAGAACGCTGGGGACGACGACTTCTTCCTCATGGTTGAGGCCTTCGATCCACATGAGCCGTTTGATGTGCCGGACACCTACATGAACGAGTACGGTGGTGCTGGCGAGCTTGACCGCGACTACTTTGAGATCCCGCCCTACAAGCGCGTGAGCGACACCGAAATTCCTGCCAGCGCGGTTGACTACGTACAGCGCCGATACAAGGCCCTGGTCACGATGACCGACCACTGGTTTGGCACGCTCATCGCAAAGCTCAAGGAACATGACATGTACGAGGATACGATGATTCTCGTGACCACTGACCATGGCTACTTCCTTGGCGAGCGCGACTACTTGGGCAAGAACTATATGCACCTCTACAACGAGCTCGCCCACCTGCCCTTCATTGTGAAGTTCCCGCACGGCGAACGTGCCGGCGAGCGTGCCCACCAGCTCACGCAGGCCATCGACATCATGCCTACCTTGCTCGAGGCCCACGGTTGTCCGGTGCCGAAGACCGTTAAGGGCACCTCGCTCATGCCGCTCGCCACAAACGCCGATGCCCTTACGCGCGACTACGCGCTCTACGGTGTACACGCTATGACCGTCAACGTGACCGACGGTCGCTACACTTACTTCCGTGCGCCGGTATCTGACAACCAGCCTTGCTTCGAGTACGCGGCCATCCCACATACCATCCGCCACAAGATGGGAACGGAGTGCCCTGAGAAGATCGAGTGTGGCCGCTTCCTACCGCGCACCGCTTATCCGGTATTCAAGATCCCCTGTACGAAGCCCGCCAACATTGACCAACGCGAGGACTGCCTCGAGGAGGTTCACGACTCGCTGCTCTTTGACCTCAAGACGGACTATGGCCAGACCAAGAACCTTGCAGGTACCGAGGCTGGAGCCGAGGCGGAGACGCAGATGGTGGCCCTACTATGCCGTGGCCTTGTCGAGCACGAGGCACCGGCCGAGCAGTACGAGCGCTTGGGACTCTCCTAGGCTATCCTTAAGAGTTGTCGCACGCGCCCCCGCTTGACCGTCGGCTTGGGGGCCTTCTGACGGAGTGGGGTGTACCGTGAAGTATGTCAGCTTTCTCATCAAACCGGTATCGAGCGCATGTGATATGTGCTGCGTCTACTGCTTCTATCGCGACATAGTGGATCACCGCGCACGTGCGGTGAGCTCGCGCATGGACGAGGCTACGATGCGTGCCCTCGTGGACCGTGCGTTCGGCCTTGCACCAGACGCGCGGGTGACCTTCGCCTTCCAGGGAGGTGAGCCCACGCTCGCGGGGCTCGACTTCTTTCGCGCTTTTACCGGCTACGTTGAGGAGCGTCGTGAGCGTCAGCACGTGAGCTACGCCCTTCAGACCAACGGGCACGCTCTTACGCCCGAGTGGGCGGACTTCCTCCATAAGCATCGCTTCCTCGTGGGTGTCTCGGTAGACGCCTACCGCGAGTTGCACGACTCCTTGCGTATGGATATGGCGTTCGGACCTACTCATGCGCGCGTAATGGACTCGTTGCGCATGCTCCGCAAGGAGAGCGTGGACTTCAACGTGCTCACAGTGCTCTCGGCCGAGCTGGCTCGTCACCCACAGCGTGCCTTCAAGTTCTACCGCCGCGAGAAGATTGACTACGTGCAGTTCATCCCGTGTCTGGCTGGTCTCGACGGCAAGGGTGTCGATCACGCCCTCACGCCGCAGGCGTTCTACACGTTCTACCGAGTGTTCTTTGACCAGTGGTTGCATGAGATCGAGGCGGGGCGCTTCTTCTCTGTTGGGTTCTTTGACAACGTGATGGATCTTACGTTGGGTCGCTGGCCGCAGCAGTGTGGGATGCTCGGCCGCTGTGCACCACAGTTTGTGGTGGAGAGCACCGGAGACGTCTACCCGTGTGACTTTTATGCGCTTGATAAGTGGTGCTGCGGGAACATTGTGCATGACAGCTTGGAAGACATGGCGGGCTGCGAAACAATGCGTGCGTTTCTCTCCGAGCCGCGGCGGGAGTGTGCTGCGTGCGCGGACTGCCCGTTCGAGGGTGTGTGTTACCGCAACTGTAAGCGCCTGAACAGTGCGTACTATGACGAGACGTACTGCGGCTATCGGGCGTTTCTGGAGTACGCATGGGAGCCGCTCGGCCAGGTGGCGCGCGTACTGACCACTCAGGGAGTGGTTTGTAGGGGGGCCAGCCGGATGTGCCCTACCATGCGAAGCCCTGCCATCAGGACCTCCAGAGCTTGGCTTTGAGCGAGATTGTCCAAAACTGTAAAATTATGTGTGTTTGATGGGACGGGCTCGAGTATTTTCAAAGGAGGATCGATGGCAAGCGGTGTGCAGGTGGTCCTCGAGGGGCTCGAGAGCGTGCGACCCAATGTTGTCATCATCGCGTGTGACCAGTTCCGCGGCGACTGTCTGGGCTTCGACGGGTACCCAAATGTCAAAATGCCCTATCTGGATACCCCGGTTGTACAGGGTACCTACTTTGAGAGCGCCTACACCGTCTGCCCGAGCTGCATCCCGGCTTGCGCTTCGTTGCTTGCGGGCCAGTGTCCCGAGATGCGCGGGCGCGTGGGCTACCAGGATGACATCCCCTGGAACTACGAGCGCATGATGTCCGAAGTGTTCTCCGCCGCCGGATACCAGACTGCGCCTGTGGGCACGATGTACGTGCATTCGCCATGTCTGGCCTGCGGTTTCCAGTACCTATGTCTGTACGACGGCTATATCGGTTCCTGCCGTAAGGTCAATTGCCCTCACTGGATGCACTGGGACGTCTCGGATGGCCATCTCCGTCTCCTGCACTCTGAGCTTGGTCCCATCGCCGACGTTAACGCTACGGGCGTGAAGAACAACTCCTGGATCTCGCGCCCCTGGCCTTACGAAGAGCGCCTGCGTCCCACCAATTGGGTGGCAGACGAGCGCAAGTGGTCCATCGCCACCCGCGATTGCACCTGGCCCTTCCTGCTGGTGGCAAGCTTCGTGCGTTCCTGCCCACCCTTCGGTTCGTCGGCGTACTATCTGATATACTGTCTCGCCTTGGACCTTCGCCCGCCCGCTTCGGGCGACTGGGACGATACTGCTGCCACAGTGTGCCCGCTTACACGTTCGGTAGTGCGGCTGGTCTACCCGCGCCACAATCGTCGCTACATGTTGCTCAATGCGCAAATCTGCTTGAATAACGCTGCCGAGTCACCCCAGATTATCGACGAGACGCTCTCCTTAAAGATGACCGTTGAGCAGCGAATGGCCCTGCTCGTGCGCGCCCTCACCTTCTTCATTGAGTAGGGGGAGTATGACCGTGCCGCTGAGCTGCTTATCGAGATTCGCGAGAAGGGCGAGAAGTCTCTGGCGGAGGAGTGCGAGTACGCTTATGCCATCCACGTCCAGAGGAGCTCGGCCTACTACATCTGGCAGACGGAGGCCGAGCTCGAGCATGCCACGGGTGGCGAGCGCATCACCCCCCTGCTACCTGCTCTCACTCCAGTACGAGAACAGGGGCGATAGGGGCTGTGCCGAGAAGTGCCTCGCGCTCGTGCAGGCGGGATGACTAAGCTGGGCAAATCGTCAGGCTCCGGGAAAGGGATTAGCGTATGAACGTACTTGTACTTCTTGTCAGCTTCTTTGCTTGCACGGTAGGTGCAATCTGCGGGATTGGCGGTGGCATCATCATCAAGCCGGTGCTCGACGCAACCGGCGTAGCGGATGTCTCTACAATTAACTTCCTCTCGGGCTGCACGGTGCTGGCCATGACGCTCTACTCCGTGGTCAAGTCCCAACTGGCCAAGGACTCTCAGATTGACATGCGCACTGATACCCCGCTCGCGCTGGGCGCGGCGGTGGGCGGCCTGGCGGGGAAGGAGCTCTTTTCGCGCGTGGCCTCCCTCTTCGCTAACCCCAACACGGCCGGAGCCGTACAGGCGACACTTCTGCTGGTGATTACGCTGGGAACGCTCGTCTACACCCTCAACAAGGAGCGCATCTCCACGCGACAAGTCACGTCGGCGGCGGCGTGTGGAGTCATTGGCTTTGTGCTGGGCGCATGCTCGTCTTTCCTGGGGATTGGCGGTGGGCCCATCAACCTGGTAGTGCTCTTCTACTTCTTTACGATGGCCACCAAGCGTGCGGCGGCAAGCTCGCTCTACATCATCTTGTTCTCACAGTTCACGAGCACTGCAAGCACGCTTCTGACTTCGGATGTCTCGGCGGCGAATCCCATCCTCCTGGTCGCGATGATCGTTTGCGGCATCTTAGGCGGCGTGGTAGGCCGCAAGGTCAACAGCAAGATCGATGAGAAGACCGTGGACAAGCTCTTCATGGCTCTCATGGTAGTCATTATCCTCATCAATGCGTATAACATCTATCAATTTGCACTCGCGTAGCGTGCGGCACGCGGGGCGACACCCGTTGCGGCATGCGGAGGCGGAACCCGCCATAGCATGCGGACGGTGTCCGGTGTGCCATGCGATCGCGCTCTCGTTGGGCGATAATGAAAGCCTACGAAGACGGAGGGCTGTGCATGGGAGATGGACGCGGGCCAATCGATCGGCTCAAGGCGGGTCTCGGAACCTTTACCAAGTCTGAGGAGGCCGCGGCGCACTACTTCATCGAGCACCCATCTGCGGTGCTGAACAAGACCATAGCTGCTGTGGCGAAGGAAGCGGACCTCACTACCACCGGCATCATGCGCATGTGCCAGAGGGTTGGCTACAGCGGCTACGCGGAGTTCCGCTTCTCCGTCAACCGCGACCTTATGTCGCATGGCGCGGACTGCACCGAGCGCGAGGACGGCAGCTCGATGACTGCCCTTGCTGATGCCTATGCTACCTACCTGCGCAAAACTGCCGACACACTCGATCGCCAACAGCTCGCCCGCGTCGCTCGCCTCATCCTTGGCGCGCGTCGTATTAGCATCTGGGGCGTCAACCGTACTTACGAGAGCGTCCAGCAGCTCTCCACTCGCCTCTTCCGCATTGGCATTTTCAACCAGATTACCCCCGACCCCCAGATCATGGACGATATCTCGACCATCCTGGGGGAGGGCGACCTCTGCGTGGTCATGTCCATGAACGGCCGCGGTACTAAGTCCTATTCCTCGCTTATGTCATCGCTGGTGGAACGGGGATGTGACGTCCTTCTCGTTACCATGAACCCCAAGATTAACCTCCTGAGGTACGCCACCGAGTCCGTGGTGCTCCCGTGGATTAGCAATGACTATGCGGGCGGATTCCTCGAGGACCAGATGGTCGTCTTCATGTATGTGGAGTGCCTGCTCCACGAGATTGCGAACCTCGTGAACCGCGAGTAGAAGCAGCCGTCCGGAAAATGTCCCAGCGCACCCCATCAGGTGCTTCGAGACCCGCCACGCTAGCCGCGTGTCGTGTTCCATACCGATTGCGGAATTAATCCTGCCGTTTAATGAAATTTGTTCTACCTATAAAATGGAATAAATTCCTAACACCTAGGATGAAGTTGTTCCGCATACTACGCGCCGGTTGGCCCCGAAGGGAACGTGCATGAACGTCCTCTACTTACACACACACGACACCGGCCGCGTGGTCTCACCGTATGGTTACGGAGTTTCCACACCCCGCATCCAGGAGTTCTGCGAGGACGCCCTGCTCTTTCAGCATGCCTACTGCGTCTCACCCACTTGCTCACCGAGCCGCTCGGCGCTACTCACCGGCATCTACCCTCACCAAAACGGAATGCTCGGTCTCGCCCAGCGCGGCTTTGAGTTGGACGGCTCACGTCATCTTGCTCGCCTGCTTTCTCGCGCTGGCTTCGCAAGCGTGCTCTGTGGCGTGCAGCACGAGGTGGGCTACTATACGAGTCATGAGCTTGCCCCCGCTGCATTGGGATACAACCTCGACCTCACCGCCGACGCTTCGCCCTATGCTGAGAAGGACCTCGTGATCTGGGACCACGCAAACGCGAAGCGCCTGGCAGACTGGCTCGTCTCCTCCGCAGGCGAGAAGCCCTTCTTCGCCTCCTTCGGCCAGCACGCTACGCACCGCGCCTGGCCGGACGCCGACCCCGGGGCTGCCGACTACGCGCGCCCGCCGGTGAACATCCCCAACACCGAGCTCACGCGCGCGGACTTCGCCGGCTTCAAGAAGAGCGTTGCGCTCGCCGACGCCAACATCGGCCTCGTCCTGGACGCGCTGCGCGAGAGCGGCCGCGCTAACGAGACCATCGTTCTTCTCACCACCGATCACGGCTTGGCCTACCCCTTCGAGAAATGCACCCTGCTCGATGCGGGCACGGGCGTGCTCATGGCGATGCGCGTGCCCGGCTCTGCTGCCCGCGGCCGGAGCTTCGACGGGCTCGTTTCGCACCTGGATGTGCTGCCCACCCTGCTTGACCTGCTCTGCATTGAGAAGCCGGACTACCTTGAGGGTGCGAGCCACGCCAAGGTTTTCGCCGGCGAGAAGGACCCGGGCGACGCCGAGGTCTTCTCGGAGATCAACTTCCACACCTCCTACGAGCCGGCGCGCGCCGTGCGCACCGAACGCTACTGCTACGTCCGCTACTTCGATGACGCCTGGCCACGCCAGAACCTCTCCAACGTGGACGGCTCCACGGTGAAGAACCTTTACCTCGAGCGCGGCCTCGCGGAGCGCCCCAAGGAGCTGGAGCAGCTCTACGACCTCACCTATGACGCCTTCGAGACCCACAACGTGGAGGCCGACCCGCGCTATGCGGAGGTGCTTGAGGACATGCGCACACGTCTTGCGCACTTCATGGAGAAAACCAACGACCCCCTGCTCAGAGGGGCTATCGAAGTGGACCCGCGCTGGAAGGTCAACCGCCGCTCGTGCGTGGCTGCGGGTTCCAAGGACCCGGCGGACTACGAGAGCCTGGGCATGGACTTTATGGTGCGCGAGCGGGGGATGGCATAGGGCACGTCCTCCCGCCACGAGGCGCGTCGGCAACAGAAAGATGAAAGGGAGAAGAGAGAGGGAGGACCACTTGAACGCAATCGTACTGGTGGGACACGGGAGCTTGCCCGAGGCCATGCGGGCTTCCGTGGAGATGATCGTGGGGAAGCGTGACGACATTCACACGGCCTGCCTCGATCCAAACGACGGCAAGGAGGACCTCGACCGCAAGCTCGCCGCGCTCGAGGGCGTGCTCGCCGAGGCCGAGCACGTGAGCGTGCTCGCCGACCTCATGGGCGGCTCGCCCTGCACCGCCGCGCTCGAGCTCTATGCCGCTGACGCCCGCGTGAGCGTGGTCTCGGGCATGAACCTCGCGATGGTAATCTCCGCGGTGATGGAGAGCGCCGAGCCCGAGGCCCTTGTCGCCGCAGGTCACGAAGCCATTCATGACGTCAAGGCCCTCGCGGCCGGCACCGAGCGCGCCTATGCCCCCGCACGCCAGATCCGTCGCAGCGCACCGGTGGACACGAGCGCCCCGCAGTGCATCATGGGCGTGCGCGTTGACGCCCGCGGTATCCACGGGCAGGTGGCCACGGCCTGGGTGCCGCGCTACGACGCTACGCGCATCGTGGTAGTGGATGACGTCGCCGTGCGCGACGAGACCCAGAAGATGGCCCTTAAGATGGCCAAGCCCTCCGCGGTAAAGCTCTCCATCCTGAGCGCCCGCCGCGCCATGGAGCGCCTGAGCGACGAGCACTCCTATCCGGGAGAGCGCATCCTCGTAGTCATGACCCGCGTGCAGACGCTTGCCGCCCTGGATGAGCTGGGCTACCGCTTTGACCTCGTCGACCTGGGCAACATCCCCAATCGCCCCGACACTACGACCTACGCCAAGTGCGTCAATCTCACCGATGTCGAGGCTCAGATCGTGCGAGACCTCGCCGAGAAGGGCACCGCCTTCACGGCTCGTCAGGTCCCGGCGGACCCCCAAATCGACTTCATGCAGTCCCTCAACCAGTAAGGAGTCAAGCATGGAATTCTGGCAAGCGGCCCTCATCGGCCTTTTTGCGTACCTCGGCCGCAACCAGGTGCCCTGGCTCTGCGGCACCACCGGCGGCTGGTACGGCATCGGCCGCCCCCTCATGGCCGGTCTCATCTGCGGCGTCATCCTCGGCGACGTGACCGCGGGCGTGCTCTGCGGTGTGGCCGTGCAGGCCATCTTCATCGGCCAAATCACGCCCGGAGGCGCCGTGCCCTCAGACCTCAACCTCGCGGCCTACATCGGCATCCCGCTCGCCATCGTGGCCGGCGGCAGCGCCGAGATGGCTGTGGCGCTCGCCATCCCCGTGGGTGCGCTCGGCGTGGCCCTGCACAACTTCACGATGACCTTCAACGCCATCTGGCCCCACCGCGCCGACAAGTGCGCCGCCGCCGGCGACGCCCGCGGCATCCGCGTGGCCAACCTCTGCGGCCAGCTCATCGAGTTCGGCGAGCGCTTCTTCATCGTGACCCTGGCCTGCTACCTGGGCGCCGGCTTTGCCGAGGGCCTCTTCGCGGCGCTGCCCGACGTGGTCATCAGCTGGCTTGCTATCGGCGGCAAGATGCTCCCCGCGCTCGGTTTTGCCATCCTGCTCAACCAGATCGTCCAGGAGGAGTGGATGATCGCCCTGTTCGTCCTGGGCTGGGTGCTCGTCTCGTCCTTCTCGCTGACCACCACCTCGCTCGTGTTCATCGCCCTGGCGCTCGCGCTCATCTACGTGATGGCGCGATACAGCGGCAAGGCCACCGCGGGACCTGCCCTCGAGGCGGCTGCGGTCTATGAGGACGAGGAGGGCAACTATGAGGAGCGATAACATGATTGAGAACACCGCCGCCAGCGCCACCGGCACCACCCGCGAGGTACACCTCAGCAAGCGCGACGTCTCCGTGGCCGCCTGGCGCTGGTCATTCTTCTGCCTGGCGTCACAGAACTACGAGCGTATGATGGGCACGCCGTTCTGCCACAGCCTCTCCGGCTCCCTCGAGAAGCTCTACGAGGGCGACAAGGACGGTCTCTCCAGCGCGCTCAAGCGCAACATGACCTTCTTCAACACCGAGCCTCAGCTCGGCGCCATCATCCCGGGCATCTGCCTGGCCCTGGAGGAGCAGAAGGCCAACGACCCGAGCTTCGACGAGGAGGTCATCGCCAGCACCAAGAACGCGCTCATGGGCCCATTCGCCGGCATCGGCGATTCCATCCTCGTGGGCACCATCAACCCGATTCTGCTTTCCATCGGCATCGGCCTTGCGGCCGGTGGCAACCCCATCGGACCGCTCGTGTTTCTCGCCCTGTGGTGCGGCATCGTGATTCCGCTCAAGTACTTCCTGTTTGTGAAGGGCTACTCACTGGGTCTTGACGCCGTGAAGCTGCTCTCCAACGCCGAGCTCAAGGACAAGATCACCACGGCGCTCACCATCGTGGGCCTCATCGTCATTGGCGGCGTGGCGGCGACCACCATCAAGGCGTCGGTGGCCTTCATCTACGTTGCGGGCGATATGACCATCAGCCTGCAGGAGATCTTCGACAAGATCATGCCCAACCTGGTACCGCTCGTGATCGCGCTGGGGAGCTACGTGCTCGTTTCCAAGAAGGGCTGGTCCGCCAACAAGCTGATCGTTGCCATTTTGATCTTTGCCGCAGTCATGGTTGCTACGGGAATCATGTAGGGGTGCGCATGGACTACAAGAGCTACATTGCCGACCTCCACCTCAACCTCCATCCTTCCCAGATTGAGGAGCTAGACCGCTGGGTCGACCACTGCGAGCGCGTGAGCGACTTCTTCACGCTGGCCTACTATCCCTACGAGATGGTGGAGTACCCCAGCGGCTTTGGCACCGAGCGCGAGATGGACCCCGAGCTCATGCGCGAGCAGTGGGACCAAATCTGCGCGCTTCTCGCCCGGCGCGAGCAGGAGGACGGCTTTGTGTGCCTGCCCGGCTTTGAGTGGCAGGGTACCGGCGAGGACGGCGACCACAACGTCTACTTCAAGACGGCCGCCCCGATCGCACTGCCGGCGCGCTACGAGGAGCTGGTCGAGACCTACCGGGGCCAGGACTCCATCGGCATCCCGCACCACCTGGCCTACGCGCGCGGCAACCGCGGCAAGAACTGGGACACGCACGACGAGTCCTTCTCGCCGGTGGCCGAGATCTTCTCGCACCACGGCAGCTCGGAGCGCGACCTTACGAGCCTGCCGATGGAACGCCACATCCACATGGGCCCGCGAGTGGACGAGACAAGCGTGGCCTCGGGGCTCAAGCGCGGCATGCACGTGGGGCTCATCTGCTCCGGTGACAACCACGAGGTCCCGGCGATGGTCAAGTACGGTCGCGCGGGCGTGTGGGCGCGGGAGTACAGCAAGGATGCCATCTGGGACGCGCTGACCTCGCGGCGGACCTTCGGCTTCACGGGCTCGCGGATCGACCTGTGGTGCGAGGCGGAGGGACACCCCCTGGGCTCGGTCTTCTCCACAGACGCGGACGAGGTGGAGCTTTCCGTTGACGTGCGCGCAAACTCCAAGGTCGAGCGTGTGGAGCTCTACCGCAATGGGGAGCTGGAGGATGTTCACGTGATCAGGTGGCACGCGCCCGAGGCGACCGCCGGCGAGAGTGTGCGCTTCAAGTTTCGTGTGGAGTTTGGCTGGGGACCCAACGTGAGGTACTTCCCCGAGGCCATCGAACGCATCTGGGAGGGCACACTTGCGACCTCCGGGCGCGTGGTGGGCGTGGAGCCGGTCTTCAGCAGCTTCGACAACCGCTTTGAGACCGTGGGCGAGAAGGCCGTGAGCTTCTCGTGCAAGTCGCAGAAGGTGAGCGGCACGCACTGGGTGCGCGACAGCTCCATGCGCACGGAGGGCTACGTCTTTGAGCTCGAGGCGCCGCTTGATAGCACGGTGACGCTGGAGGTCTGCGGCCGGAGCTTTGAGTGGTCGATCAAGAAGATTCTGGCAGGGAGCTTCCTCGAGGTCTTTGAGGACGAGGCCAAGGAGCTCGTGCGCGGGGCGTCGGGCATCGAGGAGTTCTATCGCGGCGACGCCTGGTATCACAATGCCTATAAGCTCAAGGTCTACCAGGGATTTGTTTGCGATTTGTACGAGGTTTCGGACAGCTTTGTTGTGCGGCCCGAGGCCGAGGAGCAGAGCTGGTTTGTGAAGGTGGTGCAGGCCGACGGGCAGACCGCCTGGGCCTCGCCGATCTGGATCAAATGTGACAGCTAAATAAGAGCAATCTGTCATATACACGGTCATCTGCCTCTGTGGGGGCTGTGACCTTGGCTTCCACGCGCTTAAAGGTCACCGCGGCGAGCAAGGTCTCTAGGCTGATGCCGACTTCGGTGGTGAAGACGGTCTCGGGTGCGGTAACGTCGGAGACGGGTCCGGTAGGCTTGGGCTTTGTCTCGATTGCTTCCGCATCCTTCTCGCCAATCGGATTTTATGACCTTGCACCCCTCTGCCCCTGTTCAAGTGCGGGCTTAATCTTCGGACTGCCAGCGCGCCTGAGCCAAACGCAACGGCGATAATCCTAACTTTCACGGTGATCCTCCCGTAACAGTCCTACTCTCTCACATATGCTTCTGTTAAACGTCCTCCTCGCTGGAAGATGTATATGCGGCGCATGCTTGGTACCTCCCCGGAGCTTGCATATCCTCGCGCGTATCAGGTACGTACGTAATGTAGCGTCTTGTGCAGTTGAGCCAAAGCCGGAAATCACCAGGTAAGGTGCTTGGTGAGAAGAGCATCAAGGCTGCGGGGCACGCATGCACCCTGGGAGGAGAGCACACGTCCCAGCCCGCCCGGCTTCCATCGTTCCTTCGCCTAGGAGGCCTTCAATCTCGCGTGAAGAGCTTGTGTTAGTACTGGTTTCTGCACAGGTCGTGCAATAATACTCACGTCGTGAAAAAGGGGCGCACGCCCCGCCGCAACGAAAGGCTAGCGCACCTATGCAGGAAAGCGTGCTCAGCACTGATCGCCGGAGCGTTCGCACCCGCCTTGCGCTCCGCGACGCGCTTGCGGAGGAGATCGCCGCGATGGGCGACCTCTCCCGCGTCACGGTGACTGCCGTGACCAGCCGCGCGGGCGTCACGCGGCGCACGTTCTACTCGCACTACCGTGACATCCCGGACCTCGTGAACCGCATCGAGAGCGACACGGTGACGGAACTCCGCCCGCTGGTGGCGCAGCTCTCCCAGGTACATCTCGACGAGCTGGCCGAAGCCATCAACCGCCAGGAGCCCTGCCCGGGTTCGCAGGAGATCCTCTCCTACGTCAAGGCGCGCGGCTCGTACCTGCGCCCGCTTCTGGGCGAGGGTGGCGACCCGGCGTTCTCGCAGCGCATCCGCGCCATGGTCCACGAGGTCGTGGCCGGCCGCGCGCTCGACGGCATCGACGTGCTCCTGCGCTGGCTCGAGGGAGGCATGCGCGAGAGCGTGCGCACCATGGCGCGCATCATGACCGCCCTCATGTTCGTGCGCCCCGGCGACCTGTATGACAGCCCCATAGAGCTCGACCTGCCCGGCTTCGCGCTGGCAGTCATGCTTCCTGACGAGGAGGATAACAACTGATGACCGAGAACAACGCAACCGCAGAGCCGCTCGGGCTTGCCCAGGACGGCGCGGAGCTCTACCCCGCGACGCCGCAGGACTTCACCGGCACCGACCTGCGCCTGGGCATCGACGTGGGCTCGACCACGGTCAAGCTGGCCGTGATCGACGAGTCCGGCAACCTGGTCTACGCCAACTACGAGCGCCACCACACCGACATCCGCGCCACGGCCAGGGAGCTCTTCGCCCGCGCCCAGCGCGTCGTGGGAGACGCCCCCATGCGCGTCTCGATCACCGGCTCCGGCGGCATGCTTCTGGCAAAGTGGCTCGATCTCGAGTTCGTCCAGGAGGTCATCGCCTCCAAGCGTGCCGTGGAGACCCTCATCCCCCAGACCGACGTCGCCATCGAGCTGGGTGGCGAGGACGCAAAGATCATCTACTTCGACAACGGCATCGAGCAGCGCATGAACGGCACCTGCGCCGGCGGCACGGGCGCCTTCATCGACCAGATGGCCAGCCTGCTCAAGACCGACGCCATGGGCCTCAACGAGCTGGCCAAAGGTGCCACCCAGATCCACCCCATCGCCAGCCGCTGCGGCGTCTTCGCCAAGTCGGACGTCCAGCCGCTGCTCAACGAGGGCGCCCGCCCCGAGGACGTGGCCGCCTCCATCTTCCAGGCCGTTGTCACGCAGACCGTCTCGGGCCTGGCCTGCGGCCACCCCATCAAGGGCTACGTGGCCTTTCTCGGCGGCCCGCTGCAGTACCTCTCCGAGCTGCGCCGTCGCTTCTACATCACGCTTCGCCTCGACGAGGGGCACCGCGTGGTCCCCGCCAACGCGCACCTCTTCGTTGCCACCGGCGCGGCGCTGGCGGGTGAGTCCGAGAGGCGCGTGACCTTCGCCGACGTCATCCGCTCCCTCGGGCAGCTGAAGGACATCCAGGGCTCCGAGGTCCAGCGCCTGGACCCGCTCTTTGCCACCGAGGCGGACTACCAGGCGTTCAAGGAGCGCCACGATAGGGAGGTCGTGCCCAAGGGAGACCTTGCCAGCTACCAAGGCCGCGTCTTCATCGGCATCGACGCCGGCTCCACCACCATGAAGTGCGCCGTGGTCGGCGAGGCCGGCGAGCTGCTCTACACCTGGTACGGCAACAACAACGGCGACGTCCTGGGCACCGCGCGCCACATCATGGACGGCATCTACGACGCCATGCCCGAGGGAGTGACCATCGGCCACGTGACCACCACCGGCTACGGCGAGGGCATCCTCATCGAGGCCCTGCGCGCCGACTCCGGCGAGATCGAGACCGTCGCCCACCTGCGCGGCGCGAAGGCCTTCGTCCCCGGCGTCGAGTTCATCCTCGACATCGGCGGCCAGGACATGAAGTGCCTCCAGGTGCGCAACGGCGTCATCGAGCACATCATGCTCAACGAGGCCTGCTCGTCGGGCTGCGGATCGTTCATCGAGAGCTTCGCCAAGTCCATGGACATGAGCGTCCAGGACTTCGCCAAGGTCGCCTTGACCGCGAAGGCCCCCGTCGACCTGGGCAGCCGTTGCACCGTCTTCATGAACTCCCGCGTCAAGCAGGCGCAGAAGGAGGGGGCGACCATCGGCGACGTGGCTGCGGGCCTCTCGTACTCCGTGATAAAGAACGCGCTGTTCAAGGTCATCAAGCTGCGCGACTTCGACGAGATTGGCACGTACTGCGTGGCCCAGGGCGGCACCTTCATGAGCGACGCCACCCTGCGCGCCTTCGAGCTGCTCACCGGCCGCCAGGTGATCCGTCCCGACATCGCCGGCTGCATGGGTGCCTATGGCGCGGCCCTTCTCGCCCGCGACCGCGCGGGTGCCACGGGCACCTCGACGGTCCTCTCGCGTGAGGGCATCGACAACCTCAAGGTCAGGCACACCAACGTCCACTGCGGGCGCTGCGCCAACAACTGCCTGCTCACGATCAACGACTTCGGCGGCGGCCGTCGCTTCATCACGGGCAACCGCTGCGAGAAGGGCGCGGGCCGCTCGGGCAAGACGAAAAACGACGCCCCCAACCTCTTCGAGTTCAAGAACGAGCTGCTGTTTGACCGTCCCTGCCTTGATGAGGACGCGGCGCCGCGCGGCACGGTGGGCATCCCGCGCGCGCTCAACATGTACGAGAACTACCCCTTCTGGCACGAGTTCTTCACCAAGCTGGGATTCTCGGTGGTCCTCTCCGACCAGACCTCGGCGGCCACCTATGACGCCGGCATCGAGTCCATGCCCTCCGAGTCCGCGTGCTACCCGGCCAAGCTCAGCCACGGCCACATCATGAACCTCCTCTCCAAGGACCCGGACTTCATCTGGATGCCCTGCATCCGCTGGGAGCGCAAGGAGGACGACACCGCCACCAACCACTACAACTGTCCCATCGTGATGAGCTACCCGCAGGCCCTCGGCCTCAACGTGGACGAGCTCTCCGACCCCAGCGTGGAGTACCTCGCGCCCTTCGTGCCGTATGACGACAAGCGCGAGCTCAAGCGCCGCCTCTACGAGCTTGTCTCGGTCCAGCGCGAGAAGGACGCCGCCAAGGGCAAGGGTCGCTTCAAGGGCGCCCATATCACCCGTTCAGAGATTGATGAGGCCGTGAATGCTGCCTGGCAGGCCGACATCGACTTCAAGCGCGCCATGCACCGCGCCGGCGACGAGGCGCTGGCCTGGATGGAGGAGCACAACGCCCGCGGCATCGTGCTCGCCGGGCGCCCCTACCACAACGACCCCGAGATCAACCACGCCATCCCCGAGCTCGTACACTCCTTTGGATTTGCGGTGCTCACCGAGGACTCGGTGGCGCACAAGATGAGCCCCGAGCGGCCCATCCGCGTGGTCGACCAGTGGATGTTCCACAGCCGCCTCTACCGCGCCGCCCGCTTCGTGGCCACCCGCAACGACCTCGACCTCATCCAGCTCTTCTCGTTTGGCTGCGGCCTCGATGCCCTGACCACCGACCAGGTCCAGGAGATCCTCGAGGCCTCCGGCAAGATCTACACGGTGCTCAAGATCGACCAGGTCTCCAACCTCGGTGCCGCGCGCATCCGCATCCGTTCGCTGATGGCGGCCCTCAAGGAGCAGCAGGAGCGGCTTGAGGAGAGGACCGCCGATGGCGAGGCCAAGGAGGTCGAGCCCGTGGGTGTGCGCCTGGCCGACGGCTCGCTCGAGCGCGCCCGCAAGACCGACCTCTCTCGCCGCACGCCCGTCTACCGCACTGCCGAGAGCGCGGCCTTCCAGAAGGTTCGCTACACCAAGGAGATGCAGGACGCCCGCTACACCATCCTGGCCCCGCAGATGAGCCCCGTACACTTCGAGCTTGTCGAGGTATTGCTGCGCGACTACGGCTACAACATGGTGCTTCTGCCCTCCGTCGACCAGGGTGCGGTCGACGCCGGCCTGAAGTATGTGAACAACGACATCTGCTACCCGTCCATCCTCACGGTGGGGCAGATCATGGAGGCCATCGAGAGCGGCAAGTACGACCTCTCGCACACGGCCGTCCTCATCTCCCAGACCGGCGGCGGCTGCCGCGCCACCAACTACATCGCCCTCATCCGCAAGGCGCTGCGCGAGAGCGGCCACCCCGATATCCCCGTGATCTCGATCAACATGGCCACCGGGCTTGACGAGGACAACCCCGGCTGGTCCATCAAGGACCCGGCGCTTCTCGTCAAGGCGATCTACATCCTGCTCTATGGCGACCTCATGATGCAGTGCGTCTACCGCACCCGCCCGTACGAGGCCGAGAAGGGCTCGGTCAACGCGCTGCACGACTCGTACATGGCCCGCATGAAGGAGGCCATACCCACGCTTAACAAGCGCGGCTTCGAGCAGATCTGCCGGGAGACCATCACGGCCTTCGACCGGATCCCGCTGGTGAACGACCGCTCTAAGCCGCGCGTGGGCGTGGTTGGCGAGATTCTCGTCAAGTTCCACCCCACGGCCAACAACCAGCTGGTCAAGGTCATCGAGGCCGAGGGTTGCGAGGCCAACGTGCCCGGCCTTGTCGACTTCTTCCTCTTTGGCCTCACGAGTCCCATCAACATGAAGGGCGAGCTTGGCTCCAAGGCCTCCAAGCGCCTCACGCACATGGCGGGCATCAAGCTCATCGAGGCCGCCCGCAAGCCCATCGACCGCATGCTGGCCCAGTCCTCGCGCTTCGAGCCCTATGAGGACATCTTCGAGCTTGCCGAGAAGGCCGAGCGGGTCCTCTCGCTCTGCAACACCATGGGCGAGGGCTGGCTGCTCACGGCCGAGATGATCGACCTCATCGAGCATGGCACGCCCAACATCGTGTGCGCGCAGCCCTTCGCGTGCCTGCCTAACCACGTGGTGGGCAAGTCCGTGATCAAGCGCCTGCGCCAGATGCACCCCGAGAGCAACATCGTGGCCGTGGACTACGACCCCGGCGCCTCCGAGGTGAACCAGCTCAACCGCATCAAGCTCATGATCAGCGTGGCCAAGGAGAACTACCGCAACAACCATGCGCGGGGCTTCCGGCTGGAGAACCCCAACGACCCCACGGCAAACGACGCCGTGGCGCCCTACGTGGACGAGTCGCGCTACCACCACGACTCCATCGTGAGCGAGGGCGACATGGGCCGCGGCGCGCCGGCGATCCGCCTCTCGGACGAGCAACTCGCCCAGATCGAGGATGCCAGACGCCGCGCAGGCGTGACAAAGTAGGGGAGGGGAGTGGCACCGAAGCCTCGCGGGTCACACAATCGCGCCCGAAGCTGTGACCCGCGCAGGTCGATACACGATCGGGTACCGAACGTGTTGCGGCCCGTCACACAATCGCGCCCGAATGTGTGACCCGCGCAGGTCGATACACATTCGTACCCCGAATGTGTGACGCATCCGGTCTCCTTGCGGATGGCGCGGCGCGGCCGTCTCATGGGGAGGGGGCGTCCCTCTCTGCAAGGGTGTAGACTTTCGGCTGATGACCAAAGGGGCTCGCGCGCGGCGGGCCCAACGACGGCAACCGGAAAGGAAGGCCGCATGAGCGACGTTCTCGAGCGCTTCCTGCGCTACGTGCAGGTTGACTCTCCCTCTGACCAGGATAACGAGGAGGAGGTGCCCTCGAGTCCCCTGGAGCACGGCATGGCGCACCTTTTGGCGGACGAGCTTTCCACCATGGGCTGCGAGGACGTGAGCGTTGACGAGCACGCCTACGTCCTGGGCACTGTGCCAGCCTCGGCGGGCGCCGAGGGACTGCCCGCACTCTGCCTGTGCGCGCACATCGACACCACCGCCGACGCCCCCTCGCTGGGCGTGCGCCCGCACGTGGTGCGCTACGAGGGCGGTGACCTGGTGGCCGGCGTCGTGGACGGCCAGCCCGTCGTGACCACCCCCGAGCAGGTGCCCGACCTCGAGGGCTTCGTGGGCCAGGACATCGTGTGCTCCGACGGCACGACGCTGCTCGGCGCGGACGACAAGGCCGGCGTCGCCGAGATCTGCGCGCTTGCGGCGCGCCTCCTCGCAGACCCGAGCATTCCGCATCCCACGCTCAAACTGGCCTTTGTTCCCGACGAGGAGATCGGTCACGGTGCAGCCCTGCTCGACCTCGAGAGGCTCGGCGCGGCCTGGGGCTACACCGTCGACGGCGAGGCGCTGGGCGAGTTCAGCTACGAGACGTTCAACGCCGCCGAGGCCCTGGTGCGCGTTCGCGGCGTGATGGTGCATCCGGGTTCGGCCAAGGACGTGATGGTGAACGCCATCGCGGTTGCCTCCGAGTTCGATCGGCTGGTACCTGTCGCCGAAAGGCCCGAGCACACGAGCGGCCGCGAGGGCTTCTACCATCCCACGGTGATTCGCGGGACCGCCGCCGAGCTCACGCTCTCCTACATCGTGCGCGACCACGAAGCCCGGATCTTCTCGCAGCGCCAGCAGGCGCTTTGTGACATCGCGACGTTTCTGAACAAGCGTTACGGCGAGGGAACCGTCACGGTCACGGTGCGCGAGCAGTACCGCAACATGGCCGAGGCCTTCGGCGACTGTCCCTTCCTCATCGGGAACGCCCTTGCCGCCAACCGCGAGGCTGGCATTGAGCCCCAGGTCATCGCCGTGCGCGGTGGCACCGACGGCTCGCAGCTCTCGCTGCGCGGCCTGCCGTGCCCTAACATCGCGACCGGGGGCTACAACGCACACTCGGTGCGCGAGTTCATTCCCGTGTCCTCGCTCGAGACCATGGTCGACATCCTCCAGAACCTGGTGGCGAAGTTCGCCGTCCCGCAGGCGGCAGGCCCGCAGGCGACGCGATGAGCCCCGAGGCGGCAGACCTCTTCTCGGTGGCGTCCGCCGTGCTGCCCGTGCTGGCCTGTCTCGTTGAGTGGGCGGGCAGCGTCGGCATCTCTGAGCGCCATCACAGCCACCATGACACCTACGTGATCTCCTCGGCCCTCTCGCGCTCTCTCGCGTTCGCGATGGTGCTCATGGGGTCGATCGGGCTCATGCTGGGCTGGCTCTGCGACGTGGGCGGCTTTGATGCCAGCGCGGATGTGGTGATGCCGTTCTTCTCGTCCTTTGTGATAGTGCTCTCTGTGCTGTGGGCGTTCATACGGCGCTACCGCGCCTCTCTCTACGACGACTTCATGGACGTGAGGCCCTACGTGGGGTGTCTGCGCACGGTGAGATACGACCAGATCGAACGCATGGAGTGGGTTGGCGTGCGGTGCGGGACGGGCTTCAGGACCCTTGTGATCCACCCGTCGGGCGAGCGCCCCGTGAGGCTGCCGGGTGTGCTCGACCTGGAGCACATCCTCGCGCGCATCGACCGTGACGACGCGCTGGCTGGGGGCAGGCCGCAGCGGCGCTAGGCACGGGGTCTCTCACCCGCGCGCGGGGCCGCTCGCGGGTTGGGCCAACGGCGTCGGCGCGCGGTCGGTCTCTCGCCCGCGCGTGGGGATGCCCGTCGAGGTCGTCTTTCGCGGAGCTTGCCTGTGCCTGACGCACATGCCGGTTGCTCTGCGTTCGCGCACCCCTATGATGGTACGTAGGGCCGCTCAACCACGTTCCCCCGGGGGTATCTCCTTGATCAAGCTCGTTCTCTCCGACATGGACAACACGCTCATTCCGTTTGGCGCGCGGCACGTCTCGCCACGTACGCTCGAGGCCATCCACGACGTCACCAACGCCGGGGTCCACTTTGGCCCCGCCACGGGGCGCGACTACGTGGAGCTCATGCGCTTCTTCCACATGGACGAGTCGTGCTTCATGACGGGCATCATGTCCAACGGCAAGCGCGTGCGCGTGGACGGGCGCGACGTGTGGACCTACTCCATTCCCCACGAGTGGCTCGAGCGCATCGCCGCCGCACTCAAGCCAGAGCGCGGCATGTTCCTGATCTGCTATCCCATGGACACGAACCTCTTCAACCCCGCCTATGTGGTGGGTGCCTCTGAGGAGGAGATGAACGAGTATGAGCGGCTGGTCCGCTTCACAGGCGGGCGCGTGGTCGACGTTCCGGGCATCGACTTCATTGCCGCAGCCATCGCCTGCAACGGCGACGAGGAGCGCCGCGCCTACTGCCAGCGGCTCATTGCCGAGGCATGCCCCGAGGTGGAGACCGTCATGACGGTCCCCAACTGGTTCGACGTGCTGCCGCTTGGCATCAACAAGGCGTCGGCCCTCGACATCATCCTCGATGCCGTGGGGGCCACGCGCGACGAGACCGTGGTCTTTGGCGACTCGGGCAATGACGTTGCGATTCTGGGCGAGGTCCACTACTCCGTCGCCGTGGCCAATGCGACGGACGAGGTCAAGCGGGTCTCCAACTTTAGATGCGGCGCATCTGCGGACGAGGGCGTTGCCGACGCGCTGTTTGAGATCGCCCGCGCCGCGCGGGCGCACGAGGTCCCATCCTTTTTGAAGGAGGAGTAATGATACGACTCATAGCGTCCGACATGGACGGCACCCTGCTCGACGAGAACTCGCTGCTGCCAGAAGAGACCTTCGAGCTCATCGACGCGCTGCGCGAGCGCGGAGTCCTCTTCTGCGCGAGCTCCGGGCGCAGGTACGATACGCTGCGATGGATATTCGAGCCCGTGGCCGACAGGATCGACTACGTGGCATCCATCGGCACGCAGGTCTATGCCGACGGGCAGCTGCTCGACCGCGAGGTCTTCTCGACTCGCGCGGTGCTGAGGCTGTTCCGCACCTGCCAGGAGTTCGATTGCTTCCACCTGGTGCTGTACGATCGCACGCACACCTTCCTGCTCGACGACCAGAGCACCTACGTGCGTGAGCTCGACAAGGACCTCCCCAACGCCGAGCGCGTGTACGATCCGCCGTCACCGGACGTGAGCATCATCAAGGCCGCAATTTGTTACGACCGTCCGCACGAGATCATGGACATGGTCTATGTGCTCGAGCGCGAGCTGGGCGATGTCTTCTCGTTCATGCCGTCGGGCAAGACCTGGATTGACGTCACGCCTAAGGGGATCAACAAGGCGACGGGGCTGGAAGCGCTGCTCGGATACTACGGCATCGACCGCGCGGACGTGGTCGCGTTTGGCGACTCGATGAACGACTACGCGATGCTGCGCTATGTGGGGCATCCGTACGTGATGGGCAACGCGCGCTACGCGGTGAAGCAGATCGCCGAGAGGGTCGTGGGCACCAACGTCGAGCATGGGGTGCAGAGGGAGATGCGCAGGATCCTTGAGGAGCTGGGGTAGGGGGGTGCGAGCGACGGCGCGCGGCGGCCTCGCAGGTGGTACTGCCGCGCAATCCCGCCGGCGGAGCATGGCGTCCTTGCCAACCGCTCCGGCAGCGGAGTGCGACGGCCTCGCAAGCTTTGGCTTGGCCGCCCCGACGGTGGTGCAGGCCTCGGTCGCCCCGCCGGCGGCGCTTCTGTCCAGTCTGTGAAGGCGTTTCGTGGTGTTGACTTGTGCCCCGCGCGATCCTATAGTTATTTCTTGCGCTGAGGCGCAACCCATTGCGGGGTGGAGCAGTTTGGTAGCTCGTCGGGCTCATAACCCGAAGGCCGCAGGTTCAAATCCTGCCCCCGCGACCAAAAATCAAGACCTGACCTGCGAAAACAGGTCAGGTCTTTTCTTTGACCACCATGTGATCACCAACGTGACCGTTCTAGTGAAACCTACGCATCGCCCTAGCGGTAGCTTCAGGCGGATTGCTTATACTCCGACGGCACCTACACCGTGCGCGAGATAGAGGTCCCCACAGGCTACGCCCTCTCGAACGAGGAGTACGAGGTAACCGTCTCCGGCCACAACGCCGTGGTGGACGCGTCAGACGCTCCCGTGACCGTCAACCTTCCGCCTCAAGAAGAGACCGACGCCAAGACCGGCACGGCGTCGCCCCAGGGCACAGCATCACTCGACGACGCCGTCTACGAGGCGACATACGAGCAGAACGGCGAGACCAAGACGGTCAATGGCACCACCGAGAACGGCGAGATCGCCTTCGAGGGCACCCCTCTGGCCGCATCTCCGTATGTGAGGTGACGCCTCCCGCAGGCTACCTCCCCGACGCGGAGGAGCACGTCTTCACAGTGATGGCTGAGGGCGAGTTCACCGAGCGGGTGGTGCGCGGGGACCTTGCGCTTGTGAAGGTGGCGGACGGCACCCAGCAGCGACTCGCGGGCGTGCCCTTCAAGATCACCAGCAAGACCACGGGCGAGAGCCATGTCATCGTGACCGACGGAAACGGCCAGGCCTCCACGGCGGCCAGCTGGAACGCCCACACCAAGGACACCAACGGTGGCACGGCTGGCTCCGGCGTGTGGTTCGGAGGCTCCGAGCCCGACGACGCCAAGGGGGCGCTGCCCCACGACGACTACACGGTCGAGGAGCTTTCCTGCGAGGCCAATGCGGACCGCACGCTCATCCCGACCTTCGACGTCTCGATCTACCGCGATAGCGTGACCGTGAACCTGGGCACACTCACGAACGACGCACCGCCCAGCGAGACGCCTCCCGCGCCCGACGTGCAGACCGAGGCGACCGACGCGGACGACGGCGACCACGAGGCCGTGGCCGACGACTCGGTGACCATCGTGGACGCCGTCTCCTACACGGGCCTCACGGCCGGCAAGGAGTACACGCTCGCCGGAACCCTCGTGGACAAGGAGACCGGCGAGTCCGTGCGCGCGGACGGCAAGGTGGTCACCTCCACCGTGGCCTTCGTGCCCGATGCGGCGGACGGCACGCAGGAGGTCACCTTCACCTTCGACGGCGCGGAGCTCTCGGGGCATGCGGTCGTGGCCTTCGAGTCGCTCACCCCGGAGGGGCAGGAGGTTGCGGCTCATGCCGACGTGAACGACGAGGGGCAGACCGTGGAGCTCGCGTCGCCCGAGACTCCTGAGGCCCCCGAGGCGCCGACGCCCGGCGGCAAACTCCCCCAGACGGGAGACGAGCTGCCTATAGCGGGCATCTGCGCCCTGGCTGCGGCGGGCTGCGCCGCCTCCGTCGTCGGCATCGCGCGCAGCATCGGCTCTCGCCGCCGCGAGGAGGACGAGGGAGAGGAGGACTAGCATCGTCGTCTATAAGCCGGCTTCCTCTCTGGCTTCGCGGCGCTCGCCGCCTACGCCTGCTGCAGGGCGTCCGGCGCAGCGTCGCTGGCTGAGGAGAGAGCGATAAGCAAGGGCCTTCCTTAGTAGGAGGGCCCTTATGTTCCATACTGTGATATTAGATGCTATTTAGTAGCCGTATAGAAAATCTACGGACGCGTCCCGAAACTTGGTGTAGGAGGCCGTGCGGCCGACGCCCGCAGGGGCGCGGCCGTCCCCCTGGAATCGTGAGTCACCACACTGCCGATTCGCGAGAAGGGACGGCCGCAATGGAAGCTGCACGCGAGGACGCGCTGGCCGCGGCCGGCGAGAGGCCGGACGGGACGATCGACATCAACGCCGCGATGCGCCCGGTGCCCGGGGGCCGCCGAGCGCCGTGATGGACGAGCAGGCCTGCGAGCTCGGGGTGCCGCGCAACGGGTGCCGCGAGCGCCGGCCCGGCACGTGCGTGGGGACGGCGGCGCCCGGGATGCCCAAGCTGCGCGAGGGCCCTGCTTCCCCGACGACATCGTGTCCCGCTGGTCGCGCACGGACACCGCGCTCGCCTCGGCCATATGCGACATGTGGGTCTCGGGGGTCTCGACCAGGAAGGCCGGGGCCGTCGCGGCGGAGATGGGCGTCGAGTCGACGGGCCGCGGCCGGGTGCCGGGGCTGTGCGCGTCGCTCGACGGGGAGGTCGCCGAGATGCGCTCCGCCGACCTCTCGGCCGAGCCGTGGCCCTACCTGTGGCTCGACGCCGCCTCCGACGCCCACGAGGGGCTCGCCCGCGCCGTGCGCGAGACGCTTCCCGGGGCGGCCTGGCAGCGCTGCGTGGCCCACCTCGAGCGCAACGCCCGCGACCGGTGCCGCAGGCGCGACGTCGGAGAGGCCGCCGTCGCCGCCCCCGAGGCGGCGCTCTCCGAGCGCGACCCGTCCCTCGCGAGGGCGGGCTACCGCCGGGCGTGCGACCTGCTGGCCGCCGAGGACCCCCGCGGCGCGGAGCCGCCCGGGGAGGCGGCCCCCTCGGCGCTGGCCTGCCTCGACTTCCCGCGCGAGCATGCGAGGTGGGTGCGCACCAACGACGCGCGGGAGAGGACGAGCCGCGAGGCCAGGCGCCGCACGAGGGTGGTCCGGGCGTTCCCGTCGTTCGACTCGCTCGCGGGGCTCGTGGGCGCGGTGTGCTGCGACCAGAACGACGCCTGGCTGGAATCGAGGAACTTCATCGACGCCAGGTCTCTCAGGCCCGACTGCGAGCGGGACCCGCTGCCGGAGGAGCCGGGCGGGGTCGAGAGGGTGACCGGGCTGGTCGACGAGGCGTTCGACAGGAGGAGGCGGGTGGCGTAGCATGGGGAAGGCTCACCCCCCTGGGGGAGGCCCTACACCACTTTTCGTGACGCGACTGGTATGGCATTCGCCTTGTCCCGGAGGATGGAGAGAGTGGAAGCATTGATATCGATGGCTAGCAGACAAGAAGGCGCTGGTTCAAGATCTAATCAGATTCTTTAAACGTATGTCTGTAGGTAACCACAAAAGCATTCGTTAGGTTTGGTGGGTGCATATGATTTCAAATGACCGGATAGTGCTTGAGCCAACGAAGATTGACTTGCATATACATTCAGCTGCATCCAAACACAAGGATGGAGCAAAGGTTAAAGACGGCACCGTTGAAAACATCGGGGTGCTCTTAGAGAAACTTGAAGAAAACAAGGTCAATATGGCGGCGATTACCGACCACGATGTTTTCTCCTACGAGATGTATGCAGCCCTCAAAGACAAGGTGAGCAACGCCCAGTACTTAAAGCGCGTCCTTCCCGGCGTCGAGTTTACCGTCAGCTTCAATGACGGCAACGGTAATATACCCGTGCATGTAGTTACGCTATTCGATGACGCTGATCAAGAGAAAGTAAAATCCATCGGGACGTTAATCCCAATGGATGATAAAGGTCATCCTGCATACGATATAGATGGTGCCTCTTTTAGCGAAGATATGTTCTGGAAAATTATCCGGTCAATAGGGCTAGATATAGTCACTATTGCCCACCAGAAAGAGTCTCCGACTGCATCTAAACCGAGACCGGACGATGCGAACTCTGTAGGACCCGACCTATACAAGGAGTTTCTCAAGCTCGAATATTTCGAGGCCTATGAGTACAAGAACCGTAAACATGAGCTGTACAACAAGAGCTTTGCTTATTCCGAAGACCAGCTAGAGCAATTGCGATTTATAACGGGCTCAGATTGCCATGTATGGAGTGTGTATCCCGCTGGAGACGATGAAAGCGACAGGAATCCCGATCATCCATTCACATACCTCAAATGCCTACCGACGTTCAAAGGCCTTGCAATGGCCGTAACGGATATATCACGCATCAAGGTGGTCGACAGCTTCTTTAGCCGTTCCACTAAAACGCTCAACTCTATTGCGCTTACCCTTAATGGCGAAGATATTGACGTACCGCTGTCACCTGGAATCAATGCGCTCATAGGTGATAACTCTATCGGAAAATCCTCTCTCCTCAATGCCTTGACTGACTTTCGAGAAGCAAACCAGACAACCGCAAAGGGGCAAAAGAAATATCTCGAAGAATCGCATCTTGCGCTACGGCAAGTTGTGGATGCAGGTTCTGTCTTGCAGTTTGACGGGCAGAATGCAATCAGGAGCACCTTTGAGAACCTCAACCAGGGCAAGGCTCAAAAGGAACTCGCTAAGCACTTCCCTGCAGCAGTAGAACCTGATGCCTATAAAACTTTTGCGATGAATCAGTTTGAGCGTTATCTAAGTGCGCTTCGAAAATCATGCGAATATCAAACTGCCTTGGCAAATCTCACCGAATACAGCATGCCTAAAGAAGCTCCGCTAATACAGCCGCAGAGCATCACATTTTCTGGGAGGGTGAAGGCTAAGGACGCTTCGCCCCAACAACAGCTAATCGATAAGATCAAAAAAGTTCAAACAGAGATACAAGGTATCGAGGACCAGCATCAAGCAATTATCGTAGAGGAAGACGTTAAAGATCTTGATGCTGTGCGCGAGGCTTTGAGTCGCATATCAACAAGGCACCAGTTGACCGTTAGAGCAATGGAGCTCGAAGCAAAAGTCATAAATAGCGTCAATTCTGCTGTTAACAACTGCGAGAACGAGCAGAGAAGATTTGTTATTGATGCTCAGAAAGAGCAGAGCGACCTCACGAAGAAGATCAATGAACTCAGTAATAATGTCGCTCGCGCAGTTGAGACAGAACACGGAGTCATTAGCGATTTCGAGCTTGATTTCGAGGCAATGCCAATTACGGCCAGGGTGAATCACGTTGGTGAGCTTCGCTTCGTGTGCATGCTGTCAACCGAGGAGGTCACGCCGCAACTGCTTGACGAGCTCATAGAATCTGTGACCGCCAAGGGAAAGACACCCGGTACAAAAGATTCTAGTTATGAAAGTCTGAAAGAAGCAATTCTTAGATACCCGGATGATATAGAGGATCCTATAGATGCGCTTAAGGGGAAACTGGAAGATGCGCTTGATAAAAAGCTGAGTCCTAAGCAGGTGATAAACCGCGCGAAGGACAATGACGTGTCAAAAGAGCTTTCAAGTGGCTACAACGCTCAAATGTATTTTGCACTTATGGCGGATACCAGTATGGGCGATGGAATCTACATGGTAGACCAACCCGAAGATCAAATATCACAAAGGGCCATTAAGGATGTTGTTCTCAAGGACTTTCGCGATATCGCAGGTGCCCGACAGGTCATTCTTATCACGCACAATCCTCAATTCATCGTAAACCTCGATGTCGATAATGTCATCTACCTTGGAAAACGCAAAGATGGAACCCTCTATTTGCAGAGCGGCGCGCTGGAATATGAATGCAGTGACTACAGGATGCTGGATACGGTAGCTGAAAACATCGAAGGCGGCCTTGACACTATTCGCAGGCGAATGAAGCGATATGACCAAGCAGGACTTTAACCATAGAAAGGCGCTGAAAATGAACGCAGAGGTTTATTTTGAAGAGGCCGAAGATAGCTATCAGTTCTCAAAGACCAAGGATAGCGATAAGGCATTTGTCATCAAGAAAGACGATCTGATTTTCGAGACGAAGACGTTCTATGAGTATTTTTTCAAGGGTTTGACGGAGAAGCCGCAATATACCGTCGTTGATTTGCACGAAAACGAACCGAACCATAAGCTCGTTGGCCAGGCTAAGCATGTCTTTACTACAGTCGCTCAGGTGCTAAACAAGACTTGTGACGGCATCGATGACGACTGGTTCAATGAGGAGGAGGGCCAGGATACCGATGCCTCTAATCCTAATACAAGCGAAACGTCTGTGCCTGAGGATGAGTAACAAGAGGCAAGCGCAAATTCAATACACGTAAATGCCCTGCCCCGAGCCCGAGGGCCCGGGGCAGCCGTTTTAGGGTCACCTCCTTTCGTTGAGGACGTTATGGTGGTGGCGCAGGAGGGCCCTCTCGGATCCGACCACCAGGAGGCTCACGATGTCGTAGCGGATGCTGGTGAGGCTCTCCACCTCGGCCTCGGCGAGGTAGGCCGCAGCGATGCGCTCGAAGCGCTCCTGGTCGGGCTTCTCGCGGGGCATGTCGTAGCCGCCGCACTTGGTGGCGGTGTCCACGAAGACGAGCTCACCCTCGTCCATGGCGATGAAGTCGATGCCGTCCGGGCCGTGCGCCCAGCCCTCCTTCAGGACCTCGATGCCCCTGTGCCTCAGGTACGCGCGGATTGCCTCGTGCGACCTCTCGTCGATGCTCTTTCCCATGGCTGTCTGCCTCCTCGTGTTGGGGCCCGCCCCCTTGGCGCGCCTTGTGGTGCGGATGGCGCCCGCGGGGAAGCGGTGGCGCAAGTGAGGAAGCGAAACGCGGATGCGCCTGAGTTTTCCGAGGGGCACCCCGTGCCCATCGGAAAAGTTTTCGCGGCCCTTGCGCTAGAGCGACCGTGGTCGAGTCTTCGCTCCCGAGGCGAGACGGGGTGGGCGCGTGCGCGGAGGCCGCCCGTGGGAATGCGGCGATGGGGTTTGCTGCGAGGCGTTGCGTACCTGGGCGCTACTGGGCGTCTGGCGGAGGAGTTGTGCGCTGGCTGGCTGCTGTCGGCTTCGCTGGGCGACGGGGTGCTCTCGTGGATACCGCGCGATGTGCGGTGGTCATGCCCATGAGGTGCCCGGGGTGCTTCGTGCGTCGCGGTCTGCCCGCTGCGGTGCGTGGAAGCCTCGGCGCCTGCTACGGCATCGAGTCTGGCGGTTGATCGAGAAGGCTACTGCTCCACCGCGCTGATTCTCTCGACGAGGGGATTGGTCCAAACGGCTTTCTTTGGCCTTCGGGCTCGGGGTAGGGTATCTTAACAGGGCGTCGAATAAAGAAGACCCGTCAGTGCGCATGCTCGAAAGCAGAGGCAAGGCTGGTATACTAGCTGGAGTTTATGACATCCAGCAGGTGCGGGGCAGGTCACACTACCGGAGCATCTTCCTGAGGTTCTCGACCTTCCATAGCGCCTCGGGGTTCACGGCAGCGGCCTTGGCCATCGGCTCGTCCGGGAAGACGAGCTCCGGCCGGTAGTCGCCTCCTGCGAGGTGCTCAAGGTACTCGCACTCTCCATCCGTCCTAGGCAGAATCCATTCCGCTATGAGGCGCTCGGCATCCTTCATGAGCCCCTCAAGGGTCGGACGTTCGCTCGGTGACCGGAGCATGGGGTAGAGCTGGTCTGCCAGCTCGGGGAGCCTGTCCGCGAAGCGCTGCTCTCTGCCCTCGAACGGCTTTGGGAAGCATGCGGAGAGCGAGGCGTAGTAGAGCGCGAGCCGATGCGCCGTTTCTTGCTCTCTGGGTTCGAGAGACTCGTAGACGCCTCGCAGGTTGGAGACGTCGTAGAGGTCGCGGACCTTTACGCGGTCGAAGAACGCCTTCACCTTGCTGGCGGCGAGCTCGGCGTCCGCGAACGTGCGCACCTTGGCGCCCGGCCGCACGGGCGTCTCGCGCACGACGGGCGGCAGGATGGGTGAGCGGTTCATGTAGATGCAGTCGACCTTCACATGGTCGACTCCCCAGTCCCCGCGATAGCGCAGCAGGAAGGTCCGTCCAGCATGCCCGCCGGGGTGTGGCTCCACCGTATAGCCCAGCGCCTGCGCAACGGCCTCTATGCCATCCTCAATGCGCGGCCTGTCGGCGAGCATGTCCTCTCGAGAGACGCCCCCGATGTAGGAGACGTCGATGTCGACCGATAGCCTTGGCACGTCGAGCATGAAGAGGTTGATGGCCGTGCCGCCGTGGAGCGCCAGCTTGCCCTTGAGAGCGGGATGGCGCTCCATCTCGTCCAGGAGATCGAGCAGGCGCTCGACCTTGTCCACGGTCCTCGGCTCGAACTCGCCGGTGCTCATGATGTCCACGAGAGGGCCTCCTCTTCTGTCTCGGGCAGGCAGAGCCTCCAGCGGCTGCTCCAGCCCTTCGTTTCTTTTACTTTCGGGTCAAGCCTGTAAGGTCCTTTCCCAAGCAGACTTTCCAGATCGCCTAGGACGTCCTCACCGACACCCCAGCTTTCGCGCTTCGCGTCGAGGAGCCATCCCACCCGTGAGAGCGTCGAGGAAGACGCATCCTTGAGGGTTTCGAGCAGCGCTTCCAAGTCGAGGTAAGGAAACGCCGAGCAGGACCGCACGACCTCCTCCATGCCGCCGGCCCTCCCGGGATGTGTCAGGCAATCGACGAGGGTCTGCTCTCGCGTGGTCACTCTAGCCGAGCCATAGGACTTGGAGCGCATGGCCTGCGTCTGGGGGTTATCGCCGAGGTCGTATGGGACATAGCGGACGCCCCCGTACTCGAACGGCGAGCGTACCCTCGCGGACCTGAACGAGCACTCGAAGCCGACGTTGTGCGCGACGCCGTGGGCGACGAGGGCGGAGTGGTACGAGACTACGGCATCGGGGTCGATTGTCCTGGCCACGAGGAACGGGTCGGGTGTCTCACCGGTAAACTTGCCGGTCTTGGATACGTAGGCGCCCCGACGCACGCGTTCGACCTCGCCCGCCTTGAGGGCACGCTGCAACTGCGCCCGCGCCGTTCCCCAGGTGGCGACCGTACGAAGGTCATCTGCGGTGAACACTTGGTGCGACTCTATGTACTCCTTGAACTTCATACTGATGAATTATAGTATAAGTGCATACATATTGTACTCACTTCTATGTTTTTATATCAGTAACTCACAGCATTCCACTCACATCCATCGCGAGACGGCGCGGAAGAGCCAGCGCACGAGGTGCCAGACGATCCTAAAGACGCCCATGTTTAGCCTCCTTCTCCTCTGCGGCGACGAGCATTGCCTTGAGTTGGTCCACAGAGAAGCTGAGCGCGGGCTCGCGTCGCTCTGGCGCGCCGATGACGCTCTCCATGATGGCGTCGCCGTAGCCGCCCATCTCTGCGTCGAAGCTCTCCTCGACCTTGCTCACGGCGGCGCGCTTGGCCTCCGGGTCAACGTCCGCGTATATGTCCAGGGTCATCGACACGCTCGCGTGGCCCAGGTAGCTCGCCACGGTCCTCACGTCGCAGCCTCCCGCGATCATCATGGTGGCGAAGGTGTGCCTGAGGTCGTGGAAGGTGCACTTGAAGCCGTTCATCTTGCAGAAGGCCGAGAAGTCCTTCCCGAGCTGCGTGGGGTTGTAGGGCCGGCTCCTCTCCTCCTGCGTGCCCAGGATGTAGGGGTCGCCGAAGGGAAGGGCGAACTCGTTGGCGACGCGCACGGCGTCCGCCCTCACCAGACGCAGCATGTCGAAGGTGCGCCGGGTGAGGGGAATGGTTCGCAGCGAGCTTGAGGTCTTGGGCTCCTTCACGTAGAAGCCGCCGTCGCCGTTTCCCAGGGCGTGGCTCACGGTGATGGTGCCGTCGTCGGATAGGTCCGACCACCTGAGGGCGCAGATCTCGCCGCGCCTCATGCCCGTGGTGAGGGCGAGCTCTATGGCTATGCCCAGAGGCGCAGGCTGTGCGCGCCTCGCAAGCTCGAGCATGCGCGTGCGCTCCTCGCGCGGCAGGGCGTTGATGGGCGTCTTCACGCGCTTGGGTGGCTTGCAGAAGTCGCAGGGGTTCTTGGTAATGAGGTCTTGCGCCATACCCCACTTGAGCGCCTGCTTGAGCAGGCGGAATGGCTTCGACACGCTCTTGGGCGCGTAGCCGTCGGCGCGCATGTCGCGCATCCAGCCGGACACGTCCTCCACGGAGAGGTCCGCCAGGCGGACGTTTCCGATGTAGGAGTCTATCTGGCGCGCCTCGGTGCGGTAGTCGCGTACCGTCGAGGGCTCGATGGTGTCCGACTCCTCCTTGTAGGCGAGGAACTGCTCCATGAACTCGCGCACGCTCATCGAGGAACCGACGGCACCTCCCTTGCGCTCGAGCTCGAGGATGAGCGCGTCGCGAGCGTGCTCCGCCTGCCGGCGCGTCTTTCCCTCGACCGTGTGAAACGTCCTCACAACCTCGCCCGTCACAGGGTCGGTGTGCGAGAGGACCGCCTCCCACCGGTCGCTGTTTCTCCGTCTCCTCAGGCCACGGCTGGTGTAGGTAAGGCCCTGCATCTCCACTTCCTTCCACTCGGTTTTCAACAGCCGTTTCTGACCGACATTGTGATCGCCAAAGTGACCGCCAAATGACCGCCAAAACGAGGTTGGGGATACAGAAGAAGCAGATTCCTACAGAACGTTGGAGACGCGAAAAAACACAAAACGCCTGCTCAGCGCAGTGCGTCCAAACGAGGTAGACGAGGGAGAATTTACGGAACCTCCAGCTTGACTCGCTCATAACCCGAAGGCCGCAGGTTCAAATCCTGCCCCCGCGACCAAAAATCAAGCCATGACCTGCGAAAACAGGTTAGGGCTTTTCTCTTGCACGCCATCGAAAACGGTAAAGTTGCTACGAAAATCGCTACGGAAGAGTCACTCGCCCAGCCCCTTGTCGCCGTCGAAGCGGTGCTCGTAGGCGTCCGCCACATCATCGAAGCCCGTAGGGACCCGTCGCTGATGCGCCCTCTGCTGGACGTTCCTGATCCTGTCGATGACCGGCTTGAGGCGCTTCTCGTATGCGTTCTGCGCTGCGGCGTACGCCTTGGGGGCGTGCTGCCGTATCCAGCCCATCATCCAGCCCGTCTTCTCAGGCACGCTGTCGGCCTCGGCTGATGCGACCTTGATGTCATCTGCCAGTCGCGCAAGCTCCTCGCGCTCCTGCGCGTTGGCCTGTGCCTGCCGCGCGTTCCGCTTGGCAGTCTCGTCCTGCCGGGACACGAACTCGCCGAAGTCATCGATTGACGCCTTGCTATCATAGGCCGGGTCCCACAAGTGCCTCTTGTACTCATCCGGGTCCGGGTACATCATGCGGTTCATCCGGACGGCCATAAGTCCGACTTGACTATTCAGACTCTTGGTACGCGCCTCGGACTCCTGCGCGGCCTGCTCACGTTCGTCGGCCTCGGCAATCCTCTTGTCAGCGTCCTTCAGTGCGCGTCTCGTCGGCTCCATCTCGGCGTACGCCTCGATGACGGCATCGTCGTAGGCCTCCTGCGCGTCGACGTGGACGCCGCAGCGCTCAAGGTCTGTCTCCTGACGCACCATGTCGTAGGCGTCAATGGCTCTCCGCTCGGCCTCCTCGGCGTGCTTAAGTGCGATATACTCATTCGCACTCAGCCCCTGCCTCGCCTTCCTCTCCCGGTGCTCCGCCTTGTAGGCGTCGGCCTCCTCGGGCGTCATGCCCTTCACGGCATCCTGGTCGTAAACATCGCACTCCTCGACGTCCCAGCCCTTCGCCCGCATGCGCCTCGGGAACTCCCTGTTGAGCTTCTTGAACATGCCGAGGCTCACGACCTTCTTGCCGTTGAGCCTGCCGTCCCCGTCGTAGGCCATCGAGACGATGTGCTCGTGCTCACCGCCCTCGTCCCTGTGGCGCTCGCGCATGCGCACGTTATCGTCTTTCAGGACGTCAAGTTCGACCAGCGTGTCGTACGAATCCCTGAAGAACCGCGCACGCTCCTCCGGGGTCATGGCGTTCACGACCTCGGCGGGCGGCTTGACAATCATCGCGAAGGCCAGCACGGCGTCCTTGCGGACGCCTCGCCCGTGCTCGGCCTTATAGGCCTCGCTGTACTCCTCGACCTCGGCCATGATGGCCTCGTAGGCCTCGACCCCCGACGAGTACGGACCCAGGTGCTCGTTCGTGTCGCTCAGGCTCCTGTCGAGCGTCTTCGTCGCCGACCACCTCTCGGTGCCCGCCTCGCCCAGCACGCTCCTCAGGTTCCCGCTGTTCTTGCTCTTGCCCCTGTTCTTGCCTCCGCTCCTGGCGTTCTTTAGCTTCAGAACGGGCATTCCAACCTTGAAACCCATATCCATTCCTCCTATCGGTCACTCAGTGTGCGGAGGATGATTTAGGCTAAGGCGCCTCCGAAACCCTGCGGCATTCCCTCTCGGCTGGCCGCATTCCAAGCGGGAAACCCCGCCATCTTTTTACTGGTAAAGTACGAGAAACTTGGCCACGGACTTATCCGGAGGATAAGTCCTAGCCCCAGAGGGCGCTGCGCCCCTCTGGACTCCCCGCTGGAAGCTCACGCGCCCCGGCCTTCGTCCGGGCATGCGCTCGCCAATGCACCGGCACGGTGGAAACCCCGCGCCTTGTCGTATGCGTCAGCGCATCCGTTCGCCCGCCACTCCTCGAACGTGACCATACGGTCAACGTAGCTCGGGTCGCGGGCTATATTATTTGCGTTCACCTCCCGCCACAGCGGGGCGAACACCCGCTTGTACTCGTCGCGCAGATTGCGCTCTGCAGGCACGGCGTCCGACGGGGCGGGCAGCGCAGGCAGGCTATGAGACGCCATGGCCGGGGCCATCGCCTCATAGACGCACCGCGCTGCCTCAGCGAAAACGGCCCCGCCGTCTACGCGCCCTGCCAGAGCGCCCTTCGCGGAGCGCCTGTCGATGTCGCAGACGACTATATCGATGGCACCGTACGGCGAGGCCGCAGGTTCAAATCCTGCCCCCGCGACCAAAAATCAAGCCCTGAACTGCGAAAACAGGTCAGGGCTTTTCTCTTGCACGTCATCGAAAATTAGCGACAGAAACAGTATCGGTAACAGTATCGCGGAAAAACAGCCGGGTCTCAGGCCTCTCCCGCGTGCTTTCGCAACGCGGCCCTCGTCGCCCTCGCCACGTCGAGAATCACCGACAGCTCATAGGGCGAACTCGACTCCAGAAGCTCGCTCACCTCGTCGGAGATGGCCTCCCTGCCCGCCGCCTTCGGCGCCTCGTGTAGCAGCGCGTCCGTGCTCACGGAGAGGGCGTCGGCGATACGTGCGAGCACGGGCAGGCTCAGCTTCGTGTTGCCCGTCTCTATGTGGCTCATGTGGGTGACGGAGATGCCCACCAGCTCCGCGAGGCGCTCCTGGGAGAGGCCGCACGCCTTCCTGTACCTGCGCACGCGCCGCCCTATGCCGTAGTAGTCCACATCGCTCACCGCCCATACAAGTCATGACTACTTGTATGGTGTGGACATTTACGAGGGGAATGAATAAACTACAAGGGCTTAAATATGCCTATACAGTTCAATATCGGTGCGCGATTGGGAAGGGGCGGCAATGAAGGCAATCAGCAGGAGGGGCTTCGTCAAACTGGGGGCATCGTCTGCGGCAATGCTCGCAATGACGCCGCTGCTCTCGGCGTGCGGGAACGGCGGCTCTACGGGCGGCGCGCCATTGGCGTCCAGCGGTCCCGTGTCCGCATCCAAGGCGTTCGCCCAGAAGGGTGTCTGGTTCCGGTTTAATGACAAGGCGGCGGTGGGAAAGGACGAGGAAATTTCGAGCGCTTGGATATTTGATGGGGAGGGCAATGTTGCGTACTACCCTCTTGGCGATATGAAGTTCTCCGATTTGCGGGATGAAACTGAAAAGCTTGAGGAGTTCGTTAAGAGGTCCAGCCGTGAATCCTTCGAATCAAGACGCAGCGAGCAATCGTCCATCATTCAGGGGAGCATTGACATGTTGCCAAACTTCAGCGATACGATTCCTGCAGACGAATTCAGCAGTGACATGGATGAGATGAACCGAAGAAAGTCCATCGTGGACTCTCTCGAATATAAGGATTTTTCTCACGGGTATACGCTTCATGTCATGACTGATGGCTCGGGGAACGCCACTGCGAGCGAGAGCCTGGAAACGGTGAGGACGATCGTAAAATGGGGAGAGTATGGTTTAAACTTCGGCGAAGAAAATAACAAAAACACTGCACGATATGAGGATGAGGAGTACACAATCGAGCTTATTCCTGCGTCTGCGGTTCAGGATGTCTACGATATGCATTTTCACGGTTTTAGAGGCTTCGTTACCCTTGTCGATGAAAAACATCCAGGATTCGCCCTTGACGACTCCAAGACCGACGGAATCGAGGTCGACTAGGCGGCACCCGAGGCGTCGCAGACGGGAAGGGGAGGGACACCCACAAAGGTGCCCCTCCCCTTCTCTCATCCGAGCTGCATGCCGTCCTCCATCGACCACTCGTCCACGAGGGTCGGCACCCTGTGGGCTGCCCTGGCGGCTGCGGCTTGGCGGCCATCCATGCTGCCTCTCGCTATGTCCCTGGCGAAGCCTGCGGCCTTGAACTGCCTCTCGGCGTCCCAGACCTCGGCCCCCTCCCTGTAGGCGCGCCGCTCCAGCCTCTCGCGCCTCTGCCTGTCACGCGCCCGCGCCCGAAGCTCCAGCATCTGCGCCGCGAGCTCCATCATCCGCGCCATAAGCTCGGCCACCGCCTTGGCGGCGGCGTCGAGGTCGTCCCTGGACACCTGGCACACCTGGCGGAACAGTTGTGGCAAGAAAAGCGGCCGACCGCATATGGAGCCGACCGCTCGTCGGCACACTGCGTGATGCGGTGCGTCTCACGCCAGCAATGCTCGCACGCGCTCCATCTGTTCTGCGCTCGGCTTAACCGCAGGGTCGAAGACCCTGGTCGAGATGGGCAGCCCACGCTCGCGCACGGCCACCTTGATGGCGGATATAAACAGGTCGCACGTATCGTAGATGGCCATGAGCTTGGAGATGCGCTCCGCGCACGCGATGGCGCGGGCAAAGTCTCCCGCCTCGTAGGCACGGTGCATCTTGACGAACAGCTCGGGCTCCACGTTGATGAGGCCGCACAGTACGCCGTTGCCGCCTGCCACGCGATTGGCAAGGTAGTACTCGTCAAAACCGGAAAGAACGGTGAACTCGGGGTTCACGGCGCGGGCTGCAGCGATTACCTTGCGCGTATGGCTGATGGTGTCCACCGTGTCCTTGACTCCACAGATGTTGGGGTACTTTGCTGCCAGATCAGCCGCCAGTTCAGGTGAGATGTCGTTGCCCGTGCGTGCCGGGAAGTTGTACAGGATCACCGGTAGGCTCGTGGTCCGGGCAATGCCGCCGAAGTACTCGCGCGCTGCGGCGTCGCTCGGCCCGAAGTAATACGGCGAGACCGCCAGCACGGCGTCGGCGCCCGACTGCTCGGCAAAGCTGGTGAAGTCCAGCACGTTTGCGTATGTCGTGTCGCCCACGCCGGCAAAGACCTTTATACGGCCGGCAATGCGCCCCACGGCGAACTCCAGCGCTGCCTTCTTATCGGCCAGCGAGATGCTGTAGAACTCGCCAAGGCTGCCGAACAGCAGCACGCCGTCGATGCCTGCCTCGGCCAAATGGTCGAGATGACGTCCCCATAGCTCGTAATCGATGACACCGGAATCGTCGGTTATGGTGATGACAGGGCAAAAAACGCCTTCAAACATAAGAACTCCTTGTGTACGTTGTGCGCCGCATGAGCGCGCGGACCCTATGTCCCAGCCTGTTCGCTCATGCGTGCATGCGGGCGGGCGGACGCATGCACGCATGGCTTGGCGTCTACAGGTGGTACGCCTTGACCGCGTTGTCGTAGAACACGCCCCGCTTTTCCTCGTCGGTGAACACGTCGGAGTTCTCTAGGAACGTGTAGAGATCCTCGTACGTGAACTTGGTGAGCACGCACGGGGAGTCGGTGCCCCAGATGATCTTGTCGGCGCCCAGGACTTCCTTGGCCAGCTTGATATACTCAAGCGCCGTGGGATACGGATAGGCCTCGGGGGCGACGTTCCAAGGCAGAGCGGAGAGGTCGACCCATACGTTATCGTGCGCGAGGTACGGCAGCGCGCACTTGAGCGCCGGACCGTCCTCGAGCGAGGGGGCCAGCAGGTGGCACACGACGACGTGCAGGCCCGGGTACTTCTTGGCGATGCGATAGACGGCTTCGGGCTGGCAGCTCTCCATGGAGGGGCTTCCGATGTCGAGTACGAGGGTGGCGTCATCGACCTGCGCGATACGGTCGAGCAGCGGCGTCATCTCCGGACCGTCGATGATGAAGTCGTGATGGTACCCAGACAGCCCGCCGCCCACGGAGACCTCGAACTTGAAGACGTGGGCGTGTAGGTCGTTGATAAAGCGGTCCAGGATCTGCTGGGCGCAGCGGCAGAACGGGTCGAGCATGACGGCCGCCTTGAATCGATCGGGGTACTTCTCGGCGCATTCCATGGCGTACTCGTTCTGCAGGCCGTACAGCACGCCCTGGAGCAGGATGGCCTTCTCCACATCGTTGCTGTCCATGAGCTCGAGGAACGTCTCGGCCAGGTACTCCTTGTCACCCTTGCCCTCGGGGATGATGCGGAACTCCTCGCCTGTGGCCCAGCGGCAGTTGCCGTTGCCGAGCGGTCGCAGCTCGCCGGCCTTGCCCATGGATGCGATGTGATCAAAGACGTGCGCGTGAGCATCAATCTTCCTCATGGTGTTCTCCTTTTCCGAGATACAGAAGGTGCGGGTGCGTGGCGTTTGGTCGATTGGGCGGTGCCGCGCCGACCGCCATGCAATCGCTTGGGGGCGCTCGGGGCTGGCGGGTGCAGGTGCCGTCAGGCGCTGCCGACAGGCCGGTCGCCGGGAGCTGGCGGGACGCTAGGAGTCCTCCTCGGCATCGAGCTCATCGTCCGTCACATCGTCGATGGGAACAAAGAGCGTAAAGAGGAAGGCCAGGCCGTAGGCCAGCGCAAGCGAGATGCAGAACGGGATGAACGCGCGGCTCATGAACACCGGCAGCGTCGTGAGCGCAGGCAGGGCGAACGCGGTGCCGGCGCAACCGAAGAAGCCGGCCACGGCAGACCCGATGCCGCCGGCCACGCAAGCGCAGGCCATGGGCTTCTTGAGGCGCAGGTTGACGCCGTACATGGCGGGCTCGGTGATGCCCAGCAGCGTGGTGAGCGAGGCGGAGATGGCCTGGGAGCGGAAGCGCTTGCTCTTGGTCCTGAGGGCCACCGCGAGTGCGGCGCCGCCCTGGGCAAAGATTGCGCCGCCGAAGAGCGCCATGATGGTATCGAACCCGTAGACCGCCACGTTGTTTATGGCGATGGGGAACAGCGCCCAGTGCAGGCCCAGGATGACGAGGAACGGCTGGAAGGCGCCGATGAGCACGCCGGCAACGAGAGGCGAGAGCCCGTAGACAAACTCATAGCCCCGGGCGAGCCAGCCGCCGACGACGGTGCCCAGCGGACCGAAGAGGCCCAGCGTGAGCGGTACGATGACGATGATCGTGATGGGCGGCGTAAAGAGCCCGCGGAAGGTCTCGGGAATCGTCTTGTAGCAGGCTTTCTGCACCCAGCTTGCGCAGTAGGTGGCGAGCAGGATGGGAATCACGGAGCTGGAGTAGGTCGCATGAGCGATGGGGATGTCGAACAACGTGACCGGCTCGCTTCCCGCCATGATGGTGGTGATGGAGGGATACAGCAGGATGCAGCCGAGCAGGATGCCCGTGACCGTGTCCACGCCGAAGCGCTTGGACGAGGTATAGGCCAGAAAGACGGGGATGAAGTAGAACAGCGAGTCAGCCATCGCGTTCAGGATTGCGTAGGTAGTCGAATCATCCGTCACGACACCTGCCACCTGCAAAAGCGTCAGGATACCCTTGAGGATACCAACGGACACGAGCAGGTTGATGATTGGCAGGAAAAACGATGACAGCAGATCGACAACCGCATTCACGCCGCGCTGAAAGGCGTTCGGTGACTTTGCAGGGGCGTCGGCTTGGGCCATGGCACTTCTCCTTTACACTGGTAGTGTTGGTCTGCGCTCGCGAGCGCAGCCTTCTTTCGTGAGAGAGATAGTTGCGAGGAGACTGGCCGTCCAAAGCTCATGGTTTCGCGCGCTGTCTCTCTCTTTTTTGTGTCGCATGCGGCAGGTTGAGGCCGCAGCCACACCCCGCCGGGCCTCAGCACTACATGTAGTTGCACAGATGCGGCAGAGCCGTTTCGGTATAGCCAAGTACCTCGGCACACACCTTGCGACCGTTGCATACGGCAATGATGTCGTCAAGCATGCGATCGCGCATCTCCTCCATGGTCTCTGGACCGTAGATGGTGGGACTCGCGTCCAGATCGGTGTTGTCGCGCATAATCTCGTATGTGTGCTTGTTCGCCGTGAGGCGGTACACCGGCGCAATCGCGTTGCCCGTAGGCGTGCCCAGGCCGGTGGAGAAGACCACGAGCTGGCAGCCTCCCGCGATGATGCCCGCCACGGATGAGGGGTCGTTGCCCGGCGTGTCCATGATGACAAGGCCCTCGTGCGCCTTGAGCTGCTTGGCATAGCCGTACACCGCGTTGATGGGGCTGTGGCCGGCCTTGTGGATGCAGCCGAGCGACTTCTCCTCGAGCGTGGTGAGGCCGCCTGCCATGTTGCCGGGACTCGGGTTGCCCTCACGCATCTCGGCACCGAACATCTGCACGTACTTCTCGTAATCGTAGACGATCTTGAGAATCTGCTCCCCGACCTCCTTGGTTGCGGCGCGGCGGGCCAGGATGTGCTCGCCTCCGAATAGCTCCGGGGTCTCGCAGAGCACCGACGTGCCGTCTGCGGCCACCAGGTAGTCAGAGACCTCACCGATTAGCGGGTTGGAGCCCAGGCCGGAAGACGGATCGGAACCGCCGCAGTTGGTGCCTAGGATGAGCTCGGAGATGTTGGCCTCCTCGCGCATACAGGCATCCGCCTCGGCCACGAGCTCGCGTGCCATGCGCGTGCCTTCTTCGATAGCCTTGATGGAGCCGCCTACCTGCTGAATCACGAGCGTCTTGATTGGCTTGTCCGTGCGGGCACGGATCGCGTCAACCACCATGTCGTTCTGGCAACCCTCGCATCCCAGCGACACGCAGAGCACGCCGTAGATGTTGGGGCTCGCTGCAAAGCCGGCGAGCGCGTCCATGGTCACATCTCGGTCAATATCCACCTGCGAGCAGCCGTTCTGATTATGGAAGGAGACGCAACCTTCCACCGCATGTGCGATGCGGTTGGTGGTGTCGGATGCGCAGATGCTCGTGGGCAAGATCAGCACGTGATTGCGAATGCCCACCTTGCCGTCGGCACGACGGTACCCCATGAATGTACGTCTACTCATGGCCGCTCACCTCCTGGCTGTCTTTGAGGTCGTCTGTGCTCGCGCAGTTCTGCGTGTGTACGTGGTCTCCCTGCCCGATATCGCATGTTGCCTGACCGATGAACTCGCCGTACTTGACCACCAGCTCGCCGCGCCTGATGTCACTGCGTGCGATTTTGTGAAACAGCGGGATGTCCTGACTGGCCGTCAGGTGCCCCTCGCCGCCGCTCGGCAGCGGATAGGTGACTTCGTCTCCCGCTTTGAGCGGATAGATTGCCACGACCACGTTGTCACGGCCGTCGATTATTACGGCATTCCTCATGCACCCACCCTTCTCTCGTATGCATGCGTGCGCCAGGCCTCGGCGTGTGGCTCACCGCGGGTTATCGCCGTCACGCCCAGGCCATGAGTGGGAGCCCGTTCGCGGGCCGTCCCGGCTGGGCTTCCGATAGTTCTTATATACGAACTAATGTTGTATTTAAGAACTAATTGGATAATAGGATAGTCTCCACTGAGCTGTTCTGTTGAGGGTCAAACGGTAGTCTCAGAAGTGTGAATGGTATTCTTATATACGAGCTATACCTTTGCTTCTGGATAGCACTTGAGGGGCATGACGGTCTGAATCTCTCGCATGGCCTGCTCAGCCCATTCTCCCTCGCTAACAACCAGGCGCCATGCCTCGCAAATGCTCGTGAATTTGTACATAAAGTCGTATATACGAATGACTAGACTGAATTTGGCAGATTGAGCGACTCCGTCGCGCCCCATCGGCGCGGTACACATGAAGGAGGTCTTATGTCGACCGCACCCGGTTCTACACAGCACCGTTCCACGCTGCGCGTCCTCTCCGTCCTGGAGGTTCTTTCCAACTCGGACAAGGGGCTTACCATGGCAGGGATCTGTCGCGAGCTCTCGGCGCCCAAGAGCAGCCTCTTTCCCATCATCCACACCATGGCAGAAGAGGGCTACATCTCCTTTGACGAGGGGACCATGCGCTATCGCATCGGGTTCAAGACCTACCTTGCCGGCAAGGCGTACGCGCGCGGCCAGGACGCGGTGAACATCCTCAGCGAGGAGCTGGAGCGCATCGTGGACGCGTGCGGCGAGACCGCACAGGCGGGAATCCTCTCCGGCAACAAGGCACTCTACATTGCCAAGGTGGATTCGCCGCAGCCGATTCGCCTTATCTCGGACATCGGGCGTGCGCTCCCCGTGTACTGCACCGCCATCGGCAAGGCACTCGTGAGCCAGATGGACCGCGACGAGCTGCACGGCCTCGTGGGCGACGAGTTTCATGCCTACACCACGCGCACGTTCCGCACGTTCGACGCCTTCTGGTCCGAGATGCAGGCGGTGCGCGAGGATGGGATTGCACACGACCGTGGCGAGATGACCGATGCCATAGAGTGCATGGCCGTGCCCGTGTGCGTTGAAGGCGAGGTGCGCTATGGCGTGGGCGTCTCGGTGCCGTCTTACCGTCTTACGCAGGAGAAGGGCGTTGAGCTTGCCGCCCTGCTGCAGAAGGCGCGGACGCACTTGGAGGCCGTGCTGTCGTAGGAGGCGCGGGCTTGCCGTGTAGGCGGTGTGTCCAAGGGATGGCCTGCACTCCTAAACCGAAAGACAGGTCTGGCCAAATACATGCACGATCGCGTGGGAGCGGCAGCGCGTCCGTGCCTGGGACAGCGAGGACGCGAGGGCGGAGGCCTCCCGGTTCCCGTCGAGCGTCACGATCAGGGGCCTCCGCACGGTGCGTGCGGAGGCCCTCGTCCATGTCGAGGATGGCCCCAAGGATGCGAACAACGCACACAACGACTAGATCATCCGATAGCGTCTCTTCGGGCTGTTCTTGGTGCCTATGGGCTCGAGAAGCCCCTCATTGAGAAGCGCCTTGATGTAGCGCAGGGCAGTCTTCGTCGACATGCCGGAGGCCTTCGCGACCTCCGAGGTGCTCGCGCTTTCGCGCTCAGCGAAGTAGGCGAGCACAGCTGCCTCCACGTTGTCCCTTGTGTAGCCCGCCCCTTCTGCTTCCGTCATCCGTCTGTGCCTGAATGTGATGTTGAACTCGTCTAGCGTGCTACGTACGATGGGGCTCTCCATGAGTGCGTCTTCCAACTCGCGGTTGATTGTTGGAATCCCAGAGCCACGGTTCTCGACGACGCGTCCCACGCTGCCGTCGTAGTCGGTGTAGGGCACGTCCTCCAGCATGCGGGCAAGGAATTGGTTTCTCGAGGCGGTCCCGCCCTTTTTGCCAAGTCGGTCCAACGTGAGCGAGCCGAAGAGGCCGCCTGGGTTCGAGATCTCCAGGTGGTCGGGGTACATGTCGACAAGTACGGGGGTGCCCTGGCTATCGATGGAGTAGTCGCGGTGCATGAGGGCGTTCGCGACCGCCTCGCGTACAGCAGGCAATGGATAGTCTGGAACATTCTCGCGCAGCGCCCCCTTCACGATGGCACCGTGCTTCATGTTTCTTGAGACTGCGCGCACGGTCTCCACGACCATCTGCGGAATAGGGCCGTCGACATTGACCGAGTCGACAAAGCGCCTTCCGATTTCGTCAACCTCGCCCTTGCGAGGATTGGGGTAGCTGGTGAAGACAACGTCCAGCCGGGGAAAGAACTTCTGAGGGTACTTCCCTAACGCCATGATGCCCGCGAGCGTCGGCCTGAGAACGCCTTCGCTATCCGTCGATGCGACCCTACGGTTTGCCATCAACTCCTCGTCGCTTAACACTCCGGTCCGGTCAGGCGTCGTTTCGCGTACGCGGGCGAGCCAACCCTCGAGAAGTTCCGAATCGAAGTCGGAGAGGGAGGCGTCAGGAATCACAGTCGCATCGTGTCGAGCGGATCGGTGCTGGTTCTCGATGAAGCGGTCTATCTCGTAGAGCGACATCTTATGGTCTCCATCGCCCGTCCTGATGAACGAGCCACCCATCTGTCCGAGGCGTCTCACGTAGCACGGCTTCTCGCGAACTGGGGCTTCCTGTACGTTCGCGACAATGACGGGCTTCCCTTCGAGCTGCAGGACGAGCACTTCGATGGCCTGAGGGGGTTCGACTAGTTCTCTGGCGGCTTGAGCCATCTTCGATTGCAACACCTTCGTGTCTGAGTTCGGGACCGGGGCAAAACCCTCCTTCTCGGACACGCCGAGGATTATGGTCCCGCCGCAGGTGTTCGCGAACGCCGATATGGTGTCTGGGATGTTCTTCGGGAAGCCTCCTGCCGCGGCTTTCACCTCGTAGTCGGCAAGGTCGGTTCCCGCTTTCTTCATGCGATTGACTGCGACGGCAAGAGATTCGTCATCGGTGATGTACATGATGCCCCCCAATGTACTTAGGAACTCGGACAGGGAAGACTTCCTAAGTTCCTAAGTAAACTTCCTAAGTATGTCTAATAATAGCCTGAGTATCTAATGATGATAAGGGCTGTTTGTGCCAGAGTCCCTCCTGCTTTGTCTCTCGGGAACTCAAGGCACTTACTTAGGAACTCGGACAGGGAAGACTTCCTAAGTAAACTTCCAGAGTGCTTGGCCCTACGCTTCGCCATGCTGGCATCGATCGTGGCAGCGTTTCTCGCGTAAGACACATCCACCCTCAGTGCCTCTGTTCGTCAGCCTGGTCTGCCCTATGGCATCGTAAGGCAGACCCTGCGCAGGCTCTCGCTTGACGGTGATGAGGAGTACAGACCGTTTCGATAGAAAAATCTGCCATTCACAGGTAAAAATAGACAATTACAAAGAAATATTCTTTGAAACACAGAAATACTCTTGTATACAGAGTATGTGTAAGAAAGGCCCGGGCGCAACGGAAGTTGACTTACTGCTTCGAGGCGTCGCATCCGACCAGAGGCTTTTCGAACCAGCGGTAACTCTTCGAATGAAGTCGGCGCGTTTGGCCTGCGCAAAGATTTCGATTGAAGTGCCCCGGGTTTTGTTCCTAGGCGTTTACCCTGTTTTCTATTGTTGCTGATTGTGCTTGTTGCTGCTAGTACTCGGTCTCTACCTCCTCTGGTGTGCGGTAGTCGAGCCCTTGGTGGAGCCTGGTCTGATTCCACCAGTCCAACCACTCGAAGGTCGCGATCTCGACCTCGAGTACATCACTCCATGTCCGGGTATGGATTAACTCGTTCTTATACGAGCCATTGACATTCTCAGCCAACGCGTTATCGTAAGAATCTTCAACCGTTCCTGTCGAAGGCTTGATACCAGCATTCGTGAGCCGCTCGTTATACACAATCGATACGTACTGACTGCCATGGTCTGAATGATGAATCAAACCGCTCGTTTTTTCGCGCTTGTGATCGCCTGATTCAATGCCTGTAACGGTAATGCTTCGGTCCGCATCGAATCCGACAACGCCCAGCCCAGGATCTTTCGGGAGAACACGTCGGTGACAAACGCCGCATACACAAAACCCTTGCGGGTTCGTACGTAGGTGATGTCTGCAACCCACAACCGATTCGGCCCAGGGGCACGAAACTCGCGATGAACCAAATCCGGTCTGGCATCGTCGCGTTTGCCTTTACGTGTAGTAACCGGGCAACGCCCCTTACTCTTACCCGATACCCCAGCCAGGCCCATGAGTCGAGCAGTTTGCTCACGCCCGACCTTGATCCCGCTGCGACGCAAGGCATGCCACATTTTCCGCACACCGTACACACCGTAGTTGCCAGCGTGAACTTCTCGAATATGTTCTACAAGCACAGCATCCCGAACACTGCGAGCACTCATCCCACGAGCTTTTGCTTGGCGGTAACCACGGGAGGTAATGAAGCCTCCTTGACGGTGATTCTTCAACGTCGTACAGATGAACTCAACCGAGAAACGATCCCTATGCTGGTCAATAAAAGCGATCATTTCCGACGTTGGGGGTCGAGTTCTGACGCGAAAAAAGCCGAGGCTGCTTTCAACAACTCGTTCGTATCGCGTAGTTCTTGGTTCTCTCGGCGTAGCCTGGCGTTTTCGGCAATCACGTCTTCTTCAACACGAGTGATAGCCCTATCCCGGCGGGCCTGTTGAACCCACTGGCGGGCTGTGTGCCACGAGACACCAAGCTTCGGGGCGACAACCTGACAGGCTTGCTGCATCGAAAGCCCCTCAGCAAGGATCCGATCCTCGACCAAACGCACAACCCGATCCTTCGATTCCTGATCAAACTTCTTCGGCATATTCCAGATTTTCCCATCTACTCAAACGGAACAAAACCTGGGACACTTCAGCTTCAGATGCACAGCAAGAGTTCTTCTGATCGGCCGCCCAGCCGGTCACTATCCGATACCCCCCACCCCGTTAAACAGACAAACCGGGGCGGGATCTT
>SFGZ01000027.1 GCA_004557505.1 Coriobacteriaceae bacterium | reverse complement strand
ATGAAGGCCGTGGGTGCATCGGCCGGCACCTTGCGCAGGTTGTCGGCGTTCATCTCACGCAGGGTCTGCACGGCTGCCAGCACGCCTTGCGCGGCCGGCCCGTGCTGTTCCCCAACTTTTCGCTCGGCGAAGAGTATGAACATGCGCCGCCGGCGACGAATCGCCAAATCTCACCGTATCTCCCGAGCGGACGATTTCGCACCGGTCTGCCCGTCGAAGGGCTTGCGATCGAACGGGGCGACCTTTTCTATGCATGTCCGCGAGCCAGCGTCTTTTATGGCACGGCGCTCGACGCCGACCTTCGGACGCGCGGCGTAAGCACGCTTGTCATGGCCGGGATAAGCACCACCGGCGTTGTTCTTTCAAGCGTCGCCTGGGCTAGTGATGCGGACTACGACGTGCGTTTGGTCCAGGACTGCTGCTACGACCCGGATCGGGATGCCCACGAAGCTCTGTTGCGTTCCGGGTTCGGCGGACGTGTACAGGTCGTGTAATTTTCGGGCCTCGCATGATCGCGGCCATAGCCGCAGGTGGATTGGTGCGAGGCAGGGCCAGTCCAAGTCAGGGTGCGGTCATCGCGGCGCCTGCAACTCTCAAAAACCCATCGCCGTAGCGGAGGTCTTGTAATCGCATGTCATTACGCACGCCCGATTTATTGTTCACAGCGATAGCACCTGCCATTTGGGGCAGCACCTACATTGTCACCACCCAATACCTGCCGAACTTCTCACCGATGACGGTCGCGATGCTGCGGGCGTTGCCGGCGGGTTTATTGCTCGTGATGATCGTCCGACAGATTCCAACGGGAATCTGGTGGATGCGCATCTTCATCCTCGGCGCACTTAATATTTCGCTATTCTGGAGCTTGTTGTTTATTTCGGTCTACCGCCTGCCGGGCGGGGTCGCGGCGACGGTAGGCGCTGTGCAGCCGCTGATGGTCGTGTTCATCTCTGCCGCTCTGCTAGGTAGCCCGATACGATTGATGGCGGTCCTGGGGGCTATTTGCGGAACTGCGGGCGTGGCGCTGTTGGTGTTGACACCAAACGCAGCGCTAGATCCTGTCGGCGTCGCAGCGGGCCTGGCGGGGGCGGTTTCCATGGCGTTCGGAACCGTGCTGACCCGCAAGTGGCAACCTCCCGTGCCTCTGCTCACCTTTACCGCCTGGCAACTGGCGGCCGGAGGACTTCTGCTCGTTCCAGTAGCTTTAGTGTTTGATCCGCCAATCCCGATGCCTACAGGAACCAATGTTCTCGGCCTGGCGTGGCTCGGCCTGATCGGAGCGGGTTTAACCTACTTCCTTTGGTTCCGGGGGATCTCGCGACTCGAACCTACAGTTGTTTCCTTACTGGGCTTTCTCAGCCCGGGGACCGCCGTGTTGCTAGGATGGTTGTTCTTGGATCAGACGCTGAGTGCGCTTCAAATCATCGGCGTCCTGCTCGTGATCGGGAGTATCTGGCTGGGCCAACGTTCCAACCGCACTCCTAGGGCGCGTATAGCTTGCCGGAAGTCGCCTTGACCCGCATGGCATAGGCCTATCGTTTCCACGATCAGCGATCGGCTCGTTGCCCTGCGCCGCTCCAAAGCCCGCGACGCAGCGCCGGCAGGCAGAGCAAGTAGAGGGCAGCGCCTGCAATCCATGCCCACCCGTTCCACGTTGTTATAGAAGCCGCATAGATCGCCGTGAAGAGGAGGGGTCCGACGATCGAGGTCAGGCTGGTGAGCGCCGCCAGTGAGCCTTGCAGCTGCCCCTGACGTTCCTCATCCACCTGCCTGGACAACATTGCTTGCAGCGCCGGCATTCCGATGCCACCCGAAGCAAGCAGGACCATGATCGGGAACGCCATCCATCCCCGTGTCGCGAAGGCAAGCAGGATGTAGCCTGTGCCGTCGGCAATCATTCCGAGCATGAGTGCCCGCCTTTCGCCGAGCCGGGCGGCTACAGGGCCGGTGATCATTGCCTGGGCGAGTGAATGCAGAATGCCAAATGCGGCAAGCGAAATGCCGATCGTGGTCGCGTCCCAGTGAAAGCGATCCTCGCCGAAAATGACCCAAAGCGCGGCCGGCACCTGTCCGACAAGTTGCATGATGAAGAAGACCGCCATCAGGGCGGCGACGACGGTCATGCCCCGGGCCCACCGGAACGAAGCGAGCGGGTTGAGAGCCTCCCGGCGTAACGGCCGGCGTTCGCCTTTGTGCGACTCCGGCAAAAGGAAACAGCCCGTCAGGAAATTGAGGCCGTTCAAGGCTGCCGCGGCGAAGAACGGAGCGTGGGGGGAGAAACCGCCCATCAGCCCACCGAGCACAGGTCCCGCGACCATCCCGAACCCGAAACAGGCGCTCATGAAGCCGAAGTGCCGCGCGCGCTCATCGCCATCAGTGATATCGGCAATATAAGCGCCGGCTACCGCCCCAGTCGCCCCGGTGATGCCGGCCACGATCCGCCCGATATAGAGAACCCAAAGGAAAGGCGCCGTCGCCATGATGGCGTAGTCGACAGCAGCGCCGGCCAGCGAGACGAGCAAGACCGGCCGCCGCCCGAAACGATCCGACAGCGCGCCCAGCACAGGTGCGCAGGCAAATTGCATCAACGCATACAGCGCCAGCAGAATGCCATAGTGGGCGGTGACGTCGTTCGAGTGAACCAGATCGCGCAGGAGGCCCGGCAGCACCGGCATAATCAGGCCGATGCCGACAGCGTCGAGCGCGACAGTGCTCAGAATTACGATCAGGGGTCTGTTGGGTTTCACGTCTGGCCTCCGGACCAGCCTCCGCTGGTCCGATTGAACGCGCGGATTCTTTATCACTGATAAGTTGGTGGACATATTATGTTTATCAGTGATAAAGTGTCAAGCATGACAAAGTTGCAGCCGAATACAGTGATCCGTGCCGCCCTGGACCTGTTGAACGAGGTCGGCGTAGACGGTCTGACGACACGCAAACTGGCGGAACGGTTGGGGGTTCAGCAGCCGGCGCTTTACTGGCACTTCAGGAACAAGCGGGCGCTGCTCGACGCACTGGCCGAAGCCATGCTGGCGGAGAATCATACGCATTCGGTGCCGAGAGCCGACGACGACTGGCGCTCATTTCTGATCGGGAATGCCCGCAGCTTCAGGCAGGCGCTGCTCGCCTACCGCGATGGCGCGCGCATCCATGCCGGCACGCGACCGGGCGCACCGCAGATGGAAACGGCCGACGCGCAGCTTCGCTTCCTCTGCGAGGCGGGTTTTTCGGCCGGGGACGCCGTCAATGCGCTGATGACAATCAGCTACTTCACTGTTGGGGCCGTGCTTGAGGAGCAGGCCGGCGACAGCGATGCCGGCGAGCGCGGCGGCACCGTTGAACAGGCTCCGCTCTCGCCGCTGTTGCGGGCCGCGATAGACGCCTTCGACGAAGCCGGTCCGGACGCAGCGTTCGAGCAGGGACTCGCGGTGATTGTCGATGGATTGGCGAAAAGGAGGCTCGTTGTCAGGAACGTTGAAGGACCGAGAAAGGGTGACGATTGATCAGGACCGCTGCCGGAGCGCAACCCACTCACTACAGCAGAGCCATGTAGACAACATCCCCTCCCCCTTTCCACCGCGTCAGACGCCCGTAGCAGCCCGCTACGGGCTTTTTCATGCCCTGCCCTAGCGTCCAAGCCTCACGGCCGCGCTCGGCCTCTCTGGCGGCCTTCTGGCGCTCCTGCTGCGGCGTCCGCTCGTGGGCCGTGGCGCGGGTCCGCGCGCCGGCCTCGTGCGCCTGGCGCTCGCGGGCGAGGTCCAGGGCGGCCGTCTTCACGTTCTGCCTTGCGCAGATGAGATAGGGGAGCCCGCAGAATTCGGAAAAAATCGTACGCTAAGGTTTTCCGGGCATCCGTAAGGGCCGAAACTTCCCGTCTTCCAGTCTGCGGCTCTGCCGCC
>SFGZ01000016.1 GCA_004557505.1 Coriobacteriaceae bacterium | reverse complement strand
CGTCGCCGGCACCTCGTAGGGAGCGAGCTCGACCTGCTTGACGTACTTGCGGCCGTAGGTCTCGGCCATGTCACGCCAGACCGGCCACGGGACGCGGTAGAAGTCGCACAGGCTGAAGCTGACCAGCACGAAGGCCACGGCGCCGAGCTTGTGGTGGGCTTCGAGGTCATCCTGCTGCTCCTGCGTGAGACGGCGCTGCTCGATGCGGTCATCGTCGGTGTGCTTTGCCTCGAAGTAGATGCTCTGGCCGCCCTTCAGGGTGCCGCCGTAGTCCGGCTGGGCCTGCTTGGTGTAGCAGGCGAGGAACTGGCCCTTGCGGTTCTTAGCCCCGAGCGGCTTCATGGGCTCCGGGGTCTTTTCGATCTTGGCGATCCCGCGGTCGCGGTAGTATTCGCAGGAGGCCGAGATCATGTTCTCGAAGTAGTTGCCGGCTACTCTGGCCTGCTTGCCGGTGATCTGTGCCCTGATGTGGCGCTCGGCTTCGTATGGCGTCGGATCCGGGTAGCCTTCGGCGTTGGTGCGCGGGTTATACTTAGTCAATAGGCTCACCTCCCGGCCCGATGTCGAAGTGGGCGCCCGGTTGGGCTTTGAACTGCTCGGCGAGGTCGCAGACGATCCGGGCGTCGATCTCGACGCTGATGCTGCCGATCGGCCCGGGCAGGTGCAGCGTCACGCTGCCAGCGTCCTGCGGCTCAGGATCCGGGGCGGCAGCAGGAGCGAGCTCGACGCGGCTGATCTCCTCGAAGCCGTTCAGCACAGGGATCCCGGCAGCCTTGGCGACCTCAATCTCCCCGGCCATGCCCGCGGACGGGTGGGAGAGGCCGAAGGCCCACAGCTCGTCACACTGGAGCACCAGCTCGCGGCCGAAGCTCAGGGCCAGCTCGCGCTCGGCCGGGATCGTGTCGTCCATGAACTGCGTGAGGTAGATGTGCGGGGCGATCGGGATGCAGCCCTTCATAGCTGCGGCCCGGCTGTATTCCTTGGCCCGCTGGATGTTGCTCTCGTAGTCCCCGCGGCACGGGGAGCAGATATAAACCTTTTTCATGATGTCCTCCTATTTCTGGCGCCAGCTTTCGCCGGTCAGGGCGATGGCTCTGCACATTTCCATCAGCCGGTCGATGGTGGCCCGGGCTGTGGTGTCGTCCCGGGTGTCCCGGGTGGTCATGCGTCGGATCAGCGTGTCGGCGTCGTAGTTGGTGGTCACTATGGTCGGCAGGTATGCCTCATAGCGGCCGTTGATGATGTTGTAAATGGTCGAGATCGCCCACTCGGTCGGGGGCTCTTTTCCCATGTCGTCGATGACCAGCAGCGGCACGGTCTTGTAGATCTTCAGGACGCTGCCCTCGTCGCCTTCGCTGCTGGAGTAGGTGCGCTTGATGCGCTCCAGCAGGTCGATCATGGTCATGCAGATGACCGGGCGGCCCTGAGCGATCAGGTGGTTGGCTATGGCTGCGGCGAGATGGGTCTTGCCGGTGCCCGGCGGGCCGGCGATAAACAGGCCGTTGCGGCCGGGCTCTGGCTGCCCCTGAACTGGCAGCAGCCGGTCGAAGCTGTCCGCGTAGCGCTTGGCGACGGCCGCGGCCTTCTGGTTGCTGTCCGTGATCTGGAAGGTCGAGAAGGTTCTGCGGAGGAAACGGTCGCCCATGCCTGACTCGCCGACGATGCGCTGGATCTTATCGCGGAGCTTTCGATCCTCCTCAGCTTTGCGCTCGGTTTCTTCCTTGGCCTTGCGTTCGGCCTCGGCCTTCTCGAAGGCTGCCACGGCGTCGGGGCAGGTGCAGCGCTCCGGCCCGTATGGGGCCCACCAGATGCGATCCCCGAAGGGGAAGCCCTTGGTGTGGCGCGGTGCCCCGCAGAACTCACAGGCGACCGGCTTCGGGGTGCCCGGCAGATCTGCCACGGCCGGGTCGTTGCTGAGGATCCAGTTGGTGCCGCCGTCCCCGGCGTCAGTCATCGAGGTCGTCTGCTGTCTTGAAGCCCTTCGAGTAGTCGCGGCCGGCGTCGGCTGCGCTGCTGCGTTCAGGATCTCCCCGATTTTCTGCATCTGTCGTCACCTCCTCGAGCTCGTTGTCCCATTGGCCGCCGTTCAGCCATGTGGCCGGGTTCGGTATGTAGCGGCCGTTGTCTCGGCGCCACTGTTCGCTCCGCTTCTGAGCGTTCACGGCCTGCATGATCTTCTCGTGCAGCTCGGCGTCCGGCCGCAGCCGTTTCCATGCCTTGAGAGCGTACTGTTTGGCGACTTTCTTCGGGTAGGCGCTCCAGAACTCTGCAAACCTGACCTCGATGGCGTCCTTTTTGCCCTCGTCAGCCCCCTCGTCAGAGGGGGAAGGGGGAGTAGTACCATCTGTACTCTTATCTACTCTACTCTGGTCTACTCTGCCTGCGGCTTTCTTGCGGCCTTTCTTCGGCTGACCGCTGGCCGTTTGCTGGTCGTCTGCGTTTTCTCCTGCGGCTGCTGCGGCCGCGTCACGCCGACGCTGCGATCGCTCTTTTTCGGCCTTCCGCTGGTCGATCAGCTTGCCGGCGTACTCGTACCAGTCGTGGATCTCGAGCTCGCCGTCCTCGTTTTCGTCCAGCCAGCCGGCCCGGATCAGCGCCGCGGCCAGCTTTTCGGCGTCTCCTTCATACTGAGCAGCCCGGGCGATCATGCGGTGGGTGATGCCGTCGAGCTTGCCCGTGGGGGCATTGTCGAGGGCCCATAGCCAGAAGGAGATCAGCAGGCCCATCATGTGCGGGGGCGAGATCTCAAGCTCGTCAGCAGCGTCGAACAGCTTGCGGTGATCTTTGAGTGTCTGATGTACTTGGATCCATGCCACGGTCGTCACCTCCTCTTTGTGGCCGCGTGTCCTTGGCTCTTAATTGGTCGGCCTTTGGTCGGCCGTCGGTCGTTCTAAAACGGGAGATCGCTGTCATCGCCGTCCACCTCCGTGAAGCCGGAGGCGTCTGCGTACCCGGGATCCGCGAAGTCGTCGCCCTGCGTCTGCGAGCCCGCGCTCTGGCCGTCTTTTTTGCTGTCGCTGAAGTTGATGTTCCTGACGGTGATCTCCGTGGCCTTGCGGCGGTTCCCGTCCTTGTCCTCATAGGTTCGGCTGGTCAGCTCTCCGTCGACGATGACGAGGCGGCCCTTGGTGAGGTACTTGCAGGCGAACTCGGCCTGCTGGCGCCACGCCACGCAGTCGATGAAATTGGTGATCCTGTTGCCGTCCTTGGTCTTGCGGCCGGTGTCGCTGGCGAGCGTGAAGCTCGTGATCGCGGTGCCGCTTGGGGTGTATCTGAGCTCAGGGGTGGCCGTGAGGCGCCCCTGAAGTCCTGTGTGGTTATACATTAGGCTTGACCTCCTTGCTGGTTATGCTGCGCCGCTGCGGCGTCGAGCGAGTTGCAGATCTCGTCGTATTCCTGACGGGTCAGGGTGGCCGGATCCTGCTTCTTGTACTTCTCGAGGATCCGGGCGTCGGTGCGCTCGCGGCTCATGCCGGCGGCCTCTGCCTTCTTGTAGAGGCGGCCGAGCTGCGCGTCGCTGAGTCGGCCGGAGCTCTGGCCCTGTCCCTGACGCTGCTGGCCCTGTCTGGCGGTTCCTGCGCTGCCGGAGCCCTTGCCCTGTGCGCTGAAGTCGTTGTTGTCGGGGTCGTCCTCGCCTTGGTCGACCGTGAACTTCTCGAAAAGATAGTATTTCAGGGCGTAGGTGTGGGCCGCGCCCTTGGCCTTGGCCGGGTCGTCATTCCAGCCGATCGAGTGGATCACGGCCTCGATGGTCTCGTCCTCGTTGTCGAGGTTCGTCCAGCGGATCGTCAGGTCGGCCTCGTAGAGGAACATGAGCTTATCGCCGTTGCGGGTCTTGGTCTGCATGGTGATCCAGTACAGCGGGTCGCCGTTGTCCGAGTGCTTGGTGGCCGTCTCGGCGATGACGTCGAAGTCGACGCCGAGCTGGTTCATGATCGGGGTGATCTTCTCCCACACGTCGTAGATCTTGGCGTAGGAGTAGCTGACGCCGTCGCTGTGCTTCTTCTTCAGGATCTCCGGGCAGGCTTTCCTCATTTCGACGAGCTTCTGCCGAAGGGAGAGGCAGGAGGCCACGTCAGGCAGTGCCTCCGCGGTCTTGGCTGCCGCTGTGGTTTTCTTTTCTGCTGCGGTTGTCATGGTGGGCCTCCTTTACAAGTCGACCTTGAAGATGTCGGGCTGCTCCGTGACGGTGATGCCTTCGACGATCTCGCCGGTCTCGGTGATGGTGGCGACGCTGCCGACGAAGGTGAGCCCCTTCTTCAGCTCGCCCCACTTGGCGCTCTCCTCGGTCTTGACGTAGTCGCCGAAGCCGTTGGCCTTCAGCCACGGCACCAGCTTCGCGTCGTCCGGCGTTGCCTTGGTGCCGCCCTTCTTGAGGGTCAGGGTGCCGGAGAGAAGGCGGTATTTCTCGGTCGTCTTGGTGGTCTTGTGGGGTACGGTGCGGAAATACTCGGCGAGGCAGCTCGTCAGGTAGGATGTGCCGTTCTCGAGCCGGCGCTTGGCTGCCTCCATCTTCTCGGTGATGGCTGCGACCTGCTGGTCGGCCAGCTCTTTCAGGCGGTCGTACTCCGCACGCTCCTCGGCTATCTTGCGGACGGCCCAGTCTGCGCAGCGGTCGTCCGTGATCCTGAAGCGCGGGGCCTCCTGATCGGCGATGCTGCCGATGTCAAACTCCTCGAGCTCCTCGAGGGTGGCAGCCGGCAGGGCCTCGGCCTGCTGAGCTGCCGAGCTTTCCTCGGTAGCTGCTGCCTGCTGTTCTGCGGCGATGGCCGCGTTGGTTTTATCACTCATTGTCTTGGCTCCTTTCTGCGAAAAAGCGATGGCCGCCGACCTCGATGACGAAGGTCTGGCTCTCGTGCCATGTGCTTGTGACTTTTGCGGGGTTGTAGAAGAACATGACCGGCTCGTCGGTGATGAACTCGCCGGCGTCAAATACTGCCGCCACGGCCTCCCTGACGCTGTCGGTCGGCTCCGGGCGGGCTGGTGCATACTTGAACGTCACGACGACCTCGGAGGGCTGCGTGCCGGTCTTTTCGCAGGCGTTGAGGATGCACTGTGCGACCAGCATTTGCCCCTCGAAGGACTCGCCGCCGGCTTCGGCCATGACCACGCGCTCGACGACGTCGCGCTCTGCTGCGCTCAGCTCGAAGCGTGGGGTCGGTGTCGGTTCTGCTGCCGGCGTCTGGATTGGGGTCTGCGTTTCGATGCCCGGCCGCGGCGTCACCACTGTGCCCGTCCCGGGCTTGTCCGGGGTCAGCGCCCCGGCCACGACGTAGATCAGGGCGGTCAGGGCGGCAGCAGCGAGCAGCAGGCAGGCGATTTGCCGGCGCAGGTACTTGGCGCGGCGCTTCTTTCGTGCTATACTGTACGACGAGCGAGATCCGACGGCTGGCTGGCCTGTTCTTCTCGCAGGGGTCGCCTGATTGCAGCAGGCGGCCCTTTTTGTTACTGTTGCCATTGTTTTCTCCTCTCAGCTCGTAGCTCTGGCTGCCATCTTCGCGGCGTAGTCCGCGAGGGTGAAGTCGCTGAACTCCGCCTCTCTGACGGTGTCCGCTGCCAGCAGTACGAGGTACTCGTTGTTGTAGTATTCGACCTCCGGCTCCCGTTTCCGGCAGAGGTCGAGCTTGCGGCGGGCGTAGGGTTCGCTGCGGTTCCAGACGTCGTCCGGGATCCAGCGGTCGAGGTACTCCTCGACGCGCTCGCGCAGCTCCTCGCTCGTGATTGTGATCGGCGAGCTCTTGCTCATTGTCCTCACCTCCGGGCCATGCGGGCCGGGAGGGTTTGTTCCGGCCGCGTCATGGCTTTGTTGAAGCCCTGCGGCTCATATCTGACGCCGACGATCCTGCGGCCGCTGACGCCGTACTTCGGGTTGTAGCCGAACAGGTTTACGTAGGCAGCGAGGTCGTCACGCTCGTCGTCCATCGCCTTCAGCACCTCGAACAGGGCCAGCACGTCGTCGATCGCTCGGTGGCTGTTCTGCACCTTGTCCTCGAGCTCGTAGGCGAGGATCGCGTTGGCGAGCTTGTGAGGGTATGGCCGGCGGTCTTTGTAGACCGTCAGGCTGTCCAGCCAGTCGATCCGGCCGACCTTTGCGCCGCGCAGCAGGCCGCGCAGAAAGCAGGCGTCGAACTGTGCGTTGTGGGCGATCATCAGGACGGGCCCCGGCTGCATGAGCTTGGCGATCTGGCTGGCCGCCTTGGCCGGCTGCACGCCCTCGGTCTGGAGGAGGGTGTCGGTGATGCCGGTCAGGCTGACGATATTCTCCGGCAGCGTCTCGCCCTCGGGCAGCTTGATGAAGGTGTCCATCTTGCCGGCGATCCTCAGCCCGCCGGAGGCTGTGCGCTCCACGCGCAGGGCCGCCAGCTCGATGATCTGATCCTTGTCGAAGTCGAGGCCGCTGGTCTCGGTGTCGAAGATCACAAGGGCCTTGTACTTGTTCAGCAGGGCGGTCAGGTTACTCATGGGCCGCCTCCTGTTCTCTGGTGGCTCGCAGCGTGCCGAGCATGAAGAAGGCCGCAGCTCTGAGCTGCTCCTCGGTGGCGAAGCTGCCGCCGAAGCTCTCGATCAGCTCCTTGACGATGTCGCCGGCCTGCTCTGCGGTCACGTCCTGCTCGTCGAAGGAGATCAGGAGATCGGAGTCCAGATAGCAAGCGGGGCGCAGGCCGTAGAGGCCGCCGTAGGCGCCGTCGCCGTCCAGCGCGCCACCGATCCCGACGAAGCGGGCGCTATGCTCGTACCCATTGGAGGCCGTGCTGACGGCCGTGGACAGCCACCACCAGTCATCTGCGTTGGGGATCACGTCGCGGTTGCGCCGGTACTGGTCGACCGTCAGCAGGAAGATGGTGACGTTGCAGGTGCCGTAGTCCTTCAGGCCGTCGTCGGCCGTCAGGTCGAGCTCACTCGTCAGGAAGGCGCTGGAGCAGCCGGCGGCGTCGATCAGGGTGTCGAGGAAGGGGCCGTTCAGGTAGCGCAGGCTGCTGGACTTGTTGAAGTCGTTGCAGTTGCCGTCGTCGAAGGCGCGATCCTCGACGATCTTCTCAGTCAGACAGAGGGTGCCGGTGGCGTTATGTTCCAGCACGACCCAGCGCTGGCCGGCATAGTTGAAGGCGGTGCCGCGGGGCGCGGTCTTGAGTGCTTTTTTCATGGTTTTGCTCCTTTCGTTCTTGGCGGCCGGCCCTTGGGGCTGGCCTGTATATTCTTCAGCGGTTCGCCGGCGCGGATCCGGCTCTCACAGTGCGGGCAGATGTAGCCGGTGTGGGGGATCTTCTGGTAGATGCTGACGTTCCAGTCGAGCCCGCAGCCGACGCATTTGGCGGTCATGAGCTCCCACCTCCTTCCGCGGCCAGAGCGGCGAACACGGCCCGCCTGATGCGGTTGCGGTACTTCTTGCGGGTTCTGGCCTTCTTGGCGTGCTTGGCGAGGTGCAGCCACTTCCTCGGGACGATGCCGGCAGCCAGCGCCTCGATGAAGCGCTCGGCCGTTTTCTTGGCCCAGTCGATGATCGGCTTGAACGCCTCCATCAGAGCGCGGGCCATTTCCTTGACGGCCTCGGCGACCCGGTCGAAGGCTTCGAGGATCTGCTGCATGGTTTCCGGGCTGATGTGTAGGCCGGCGGCCGCCGCGGCCAGCTCGTCCAGCTTCTCAGCAGGCAGGCCCGGGGCCTGTGCTGCCACGACGGCAGCGAGCTCCTCGTGGATGCTTTGCTCGTTCATGCTGTTTCCTCCTTTCTGAGGATCCTGACGACCGTGACGAGGTCGTCGATCTCGTGCTTGGTGATGTAGGTGTCGGTCTCACTGAGGCCGAGGTGGAGGAGCAGGCCCTCCGGGCCGTCCAGCATGAAGCCGGCAGCGGCCACAGCGTTGAGCCGGTAGACGCTGGCCTCCACGATGCAGGGCTCGCCATTTTCCTCCAGAGCCGCCGGGAAGGATCCCCGGCAGATCAGAGCGGCGTCGTATTTCATCCTGTTCGTTTTTTCCATGTGGCTCACTCCTTTCAAAATAAAGATAGTTGGATGGGCTCGTTGAGCTGCGCCCATTTGAAGCAGGGATCGCCAGCCTTCAGCAGTCCCTCGTCCTCGAGCTTGAAGCGGCGGTCGAAGTCGTGGACTGTTCTGCCGGGTTTGAATGTGACGGGGCTGTCCTCGTCCCATTTCAAGAGGATCTCCCACAGCTCGGGGTATGTTTTTCTCAGGTTGCGAAGCTGATCGACTCCTTGATTGTGGCAAAACCAGCAGCCGTCTCGCGTGGATGTTTCGTATGTTGGAGACAGCAGGCCGTTGTATTTACACCACAGCCCGCAGAGATCTTCCTCCCACCCGAGCTCCACGAGGGGCAGCATGATGTTGCCCTTGCCGACTTGAGAGGCGATCCGATCCGGCTCATCCGCAGCTATACCGAGATACTGCACGACCCTGTGTTCTGCGCCGTTGACCTCCTTCATCATCTTTCTGAGTGCGCCGATCTTGAGAGCCTTCTGACACTCGGGGTGCCCTATAAACGGAAAGCCTACAATCTGGCCTTTTCGCTTTCCACTCTCTCGCACATGATAGAACAGCTTTTCGTAGGTCATTTTCTCGGCCTGCTCCATAGCGTTGAGCTTTAGCTTTTGGCACCACGGGCCTCGCTGCATCGGAAATCCCTTGATTGTTCCAGCGTGATCGCCAGACTGCAAAACATGGTAAAAACCGTCGTTGTATGTGACCTTGTCCTTTTTGACGCCATCGACTCTGGTCGCGCAGTAGTGCTCCACGGTGATCCCGTAATGCTCTTTTATGTAATTGTCTACATACTTCTTGAAGGCCACGACGGGCGGGTACTCCGCGGGGATGTCGTCGGTCGCCCATACGTCAGCGGTCACGATCCTGTCGAGAGGCCACCTGAGGTGCTCGATGGCTCCGAGGCAGGCGAGGCTATCCTTTCCGTAGCTCAGCGACAGGACGTACTCGGTTTTTACTGGCTGCATTGGCTTCTCCTATTAGCAGCAGGCGAAGATCGCGGCGATCTGTGCCTTGGTTGCTCTCTGGTAGCTGGAATAAAAAACACGACCGCCGACTTCTTGGTTGATGGCGTAGTGGCCGTCGGCGTAGCGCTTAATGAGCCACACCTTGCGAGGGTTCCACTTGTCAACCTTGCGCGTCAGGGTCGTGTTGTTTCTTCTGCTTCTCATGGGGGTCTCCTTTCTTCGGCCCGGCGGGGCGCCGGGTGATCTTGGCTTATGTCTCGGCCGTTGCTCGTTCGGCCGTTGCTCGTTTCTTGCCCCTGCGCTTGAAGTTTTCACGGAGTCGCCTCTCGGCGAGCTCTGCGCTGTACCCCTCGCGCTGGTTCCTGTCCAGCGTGCCGGTCGCACCACGCTGGAGCTCCTTGTAGATCGTGGTGTAGTGGACGGAGAGGCGGGCCGCGATGTCAGCCGGCCGGTCTCCGATCAGGTGCCACGCCTCGATCTTCTTCCTGTCCTCGAAGGTCAGGTAGCCCGTCGGTCTCACCTCCGTCTCATTTGGTCGATAAAAAAGAAAAAATGCACAGCGGACTCGGTTGGAGTCTCTGTGCATTTAATATTAGCGGACACGATCGCTTTTGTCAAGATTAAATGCTAAAAAAGCCTAAAAAATTTTTCACGAGGGCAGCAGAGCGGCGATTTCAGCCCGGAAAAGCTGCTCGGAGCACAGAAAACCGAACATTTTCCGGGGGTAATTGTTCAGCCACTCCTCGACCTGTTTGACTTCCCGGGGCGAGACTTGGCTCAGGTCGGTGCCCTTCGGGATGTGCCTCCTGATGAGGCCGTTCTGGTTCTCGTTGCTGCCTCGTTCGCTTGGCGTGTACGGGTGGCAGTAGTAGATCTCGGTGCGCTTGCCTTTGCCGCGGCGTTTCTTTTCCATGCCGGCCGCGTCGGCGAACTCGCAGCCATTGTCGACCGTGATGCTGGCGAAGATCTTCGGGAACAGGGCGCCGACTTTGCGCTCGATGCCGTTCAGGGCTCGGACGACGCTGGCGCTCGTCTTATCCCGCAGCGGGATGATGATCTCCTTCCGGGTCTTGCGCTCAGTCAGTACGAGGAGGGTGTTGCTGACGCCTTGGCAGCTTTCGACGCTGTCCATCTCCCAGTGGCCGAAGGTCTCGCGGGTGTCGACTTCTTTCGGCCGCTGCTCGATGCTCTTGCCTGCCGGGGCTCGGGAGACGGTGCCCTCGGGTGCTTTTCTGGCCGGCTTGCGCTTGCCGCCCTGCGGCAGCATTTCGGTCGTGAGATCGTCGCCAAACACTTCGCCGCGGATGTAGTTGTAGACGGTGCTCGCGCAGACCTTCGTCTTGAAGCGCCAGCCGTTGACCTCGGCCTCGCCGACGGCAGCCTCGGGGCTGTACTTCTCGTCGCGGATCTTCTCGACGAGGTAGTCGGCCAGCTCGTAGTCGTTGCCGAGCTTCAGATCCGGGCCCTTTGCTTTCAGGTGCTCCCGGTAGAGCCGGTCGGCCTCGTCCGGGTTGTAGCGGATCTCGGTGGTCAGGTCGCTGTTGAGGTGCTCATAGGTGGCCCGCTTCATTTCCCGGTAGACGGTGGTATAATGGACGCCGATCTCCTTGGCGATCTCGGTCGGCTTCATGCCGGCACGCAGAAAAGCGTCGATCTGGATCCGCTTGGTCATTGTTAAGTGGCTGAAATGTTCTCCCATGATGTACCTCCTTGAAAATGGCAAAAGGGACGGCCGCCGGCCGTCCCTTCTTTCAGTGTGCTGCGTATGCGCTGAGCTGCTCCCGTGTTTCCTTGTCCGTGATGATGTCGGCCAGCCCGCACTCCAGAGCGTTGCATAGCTTGAGGAGTGTCAGGAGCTTGGCCCCGTTCAGGTCTCGGGCGCCGCGCTCGTACTGCTGAAGCACTTGGACGTTGACGCCGGCCAGCTTTGCGAGCTGCGACTGCGAGAAGCCTGCGGCCTTGCGGAGCCTCTGCAAATTGCTGTTGTTTTCGACCTTCTCCATGCTGATTTCCTCCTGTTTTTCTATGCCTTAATTATAGAGCATTTGCTCTATAATGTCAAGTAAAAAAAGAGCGGCGGGCCTTCCCGTCGCTCTCATTCTATACCCAGCAGGTTGAGGATCGAGGTCTCCAGCGCGTCGGCCAGATATTGCAGCTCGTAGTCCGCGACGATGCGGTCGCCGGTTTCGATCCTGCTGATGGCCTTCTGCGTGATGTCGAGCCCCGCGATCTGGATCTTGTAGGCGAGCTGCTCCTGAGATAGGCCAGCCCGCTGCCGTGCCTCTCGCACATTCGCGCCGGAAATGTTGCACTTTCCGTCTGGTTTGTAAATCTTCGCAGCACCCACCTCCTTTTTATCCCAAAGATGACCACGTCATGTTGACATTACCATTTTTCCCGTGCTAATATTATCCTAAAGATGACTAAACGCTAATAAAAACAAAAGTCATCAGGAAGGAGTAACTCATGGGAACACGGTTTAGAAAAAGCAAGCAGATCCTCCCCGGTGTTCGTTTGAATGTAGGCAAAAAGAGTGCGAGCGTGTCCATCGGCCCGAAGGGTCTGAAGCATACGATCAGCACGACCGGGAAAAGTCACACCACTGTCAGTATGCCCGGCACGGGCCTGTCTTACACGACCAGCTCCGGCGGGAAGTCCGGCGGCGCCGCCGGCGTCTCGGTGCCAGCTTCAGAGCGCCCGACCTCACCCAAAAGCAAGGGTGTGGCACTGGCCCTCTGCATTTTCCTCGGATGGCTCGGTGCCCATCGGTATTATGTCGGTAAAATCGGCACGGGCGTGATCTGGACGTTGACGGCCGGCGTCTGCGGTATCGGCTGGATCGTCGATATTGTGACGATCCTGTGCGGCGGGTTCTATGACTCAAACGGCTGCGCCTTGCGCTTCAGCCCGACCGAGGAGGAACAGGAGACGGCGCAGATCATGGCCGACTATGAGGCCGCCAGCGCGGCCGAGCTGTGGAGCCGTTGGGGCGACCACCTGAAGTATCAGCCGCAGAAGGATCGCCGCGCTCGTGCTCTTTCCGGCGACCTGATGCCCGACGTTGTAGACCTCGAGAAGAAGTGTGCCACGTTCGTCGGTGGAGGCGGCGACAAATACGCCACCACGCTGATCGGCTGCACCTGCCCCGACTTCGTAGAGCGGGAAAAGCCTTGCAAGCATATGTACTGGCTGGCCCACGAGCTCGGCGTTGACGACGGCGAGGAGTAAAGGCCCACAAAACAGAAAAAGCCCGCCCAGGATCTCTCCCGAGCGGGTTTTTGTATAATTTGCCGATATTGATGCCGCTGGCCGAGCGCGATCCGCGCCGCGCCGGTGGCATTTTGCACAATCAGACCTTGCTCGCGTAGTCCAGCGAGATCCAGCCGGCGCCGCTCTTGAGCTTGCCCCACTTGGTCGCGCCAGTGCCGTCGGACTCGGCGACGATGGTGTAGACGCCCCCGCCTTTGATGGATCCGTTGGTGCCGTAGTTGGTGCCCGGGCCCTTGCGGATGTTCAGGACGTCGGCGGTGATCTTCACGCGGTAGGAGGTAGCTGCCGCGGTCTCGCTGCCGGCGCTGACGGTGCTGGCGTCGACCCAGCCGTAGACGGTGGAGCCGCCGCCGGAGACGGCGATCAGGTGGTACGGGTGGGCCTTGCCCTTAGCGATGGCCGTGATCTTAGCCTTGCCGGGCTTGCAGGTCGAGCCGGTACTGCCGGCCGAGCTGGTGTAGTGCCTGCTGCCGCTGAAGGTGACGACGTCGCCGACCTTCAGGCTGTCGTCGGTGCTGCCGGAGGTCTGGCTGCTGGAGCTGCTGCCGGCGTCGGTGGCCCCGAGGCGCCGGTTGACCTCGGCCGCGATCTGGCCGTGGCGGTTGTAGAGGTAGTCGCCCGGGCAGCTCTTGGCTGCGTAGTCGCGGTGCACGGTCATGTTGCAGCCGTTCAGGTGGTTCACGCGGTCGTTTTTGCTGGTCGACCAGACGAGCTTCTTGATGCCGTTACGCTTGCAGATGTCGGTCACGAGATCCAGCAGCGCCGCGTATGCCTTATCAGAGACGGGCCAGTCAGGGGCCCCGCCGTTGTTGGCGACCTCGATGGTGACGGCCCTCTGGTCGTTGGCATTGGACGAGGTGCACCATGAGCGGTTTGCCTCGTCGACGTAGAGAGCCACGCGGCCGTCTGTGCCGACGCCGTAGTTGCTGGACGCCTGCCGGGCCGAGGAGGCGAAGATCTGGCCGCAGGTCTCGACGGAGCAGTTGCCCGCCATACAGTGGATCGTGATGGTGTCGATCGCGTGGGTACGCTTGCCCGAGTGGTTCGGGCTCAGCTTGGTGTAGCTGACGAGAGGGCTGTTACTCATGGTCGTCGTCTCCTTTCCCGTTGCTGAGCTCCTCGAGGATCTCACTGGTGACGGCCTCGCCGGGCTTCAGCTCGATGTCGTTGGTGTTCTGGTTGGTTTTCATATTGATCCCTCCTATGGAAAAAGGGCGAGCCCGTGGGCCCGCCCGTGTTATTAGTCGATCAGCAGGCCCTCGGTGTTGAGCTGCTTGACCGCTGCCTCGATGGCATTGTTGACGCTTTCCTCGTTCAGGTCGAAGCCCTTGGACTTCAGGAACTCGAGGACGTACTGCTTCTTCTCGTCGCCGCGGCCCTGTCCGACGTAGATCTGCTCAGCGGCAGCGACGCCGATCTTGGCCCATGCCACCAGCTCGCTGCGCTGCTGCGCGGTGGTCTTGCTCTTGATCCACGGGATCAGGAACACACTGACCACGGTGGCGGCCAGAGCGATGACTGCGTTGACGACGGGTGTGATGTCGATGGTATTCATCCTTTTGCCTCCGTTTCTTCAGAGCTCCCGGTCTGATCCGGGAGCGGGTTGCCGTCCGCGTCGAGCCCGTGGCGGTTTCTGCTGACCTTTTCCCCGAGGCTCTTGGCGGCGTATGTGATTAAATAGCCGATGCAGGCCGTGAAGATGGTGCTCGTCAGGTCGCTGACGGGATCCAGCCCACGGGCTGCCAGTGTGTAGGACGCGATCGGGCAGACAGAGGCCACGATGGCCGCCCAGTAGGCGAGCCTCTTGCTGGCCTCGATCTTCTTCTTTTTCGACCGGCGCCGGCGGCGTCTGGCTGCCATGTCTGCCTCCTTCCTACTCGAGGATCGCTTGGATCCCCTGCTTGGTCAAAAAGTCCTTTTGCTCGTGTTTTACCTTGGCCGCGTAGTCGAGGGCCGCGTGCATATCCCCGTTGCACTTGGCGTCAGGGATGCGCTGCACGGCCTTGGCTGTGGCCTCAGCGAGGGCGATGGCCGCGTTGGTGCTCTGGATGGCAAGGAGCTGAAGCTCCTCCCGGGCGTGTTCGCGCTCCTCGGCCTTTGCGCGGGCCGTCGCCTCCTGTTGTTCTCGCTTTTTCTCGCGCTTTTGGATCCTGTGCTCCAGCAGCCAGAAGAAAAAGCCGGTCACGGCAGTCGGGATCCCCATCATGGCGATCAGGCTGCCGATGCTCATTTCAATCATAGACTCACCTCACAAAATTGGAGGGCCGCGAGCTGCGGCCCTCCGTATTTTTTAGGCTTCTTCCTCGAAGTAGCCCATGTCGACGAGATACTGATGGACGCGGGCCTTCAGCTTCGTGGGGACGTTGTCCTCGGTGATCTTGCCCATGATGATCTCGCCTGCATAAAGACGTACCAGCATTGTGCGCTCCTCCTTTCCTGAAAAAGTCAGTAACAGCCACGCGAGGGCCCGGGCGATCATTTGGTCGCCCCTTCCTCCGCGGTGCCGGCGTTTGCCGCCGCCTCGAGTGCGGCGATGGCGTCCTCGACCTGCTGGCGCAGTTTCTTCGGGACGTCGTTGATAGTCATGGTGGAGCCCTCACGGGTCAGCTCTCTGACGTACAGCTCGACGATCTTGCTCATACCGTCGCCTCCTCTCCGTAGACCACGTCGGCCAGCTCCATGATGCAGCCCTTCAGCAGCTCAATGGTGTCAGCCTGCTCGGCGATGGTCTTGTCCTTCTCGGCCGCTTCGGCCTCTTTCTGGTGCAGCTCTTTGATGCTGTCGCTCTTGTGCTTAATCATGCAAAGTTACCTCCGATCGACTGGATGTAGCAGGTTTCGGTTGCAGAGCCGCGGAGCAGCTTCACCTTGACCTTGACGCCCCAGTCGCTCGCGGTCTTGGTCGTGTTGGTGAAGAAGTGCTTCTGGCTGTTCAGGGCCTTGGTGGTGATGTCCTCCCATGTCGGGCTTGCGTCGTTGCCGTTGTTGCAGATCCAGACCTGAAGCGTGCAGCCGGCTGGGAAATTGCCCTGAATATTGACGAGGGCCTTGGTCGGCATGGCGTCGGCCGTCATGGCGACGGTCTGGACAAACTCGACGGAGGTGACGGCCTTGGTGAAGGTCAGCGTCCTCACGACGGAGGCGTCCTTGGCGTCGGTGGCCTTGATGGTGAGGGTGTGCTGCCCGTTGGTCAGCTTGAGCCACTGGTCGCCCGTCAGGCTCAGGGTGTTGGTCTGGCCGAGGGTGGCGGTGTAGCTCTTGATCGCCACGCCGTCCAGAGACTCGACGACGTCGACCTGATGGCCGTCGGCGTCGGTCACGACGTACTCATGTGTCGGGGCCGCGCTGCTGAAGATGCCGAGGTCTCCGTCGCTACCGCTGATGACGGGCGCTCGGTTGTTGATGACCGTTCTGGAGGCGCTCGTGGTGTATGCGGACTCGGCGCCGGCTGCGTCGTATGCCTTGACGCGGAACTGGATCGAGGTAGAGCCGTAGGTCACGGCCACGGAGTAGGTGCGGGCCGACCCCTTGTAGATCTGCGTCCATGTGCCGGAGTCCACCTTTTTCTCGAGGATGTAGCCAGAGAGGTTGCCGTCCGAGTCAGTGGAGGCACCCCATGTCACGGTGATATTTTCGCCGCCGATGACCTCGCTCGGCACGTTGATGGTGCTCGGCGCGGTGGGTGCCTGATTGTAGATGACCGTGTAGCAGCCGTCCGAGTCGGTTGAGTCGGAGACAAGGAGATCAGAGGAAAGATTACAAGCGGGGCGCAGGCCGCCGTCGCCGCCGTAGGCGCCGCCGTCGTAGCCCAGCGCGCCATCGCGCCAGACGATGCGGGCGCCGCCGGCCGACCCGGCATAGGCGTCGCGCAGCCAGTAGTACCACGCGGCATTTGCGGCCGGGTTGCTGTTGTAGTTGGAGTTGGCGACGCACTCAGCCGTCACGGTTGCGATGCGGCTGCTGTTGTCGCTGAAGATCGCCAGCTTGCTGCCGCAGGTATGGTCGCCGGAGAGGCCGACCTCAGTGCAGGACAGCGGGAAGATCTTGTCGGTGCAGGTCTCCGTCCCGCCGCCGTCAGTGGAGCTCTTGCCGACCGTGATGGTGGTGTCGAGCAGAGCCGCACGCTCGTCGGCCGTGAAGGCGTTCAGGAAGCCGGCGAGGCCGTCGTAGGCGTTGTAGCCGTTCCAGACGTTGCCGGAGGTAGGCGCCGCGTCAGCGGAGTGCTGTGCGGTGTACCACGCGCCGGCTGCAGCCGCGCTGTTGAGCCACTGGCGCAGGTTCGAGTAGATGTACCTGTTGTTGCCGTAGCTTCTGCGGTCGCTGTTGCTGTTCGCGCTTTCCTTCGCGTCGAAGCACAGCATTTTGATGATCTGGTTCGTGACCAGCGTCACGCTGTTGGAAGGGTAGCCCGTGTGGTTCTTGTCAGCCACGAGCCAGACGATCGGCTTGCCGTGAATGGTGCCGAACTTCACCTTCGACTTGTTTGCGAGGTTGCTCAGTTTTTGGGCCATGTGTGTTTTCTCCTTTCGGTGTTGGCCTCAGCTCCGGGAAGTAGCCGAAGAAGTAGGCGTCCATGTTCTGCCGCAGGTGGTAGGTGTTCCCGTGGGAAATATGGCCGCACCAGCTCGCGTAGGACTGGAGGACGCTCTCGAGCGTCATCCTGCCGGAGTCCACGAGGCCGCGATACTTGCGGATCTTCCGCTTCATGTTGTCGATGCTCTTGGCCCTCACTTTTCTGACCACCTTGCCCGTGCTCGTGAGGTAGGTGTGAAAACCGAGGAAGTCGATGCCGTTCTTCAGCGGGAAGATCTGCGTCTTGTTGTTCAGCCGCAGGCCGAGGGGCTTGATGTAGTCCTCGATCTCCTTCAGGATCCTGCGGAGCAGCAGCTTGTCGCTGCTGATGATGTAGAAGTCGTCCATGTATCGGCCGTAGACGAGGCCGAGGTCGTCGCGCAGCCAGTGGTCGAAGTCATCCAGATATAGCAGCGCGAGGAGCTGGCTGCTCTGGTTGCCGATCGGGATGCCCGGATCTGGCGTGCTGTCGATTATGAGCCACAGCAGCCACTCGACGAAGTCCCGGAGCTCGGGATCGGACAGGAAGGCGAGCGCCTTCTTTGCCTTCTCGAAGCAGATGGCGTGGACGAGTGTATAAAAGAACTTTGAAAAATCTCCCTTGAGCACCCAGCCGTCCGCGTAGTCCCATTCCTCCATCGGCCGGTATGGCAGGCCGGCAGCTCTGCGGGCTGCTTCGTCTGCTGCCTTGCGGCTGAAGAAATAGTGGCGCATGGCGTCAGCCAGACGGTCGAGGCCGTCGTGCGTGCCTTTGCCGATCTGTCCTGCGTAGTTGTCCCGGATGAAGCGCCGGGAGAAGCAGGGCTCGAGGACGTTGTCACAGAGGGAGTGCTGCACGACCTTCCCCTCGAAGTCAATGGCAAGGACGAGGCGCTCCTTGGGCTCGTACACCTTGAAGGGGTAGTAGGGGCCGAAGGTATAGTCCCGCCTCTGAAGTCGATCCGAGAGGTCAGCGGTGCGCTCGATGGCCTCCATGCGGTAGCGCATGGCGGTCGGGTTGTCGCGCTTTCCGCAGCGTGTTTTCTGGTACGCTTTGTAAAGGGCGACGAAGCTGTTGACTATGTTCTCCATGTTAAAAAATCTCTGCCGTGGATAGCCCCGGCCACGCTTTGCGTGCGCCGCCGGCAGCATCAGCAGTCCTGTGTTTACCCTTGACCCGGCCGGTCAGACGGCCGCGGCTGCGGGAGGGATATGCCTTCCTTGGATGATGGTGCATTGTGTTCGCCGGCCTCTCGGCCGGTTAATAAGTCGAGCGATCCATCGAAGCGGGGCGCAGGCCGTTGTTGCCGTTGTAGGCGTTGTTGTTGTTCAGCGTGCCATCGTTCCTGACGTTGCGGGCGTTGTTGGCCGACCCGGCACGAAAAAACAAGGCATACCCCACGGGGCTGCTGTTAGGTCTTTGTGACCAGCTTGGCAGCCCTTTCTCTATCTTTTTTGTACCATGCGGCGGTCTGGTTCTTGACCCCGGCCGCCAGTCTTGACCAGAAGGCGAAGGCGTCATCGGTCACGCCCGGGAGGTTCTCGTGGGCGAACTCAATGTTGTCGATCAGCTTGCGGCAGTTACGCAGAGCCGACCGCTGCGCCCTGAAGCGCAGCTCCCGCTCCTCCGGGTCGGTCAGGAGGTGGTCGTTGGCCTCCATCAGGTCAGCCACCAGATCGGCTGCCTCGTCGAACATTTTGTCGGCGAGCAGCCTGTCCTTTTTCGGGAAGATGTTGGTGTTTCTGACCTTCTTGTATGTGTGCTTTCGCAGCTCCTTGGCGTCGGTGATGACCTGCATCTCTGGCAGTTTCTCACGGCCGAAGGGCGGGCGGCCTACATTGGCCCGCTCGTATTGCCGCGAGTGTCCGTTGCTTGCCGTAGTACCTCACCTCCTTGCCTTTGATGATGATCTTGGCCCCGGTTCCGTCGTAGGCGGTGCCCTGTATGACGATCTCGTCGTTGTCCTCCCTGTTGCAGCAGGAGCATGGCAGCGCCAGCTCGGCGAACAGGTGGGCGATGATGCAGGACGCCTCGCTCAGCGGGATCGGGGTGTAGTCATAGCCGCCGCGCATCAGCACTCGAGCCTCGCGTAGCTCTCGTTCCAGATGCCGGTCGTCACTGTGACGCCCTCGAGGGTCTCGAAGGTGATCTGGAAGGGGTTGGCGGTGATGTCTACAAAAATCGCGTCCCATAGGGCGTCGACCTTGACCTTGAGAACTGCGTCAGCCGTGTCGACGTATTCCTTCGTCGTGAGATCCTTGGGATCCTCGACGGCTCCGTAGTGTTTCATGGCCCGTCCCTCCTTACAGCGCGACGCTGGTGATGATTACGAGGACAGGGTTGGTAGGAGCTGCCGAGAAGGTCACGGTCACTTTGCTGTTGGCCGAGGCCGTGGCGTTGTTGAAGCTCAGGTCGCCCATGATCTGCTCCTTGGTGACGCTGTCGATCAGCACGACGCTGACAATGTAGCCGCTGACTGTGTAGGTCGCGGTCGTTGCGGCGGTCATGGTTTGCACGGTCTTGGTGACGGCCTTCGGGATGGTCGGCTTGTTCCGGATGTAGGCGTCGCTGTTGGTGTCCTCCACATTCCAGTCGGCCTGCACGTTCTTCTCGGCGTCGGCCGGCGCGTGCTGCGCCTGACTGTGCTCGTATGCCACCTTGCCGCGGTCGCCGCGGTATGCGGTGTTCTCTGTCTCGCCGAGGGCCAGATCGTTGCCGATCGGCGCGTAGACGGTGCCGCTCCAGCGGTAGGTCTGCGCCTCGTACTGGCCGGCCGTCAGGATGATGTAGACCTTGCCAGACTCGGGCGTCAGAGCTGCGCCGCCGTCGCTCGCAGACAGCCAGCCGGACGAGAAGGCCGTGGCCCCGCTCACGATGTAGGCGTCGATGACGTCGTCCACATAGCTCGGGAGCTGATCGGCAGGAACATGGCCGGAGCTGTCCAGCTCTGCCACGCCGCCGGCTGCGCCCTTCTGGCTGTTGGGAATTGCACCCACGTCAGACGCCTGCGAAGGGATCGTGGGCTTGTTCTTGATGAAGGCGTCGCTCGTCGAGTCGGTCACGTTCCAGTCGCTCTGGACGTTCTTCTCAGCGTCGGCCGGCGCGTGCTGCGCCTGACTGTGCTGGTATGCGGCGTCGTAGTTGGCCTTCAGGGCGGCGGTCAGGTTGTTGTCGGTCTGCTTGTCGGCCGAGAGTGTGCCGTCCGCAGCCACGCTGAGGCGGCCGCCCACCTTGATGCCGCCGAGGGCGGTCTTGGTAGCAGCGGGCAGCTCGTAGCCCTTGCCGACGGGTTTCCACTGTGCTCCGTCGTACTGATAGAGCAGCGAGTCGGAGCTGTTGTAGTAGATCTGGCCGAGCTTAGGGTTGGCCGGAGCCGCCGCGAGAGGCTGGATGACCGCGTTCTGGATCTCGTTCTGGCTGAGGTCGAGGTTGGTCAAAAACTTCATGCTTTACCTCCTTAGTTGCAGTATGCAGTCCCGGAAAAGGCAGCGCAGAACGTCAGGCGCACGGTGTTGTCGTCGAGGTATTCGATCTCCCCGATGACAGCCGTGCCGGCGCTGTCCACGACCGTCACAGACGGCCGCTTTCCGAGCCCGTGGGTGATTGTCCAGACCTTCGCAGCCTGCGCCTGCTTGTGCGTGTAGTGCTGGTCTGAAGTGATGCCGAGCTCCTCGGCTGTCAGGTCTCCAGAGAGCTCGACGCCGTTGATCCTCGGCTTGTTGCGCAGGGTTTGGTAGTTGGAGGCGGTGCCGCCGCCGGTCTCCTTCATGGAGGCCGTCATGCCGGCAGGCGCCTCGCTCATGGTGGCCGAGAATGTCTCCGCGCTGCCGGAGAATTTGGCCTTAAAGTCGACGCTCACGGTCAGATCTGCCCGTCCTTCAGGATCCGGCTGACCGGCGCCGTCATAATGTTGCTGGCGAAGGCCCTCCCGTCTGCCGTCTTGCCGCGGATCTGCACCTCCACGGTCTGATCCGTTTCGGGATCCAGCGAGCCGAGCAGCAGCGTGTCGGCCTGCGTGAGGGTGATGCTGATGACCTGACCGTCGACGTCCACGCCTTCGTCCTCGAGGCGCTTGGTGATCTCGACTTCCTGCGGCTGGCCGTAGGTGCTCCGCTTCTGGACGCGGAAAGTCACCCACATGGTCACGAACTCGTTGGCGTCGATGTCACAGTTGATGGTGATGGTCGGTGTGGTGCCTCTATACATTCGCAGCCTCCTTTCGTGTGATTTCTGCCGGCAGCCTTAGCACTCGAGCCGCTGGAGTGTAGCGTTCCAGATGCCGGAGCTCAGGGTGATGCCAGACAGATCCACAAATGTGATCTGGAAGGGGTTGCTCGTGATTTCGCTGAAAACGGCGTCCCACAGGGTTTGGATCTTGCTGGTGTTCTGCGTCACGGCCTTGTTGAGGTCGATCGTGGCCTGCTTGGCTTCGTTGGCCGTCTGGACGGCCTGCCGGGCGATCTCGATGGCCTCGTTGGCGATGGCCTGCGCTGCGAGGGCGATGGCCTTGTAGGTCTCGTAGTCCTCCTTGGTTGCGTAGGCGTCGGCCGGGATGTAGGCGGTGACGTTGGTGGCTGTGCCGATCGCGGTGACGATGTCGATGGTTTTCTCGACGATGGTGGCGCCGCCGGTGGGCGGGATCCACTCAGCGAGGTCGCCGCAGTTGCCGTAGCAGTACAGCACCTCACCGACGGCCGGGTCGGGATCCTCTGCATAGAGGCCCAGCTCGCGGTAGAAAAAGCCGTCGCTCGTCTGGTCGTTGGTGAAGATGCCGCCGACCGCCACGGTGCCGTCGGTGTTGACCTTCAGCTTGGTGATGTCAATGACCGCCTTCGGGCTGACCACGCCGGTGAGGGAGCGGGGCGTCTGGCCCTCCTCGAGGTAGCCGTCGCCGAGGACGATCTTGGTGTAGGTGATTTTCTGGCCGGCTGCGCCCTTTGCGAGGACGATCAGACCGGCAGCCGTGATGTCGTTGTTGATAAATGCAGCCATGCGCTTCTCCTTTCTGCGTTATTCTGCGATGAGCTCGCCGGTGCCGATGGTCACGGTCTCCCGGTTGTTGTCGTGGACGACTGCCCCGGTGTAGAGGTAGATCTCGTCGCAGCCCATGACGTGCTCCTCATGGGAGTGCTCCCGGACAGCCATGCCGGAGGAAAGAAACATTTCGCCGGTGAGGCAGATCAGGATCGCGTCGAGCCACGAGCTGCGGCGCTTCACGACGCCGAGCAGCTTCAGGAAAAGCTCGAGGTTATTGTTGACGAGCTCGGGGTTGTCGCTCAGGACTTTGAAATGGTGGGGCTCGCCGCCGTACTCATACCACTCGCGCACCTCGCCGGTGCGAAAATAGTCCCGGACGATCTGCTCCACAGCGTATCGGGTGCCGAGCTTGGAGTAGACGAGGTCGCTGTTGCGGATGACGGCCCGCTTGGCCTCGATCGGGGCCGTGCTGTCATACCACTGGATGTTCAGCTCCCATGCCATCTCGTCGAGGGTCTGCTCGTCGAGCTGGTCGATCTGGTTCCACCTGCTCATGAGCTTGATCCTCGCAGCCAGAGCCCGGGTGACTTCGTCGGTGCCTTCAGCGAGTCCCTTGACGCTGCCGTCGTCCCTCATCCATGCTGGCAGCAGTTTCAGGATCTCGGCTTCTTGCAGTTTCATCAGACCACCCCCGTGACGCTCTTGTGGCTGACCGTCAGCCTGCCGCTGAAGGCTGCGACCTCGGTGTCGGCGACTGCGGTGTGCTCAGGCTTGACCACGTCGACGCGGATCGCGCCCTCGAGTCCTTCGGCCCACCTCGGGGAGAGGATCAGGCTCCTGAGCTTGTCGGGGTTGATGTCGCGGCCGAGCGCTGTGGTCTGCCACTCGTTGAAGCGGACGATCGCGCCGTCAGATCCCTCCACATTTGCCACGACCTCGGCCTCGGTGTCCGGCGTGGTGTAGTAGGTGATCTCGATGTCATAGGGCACGGTAGTCGGAGCCACAGCCCGCACCTTGTCGGTCATGGGGCGCGTGTCCTTTGCGTTGACCGCCTCCAGCACCTTGCTCAGCATGGCGCTGTCCGGCGTCTTGCCGCCCTTCAGCAGCGGCACGATCTTCACGCAGCCCTCGAGGGTTTGTGTGATCTCGATGTCGATGCTCTCGGCAGCGGCGAGGCTGCCCTTGACTTCGATGGTGAGCAGGTCGTCCGTGTAGTCGATCGCGTAGTCGACGTCCTTCACGGCCGCGGCGCTTTCGCCGTGGGCCCTGACGATCAGGGTGTCGATCAGCAGCGTGGCGCCGCCTTTGAAGGCGTGGCCGTTGTAGACCGTCAGCGTCCTGCTGATGGTCTCGGTCTCGCTGACCGCTTTGACGTCGATGATGGAGCTGTCGGCTGTCATGGCCCAGTAGATGTAGGCCAGCTCAGGGCCGGCCGTGGATCTCTTGGCTGGGGCCAGCCTGATCCGCTCGCGCAGTCGGTTGTCGCCGGCCTCGGTGTAGGGCTCGCCGTCGTCGCCTCCTGCGGTCTCGGTCAGGTTGGTCACGCTCTCGATGTACGGGATCAGGTCGACCAGCGTCGTGATCGTGCCGGCTGCGTAGCCGTTGAACTTGACGCCGTTGCCGACCGCCGACGTGGGGATCTCCACGGAGTAGGTGCCGGCCTGAAGGACTGCGATCTCGTCGGTGGCGAAGTAGTTTTCGCCGTCGGGCGTGACCTTCGTCCACTTCGGGATGATGATGTTGGTCTCTCTCGGCGTGCTCAGTGAGAAGCGCATGACGGTCTTGGCCGTGTCGCCCTCGAGTCGCTTGACGCCGAGCCGCTCGCCGATGGCGTCCAGCACTTCGCCGCGTGCATAGCGGAGAAGGGTCTGCCGGCCGACGTCGTCGAGTTTGTTGTAGAGTGCGACGAACACGGCCACGAGGGCCTCCCCGTAGATCCTGCGCTCGTCGCCGGGGTACAGTGGCTCACCTGCGCCCTTTTCCAGAGCGGTGATGAGCTCGGTGTAGATGGTGCTTGAGTCGATGGTGGTGAGGTGGATGTCCTCGCCGTAGGTGTTGGTCTCGTCGCTCATGGTGTCCACCTCCTTCATGTGTTGGTGTTGTCGATGCTGGCGTTGATCTCGAAGCCGCCCACCTCAGCGGCCAGAGCTACCAGCTCGACGTCGGTGAGCTTCACGCGGGGCTCGTAGGTTTCCACTACGAACTCCACCTCGGCAGCCAGCTCAGAGGCCGCCGTTTCGCTCGGTTGGTCGATCAGCGAGCGGTCGATCCCTTTGATGCGCTCATAGGGCACCTCGCCGCGGGTCGTCTTGAGAAGGTTCTGCACGCACGTCTGTGGTGTGCCGTTGCCGCTTGCTTTCATGGGATCACCTCGCTTTACTTGGTCAGTTGTGTGTTGTTGGGTTTCCTCGCAGCCTTGTCGCTGCTGGACGCTCCGATCGAGGCAGCGGAGGAGCTGATGCCGAGCTCCTTGTAGGTTGCCACTCCTGCGGCCTTTTTGGTGCCGGAGGAGCTGCTGCCGGACGAGCTGCTCGAGGAGCTGGTCGCCTTCTTACTGCTTGCCTCCTCGGCATATTCCGTCAGGGTGATGGAGATCTTGCCCTTCAGGATCCTGCCGAAGTCGTCGATCGTGGTGTCGCTCAGCTTCACGGCCGTGAGCTGGAGCTTGGGAGGGCCGAAGCGTCGGCCCGCCAGATAGAACGGGGCGTAGTTGCCGACGAGCTCAGTCCATGACTCATACTCGCCGCGGACGTCGGTGCCGGCTACCATAGCGACGTCGAAGTCGAAGGAGAGGCTCTGAAGTTTCAGGGCCTTGGTCTTGGTGGCCGGGGATCCAGCCTTGTCGTCGCTGTTCTCGGTGTCCAGCTCGACGCCGGCCGAGATGCCGTTCAGGGCTGCGATCTTTCGGCTGGAGACTTCCCACGTCTTGCCGCCCCATTTCGCCATGATGGCCATGTGCATCTCGCCTCCTTAATGCGGGCCGCTGGTCTCCCCGTGGACGCCGGCGTGCGTGTGGGTCTTGAGGCTGATGCCGGAGGCGGTGACGTCGCCGTCAGGCACGGTCACGTCGCCCTTTTCGACCTTTACGCTGCCGGGCACAGTGCCGTCCCATTCCCCGTCCATGCGGGAGAGGATGATGCCGGTGCCGTCCTCGAACATGGCATAGGCGACCTCGTCGCCGGGCTTCAGGTTTCCCATCTTACCCCGCAGCCACCACGGGATCGTGAGCGGCCGCGTGACCATGCCGTCAGCGGTGCAGGGGAGCACTCTGGCCGTGGTCTTGTCGCCGTTGCGGTCAGCAGCTCCCTCCACTGTGGAGATCTTGCCCTTTTGGATCATTTGGTTGTTGCTGTTCATTAGTAGCCCTCCAGTGGTCTGCGGAGGTACAGCTTGCTCCGGGTCTTGACGTAGTCGTGACGGATCCGGCCGACGAAGGCCGCGCCATCCCACGACTTCACGCCCTCGGTCGCCAGAGTGACCACGGAGCCCGCTGCGTAGTTACGCAGCAGCGAGCCCGTCCAGAGGGTGCCGACCGTCGCCGCTTTGTTGGCGTCCCGCAGGAGCCCGCGGGCGAAGCGGTCGGCCTCTGACTGGTCGCTCATTCGGATCGGGATGACCTTGTGGAGCACTTTGTCGCCGCCAGCCGGCGCCGAGAAGGTGCCGGTCAGTCCTCCGTTGACTACTTCGGCCGAGCCGTAGGCGTTGGCGCCTTCGTCCCGGTACTGGAAGTCGCTGGCGGGTGTGATGGTGATGGTGTCGCTCGGTGTCTGGCTTTCCATGTATGCCTCGTCGTAGACCACCAGCTTGCCGTCATAGACCAGAAACGCCGCACCCTCGAGGGTGCAGCGCTGCTGGAAGAAGGCGAAGTCGGGGAGGTTGTTCTGCTCGACGTAGTCATAGGTCTGGTCAGTGATGCCGAAGGTCTGGAGCGTCAGGCCGTGCCGGCCGGCGATCTCCTGCGCCAGTTGCAGGAACTTGACCTTCTCCCACGCCTTGCTCCGCTTGTCTTTCACGGATTGCGGCATGGAATAGGCCCGCAGGGTCACGATGCCGGACTCAGGCACGACGCTCTCGACGAACATTTTGCCGGTTTTGGCTGCTCCGTCCTCGATGGCGATGGTGTCGCCCTTCTTGGGGTTCCATGTGTCCCACAGTTGGCGGGTGTCGTTCAGTTTCAGCAGCAGCTCGTCGCTCTGCTTCTCGGCGTACATATCGTGATAGCAGCGGTGGACGCTGATGTCGGGGTAGATGTCGACGCCTTGGTATAAGATTTTCACATGGATCACCTCCTCCACGGGGGCAGCGTGTCGGGTGTGGTTACGGTCTCGACGATCGGGATCCGTACCAGCTCGCCGCCCTCGAAGATCAGGACGTCGCAGAGGTCGGGGTTGGCGGTGATGATGGTGCTCGCCATGCGCTCCTCGTTATAGGCAGCCAGCGCGATGCTGTCAAAAGTGTCGCCGCCCTGTGCGGTGTACTCAATAAAGCCGACTGTCTGCTGTGACATAGGCGCCACCCTCCCTTCTGCTTAGTGCTTCGAGAACGAAGTCAATGAACTCGGGCTCCAGCTCGCGCAGCTTGCGGATCAGGGCGTCCTCGTCGGTGTCGCCTTCGATCTTGATCTGCGGGGAGAAGGAGAGCCCGCTCAGGTCGTAGACCACGGACGTGCTCGAGCCTCCGCTCAGCAGCTCGTAGTCGCTTTCGTTGGACGCGCCGAGCATTTGCCCGGCCTTGGCCCAGTATTCCAGGTTTTCGTTGCGGTATGCAGGGTTGAAGCTGATGACAGCCTCGGTAGGGTATCGCGGATCCTCGCCCGCGATGGACGGGCCGCTCGTGAAGCCGCCGGTCGCGTAGCCGGAGACGCCCCCGCCGCCACCCCCGCCGCCGAACAGGCCGGCGATCTTACTGATGACGCCGGAGCCGAAGCTCACGATCTTGGCGATGACGTCGGCGATCGTCCCCAGTACGGAGGCGATCGGCTGAAGCAGGGCCAGCAGGGGGCTCAGGATCGGCATGACGAGGTTGAGCAGGGACACGAGAGGCGGCAGCAGCGCTTGGACGATCTGCATCAGAGGCGGCAGCAGCGGCATGATGACGTCGTTGACGATCTGAAGTGCGGCCTCCAGCAGCGGGGTGATGACCGGCAGCAGCGTGGAAATGATCTGCACCAGTACCGGCAGCACAGCGCTCACGATCTGCGTTATCATGGGGAGGATCGTGCTCAGAAGGCTGGCGATCGGCGGCAAAATTGCCCCGACGATCTGCATCAGCGGCGGGAGTAGAGTCTGCACCAGACTGAGCAGCGGCGGGAGCAGGGTGCTCATGAGTTGCGTCAGGATCGGCAGCAGATCGGCCGCGAGCTGAGAGATCAGCGGCAGCACGTCCTCGAGAGCGTCAGCCGCTCCCATGAGGAACTCCTCGACAAAAGGCGCCGCAGCCTCGACCGCGTCGCTGATGACCGGGACGATCTGCTCCATGAGCTTTTGCAGCACGGGCATGAACTTGTTGAGGCCGTCGAACACGGTGTTTGCCATCGGCTTCAGGGCGACCTCGAGGCCCTGCTTCATGATCTGGAGCCGCTCGGCGAAGTCGTAGGTGTCCTCAGCCGCTCCGGCGATGGTTTCGCCGTTCTCCAGCAGGCTTTCCGTCAGGTCTCCGACGGCGAGAGTGCCGTCTCTGATCGCTGCGGCCATTGTGGATCCGGCCTTGGTGCCGAAGATCTCCGACGCGATGCTTGCGGCCTCTGCGGCCGTGCCTGCGTTCTTGATCTGCTCGTAGTACATAGCCAGCCCATCGCTCGCGCTGATGCCTTCCTTCGCCAGTGCGCCGACGCTCTTTTTCATGGCGCCGAGGACTTCCTCAGTGTTGACGCCGGCCTTGTCAAGCTGACCCATGAGGGCGCTCGCCGTCTCGAAGGAATAGCCCATCTCCTGAAGCTGCGGGCCGAACTTCTGCATATTGCTCATAAGGTCAGTGAAGCCCATGCCGGTGCTCTGGCTGACCTTGAAGATGTAGTCCATCGCGCCGCCCATGTTGTCGGCGTCGATGTTCCACTGTTGGAAGGCTTGGCTCGACTCCTCGATCACGCCGCCGAGGTCGTCCCCCAGCATATCGCTCACTTGGAGCGCCTGCTTGGAGATCTCCTGAAGCTGCGGGCCGGTCAGGCCGAGCCGGGTGTTGTAGTCCGCGATGGCTTTGCTGGCGTCCTCCATAGTGGTCGGCACGCTCTTGTAGACCTCGTCGAAGTCATCGAGCAGCCCATCCAGAGCGTCGCCGGTCGCGCCGGTGCCGATGCGGATGGCGTCGGCTGCTTCATCGAACTGGCTGCCGAGATCCTTCAGGTACTTGCCGGCCTCTACCACGGCCTTGCCAGTGGCGACCGCGATGCCGCCGACGGCGGCACCCACGGCGAGAGCTTTCACGTTCAGGCCGCTGATCTTTTTCTGCGCGGACTCGATCGCCTTCCCGAGTGAGGGGTCGATGCTGCCGGCCAGATTGACGACCGCCTGAAGCTCTTTCCCTTTTCCTGCCATGTGTGTCACCTCCTCCTGATGTGCGGCTTTTTAATGGTCGGCGCCGGGTGGCGCTTCGCCTGTTGTTTGGCTTCTTCCACGGCCTCGCCGTATTCCGTCAGGAAGTCGGTCAGCCTTCGCTCTCCGATGTCTCGGACTGAGGTGTGGAAGGCTCGGGCGTAGTCTCGGATTGCTCGCCGGAGCTGTTTTGGCTGGAGGGTTCCTCCGACCTCCCGGAAATAAAATCCCGGCCGATCCTCATGATCTGCATGACGTCATAGCCGTGGACGCGCTCGAGGTCGCTCATGTCGATCTCGGGGTTGACGGCGATGATGGCCTCGAAGCCGAGGTAGAGGTGCAGACCATAGTCCAGCTCGGCCGCGCCGGCCGCGTTGCCGTTCTTGGATCCGCTGGCGGTCAGCTTGCGGGCGTCGGCCTCCGCGAACATTTGCGCGGTGATTTCATTCGCGTCATAGGTCAGCTCCGTGCGCTTCTTGTTGTTGATGGTCAGCGGGTTGCTGAGTGTGATCTTGTTCTTCATGGGGTACTCCTTTCCGAAAATAAGAGCCGCCCCGGGAAGGGGCGGCCCTGTCTGTTACAGCAGGCTGCGGATCTGCTTGTAGTAGTCCTTGCCGCCTACGCGGAGGATCTGGTTGAGCTGGTCGATCAGCCAGTATTCCGTCCCGTCGACGAAAAGCTGGTAGCGGCTGACCGCGTAGCCCAGCTCGTTCTCGCTCTGGCTGCCGGGATCCACGGACAGGCCGGGGATCGTCTTGGTCACGACGCGGAGGAACGCCTTGCAGCCGACGGTCTTGGTGGATCCGTCTGCCTTCTTGACGTCCTGCACCCAGCGGAACTCGAGCGTTCTGCTGTCGAGAGAGGCCATAGAGCGCAGGCCCATGTCGGTGCCGACCTTGTTGACGGTCGCCTCCATAGCCTCGATCTGGCCGATGATCGGCAGCGTCAGGGTGCCCATCGCCTTGAAGTCAGCAGTCAGGAGATTGATGGCCGGCAGCGTGATGGTCACGTCCTTGGCGACCAGTTTGCCGGCGTCGTACACGGTGTCAGCCAGTACGGGGCCGTTGAGGTCGATCCATGCCATTACTCCTCACCTCCTTCGTAGTAGACGGAGAAGCCGGCGTCGGTGTATGCGACGTAGACGCTGGCGCTCTTGAGCGGAGGCGTCGGGGTGACGTTGATGTCCCACCTGAAGTCGCCGTTCATGATGTCGGTGGTGCTGTTCTCACTCTCGAGGAACAGGATCTTCGGCTCGCCGATCAGGGCGCCCATGCTGACGTAGCCGTCGAGCTTCTCCTGCTCGCGGTTGATGATCTGATCCTTCAGCGCTCTGGTCATGGGCTCGTCGATCTTCAGGCTCCATTCGCGCTGGAAACTGTTGGTGATGTGCATGAGCATACGCATGGAGACGTCGAAGATGGCGCGGGGGTCTACTTCGGCGCCGTAGGTGTATGCAGCGGTGTGGTCGCCCCACAGCACCCACTCACCAGCCCACGCCACGACGGTGCTGATGCCCTTCTGCGTGAGCTCTTTGCCGGTCTGCTGGTCGAAGCCGCGGTTCTTGGCGTTGGCTCCAAAATACTGCTTGATGACCGGCACGGCCTTGTTGCCGCAGGTCTCCATCGGGACGCTGTTGTGGCTGAAGTCGGCACGCATGAGCTCGACTGCTGCCAGCGTGCTGAGGTGGTAGTTGTTGCCGAGGTTGTCGGTGGCCTGCGGCCAGAATACCTTCGAGCGCTCGCTGGTGAAGGCGTTGTTCTTCTTCCATGCGATCACCTTCTCGATGGTGTCGACGGCCTGCGCGTCGCCGTCTACCAGAGGCAGGTCGGCGAGGACGAAGGCGTCCCAGTGGCCGTTGATCTTCTGGCTGGCCGCGATCATAGCGTTGTAGACCGCAGGGCTGTGACTCCAGCCGGGCGCGACGATCAGGTTGACGACCGCGTACTGCTCAGGATAGAGCAGGGCGATGGAGCTGAGGCCGCTATACTCGCCGGAGGCGGTGACGCCGCCGATGATGTCGGCGTCCTCTACCAGAGAGTCGTCGATCTCGTAGAAGCTGGCCGTCAGGTTGCCGGTGAGCTGCGCGTCCTGCTTCAGGCTGGTGATGATGACCGTGCCCTTGGTGAAGTTGTAGTCCACGGCGTAGTCCTCGCCCTCGACGTAGTTGCCGGCGCTGTCGCCGGCCTTGGCGATGGTCAGGGTGTCGAGGATGATGGTGGAGCTGGTGAACTCGGCGCGGCCGCCTGCGAAGCTCAGGGGCGCGGTCGTCTGCGCCTCCTTTCTGTGCTTGCCGGCAGCGGGATCCAGCACGTTGATGACGTAGATGGGGCCGATGTTGCCGATGGTGTTGTTGAAGTGCGCGTTCATGACTTCACAGAGGGTGAAGGTGCCCCAGTCGGCTGCATACCCGAGCTTTTTCTGCGCGTCGATCAGGTTGCTGATCTTCACGGGCTCGTTGATGACGCCGGCCTTGTCGAAGCCGCGCACGAGGTTGACGGGCGCGGTGCCGATATAGATCGGCGTGGTGCCCGCCTGCACGGCGCTCTGTGCCACGGTCTCGCCGATGTGGCCGTAGGCGCCGTAGAGGTACTCGTTTGCCATGTGCTTGTCCTCCTTTGCATAAAATTAGACAGCCGAGGACTCGGCTGCCTTAAAGCAGATGGTCGTAGTTTTTGGCGTGCCGGGTGAGGGTCTCCTCGACAGAGAACTCAGCCCACGCAAACCAGTAGGGATAAAAGTCAGGTACAGCGTCCTGCTCAGCGACGGGGCCGAAGGTGATGCCGAGCTCCTTGATGACGCGCAGGTCTCCGATGTACTCGGCGTTTTCGATCAGTCTGAGCGCCGTGTCCACAAAATTCCATGCGTCACGCCAGCCCTCGCCGTTCTTCTGGAAGAAGTCGGCCGCCTCGCTGTTGTATTGCTGGATATAGGTGCCGCTGCCGTTGCCCTGCGGTATATAGATGTCGGGCCCGTGGTAGCCGGGATCCCATGCAGAAAAGCAGAGCCGGATCTTGATGCCGCGGGTGTGTTCGATCAGGTCATCCTCCCCCTGAGCGAGCTGGACGCAGACCGAAGGGATCGGCGCCGCGACCTTTGGGGGCGTCCTGTCCTTGGACGGGACGAACAGGGAAAAGGCGGCCGGGTTCACCAGCTTGTAGGGGTAGGAGGCGTCTGTGGCGTTGTCGTCGGGGAGCTTCAGCTTTACCAGAGGGCATACCTCGGTATTCAGCCAGCCCCGGACGATCTCGATGCTATTGACGATGGACACGGTGCAGCACCTCCTACATGGTCACGGTCTGGCCGAGAGCCACGGTTGCGATCCCCATGTCCTCGCTCCAGTCGTTGACGATGTACTCGCGGCCGTCGACGTTTAGGCCCTCGCCCGCCGGGCGCCGGGCGGGCAGATCCTCGACCGCTGCATAAAGCAGCAGAGAGGACTCTGCCACGCTCAGCTCTTGCCCCCCTTGGCGTTCTCGCAGGGCGTTGTCGTCGAGTACAGCCGCGATGGTCTTGCCTTCGACTCTGTGCTCCTCCCCGAACTCAGAGAGATCGAGGAAAACGCGGCGCCGGTCGTTGGCGACCATCTCCTTGAAGCTGAAGGCCATCAGACGGGATCAGCAGCGCCGAACTGAGGGGGCTCCTCGTCGTCGGTGCCGTCGTCGTCAGTCTGGCCGGCCTTGGCCGCCTCGATGGCAGCGATGACGTCGGCCTTCTTGCGCATGGCAGAGGCGTCGACGCCGTAGGCTGCGGCGATGTCCTTCAGCTCGTCGAGCTTCATGTCCTCGTTGTACTCAGGCAGGCCGTCCGCAGGGGGCTCAGCGCCTCCCTCGGGCTGGCCGGGATCCTGCGGCGCATTGGCGCCGGCCGGGTCGGGCGTGTTGGGATCCTCGGCCTGAGCGGGTGCTGCGTCGACGTACTTGGCGACGCCTTCCTTGACCAGACGGGCCTCCAGCTCGGGGTCGAACTGCTTGGGGCCGTCCTGATTGGTGATGGGGATCACCTTGCGGCCGTTATAGTAGCCGAAGGTGCCCGCGATGATCTGGATCATGGTCTGCTCCTTTCTGCTGCGCTTAGCCCTGAGTCAGGACGTCCGCAACGATGAACGGGTTCTTGTTGTTAGGGATCAGCAGCGGGCGGCTGGAGATCGTCAGGCTGCGGGTGTTGCCCTCAGCGTTGGACAGATACTTCGGCACGCGGCGGCCGGCATAGGTGTGGAACTCGCCATCGGCCTGCTCCACCTGAGTGACGGCGCCGTACAGAGTGCGGCCGCAGGCAGGCGCGGTCAGGATGCACTTGCCGGAAGGGATGTAGAGCTGATCCTTGCCGGCGTCGTCGGTGTAGGTCTCGTCGTAGGAGATCACGCTGATGATGCGGCCGTTGACGTTCAGACGGGCCATGACAGCAGCGCCGGCAGGCAGCACCTCGGGCTCGACCATGCCGAGCTCGTAGCGCTTGTTGTCGAGCAGCTTCTGGATGACCTCGTTGTTGACGATGGTGTCGGCCACGTCAGGGGAGCAGATCAGGTCGGTCGCGCGGAGGCCCTTGCTGGTCAGCATACGAGCCATCACGCCGAGGTCGGCGAGGATCTTCGCGCCGGCGGCGTCCCACTTGGTCGTAGGTGTGTAGGTTGCGGGGTTGCTGCCTTCGGAGTAGAAGCGGATCTCCATCTCGTCGCTCTCGTCAGCGTCGTCGGCGATGTGCTTCATGATGCAGCCGTTGGTCAGCATGGTCTCAGCGGCCATAGCCTCCTCGCGGCGGGTGATAAACTCGCCCAGCTCGTCGGCGTCCTTCAGGATGAGGGTCTGCTGGCGCTGCTCAGGAGTGAGCTGCGTGTAGAGGGACTCACCGAAGCCGCGCTTCTTCAGGTCGTCAGCGGAGAGGGAGCGCTTGGGAGCCACAAAAGGAGGAGTGTATCTCTCCATGTGGTAGCCGTTGCGCAGGATGGTCACGCCGCCCTTGCGAGGAGCGACGAAAGGCGCCAGCTTTTTGCTGCCGTCTCTGTACTCGACCAGCACGTCGTCAGTGGCGAAAACGTCGCTCGCGTCGTTGGTCGGGAAATAGCGGTCACGCAGGAAGGTCGTGGCAGGGGTGAGCTGCTGCACGGCCATGAGCAGCGTGTGGGTCTCATAGAAGTTAAAAGGCATTTTGTTGTCCTCCTTCTCTTAGTATTCGATCGCGTCGGAGAGCAGGATGCCGCCCTTGCGCAGCTCCTCCTCGTCGGTTGCGGTCATGGTGTAGCCATTCTTGACGATCAGCTTATTGCGGGCAAAATGGCCGGTGCGGTATGCCAGCGCAGTCACGTTGGCGTTGGTGCCGACCTCCACGTCGTCGGCGAGCACGCAGTTGGCGCTCAGGACTTCGTTGGATGCGGCGGTAGTGCCGAGGATCACCATGCAGCCGTCAGCAGCGGTGCCGCTGCCGGACAGGGCCAGCACAGTGCCGCGCTTCAGAACGGTGGCGGCTGTCTCCTTGCGGATGGTCACGCTGAAAACGTCAGCGACGGGCACGTTGTTGACGATCAGGCCGTCGTATTCCACGGCGCCGATGTTCTCGTCGAGTCTCTTGCTCATTAGTTTTTACCTCCCTTGCTGGTCTTGGTGGAATTGTAGATGCCGACGATGGCGTCCACCTTGGCCTTGTCGTCGGTCTCGCTGCCTTCCTCGCCGCCGTTAGGAGCAGCACCGACGTCGCCAGCGCCAGAGTCGGCATTGTCGGCCGCGCTGTCCTTCAGGTGCTTGATCCCGAGGGCTGCCTGCTTTTTCATAGCCTGAAAAGCGAGCTGCTCAGCGGTGCAGGGGTTTTCGCCATACTTGGCGTCATGGACGAGCTGCGCGTCGCCCACGCTGGCCTCGATGCTCTCGATGGCCTGAAGGCGCTCGCGCTCCTGCGTGATTGCCTCCGTTCTTGCAGTTGCCGCGGCCTGCTGCTCAATCTGAGTTACGAGGTCAGGGTACTGCGCTCTCATTTCTTCGAGGGTCATGGGTTTGTTTCCTCCTTCGTTTTTGATGGCCGGGGTCTCCGGCTTATTTCCAGCCGCAGCAGCGGCGTGGATGCTGTTGTTGACCGGGATCGCCCCGGGGATGTGTCTGAAGTTGCTGACGTCGTGCCTGATGCCAGCCACGAGGAGCACCTTCTTGTCTGCGCTCAGGGCGGCAGACGGGCCCGCGTCGTCGAGCAGGGTGTTGGCGAAGCCGTTGTCGACCGCCTCCTGACCGACCATCCATGTCTCGCGGGTCATCATGCTGCGGAGCTGGTCGACCTCGATGCCGGTCTTGGCGTGGTAGATCTCCGCGATGGCCCGCTCGCTGGCGTCGAAGTCCTTCTGGAGCTTCTTCAGGTCTTGCAGGTTGTAGTAGTCCCACAGGAGCCCGCTGACGCCGTGGATCATGACCATGCTGCCGGGGTAGACCTGCACCTCGTCGCCGGCGCACATGATGACGCTGGCCGCGCTGGCAGCGATGCCCTCCACGATGACGGTCTTGGTGCCGCTCAGGCCCTTGATCGCGTTGTGGATGGCGATGCCGGTGTAGAGGTCGCCGCCGCAGCTATTGATCTTGATGGTGATGTTGCTCTTGTCCTTCACGGCAGCCAGATCCTCGAGGAAGCCCTCGGGGGTGATGTAGAGGCCGGGCTCAGGCTCGCCCGTCCACCAGTCGATCGGCTGGCTGCTCATGACGTCGCCGTAGAGCAGGATCTCGCCCGTGTCGTCGCCGGTGCTGGCGATGTTCCAGAACTTCTGGAGCTTGCCGCCAGTAGGAGGCGCAGGGGCAGGCCCCGCGATGCAGCAGGGCGGGTTATTTGCTTTCATGGTGTTCGTCCTCCTTGAGTGCTTTGATGATTTCGTTCCGCAGCGCAGCCACCACGCCGGGCTCGGTTGCGCCTGATGCGCCGCCGGTGCCGGAGGAGCTGCTGCCCTGAAGGGGCGCGTTTGCTTCGGCGAGCTTGGCGTTTTCGCGTGCGAGCTGGTCGACGTTGGCGTCCCACTGGCCGCCGTTGAGCCGGATCGTGCTCTGCTCGCGGGTGCTGAAGCCTTCGCCGACTGCGAGGATCTCGGCCGTGATCTCCTTGACTGGATCGAGCTGGCCCTGAGATGGGCCGATCCATTCGGCGCCGAGATAGGCGGCGCGGATCGCCGGATCCGTGAAAAAGCCCGGGGCGTCAATGCGGCCACGGGCGACGGCCTCGGCCATCCAGATCTCGTAGATCGGGGCGCAGAAGTCAGCGACAAACCACTCGCGGCGCATTTTGAAGGCTTTCCACGCCTCCAGCAGGGCCGCACGGCTGGCGCTGTACGAGCTGTTGAAGGACTTCAGCAGCAGGTCGGCCGGGATCTCGAGCGCAGCGCCCACCTGTTCACAGATGGCTCGCAGGAACGAGTCGAAGCCGCTGGCCGGCCGCTTCGGGTCGGCAAATACGACGTCCTCGCCGGGCTCCATGATGTTGATCTGGCCCGGGCCCATCTCGTACTCATTGGGATCGCGGCTCACCTCTGGCAGGCTGCTCCCCACTTCGTTGAATGGGTTGTCGGACGCCCCGGCCTCCGTTTTCACGAAGGCAGTGAAAAAGCTCTCGACGATCGCGGCTGTCAGCTCGCTCTCGGTGTACCTGCGAAGCTGAAGCAGCGGCTCGATCACCTGCGCCAGATAGCTGACGCCTCTGTACTGGTCAGGCCGCTCCGAGTCCATGACCTGCAAGATGTTCGGGAGGCCGGTGCGGTCTCCGTATGCCTTGACGCGCGTCCACTTGGTCGACGCCGTGCCGAGCTCGAGGGGGTAGGTGCTGCGGATGTGGTATGCCTCGATCATGCCGTTGGGGTTGACCTCGACGCCGTCGTAGATGGTGTTGCCGTTGGCTGCCTTGCCGGTAGTCGCCAGCAGTGGGGTCATGATGCCGGCGGCTGTCGGGGTTGCCACTCGGTCAGCCTCGACGAGGTGGATCCTGAGCGAGTAGGGCATGGTCGGCGTGGGGTCGTACTGCTTGATGACGGCGAACACGTCGCCGCTCACCAGCCACGAAGCGAGCGCGAGCTGCTGCATGGCGTAGAAGTTGTTCACGCCGGTGGCGTCGCAGGCTGCCTTGCGGTTGGCCCACAGGGCGAACTCCCGCTCCGTCTTTGCCTGCCACAGGTCAGCCGCCTCCTGATCCATGCCGAGGGCCTCACGGTCGATCCGGCTCTGGAGCTTCAGGCCGACGCCGATGACGTTGGTGCGGTTGGTCTTGATGGCTGAGGTGGCGATCGGGGCCGCCATATAGAGCATACGGGCACGCTGTCGGAGAGTCGCGTTGTTGGCGTCGATGTCCTCCTTCGGGCTGCCGCTCATAGCCCTGAAGCCCTTGGTCGCTTTCTTCTGCCAGCTCGCGCCGGCGTCGCCGTAGCCCTTATTGACGGGGCGAGGCTGCTGCCTTCCGCTCTGCGGTCGGCTGTTGCGTTTCTTCTTGCTGATGTTGCTCACCTCCTTTCAGAAGATGGCAAGGGGCCGAGAGTAAAGGAGCGAAAACTCCCGGCCCGATGCCTATGAAAAAAGCCCCGGGTGGGGCTTTTTTCCGATGTTACCAGTCGCGGGGGACGACCCCCACGGCCTTGCGGGGCTTTTGCCCGTTCAGGGCTCCCTCGAGGTTAGCGATGTCCTTCTCGAGCTGTTTGATGGCGTCCCTGATCTGGCTCAGGTCGGTGTTGTACCTTGCCAGATTGCGGGAGCCGATGCCGTAGCTCTGGACGCCCCCGTCCAGCATCTCGGCTTCTCGCTTCAGGTAGAGCTCGAGCCGGTTCCTTTTGGCTGTGAGCTCTGCCTCGATTGTTGCGCGTGTTTTCATGTGGTGTCCTCCTTACCAGTCGTCGAAGGCGTTGGCCGCCTTGCTGCGCTTTGTCTTGGGTCGGGCCTGCTGGCGCTGCTGCGCCGGCTTCTCCTCGAGGCCCTTGAGCCGTCTCTCGACGGCGTCCATGTCGGGGTTGATGATCTTCACGCCGGCCATCGCATAGTCGCGGCAGTCGAGCGCCTCGTTGCGGTTGTGGCCGGGCAGTTTCTCCCACGCCCAGCGGTCGCCGCGGCTGGTGTGTTTGAGCACCAGCTTCTCAGAGAGCAGGCCGTTGAAATAGTTGAGATCATAGCCGGCGTCGGGGTTGCGGTTGAAGTGGCAATACCTCGGCCCGGGTTCCTGCACCTTGAGGCTCGCCATGATGGACGCCTTGCCGGCGTCGACGCCGAGGGTGTAGAGCCAGCAGGTGATCTTCTTGTTGTCGCGGATCGGCACCTTCGAGGGCGGTGAGACGAAGGGGATCCCGTCGCCGCCCTTGCCCTTGATAGCAAAGACGCGCTTGTGGATGCGGGCCCGGCAGGCTTCGTACACCTCTTGGGTGAAGTGGCCGCCGGAGTCGACGCAGGTGATGGAGATCCGCAGGCCCCGGCCGTTCTTGAAGGTGTAGACGTGGTCGATCACGTCGTCGAGGCGCTGCCAGACCTCCGGGGTGTCTGGTCGGCCCATGATGTAGCCCTTGACGATGCCCCACGTCTCGCCGTAGTGGCCGTGGCCGACTACTTCGTACTCGAGACGGTTGTCCTGCGTATCGACGCCGCAGGTCAGTACCAGCACGCCGTCAGGCAGCTCCACAGGGGTGCCGTCCGGCCGCGTGCCGTAGTCCTCGCGCCGGGCGAGCATGGTGTCCTCGTCCTCGAGGTCGCCGCGATCCTCCCATAGCTGGCCGAGCAGGGTGTTGTAGACGACCTTGAGCCGCTGCGGGTCGTTCTGCGCGTCGAGGAACTTGAGGACGATCTTCTGCCACGGCGTCCACGGGGAGCTGAAGGCGTTCAGCCAGAAGGAGCGCACGCCCTTGGCATAGGCGTCGGGGTTTTCTGCGATCCACTTGGCCGGCTGCCGGCGCATGGTCTCCTCGGGGATCAGGCAGCCGCAGCCCGGGCAGGCCCACGAGATGCCGCCCTTCAGTTTCCACGTCTTTTTCCCGCGGATCCGTGTGGCCTCGGGCTCGAATTTGATGTCGTCGAAAACGATCTCGTGATACTCGCCGCACTCCGGGCAGCGGTGGCACCAGCGCTCCTGTGTGCCTTGGTAGAAGCTGGTCTCGATGTTGCTGTTGCCCTTGATGGTCGGGGTCGAGACCTCGACGGCCTTCGCGTTGTAGAAGGTCGCCTGACGTGCTTCAGCCAGTGCCCACGGGTCGCCCTCTGTGCCGGCACTGATGGCCCAGCGGTCACGCTCGTCGCCGATGATGTACCGGGCGGGCGTGGAGGCCAGCGCCGAGGCGCTGTTGGAGCCGGTCAGGGTGAGCATACCGCCGGGGAAGGACTTCTGGAGGATGGTGTTGCCGCTGTCCTTCGCCTTGACGTCGTGGACTTTGGCCTTCAGTGGCTTGCTGTCGCGGATCATGGGAGCCACGCGCAGCCGGCTGAACTTCCTCGCGTCGTCGATCGTTGGGTGGACGTAGAGGATGCTGCCGGGGTCTTGGTCGATAATGTAGCCGATGATGTTCAGCTCGAGCTCAGACTTGCCGACCTGCGAAGCTGCCACCATTACGATCTTGTGTACCTTGGGATCCGTGAAGGCTTTCATCGGCTCCTCGAGGTACGGGGTGCGCTTGGTGCGCCACGGCCCGGCCTCGGCCGAGCTTTCGGGTGAGAGGCGGCGGTGCTTGTCAGCCCACTCGTCCACGGTCAGGCTCTCGGGCGGTGCGAAGCGTTTGACCGCGCCCGAGATGGCGGCGTTCAGCTTGGCGGCGGCTTTTTTAGTCGTCCGCGTCATCGGAGAGGTCGCTCCAGCCTTCCCGATCCCTTACCCGCCGCGCATATTCCTCGGGATCGTATTTGTAGGCGGCCAGCTCCTCGAGGATCTTGTAGACCTCGGCCCGGATGATCTCGGACGCCTCGGCTGCTGTCTGAGCTGCCACGACGTCGACGGCCAGACGACCGGGCAGGGCTATGAGCATTGACCTGATATTGTAGACGAGGTCGGTCATGACGGCCTCGACGTCCTCGCTGCGGTGCATGGTGCCCTCGAGCTCCTTGAGCTGGAGAGCGGCCATGTCGGCCTTGCTGCGCTTCAGGTCTGCCTCAGCCTCCAGCCGGCGGGCTTCGATCTCGCTGTCCTTCTTGGACGGCTCGCGGCCGTTGGCTTTGTCGCTGAGGTATCGGATGTACTTCTGGATCGTTGGCAGCAGGTCGTAGCGGTTGGCGTGCCCGTCCTTTGTGGCGGTGATGATGCCCTCCTTGGCGAGCTGCTGCACGCGGCGAGGATCCACGCCGAAGATGGCCGCGATGGTCTTGCTGTCGACGAGCTTCGTGTTGGGGTTGTTCGGCATGGCTCTCCTCCTTTCTCCGTGCCATCATTTTCGTGAGCTCACGAAAATGGTCAGGGCCGCGAAACGAAACGGCCCGAAAAAAATTTTTCCAGTCTGCGCGTTTTTTGGGCTCGCCAGCACCGCAGGCCGATCGGTCGCGTCACAGTACCTTCGGCGCGTCTGGATGTCGTGTGCGGCGCTCTGACGGCCTCTGTGGCGCGTTTTCTTGGCTGGCCGTCCGTCGGGTCGGCTGCGTCGCTTCGCGCGTCCTGTGGGCCGCTGTGTGGCCCTGCGGCGGCCGTTGGTGTGGCCCTACTTGCCGAGGGCCCGGTCGAGGTTGTGCTGGAGTCGCTTGGCCGTCTCCTCTTGGAGTCTGGTCATGATCTTCTCGCTGGTCTTGTCGCTGGTTATCATCTGCGGCACCGAGATGGTGGTGAACTTCTGAATGTCGGTGCGGGTGCGGCTCATTCGCTGGAAGGGAATGTAGCCCACGCCGTCGGCCTTGGTGTTGCCGGTGCCCATGAGGATATTGTGCGAGCGCTCGGAGTATGGCCCCCCGGGCGTGCGCGTGTTCTTGTAGCGGCCGATGACTTTCTTCTGGCCCTTGACGACCTGCATCTTCAGCGTGTAGCTCTTGCCCGCTGGTGGGGTCTTGGGCGTCATGCCGAAGTGGACAGGGGTCAGCAGCCGGCCGGAGTAGGTGATCGTCATCTCCTCGATGGTCTCGCCTCTGACCTGTATGCTGCCGGCCATCTTCTTTGGCTTGGCTCCCTTGCCGCTGGAGGGCGTGATCTCTGACTTCTTGATGTTGTAGACCTGCGTCACCTCCTGAGCGATCCAGCCCGGGGCGCGGCTCTTGACGTCTCTGACCGTGGCCTTCACGGCCTTGCGGCCCTTCTCGTCGATCTCTTGGACTTGGTCGAGGAGCTTCTGAAGGTTCTCGACGCGCATGGTGATGGATCCCTTTGCCACTGGCTCACCTCCTTCAGGGCATAGAAAAGCCGCCGGGCGTGTGTACGCTCGACGGCTCGGTTGCCTTGCGGCTTCTCTTTGGTTGTTGGCTGACTGGCCTTTGGACGTTGGCCGCGTGTGCGGCTTTCGTCCGTCGGTCTTTCGTATGATACAGAATAACACGGGGTCGGTGTGACTTTCAATGTCATTCGCTCCGTTTTAGTGTCATTTGCTGTCATTCACTTCGGCCTCGATCTCGGCGAGGCTCAGGAGGGCCCGGCCGTGGACTCGGTACATCCTCCTTTGGTAGGCGTCCGCTTTGTCCGCAAAGTCGGGGCGGTTGCCATACAGCGCGAAGGTGACGTCCGGCCACTCGGCCCGGTCGAGATACTTGAGCTGGATGGTCAGGCGCTCGTCGGGGTCGTCCATGAGCTCAGTCATGGCTTCGATGGCCCGGCGCTCGGCTTTCTCCTCGGCCTCCTTCTGCCGGATTTTCGCCTCGAGCTCCATCTTCTTCTCGACGGCAGCGGCGACGGGGTTGGAGACGCCGCCCTGCGGCCGTGGCATACCAGACAGATCGGGCCCGGACGGGCTGCCGATTGTGGCCTCCATGCGGTCGAGGCGCTCGCGCTGGTTGTCGATGTCCCTGAGCAGGGCCGTGTACCTGTGCAGCCGTTCCTTGATCCTTTTGGTTTTGGGTTGTTCTTCAGGGCGTCACTCCTGCTCACCTCCTTCGTCGTCGGGCTCGAAGATCTCGGCGATGGCCTCCCGCGGGAGCTCCTTGCCTTGACGGACGCAGCGGACGTTATTCTTGCCTGTGATGCTGATGTATCGCTTCACGATCACGTCGGTGTATGCCGGCGTCAGCTCCATCAGGTACGAGGGCTGCCCGTGTGCCTCGCAGGCGGCCATTGTTGTGCCGGATCCTCCGAAGGGGTCATAGACGCCCTTGGCGAAGTCCGTGTTGTCGACGAGCTTCTCCAGCAGCTCGACGGGTTTCTGAGTGGGGTGCAGCTCATTCCCGGAGCGGGAGATGCTCAGCACGTTGCCGTAGCCCTTGTGGCCGTCGAAGTGTGTCGCGGCCCGGGCGCCGAACAGTATGAGCTCATGCTGCGATCGCCAGCCGACGCCCATGCCCGGCGTGCCCTTGTCCCATACGATCTCAGACTTGACGCCGAAGCCGGCAGCCTCCACCAGATCGAACAGATACACCCACATTCGCCAGTCGGTGAAGATGTAGGCGTAGAGGCACGGGATGTCGGTCAGGGCGCCGCGGATCAGGTTTTGGTAGCCTCGGGTGCTGAGGATGTCGTTTGCGATCTTCGGGGCCTTTCCGTCTTTGTGTGTTGTGCCGATGCTGCCGGTCGACTTCTGTGACTCCTTGCTGCCGCCTGAGCAGTAGGGCGGGTCGGTCAGCAGGATCTCCGGCGTCGCTCCATCCAGCAGCAGGGCGCGATCCTCCGGCCGGGTGCAGTCTCCGCAGAGGACGCGGTGCTTGCCGAGGATCCAGAGGTCGCCGTACTGCGTGACGGGCTTGGCTGGCGGTGGGATCTCGGCGTCGGGGTCGCCCTTGAGCTCCTGATCGTGTACGGCTTCAGAGAGTGCCGTGACGATGTTGCCGTATTCCTCCTCGGTGTAGCCGGAGAGCATGAACGGGATCTCGCCCGTGTCTATGTCCGCAAATACCTCGGCGAGCATTTTGTTGTCGATCGTGGCGAGCTCTGCGATGCGGTTGTCGGCGGTCAGGTCGGCCATCTCCTCGGCCTCGCTGGCGTAGTTTTGGTAGTCGACCGGCACCTCCTTCAGGTCGTCGAGCTCGGCGGCCATGAGGCGGCCGTGGCCCTTTACGATGTAGCCGCTGCGGGTGCTGACGGTGATCGGCCCGCGCCAGCCCGTCGCCCGGATGACCGAGGCGAGGAGCTTGATCTGCTCCGGCGGGTGCTGGTTCGGGTTCTTCGGGTTCGGCTGGAGGTCTTTGATCGGCACGATGGCGTCATGGGCGCAGAACACGGGGACGCCGTCGGCGTATGCCTTCGGCTCCGCTGTGGTGATGTACTCGGCCAGCTCCGGCCCGTCCTGCGGCTGTGGTTTATCCTTTGCCATTGTGCTTTCCTCCTCTCTTGAATTGCCCGGCCTGCGGGCAGGTGGCCCAGTGGGGCTGGTATCCGGCGTCTGTGGCCTCAGCTCCGGGCACGATCTCGCAGCTCACGACCTCGCCCCGGGTGGTGACGATCTTGTCCTTCCCGCCGGGCGCTGCCTTGTAGTAGACCGGCGCCGGATCGCACGGCATGGCCTTCCCGGCCGGTGTCTTGATCCAGACGATCGGAGCGCCGCAGCCTCGGCAGGTTGCTCTATTCATCGGCGGTTCCTCCTCTCCAGCGACCTGATCGTCTCCTTTGTCAGCACGACGATCAGCACGACCACGATGGCGGCCAGTACGATCCCGGTGGGGATCCAGATCGGGGCCAGCACCCACACCCACGGCCAGTCGATCAGGTGCGTGACCTTCAGTACGATAAAAGCGACGGCCAGCAGCGTCCAGAAGATGCCACCGGAGCTGCCGCTGCTCTTGTTGTTGTCGTTCATGGTTTCCTCCTTTCAGTGTATGCCGCCGGTGGTGACGCCGGCCTTCAGGGCGCAGGTGGTGCACGCTGCGCGGAGCTCGGGCTCGGCTGCCATCGCCTGACGGGCGAGGTCATTCTCCCAGCACTCAGCTCCGCAGATCGGGCAGGTGACGAGCTTCCAGTCGTCGCGGTGCGGGTCGGGGATGTTGGCCTTCAGAGGCATGGCGAGGATCCCGCCGTCGCCGACCTCGTGCGGGGTGACTGTCACCTCCATGGGCTCGTCGGGGATCTTGGCGTTGAGGATCTCGTTGTACTTCTGGAAGATGGCCTCCTCGGCTGCCTTCCACTCAGGGCCATGCTCGACGGCTTCGCCGGCTGCGACGTGGGCGAGCTCGTGGGCAAGCAGCTCAGGCCCGGCGCTGATCGGCACCTCGGCCGAGATGCAGACGATCGGCGTGCTGCCGTCGTCCGGGAATATGGTCAGGCCGCAGGCCGGTTTCCCTTCTTCGTCCTCGAGCCCCGGGACGTACTGCGCGTAGTATTCGAGGCGCGGGTACAGCTCCCTGAAGGCGAGGGCGACGATGGCGGTCGGGTCGTTCATAAAGGGCGAGGCCATAGGGCCGATCACCTCGTAGCGCTTCAGGGCTGCATAGGTCTGACGCAGCAGCGCCCTGACTTCGTCCTTCTTGATGCCGTTGATCGTGGGCCCGTTCAGGAGCAGGTCGAGCATTTTGTCGCTCCAGTGTTCCATCGGGGTCGTCTCGCTCATGTATCGGGCGGCGCCTTCGACTACGTCGACGGCCTCCCGGGTCAGTGTTGTGTATTCTTTCATGCGTGGCTCCTTTCTCAGACGGCCGAGCGGGTGCTGCCCGCCCGGCCTTTCTGGTTTACTTCATGACGACGACCTTGCCGGCCTCGATCAGATCCTTCAGGTTTTTCTCGAAGTAGTCGGCGATGTTGCGCTTGGCCTCCAGTTTCCAGACGCCGCCGTCGGCCTCGAAGAAGCCGATCCCCTCGTTGGGGTCGACGCGCAGCAGGAACTCGCTCTCGGGCTGAGGCACCTCGAGGAAGGTGCGGAACGGCTGGAGCTGGATGCGGGGCTTGACCTCGACGAGAGCGTTGAGGGCGACGCCCTGACGGGCCTCCACGGTCTGCGTGACGCCGTTGTCCTTGGTGGAGACGCTGTTCTCGTCAGTCATCCGGCTCAGCAGGTCGAGCAGGTAGGCCGTGCCCTCGTTGGGGATGAACAGGCTGCGCAGCTCGATCAGCGCGACCTCGCGGCTGCGAAAACCTGTGCGCAGGCCCGGGACGTCAGCCTCGGCGCGGTAGAGGATATTGCGGGAGAAGTCCGGCAGGTAGGTGGTCATGACCTCGACGCTCTTGTAGCTCTTGGCCTGCACCATGATGACGGTGTTGATCTTGGCGAGCTCGGTGCGGATCAGCTTGCAGATGCCATCGAGGCCGCTGACGCTGATGCAGTCGGGCCGGTCGACGTGGGGCGGGATCCGGGTGAGGGGTGCGTCGGCGTAGGTCTGGCCGGCGATCTCGAAGGTTTTGGTCTCCTTCAGGGCGACGATTTTGTCGATCATTTTTGCGAGCATTGTGTTGTCCTCCTTTTCTTAGTTGGCAGTTTGTACGAGCTTCAGGATCTTGGGGGCCTCCTGCTGAGTGCCGTCCATGTTAATTTGGCCGGGGATCTGCGGCACCATTTCGGCCACGACCATTTCGCCGTTGCCGTCGCTGGTGATGCAGAGGGCCGTTGCGACCGGGTTGGTGGGCGCAAGCGTTGCCTTGGCCTGTACAGCCACAGAGATCGTCTGGCGCTCGTCGTCAGGCGTCAGCTCGATGGTGAGGGTGATCTTCCTCTTGGCTGTCGCCTTGGTGTTGAGGTCGAGGATGTTGTCGACGACTCGGCCCATCTCGTAGTCGACGCGCTCCTGAAACGCGCCGCGGGCCATTTGCAGGATGCTCGACCTGTCGATGTTCTTGTTCATGTGGTTTTACCTCCTTTGTGCTGCTGCATATAGTAAAAAATAAACTGCTGGATGATGCCGGCGTGGCCGTCGTAGTGCTCGACCGGGAACTTGCCGCCGTAGTGCTCGTCGATGACCTGCCGGATCCATGTGTCGACCGGGAAGGCTTCGACGCGGTGCAGCCCGAACAGGAGCACGCAGTCGGCCACCTTGTTGCCGACGCCGTGGATGCTTTTCAGGTAGGTGCGGGCCTGCTCGGTCTCCATGCCGGTCAGCTCATGCAGGTCGATCCGGCCGTCGGTGACGTTCTGAGCGAGCTGCTCGACGTATTTGTCGCGGTAGCCGAGGCCGAGGCCACTCAGGTCTTGACCGGCCAGCCGATCCCATGTCGGGAAGGTGTAGAACTCGTGACCGGCGAGCTGCCGACGATCTCCGAACTGCTTGCAGAGGGCTGCGACCAGTTTCTTGATCCGTGGGATGTTGTTGTTCTGGCTGATGACGAAGCTGACCAGCGTCTCCCATAGATCCTGCGTGAGGATCTGGACGCCGGCGGCCTCCAGCACAGCCTCCCGAAGGAACAGGTCAGGGGATCCGTCTGCCAGCGTGGCCTCCCGGGCCTTGCGGACGATGCTGCCGTAGCGCTCGCCGTAGTTGAGGTAGTCCTGCCAGAGCGGCAGCGTGCCCTCCTCTATGAGCAGATGCAGGTCGTCGTCGGGTTCCTTCTGCTCCATGATGGCGCAGGTCTGGCCGGATGGGATCAGGTACTTGCCGGGGCCGAGCTCCTTCCAGCGGAAACACTGACCGCTCTCGGCGATCTTCTTCAGGTCGAAGTAGTCGACGGCGAGGGTGATGCTTTCGACGTTCATGCGATGGCTCCTTTCTCTGGTTAGGCCCCGGGCCCGAGGAGCGTCATCTGCTCCGGCTCTGTGGCGGGATTGTCTGCCGGCTTTGCTGCCGATTGATCTAAATATGCTGCCGCCAGCGTTCGGGCCCACACGGCCTCGGTGGCGTCCGACCGGGTGGCCTTCCTGCGGCCGACCGTCTCGAGGACGCCGATGCCCTTCAGCTCGGTGAGCCTCGGGGCGACGTAGTTGCGGTTGAAATATGGGATCTTCCCGGCGGCTACCAGCTCCTCGGTGATCTCGCTGGCCGTCATCTGACGGTCGCCGAGTGTCTCGAGGATCAGGCGGCTGCGCTTCTTGACCTTCGGCAGGATGGCGTCATAGCTCTCGCGCCGGGTCTCTTTGGTGATACTGTTCATCGGTTCCTCCTTCCTGAGCGACCAGCTCGACACGATCGGCCGGCGCTCTGGTGATGCTGTGGCTGTTCTTATCGAGGAGGGAGACAGAGGTGCGCCGGGTGCCGGCTGCGTCATACCAGAGGATGTACTCGGTGATCTGCTGGTATGTGATGCCGTTATACCTGACCGGCAGCTTTAGCCTCATGGCCTCCGCGATCTGTTTGCTGTCCATTGGTTTCCTCACATTCTGCCGGCGTCGGCCCTGCTTGCCCGACGATCCCGTGCAGGAACTTGATGTAGCCAGCCGTCGCCGGCACCTCGTAGGGAGCGAGCTCGACCTGCTTGACGTACTTGCGGCCGTAGGTCTCGGCCATGTCACGCCAGACCGGCCACGGGACGCGGTA
>SFGZ01000008.1 GCA_004557505.1 Coriobacteriaceae bacterium | reverse complement strand
GCTGGCGAGGGTCACCGTCCCCGGGTACCCGGCCGATAAGGAGGCCCCCAGGCCCTCCCTCGCCGACGGCGCCGAACTCCCCGACGGCAGGACCCCCGGTGACTTCCCGGTGCGCGTGAGGGTCTCCTACCCCGACGGCTCTGAGGAGACGGCGGTCGTCACCATCCACGTGGGCCAGCCACCGGCGCAGCCTGAGACGCCCGAGACGCCCGCGCAGCCCGAGACGCCTGTGCCTGCCACGCCCTCCGCGCCTTCCGTCGCGGGCAAGGCGATACCTTCGACAGGTGACACGACTCCCATCATGGCCATCGCGGCCTGTGCGGCGGGTGGCCTGGCCCTCTTGATCTGGGCGTTCATGAAAAAAAGGCACTAGGGTCAGCGAGACCCGACCTGCCTTGACGTATGGATCCCCGGACCCACGGCCGTCGCGCCATGGGCCTGGGGCATTAGAAAGGAGTGTGTATGAGCAATGTAAGATACGCATGGGGACGCCTGCTGAGCAGGCTCATGGTGGCATTGGCCGTGGTGGGCGCGCTCAGCGCGTTCGTAACCCCAGCCTTTGCCGAGCTTTCTGGGGATAACGTTCACATAGGAACCGGAGGTGGGGTAACGGTTCAGCAGAAGACGGTGACTGAGCCCGCCATCGTCACCATTCGTGCCAAGAAAGTGCTGAGCGGCGGGACGCTGAGTGCCGGACAGTTCGCCTTTGGGCTCTTCAGTGCGGACGGGACGGCAGTCACCGACATCTCCGGCAAGGCCTTGACGTCCACGAACGACGCAGAGGGCAACGTGAGCTTTCCAAGCATGGAGTTTGACAAGGAAGGCACGTACCATTACGTCATCCGGGAGATAGGCTCTGAATCTGCGGACTACCCCCAGAGCGACCAGGAGATTCCTGTCACGGTGACGGTCTCCCGGAAGAGCTTTTCGAACCGCGTCCTCGATCTGGGCGTAGATGGGATCGATGTTACGGAAAGCATGCTCAATGCCAACCCTGATACTGATATTTCCATACCTGAGGCCAATCCGGTCTATACGACCGTCAACCAGCTTGTAGCTACCGTTTCAGTCGACAATGCCGCTTCCGCGAACTCGGAAGCCTACGCTGTGGAGCGCCCGACGTTTGCCGACGACTTCAAGAGCGCTGATCTCTTTGTCGCGCGCGTAAGCGGCGATGCAGGAGATGCTGGTGCGGGAGAGGCAATCTACAAGATCGACTACAGCAAGCTGTTTGACACCTTCTCAGACAAGTACACCTGGACCTTCAACCTGCATGCAAACCCGGCCGTCAGCTACACGTTCAACCGCCTGTTGGTGCTGTATAAGGGCAACCTCACGCAGAATGCCGACGGGCTGTACACGTGGGACAAGAGCCAGGGGCTCGAGCGGATCGATCTGCTTGTGCCTGACGGCGTTGGGTATGTGAGCCTGAGGCCCGGCGAGTTCGTGGTGTCGTATCCCAACGATATCGGCAGGACGATGCTGACATCAAGCGACCACGTGCAGACCGCAAGCCTGTTCTGGAAGTGCAGCCAGGAGGGCGGCGGTGTCGGGAGCTACGAGGAGGGCTGCCAGAACCTTGCCGACTATGGCTGGGGGCGCTATTGTGCCCTTGCGTGGATGCAGCCGACCGTGACCCAGGTCTCGGGTGGGAATGGCACCGTCTCGATGGGCGCCACCTCAACATATGCGCCGCTCAACCAAACGCTGGGGGCGTACGCAGAGCCGGGTCCGGACCTGCCGATGCCTGACGAGCGGGATCAGGCTAACATGGGCTGCTATAACGGCTTGCAAGGCATGGTCGCTTCTGATGACGGATCTTCTTTGGCGCCCGACAAGGGCACCGCAGAGATCAACAACACCTTCAGCTGGTCCAACGTCTGGTCCGAGGACAACAGCGTGACCGGCCACATCGCCGCGTTCGCGGACTATACGCCCGCTGTGGCGAAGTTCACCAACAACTCCGTGAGCGTGTCGAAGACCGACGCTTCGACCGGCGCGCCCCTTGCGGGGGCGAAGCTCGAGCTGCGTCGCGACTCAAGCACCGGCACGCTTGTAGACGAGTGGACCTCCTCTGAAGAGGCGCAGCCCGAAGTGCTGAGCAACGGCATCTACGTGCTGGTTGAGACCGAGCCTCCGGCCGGCTACGACAGCGCTGACTCCATCACGTTTTCCGTTACGGATGGCGTGGTGCGCGTGTACGATGAGGCAGAGGGCACCTGGCACAAGCTCGACGGCGCGATCGTGACCATGGCGGACGTCAAGACGCCGGACAATGACACCCCGGAGACGACCTCCGTCCGTGTCACCAAGACCTGGGTTGGCCCTGAAGGCGGGGCGGTCACCGTCCACCTGTTGGCCGACGGCACCGATACCGGCCAGACGCTGACGCTGTCCTCCGACAACGACTGGACCGGCTCGTTCGACGGCCTCTCCAAGCACAACGCAGACGGCAGCGAGATCGCCTACTCCGTGACCGAGGAGCCCGTCGAGGACTACACCGCCTCGATCACCGGAGATGCCGCCTCCGGCTTCACCATTACGAACACGAGCAACGACGTCCCCGGCAAGCCCACCCCCGGCGGGCCGGAAGCGACGCCCCCCTCTGGCGGATCGAAACCGGCACCGAAGAGGGGCGGCGTCCCGCAGACGGGGGACGAGAGCGCGATGCCCGTCGCCTTGCTGGCCGTCGCGTCCCTCTCGGCTATCCTCGCGGCGGTGGCTGTGAGACGGAGGGGAACGACGGCGCGTTGACAGGCGCGTGATCGTCTATAGATAGAAGCCTGGCTGCGCCCGCACGGGCAGGCGGGGCCAAGCCAGGCCAAGGCCCCAATCGCCGCCCCGACCGAAGCGAGGAGATCGCTTTGGCCGGGGCGGCTCGCTCGTCAGCAAAATCAAGCCCCGTCACAGCTCCTTGCGCTGAAAAGACCTCAATGACTGCCATGGTTAAATACTGGCTGGCCCGCACGCCAAAGAGGTAGGTCAAAAGCAGGTGGAGCGAAGTCAACGCTGCATAGGCGCTCAATGCCGCAGCAAGATCCATGCCCGCTATCGGTGCAAAGCCCGCTATCGCGATACTAAGCAATGAATACGCCAACACACAATAGGCAAAGAAGAGAAGGGAAAGCACAAAGCGCCCGGCAACCTGTTGCCCCCTTGAGTATCCAACCGTCGTAAGCAACGCGGAGGCCTTGGGAAACTCTCCTCCTCTTGAAAGACGCCGTTAAAGAGCGTGAGAGACAAGATGATGCTCACGGATGCGATGCTCAAGCCCGACGGCAGCGGCATGTCGCCTGCCGCAAAACGCAGGAAGAGGGGAGTGGCAAAAGCCAGTAAAAGTATTATGATCCCCATCCTGCGTACCAGCAAAAAGTCCTTCTTGATAAGATGCAGCATGCGCCTTCCCTCCCTAGACATAGGCAAGCATGATGGATTCGATATTCGCTCGTTCAAAAACAGCGGTTGGGATCGCCGCCTTCACCCGCCTCACATCGCGGGTGAGCCCCTTGAAGCCAAAGTCGTTGACCTGCAAATTTACAAAGAGGTCTCTAAGCTCGGGCGTAAGGTCTGCGGGGTTCCCCTTGACAACGTAGTGCGTATCAAGGAGCTTGTCTTTGTCTTTTGCGAACACGATGCGCCCCTTATGGATAAACACGAGGACATCGGCAAATTTATCCAAGTCGGACGTGATGTGGGTGGAATAGAAGACGCCTTTGCCGCCATCGCCGAGGAACTGGCTCAGCATCTCGATGACCTCTTTGCGCACCAGCGGGTCAAGGCCGGATGTGGGCTCATCCATGATCAGGAGCTCGGCATGGTGCGAAAGCGCCAGCGTCAGGGCGTATTTCATGCGCATTCCCTTGGAAAGGCCGGCAATCCTCTGCTGCTCCACAAGATCGAATCGTTTCATCAGATCCTCATACGTCGCTTGATCCCAGTGCATGTACGCACCGGAGACGAGCTCCGTCATCTCGTGCATGGACAGGGAATCGTAGAGATACCCCTCATCAAAGACCACGCCCAGCCTGTCCATTTACCTTTCCTCCTCATATAGGATCTGCATCATCTCAAGGAGCTCCTTCTTCGTGACCTTCACGGATTTGGCAACCTTGATGAGATCCACCATCTTTTTCTCGACGGCCCTTCGCTTTGCGTCCAGCAGCAGGTCGAGATTGCTTTCGGCGACAAAGGTCCCAAGCCCTGCCTGGCTCACCACGAAGCCCTCTGCCTCCAGATCGCTGTAGACGCGGCGGATCGTGAGCACGCTCACCTGTAGGTCGTTGGCAAACTGGCGAATTGATGGCAGGGGATCGCCGGCGCGCAGCTCTTCCTTCAATATGGCCGCCTTGACCTGATCTTCAATTTGTTGGTACAGGGGCACTGTGGAATTGTTAGCGATCGTGACGTTCATCGACAACTCTCCAATGCGCAATGTGATGTTTTGACATACACAGCATGCACTTTAGGCACTTTGCTGTCAAGAGCCCTGTGTGGGCCTGGGAGCATCCTGCCGCCCATGGGTGGCGAACCGGGGCCCACACCCGATGCGGGGGCAAGCCCTGCGTGCATCGGCCCGGCCGACCCTCGCTCGGGCGTGCTCCCGCGCCACGATCGCATGGAGGAAACGCTGTCGGAACGCGCCCGCCCAACCCTCGTTCGGGCGTGCTCCCGCGTCGCCTCGTCGCCTACCTGTCGCCTACGGGCCGTCCGTCGTAGTTGATGCCGCCGACCATCGCGTCGAAGCGCTCCCTGTCGGCGCGGACGAACGCCTCCGCCATCCGCGGATACGTCACGAGCGCCTCCTCGAACAGGTCGGCAAAGCTCGCGCGGCTCCTCTTGCCGGTGAAGGGGTTGGCCCACTCGCGGCGCTCGAGGTTGGCCGAGGCGCACCCGTCCGGCTCGGCCGCGCGGTGTGAGAAGGACTCTGCCATGGAATGCGGTCGCGCCAGGCGCTCGACCATGCCAATGAGGCGCGTCTTGGCCGAGCCCGCCGGCTCGATCACGCGGTAGAGCCACTGGTAGTCGCTCACGGCGCCGCCATACTCCTCGGGGCCCACATTGAGGCCAAAGACGGCAAGCGCCACCTGCGAGAAGATGACCCCGCCCACACGCTCGATGCGCGTGGTGCGCATGAGGTCAGAGGCCGGATGGTGCTCGAGAACGGTGACGTGGCGCTTCTCCCACAGGATCCAGGAGTCTATGTCGCTCTCGATCATCGCGTGGATCTCGCGCGAGGCATCGGAGAGCCCCGGCTGCTCGAGCAGCGCGAACTGCTGTGCGAAGATCAGCGGATGCGCGGTGCGGTCAAGCACGTAGTGGCCGAGCAGGCCCAGCGAGAACGCCCTGCCAATGCGCTCGTCCTCGACGGGCAGGTGCCCCACGGAGGAGCGGATGTCGCCAAACGCCTTGGCGACGTGGCTTGCGTGCATGTCTCGAGCAAGGTGGCGGCACGCAGACGCGCGCGCCGGGATGGTGCGGAAGCGCGCGAAGAAGGGATCCGGGCCCTCGTTGCCCAGAAGGAAGGCGAGAAGCTCCTCCTCGCCGTCGATAAGACCCTCGGGAAGGCGCTGCGCGGCGTCCTCGCCAAAGATGTGGTGCGTTATCAGAGAAGGCATGCTCGCACTCCTTGGGTATGCAATGCGCGAGTCACGTCGAGCCGGCCCCGCAGTGGATGCAAATCAGGCTTTTAGGATAGTCTAACTCGGGCGCTTTGGGGAGTGGCGCAGGGCTGGCGCCCCGCCCGCCGAGCGCTCCAAGGCCCTTGGCGGCGCGGTGCCCGACGGCAATCGGGGCGCCCCCGGCGCGGCCCGCCCGGGGCAACCTTCCCATGCGGGAGCAACCAAGTGCTGCTCACGCCCCCAATGTGCCGTTTGGGGGCACACTCTCCCCCGGTAATCGAATTATGTAAGCAAAGTAATCGAGAAGTGTAAAGCTTGATAAAAGAACCCTGGCTATGAGGCCTGGGGCATAGGGAGAGCCGCGGCATGCCGCGGCGCAACGTAACGGGCCTTGGGAGGGCCCGTTGGATTGGGGTGTCCCATGAAGAACGTATCTCGTAGGGAGTTTCTTGGCACAACCGCCGTCGCCGCAGCCGGCCTTGGCCTTGCGGCCTGCGGCGGGGGAGGCGCCTCCGGCTCGAGCTCCAGCGGCACCGACACCAGCTCGAGCTCCGGCTCCGACGACCTGTCCCGCATCGCGAGCGATGACGTGATCGAGGCCGCCAAGAAGGACGGCCAGCTCGTGGTCTACGGATCCTGCGAGGAGCAGCACGTTGCCGCATGCACGCAGCACTTCCAGGAGCTCTTTGGGATCGAGACCTCCTACCAGCGCCTCTCTACGGGCGAGGTCGAGTCCAAGGTCGAGGAGGAGAACGGCAACCCCTCCGCCGACGTCTGGTTTGGCGGGACCACCGATCCCTACAACGTCGCCGTGACCAAGGGCATCCTCACGCCCTACGAGGCCAAGAACGCCTCCCACCTCATCTCGGACAAGTTCCGCGACGCCAATGGCAACTGGTACGGAATCTACAAGGGCATCCTGGGCTTCTTCTACAACAAGGACGAGCTTGAGCGCAAGGGCATCGACGTCCCGCAGGATTGGCCCGACCTTCTCGACGAGAAGTACAAGGACCTCATCTGGATGTCCAACTACAACACGGCCGGTACCGCCAAGCTCATCCTCAACACGGTCATCCAGAAGTACGGGCACGACAAGGGCATCCAGTACCTGGTCGACCTCGACAAGAACGTGCAGGTCTACACCAAGAGCGGCTCCGGCCCGTCCAAGAACGTGGGCACCGGGGAGTGCATCATCGGCCTCGGCTTTCTGCACGACGCCATCTACCAGATCGTGGACAACGGCTACGAGAACATCGGCCTCGTGATCCCCTCTTCCGGCGCCTCCTATGAGGTTGGCGCGACGGCCATCTTCAAGGGATGCAAGCACGAGAACGCCGCCAAGCTCTGGATCGAGTACGCCCTCTCGCCGCAGTGCGTCGAGCGCGCGCAGGAGGTTGGCGCCTACCAGTTCCTGGTCATCGACGACGCCAAGCAGCCGGCCGTCGCCGAGAAGTACGGCCTTGACCCCAACAACGTCATGGACTACAACTTCGAGGACGCCAAGGAGAACACCGAGCAGTACGTCTCCGACATCATGAACGCCCTCGGCGGCGGCGACAATCGCTTCCAGACCGAGTAGCGCCGTGCCCTCCGCCCCGAGGCGCCGCATGCCCCGGGGCGGAGTGCGCCAAGTGAGAGGAGAGATGCCATGGCACGAGGCCAGAGTGCTCGGCTGGACCAGAGGAAGCTGCTGGCGGACCCAACGCTGGTCACCACGATCATCGCCCTGATCGTGTTTTTGACCCTGTTCATACTGTATCCGCTGGCGATCCTGCTCGTCGATGCCGTGGTGGGGGAGGCAGGCCCCACGCTTTCTGTGTTCCAGCGCGTGCTGGCAATGCCATCCTTCGAGACGGCCATCAGCAACACGCTCGTCCTGGGGCTCTGTGTGGGCATAGTGGCAACCCTCGTGGGCCTGCTCTTCGCCTACGTCGAGGTGTACGTCAACCTCAAGTCGCGCTTCATGGGAGGGCTCTACAAGCTCGTCTCCATGCTCCCCGTGGTGTCTCCGCCGTTCGTGCTGTCGCTCTCGGTGATCCTGCTGTTTGGCAAGGCGGGCCTCATCACGCGCTCGCTTCTGGGGATCTACGACAACAACGTCTACGGCTTCTGGGGCATCGCCCTCGTCCAGACGCTCACGTTCTTCCCGGTGTGCTACATGATGTTCAGGGGACTTTTGAGAAACATCGACCCTTCGCTCGAGGAGGCCGCCCGCGACATGGGGGCGTCGCGCTGGAAGGTCTTCACCAGCGTCACGCTGCCGCTCGTCCTGCCAGGCATGGGCAATGCGTTTCTCGTCTCCTTCATGGAGTCCATCGCCGACTTCGCGAACCCCATGATCATCGGTGGCTCCTACGACACGCTCGCCACGTCCATCTACCTACAGATCACGGGCGCCTACGACAAGCAGGGCGCATCGGCCATGTCGTGCGTGCTCCTCGGCATCACGCTTATCATGTTCATCGTCCAGAAGTACGTGCTCGAGCGCAAGAGCACGGCCACCCTCACGGGCAAGGCCGCGCGTGGCCGCATGCTCATCACCGACAACTCCGTGCGCGTCCCGCTCGCCGTCCTCTGCGGTGCCGTCGCCGTCTTCGTGGTGGCGCTGTACGTCTGCGTCCCGTTTGGCGCCCTGTTCAAGACCTGGGGATATGACTACTCGCTCACCCCCAAGTGGTTCATCCAGGTCTTCGCCCTGCACCACGGCTTTGAGGCCTTCGCCGACTCGTTTGGCCTCTCGCTCATAGCGGCGCCGCTCACGGCCCTGCTCTCGATGGTCATCGCGTACCTCGTGGTGAAGCGGCGCTTTCCCGGCCGAGGCTTCATCGAGTTCGTCTCCATGCTCGCCATGGCCGTCCCCGGCACCGTCCTGGGCGTGGGGTTCATCCGCGGCTTCTCGAGCGGCGTCTTCCGCACCGGCTTCATGCAGGGGCTCTACGGGACGGCGGCCATCCTCGTCATCGTGTTCGTCGTGAGATCGCTGCCCACCGGCACCCGCTCGGGCATCTCGGCGCTGCGCCAGATCGACAAGTCCATCGAGGAGTCCGCCTACGACATGGGCGCCAACAGCTTCCAGGTCTTCATGACCGTCACGCTGCCGCTCATCAAGGACTCGTTCCTCTCGGGCCTCGTGACCGCGTTCGTGCGCTCCACCACGGCAATCTCGGCGGTCATCCTCTTGGTCACGCCGCAGACCCTCATGATCACCGTGCAGATCAACGAGTACGCCGAGAAGGGCGCCTACGGCATCGCCTGCGCCTTTGCCACGATCCTCATCATCATCACCTACGCGGCCGTCGTGCTCATGAACGTCTTCATCAGGCACTTTGGCACCAGCGCAAAGATCAACGCCCAGAGCGAGGGGGAATAGCCCATGGCCAAGGAGAGGAAGGGTGTGCGTCTCGAGCACATCTCCAAGATCTACCAGGACCCCAAGACCAAGAAGGACTTCTATGCCGTCCACGACGCCAACCTGGAGATAGCGCCGGGCGAGTTCGTGACGCTGCTGGGACCCTCCGGCTGCGGCAAGACGACCATCCTGCGCATGATCGCCGGCTTTGAGAGCCCGGACGAGGGGCAGATCTACCTGGGTGGCGAGCCCATCAACGACCTCACGCCCAACAAGCGCGACACCGCCATGGTCTTCCAGAGCTATGCCCTGCTCCCGCACTACAACATCTTTGACAACGTGGCCTACGGCCTCAAGATCCGCAAGCTCTCCGCCGGCGAGATCCGCGACAAGGTCACGCGCATCCTTGGCATGGTCGGTCTCGAGGGCATGGAGGACCGCATGACCAACCAGCTCTCGGGAGGCCAGCAGCAGCGCGTCGCCCTGGCGCGCGCCCTGGTCATAGAGCCCTCGGTCCTGCTCTTCGACGAGCCCCTCTCGAACCTCGACGCCAAGCTCCGCGTCGAGATGCGCACCGAGGTGCGCCGCATCCAGCAGGAGGCGGGCATCACGGCCGTCTACGTCACGCACGACCAGTCCGAGGCCATGGCCATCGCCGACAGGATCATCGTCATGAAGCGCGGCATCATCGACCAGGTTGGCGACCCCCACGCCGTCTACTACCGCCCCGTCGACGAGTTCGTCGCCGACTTCATAGGCGAGTCAAACTTCCTGCGTGGCAGGCTTGCCGAGAAGGACGGCGACTCCGGCGTCGCGTCCATCGAGGGGCACAGCGTGGAGGTCGACGGCGTGGCCGGCCACAGCGTGGGCGACGATATCACGCTGGTGCTGCGTCCCGAGGCGGCGACGCTCGCCGACGAGGGCGTGCTGCGCTGCAAGGTCACGCTCTCGCGCTTCATGGGCAGCTACCAGAACTACCAGGTCATGGTTGGCGACACCCTCATCAAGATCCAGGACTTCAACCCCAAGACCCACAAGGTCTACGATGTGGATGACGATGCCTTCGTGAGCTTCACGAAAGGCGACGTCCACGCCCTGTAGGAGACAGGGGGCAAGGGAGCCCCGTCTCATCGGCGGGTGCCCCCCGAGGCGGGTGGGACAAGGGGCTTCCCCCTGTCCCACCCGCCTCCATCGTGTTGCCCGGCGCCTGCGATGGGTATGACCTGAGCATGTCAGGTTGGCCCGCACGTCTGGAGGCATGCCATGGAAGGCAAATTCACGAGCACAAAGTTGGGGACCATCGTCTCCGGCGCCGCGCTGGCGGCCATGGGCATCATTCTCTTTACCAATCCGCAGTCGGCCATGCTCGCGGTCATCGTCATGCTCGGGTGGGTGCTGGTTGTCATGGGCATCGCCTCGTTGGCAAGCTCCCTCACGCGCTGGAGCGTGATCCTCTCGACCACCGACCTCTATGCCGGCGTCATCGAGCTGCTCTTTGGCATCCTCCTCGTGAACATCCCCGGCTTCTTCGCGACGTGGATCTTCGTCCTGCTCGGCATCTTCATCCTGGCGTCGGGCCTCAACTCCCTGTACGGCGCGAATGTCCTCAGGGCGCTGGGCCTGCCGGGCGCGGGCGCCGCCAAGGGTGGTGCCATCCTTGCCGTCGTGCTGGGCGCGCTCGTGCTGATCTCCCCGGGCCTCTTTGCCGATGCCGCCATGTCCATCTGCGGCATCGCGCTGGTCTCTTGCGGCATCGTCCGCATCATGGACGGCGTCCGCATGCCCGATGACGCCAGGCCCGCGTAACGCGCGAACCCCTGCGGGCGCGCCGTCCGCCGCATCTCCCCCGCACGCGAAAGGGGCCCGCTGCCGTCCGGCAACGGGCCCCTTCGACGGACTCCCCGCGTTCGCGCGGCTGGGCGCCTACACGTAGTAGAGCATCTTGTTGTAGCTCGGGACGGGCCAGTAGTCGTGGCCGCAGATCCTCTCCATGTCATCGACGGCGGCGCGCAGGACGGCCATGGCGGGGATGACCACGTCGCGGTAGCAGTCGTCGGCAGCCTGAGGGTCGTCGAAGCCCTTGGCCTGGGCGTCCTTGGCCTCGAGGTCGTCCACGGCGTCGGAGATGGCGCCGATGCCGTCGGTGAGCCTCTGCACCAGCGCCTTCTCGGTCTTGGACTCGATGCCTATCTCGGCCTTGGTGGCGACGCTCGTGGCGATGTCGCCGGAGTAGTCAAACAGCGCCGGCAGGTACATGTGGCGCGTCATGTAGACCATGGTGTTGGCCTCGATGTTGAGCAGCTTTGCGTACTGCTCGGCCTTGGCGATGTAGCGCGCGTGGACCTCGGCCTCGCTGAGAACGCCGTACTTCTCGAAGAACTTGATGTTCTCGGGCTCGATCAGGGAGGGGAGGGCGTCGGGCGCGGTCTTGAGGTTGGGAAGGCCGCGCCGCGCCGCCTCCTGCTCCCATTCCTCGGAGTAGCCGTTGCCGTCGAACAGGATGCGGTGGTGGTCGCGGAAGGTGTGGCGCACGAAGCGCATCGCGACGTTAACGAAGTCCTGCTCGCCGACGCCGTCCATGTACGCCACGAAGCGGTCGAACTGCTCGGCGACCGCGAGGTCGAGCACGGTGTTGGGACCCGAGAGGTTCTGCTGGCTGCCGCACATGCGGAACTCGAACTTGTTGCCCGTGAAGGCGAACGGGGACGTGCGGTTGCGGTCTGTGTTGTCGCGCAGCACGTTGGGGAGCGACGGCACGCCGGTGTCCATGAGCTCGCGGCTGTGGGCCTCGGGCTGCTCCTTCCTGACCAGCGACTCGACGATGGGCGTGAGGGCGTCGCCGAGGAAGACGGAGATGATCGCCGGGGGCGCCTCGTTGGCACCCAGGCGGTGGTCGTTGCCGGCGGAGGCGACGCTTGCGCGCAGCAGGTCGGCGTGGCAGTCCACGGCGGCCACGAGGCAGGCGAGGACCACGAGGAACTGCAGGTTGTCCTGGGGGTCGTCGCCCGGCTCGAGGAGGTTCCTGTCATCGGCGCAGATGGACCAGTTGTTGTGCTTGCCCGAGCCGTTGACGTACTCGAAGGGCTTCTCGTGCTGCAGGCAGGTGAGGCCGTGGCGTGAGGCCACGAGCTTCATCTTCTCCATCGTGAGGAGGTTGTCGTCGATGGCGAGCGGGCCCTTCTCGAAGATGGGCGCGAGCTCGTGCTGGCAGGGGGCCACCTCGTTGTGCTTGGTCCTGGCCGGGATGCCCAGCTTCCAGAGCTCGTCGTCAAGCTCCTTCATGAACTCGTTGACCGTTGGGCGGATGGCGCCAAAGTAGTGCTCCTCCAGCTCCTGGCCCTTGGCGGGCTCGCAGCCGAAGAGCGTGCGGCCGGCGAGGACGAGGTCCGGGCGCGCCTGGTAGTCCTCCTCCCTCACCAGGAAGTACTCCTGCTCGGGGCCGATGGTGGTGTAGACGCGATGCGGCTTCTGGCCGAAGAGCGCCAGCGCGCGCTTGGCCTGCTTCTCCAGGGCGACCTCGGCGCGCAAAAGCGGCGTCTTCTTGTCGAGCGCCTCGCCGGTGTACGAGATGAACGCCGTGGGGATGCAGAGGACCTCGTCTTTGATGAAGGCGGGGCTGGTGGGGTCCCACACGGTGTATCCGCGGGCCTCGAAGGTGGCGCGCAGGCCGCCGGAGGGGAAGCTCGAGGCGTCGGGCTCTCCCTGGACCAGCTCCTTGCCCGAGAAGGCCATGAGCACGGTGCCGTCCTCGCGCGGGGTGATGAAGCTGTCGTGCTTCTCGGACGTGATGCCCGTGAGCGGCTGGAACCAGTGCGTGAAGTGCGTCGCCCCCCGCTCGAGCGCCCAGTCCTTCATGGCGTGGGCGACCTCGTTGGCGATGTCACTGTCGAGAGGCTCGCCATTCTTGATGACGCTCATGAGCTTCTTGTAGGTGGGCTTGGGGAGGCGCTCCTGCATGTCCGTGTCGGTGAACAGCAGACTCCCGTATTCCTGTGAGACCTTGTCTGTGGCCATACTGCCCCTTCTCCTGTCCCTGAACTTTCCCGAAGGCGCCCGGCTGGGCTGCGGCCCGCTTGGCGCCTCTGCACGCACACCACTGTACCGTGGCTTTGTTTCCCAATGCTGGCAGAGCGTGTTTCTACGTAATTTCAAGGAAGAGAGGGCTGGGGCATAGGGGCAATGCGCACCGGGCGGGAAGTGCCTTGCGGGCGCTTTCGGGAGGTATCGCGATCCGGTGAGGCCCCGGGCTTTGCAGGGAAACCGGCTCCCTTACACAAGATGGGGCCCTCCGTGCATCGGACCGCGCCTCCTTACACGCGCTTTCCGGTGTCGTCCAGGTATATCGGCGCAAAACACCACAACATATGGCATGCATGAGTCATATAGATACAACATATGCCGCACGATACCTGGCCCATCTCCAAAGCCACGTGTAAGGAAGGGTGGTTCGATGAGGGGCACGGGCAAAGCTGTGTAAGGAAGGGCAGTTCGATGCACACGGGTACGCGATCAATCGGCCGGACTTACCCTGAGAGATCTCGGCGGGGCGTGTCGGAGCGCCGAACGGCATCGGGAAAGGGCCAGGCGGTCACATGGTGCCAAAAACAAAGAAATTTTTCTAATAGACTAATAAAAAACAAAAAAACTTTCTATAATGGAACCCGTGCCGGTCGCCACGGGCCAAGGAGACGTCCATGACAGAGTATACGAGGCAGGACGGTTTCTACGAGAACGTCGAGAGGATTGGCGTCGTGCCAGTCGTCGTCCTCGAGAAGGTCGGGGACGCCGTTCCCATGGGCAACGCGCTCTCGCGCGGCGGGCTGCCCGCGGCCGAGGTGACGTTCAGGACCTCTGCGGCGGCGCAGGCGGTTCGCGAGATCAGGGACCTTTAGCGCCAGGCTCGACGTGTGGACAGCGTGGTTGCCGCCCAGGCGGCAGACGAGAGGAGCGAAGCCCATGGCAAGCAGCACGACTAAGCTCGATAGCGCAATCAAGTTTGGTGCGGGAAGGTATCGTCAGGAGAGTGGCCTGCTCGACCACGTGGGCGAGGAGATCCGTCGCTTTGGGCGCAGGGTCCTCGTCATCTCCGGCCCGCGTGCATGGGATGCCGTGAAGGACAAGTTCACTGCCAGCATGAATGAGGCCGGCATCGACTTCCAGCTGGAGGTGTTCAGCGGCTGGTGCTCCTTCGAGGCGGCGAGCGACCTTGCCGACAAGGCCCGCTCGTATGGGGCGCAGGAGATAGTGGGCGTCGGTGGCGGCACCATCATGGACCTCGCGAAGGCGGTTGGCGAGGTGGCAGGGCTTGGGACCGTCAACGTGCCCACCTCGGCCTCCACCTGCGCGCCGTTTACCTGCATGAGCGTCATGTATACGCCAGAGGGAGGAAAGAAGCTCAGCTGGAGGTTCGAGCGCGAGATAGACGCCTGCCTTATGGACATGGACGTTATCGCAGCCTGCCCAATCCGCTATAACGCGGCGGGCATCGTGGACGCCATGGCAAAGCGCATAGAGATGCTCAACGGACAGCCTGCCCTGAAGGAGGAGGACACCCCCATCGACATCTTCTCGGCCTACAGCATTGCGTGCTACACGTATTCCGTGCTCGAGAAGAACGCCCTCAGGGCCATCGAGGACAACAGGCGCCACGAAGCCACGAAGGCACTCTACGACGTCTCGTTCATGAACGTGCCGGTGACGGGCATCATCGCCAACACCACCAAGAGCTTCAAGCAGTCCGAGCTCGCGCACGTCATCTACGACGGCGTGCGCACCATCTTCACCAAGGAGGCCGCCGGCGCGATTCACGGGGAGATCGTGGGCGTGGGGCTCTTCTGCCAGCTCTACTTCAACGGTCAGGAGGGCGAGGAGTCCATGCTGCGCGACTTCATGCGTAGCATGGACATGCCGCTCACCCTCTCTGACCTCGGCATCGAGCCAACCGAAGGGAACATGGGCAAGATCGAGGAGTACATCGCGGGCTCACGGCACTTCACGAGCACGGACCCTGCGGACCGCAAGCGGCTCCACGACGCCGTCCGCGAGATGGCCTAAGCGGATATCGCGCGGCCATCCTGCGCCCACGGAGGGGGACTCGTGGAGCGAATGGCGTGCGGCCCCGGCTGCCGCGGGGGAGGCAGCCGGGGCCGCGTTTCCGGCGGGATACGCCGCTGCCGCTGACGCGGCTTCACAGGGACGCGCCGCTCACAGCTGCGACATGTAGTTCTCGGGATTGTCCAGCTTGGTGAGGCTGATGGCGGACCTGATGGCGTGCAGGGACTCCGGGACACCCGGCTTGCGGAACATGACGGTCGTGTAGAGCGAATCGATGAGCGCAAGCTGGGAGATCCTGCTCGAAAGGGACTCCGAGCGGTATCCGGTCTCCTCTGATGCCGAGAGCAATATGACGTCTGCGTGGCGCTCCAGGTACTTCGAGGGGTAGCTCGTCACCGCAATCACCTTCGCCCCGGCGTCGCGCGCAATGCGGGCGATGTTGATGACGCCCTCCGAGAGGCCCGTGTGAGTGATGGCAAAGATGCAGTCGTCTTCCCCGAGGAGGGAGGCCTGCATGAGCTGCACGTGGTAGTCGGCGGCATACTGGACTTCGATGGGGGAGCGGAGGAACTTCTGGTAGGCATCGTAGGCGACGGCGTTCGACTCGCCGCTCCCATAGAACGAGATGCGCCGCGCGTCGAGCAGGAGCTGGACCGCCCTCGCGAGGTCGTCCTCATCAAAGAGCCTGGCGGTGTCCTCGAGCGACATGATGGACGAGCGGAAGACCTTGTTCGCGATGTCGATGGCTGAGTCATCGTGCGAGACGTTCTCGTGAACCGATATGGCCGGGTTGTACGCATCGGTGAGAAGGTCGTTCCTGAAATCGCGAAATCCCTGGTAGCCAAGCTTCTTTGTGAACTTGAAGACCGTGGAGTCGGCAAGGCCGAGAGCGGAGGCCATCTCGGAGATGGTCATGAGCGATGCGTCGTCGGGGTTGGCAACGATGTACTCGGCAATCTCCTTCTCCTTGGAGGAGAAGGAAGGCATGGCCGCCTTTATCTTGAGCAGGACCGAACTGTTGTGGACGGGCATAACGCACTCCTATGCTTCAAGAGTAGAGCGCAGCAGGGTGGGGCATGTTGTGTGCTCAGGGCATCTCCCGTCCTGACTCTCGCCCGGGCAGGCGACGACACGTGCAAGACTCTAGCAGGTAAATGGCACCTCGCGACCAAAGGCCGTGAGAAGCCGCAATCTTCCCATCTCTGCCGCCTGCAAGGCGCGTCCACCGAATCACGCGCGAAACGCGCGGCCTCGGCGTCGCCCAGCGCAACGCTCACAAAAAATATTTCGCCGTTCATAGAAAACAGAAAAAAATTAGTTGATAAAGCGCCATAGTACATGTCGTTATGCAGCCAGGCCTTGTCTACGAGAGGAGCACGATGGGTAGCTACGTCGGGGTCTTTGGCATGGGTGTCATGGGGCAGAGCCTTGCCCTGAACATCGCCAGCAAAGGATACTCCGTCTCTGTCTTCAACAGGCACGGCGGGGCCACAAGGAAGTTCATGGAGAATCGGGTCCACGGCCACGAGGAGCGCATGAGGCTCGTGGATGATGCCTACGACCTCAAATCGTTCTGCGATTCCCTCGACACGCCACGCAAGATCATCCTCATGGTCAAGGCGGGCCCCGTCGTGGATGCGGTTACCGACGGGCTTCTGCCATATCTCAAGCCCGGGGACATTGTCATCGACGCGGGCAACTCGTACTACAAGGACACCAAGCGCCGGATGGACCACTATGCCGAGAGGGGCATCAGTTTCTTTGGCATGGGCGTCTCCGGTGGCGAGAAGGGCGCCCTTGTCGGTCCCTCCATCATGCCCAGCGGCGACAGGGGCCTCTACGACACCTACCTCGCCAAGCTCCTCACTGACATCTCCGCCCACACCGAGGACGGCTCGCCCTGCTGTGACTACATCGGTCCCGAGGGCTCCGGCCAGTACGTGAAGATGGTACACAACGGCATCGAGTACGGTGACATCCAGAACATCGACGAGGCCTACTGGATCATGAAGCAGCTGCTCGGGATGAGCAACGCCGAGATGGCGGATGTCTTCGAGGGCTGGAACGACGGCCGCCTCAACTCGTTCCTGGTCGAGATCACCTACAAGATCCTGCGCGAGAAGGACCCCGAGACGGGGGATGACCTCGTCGATCACATCCTGGACGAGGCGGCCCAGAAGGACACCGGCATGTGGACGGCCATCGACGGGCTCGAGATGTATACGCCCATCCCCACCATGGCCGAGGCGGTCTTTGCCCGCAACCTCTCCGCCATCAAGGGCCAGCGCGTCGAGGCCGCCAAGGCCTTCCCCGAAAGGCCCGCGGCGCGCATCGATGACAGGGAGGCCTTCCTGGCCGATCTCGAGCAGGCCGTGTACGCGAACAAGATCATCGCCTACGCCCAGGGCTTCCAGCTGCTCTCGGCCGCCTCGGACGAGCATGGCTGGGACCTCAGGCTTGGCGACATCGCGCTGCTCTGGCGTGAGGGCTGCATCATCCGCGCCGGCTTTCTCGATCGCATCAAGTCCGCATACAGTGAGGGGAAGAAGGTCGTGAACCTCATCCTCACGAATGAGTTCCGCGAGGAGATGCGCTCCGCCATGCCCGCCTATCGCCGCGTCGTGGCCAAGGCCATCGAGGGCGGCCTCTACATCCCAACGATGGTGACCTCGCTTTTGTATTTCGACGGATACACCTCCGAGAAGCTCGAGGCCAACCTGTGCCAGGCCCAGCGCGACTGGTTTGGCGCGCACACGTTCCGCCGAGACGACCGCCCGCACGACGAGTCCTTCCACCACACGTGGGAAAAGCTCGATTGACCCCAGGATGGCGTCGGGCTTTTGCTAAGTCCAGTTGATGGTTGTGCGTCTGCCACCGGAGGCAGGCGCGGCGTACGAAAGGTGAGAGCATGAGCATTACGCAAGCACTGCTGATTGCGGTCTTTGTCGCCGCAATCGAGTCCCGAGCCCTTGGCTACGCAACGCTTACGATGAGGTTCTCCCCGCTCATGACAGGCATGTGGGTCGGCCTCGTCCTGGGCAACATGGAGGTGGCGATGATCACCACTGCCGCCATCCAGCTTATCTACATGGGCGTCGTCGCCCCCGGCGGACCGCTTCCGTCCGAGCCGTCGATCTCGGCTGCGGTTGCCGTCTCGGCGGCGGTCATCGGCGACCTCGACCCCAACGCGGCGGTCGCCATCGCCGTCCCCGTCGGCCTGCTCGGCAGCTATCTCTACCAGCTCCGCTTCTTCCTGAACACCTTCGCGATCCAGAAGATGGACGTCTACGCGGCCGAGGGCAGCAGCCGGCAGCTCGGATTCTGGATTGGCGCCGTCCCCACGATGATCTCGTTCGCCCTGTTCGTGCCCACCATGTTCATCGCCCTGTACCTTGGCGCCCCCGTCATCTCAGAATTCATGAACTCCATTAGCAACGGCCCCGTCCTGCATGCCCTCAACACCGTCGGCGGCGGCCTTGCGGCCCTGGGCATCGCCGTCACCATGCACGTCATCGGCAACCAGAAGCTCCTGCCCTTCTTCTTCCTGGGCTACTTTCTGGTCGTCACCGCGAACCAGTTCGTGGCTGCGATCAACAGCGTGAGCTCCGTTGCGTCCCTGGACGTCACCATGTCCAGCATCACGACCGTCACCTGGGCCGCATTCGGCGTCATCATCGCCTTCCTGTACACCCTCTTCACCGCCAAGAAGGAGCAGGCTGACGAGGACGAGGATGACGAGGACTAGCCACTAAGGCGTTGACATCCCCAGCCAAGGCAACAAAGAAGGGAACCAATCACATGAGCGAAGAGAAGGCAAGCCCCGAGGCCGCCGCCGCGACCGCAGGCGTCGCAGAGAAGACCCTCTCCAATGACTATCACGACTACCTCAACGACGATGGCATGATCGAGGGCGACCCCGCCCTCATGCTCGGCGAGGAAAACGCACCCGAGCAGATCACCAAGCGCGACCTGCTCAAGGCCTGGTTCCGCGGATGGTGGGCAAACGAGGTCCCCCACTCGTTCGACCGCATGATCGCGCCCGCCTTCTGCTTCGGCCTCATGCCGATCCTGCAGAAGCTCTATAAGAACAAGGTCATGCTCGGCGAGGCCTACCAGCGTCATATGATGTTCTTCAACACCCAGGCAATCTGGGGCGGGGGCCTCATCACCGGCATCACCGCCTCACTGGAGGAGGAGCGCGCCAAGGCTCTCCACGAGGGCAGGGCAGACGAGGCGATTAGCCCGCAGATCATCAGCGCCACGAAGGTCGGCCTCATGGGCCCGCTCGCCGGCATTGGCGACTCCATCGACTCCGGCACCGTCCAGTACATCTTCATCGCCATGTTCCTGCCCCTGGCCCAGCAGGGCAGCGCGCTGGGCGCCCTGCTCCCCTGGATATGCTTCACGGTCGCCACGTTCGTCTATGGCTTCGCCTTCGTCAGGCTTGGCTACAAGACGGGCCGCCTTGCCGCGCTTGAGGTCATGAAGGGCTCCAAGATCAAGGCCGTCATCGATGGCCTGGGCGTGCTGGGGCTGTTCATGATGGGCATCCTGGCCGCCAGCTACGTCAAGGTGTCCACACCCATCTCGTTCGAGCTGTCCGGCAAGACCTTTGCCATCCAGTCCATCCTCAACGGCATCCTGCCGGGCTTCCTGCCGCTTCTGGCCGTTGTCCTGCTCTACCTGTACTTCAAGAAGAACGGCCTCAAGATCACCAAGGCAATGATCATCTACACGGTCGTGCTCCTCGTGCTCGGCCTCGTGAACTTCCTCTAGGGACGAGGCGGGGCAGCTCGGAAGCCGGCAAAAGAAAGGGTGGGCACCACTCATGGCAACTATCAACCTTGCAAGAATCGACGACCGCCTCATCCACGGCCAGGTCATGCAGGTCTGGTCCAAGGGCAACGGCACCAACACGATCTACGTCGTCGACGACGCCACCGCGAAGGACCCGTTCATGAAGGAGATCTACGAGTCGGCCCAGTCAACCGGCGGGCTCAAGATCAAGGTCTTCTCTGCCAAGGGGCTCGTGAAGCAGTACGGGAAGAACCAGTTTGGCGACAGGAAGCTCATGCTGGTCTTCAAGAACGCGGACCACGTGAAGACGGCCGTCGATGGCGGCGTGCCCATAACCTCGGTCGACGTGGGCAACGTCTGCAACAAGCCCAACACCGTCCAGGTCATCAAGACCGTGTACCTCTCGGATAAGGACTATGACGACCTCAAGGAGATTTCCGACAAGGGCGTCGAGGTCTATTTCCAGAACATCCCGTCGAGCGAGAGGGTCTCGATGGAGGACGCCGCCAAGAGGATGGGGAAGTAGGGTATGGATTACCGGATTGCTATCGTCAACTCGTCCTCGTTCGGGCGGCACTTCCCCGAGCACATCGAGCGCCTGGAGAAAATCGGGTCGGTGGAGCGCGTCCGCGTTGCCGGCGATTGTCACGGCAGGGAGCTTGCCCAGGCGCTTGGGGGCTTCAATATCGTCATCGCGTCGGTCACCCCCTTCTTCGACAGGGAGTTCTTCGACAACAAGCGCGACCTTCTCCTCCTGAGCAGGCATGGGATTGGCTACAACAACGTCGATATCGACGCGGCCACTGCGTGCGGGACGCTTGTGACCACGGTCTTGCCAAAGGTCGAGCGCGACGCGGTCGCCGAGGGCGCCATCGCAACGCTCATGGGCTGCATGCGCCGGGTGAGCGACTCCCGCGTGGCTGCGAACGAGGGCCGTTGGGCCGAGCGCGCCAGGTTTTTGGGCAACGGCCTCACCGGCAAGACGCTTGGCATCATCGGCTGCGGCAACATTGGCAGCAGGATCGTCGAGATTCTCAGGCGCGGCTTTGACATGCGCGTGCTTGCCTGCGACCCCAGGCGCTTCGAGCTCTGGGCGGACGCCCTGGGCGTCGAGTACGCCGACCTGGACACCGTCGTGAGCAACTGTGACGTGCTCACCCTCAACGCCGACCTCAACCCTACGTCCTACCACATCCTTGGCGAGGATCAGTTCGCCAAAATGAAGAGGGGCGTCTACGTGGTCGACAACGCCCGCGCGGACCTCATCGACCAGGAGGCCATGCTCAGGGCCCTCGACGATGGCACGGTCGCCGGCCTTGCCATCGACGTCATGCACGACGAGCCGCCCAGGCCCGATGACCCGTACTTCAACCACCCAAAGGTCCTCGTGACCACGCACATCTCCGCATACACGCAGGAGTGCCTCGTTGAGATGGGCGAGAAGTGCGTTGGCGACGTCGAGCGCTACGTCAGGGGGGAAGCGCCCGTCAACGCGCGGAACGCGCCGGTTGCACGAGGCTAGCCGCCAAGACGTGACTGGGGTTGCGATGCAGGACCATGCGGTGCCGTCTCGCCGATCGACGCAGGACGGCACCGCCTTGTGACTGGAGGCCCGATGAGCCAAAGACGCATACGCGCCGTCCTGCTCGACATGGATGGCCTTACGCTTGACACGGAGTCCATCTGCTACGACGCCTACCTCCGCGCCGGGAGGAAGTTTGGCTTCCAGGTCAACGAGCGGCTTCACATGGATCTGGGCGGCCGCACGGAGCCCGAGATCGTCGCTGAGCTCAAGCGCCTGTTCGGCGACGACAAGGACGTCCGCAGGTGGCGCTCCTACATCAATCATCAAAAGGGCGTCATCCTTCGCGAGCGCGGGAGAGCGGGCAAGAAGCCAGGGCTCCTGGAGCTTCTCTGCTATCTCGGCGAGATGGGCATCCCCTATGCCTTGGCGAGCTCCACCGAGAGGGAGAGGATTTACGAGCTTCTGGCGACGGAGTACCTTGTGCATGCGTTTCCCGTAATCGTGAGTGGCGACATGGTCGCGCACGGGAAGCCCGATCCCGAGATTTTCCAAGTCGCGGCCGCTCGCCTGGGCGTCGATCCCGCAGAGACCCTTGTCCTGGAGGACGCCCGCGCGGGCATCGAGGCGGCCCGCGCGGGCGGGTTCCAGAGCGCGTTTGTCCTCGATGACGTGTCAAAGCGGGGGGCCATCGGCGACGGCTATCCCATACTGGCCGATCTTCCCAGTCCGCAGGACGTGGGCCCACTCGCAGACTTTACGCCGCATGACCTCGAGGAGGCCGTCGCCATCATCAAGCAGGCAAACTCGTAGCGCAGGAGGAAGGCATGCAGGACATCGTCATTCGAACCGACACGGGCAAGCTCGTCTCCATATCGGTGGCGTACGCGGTCCTGGGCGCAGCGTTCGCGGGCCTGGGCGCAACGGTTGCCGACGGGCCTGTCGTGGCGGGCCTCTGCTACGCCGTCGCAGCCGTCGCGCTGCTGGGGATCATCCGAAACGTGCGGGAGATCGCCCATCCGCGAGTTCTGTTCAAGGCGGACGCGAGGGGCGTGACTGACTTCTCGAAGAGGGGCGACGTCGTCTTCGTGCCATGGGATCACGTGGAGAGGATCGATCTCAAGGCGGCAAACAACGAATCCCTCATGCTTGATGTGGTTGGCTTCAAAACGCTTGACGAGATGGATGGCCTTACCGAAGACCAGCGCCAGCTGGCGGCGGCAAGCGGCGGCAGGGGATACTACCTCCTCGAGCTCTCCGGCATGTGGGTTTCCCGCAAGCATATGGAGCGGGCGTTTGACGACATCTCGCTTCTGGCGGCCCGGTATAACCCCACCGTTGCGTGTACGGGCTTCCAGGATAGCCTCGCCGCCCATTCGAAGAAGGGGCGCGAGCGCCTAAGCCGCCAACAGCGCCGCCGGGAGCGGGAGGTGAGGGAGCGCCTTGCCGAGGAGGCGAGGCACGGGGGCGACGGCGGGGAATGAGCGACGATGCGGGTTCTCGACGGGCCGCAGGCACGCTCTGACGCCCCCCGCCTCGGGCCTGGCGAGCCGCTGGCAGCCATGGGCGACTCTCGCGCTGGGCCTGGCGAGCCATGGGCACCTCGCGCTCATCCTCCTGCCGTGGCCAATTCCGTCCGGCTCCCCGGTACAATGGGCGTGTCAACACGAGAGGGGACAGGCTCATGTCAGAATCCGAAGGGACCACCACGCCCGCGGCCGCCCAGGCCGAAGCCGCGCGCCGGACCATAGCCGTCATCGACGGCAACTCGCTCATGCACCGCGCGTACCACGCCATCATGCAGCCCATGACCGCACCGGACGGCCGCTCGACCAACGCGCTCTTTGGGTTCTTCAACATGTTCATCAAGCTGGTGGAGGCCTTCCGTCCCGATGGCGTCATCTGCGCCTTCGACAAGGGCAAGCCCAGGGTGCGCATGGAGAAGCTCCCCCAGTACAAGGCCCAGCGGCCGCCCATGGACGAAGCGCTCCACGAGCAGTTCCCCATGGTAAAGGACCTGCTCCGCGTGCTTGACGTGCCGGTCTGCGAGCTTGAGGGCTGGGAGGGCGACGACATCCTGGGCACCCTCGCGCGCCGCGGCGAGGCCGCGGGCTACGAGATGCTGCTCTTCACCGGCGACCGCGACATGTACCAGCTGGCCACCGAGCACGTGAGGATCGCCTCCACCAAGAAGGGCGTCTCCGAGGTCCAGATCATGACCCCCGAGAGCGTTGACGACCTCTACCACGGCATCACGCCCGACCTGGTGCCGGACTTCTACGGCCTTAAGGGCGACACGTCGGACAACATCCCGGGCGTGCCGAGCATCGGCCCCAAGAAGGCGGCCGCCCTCATCGTGAAGTACGGCAACCTTGACGAGGTCATCGCCCATGCGGACGAGGTCAAGGGCAAGATGGGCGAGAACCTCCGCGCTCACGTGGACGATGCCCTGCTGTCTCGCGAGATCGCGACCATCCGCACCGATGCCCCCATCGACATCGAGCTCTCCGACGCAAAGTTCCCCACCTTCGATCCCGCGGAGGTCACCAAGGCCTTCTCGGCGCTTGGGTTTACCGGGCTCACGGGCAGGCTGGCCCGTCTCGGGGGCGGCCCCGTTGGCACGGCGGCCGCCGGCACGGCAGGCGCAACCGCAGGCGCGCTCGCCGCTGTCCCCGCGGCCCCCGTGACCATACCGGTGCCGGTCCCGCTCGAGGGCGCCGCCGCCACCGCCGCGCTCAAGGACGCCGTCAGGGGGGAGGGCTGGCTCGGCTGCGCCGCCGAGGAGGACCCGTCTGCGGGCACGCTGTTCTCGCAGGGCTACACGCTGTGGGTCTCCGTTGCCGATGACGTGCTGCTGCGCTTTGCCGGCGATGCGGCAGACGCCGCGCTCGAGCTTGCCTTTGCGGAGGGTCACGTGGCGTCAGGCGACGTCAAGGCGCTCTTCCACCGGCTCTCCCCGGTGGACTCGTCGCTGTCCGAGGCCATGGCGGCAAAAGGCATGGCCCCCGAGCGCATCTTCGACGTCGGTGTGGCCACCTACCTGCTGGAATCAGACCGCCCGTCCTTCGGGGTGCGCGGCCTTGCCGAGAAGTTCCTCTCGCCCGCGCTCCCGGATGGGGGCGCCGCGCCGGCCGCCGCCTCTGAGGCCGTAGCCGCCAGGCTCCTTGTCCCGGTGCTGGCGCAGCGGCTTTCCGACGACGGCTCTGCGGATGTCATGGACAAGATAGAGATGCCGCTGCTGCCCGTGCTCGCGCAGATGGAGCGCGTGGGCCTCTCCGTCGACCCTGCGATTCTCGCCCGGCAATCCTCCGAGCTTGGTGCCGAGATAGACCAGATGGTCTCCGACATCCATGCCATGGCGGGGGAGGACTTCAACATAGACTCGCCGCAGCAGCTCTCGCACATCCTCTTTGACGTGCGCAAGCTGCCCACCTTTGGCATGAAGCGCACCAAGAGGGGCTTCTATTCGACAAACGCCAAGGTCCTCGCCGACCTCGCCCAGACGGACGAGCTGGTGGCAGAGGTGCTTGAGTACCGCGAGCGCGCGAAGATCAAGTCGACCTACCTCGACGCCCTGCCGGCGCTCATCAGGGGAGACCATCGCATCCACACCACCTTCAACCAGACGGTGGCGGCCACGGGGCGCCTGTCGAGCTCCGATCCCAACCTGCAGAACATCCCCACCCGCTCTGAGCTGGGGCATCGCGTGCGCACCGCCTTCACGGTGCCCGAGGGCTCGGTCTTTCTCGCCTGCGACTACTCGCAGATCGAGCTGAGGCTCCTCGCGCACCTCTCCGGCGACGAGCACCTTATCGCGGCCTTCAACGAGGGCGCGGACTTCCACGCCGCGACCGCCGCGCGCGTCTTTGGGGTCCCCGTCGAGGAGGTCACGCCGCAGCTGCGCAGCCGTGCGAAGGCCGTGAACTTTGGCATCGTCTACGGCCAGCAGGCGTACGGCCTCGCAACCTCGCTCAAGATCCCGCGTGCGGAGGCGCAGCAGATGATCGACCGCTACTTCGAGGCATACCCGGGCGTCCGCGCCTACCTCGACCGCTCCGTCGCCTTTGCGCACGAGCACGGCTATGCCATCACCATGTATGGCCGCAAGCGCCACATCCGCGAGTTCTCGCAGCGGAACAAGCAGCTCGTGGCCTTCGGCGAGCGCACGGCTATGAATCACCCCATGCAGGGAACGGCGGCAGACATTATCAAAATTGCAATGGTTCGCGTTGAGAGGCGCCTGGCCGAGGAGGGTCTCAGATCCAAGCTCGTGCTACAGATCCACGACGAGCTTGACCTCGAGGTTCCCGTGGACGAGATCGACGCGACATCCTTGCTGGTCAGGGAGACCATGGAAGGCGTGACGCAGCTCAAGGTGCCGCTCATCGCCGAGGTCTCCTCGGGTGCCACGTGGGCCGACGCGAAGTAGAGGGGCATCATGGTACAGGGACAGGCGCAGGGACGGGGACGCATGCGCGTGGTGGCTTACTCCGACGGCTCCTCCCGGGGCAACCCCGGCCCGGGAGGCTTTGGCGCGGTGCTGCTCTACACCGATCCTGCCGGGCAGACGCACCGGCGCGAGCTTTCGCGGGGGTATCGGCGCACCACGAACAACCGCATGGAGCTCATGGGCGCCATCGCCGCGCTGGAGGCGCTCACAGCGCCGTGCAGCGTGGAGCTGCACTCCGACTCCCAGTACGTGGTGAAGGCCTTCAACGATCACTGGATTGACGGCTGGATGCGGCGAGGCTGGAAGACGGCGCAAAAGCAGCCGGTCAAGAACGTCGACCTATGGAATCGCCTGCTCGCGGCCATGGCGCCGCACGACGTGAGCTTTGTCTGGGTGAAGGGGCACGCCGGCCACGACCTCAACGAGCGCTGCGACGAGCTTGCCACCACGGCGGCGGACGGGAGGTCGCTCGCGGATGACGAGGGCTTCTCGGACACGGACGCATAGGGGGCGCGCGGGCCCCGCGCGACGCCGGAAGGCGCGTTTCCGCTGCGTGCGCGCGCGAAGGGGGCCCTCGGGCGCCATGCTGGCGCCGGGATTGCCAACGCCCGGGCGCCGGCAATGGCCCGGTGGCACGAATTGTCGGTTAGGCTACGGTTTCTCGAGGCGCCCCTGAGTATCTGGTTGTTCGAGTCTTGATAAGTTGCAGGTCAGCGAAGTGGCACTGCAAAGGATGCATATAAATGACTCAGCCAAAACCGCTGCCAACCGGAAGCCCTGGCGCGACGCCGGCCCGGATCCCAAACGAGCCGGTCCTGAGACCCCCACCCCTCTCGGACTGCCCCCTTCGGAGCTCATCGCCATCTCTTAAACTGGCTCGACGTTTTCGCAGGTCGCCGTAATCCGTTTTGAGAAATGGCGATAAACCCCGCGAAAGGAGATGGCGGAGACATCCATCCGCGCCTCTCGGTGCTATAGTTTCCCACCGCTAACAATAGCCGTCGCGAACGCATGCCTCCCAATGGCAGTGCGCCGCGCGCGGAGAAGGGGTGCGCCATGAAGCCAATAGACGTCGTTCTCGTTCTGGTTGTCGCCGTGATCCTCGCCATTTCCATCCGCCGCTTTGTGGATATGGCAACGGGCACGCGAGGCTGCTGCGGCGGCGCCAAGAAGACCGCGGGAAAGCAGTTCCGCGCCCGCACGGTTGAGGACACGGACGAGGCTCACTACCCCTATCGGGCGAATCTCGAGATCGGCGGCATGAGCTGCGAGCGCTGCGCGGAAAACGTCACCCGCGCCCTCGACTCCGTCGACGGAACCTGGGCCACGGTCTCGCTCGCCGACGGCAGCGCGCAGGTGCGTTCGACGTCGCCCATCGACGAGGGCGCATACCGCAAGGTCATCGAGGAGGCCGGGTACTGGCTGGCGGGCATGGAATGAGGCAAGGGGAGACCCCCTGCCTCACGAGCAGACGGTCTTGCCAATCATGATGTTCAAGATCTCGACGTCGGTGGGGTGCATGCCAACGCGGCCCACGTAGCCCATCGAGCGTATGGTCTCCTCGGCCGTCTCGCCGATGAGCCCCTCGCCGGGCCTAAAGTCCACGTTGGACAGCGCCATGTCGCAGCCGAGAATCGCCGCGTCCACCGCGGCCGCGATCTTTGCCGCGCAGCTGGGCTTGGCGCCGTCGCACACGATGCCGCCCACGTTTGCCAGCGTGTTCGCGATGGTCGCCTGATACTGCCCAAAAGAGCCCCCGCGCAGGTAGCACACGGCCGCCCCTGCGCCGGTCGCAGCCGTCACGGCACCGCAGAACGCCGAGAGCTCGCCGATGAAGCGCTTGGCGTGGATGGCGGTGAGGTCTGAGAGCGCCACGGCGCGCAGCATCTCGTCATGGGGCACCCGCAGGTACTTGGCGTACTCCACCACCGGCAGCGAGCAGGTGATGCCCTGGTTGCCGCTCCCGCAGTTGATGACCACGGGCATGGCGCAGCCGCTCATGCGCGCGTCGGATCCGGCCGCCGCGGCCGCCCGTGCGCGGCAGGAGATGTCGTCAGGCCGTGTGAGCAGGAGCGTCTTCCCAATGCGGGCGCCCCAGTCACCAGAGAGCCCCTCGTCGGATATGGCGCCGTTAAGCCCCACCTGCCGCTCGACCATCGCGCGGATGTCCTCGACGTCCACCTCGTGCGCAAACTCCCAGATGCTCTCCAGCGAGAGCGACGAGAGGCCCGGTTCCTCCGGCTCGCCATCGGTGCCGCAGGTGTCCTGCTCGCTGGCCGTGACGCCGTCGACGCGCGCGGTGGTCCCGTCGCGCGTGAGCTCGACCACGTTGGTGTGCCTGCCGGCCACGCACGCCACACCGGTGTGCCCCCCTCCCGTGGCAACGGCGCGCACGTAGAGCTTGGGCACGCCCTCGGCGAGAGAGACCGAGCAGAATCCTGACGAGACAAGCTCCCTTGTGCGCTGGCGGTCCCTCTCGCCCACGCCCTCAAGAACCTCGAGCGCGCGCGTGGCGTCGCCGCCAACGGCACCCAGCGTCGCCGCGGCCTCGATGCCGCGCTGCCCGCCCGAGTTGGGCACAGCCACGCTCTTCACGTTCTTGATTATGTTGCCGCTGCAAGAGACCTCGAGGTGCTCCGGCGCTGCCCCCAGGGCGTCGCGGGCGAGGGCGGCCACGTATGCCACGGCAATGGGCTCGGTGCAGCCGAGGGCGCACACGAGCTTGCGCCTCAGGATGTCGAGGTAGGTGTCGTAGGTGCTGCGGTCCATGGGCCCTCCAGCCGTCATCGTGCGCGGATCCGTACACGGGTTGGAGGAAACGGTAGCGCTAGAGGGAGGCCATGTCACGCCTGTTGGACTCCTCGCCGTCAAACCTCCGGATGACATCGGGAAGCTCGCGGGCGAGACGAGACATGGGGCCATGCCACACCGCGCGCCGCGGCCAGGCATGTCCAACGTAGATGGTGCGCAGCCCGCAGTCGGGGTGGGGGAAGTCGCGGCGCGAGTCGTTGCCAACCATGAGGCATTCGTCGCACGTAAGGCCAAGCGCGTTCATGAACTCCTGGTAGAAGCGGGCGCTCGGCTTGAGCCTGTGCGCGTTGTCCCAGTCCGAGGCGAGCACGAAGTCCCCGGGCACGACGCCCGCCCAGCCCATGCGGGCCTTGACGCAGGCCCCCGAGAAGGCCGGGTTCGTTGCGAGCGCGCAGGTGAGGCCGAGCTCGTGTACCGCATCGACCGCCTCTCGGCCGCCGCGCTGGGGGCGTGCCGCAACGATGCCGCCGCGCATGGCGGGCACGACCTCGCGCTCATAGCAGTCGACGGCGTCTGCTATCACGGGGTCGTCTAGGGGGATGCCGGTGAGGGCGTGGAACTTGCGGATGAAGAGCTGGTGGTTGGTGAGATCGTCGGAGCGCTTCCGGTTCTCCAGCGCAAGGTAGCTCTTCGTGAAGGGGATCCCCATGAGCGGTGCCGGCGTGCGAGAGATGCTGCCGAGAAGTCCCGAGAGCCCCGCGACGTAGCGCGTCATGAATGCGGTGAAGTTGATGTCGAGCAAGGTGTCGTCAAGGTCGAAGAGAACCGCCTTGATCATGGCGTCAACCCCCATTCCTGCGCTAGGCCTGCCCTGGCCCCGATGCTCACCTGTGACCCTACAGAACCCTGCGCCCCGGCGCAAGGCTGCGCGCGATTGTCTCAACACCCTAAGTGATGTGGCGTTTTGATCGCCGACAGGCCCGGCATTCGTTCATCTCCCGGAAACCTTCTCCATGCGGTCTGGCCGCGCGCGGGACAGGGGGACGGCGAGGAAGGGGAGGCCCGCGAAGACGGACGGGGTCTGGCCGCGCGCGGCAAGGGGACGGCCCGTGCGTCTCACGGGAAGCGCCCCGTCCGCCGCCCCTCTCGCAACGCACGCCGAAGGTCTTCCGCCATGCAGCGTATCTGTCGGCCCCCGAGAGCATGTAAGTTCGCCTCAGCGTTCGTGCGCGAGCGCGGAAGCGCAGACCATGACGACCGGGGCCCCGTTTCGAGAGGGGTCCACCTTTGAGTGAGATTCAGAACTCGTCCGTCTTCGCGCTGGATGATATTTCCGACGAGGAGATGAACAACCTCATCGATGGTACTGTCACCGATTTCGACGAGGGCGATCTTGTCACCGGCACCGTCGTCAAGATCGAGCGCGACGAGGTCCTGCTTGACATCGGCTACAAGTCCGAGGGCGTCATTCCCGCTCGCGAGCTTTCCATCCGCAAGGACGTCGACCCCTCCGACGTCGTCTCCCTGGGCGACCAGATCGAGGCCCTCGTCCTTCAGAAGGAGGACAAGGAGGGCCGTCTCGTCCTCTCCAAGAAGCGTGCCGAGTACGAGCGCGCATGGAACCGCGTGGAGGAGAAGTTCAACTCCGGCGAGACCGTGGAGGGCGAGGTCATCGAAGTCGTCAAGGGCGGCCTCATCCTCGACATCGGCCTGCGCGGCTTTTTGCCCGCCTCCCTCGTCGACCTTCGTCGCGTGAAGGACCTCAACGCCTACCTGGGCACGCGCATCGAGGCCCGCGTCATCGAGATGGATCGCAACCGCAACAACGTGGTCCTCTCCCGCCGCGTCGTGCTCGAGGAGGCCCGCAAGGCCGAGCGCCAGGAGATCCTCTCCAAGCTCAAGCCCGGCATGCGTCTCAAGGGCACCGTCTCCTCGATTGTGGACTTCGGCGCCTTCGTGGACCTTGGCGGCATCGACGGCCTGGTCCACATCTCCGAGCTTTCCTGGAATCACGTCAACCACCCCTCCGAGGTCGTCAAGGTTGGCCAGGAGGTCGAGGTGCAGGTGCTCGACGTCGACCTCAGCCGCGAGCGCATCTCCCTCGGCCTCAAGCAGACCACCGAGGATCCCTGGCGCACCCTCGTCAAGAAGTATCCCGTGGGCGCCATCGTTGAGGGCAAGGTCACCAAGCTCGTCACCTTCGGTGCCTTCGTCGACCTCGGCGAGGGCGTCGAGGGCCTGGTCCACATCTCCGAGATGGCCAAGAGCCACGTGGACGCCCCCTCGCAGGTGTGCCAGGTTAGCGACACCGTCCAGGTGAAGGTCATGGAGATCGACCTTGACCGCCGCCGCATCTCCCTGTCCATGAAGGCCGCCGCCGAGACCCTGGGCACCGAGGTCGAGGTCAAGCCTCTGCCCGAGAGCGACAGCCCTGCCGAGAAGGACGAGGGCGCTGAGCCCGCGACGGAGCCTGCCGCCGAGTAGCGCCAGCACAACGCATGCGTGAGCAACGGGGAGCCGCCTTCGGGTGGCTCCCTTTCGCATGTGGGCGGTCGCCCACGACGGCCGCGCGACCCAGCCTCCGAGATGAGACGAGGGGGCTGCTCCCCTCGTCTCATGCACCCAGGCCCCATCTCGCCTTGCTTTTTTGTGTGCGGCGGTTGCAACATGGCCGCCTTTGGGTATGGAAAAAAAGATTTGGTATCTGGTTACCAAATGATTAGCTATCGGAACTCCCTGTGGGAAGGTGCCAATTCCGATTGCTACACTAGGAAAACGGGACACATCCCTGTCTGCGCCGCCCTCGGGAGTGGGGGAGAGGGATTGTCGCACTACAAAGAGAGGGGAGACTCCCATGAAGTCACTCAAGAGCACTTCCGTGAGCCGCCGCCAGGCAATCCGCCTTGGCCTTGGCAGCGTTGCCGCCGCAGGGGCCGTTGCCCTTGCCGGCTGCTCTGACACCGGCTCCGACTCCGCCGCCGGCGCGTCCTCTGCGCCAGCGTCGGGCACCGACTCAACCGCCTCGACCCAGATAGACAAGGGCGCCTTCGATGGCCTGCTCGCCGCCGGTGACGTCGCCGACGACGCCACGGTCTCCTCGAGCGCCTGGGCACAGCATATCAAGGACGCTGGCACCTTCCGCCTGGGCGGCGTCCAGACCTCGACGCTCTTCGCCTCGCTGGACGAGACGGACAACAGGCTCCGCGGCTTTGACGCTGGCCTTGCCCAGCTCCTCGTCCGCTACATCCTGGGGGACGAGTCCAAGTACAGCTTCACCAAGGTGACGTCGGACACGCGCGAGTCCGTCCTCCAGAACAACCAGGTCGACGCCGTCTTCGCGACCTACTCCATCACCGACAAGCGCAAGGAGGTCATCTCCTTCGCCGGCCCGTACTACTCCACGCGCCAGGGCATCCTCGTGCTCGCCGACAACACCGACGTCAACTCCGTCGATGACCTCGCCGGCAAGACCGTGGCCGCCCAGTCCGGCTCTACCGGTCCGAACATCCTCGCCGAGTACGCGCCCACCGCGACCGTCCAGGAGTTCACCACCGACGAGGAGGCCCGCACCGCCCTCGCGCAGGGTCGCGTCGACGCCTACGTCATCGACGCCACCATGCAGATGAGCTCCATCGTGAAGAACCCCGGCAAGTATCGCCTCGTCGGCGAGTCCTTTGGTCCCGAGGATCCCTACGGCATTGGCATGCAGCTCGACTCCGATGGGGTCGCGTTCGTGAACGCCTGGCTCAAGAAGATCGAGGACGAGGGCACCTGGGCCAAGCTCTGGCAGATCTGCATCGGTGACCGCACGGGCATCGATGCCGTTCCCGAGCCGCCTGTGATTGGTGCTTAACACCAGGTACCGTCTGGTATGGGCCCTCTGTGTCGCAAGGCGCAGGGGGCCTTGGCCCCTAATTGGAGAGGGGGGGAGCCTTGAGCATCTCGGAGCTTCTTTCTGAGTACGGGGACATGTACGTCCAAGCGCTTCTCGGCACATGGTGGATGTCGCTCGTGTCGTTTGTGTTTGCCATGCTTCTGGCACTCGTCGTCACCGTGTTCCGTGTGAGCCCCATCAGGCCGCTGCGCGTGGTGGGCGACCTCTACGTGCAGGTGTTCCGCAACATTCCAGGCGTCTCGCTCCTCATCGTCCTGGTGTATGCGCTGCCGTACCTCAAGGTGGTGATGGACTACCGCCTCTGCCTGATAGTGACGGTGATCCTCGTCGCCTCGGCGTTTGGGTCCGAGAACTTCATGAGCGGCATCAACACCATAGGCGTGGGGCAGGTAGAGGCCGCGCGCTCGCTGGGGATGGGGTTTGGCAAGATGCTGCGCCTGGTGGTGATGCCGCAGGCGCTCCGCTCCGCCGTCCTGCCCATGACCAACCTTGCCGTGGCCGTGCTGCTCACCACCGCCCTCGGATCCCAGGTCCCGCTCTCGCCGCCTGAGCTCACGGGCCTCGTCTCCTACATCAACACGCGCACCGTCGGCGGCATCCTGCCTTTTGTGATCTCGGCCCTTATGTACGCGGGCACGGCGTTTGTGATTGGCGTCATTGGCAACGCCATTGACAAGAAGGTGAGGATCGCCCGATGAGCGCAACCAACTCGATGTCCATGCGTGACGCGCTGTACGAGGCGCCCGGCCCTCGCACCCGCAGGCGCATCCGCCTCTGGACGGCCATCTCGCTGGCGCTGGTCGCCGTGGGCATTGGCCTTGTCGTTCGCCGCTTCTATGTCACGGGACAACTGGCCCCGCGCTACTGGGGGCTCTTCACGCGGCCTACCACCTGGGTCTTCCTTGGCCGTGGCTTCCTTGGCACCATCGAGGTCTCGCTCATGGCCGGTCTCATCGCCATCGTGCTGGGTTTTCTCCTCATGCTGGGGCGCATGAGCTCGTCGCGCGCGCTCTCCGGCATCTGCCGCGTGGTCATCAACTTCTTCCGTGGCGTGCCGAGCCTGCTCCTCATCTACTTCTTCTTCCTGGTGGTTCCCACCTATGGCGTGAAGATGGGCTCGTTCTGGATGATCACGCTGCCAGTCGGCCTTGCCGCCTCCGGAGTTCTCGCCGAGGTCTTCCGCGGCGGTATGAACGCCGTTCCCAAGGGGCAGTCCGAGGCTGCGTACTCGCTGGGCATGCGCAAGATGAAGGTCACGATGAAGATCGTGTTCCCGCAGGCCGTGCGCTACGTGATCCCCTCGCTCATCTCGCAGCTGGTCGTGGTCGTGAAGGACACCACGGTCGCCTACGTCGTGAGCTTCCCGGACATGCTGCAGAACGCGCGCGTGCTCATCACCAACTACGATGCGCTCGTCTCGGTGTACTTCGTCGTCGCGATCCTCTACATCCTCGTGAACTACGCCATCAACCACCTGGCGGTGTCGCTGGCGCGTCGCTCCGGCACGAGCATCATCTCTCGCACGAGCGAGAGTCCCGTCTAGCCAAAGGAGGCTACGTTGACACAGACGCAGACCGGCGAGGCGCTCGCCGCAGAGGGCACCCCCGTCATCGAGCTTCGCCACGTGGACAAGCACTTTGGCAGCCTTCACGTGCTCAAGGACATCAACCTTACGGTGGGCAGGGGCGAGGTCGTCGTGGTGATTGGCCCATCGGGTTCGGGCAAGTCCACGCTATGCCGCACCATCAACCGGCTTGAGACCATCGACTCCGGCGAGGTTCTCATCGAGGGCAAGCCGCTGCCGCAGGAGGGCAAGGACCTTGCCGCCATGCGCGCCGAGATCGGCATGGTCTTCCAGTCCTTCAACCTCTTCGCCCATCGCTCCATCATCGACAACGTGACCATGGGTCCCGTCGAGGTGCTGGGCGTGCCGCGCGACAAGGCCCGCGACGAGGGTATGGAGCTGCTGCGCCGCGTGGGCGTGGTCGAGCAGGCCGACAAGATGCCCGCCCAGCTCTCCGGCGGCCAGCAGCAGCGCGTGGCCATTGCGAGGTCTCTGGCCATGCACCCCAAGGCCATGCTCTTCGACGAGCCCACCTCCGCGCTTGACCCCGAGATGATCAACGAGGTCTTGGACGTCATGGTCGAGCTTGCCCGCGGTGGCATGACCATGGTCGTGGTGACGCATGAGATGGGCTTTGCGCGCCGCGTGAGCAACCGCGTGGTCTTCATGGCCGACGGCGCCATTGTCGAGGAGGGCAAGCCCAACGAGTTCTTCGAGCGCCCCACGACCGAGCGCGCCCGCGAGTTCCTCGACTCGATCAAGGACCACTAGGTTAGGCTGCCCTAACCGTCCGGAATCGGCGGTGCCGTCGGGATGCCGCGGGATTTCGACGTTTAGGGGGCCTAACCGTCTAAAATCGGCGGAGCCGCAGCCCGCGCTCCAGCCCGCGCCCCAGCCCTAGCCCTCTCCCGTGGCTCCACGGGGCCTCCATGCCCGCCGGCCATGCCGTTTGCCACCTCCCCGTTTGGGTAGACATGTGTTCGTTGGCAGTCCTGCGGGCACGCGACCGCAACAGACGGCGATGGCGATAGGGGAGACATGGCACAGGGCGACTTCAACCGCAGGGCGCAGGAGTTCATGAGTGGCCGCCGCGGGCCGGATGACCTTGCCAGCCTTTGCGTCTGGATTGCCGTCGTGCTCGCCGTAATCGACGTCTTCGCCCGTATCGGCTGGCTCAGCTGGGCCTCCATGGCGCTCGTGGCCTATGCGGTCTGGCGCATGTGCTCCAAGAACGTGTACGCCCGCATGGCCGAGAACAATGCCTTCCTCAAGGCCCTTGGCCCTGCGAGGCCGTGGCTGCGGGATCCGCGCCGCGCCGCGCACGAGCTGCGCGCCTACAAGCACGCGGCGTGTCCCTCCTGCGGGCAGAGGGTGCGCGTGCCGAGAGGGAAGGGCAAGCTTCGCGTCACCTGCCCCAAGTGTCACGGGAAGTTCGAGGTGAAGTCGTAGGCGGCACGGCGTGGTGGCCGACCGCCCGCCGGCGCATGCCTGGGTTTTCGCGAGGCGGCCGACCGCGCGCCCCGCATGCCGTTGCGCGTGCGATGATGGTGTCCCCTGAACGCAGCGAAATCACAGCAGGAGGCAACGCGTGTACAAGGTGTTTCTCGCCGGCGGCATCGCATCGGGCAAGTCGACCGCGGCCCGGGTCCTGGAGGGCCTGGGGGCCAGGCGCATAGACCTCGACCAGCTCTCCCGCAGCGCGCTCTCGCCGGGCAGCGCCTGTTCGGCTGCCGTGACCAGTGCCTTTGGAGAAGACCTGGCAGACCCTCTGACGGGCGAGATCGACCGTGCGCTCCTCGCCCGAAGGGCCTTTGCCACGCCTGTGGACGGAGCCCGGCTCGAGGCGATCGAGCTGCCGTTCATCTCGGCCGCGCTCGCGCAGGCGCTCGGCGAGGAGGGGCGCAGGGGTGGCGCTGCCGTCTGCGTGGTGGAGGTCCCGCTGCTCGACCGGGTCGAGGCCATGCTTCCCCTGGCAGACGAGGTCCTCTGCGTGATCGCGCCTCTGGGCGTGCGTCGCGAGCGCGCGCGGGGGCGCGGCATGGACCCGCTTGACTTCGACCGTCGCGTGGCGCTACAGCCCTCCGACGAGTACCTGCGCTCCCACGCGGACGTCGTGTTTGACAACGCCGACGGCGAGAAGGACCTGGCCGCGCAGGTCCGCTCATGGTGGGATGCGCGAGAGCGGGCGGGTTGGCGGCACCGTCCGGCGCGGATAGGCAGCGAGATGGGGGACCAACGATGAGCGGCCGCCCCTCTCGCACAAGCGGAAGGCGGCGTGCAGGGAGACCTCGCGCGCAGCGCCGCCCACGGGGCCGCCGGCCCTGGCGGCGGCATCGGGTGGCCCTGCTCGTGCTGGCCGGCGCGGCGGTCATCGCGTGCGTCGTCCTTGCCCTCACGCCCGCGACGCTTGCGCGCCGGACGCTCTACCCCGTGAGCCACGTCCAGGACATCCAGGCATCTGCGGAGCGCCACGGCGTCGACCCGCTTCTGGTCGCCGCCGTCATCAAGTGCGAGTCCGGCTGGGACGAGGCCGCCCAGTCCTCGGCGGGCGCCATCGGCCTCATGCAGGTGATGCCGCAGACATCCTCGGAGCTTGCGCGCATGGGGCTTGTCGACCCGGGCGCCTACGATCCCTCAGACCTTCTCGACCCTGCCGCGAACATCGAATACGGCACTGCCTACCTCGCATTCCTCGAGAAAAACCTCTCCTCGACGGACGAGGTTATCGCCGCATACAACGCGGGCATGGGAAAGGTCGAGGAATGGCTCGCCCAACCCGGGGAGCTTGCCGACAACATCACCTACGCGGAGACGCGCGAGTACCTGCGGCGCGTGAACGATGCGTACCAGGGGTATCGCGACAGCTATCCCACGGGGCTGATGGTCGACCAGTAGCCGATGTGGGAGGCGGAGAGATGATCGGCACCAAGCTGGTAACAGAACAACCGTTCTGTTATACTCTGGCCCTGGGGAAAGGAGGAGGTCCATGGCGGTGCCTTTGAACACGGGGGAGCGCTTTGGCGGAGAGCTCAAGCGCTTTGGCGTCGAGCGCGCCGGCGCGCCGTTCAAGGTCGTCTCGCCCTTCGAGCCTGCGGGAGACCAGCCTCAGGCAATAGAGAAGCTCGCGCATGGCGTGGAGCGTGGCCTGCGCTATCAGACGCTCATGGGCGTCACCGGCTCGGGCAAGACCTTCACCATGGCCAAGACCATAGAGGCGGTGCAGCGGCCCACGCTCATCATGGAGCCAAACAAGACGCTTGCCGCCCAGGTGGCAAGCGAGATGCGCGAGCTCTTCCCCAACAACGCCGTGGTCTACTTCGTGAGCTACTACGACTATTACCAGCCAGAGGCCTACGTTCCCCAGAGCGACACCTACATCGAGAAGGACGCCTCGATCAACGAGGAGGTCGAGAAGCTGCGCCACCAGGCAACCTCGAGTCTGCTCTCGCGACGCGACGTGATTGTGGTGGCGTCCGTCTCGTGCATATACGGCATCGGCAGCCCCCAGGACTACGCCGGCCTTGCGCCCAACGTGGACAAGGAGGTTCCGCTCGAGCGGGACGACCTCATACGGAGCCTCATAGACATCCAGTACGACAGGAACGACTACGACCTTCAGCGTGGCACCTTTCGCGTGCGCGGTGACACCGTGGACGTATTCCCCCCCTATGCCGAGAACCCCCTGCGCGTCTCGTTCTTTGGCGACGAGGTCGAGCAGATCGCCGAGGTGGACAACATGACGGGGGAGGTCGTGCGCGAGTTTGACGCCATCCCCATCTGGCCCGCCTCGCACTACGTCACCGAGCGGCCCAAGGTCACCCATGCCCTCAAGACGATATCCGAGGAGCTTGAGCAGCGCGTGGCCGAGCTCAAGGCCAACAACATGCTGCTCGAGGCGGAGAGGCTGTCCCAGCGCACCGCCTACGACCTCGAGATGCTCGAGAACATGGGCTACTGCAACGGCATCGAGAACTACTCGCGCCACCTCGACGGCCGCGCCCCCGGCGAGCCTCCCTACACGCTCATCGACTACTTTCCCAAGGACATGGTCTGCATCATCGACGAGAGCCACGTGACGGTCCCGCAGATCCGCGGCATGCACGAGGGAGACCGCTCGCGCAAGGTGACGTTGGTGGAGCACGGCTTCCGGCTGCCCTCGGCGCTGGACAACAGGCCGCTGCGCTTCGACGAGTTCGAGTCGCGCATTCCGCAGTTCATCTACGTCTCCGCCACACCGGGAGACTATGAGGAGTCCGTGACGCAGCAGGAGGTCGAGCAGGTCATCCGTCCCACGGGCCTCCTCGACCCAAAGATCGAGGTGCGGCCCGTCCACGGGCAGATAGATGACCTCATCTCCGAGATCCGCGAGCGCGTCGGCAGGCACGAGCGCGCGCTGGTCACCACGCTCACCAAGCGCATGGCCGAAGATCTCACCGACTACCTCCTGGACGGGGGGTTCCGCGTCAACTACATGCACTCGGACACCGCCACGCTCGACCGCGTGGACATCATCCGCGACTTGCGCGAGGGCAAGATCGACGTGCTCGTGGGCATCAACCTTTTGCGCGAGGGCCTCGACATCCCCGAGGTCTCCCTCGTTGCCATCCTGGACGCGGACAAGGAGGGCTTCCTCAGGAACCGCCGCTCGCTCATCCAGACCATGGGACGTGCGGCCCGCAACGTCTCGGGCGAGGTCATCATGTACGCCGACGAGGTCACGGACTCCATGCGCGAGGCCATCGACGAGACGCGCCGCCGCCGCGCCCTCCAGGAGAAGTTCAACGAGGAGCACCACATCGAGCCAAGGACGGTGCGCAAGGCGATAAGCGACATCTCCGGATTTCTCGCCGAGGCCGAGGCCAACGTGGGGAAGCGCCAGCGCAAGGACGGCGCGTTCTACACCGCGTCGGGGGAGGGCGCCGAGGAGCAGGGGGCTCCCGCGGAGCTGTCCACGGCCGAGGCGGTGGCCGCCGAGCTCTCAAGGCTTCCGCGTGACGAGGTCATGCGCGTCATCGCCTCGCTCGAGGAGGAGATGGCCAGCGCCTCGGCAAACATGGAGTACGAGCAGGCGGCACGCATCCGCGACCAGCTCGTCGAGCTGAAGAGCCAGTTCGAGGGCGCGAGCGAGGAAGAGGTCATGAAGCGCCTCAAGGCCGGCGCGAGAAAGGGAAGCGCGCATGCCACAAGGCGCAAGTACCGCGGAAAGCGCTAGCGCTGGCCGTCCGTGTGTTGGGGGTATGCGTTGGTGCCTTCCCTCACTTTGCCTTCTGCGGGTGCGGTAACGGCCTTTCCGCGAGAGTTTCTGGAACTGTAGGCTTCTCCCCGCGTCTGACACTCCGGCACCTGGGGGTTTCGGGCTGCGCCTGGGGTATGATGTGACAAGAGGGAATGCGTTGCGTGACGCTTGTCAACCTACCAAGGAGGCATCATGGCTGCGAAGATAGTTGTTGCATGTGGTTCCGGGGTCGCAACCTCTGCGACCGTGGCCTACAAGCTCAAGAAGCTGCTTGAGGCCGAGGGCGTCGCGGCGGACGTCACGGCAGTCCCCGTCGCCGACCTCGACGAGGCGCTCAAGGATGCCGATGCATACGTCGCCGTGGTCCGTCCCGAGCGAGAGTTCGACGTTCCCGTCTTCAACGGCGTGGCGTTTCTCACGGGCATGAACCAGGACGAGGAGCTCAAGCGCCTCACCGACGTAGTGAGGGACAAGTAAAAAGCCGGCGGGACATGCGCCAGGCGTTTAGACAGCTCGTCTCGTATGCGCTCTTTGGGTGCGTCTGTTCGGGCGTTGACATGCTCGTCTTTCTCGCTCTCACGTCGCTGGGCGGCGTGGGGCCGCTTGTTGCGAACGTGGCGAGCGTGGCAGCTGGCCTTACGCTGAGCTTCATCCTCAACCGTCGGCACACCTTCCATGTGACGGATAGCCCTGCCCGCCGCTACGCGGTCTTCATCTGCGTGGGCCTCTGCGGCATGCTCGTGCAGGAGCTGGTCATCGCCGCCCTCACCGCCCATGCCGCAGCGCCCCTCTCCACGCCGCCCGTGGCAAAGCTCGCCGCGCTTGTGACTGCGGGGCTCATGCAGTTTGCCCTCAACAGGTCGGTGACGTTCAGGCGGCGCTAGGATCGCGATCTGTCATCCGCACCAGCGCTGTCCCCGCTATCCCCGCAGCTCGTCCGTCACGTCGGCGATAACGGCCTCCGCCACGCGCAGCCCGTCGGCGGCGGCGCTCATGATGCCGCCGGCATAGCCGGAGCCCTCTCCCACGGGCCAGAGCCCGCGCACGCCCACGCTTTGCAGGCTCTCCCCGCGCGTCACGCGCACGGGCGAGCTTGATCTTGTCTCCACGCCCGTGAGCACGGCATCCGGCCGGTCAAAGCCGCGAAGCCTGCGGCCCATCTCGGGGATGCCCGCGCGGATGGTCTCGGTGATGCAGGAGGGGAGGCAGCGCGAGACGTCTCCCCAGGCGACGCCGCGCGGATACGTGGGGACGACGCTTCCGCCCGCAGAGGACGGCCTGTTATGCAGGAAGTCCCCCACCAGCTGCGCGGGCGCGACGAAGCCGCCCCCACCAGCCTCGAACGCCGCCTGCTCGCATGTGCGCTGTAGCTTGACGCCGGCAAGCACGTCGTCTCCGGGAAGGTCCTCCGGGAACACGTTGGCGAGCAGCCCGGAGTTTGCGTTCTCGCCCGCGCGGTCGGAGTAGCTCATGCCATTGGTCACGACGCCGCCCTGCTCGCTTGCGGCCGAGACCACATACCCGCCGGGGCACATGCAGAACGAGAAGGCCGAGCGTCCCGACGGCAGGTGTACGGCAAGGCTGTACGGCGCGGCGCCCAGCGCGGGATTGCCGGCCGACGATCCGTAGAGCACGTGGTCGATGTCTGCCTGGAGGTGCTCTATGCGTACGCCCATGGCGAAGGTCTTGCGCTCCATGGGGACCCCACGCCTGTGGAGCAGCCCGAAGACGTCGCGAGCCGAATGCCCGCAGGCAAGCACGACCCTCGAGCAGGGCACGCGCTCCTCGGTGACGATCCCCGTGTCCGGGTCCTCGGAGCGCAGCGTCACCGCGCGCACGCGCCCGGCCCCCGCGTCAAGGTCGACCAAGCGGCAACGGCAGCGCACCGTTCCTCCGGCCGCCTCGATCATCTCGACGACGTGCGTTACCGCGTCGGGCAGGACATCGCTTCCCACATGCGGCTTTGCGTCCCACAGGATGCGCCTTTGCGCCCCGGCCTCCGCAAGGGTCTTAAGCACCAGCCGGTGGAAGGGGCTCTTGGTCCCCGTCTGGAGCTTGCCGTCGGAGAAGGTCCCGGCACCGCCCACGCCAAACTGGATGTTGCTCTCGGGGTCAAGCTCGCCCGTCTCGTCGTGGTGGCGCACCACCCGCGAGCGCCGCGCGGCGTCGTCGCCTCGCTCGACGAGGAGCGGTTCCAGGCCCGCGCGCGCAAGCGAGAGCGCGCAGAAGAGGCCGGCGCAGCCCGCGCCTATGACAACGATGGGGCCCCGGCCTTGCGGCACGTACGCAAGCGGCTCAGGAAAGCCCTTGTCGGCGGCCTCGACCAGGCGCGTGCCACCGGCCTCGCGCCTGGAGGCAAGCCCGGCGAGAAGCGCCCCCTCCGCCGGCCCACCACCGGGAAGCTCTGCCCGCAGCGTGAAGATGAGCTGGATGTCGCCCCTCTTGCGCGCGTCGATGGAGCGCTTGCGCCGCGTGACGCGACCAAGCTCCTCCGGCCGTACGCGCAGGCGCCGAGCAAGCGCCCGGCGGACAACGGCCCGCTCGCGGGCGTCGGTGCCGTCCAGCTGCGAGAGCGGTATGCGTATGCCGGATACCTCTATCACGCTATCTCCTCCCAGCCAGGCGCGCGGCCGACGCCCCTGCAACCATGCCGCTCTTCCAGGCCCACGCGAGGTTGTAGCCCCCACAGGCCCCGTCCACATCGACGGCCTCGCCGCAGGCAAACGCCCCGGGGGCCGCCCGGCATCCAAGCGTCGGCACATCCAGCGCCCCCACGTCGATGCCACCGGCCGTGACCTGGGCGCGCCCCTCGTCTGCGGTGCCCGTGACGAGAAGCTCGACCGCCTTCGCGCGCGCCGCCACGTCCCCTGGGGGGCCGCCTCGCTGTTCCAGCTGGGCGGCCAGCGCGTCATTGAGAAGCCCCGCCGTGCCGCCGCGCGCCGCGAGCTCGCGTGCCGTGCGCGCGTCCACCTCGGGCAGCAGGTCGAGCATCAGCCTGTCTCCCGGCTGTGCGCTGCGCGAGAGGTCAAAGCTCACGATGCCGGAGATGCCGTATGGCCTGAAGAGCAGCTCGCCCGTCTCGCGCGCAATCGCAGCGCCATCCCGCACGAGGGTCGCCGCAACGCGGGCCCGCCGCCCGTCGAGCGCGGGGAAGTCGAGCCCCTCGCAGGCAAGCGGGCAGAGCGCGGGCCGCGTGGCCACCAGGGGAAGGCCCAGGGCGCCGGCAAGCGAATCCCCGCCGCCTCCCGTCGCGATCACAATCGATCGCGTGCAAAGCACCTCTTTCCGACCGCCCTCGAACGCGGGGGCCAGCTCCAGGCAAAAGCCACCTGCCGTCCGCGAGATGCCAGAGGCCTCGCGCCCGCACGCAAGCGTCGCGCCGGCCTTGAGGGCTTGCGCCACCAGCACCTCCCGCACGGAGGAGGCCTCGCGCGTCACGGGGTAGAGCCTGCCGCCCTCCTCCTCAGCCACGGCAAGCCCGCATGCCGAGAAGAAGTCCCGCACGTCTGCGAGGAAGCGCCTGCCGCAGACGGCGGACACGAAGCTGGGGTTCCGGTACCTCTCGGCCGAGAGGTCTGCGTTCGCGAGGTTGCATCGCCCGCCGCCCGTGGCGAGGATGCTGCGGCCGCACGCAAGCCCGCGCTCCACGACAACCACGCGCGCCCCCGCCTCGGCGGCCGTGACGGCGGCGGCGAGGCCCGATGCCCCACCGCCCGCAATGGCCACGTCTGCCTGGGAGGGAACCTTGACGGACTGGGCCCGTGCGACAAGCTCGCGCTCCCGTGCCAGACGCGACGGCCTGCGGTTCGCGCGCGATGCGTTTCTCGTCCGAGGGGACATGCGCTACTCCACCGTCCCCGACGATGCCCTCGCGTCGTCGAGCTCGCAGGTGGAGACCACGGCCTGGACCGCCTTGGGCAAAAAGCCCCGTGGCAGCTCGTCCTCGAGGGCGCCATGGTCGCAGGCCGCGGCAAGCGCGGGATCGATGGGCAGCTCGCCCAGGGCATCGATGCCGTACTCGCCTGCCGTCCGCGCAAGGCGGCTTGGCCCGTATGGCCAGATCTTCTCGCCGCAGTGCGGGCAGGTGACGTACGCCATGTTCTCGACAAGGCCAAGCACGGGCACGCTCATCATGGACGCCATGTTGAACGCCTTGCCCACGACCATCTGCACGAGGTCCTGTGGCGAGGAGACAACCACCACGCCCTCGATGGGCAGGGACTGGAACACGGTGAGGGGCACGTCGCCCGTCCCCGGGGGCATGTCGACGAGCAGGTAGTCAAGCTCGCCCCAGGCGCACTCCTCGAAGAACTGCCTCAGGGCGCCGGCGATCACGGGCCCGCGCCACACGATGGGGTCGGTCTCGTTCTCGAGGACGAGGTTGGCGCTCATGACCTCGATGCCGCCCTTGGTAGTGGCGGGCACCAGGATGTCGTTCACCGCGGTGGCGCGCTCGCTGGCCAGCCCCAGCATCTTGGGGATGGAAGGGCCGGTGATGTCTGCATCCAGGATGCCCACGCGCGCGCCGGAGCGCGCCAGCTCGATGGCAAGGCTGCCGCAGACAAACGACTTTCCCACGCCGCCCTTGCCGGAGATAACCCCAATCACGTGGTGGATCTTGGTGTACTCGTTCTGCGTGAAGCCGGCCGGACCCTGCGCTGCCTTCGAGCGGCCGTGCAGCACCTCGTCCATCTCCCGCCTGATCTTCTCTTCGTCGGCCATGGCGTTCCTCTCCGTCCCGCCGCTCTGCGGCGCGTCTGTTGCACGCTCAATTCTACCCAAGGGCGTATGGGGCGAGAGGGTCGTGCCGACGGCCGCCGCCGACGGCCACGTCAACGCCGTGGACAAGCGGGCCCTCTTGACCTGCCCGGTGTAGATCATCTGGCAGAGAGAGCCCCAACGGCACCGCCTCGCTCAAGGATGGCCCCAAGGGCATCCTGGGTCCGCCCGGGGATCGGGAAGCGTGGCTTAACGGGGCCTACTGGCGAATCGACGGCTGTGCGGTATCCGCCAGCAGGCTAGCCAGCTCGGTCTCGGTCGCGAAGCAGAGATCTCCGGCAATGGTGGCCTTGTAGGCGCTCGCCATGGTTGCGTAGTCGATGCAGAACTGCGGGTCCCACTTGCAGCTCTGCGCATGGACCATGCTCGCTGCGAAGATGGTTCCGCTGCTCGAGAGGTCTGTGATCGCGGCCCTCTGCGTCTTCGAGAAGTACTCTCCGTTGCGGACGAGAAGCGCCCCTCGGAAGCTGCCAAAGTCGTAGCGGTCGCTCTGCCGGATGACAAAGCACGCCTCGCGAAGCGGGTAGTCGAGGAGAAGCCCCTTGAACCTGGTGAGGCAGTAGTCAAACGTCTCGCTTCTTGGGATGTTGGCGCTCGTTATCGAGAGGATGTCATCTTCCGAGGCGATGAGCTCGTCGATGTTGGGCAGGAGCTGGTGCATACGCTCAAGGGCGATGCTTGGCTCTAGCATCGTGCTGCGGTAGTTGAGGTCACACACCACATGGATCCCGCGGCCACGGCACTCGTAGAGGCCCTCCTTGCACGCCTCGTACATCTCTTCCGATATGGCGGGCGTTACGCCGGAGAAGAACAGCAGGTCGATGCCGTTAAGCATGCGGTCCCAGTCAAAATCGGTGTGGGACGCCATGGCCATGGCGGTTCCACTGCGGTCGTACGTGACGATGGAGGGCCTTATCGACCGTCCGCGCTCGGAATAGTAGAGGCCCATGCGCTCGTCTGATCTGAGGACGCGCGACGTGTCAACGCCGCAGCGGGCGAGCATCATGAGGGAGTTTGTCCCCAGGCGGTTTGCAGACACCTTTGAGGCAAAGGCGACGTTTTCTCCCTGGGACGCCAGCGATGCCGCAACAACTGCCTCGCTGCCACCATAGGTGACCTCGAGGGTGTGGGCGTCCTCGAGGCGCTCGTAGCCCGTGGTTGCAAGCCTGATGAGGGGTTCGCCAAAGCAGAGTATGTTCAACCGAGGACCCCCGTCGACGCCATGACAATCGTGGTCGCCACGATTCCAATGAGCACGCTGATGGCGTTTGCCATGCTTGCCAGCCCCTCGTTCCCGCCGCACCAAAGCGTATATACCGGCCCGGTGGAGGGGATGGGGGCCCACGCCAATATCGTAAGGATCGTGCGAACCTCATCGCCCAGGGGCAGAAGTGGAAAGACTGAGAAAGATAGTAGCACGGCGCAGGCATAGCGCCAGACAAGAAGCCTTGTGAGCTCGCGCCTGCCCGCCCCATCGAAGCACGTCTTGAACATGAGGCCAATCATGAACATGGAGAGAAACGCGTTTGCGTTTGCCATGGGCGAGATGAGCTGAATGGCCCCGTTTGGGACCTTGATGCCAAAGGACCCCAAAAGGATGAGTGCCACATATGCGTCAAAGGCAACGGAGGAGAAGAGCGTCCTCACGAAGACCCGCCCCCTGCCCTGGCCCTCGTCTCCTAGGACCAGCGACTTTATGAGGGCGAGGGTTCCGCCGGTTCCCATGAGCGCGTTTCCCGCGTCAAAAAGGCATACGGCAATAACGGCCGAGGGCGGGAAGAACGCCTGAACAAAAGCGAGCGCGAAACACCCGATGTTGTACCCGGCCACGTTTGAGAGCTGATACGTGAGCTCCTTCTCGCCGAGATTTCTATAGACGAGAAACGAGAGAAAGAACTGGAGAGCCGTTATCGCCAGACCGAGCGCCGTGAGCCCAAGCAGATCCGCGTGAAACTCAGCCGATCCAAAGGCGCTCACGATGGCACAAGGCAGGGTGAGGTTGAACACGACCTTGGAGACGAGGCGCCCGGCCCCATCCCCAAGGGATCCCGATCTGGAGAAGGCGACGCCTATGCAGATGACGAGGGCAAATGACAGCACCTTGAGGAGGGCTTCCTCCATTAGTACCGGGGCTTTCTGACGCGGGTGACCTTCTTGGGCTGGATCTTCTTGCAGAAGGCCACGCCCTCCTTCGACTTGACCTTCTCGGTTACCTTCTTGAATTGGATTCGGATGGGTGCAAAGCCAGCGCCCATGTTCGCCTTGGCAAGGCGCTGCTGGCGCTTGTTGAGCGTTGCGTACCACGCATCAAAGTCGGAGGGAACCACGCACATGTAGTCATCGTCATGAAGGCGGAGAAGGTAAACCTCCTTGATGTCATCCCAGGCGATGAATCCGGCGGAGAATGATGTCGTGTGATCGGTCACGCCGCTCTCGTCTATGAGGATGGCATTATGGCGATTCACGATCCTGTGTACGTTGTACGCGATGAAGAGAATCGCAAACGGAATGCCTAGGTAGCCAGTGGTGTACTTCATGAGGGCCGGGTTGGGGGCGTAGGGCAGGCTTTGCGTCGCCGCCAGGATCGCCGCGGTCAGGATGCAGGCACCCATGAATATCAGCAGCAGATGAATGATGACGTCATTGCTCACCGCGAAGCTTGTGTCTGAAACCTGTTTCCCGGCTCTCACCGCTGTCTCCCTCCAACGATTCCGCATTCCATGTGCCTGCATTCTAAGCATGTCGCCCGCAGTGCGGGCCTAGAAGCCTCTAAATATGAATATATTATGGACTAAATGCCAAAAAACGTCCTTATCAACCAATTAATAGAACAAATACAAGAACAAAAAATGATGAAATAGTGAATATACTGTCAAAATGAGGATAACGTCGGTCAAACACTGTGAAGGAAATATGATTCAGCCATGCGAAGTCATCCTCTGGGATGGCACCAGCGCAAGGACGTGAGGAGATGGCCACTCATGAGGATTACGGGAGAGGAGGAAGGGCGGATGGCACAGAAGAGCTACATCGTGGGCGTCACGGCTTGCCAGATTGGCATCGCGCACACCTTCATGGCAGCGGACTCTTTGCGCGCGGCACTTGAGGAGGCGGGCTGCGAGGCAAAGATCGAGACCCAGGGGGCGACCGGTGCCGAGCATGTCATCACTGACGAGGACATCGCTCGTGCGGACGGCGCGATCATTGCCGCGGACGTCAAGATCAAGGGCAAGGAGCGCTTTGATCCAGTCCCCACGCTCAGCTGCAAGACCAAGGAAGTCATGACGAAGGATAAGGCCGCGGAAGTCGTGGCGGAGCTATTGGAGGCGATTGGCTAGATGGCCGAGATTCAGCGCAAGGGTGCCAAGAAGCAGTCTCAGGGTGCGTTTGTGTGGGACGCGGTTCTGACGGGCATTTCCTATATGATCCCCTTCATCGTCGGTGGCGGCGTCCTCTGGGGCATTGCAAAGGCGATGGGCGGCTACAACGTTGGCAACGAGATGGCGGGCCTTGCCTACACCGAGTACACGCCTGCGATGGTCATCTATGCCATCGGCAGCGCAATCTTCAACGTCTGCGTTCCCATCATCGGCGCCTACATCGCCTATGCAATGGCGGACAAGCCCGGCCTTGCTCCCGGATTTGCCGTTGGCGTCATCTCGAACACCATCAAAGCCGGCTTCCTCGGTGCCGTTCTTGGCGGCATCATTGCAGGGTATCTGGTCATTTGGCTTAAGGGCCTGTCCAAGAACGTCCCCGATTCCCTACAGTCGGTCTTCCCGATCCTGGTCATTCCAGTTGTGGCGACGGCAGTGACATCCCTGCTCATGTGGTATGTGATTGGGGTGCCCATTAGCTGGCTCATGGGTGTCATCACCTCCGTCCTTACCAATCTGCAGGGCGTCGGCGGTTTTGTCTTTGGCGCGGCAATCGGCGCCGGCATGTCCATTGATCAGGGTGGACCCATCTCCAAGGCGGTCGCCCTCGTGACCAACGGACTCAACGCTGATGGCATTTATGGTCCCACCGCATGCAAGATGTGTGGCGGCATGCAGAACCCGCTTGGAGTCTGCATCGCCCAGATCATCGATCGCTTCACGGGCAAGAGGAAGTTCACTCAGCAGGAGCGCGACACCACCATCTCTGGCGTTGTCCTCGCCTGCTGCTACATCCAAGAGTACGTGATTCCGTTCCTCGTGCAGGATACGTGGCGCTGCCTCGTCCCCTGCATGATTGGCGGCGCGATCTCTGGCGGCCTTGCTGGTATGACGGGGCTTGAGTCCCCGTCTCCTCATGGCGGCGTGTTCGTCATTGCCCTTATGAGCAACCCGCTCCAGTTCGTCCTGTTCTGGTTCATCGGCGCACTGGTTACAGGTGTCCTCTATTTCCTCCTTCGCAAGCCCATTTCCGCGGAGCAGGAGATGGGGCAGAACGGCGTCCTCGACAAGCTGTTGGGCTAGACCAAGAGCGATGCGGTGGGGGCGCCTGCGGGCGCCCCCACCCTTTCGGGGGCACTTCCACATACGTTGACGCACAGCCGGAGAGACAGGCTGGCTCAAATACTGGAAGGACAATTCCATGTACGTCTCAGTTAGCGAAATGCTCAAGCACGCAAGTGCCAACGGCTATGCCGTTCCTGCTCCCAACTGCCCAGACTTCAACACCATGAGGGCCGCTCTCATGGCGGCGCAGGAAGAGCGCTCCGCCGTCCTCATCGACATCTCGCCCAGGCAGATGAACATGCACATTGCCCCCGAGGTCGCTGCGGCAATGGTTCGTGCCGCTGCCGAGCCCCTCGATATTCCCGTGGCCCTGCAGCTTGACCATGGCATCGAGTTCGAGGACATCTGCCGCTGCATCAAGGCGGGGTATACGTCGGTGATGGTCGATTCCTCGAACCTTCCGTTCGAGGAGAACATTCGCCGCGTGTCCCAGGTCGTCTCCCTCGCCCATGCTCACGGTGTGAGCGTCGAGGCGGAGCTCGGCCACGTTGGCCAGGCTGCCGCCGGTGACGGTCGCAGCGCGGACATGTACACCAGGGTGGACATGGCCGTCGAGTTCATCGAGAGAACCGGGTGCGATGCCCTGGCAGTTGCCATTGGGACGGCGCACGGCAACTACCCCAAGGACTTTGTCCCCAGGCTCGACTTTGGCCGCCTGCGCGAGCTCAAGCAGGCGGTGGGAGACTACCCGCTGGTGCTGCATGGCGGCTCCGGTTCGGGAGACGAGAACTTCAGGAAGGCCATCGAGGGCGGCATCAACAAGGTGAACCTTTGGACCGACTATTCCGCCGCGTATGTCCGCGGCTTGCGCGAGGAACTCGCTGCCGAAAGGAGGCCTGACTACATGCTTCTCTCTCGTGCCGCCGAGAGCAAGGCGTCTGATTGGCTCAAGCACTACATGAGGCTGTTTGGCTCATCGGGTCGCTACCGGTTTGGCGAGGAGACGCTCGAGGCGACTGACTAGCCTGCCGGCACCCACAGAAACTCAGGGTCTGGATTGCTGGAACACCAACGCGCCTTGGAGGTGGTCAAAGATGATATCCGGAAGGGACTGCTGGAGCCTGTCACTCCAGCGGGGGATGTCGACGCATTCCGTGTCGGGCAAGGCGTTGTATGCCTTCGACGACATGGCGCCCAGCCTTTACCATCAGCTGGCGGAGACGGCATCCTCCAATCCCCGGGCGACGGCCATCGTCGATGACTGGGGACGGCGCACGACCTACGAGCGCCTCCTCTCGCTGACGGATGACTTCGCCGCTTACCTTGCTTCCGAAAAGGGCCTTGGGCACGGCTCCCTCATAGCCCTCCTCATGCACGCCGACCTCGAGTTTGTGGTTGCCTTCTACGCCATATCGAAGCTTGGGGCGGTCTGCGTGCCCCTACCCACCAAATACCGCGAGCGCGAGGTGGCGTCGCTCCTGGACATCGCCAGGCCAGACGCCGTGATTGCCGGCGAGGAGTTTGAGGGTTGGGCGGCGAGCTTCCCCGTGGGCCCAGACATGTGCATCTGGTCCCGTGGGGTTGAGCGTGGTTACGGCTTTGGTGGAATCTGCGGTTACGCCCGTCCGGCAGCCAGCTGCTCTGGAAGCGAGGCGGACCCCGCCGTCATGATGTTTACGAGCGGGACGACCTCTGCTGCGAAGGGGGTTGTCCTCAGAAACTACAACCTCATCTTCGCCACCATGGTCTACCAGCGGCTCATGGGCACGACCCCGGAGGATTCCTGCCTGGTGCCCATCCCCATCTACCATGTCACGGGACTGGTGGCGCTCATGGCGCAGTTCGTCTACGCTGGGGGGACCGTGTACCTCCATCGCAGGTTCGATGCCAGGAGGGTTCTCGAGTGCATCCGCAACGAGGGCATAACCTACCTGCACGGCTCGCCGACCAGCTTCGCCGCTCTCCTGCCCCTGAGGGCGGAGTTCCCCTCGCTCCCAAGCGTGCGTGCCATGCTTTCCGGCTCGAGCTACGAACCGATATCAAAGATGCGTGAATTCCATGACTGGATGCCCACGGCCACATTCCAGGTGGTCTATGGCATGACCGAGACAAGCTCGCCGGCGCTTCTCTTTCCCTGGGACTCCGCCACCTCCATCTGTGCGGGCGCCACGGGAAAGCCAGTTCCCGGAGTCGACGCGGCCCTTCTCGATGAGGGGCGCCACGAGGTTCCCGCAGGGGAAGTGGGGGAGCTTGCCTTGCGCGGCACCTGCGTCACGGAGGGCTACTTCCACCGCGAGTCATCCGACCTGCTCCCCGGGGGATGGCTCCTCACGGGCGATTTGGGCTATGCGAACAGCGAAGGCATGATCTGGATCGTTGACCGCAAGAAGGACATGATCAACCGCGGTGGCGAGAAGGTGTGGTGCTCGGCCCTCGAAGAGGTGCTCTGCGAGGTTCCGGGGATTAGCGAAGCCTGTGCCTGCGGAATGCCCGACGAGCTCTACGGCGAAGTCCCCGTTGCCGTCTGCGTGAGGCAGGCGGGCTCACAGGTCACAGAGGGCGAGGTCAGGCTGGCGCTTAAGGGGAGGCTCGCCCACTTCAAGATCCCCGTCCACATCGCGTTTGCGGACGAGATACCCCAGACGAGAGGCGAGAAGCCCGACAGACGCGCCGCGCTTGAGCTTGTTCGCCAATCCCTTTTGGAAAAGACACCGAGAAAGGCTTGACTCATGGCTAGCAGAGACCTTCGGGCAAACTTTGTCACCCCAGAGGAGGCGGCTGCATCCATTGCGGATGGAACAACCATCTGCACGATCGGCATGACGCTCGTATCGGCCTCGGAGTCCAATCTCAAGGCGATAGAGAAGCGCTTTCTCGAGACGGGGCACCCGTGCGGCCTCACTCTCCTCCACTCATGCGGCCAGTCCGACAGGGCCCGCGGCATACAGCACTTGGCGCACGATGGCCTGGTGACACGCATCATCGGCTCGCACTGGGGCCTCCAGCCCAAGTGGATGGACATGATCGCCAGCAACAAGGTGGTTGCGTACTGCCTTCCGCAGGGGCAGATTGCCCAGCTCTACCGGGCCATGGCATGTGGCCTGCCGGGCAAGATGAGCAAGGTTGGCCTGGGCACCTTCATCGACCCGCGCGTCGAGGGCGGCAAGATGAACGAGCGCACCCAAGGCGAGCCGGACATCGTGGAGATCGTCACCTACCACGGCGAGGAATACATGATGTACAACGAGGTGCCCATCGACACCCTGCTCATCCGCGGCACCACCTGCGATGAGATGGGCAACATGACCACCACGGACGAGGCCATGAAGCTGGAGGTCTTCAATGCGGTTCTCGCCGCCAAGCGCTATGGCGGGCAGGTCATAGCCCAGGTGCGTGACGTTGCCCAGACCGGTACGCTCAACCCCAAGGACGTGACAGTGCCGGGGGTGTTCATCGACAAGGTGGTCGTCTGCCCCAATCCCGAGGAAGACCACCGCATGACCTCCTCGATCTACTTCGATCCGTCGTATGTGGGGAAGCTCAGGCGACCGATGGCCGCAATCGACCCCGCCCCGTTCAACGTGCGCAAGTTCATCGCGCGGCGCGGATGCCAGGAGCTGTATCCCGGATGCGTCGTCAACCTTGGCACGGGCATCCCCAACGACATGGTGGGGCGGGTCTGCGCGGAGGAGGGCCTCTCCGACAAGGTCATGATCACGGTCGAGAGCGGCATCTACGGCGGCGTGCAGCTTGGCGGCATCGACTTTGGCATCGGTCAGAACCTCTACGCCATGGTGAGCCACCCCGAGCAGTTCGACTACTACGACGGGGCTGGCGTAGACGTCACATATATGGGACTGGGAGAGCTCGACGGAGAGGGGAACGTCAACTCCACCAAGATGGGCGAGAGGTGTACCGGAGCGGGCGGCTTCGTCGATATCACCCAGAACGCAAAGTGCGTTGTCTACCTGGGCACGTTCACGGCCAAGGGCACCGAGTACAGCTTCGATGGCAACGAGCTGCGCATCCTCAAGGAGGGTGCCGTGAAAAAGATGGTCCGCCGCGTGCGCCAGGTCTCCTTCAACGGGCCACGTGCCCGCAAGAGCGGCCAGCGCGTGGTGGTCGTGACCGAGCGGGCCGTCTTCGAACTGGTGCCCGAGGGCGTCAGGCTCGTCGAGATCGCCCCGGGCATCGACCTCAAGACGCAGGTGCTCGACATGATGGACTTCTCACCCATCGTTGCGGACGACCTCACAACCATGAGTACAAGCCTCTTTGAGCAGGATGGACCCTGCGGGCTCTTGGAGGGATTTGGCGCAAGGCAGGCCCCTTTGGCCCGCGGCCAATACGTGTTTGACACTCTAGGAAAGGACTAAGGACATGGAGAAGGTAAAGGTTGCGGTCATTGGATCGGGACTCATGGGCTCTGGGATTGCCCAAGCTTGCGCGACTGCCGGCTTCCCGGTTGTGAACATCGACATCGCCCGGGAGCCGCTGGACAAGGCCAAGGCGCTTGTCGGCAAGCTTGTGCAGAAGAAGGCCGCAAAGGGCAAGATCACCCAGGGCGAGTGCGATGCCATCCTGGGCAACCTCACGTACTCGACCGACTATGGAGAGCTGTCTGGTGCCAAGTATGTGATCGAGGCCGTCCCCGAGCGCCTGGACTTCAAGCAGTCGACGTTCGAGAAGGCCGATGCGGTCGCAGATGCAGACGCGGTGCTTCTCACCAACACGTCTGGCATCGACATCGACCAGATCGCCTTGGCGACAAAGCGTCCCGCATCGGTCATGGGGATGCACTTCTTCTATCCCGCCCCGGTTATGAGGCTCGTCGAGCTCGTCCGCGGCGAGAAGACCTCGGAGGAGACGTACGAGAAGGCCAAGGAGCTCGCCGAGGCGATTGGGAAGACGACCGTGGACGCCCCCAACACCCCCGGCTTCATCGTCAACCGCATCATCAACCCGTACGAGAACATGGGAGCCTGGCTCGTCTCCGAGGGCGTCTCCCCGAAGGACGTCGACACCGCAATGAAGCTGGCCTGCAACCACCCGATGGGCCCCTGCGAGCTCATGGACTTCTCGGGCGTCGACGTGGTGTACGCCTCGCTCATGAACCTCTACGAGGGCTATGGCCACGATGGCCTGTATCGTCCGGCTCCCGTGTTCCAGGAGCTGCTTGATGCCGGCAAGCTCGGTCGCAAGGCCGGTCACGGCTTCTATGACTACGAGTAGGGAAGAGCGGGGGCTGCCGTGCCGGCCTCAAGCCAAGCAGGCGCTACGAAGGGAGAGTCCCATGAGCAACAAGCAGTTTGACAAGAGCCCCGACGACGTTGTGATCGTCGCGGGCGCGCGTACCGCCATCGGGAAGTTCGGGGGGAGCCTCAAGACCGTTCCCACGATTGACCTGGGAGCCATTGCGGTCAAGGAGGCCGTCAGGCGCTCCGGCGTCGATCCGAGCAAGGTGGGCGAGGTCATCATCGGCAACGTTGGCGGTTGGGGCCCCAACGGCTTTCTGGCTCGCGCCATATCGCTCAAAGCGGGGATGCCCAACGAATGCACCGCTTACTCGGTGAACCGTCAGTGCGGCTCGTCCGTCCAGGCAATCGCCGATGGCCTGCAGGAGATCCAGACGGGCTTTCGCGACATCGTCGTCGCCGGCGGCGCGGAGTCCCTCTCCACGCTCCCGTACTACGTGCCATCGGCGCGTTGGGGTGCCCGCATGGGCCACAAGCAGTTCGAGGACGGGGTCATCGACGCCCTCGTCTGGCCGCTTGACGGCAACCACAACGGCGTCACTGCCGAGAACGTCGCCAAGAGGTTTGGCGTAAGCCGTGAGGAGCAGGACGCCTTTGCCGCCCGCTCGCAGCAGCGCGCCTGCGCGGCGGTTGCCTCCGGCGTGTTCAAGCCCGAGATCGTCCCTGTCGAGGTCAGGGGCCGTCATGGGGCCGTGACGGTCTTCGACATCGACGAGGGCCCGCGCGAGGGCGTGACCGTCGAGAGCCTCGCCAGGCTCAAGCCCTGCTTTGAGACTGACGGCACGGGCAGCGTGACCGCGGGCAACTCCTCGAGCCTGAACGATGCCGCCGCGGCGGTGGTGATGATGAGGCGCTCGAAGGCAGAGGAGCTTGGGTGCGTCCCCATGCTCGCCATCCGTGGATGGGCCGTCGCGGGCTATGACGCCACGCTCATGGGCTACAGCCCCTACTTCTCCACAGTCAAGCTGTGCAGCCAGCTCGGAATCGACGTGCGGGCAATCGACATGTTCGAGCTCAACGAGGCGTTCGCTTCCCAGTCGGTCGCCGTGAGCCGCGATCTCGCGCTCGACCCCGAAAGGCTCAACATCTACGGCGGCGGCATCTCCCTTGGACACCCCATCGGAGCGACCGGTGCCATCCTCGTCATCAAGTGCGCCTACGAGCTCGCCCGCACGGACAAGCGCGATGCGATGGTCTCCATGTGCATCGGAGGCGGGCAGGGCATCTCGATGTACTTCACGAAGGACTAGCCACAAGACCTGGAATACGAAAGGAGAGCCAGCAATGACCAACTTCGAGTATCTCGTTCCCACGAAGATCCTCTTTGGCAAGGGGACCGAAAACGAGGCCGGCAGGCTTATCAAGGAATTTGGGGGTCACAAGGTCCTCATCCACTGGGGCGGGGATTACGTGCGCACCATGGGGCTTCTCGACCGCGTACACAAGGGTCTCGAGGCCGAGGGAATCTCGTACGTCGACCTCGATGGCGTTGTCCCCAATCCGCGCCTATCCCTTGCCAAGAGGGGCGTCGAGCTCTGCAAGCAGGAGGGAGTTGACTTCGTGCTGGCCATTGGAGGGGGCTCGGCCATCGATTCCGCCAAAGCCATTGCCTACGGCCTTGTGAACGACTTCGACCTCGAGGACCTCTTCCTTGGCAAGGCGTCGACCGACAAGATTGCAAAGATCGGCGCCATCTCGACCTTGGCGGGCACCGGCTCCGAGACGTCCAACTCGACAGTCATCAACATCGATACGATGGGCCCCAAGATCCTCAAGCGCTCCTACAACCACGAGTGCGCTCGACCCCTCTTTGCCGTCATGAACCCCGAACTCACCTACTCGCTGCCTCCCTACCAGACGGCCGCGCCAGGTGCTGACATCATGATGCACACCATGGAGCGCTACTTCACGACCGAGCGTGACGTTGAGCTTACCGACGAGATTGCCGAGGGGCTTCTCCGCACCGTCAAGACCATGGTCCCCGAGGCCCTCGCCCATCCCACGAGCTATACCGCCCGCGCGAACCTGCTGCTGGCTGGCGCCAAGTCCCATGACGGGCTCACGGGACTCGGGAGGGTGAGCGACTTCGCCTGCCATGCCATCGAGCACGAGATGGGCGCGATGTTCGACGTTGCCCATGGTGCCGGCCTCACGGCCATCTGGTCGAGCTGGGCCAAGTACGTGATACACGTCGACCCCGAGCGCTTTGCTCAGTTTGCCGTCAACGTGTGGGGCGTTCAGAATGACTTCCACGACCCCATGGCAACCGGTCTTCGCGGCATCGAGGCGTGGGACCAGTGGTGCCACGCCATCGGGATGCCCACAAGCCTGCACGAGCTGGGCATCGATCCCACTGATGAGCAGATCCGGGAGATGGCCGAGGGCGCCGTCGAGGCTCGCGGCGGCGATCATGCCGGCAACTTCATGCAGCTACACGTCGAGGACATCGTGAGCATCCTCAAGAGCGCCCGCTAGCCACGCCATGCGCGACGCGGGCCGTCCGGATCCCTGGGCGGCCCGCTTTCTGCCGCAAGAATGGGAAAGATACCGGTATGGCCCTCCTGCACATGGCGGCGCCTGGCCGGTCGTCGCCGTATGGCACGCAAACATCAAGAGGCGCACGGAGAAGGGAGCGCACATGAGGTTCGTCTTCGCGTCCGACTCGCTCAAGGGCACCATCGGCTCGGCGCGCGCGGCCGCCATCCTCGAGGAGGAGGCAACGCGCGCGTTCCCCGGCGCGGCCTGCACCGGGCTCGCCGTGGCGGACGGAGGCGAGGGGACCGTCGATGCCGTGGTGGCCTCCCTTGGGGGCACCCGCGTTGAGGCCAGCGTGGCGGACCCCCTCGGCAGGTCCGTCGAGGCGGTCTACGGCATGCTGCCCGGGAACCGCGCAATCGTCGAGATGGCGGCGGCCTCGGGGCTCCCCCTGCTCACGCATGCGGAGCGAGACCCCGGGCTTGCCAGCACCTACGGCACGGGCCAGCTCGTGCTCCATGCGCTGCGCAACGGCGCCACCGAGGTCACGCTTGCCATCGGCGGGAGCGCCACCAACGACGGCGGCATGGGGGCCATGCGCGCGCTGGGCGTGCGCTTTCTGGATGCCGCGGGAGGGGAGCTTGCGGGCGTCGGCGCAGACCTTGCCCGCGTGGCGAGCATCGACCTTACCGGCCTTGACCCGCTCGCCTCGCGCGCACGCTTCCGTCTCCTGTGCGACGTCGACAACCCGCTCCTCGGTCCCCGCGGCGCCGCGCGCGTCTTTGCCCCGCAGAAGGGCGCCGGCCCGCAGCAGGTCGAGGAGCTCGAGCGCGGCATGGCATCGTACGCGCGCGTGCTCGAGCGCGCGCTCGGGCGCGGCGCGGACCACCCCGGCGACGGCGCCGCCGGCGGCCTGGGCGCGGCGGCGCGCCTCTTCCTCGGGGCCACGTCGGTCCCCGGCGTCGATTGGGTCCTCGACGTCGTTGGGCTTGACCAGGCGCTTCTCGGCGCGGATCTCTGCATCACGGGAGAGGGGCACGCGGACGCGCAATCGGCCCACGGCAAGGTGGTCTCGGGCGTGGCGGCGCGGTGCAAGAGGGCGGGCGTACCCTGCATCGCCCTTGTGGGAGGCATGGACCCCGGCGCCCTCGACCTCATGGGCATGGGCGTGGACGTGCTTGTCCCCACGGTCATGGACTGCGGTGACGTGGCGGATGCCCTGGCGCATGCCGAGAGGAACTATCGCCTTGCGGCAGCCAGGGCCTTCTCGCTCATGGCGCTGGGCAGGGGGCTTCCCGTGGCCTAGGCGGTCCTTATCTGACTTCAATTCCTGGGCGCGGCGGGCCTCCTTGCTACTATTATGTATGGGGGTCATCGCGCCTGCGCGAGGGTCCATGTCTCCCTACGTCACAAAGGAGTGCCCAGTGAGCGATTTCGTAACTTCCAACGACGTCTTTGTCAACCAGCACGCCGAGAGCCGCAACGAGGTGCTGCGCTTCATCTCCCAGAAGGCAGTCGAGCTTGGCGTCACCGATGATGCCGATGCCGTCTACAAGGCTTTCATGGCCCGCGAGGACATGGGCGAGACGGGCATGACCGACGGGTTTGCCGTGCCTCACGCCAAGGACGCCTCCATCAAGAGGGCGGCCGTCATCGTCTTCAAGAACGACCGCGCCCTCGACTGGCCCTCCTTCGACGAGAAGCCCGTCGACATCGCCATCTCGCTGCTGGTCCCCGCCGGAGAGGCTGGCACCACGCACATCAAGCTGCTGTCCAAGACCGCCGTTCTCCTCATGAAGGATGACTTCAAGGACCTCGTGCGCGGCTCCGATGACCCACAGGCCATCGCCGACGCCATCAACAGTGGCATCGACGAGCAATAGACGAGGGGAGCGCATTATGTCCAGACAGTCAACCGATAAGCGCGTCGCGGTGTTCGCCGCCAACGGCCTCGAGGAGATAGAGGGCCTTACGGTGGTCGACCTGCTCTTTCGCGCCGGCATTCCCGTAGACACCGTTTCCATTACCCCAGAGCGCACCGTGACCTCCTCGCACCAGGTCACCATCACCTGCGACCGCTCGATTGAGGACGAGGGATTCTCCTTCGACGAGTATGACATGCTCGTGCTTCCCGGCGGCATACCGGGGGCTCCCAACCTCAAGGCATGCAAGCCCCTGACCGCTGCCGTCAAGGCCTTCGACCAGGCCGGAAAGGGCGTGGCCGCCATCTGCGCCGCCCCCTCCATCCTGGCGGAGCTGGGCGTGCTCACCAACCGGCCCGCCACCGCGAACCCCGGCTTCCAGCACGTGCTGGTCGAGAACGGCGCCATCCTCTCGCAGGTGCCTGTCGTGGTGGACGGCAACGTGATCACCAGCAAGGGCATGGCGACGGCCATCCCGTTTGCCCTGGAGATCGTCCGCCACTTCCTGGGCGACGCCGCCGTCGAGGACCTCAAGCCCGGCATCGTCCTCGAGGGCTAGCGTGGCAGACGCCCCTGCGGCGTGCGCGCCAAAGCGCCAGTACCTCTGCGTGGACCTCAAGAGCTTTTACGCCAGCGTCGAGTGTGTGGAGCGCGGGCTCGACCCGCTCGCGGCCCGCCTCGTGGTGGCCGACCCCTCGCGCACGGAGAAGACCATCTGCCTTGCGGTGTCGCCCGCCATGAAGGCGCTCGGGGTGCGCAACCGCTGCCGCGTCTTCGAGATTCCCCAGGCCATCGACTATGTGATGGTGCCGCCGAGAATGGCGCTCTACATGGAGCGCTCGTGTGACGTCTATGCTGTCTACCTGCGCTGGATTGCCCCGGAGGACATCCACGTCTACTCGATAGACGAGGCCTTCATGGACATCACGGGCTACCTCGGCCTCTATGGCTGCACGGCCCGGGAGCTGGGCGAGCGCATTCGCGAGGACGTGGCGAGGACCACGGGCATTCCCGCCACCTGCGGGCTGGGCACCAACCTCTACCTGGCCAAGGTCGCGCTCGACATCACGGCCAAGCACAGCGGGGACTTCTTTGGCGAGCTTGACGAGCAGACCTACCGCGCCACGCTCTGGAATCACCGCCCCATCACGGACTTCTGGCGCGTGGGGCCTGGCATCTCCGAGCGGTTGGCCGCCATGGGCGTCCACACCATGGGGCAGGTTGCCACCTATCCCGCCGAGCCCCTCTACCGCGAGTTTGGCGTCGACGCGGAGATCCTCATCGACCACGCCTGGGGCGTGGAGCCCGTGGCCATGGCGGACATCAAGGCCTATCGCCCCGGCTCTCATTCCGTCTCGACGGCGCAGGTCCTCGGCCGCAACCGCGACTTTGCGGGCGCGCGCATCATCGCGCGCGAGATGGCGGACGCCCTCGCGCTCGACCTCGTCGAGCAGCGGCTCGTTGCCAGCGGCGTGAGCCTGTACGTGGGCTACGACCTCTCGTCCGAGGAACGCGCGGGCATCCGTGACCGCTCGGACCCGCGTGCGTGGTACCGCGCCGTCGCCTCCGCCGGCGGAGGCGAGCGCCTCCTCGTCCCCACCAGCTCGCGCGAGCAGATCCTCGCGGCGGCGACGCGCGTCTTCGACGCCTCCGTCGACCGTTCGCGCCCGGTACACCGTCTGGGGCTCACAGCCACGGGCGTGCTCCCCGAGGGCGCGCCCGGCGTCCAGGGCAGCCTCTTCGCCACGCCCGAGGCGGACGCCCGCGAGCGCCGCAGGCAGGAGGCCGTCAGCGCCGTGAGGCACAAGTTCGGGAAGAACTCTCTGCTCAAGGGCGTCGACCTTCTCCCGGAGGCAACCGCACGCGAGCGCAACCTCCAGATTGGGGGCCACCGAAGTGGGGAATAGCCCAGCCGCCGGCAACGCCGCGCCGCCGCGCCGGCCCATGCCGCTCTCGGAGCGGGCGAAGATCTTCTCGCCGTTCGATCCGCTCAGGGGATACCGTGCCATGCTCGCCGAGCGCGAGCGCCAGCAGGAGGAAGGGACCGCCCACGGGCCAAGACCGTGGCCTCACCCAGTGCCGCCTGCCCTACATCACAATCCCGGGGCATAATGGACCAAACGACTGATGGCTGGATGGCCGCCGGGATTGGGTATGCGACATGGCATTTGTTGAGTTCAAGGACGTCTGCAAGACCTACCGCATGGGTAGCATCGAGGTGCATGCCGTGGCCGGCATGTCCTTTGACATCGAGGAGGGCGAGCTCTGCGTTATCGTAGGGCCGTCCGGCGCCGGCAAGACCACGGTGCTCAACATGCTTGGCGGCATGGACGCCTGCACCTCGGGCACCATCCTGCTTGCGGGCCGCGAGGTCTCGGGGCTCTCCGAGCGCGACCTCACGCTCTACCGGCGCCATGACATAGGCTTCGTCTTCCAGTTCTACAACCTGGTCCAGAACCTCACGGCCCTCGAGAACGTCGAGCTTGCGAGCCAGATCTGCACGGACCCGCTGCCGGCCGCCGAGATGCTGGACGAGGTCGGCCTCGCCTCGCGCAAGGACATGTTCCCGGCGCAGCTTTCCGGTGGCGAGCAGCAGCGCGTTGCCATCGCCCGCGCGCTTGCCAAGAATCCCAAGCTCCTGCTCTGCGACGAGCCCACGGGCGCCCTCGACTACGTGACGGGAAAGCAGATCCTGGGCCTTCTCCAGCGCACCTGCCGCGAGCGGGGCCGCACCGTGGCCATCGTGACCCACAACTCGGCGTTCACCCAGATCGCAGACCGCGTGATCCGCGTGCGCGAGGGCCGAGCCGAAAGCGTCGAGACGAACGCGCGTCCGCTCGACGCGGCAGAGGTCGAGTGGTAGGGGTGGCCGCCTCGCCGTTCACAGCCAGCGTGTGGAGGAGCATCCGCAGCTCGATGGGGCGCTTCCTCGCCATCACGGGCATCGTGGCCCTGGGCTGCGGCTTCCTGGCCGGCCTGCAGATGGCCGGTCGGGACATGCGCCTTGCCGCGGACCGCTGGTTTGACGGCTGTGGCCTCTATGACCTGAGGATCGTCTCGACGAAGGGCTTCTCGGACGATGACGCCGCGCGCGTCTCGGCAGTCGAGGGCGTCACGGCGGTCATGCCGTCAAGCTCCGTCGACGTGATGGCGCGCATCGGCAACGAGCAGATGGCCGTGCGCGTGGCCTCGCTCGACATGGACGCGGCGCAGGCCGCGACCGTGGCGTCCGCCGAGAGGGTCGATTCCCCCGCCGCGTCCTACCTGAACCGCGTGCGCCTGACGGCGGGACGCTGGCCGCAGTCCCCTGACGAGTGCCTGCTCGACGGTGACGCGGCCATGCCGGGCCTTGAGGTCGGCGATACGGTGGAGGTCCTCTACGGCATGGACGACTTGGACGGCACGCTCTCGTCGCGCACCTTCACCGTGGTCGGCCTCATGAGCTCGCCCAGCTACCCATATACGGGCAACTTCGGCACGACGACCCTGGGCGACGGCTCCGTGAAGCAGGTGGCCTACGTGCCTCCCTCGGCCTTCTCGGACGACTATCCCTGGACCACGCTCTACCTCGGCGTCGACGGGGCGGCCGCGGCCGTGAGCGGGGAGGCGTCCTACGACGAGGCGATCTCGCCTACGAGAGAGGCGCTCTCCGCGCGGCTCGGCGAGCTGGCGCAGGCCCGCCTCGGCGACCTGCGCCAAGAGGCGCAGTCCAAGGTGGACGACGCGCAGCAGAAGCTCGACCAGGAGCGCGAGGACGCCACGTCGCAGCTCGCCGACGCCAAGTCGCAGCTTGATGAGGCGGCGCAGCAGATAGCCGCAGGCGAGGAGCGGATCTCGTCCGGCAAGTCCCAGCTCGAGGATGGCAAGGCCCAGCTCGCGCAGAAGCGCGCCTCGGCACGCGCGCGCCTCGGGGACGCCCAGGGACAGATAGATGCCAACCGGGCCACGCTCGACCAAAAGCGCCAGGAGCTCGAGGCGAGCACGGCCGCGCTGCTCGCCCAGACCGGCTCCTCCTCGCTCGACGGGGCGTCCGCCGCCCTTGCCGCCCAGAAGGAGCAGGCGAGCGCCGCCATCGACGCCATTGAGCAGCAGATCGCCGCCCTCGAGGCGCTTGGTGACGCAGCCGACCCGGCGACGCTCGAGGCGCTGCGCGGGCAGCTTGCCTCGACGCAGGCCTCCCTCGAGCAGGTGAGCCAGGCGCTTGCGGGTGCGGACCAGCTCTCGGGCGCTCAGGCGCAGCTTGCCGACGGGCAGGCGCAGCTGGACGCCGCCCAGGCCCAGCTCGACCAGGAGCGAGCGAGCGCTCAGGCGCAGCTCGCGGACGCGCAGGCCACGCTTGACCAGAACGCGTCCGAGCTCACGGACGCCGAGGACCAGCTGGCAAGCTCCAAGGAGAGCTACGAGGAGGGCCTTACCAGCTACCAGGAGCAGGAGGCAGACGCCCAGTCCCGGCTCGACGACGCGCAGGCAAAGATCGATGACGCCCAGGCCAAGGTGGACGCCCTCGAGGTGCCCGACGTCTACCTGCTCGACCGCACCCAGGACGAGGGCGTCGAGACCTACATGCAGGACACGCGCCGCATGGACGGGATCGCAGACGTCTTCCCGGTCTTCTTCTTCCTCGTCGCCGCGCTCGTGGCGCTCACCACCATGACCCGCATGGTCGAGGACGACCGCGTCCTCATCGGCACGCTCAAGGCCCTGGGCTACTCCAAGGGCCGCATCGCCTTGCGCTACCTCGCCTATGCCGTCATCGCCAGCCTCGGCGGCGCGATCGTGGGAATCGCCGTGCTCTCGCAGGCGCTTCCGGCAATCGTCATGGCCTCCTACGGCGTGATCTATGCCGTGCCCGCGATGGCGTGGCCGCTGCCCGTGGACCCTGCGGTGGCGCTCGTGGCGGGCGGGGTGGGGGTAGGTGTGACGCTCGTTGCCACCTGGGGGGCCGTCGTCTCGAGCCTGCGCGAGACGCCCGCCCGGCTCATGCTGCCGCTCGCCCCCAAGCCGGGGAAGCGCATCCTCCTGGAGCGCATCCGCCCCCTCTGGAACAGGCTCTCGTTCTCGTGGAAGGTCACCTGCCGCAACATGTTCCGCTACAAGCGCCGCCTTGCCATGACGGTGGCGGGCGTGGCGGGCTGCACGGCGCTGCTCCTGGTGGGGTTTGGCCTCCACGATGCCATCTGGGACATCATCGACTGCCAGTACGGGCCCATCGTCCACTACGACACCACCGTGGGGCTCAAGGACGACGCGACCGATGAGGACATGAAGGCCGTGGAGGGCATCCTCGCCGCGACCGGCCAGGTGACGCGCGAGGATCGCGTCCAGGAGGTCACCATGCGCGCCGGCGCCAGCGACGGCGCCTCGGACACGCTGCACGCGAACGCCGTCGTGCCTCAGGATGCGTCGACCTTTGCCGGCGCGGTGGCGCTGCGCAACCGCGTCACGCGGGAGGAGATCCCCTTCGACGACGGCTCCGTTGTCATCACCGAGAAGCTCGCGACCCGCCTGGGAATCGCCGTGGGGGACACCGTGGTGCTCCGCGAGGTGGACGAGGCCGGCAACGCCACGGGCGACGGGCATGCGCTTACGGTGAGCGGCATCTGCGAGAACTACGTTGGGAACAGCGTCTACGTGGGGCGCGAGGCCTGGGGCAAGGTGGACGCGGACGAGCCGCCCTTCTCGACGATCCTGGTTGCGACCACGCTTGACGCGGACGGCCGCACCGCACTCTCCGAGGCCCTCCACGAGGAGGGCGCCGTCTCCACCGTGGCCTCCTCGTCCGAGACCATCGAGCTCTACCGGTCCATGCTCGCGGTGGTGGATGCGGTCGTCGTCGTGCTGGTGGTCTCTGCGGCGGCGCTCGCCTTCATCGTGCTCTATAACCTCACGAACATCAACGTGGCCGAGCGCGTGCGCGAGATAGCGAGCCTGCGCGTGCTTGGCTTCACGCACCGAGAGGTACACGCCTACATCTTCCGCGAGATTGGCATCACGGCGGCCATCGGCGACGCGGTGGGGCTGCTTCTGGGAACGTGGCTCGAGAACTTCGTGGTCACCACCGCCGAGGTGGACTACGTGATGTTTGGGCGCACCATCCACGCGACGAGCTACGGCTTTGCCTTTGCGCTCACGATGGGGTTCACGCTGCTCGTGATGCTCGTGATGCGCCGCCACCTGGACGCCGTGGACATGGTGGAGAGCCTGAAGAGCATCGACTAGGCAATGGTATCATTGCCGCGAAAGACACCTGCTCGCACGCAGTCCTTTGGAGGGACAATGCCCAGAATCTCCGTGATCGTCCCGGCCTACAACGTGGCCGCCTACCTCGGGCGATGCCTTGACAGCCTCAAGGCCCAGCAGCTCGGGGACTGGGAGGCCATCGTCGTCGACGACTGCTCAACAGACAGGTCCGGAGCCATTGCGGACTCCTACGCGCAGGAAGACCCGCGTATCCGCGTGATTCATCACGGCGAGAACCGCGGCCTCCACCTGGCGCGCAAGTCGGGCGTCGAGACGGCGGCGGGGGAGTGGTCGCTTCTCCTCGACGGCGACGACGAGCTGGCGCCCGGGTTCCTCTCGGAGCTCGACCAGGCCACAAGGGACAATGATGCCGACGTCTTCCACGTCGGCATCACCGTGGTGGGCGAGAACGGCGTCACGGACGATGCGGCCCGCTCGTTTGCCGACTTCGTCAACCGTCCCAGCGGCGTGGCAGAGGGCGCGGACGTCCTGCTCGACATCTTTGACGAGTCGCGCGGCCAGCTCGTCGACTGGCGCGCCACGCAGCGCCTCTACAGGACGGACCTCCTCAAGCGCGCGTTTGCCGCCATGACCGACGAGCGCCTCGAGCGCGCCGAGGATGGCTACGAGGTCTTCGTGGTCTCCGACATGGCGCGGCGCTCCGTGGGGCTCGAGACGTGCAGGGGCTACATCTACCACTACGGCGTGGGCGTCACGGGCGTGAGCGGCATCACGGCCTCGCGCTTTGGCGAGTTCTGCCAGCAGTTCGGCGCCTGCATCGATGCGACGGCGGCCTATGCCGCGCGCGGGGGGCGCCCCGAGCTCGCGTCCTCCCTCTCCGGCATGCGCCGCAAGATGCTCGAGCTCCTCGCCAACGACCTGCTCGACCGCGTGCCCGCGTCCGAGTGGGACCAGGGGTCGGCCCATCTTGCGGACGCCTTTGGTCCCGCCGCCGCCGCGCGCGAGCTCTGGCGCTTCGTGCGCGACCGCGCCTACCGCTTTGCGAGCGCTGGCGAGCTCCCGCCGACAGACGACCGCCTCCACAGGCTCGTGTCCGTCGCCGAGCGCACGGATGCCGCCATCGATCCCGCTGCCGCCGACCCCGCAGACCTCTCCCGCGCTCGCCGCATGCGCGCGAGGGCGGCCGCGCACCTCACGCAGCTTGCCCAAAGAAAGCACGTGGCCGGCTTTGCCTCCCAGGACATCCGCATCCTCGTGACGACGCACAAGGACGTCGTGGTGCCCACAGGCGACATCCTCCAGCCCATCCAGGTTGGCCCCGGCAACAGGTCGTGCCGCTTCGGCTGGGCGCTTCACGATGACGAGGGCGAGAACATCTCGGATAAGAACCCCATGTACTGCGAGCTCACCACGCAGTACTGGGCGTGGAAGAACACCACGTCCCCCTACATCGGCTTCTGCCACTACCGCCGCTACTTCAACTTCTCTCCCGACGTCTACGAGGAGAACCCCTACGGCGAGGTCATGGACGACCTCATCGATGACGACGCGATCCTGCGCTATGGCCTGGATGACGCCAGCATCCGCTCGTGCGTCGAGGGCTACGACGTGATAACCACGGGCTTCAAGCGGCTTGCGGACTTCCCGGGCGACTTCACGACCCCGCGTGAGCACTACGCCGCCGCGCCGGCGCTGCACATCCAGGACCTTGCCCGCTGCGTGGACATCGTCGGCCGCCTCTTCCCGGATTACGCGCAGGATTTCGATGCGTTCCTCGCCGGCGCGCGCTCCTGCTTCTGCAACATGTACATCATGCGCCGCGAGATCTTCTCGTCCTACTGCGACTTCCTCTTCCCCGTGCTGGAGGAGTTCGTCCGCGAGACGGACATGTCCACCTACAGCCGCGAGGCCATGCGCACCCCGGGACACCTGGCGGAGCGGCTCTTCAACGTGTGGTACCTGCACGCGATGCGCACGGGGGCTGGGGCCGCGTGGAAGACCAAGCAGCTCCAGTGCGTCCATTTCGAGCACCCCGAGCCCGAGCCCGCCTTCACCCCGCTCTTCATCGAGCGCGAATCCGCGGACGCGCCCAACGTCATCCCCGTGGTCTTCGCCGCCGACGATGCCTACGCGCCCATCCTCACCGTCGCCATCGAGTCGATGCTCGAGAACGCCAACCCAGGGCGCTTCTACGACGTCGTGGTGCTCACGCACGACATCTCGGGCGACCACCAGTCGGCCATACGTGCGTACCTGGGACGCCACACCAATGCCCGCATCACCTTCTTCGACGTGTGGCACCTGGTCAAGGGGTATGACCTCGATACCAACAACGAGCACATCTCGGTGGAGACCTACTACCGCTTCCTCGTGCAGGAGGTCCTCTCTGCCTACGACAAGGTGCTCTACCTTGACTCGGACCTCGTGGTCGAGGGCGACGTGGCGCAGCTCTTCGACACCGACCTTGGGGACAGCCTGGTGGCGGCGACGCGCGACGTCGACTACCTCGCCAACCTCAACCTGCCGGACGGCGAGCGCATGCGCTATACGCAAGACGTCCTCAAGATGAGGAACCCCTACGACTACTTCCAGGCCGGCGTGCTGGTTCTCAACACGCGGGCGATGCGCGAGCTGCACACGGTGCCGGAATGGCTCGAGGTGTCCCAGCGCCCCGACTTCATCTACAACGACCAGGACATCCTGAACTCTGAGTGCGAGGGGAGGGTCACCTACCTCGACGCCTCGTGGAACGTCACGAACGACATCTTCCAGAGGGCGACCAGGCTCTACCCCCATGCGCCGGCCGCCGTCTACGACGCCTACCTGGCATCGCGTCGCAACCCCAGGATCGTACACTTCGCCGGCGCGGCAAAGCCATGGACGCACGGGTGGATCGACCTCTCCGACCACTTCTGGGGCTATGCGCGCAAGACGCCCTTCTACGAGGCAATCATCGCCGGGCTGAGCAGGCATGAGGCCGAGGCGGCCGCGTTCGGCGCAGTCGTGGCGCACAGGGGCGGCGGTCGCAGCCTTGGCGACATCACGGGCCACGAGCGGGCGGTGGGCGAGAGGAGCCCGCTTCGCCAGGTGGTGGATCCCCTTGCGCCCATCGGCAGCGCTCGCCGCGAGGTGCTGAAGTCGATAGGGCGCGCCCTGCGCGGGCGCACGTGAGGACTCTGCCCAAGTGAGGCCCCGCGCGGGCCGGCCGGGGGTTGCCCGCGCGGAGGGACGTTGCCAGGGGCCGGCCGGGGGTTGCCCGTGCGGAGCCCGACGCCAGGAGGCCGGCCGCGCGGTTCGACGCCGGGGGCCCAAGGCCGACCCTGATTGTGTCAGGGAGAAGAACAGATTGCCACCGGCGGCGCCGCTCTGCGCGCCTGTGCTATCCTGCACCCAATAAACAAAGGTAATTCTGCATATAGCACATTGTTTATTCGTTTTATGAGGGGATTGAGAGAATGGAGCGCATAAGGGCCTGCGTCGTGGGCGCAACCGGGTTCGCTGGGGTCGAGGCGTGCCGCATCGTCTTGGGCCACCCGTCCCTGGAGCTTGCCATGGCGACGGACCGCAAGGCCGCAGGCACCAGGCTCGCCGACGTGTACCCCGCCTTCGAGGGTGCCTGCGACCTCGTGCTCTCGCTCCCCGAGCCCGCGTCGATCGCCCGGCGCGCGGACATCGCCTTCCTCGCCGTGCCCCACACCGCCTCGCTTGCCATCACGCCCCAGCTCCTTGCGCTGGGCGTCACCGTCATCGACCTCTCGGCGGACTACCGCCTGCACGCCGCGGCCGTCTACGAGCAGTGGTACGGCACGCCCCACACAAGCCCCGAGCTTCTCGGCCAGACGGTCTACGGCCTGCCCGAGCTCAACCGCGCGGGGCTGCTCGCGCTGGGGGAGCGCCGCGCGAGGGGCGAGGCGGTCCTTGTCGCCGTGCCGGGCTGCTATCCCACGGCAACGGCGCTCGCCGCCATCCCGGCGCTCGAGGCCGGCCTCGCCAAGGGCGACCTCGTGATCTCCGACGCCATCTCCGGCGTCTCCGGCGCGGGCCGCTCGCCCAACGCCCGCACGCACTTCTGCCACGCCAACGAGTCAGTCGAGGCCTACGGCGTGGCCCGCCACCGCCACACGCCCGAGATCGAGCAGACGCTCACCCAGGGCGCCGGCCGCGAGATGAGCGTGGTCTTCACGCCGCACCTGGCCCCGCTCACCCGCGGCCTTCTCGCCACCGTGTACATGACGGCGGCCGATGGCGTCACCGCAGGTGACGTGCAGGACGCCTACGAGCGCCGCTATGCCGGCGAGGCGCTCGTCTCGACCCTCCCGGCCGGCCACATGCCGCAGACCGCCTCCGTTGCCGCGACCGCCCGCGCCCAGGTTGGCGTCGCCCTCGATGACCGACGACGCAGGGTCATCATCGCGTCCTGCGCGATCGACAACCTCGGCAAGGGGGCCGCCGCCCAGGCCATGCAATGCGCGAACCTCGTGCTTGGCCTTCCCGAGACCCAGGGCATTGGGGCCACGGCCCCGCTCATCTAGGCCCATGGCCGAGCCCGTCGACGGGCGCAGGGCCCCGCATCGTCCATCCCGGGCGCGCATGCGGCGCGTCCCCGTCCAGAAGGGCCCACCATGACAAGCTGCAATCCACTCGCCATTCCCATGCAGGATGACGCGCCCCAATCGTTCGGCTTCGCCCCCTGCGAGGGAGGCGTCTGCGCCGCCGCAGGCATGCGCGCCGCAGGCATCTCCGCGGGATTTCGCAGGAACCCCCAGCGCAAGGACCTTGCGCTCGTCGTGGCCGACGAGGCAAGCGCCTGCGCCGCCACGTTCACGCAGAACCGCTTCTGCGCCGCGCCAGTGCAGGTGAGCAGGGGGCGCGCCGCCTCTGGTCATGCCCGGGCCGTGGTGCTCAACTCGGGCAACGCCAACGCCGCCACGGGCGAGCCCGGCCTGCGCTGCGCCGAGAAGGCCTGCGCCCTCGTCGCACGGGAGCTGGGATGCGACGAGCGGGACGTGCTGGTGGCGTCGACGGGCGTCATCGGCGTGCAGCTTCCCCTCGAGCCATACATGACGGGCGTGCCCGCCGTGGTGGGCGCGCTGGCGGCAACGCCCGAGGCGGCCCACGACGCCGCCTGCGCCGTCATGACCACGGACACCCACCCCAAGGAGGCCGCCCTCGTCGGCCCCGCACCCCAGGCAGGCGGCGGTGCCGTCACGGTGCATGTGGGCGGCTTCGCGAAGGGTTCCGGCATGATACAGCCGAACATGGCGACCATGCTCTGCGTGCTCTCGACCGACGCCCCGCTCACGCCCGAAGCCGCGCGCTCCGCGCTCCTCTCGGCCGTGCGGCAGAGCTTCAACAAGGTGACCGTCGACTCCGACACCTCCACCAATGACACCTGCATCCTCTTTGCCACGGGTGCCGCCGGTGGCGACGCCATAGACGAGGCTTCCCCTGCCTTCCCGGCCGTCGCCGCTGCCATCAAGGGCGTCTGCACCAACCTCGCCCGCCAGATAGCAGCGGACGGTGAGGGGTCGACCAGGCTCGTGACCGTGGACGTCCTTGGCGCGGCCACCCAGGCAGACGCCGACAAGGTGGCATTTGCCATTGCGAACTCGCCGCTGGTCAAGACCGCCATCTTTGGCCACGACGCCAACTGGGGCCGCGTGGCCGCGGCTGCCGGCAAGTGCGGGGTGCCCTTCTCGCAGGAGGCGGTCGACATCGACCTCATGGGCGTGCCCGTGCTTCGCGCGGGGCTTCCGGTCCCCATGGACGAGGGCGACATGCTGCGACGATTCGAGCAGCCCGAGATAGGCGTCGCCGTCTCGCTCGGCGCTGGCGATGCCCACGCGCGGGTGTGGACCTGCGACCTCACGCACGGCTACGTCAAGATCAACGGGGAGTACCGCACCTAGGCACTGCGCCGCCCGCCCGTGCCGACCGTGCCGGCCGCGTGCGACGTGACCCCGCGGGCCGCACGCAAGCTGAGGCGCCTGGCTGCACGCGGCGTGGCCCCACGGGTCGCACGCGGCACGGCCCTACGACCAGAAGGAAGAAGAACCCAAGGCAGGAGGCACGCATGCAGGGTCGCGACGAGGGCGAGCTGGAACTCGCCCAGAGGAAGGCGGAGGTTCTCACCGAGGCGCTCCCGTGGATCAACAAGATGCGCGGGAAGACCGTCGTCGTGAAGTACGGCGGGTCTGCCATGGAGGACCGCAAGCTCATGGTGCAGGTGCTGGAAGACGTCGAGCTCCTCAAGCTCATGGGCATGCGCGTGGTGCTCGTGCATGGCGGCGGCAAGGCGATAAGCGCGATGCTCGCCCGTCTCGACATGCCCGTTCAGTTCAAGAACGGGCTGCGCGTCACTGACGACGACACCATGGAGGCCGTGCAGGAGGTCCTTATCGGCAAGGTCAACCAGCAGCTGGTCTGGGCCTTGAACGAGTACGGCCACAACGCGGTGGGCATCTCGGGCGCGGACGGCAAGACGCTCAAGGCGGTGCCCGTCTCGCCGGAGCTTGGGCGCGTGGGCCACATCCGCGAGGTGAGCCCCGAGCTCATCGAGACGATCCTCGACGACGACTACATTCCCGTGATTGCGTCCGTGGCCTGCGGGTCGGACGGATTCTTCAACGTGAACGCCGACGAGGCGGCAAGCGCGGTGGCCGAGGCGCTCCATGCCGACAAGCTCATCTACCTCACCGACGTCGATGGCCTCTTTGCCGACGTCAACGACAGGGGAAGCCTCATCCGCTCGCTCACCAAGGCCGAGACCAAGAGCATCCTCGCGTCCGGGGAGCTTGCTGGCGGGATGGTCCCCAAGGTGCGCTCCATCGTGGAGGCCATGGACCGCGGCGTGTCCGAGGTGGTCATCTTGAACGGCAAGTCCCCCCACTCGCTGCTGCTCGAGATCTTTACCGACGCAGGCGTGGGCACCCTCTTCACCCAGTGAGACGGGGGAGTTTCCCTTTGTCTCGTCTCAGCAAGGAGAACAACATGGCAGACACCAGCTACCAGAGTGGCTACGAGACCGCCAAGGCCCTTGACGACGCCTACGTGATGCGCACCTATGGACGTCTTCCCGTCGAGTTCGTCTCGGGCGAGGGCGCCACGCTCACCGACTCAACCGGCAAGACCTACATCGACTGCCTGGGCGGCATTGGCTCTGTGAGCATGGGGCACCGAAGCCCCGCGGTTGCCGCCGCCCTGCACGAGCAGGCCGACAGGGTCTGGCAGGTGGGCAACTACTACCACGTCGAGAACCGCGGCGAGCTTGCCCGCGACCTCTCGGGGCTCCTCTCGTCTGTGTGCGACGAGGAGGGCCACGTGGTTGGCTCCACGGGCTCCAGGTGGAAGACGTTCTTCGCCAACTCCGGCGCCGAGGCGAACGAGGGCGCCATCAAGGTGGCAAGGCGCTGGGGCGAGAGGAGGCTGGGCGGTGCGTCCGGAATCCTCACGGCGAAGAAGAGCTTCCACGGGCGCACGCTGGCGACGCTGGCCGCGACCGGCCAGGACGTGTTCCACACGTCGTTTTTGCCCATGCCTGCCGGCTTTGCGGCGGTGCCGCTGAACGATGCGGACACGTTGGTGGCGGCGCTGGACAACCCGCCCGCATCGTGCGGCCCGGTGTGCGCCGTGATGCTCGAGTGCGTGCAGGGCGAGGGCGGTGTGTGGCCGGCCGATGGCGACTACCTGCGGTTTGTCTCGGCAGAGTGCGAGAGGCGCAAGATCCTCCTCATAGTCGACGAGGTTCAGACCGGCTTCTTCCGCTGCGGGGCGCCGTTCTGCTACCAGCTGGCCGGCATCGAGCCGGACGTGGTGAGCCTGGCGAAGGGCATCGCGGGCGGGTTCCCCATGGGTGCCGTTGCGGCGAAGGCCGGGGTTGCCGATCTCATGGGGCCGGGCGACCACGGCTCCACCTTTGGGGGAAACGCGCTGGCTGCGGCCGTGGGACGCGCCACGGTGGAGGCGCTGGTGTCGCAGGGGGTGGGGGAGCACGTCATTGCATGCGGCGCGCGCCTGCGTCGGCACCTCGAGGCGCTGCCCCACGTGACCGAGGTGCGCGGGCGCGGGCTTCTCCTCGGCGCGCAGCTGGACGTGCCGGTTGCGGCGGAGGTGGTCGACAAGGGCCTTGAGGCGGGGCTCGTTCTCAACCACATCGGCGACTCCATCCTGCGCTTCCTGCCTCCGCTGGTGATCACCGAGGGACAGGCGGACGAGGTGGCCGACAGGCTGGCCGCGCTGTTGGCGTAGGGGAGGCAGGCCCCCTTCGACGGCGCTGGTGCCGGGGAGCCGCCCCTAAACATCGTAAATCGGCGGAGTTTCCGGCGGCTTCGCATTTCTCGGACGGTTAGACCACCCTAAACGGCGAGAAACCGCGGCTGGATGGCGACTCCGCTGTTTTCGGACGGTTAGGCCCCTCTAAACGTCCGAGAAATTCCTAAACGTCCGGAAAGTGGGTCTTTCCTCGCCGGAGGGCGCGCTTTCGCAGCGGCCGTGCGCGAAGCCACTGCGGCACCGTTAGGCGAGAGGCCCCGCGCCACGGCCGCCGATGCGCCACGGGCACCCCCGCGCCGGCAGACGGGCTGCGCGTTACTCCTCCGCTGCCGCCGCCGTGCGCTCGGGGACGCGCAACATCACCACGAACCCGATGACGAAGAGCACCACGATGGAGAGCACGCCCAGCGAGCTGTTGCCGGTCGCGGCCGTCATGGTGCCCACGATGAAGGTGCCGAGGATGGCCGCGTACTTGCCGAAGATGTCGAAGAACCCAAAGTACTCGTTGGCGTGGTCCTTGGGGCAGAGCTTGCCAAACTCAGACCTCGAGAGCGCCTGCAGGCCACCCTGGAAGAGGCCGACCATGATGGCGAGGATCCAGAACTCGACGGCCGTGCGCAGGAAGAACGCCGCAAACAGGGTGATGAAGGTGTAACCGGCAATGCCCACCAGGATCATCGTGCGCGTGCCGAGCTTGTGCCCCAGCCGGCCGTAGGCGATGGCCGAGGGAAACGCCACGAACTGCGTGACGAGCAGCGCCAGCACCAGCTGCGTGCCGTCGATGCCAAGGTCCGCCCCGTATGAGGTCGAGAGCTTGATGATGGTGTGTACGCCATCGATGTAGAAGAAGTACGCGATGATGTAATTCCTGATGGACGGGTCATGCCAGATGCGCCCCGCCGTGGCGCCGATGCCGCGCACGGCGTTGGCAAGGGCGTGCTCCTCGCGCGGCTTGTAGTGTGTCTGCTCGACGTTCCTGAGCATGGGCACCGTGAACGCCACCCACCAGGCCGCCGTGATCGCAAAGGAGATCTGCATGGCCGTCTGTAGGCTCATGCCAAATGGCCTCACCAGGACGAAGGCGAGGCAGGCGAGAAACGGCACGCAGCTGCCGATGTAGCCCCACGCATAGCCATGGCTCGACACGTCATCCATGCGGTCGTCCGTCGTGGTGTCGACGAGCAGCGCGTCATAGAACACGAACGATGTGTTGAGGGCGACGGAGGAGATCACGTAGATGACGAGAAACGCCATCGCGCTGGTGGGAAAGCCCATCGCCACACAGGCCACGGCACCCGTTCCCACCGAGCCGACGATGAACCTCTTCTTCATGCCCTGCTGGTCGGCAATGGAGCCAAGGACGGGCATGAGGAGGGCGATGGCCAGGGACGCCGCGGTCTCTGCGTAGCTCCAGGCGACAAGGGCCGGACCGTCGGCCAGCGACTTGAAGTAGATGGGAATGACGCTTGTGGCGAGAAGCACCAGCGCAGAGTTGCCAACGTCGTACATGACCCAGCTCTTCTCGGCCTTCGTCATCTTGAAAGACATCGCGTTCCTCTCCCCTGGGCTTCTCGTCCCGCGCGTACGCGCATGCGAAATGCTAGCGCATGGACGCCGTCGAACCTGCGGTCTCTGTCATGATTATGTAATGGTTTCGGCGCTTCGGCGCGCACGCGGCGCCGTACGGGTGCGTAGCGGCTGTGGGCGCGCGGAGGACAGCGGCCGTAGCGAGCGGGCGGCGGGCGCAGGGCCCCTGCCCACGCATGCGGCGTCACCGGTTGGCCTGTCGCCCGCCCGACACCCTCCGGATGGGGCATAATGGCGAACGAAAGGGGTGTGCAGCGCCTCTCGCGTGACGCGTGCCCGCCGAACCAGAAAGGGGTCACGATGCCAGCCATTCTCACGCACGACTTCTTTGCGCGCGACGTCGCCGATCGCGCGAAGGCCGAGCTTCCCCTGGCGACGCTTGACGAGAGCGACGCCTTCCTTCTGGGGGGCCAGGGCCCGGACCCCCTCTTCTACATCGCGTACTACCCGCTCATGGCCAAATGGGCCGAGGTGGCACACATCATGCACAGCAAGCGGCCGGCCCGTCTCCTCGCGGCCATGCGCGAGGCGGTCGACCGCCTGCCCAGGCGCGAGAAGGACGTTGGCGCGGCGTACCTGGCGGGCTTCTCGTGCCACTGGCTGCTTGACTCGACGGTCCACCCCTTTGTGAACGCCTGGGTGTACGGCCTCACGCACGCGGGGGTTCCCGGATTGGGGCCGGAGCATGACGGCATGGTCCACATGGAGGTGGAGCGCGACCTCGACGAGGCGGTTCTCTACCGAAAGACCGCCAAGACCATCGCCGACTACCGCCCGTTCGCGAACACCCTCCGCGCCTCGCGCGAGGTGCTTGCCATTGTCGACAAGATCTACTTCTATGCGGCCCTGTGGACCTATGACCGGCCCATTGACCCCGCCACGTTCTCGGTCTCGGTGGGCTGCTATCGCACCATCATGCGCCTGCTGTACGCCACGCGCGAGCCGCATCGCAGGGCGTTCGCCGCCATCGAGCACGCGCTTACCGGCACCCCCTACTCCACCTACGGCGCGCTCTCCCACCGCGTGCGCGCGTCGGCGTCCTCCGACTTCGACAACGCTGAGAACCGCGCCTGGGCCAACCCCGCTACTGGTGTCGTGAGCAGGGATTCGTTTGCAGACCTCTACGAGCGGGCCCTTGATCGCGCGCCTGCGGTGGCTGCGGCCGTGCTCTCTCGCGGCTTCGACGACGCCGCCGCGCACGCGCTTACGGGCGACATCAACTTCGAGGGGGCGTCCGCCCCCGCAGACGCCCCGCACGCATAGGGCGGGGGTCTCAGCGTCTTGACGAGCGAGGCAACGCGCCATGCGATGCAGGCGAACAAGAGCAAGGACACCAAGCCCGAGCTTGTCGTGAGGGCGAGGTTGCGCGAGGCCGGCTACACCGGCTATCGCCTGCACTGGAAGAAGGCCCCGGGCAAGCCCGACATCTGCTTTCCCGGCCGGCGCGTCGCCATCTTCGTGAACGGCTGCTTCTGGCACCGCTGCCCCCACTGCGCGCTTCCGCTGCCAAAGAGCAACGTGGAATTCTGGAGGGCGAAGTTCGCGCGCAACCGGGCGCGCGACGCACGTGACCATGCGCTGCTGGTGCAGGATGGCTGGACCGTCATCGTGGTGTGGGAGTGCATGCTCAAGAAGGAGCGCCTGGAGTCCACCATGCGGGAGGTTCTGCTCGAGGTGGGCCGGGCGAGCGAAGGGGGCCCTCGCGTGGCCCGCGTGGTGGAGATCGGCGCGCGCCGCCCTTGGAAGCTTCGTCGAGAGCGGCAAAGGCTGCGCTCACGGCATGTTTTGCGTTAAACCATCCGCAGTTCTAAGCTAATGTCCATGACCAACGACGGGGGGTTCCGCCATGTCGACATACGTCTTTTCCGATGTCCACGGACATCGCGCGACGCTCGATCGCGCGCTTGAGCGCGTGTCCCCCGGCGCGGGTGACGCCGTGTTCTGCCTGGGGGACATGATCGACCGCGGGCCCGACCCCGTTGGCGTCATGCGCCTCACGCGCTCGCTCCCCAACGTATGCGTCCTCAAGGGCAACCACGAAGACCTCATGCTGGACGCGCTCGATCACAGAGACGACGTCGTGGCGCAAGCCAACTGGGCGATCAATGGCGGCATGGCGACGCTCTCGGGCCTGCAGGAGGCTCCGGAGGACGAGGCGAGCGAGCTTGTCGGGTGGGTGCGCGGCCTTCCGCTCTCGGCTCACGTCGAGGTGGCCGGGCGCCACTACGTCATGGCCCACGCCGGCATCCGTCCGGGCGGTTCGCCGCCGGCGGACGGTGCGTGGAGCGCCGCCGCCCTCGATGCGCTTCTCAGCGCACAGACCCCCGATGACCTGCTGTGGATTCGCGACGAGTTCTGGTCGGTCCCCACGGGGCTTCTCGACGAGAGGGGAGAGGGGCCCATCGTCGTGGCTGGCCATACGCCAACGCCCTACCTGGCCTCCATGACGGACGAGTTCGACCGCCCGGTGAGAAACGAGAGCGGCATCGCGCAGATGGTACGGGTTGGCGCGCGCGACGCCACGGGGGGCGTGGCGGACCGCTGGGACATCGATTCCGGTGCTGCGGGCGGCGCCGGCTTTGGCCAGGTCACGATCGTGCGCCTGGATGACGGCGAGGAATTCGCGGAGCCCGTGCGCGATGGCGAGTAACGCAGGCAAAGACGCCCCCGACCATGCGGGCCAGCTCGTCGTCCACCCGCTTGAGCCGGTTTTCGATGAGACAAGCCGCGTGCTTGTGCTTGGCACCATGCCCAGCCCCAAGTCGCGCGAGGTGCGATTCTACTACGGCAACCCCCAGAACCGCTTCTGGCGCGTGATGGCGGCGCTGTGGGACGAGCCCGTACCCACGACCAATGGCGCCCGCCGTGACCTGTGCCTTCGCCACCACGTTGCCCTCTGGGACGTGCTCGCGAGCTGCACCATCCACGGCGCGAGCGACGCCTCCATCCGAAACCCCGTTCCCAATGACGTGGGCAGGCTCCTCTCGGCTGCGCCCATTGCTCGCGTGTTCTGCACGGGCGGCACCGCCACAAGGCTCTACCAGCGGCTTGTCGAGCCTTCGTGTGGCATGCCGTGTACGGGCCTTCCCTCCACGAGCCCGGCGAACGCCCGGATGCGCCTCGGCGGCCTTATCGCTGCCTACGAGCCGCTTCGCCGTGCGGCCGAGGGCGAGTAGTCGAGGGCGCATAGGGCTCTGACGCCGTGGAGCGCGTTTTCGCAGCGAGTGCGTACGCGCCCGGAAGGCGGTGCCGCCGGCTCCGCATTTCCCGGACGGTTAGGAATTTCCCGGACGGTTAGCCGCCACTAAACGTCGAAAAACCGCGGCACCCCGGCGGCTCCGCCGATTCCGGACGGTTAGCCGCCCCTAAACGTCCGGGAAATTCCTAACCGTCCGGAAAGTGGGGATTTCCTTGCCACGGGCCTGCGCTGCCACGGGGCGCACTGCCTCGCTGCCGTAGGGCCCGCGCTCCCGCAGCGACCGCGCGCGAAGTTCGCCCCCGCGCTCGCGGATTCTGCGGCAGCCGGCATGCGCGTTTCTTGCCCAGCGCCCGCGCCACCAAAGTTTCTGCCACAATGGATGCCCGACAACATCAATCGCAGCGCACAAAACGTGGCTGAATCGCAGAGGGGCGACGTGCGATGAGCGTCAGTGAACTCATGGACGAGAGGGACATGGCCGACCTGCTCGTGAGCGTTCCCGCAGAGGGGCTGCTTCACGGCGCCGTCTGGTCGGAATCGTTGAATCACGGGTGGATCCATCCCTGGCGCTTCGCAAAGAGCCAGCTCAAGGCCATCGGGAGCTGCCGGGCATGGCATCCTGGCCTCTATCGGGCCATGGCCGCCTGCACGGCCGGCGTCACCGTCGAGTTCGAGACGGACTCGTCTGCCATCGTGCTCGAGGCCCGCGTGGAGGCCTTCCCGCGCGGTTCGCTCGAGGTGCTGTCAGAGGCCGCCGAGTGCGCCTTCGCGCCCGACGGACCCCTCGACGGCTTCTCGTGCGACGTCGACGGCAGGCACCTGTCCTGCGTGCTTCCCGAAAAGAACGGCGATGGCGTCACGCGCGTGGAGTTTGCGCTTGATGATCCCAACGAGGCGCCCGAGGTCAACCTCCAGCGCCTGCCCGGCATGGGCCGCCACCACCACGTGCGCGTGTGGTTGCCGTGCCTCACGAGCTGCGACCTGCGCCACGTCGTGGGTGACGGCAACGTGATCGAGCCGGTGGCCGCCCGCGACCAGCTCCTGGTCATTGGCGACTCCATAGCCCAGGGCTTCGTCGCCGGCGATCCCGCGCACAATTGGCCGGCGCGTCTCGCCACGCGACTCGGCATGGACGTGCTCAACCAGGGCATCGGCGGCCAGGTGTTTTTGCCTGGCTCGACCGTGGGCCTGTCCGACGAGGCGTCGCCTGCGGCCGTGGTGGTCGAGCTGGGCGAGAACTACCGCTACGAGCCTTGTCAGGAGATGCGCATCTCTCGTGACATCCGCACGAGCCTCTTCGAGGTGGCCGAGGCGTGGCCCGAGGCATCCGCCTGGGTCCTGACGCCGCTCTGGCACCTTGACGAGACCCATCCCACGCACCGTGGCAGCTGCTTTGCCGCCGTGCCGGACCTCATCCGCAGCGCCGCGGCGGCAAACCCCGGCATGCACCTGATCGAGGGGTCGCGCCTCCTGCATGCAAGTCCCGTCCTGATGGCGGATGGATACGAGCACCCCAACGCGGACGGCTCCGCAACCATCGCGGAGCGTCTGGCACACATCATGGATGCGCTGGCCGAGCCTGCCGAGGCCCGCGGCGCGCGGGCGATCGAGCTCCTCTCGGGCGGCCCGCGCGAGGCGTTTCCCATCCTGGAGTGCGCGCGTCGCGGGATCGGCGAGGTCCTTGTCGCCGAGAAGGGCGTGTGCGTCTTGGATGTGCCGCGCCACGGGACCTTCGTGTGGGGGACGTCGCGAAAGGCCGCGCGCGAGGCGCTCAACGCATTTTCCTCCCGCGACCTGGTGTGCGTCCTTGGCTCGACGCCCGTACACGACGCCTGTCGCGACCTGGGCCTCACCGAGGACGTGTCCTGCAACATGGTCGTCTACGAGAAGAAGGGGCGCCTCGACGTGGACCCCTCGCTCGACATCCGCACCCTCACGCCAGCGTATGCGGACCTCGTGGCCTCGCATTACTCGCATCCGGAGTACTTGGCGACCGGAGAGCTAGAGGACATCCTCGCACGCGGTCTCATGCTGGGTGGCTTCGAGGCGGGCCGCCTCTGTGCCTTCATCGGCGAGCATCCCGAGGGGGCCATCAGCATGCTGGAGGTCTTCCCCGAGCAGCGCCGCCGCGGATGGGCGACCGCGCTCGAGTCTGCAAAGATCAACGAGCAGCTCGACCGCAGCCTTGTGCCCTGGGGCGAGGTGTGGCCCAACAACCAGGCGTCCATCGCGCTGCAAAAGAAGCTCGGCCTTACGGTGTATCCTGAGAAGGACATGCATTTCATGAGCCGCCGCCGGTAGCGGGACGTGTTGCTTGCGAGCTACTGCATAACCGCATGGATCTAGCATGCAGTATGCAGAATTAATGGTGCTGTTGCCAGGCAGTTACAATCGGCTGCTACCCACAGGCAGATAAATGACGCTCGCCGAATTGCCCCTTTACGGCTGCGACGATTAGGGAGTGACACATATGGCTAACCTTCACGGACGCGAGCTTGAGGAGGAGTTTCTCTCGTATGCTCGCGAACTCGCCGGTGACGTTGAGAGCAGGGAGGCCGGCGACCGTTACCTCCTCACCACCCACGCGCTCTACCACGGCGGACCCGTCTCTTGGGCCATGACCCCCAAGATCTTCGATGCCGCCCAGATCGGCATACTGCGCGACGCCGCCGAGACCATGGGCCGCATCATGGACAAGATCACGGCCGAGTACCTGCGCAATCCCGAATTCCGCGCGCTGTTCCGCCTCTCCCCAGAGCTTGAGGAGCTTACGGTCATCCCAACCGGCTACGAGCAGATGATCCCCATCGCGCGCGTCGACGTCTTCTTCAACGAGGAGACGGGCGACTACCAGTTCTGCGAGCTTAACACCGACGGGTCGGCCGGCATGACCTCGACCGTCGAGGTCACCCGTGCCATCCAGACAACCCATGCCTACCGCAGGTTCGCCGAGAGGCACCCGTCCATCACGACGTACGACGTGGTGGGCAAGGCCATCGAGGCCATCCGCGAGACATACGCGAGCTGGGCGAACGCCGGCCGCTTCGACAGCAACGTGGAGCATCCGTCGCTGTGCATCGTGGACTATTCCGAGAGCGCCTCGACCGACGAGCTGGAGGACTTCCTTTGGCGTCTCTCCGACAAGGGCATCTACGCCCAGTTCTGCGACATCCGCGACCTGCGCGTCGAGCACGTTGCCGGCACCGACCTCCTCATGGCGCCCGGAGGCCCCGTCTCCTGCGTATACCGTCGGGCCGTCACGTCCGAGATTGCCGAGAAGCCCTGCCCGGGCGCCGACGCGCTGGCCGAGGCCTCCCGCCGCGGCCTGGCCTGCGTCATCGGCGGCTACAGGACCTGGCCCTGCGCCACGAAGACCGTCTTTGCGATCATGCGCTCGGACGCGGTCGACGGCATCCTCACGCCCGAGGAGCGCGCCTTCATCGAGGCGCACGTCCCCGAGACCGTGCTGCTTGATGCCGATTCGGACCTCTCGCCCTATGCCGAGAAGGACCGTTGGATCGTGAAGCCAGCAGGCGGCTACAACGCCGTGGGCGTGGTGGCCGGCCTCGACTGTAAGACGCAGGAGGAGTGGGACAGCGCGCTGGCCGCCTGCGCGAAGGGCGGCGGCGTGGTGCAGGCCTATGCTCCGCAGTATCGCACGCCCACCCTGCGCGGTGGCGTGCTCAAGCCTGGTGAGGACCCGCTTGACGCTCCCGAGATGAGCAACATGGAGGGGCTCTTCCTCTTCAACGGCAAGTTCGGCGGCGTCTTCACTCGTTGCGGCACGGGCAACGTCATTGGGGAGCGGACGCATCGCCTCAACATGGGCTGCCTCGTCGTGGAGTAGGAGACGCCGGGGCGCTGGCGTCGCGATTGCGGCCGCGGGGCCGCCCCGCGCGCCGACCCGCGCCTGGGCCGTCCCCCTCGCCGCCCCGCGCCCCTAATTGTTGTCGCGCGCCCTTGATAGAATCTGCCTCGACAAACAAGACGCCAGGAGGCAGCCATGGAAGTCACCAACAGGCTTGCGCCCCACCTCACGGGGCGGCTCTCGCCCAACGCCCAGCAAGCCGTCGCAAGCCAGCGCGCAAGCGGTACCCTCTCGCAGTTTGCCACGCCCAACGCGGCCGCGCTTCGCCGCGAAAGGACCGAGCGCGACCAGGAGAGCGCCCTGCGCCCGGCCTTCGTGCGTGACGCCGAGAAGATCATGCACATGTCCGCGTACAACCGCCTTGCCGGAAAGACCCAGGTCTTCTCGTTCCGTGCAGATGACGATCTTGCCCGGCGCGGCCTGCACGTGCAGCTCGTCGCCCGCGTGGCCAAAGACATCGGTGCCGCGCTCGGCCTCAACCTCGACCTCATCGAGGCCATCGCGCTGGGGCACGACATTGGCCACACGCCCTTCGGCCATGCTGGGGAGCGCTTCCTGAACGACGCCTACCATGCCCGCACCGGCCGCTTCTTTGCCCACAACGTGCAGAGCGTGCGCGTCCTCGACGTCACGTACGGCAGGAACCTCGCCCTCCAGACCCTCGACGGCGTCATTTGCCATAACGGCGAGTTCGAGCAGCAGGTCTTCGAGACAAGCGGGCTTGCCGGTTTCGACGAGTTCGATCGTGGGGTGGAGGGGTGCTGGGAGAGTGGCGGCCCCGCCATCGCCCACCTGCGTCCCATGACGCTTGAGGGCTGCGTGGTGCGCGTCGCCGACATCATCGCCTACGTGGGAAAGGACCGCCAGGACGCCATACGTGCCGGCCTCTGCACCGAGAGGAGCTTCGACGACGGCCTTGGTGGGGCGTACAACGCCTGGGCGCTCGGTGCCTTCGTGGCGGATGTGGTCGAGAGCAGCCTGGGCAAGCCGCGCGTCGAGATGAGCGAGGAGGGCTTTGCCGAGATGCGCCGGGCCAAGCGCGAGAACTACGAGAAGATCTACGGTGCCTCGGAGGTCAACGGGGACTTCTCGTGCGGCGTCTCGGAGCTCTTCACGCTGCTGTACGAGCACGAGCTCGCGGCGCTGCGCGCGGGCAACGAGTCTGCCGCGATCTTCCGCCACCACATCGAGCCCCTTGGCCGCCACCTCGCGCCCTATGGCCGCACCTATGACTGGGAGACGGACCCAGACCTTACCGTGGTCGACTTCGTCTCGTCGATGACGGACGACTACTTCATGGCCACGTGCTCAAAGCTCTTCCCCAAGGCGCGGGAGCTCTTCCCGCGTCGCGGCTACTTCGAGGGAGCGCGTCCATAGGGGGTGCCCTGGCGTGTCGCCCCTCCCGCCGTCATGGGCGCTTTGACCGCACCGGCACAGACCTTTTCACTACAGCGAGGGCTTTCGCCGCCCGGGGCCTGGAGCGGCGCGCCGGCGCGTCTGGCTACCGCGCCGGCGCGCACCGCCGCGCCGTGCCTGCGCGCGGCATCGACGAAGGCGCCAAAGAGCCGCGGCTGTGTGCGGAGCTTCTCGGGATGCCACTGCACGCCCAGGAAGAAGGCCTTCTCGCCAAACTCCAGGCCTTCCGGCGTGCCGTCCTCGGCCCACGCCACAACGCGCCCCTTAGGCGCCTGGGCGCAGATGGCCTCGTGGTGAAGCGAGTTCACCTTGCCGGAAGTGAAGCCAAGGATTTTGGCAAGGCGGCTCGTCTCGGCAACGCGCACCTGGTGGACGGGGGTGTCCGGCTGGTCGAGCCTGCTGTGGGGGATGGTCTTGGTGGGATAGTCCTTGATGTCGCGCACGAGCGTGCCCCCAAGGGTCACGTTCATGACCTGCATGCCGCGGCAGATGCCAAGCACCGGCACGTCGGCGTCCCAGCATGCGCGCATGAGTGCCCACTCAAAGGCGTCGCGGGCGGGGCAGGTGAGCATGATCTGGGAATGGCTCTCCGGCGCATAGGCGTGGCCGGCAAAGGATTCGCTGGCGATGTCGCCGCCGCCCGTGAAGAGGATGCCGTCAAGGCGTCGCACGATATCCGGGACGAGGGTCGTCACGTCAAAGCCAAAGGGTATGGCATAGGGGAGAGCCACCGGGATGCCGCCGGCGTCTGCCACCGACGCGGCGTAGTGGTCGTCGGTCATGGTCCAGTTTGGGCTCTCTGGGTCCTCCCGCGGCCTCGACGTGATGCCTATGAGCGGCCTGTTGGCTGTGACTGCCATGCTTCCTCCCTGTGCGATGTCCCGGTGGATACCTTAACCGACCGGCGGCAGCTCGGCCCGCCACAGCGGTCACTCCAGAAAAAACGAACGCCCGGCGAGAGGGCCGGAAAGGGGCCGGCGAGAGGGCCGGCCGCTCAAGGGCCGACGCGGGGAGGCTGGCCCGGATGGGCCTCTCGTCGCTACAGGTTCGCACCCGAAGCTGTGACCCGCGCAGGTCGCAACACGATCGGGCCCCGAACGTGTTGCGGCAGGCCCCGTCGGCGTCACACGTTCGCACCCGAAGCTGTGACCCGCGCAGGTCGTCACACGATCGGGCCCCGAACGTGTTGCAACGAGCCGCCGTCGGACTCTCTCGGCAGGCTCTCTCGCATGCCGCGATTGCGTTGTGGATCCTGGCTGGGCTGACCGCGCCGCGCCCCTGGGCTACAATCGCTTGCATGGACAACCTCTTCACGAACATAGAGCGCTACAAGCGCGTGATGAACGCCCCTCTCGCCGCGCGCATGCGCCCGCAGACGCTCGAGGAGTACGTGGGCCAAACCGAGGCCGCTGGCCCCGGCAGCTGGCTTCGCACGGCAATCGAGCACGACACGCTCTCCTCGGTGATTCTCTACGGGCCGGCCGGCACGGGCAAGACCACGCTGGCACGTATCATCGCCAACTCGACGCACGCGGAGTTCGTCGAGGTCTCGGCCGTCACGGGCACCGTGAAGGACCTCCGACGCGAGATCGAGGCTGCCGAGAGCCGCCTGCTCTCCCTGGGCCGTCGCACGATTCTCTTTGTGGACGAGATACACCGCTTCAACCGCTCCCAACAGGACGCGCTGCTGCACGCCGTCGAGGACCGCATCGTCGTCCTCGTGGGCGCCACCACCGAGAACCCCTACTTTGAGGTGAACTCGGCGCTGCTCTCGCGCTCGCGCGTGGTGGAGCTCGGGCCGCTCGATGACGACTCCGTCCGCACCATCGTGCGCCGGGCCGTCGCCTCGGAGTTTGGCCTTAAGGGCGCCTTCGCGCTCGACGACGACGCGCTCGAGGAGATCGTCACCCTTGCCGGCGGCGACGGGCGGGCATCGCTCACCTCGCTTGAGCTGGCGAGCCAGATGGCCGCGCCTGCCGGCACCGCCTCGCCCGAGGAGCCGGTTCGCATCACGCGCGCCCACGTGCTGGAGGCCAACCCCCGCCACAGCCTGTCCTATGACAAGTCCGGCGACATGCACTACGACATCATCTCCGCCTTCATCAAGTCCATGCGCGGGAGCGATCCGGATGCGGCGCTGTATTGGCTGGCACGCATGCTCGACGCAGGCGAGGACCCCAAGTTCATCGCGCGTCGCATCTTCATCCTGGCCTCGGAGGACATTGGCAACGCGGATCCGCAGGCGCTCCTCATCGCCGAGGCCGCCTTCAGGGCCACCGAGGTCATCGGCCTGCCGGAGTGCCGCATCAACCTTGCCCAGGCCGTCGAGTACATGGCTCTTGCGCCCAAGTCGAATGCCGCCGAGGCGGGGATAGACGCCGCCTTGAGGGAGGTCCGCGAGGGGCCGCGCCGAGAGGTGCCCAGCTACCTGCGCGACAGGCACCGTCCCGGCTCTGATGAGTACGGTCCCTACCTCTACCCTCACAACTACCCCACGGGCTGGGTGGACCAGCGCTATCTGCCCGAGGGCCTTGAGCGCGGCGCGTTCTACCATCCGAGTCCCCGCGGCTGGGAGGCCTGGCGCACCGAGGCAACCGCTCGCGACCGGGCCGGGCTTCAGCCCAAGCAGGAAGCCGACGGTGCCGTGCGCGGCGCGGCGCGTGGTGCCGCGGGCGAGTCCGCCGCCGACGCTGCCCCCGCCGCCAGTGGCGATGCGCCAGGCAGGGCGTAGGGGTATCCGGCCGTGCGGTCTCGCATATCGAAGGGTGGCCTTGTGACAGGGAGATGCGTCGCCGGCGACATGGCGTCAAACAGACATCCTACAGGAAAGGTGTGTCTCTAGGGAGGGCCCGAAGCGAAGGGGCCGCTGCCAAGAAGGGTTCTGCCGCTAGCAAAATATCCTTTGGGCCCGATATGGGGGCCTCGTATAGTGACGCTGGCTGGCGAAGCATGGCAACAACGCCCGCTTGCGGCTGGCATCAAGGTGGTCACGTACGTCCCCAGCCCCATGGCCCGTGCGTTTGACGGGGCGTGGCGAAAGGGCTGCCGCCGGCATCTTGGCAATGTACACGGATGGAAGGGGAGAGCTCGACATGGGAGAACCAAACATTCTTCTGACCCGCATCGATAACAGGCTCATCCACGGTCAGGTTGGCGTTACGTGGACGAGGACGCTTGGGGCGAATGTCATCGTGGTCGTCGACGACGATACGGCAGCCAACAGGATGATCCAGGAAGTCATGGCCATGACAGCCGAGACCTCGGGTGCGAGCGTCCGCTTTTGGACTACGGGAAAGACCATCGCGACAATTCACAAGGCGTCTTCCCGGCAGAAGATCTTCCTGGTGTGCAGGACGCCGCAGACCGTCCGCGAACTTATCGAGGGCGGCGTGCCGATCCATAAGGTAAACGTTGGGAACATGCACTTTTCCGAGGGAAAGAGAGCCATCTCGAAGAAGGTCTACGTCGATGACGAGGATATCGCCGACCTCAGGGCCATCCAAGACGCGGGCGTCGACCTCTATATCCAAGACGTGCCCGGCGCCATCAAAGAGGAGGTCAAGTATGAATAGGCGGCGTTCATCTTCTGGGAGGGGAGCATCATGGAAGTGACTCTCGGACAGGGCGTGGCCCTGGCAATCATGGCGGTCATCTGCGGGATCGATTTCTGGCTCGAGGGCCTCTACATCTTTCGGCCCATCATCGTCGCCACCATTACCGGCATTATCCTGGGCGACCTCGTGACTGGGTTGGTGTGTGGCGGTGTCACGGAGTTGGCGTTTGCTGGTCTTACGCCCGCCGGCGGCACGCAGCCACCAAATCCTGTCCTCGCCGGCGTCATGTCGGTGGTGATTGCGCATACGACTGGCACCGAGGCGGCCGGTGCCATGGCACTTGCGCTGCCGTTCAGCTTTCTCATGCAGTACATCATCCTGTTCTGCTACTCCGCCTTCTCCGTGTTCATGGGCAAGGCCGACGAGGCGGCCCGAAATGCCAATCCAAATGGCGTTGTCAGGATAAATCTCGTATGCACGGGCATCGTCGCCCTGCTCTATGGCGTGGTTGTCTTCCTGTGCGCATTCGTCGCGCAGGACGCCATGAAGTCGCTGGTCGAGGCCATGCCCAACTGGCTTTCCAACGGCTTTACGGTAGCGGGCGGCATTCTGCCCGCCGTGGGCTTTGCCATGTTGCTCAATGTCATGTTCAAGAAGGATTACCTGCCGTTTCTGCTCATAGGCTTTGTCATGGCGAGCTTCCTGGGCTTCTCGAACCTGCTGCCCGAGGCCATTATCGGCGTCGCCCTTGCCCTGCTTATCTACACGATCGATGACGCCCGCGACAAAGAGATCAAGAAGGCCATCGCCGAGGCAAAGGCGGGCGGCTGGGGAGATGAGGAAGATGGAATCTAGCGACAGCGTGTACGGCTCCGGCGAGGTCAGGGCTGACAAGGTCCTCACCAATAGCGACATCACCAAGCTCGGGTACCGCACCGTGCTGCTCCAAGCCGGCTTCAACTATGAGAGGATGCAGGCATCCGGCTGGCTTCAGACCCAGCTTCCGTGCCTCGAAAAGATTTACAAGGATGACCGCGAGGGCCTCTCCGCCGCGATGACGGATAACCTCGAGTTCATTAATACGAGCCCGCACATCGTGGGCTTCCTCAACGGTTTGCTCATTGCGATGGAGGAGGCCCATGAGGATCGCAGCGCCATCAAAGGCATCAAAGTCGCCCTGTTTCCCCCGATTGCCGGCGTTGGCGACGCAATCTTCTGGTTCACCCTCCTACCCATCCTTGCGGGCATCTGCTCCTCCATGGCAATTGAGGGGAATCCAGTAGGCCCCCTGCTCTTCTTTGCCGTATACCTCGGCCTCTTCTTGATCAGGCCGCTTTGGGCGCGCTTGGGCTACAACCTCGGCACAAAGGCCGTGGAAATGCTCAGGGAGACCTCGGGGCGCATAAGCAAGGCGGCGACGGTCCTCGGCTGTACGGTCATCGGCGGCCTCATCGCATCGTATGTGAGCATTTCGCTTGTGGTGGACATCCCTGTCAGTGACACGGCCTCCGTCAACCTGCAGGCGGATTTCTTGGATAAGGTCTTCCCTAACATCCTCTCCTTCGGATACGTATTCCTCATGTACTGGCTGCTCAAGAAAAAGCAGGTCAACCCAGTGGTATTGATCCTCGTGACCTTTGGCTTGGCAATTCTGTGCTCGTTCTTTGGCATCTTGTAGGGCATCGCATTCCAAAGGCCTCGCCCGCGGGCCCCATGGCTTCGGCCGTCCAGTCGCAATGTGTGCGCAGACATATGTGCGACGGACGGCCGATTGCGTTGTGGCTGACATCCGGGCATGAGGCGGCGCGCGTTGCCACCCTGCTCCATCCGCTATGATGTCGCACGGACAACATTCGCGTCACACGTAGGGACCTTGCACATGAACACCGCCTCACCCAAGTCCGCGGCGCGCCGCCGCGGCGTCTTCGCTAGCTTTCTGAGCTATTACGCAGGCCAGATGCACCTCTTCGTCGCAGACACCATCTGCGCCATCGCCGTCGCTGGCATCGACCTCGCCTTCCCGCAGATCCTCCGTACGCTTACGGGCGGCCTCTTCCGCGAGGGGCCGGATGCCATCACGTCGGCCCTCGCCTACCTTCTCGCTGGCCTTGCCATCATGTACGCCGTGCGCTTCGGGTGCCGCTACTTCGTGGCATTCTGGGGCCACGTCATGGGCGCGCGCATGGAGAGCCGCATGCGCGAGGACCTCTTCGACGCCTACGAGCGCATGAGCCTCTCGTTCTTTGACCGCAACAAGTCCGGTGACCTCATGAGCCGTTTGGTGAGCGACCTCTTCGACATCTCCGAGGCCGCCCACCACGGGCCGGAGTTCCTGCTTATCGGGGTAATCGAGGTCGTGGGCTCGTTCGTGATCCTCTCGTTCATCAACGTCCCTCTCACCGCCTGCCTGGGCGTGGTCCTCGCCGTTCTCGTGATCTACAACTTCCGGGCAAACCTCCAGATGAAGGCCGTCTTCCGCGAGAACCGCGTGCGCATCTCCAACGTGAACTCGCGCCTGGAGGACAGCCTGGCCGGGGTGCGCGTGGTCAAGAGCTTTGCCGCCGAGGACGTGGAGCGCGAGAAGTTCCGCGAAAGCAATGAGGCCTACCTCGACTCCAAGGTGCGTATGTATCGCGCCATGGGCCGTTACCAGGCGGGCATCGCGGCGCTCATGGGCGTTCTCTACACGCTTGTCGTGGTCATGGGCGGATGGCTCATCGCCCAGGGTCAGATGGAGGCGGCAGACCTCGCCACCTACGCCCTCTACATCTCGCTCTTCACCACGCCTATCGAGAACATCCTCAACTTCACCGAGACCTTCCAGAAGGCCATCGCGGGCTTCCGCCGCTTCAAGGAGATGGCTGGCGCCCAGCCCGAGATAGAGGATGCCCCCGGCGCGCCGGCGCTCAGCGTGACCCAGGGGGCCATCTCGTATCGCGACGTCCGCTTCTCCTACGAGAGCGACGAGGGCGCCGGCGAGAGCCCCGAGGTCATTCGCGGTCTCAACCTGGACATTCGACCCGGCGAGACCATCGCCCTGGTGGGCACCTCCGGCGGCGGCAAGTCCACCACCTGCGCGCTTCTCCCGCGCTTCTACGACGTGGACTCCGGCTCCATCACCATCGACGGGCAGGACGTGCGCTCGGTCACGCAACGGAGCCTGCGAGAGGCCATCGGCATCGTCCAGCAGGAGGTCTACCTCTTTGACGGGACCATCGCCGAGAACATCGCCTATGGCAACCCGCGCGCGACCATGGCCCAGATCGAGCGCGCGGCCGAGAGGGCCAACATCGCCTCGTTCATCGAGACGCTGCCCGATGGCTACGAGACCCAGGTGGGGGAGAGGGGCACGCGGCTCTCGGGCGGACAGAAGCAGCGCATCGCCATCGCGCGCGTCTTCCTCAAGGACCCAAAGATCCTCATCCTGGACGAGGCGACCTCGGCTCTGGACAACGAGTCCGAGCACGCGGTGCAGGAGTCTCTCGCGGCGCTTTCGCGCGGACGCACGACCATCGTGATCGCGCATCGCCTCTCGACCATCAAGGACGCCGACGAGATCGCGACGATCGACGCCGGGCGCGTGGTCGAGCGCGGGACGCACGAGGAGCTTCTCGCCCGCGGCGGGACCTACGCGCGGTATTACCGCATGCAGTTCGGCGGGGTGGATGCCCGGCCGCGGATTTCGGACGTTTAGACGGTCCTAACCGTCGAGAATGCGCGGGGCCGCTGAGATGTCGCGGTTTCCGGACGTTTAGCCCGGCCTAACCGTCCGGGATCTGCGGCCTGCGGGGTCTCGTTTGAATCCATTGGCACCCGACAGGTGTCTGGCATGCGACCAAGTCCATGCAAACGGGTAGAATGTCGCCATACGTGTGGTGCGCCGTGCCCCCAAGCAGTTCCTGCGGGAGCGTCGCAAGAGAAGGGACACAAGATGAGTCCTCTGGACATTGCCCTCGTCGCGCTTGTCGCCGTGGCCGTCTGGGCCGTGGCCGAGCTTGCGCTCACCATCCGCAAGGCGCGCGCCTCCGTCGATGAGCTCACCGCCTCGGCAAACGAGGCCATTGCGCAGGTTCAGCCCATCATCGCAAAGGTGGACGGCATGGTCGACGACCTCGACCCCGCCATGAAGCAGGTCAACCCGCTCCTGGTCAAGGCCGAGGCGGCCGTCGACAGCGCCACGCAGAGTCTCGATGGCCTCAACATCATCCTGGGTGACGTCTCCACCGTCACGGGCACGGCGTCTGCCGTGACCGACACGGTGAGCAAGGGCGTCGCCGGTGCCGCCGGCGCCGTCGCGGGCGCCACCAGTGCCGTCACCGGTGCCGTCTCGAAGCTCGTCGGCAAGGGGGAGACACCCCAGGCGCGCCTTGCGGATGCCGCCGCCACGGGCAAGGGGAGGGCCGAGAAGGCCGAGAAGGGCCCCATGCCCGCCCAGCGGCGCGCCACCGTATACGTGACCTACGCGCCGGTCAAGGCCGAGACGCCCGCTTCCGCCGCGCCCGCCGTCACCGCCGCAGACCCCGCGCCCGCCGCGGAGGGACAGCCCCACAGACCCAGGCACGCCGCACCCGTCCCCGATCAGGGGAGTGCGACAGATGGTGAGGAGAACAATGCATAGCACCAGCATCGTCAAGCTCAGCGTTCCCGCGGAGGCGCGCTTCGCCCGAGCAGTTCGCATGACCGCCTCCAGCCTCGCCGTCTGCTGCGACATGAGCGTTGACGACGTCGAGGACGTGCGCATGGCCGCCGAGGAGGGCTTCGTCTACGCCTGCGCGACCAGGCCCGTCACCTGCGACATCGTCTTTGGCCTTACGCCGGATGGCATGACCGCCGACTTCTCGCTTGGCGATGAGGATCCCGACGAGGCCACCGACCCCTCCGGTGAGCCCCAGCCCATCGACCTGGTCGAGGTCCTTCTCGGTGCCGTGTGCGACGACTTCAGCATCTCGGAGGACGGCCGCACGCTGCACCTCTCCAAGAGAACGGGCGTACAGAATGCCTAGCGCCAGCACCGAGAACGCCCAGGAGGCCGCGAACGCCCAGGAGGCCGAGAAGGGCCGCGCCGCCCGCGAGGCATCGGAGGCCCGTGCCGAGAGGGCCCGTCACCGCTCGCTCCACCGCACGCCAAAGGGCAAGGCCGCCTGGGACAAGGAGCGCACGCGCGAGCTCTTTCGCCAGTACAAGGCCACGGGAGACCCGGAGGTCCGCGACCAGCTCATCGTGAGCCACCTCAACCTCGTCCGCTTCCTTGCGTCCAAGTTCAAGAACAGGGGAGAGCCTCTGGATGACCTCATCCAGGTGGGTACCATCGGCCTCATCAAGGCCATCGACCGCTTCGAGCCATCGCGCGGCCTGGAGTTCACCACCTATGCCACGCCCACCATCCTGGGGGAGATCAAACGCCACTTCCGCGACAAGGGGTGGTCGGTGCGCGTGCCGCGGCGCCTTCAGGAGCTCTCGGCAAAGGTCAACCAGACGAACGACGAGCTCACCAACGAGCTCTCGCGCAGCCCATCCGTCGAGGAGATAGCAAAGCGCGTGGGCGCGAGCGTCGACGAGGTCCTGGAGGCCATGGAGTCCTCCAGCGCCTACAGCTCCGTCCCGCTCGAGGGAGGCGGCTCCTCGGATGACGACGACGCCCCCTCGGTCATCGACCGCTACGCCACCGAGGACGAGGACCTCGCCGCTTCGGATGACCGCATCGTTCTCGAGGACGCCATCCGGGACTTCTCGCCACGCGAGAAGGACGTCATCCGCATGCGCTTCTTCGAGGGCATGACGCAGGTCGAGATCGCCAAGCGCCTGGGCATCTCGCAGGTGCAGGTCTCGCGCCTCCTGCGTCGCACGCTCCGGCGCGTGCAGGACAAGATCGACCCAGAGGGGCTCATGGGCAAGTAGCGCCACCGCCTTTCTGCGCGCCCGTGGTGCCGCCGCCTGCCCCGCGCCGCCGACGGACGGCGCGTCCCGCCTTGCTACAATGAGTTGCCTGACGGGAAGGGGATGCCGGTGGAAAACAAGGGCGTTGGCGAGAAATACGCTGCCTGGCGCAGGCGCCTGGTGGTCGCCTGGGCAATCGTCGGTGCCATCGTGGCCATCGCCTTTGCCCTGCGCGGCCTCTCGATGGTCGGCGATGCCGTCGAGCTGCTGCTTATGGGCATCGTCATCGGCTTTATCTGCAGCCCCATCACCAATGCGCTCGAGGATCGCCGCGTTCCCAGGGCGCTCGCCGCGCTCGTCTCGCTGCTCGCGGTGCTGGCGGCCCTCGCGGCGGTCGTCGTGGTTCTCGGCGGCACCTTTGTCCAGCAGTCGGTCGAGGTGCTGCGGCAGGTCCCGAGTTACGTTCGCGGCGTGCAGGACGCCCTCTCCGGCTTCTGGGGCAGCTACGGAACATCGGATAACGAGCAGCTCCAGAGCATGGTGAACTCCGTCGTCCAGACCGTCTCGTCGGCCGGAAGCTCCTTTGCCTCCGACACCGTGCGCCAGCTCTCGAGCGGTGCCGTCACGGGGCTCTTCGACACCCTGGACAATCTCGTGAACTTCTTCCTGGCGCTGGTCCTGGCATACTGGTTTGCCAAGGACTACCCCGTGATCGTGCGCGAGCTTGCCGTGGTGGCCGGCCCCTCCCGCAAGGACGACGTGACGCTGCTCCTCGCCGTCATGAGCCGCTCGATGGGCGGCTACATGCGCGGCCAGCTCATCTGCTCGGTCATCAACAGCCTTGCCGCGTGGGTGGGGCTGGCGCTTCTCGGCCACCCCTATGCGGGCCTCGTCGCGATCATCACCTTCTTCATGCACTTCGTCCCGGTCATAGGGCCCTTCGCCTCGGCGGCCCTCGCGACGCTCCTCGCCCTCTTCGAGAGCCCCTGGCTCGCGCTCTGGTCGCTCGTGGCGATGGCGGTCGCGGCAAACGTGACGGACAACGTCATCTCGCCGCTCATCATGCGCTCGGCCGTCAAGATCCACCCCGTCCTATCCATCGTGGGCATCGTGATCGGCAACTGCCTGGGGGGCATCGTGGGCATGGTGCTCGCCATCCCGCTCACGGCCGCCATCCGCGGCGTCTTCGTCTATCACTTCGAGACGCGCACCGGCCGTCAGCTCGTCTCCGAGGGCGGCGCGCTCTTCCAGAGCACGCCGCACCATGATGGCGCGGGCAACGTCGAGGCCGTCTATGACGCCCTCGACGACGAGAAGTTCTTCGAGAGCACGCGGCTTGTGACCTCATCGGCGTGGTCCGATGCGCACAAGGCGGCGGCCCATGCGAGCAATGACCATGAAAACGCTGTGTGCGCGGCCGATATGAGTAAGAATAGAAACGTTGCAGCCAACAGGCAGGATGACATCGCCAGCTCTGTAGACAGGTCGCTGGCGTCGTCCACAGACGAGGAGAGACATGAGCACGTCTGACTACAAGACCATGACCACGGCAGAGATCCGCGAGGACTTTCTTAGCTTCTTCGAGGGCAAGGGCTGCAAGCTCTACCCGTCCTCCTCGCTCGTGCCGGATGACCCGTCACTGCTTCTTGCCAATGCCGGCATGAACCAGTTCAAGGAGTACTACCAGGGCACCAAGACCATGAGGGAGATCGGCGCCTGCTCCTGCCAGAAGTGCCTGCGCACCAACGACATCGACAACATCGGCGATGCGCGCCACCTCTCGTTCTTCGAGATGCTGGGCAACTTCTCGTTTGGCGGCTACACCAAGGCCGACGCTATCGCGTGGGCCTACGAGTTCATCACCTCGCCCGACCACCTGGGCCTTCCCAAGGACCGCCTCTACATGACCGTCTTCGAAGACGACGAGGAGGCCGTCGAGCTCTGGCACGAGCAGGGCGTGCCCTATGACCACATCTCGCGCCTGGGCGAGGAGGACAACTTCTGGGCCGCCGGCCCCACCGGCCCCTGCGGCCCCTGCTCCGAGATCTACTTTGACCAGGGCCCCGAGTTCGAGGGCGAGAGGCCCGGAGACGACGGCGACCGCTACCTCGAGTTCTGGAACCTCGTCTTCACGCAGTACGACCGCCAGGAGGACGGCTCCATGCCGGAGCTGCCGCACCGCAACATCGACACCGGCATGGGCCTCGAGCGCATTGCGGCCATCATGCAGCACGAGGGCTCCAACTACGAGGGCGACATCCTGCGCACGCTCATCGGCGTGGGCGAGGGGCTGGCGGGCGTGCGCTACCACGACTCCTCCGCCACCGACAAGAGCCTGCGCATCGTCGCCGACCACTCCCGTGCCGTCACGTTCATGATAGGCGACGGCATCCTGCCCTCCAACGAGGGCCGCGGCTACGTGCTGCGCCGCCTGCTCCGTCGCGCCGTCTACCACGGCCGCCTCATGGGCATCAGGGGGCCGTTCCTCACCACCTACGCCCACGAGGTCACGCGCCTCCTCGGTGCCACCTACCCCGAGCTCGTCGAGCAGCAGGCCCTGATCGACGGCATCATCAACGCCGAGGAGGAGCGCTTTGGCGCGACGCTCGACAACGGCGAGGAGCAGCTCGAGGCCGAGCTGGCGCGCCTCGGCGAGGGCGAGCCGCTCCCGGGCGACGTCGCCTTCACCCTGCACGACACCTACGGCTTCCCCATCGACCTCACCCGCGAGATCGCGGGCGCGTCTGGCCACTCCGTCGACATGGACGCCTTTGACGCCGCCATGGAGGCCCAGCGCGAGCGCGCCCGCGCCACGGCCAACCGCGACGCCTGGGGCAAGGCGAACAATGTCTGGGTGGCCCTCTCCGACAGCCTCCCGGAGACCGAGTTCGCCGGCTACGACACCGACGAGCTCTCCGACTGCGAGGTCATCGCCATCGTGCGCGGCGGCGAGTCCGTCAACGAGGCGGCGACCGGAGACCAGGTGGAGATCGTTCTCGACCGCACGCCGTTCTACGGCGAGATGGGCGGCCAGGTGGGCGACACCGGCACCGTCGGCCCCGCGCGCGTCACCAACACGCTGCACCACGAGGGCGGCCTCGTGGGTCACGTGGCCGAGGTCACCGACGGCGCCGTCTTGGTAGGTGAGCGCGTGGCCGCCGTGGTCGACCACGGCCGCCGCGAGCTCATCCGCCGCAACCACACCGCAACGCACCTTCTCGACGCCGCCCTCAAGAAGGTCCTGGGCGACCACGTGAGCCAGGCCGGCTCCCTCGTGGCGCCCGATCGCCTGCGCTTCGACTTCACCCACTTCGAGGCCATGACCAAAGACGAGCTCGAGCGCGTCGAGGGCATGGTCAACGCCGAGATCTTCGCGGCCGAGCCCATCGTGACCAAGGTCATGGGCATCGACGAGGCCAAGGCCTCGGGTGCCGTGGCGCTCTTCGGCGAGAAGTACGGCGAGCGCGTGCGCGTGGTCTCCACGGGCGGCTCGGAGAAGCCATTCTCGCGCGAGCTCTGCGGCGGCACCCACGCGAGGAACACCGCCGACCTCGGCCTGTTCAAGATCGTCTCCGAGGGCTCCGTCGGCTCCAACGCCCGCCGCATCGAGGCCGTGACCTCGATGGGCGCCGTCGAGTTCGTCGACGAGCGCCTCGCGCTCATGGACGAGGCGGCGGCAACCCTGAAGTGCCGCCCCGCCGACCTCCCCGAGCGCGTCTCCCAGATGCGCGACGAGCTGCGCGAGGCCAAGCGCAACGTTGGCGTGGCCAAGGGCTCGGCCTCGGGCGACGTCGTGGCGGCTGCGCTCCGCAATGCCAGCGACCTGGGCGCCTACCGCTGCGTCTTCGCCAAGCTCGACGGCGTCTCGGGCAAGGACCTGCGCTCCGTCTGGGACTTCATCCGCGACGGCGCCAAGGGCGAGCCCATCGCCTGCGTCGTGGCCTCCACCACGCCCGACGGCAAGGCGGCGCTCCTCGCCGCCGGAACCGAGTCCGCCGTGGCGGCGGGCTTCTCGGCGGGCGACATCGTGAGGCAGGTCGCCGGCCTCGTGGACGGACGTGGCGGCGGCAGGCCCAACATGGCGCAGGCCGGTGGCTCTGACGCCTCTGGCATCGCCGCCGCCCTCGACGCGGCAAAGGCCGCCTTGGGGGCGTAGGTGCGGGTCCTGGCGCTCGACATCGGCGAGACCCGCGTTGGCGTGGCGGTGAGCGACCCCGAGGGCCGCGTCGCCACGCCGGTGTGCGTGCTTCCGGCGGCCGAGGTCTTTTCGGCCGCGCGGAGCTTCCGCAGGGTGCTGGAGGACTGGGAGCCCGACATCCTCGTCTGCGGGCGCCCGCTTACAATGGCAGGGGAGGAGGGGCCCCAGGCCGAGCGCGTCCGCGCCGCGGCTGAGGCCGTCGCCGCGGCCGCAGGGCTTCCCCTCGAGTTCGAGGACGAGAGGCTCTCCTCCGCAGAGGCCAAGCGCATCCTGCGCGAGCAGGGGCTATCCGAGAGGTCAATGCGCGGCAAGGTCGACATGGTTGCCGCATCGCTCTTCCTGCAGGCCTGGCTTGACGCACGGCAGGCGGGACCTACGGTCTGAGAGGCAAACGACATGCCCACGAACAACCAGAGCAACGAGAGACCCAGGCACAGAGCCGCCCACTTCCGCACGCCCGGGGCTGCTCGGCAGGGGGGCGGCGCCACCCCTCGCAGGCAGGCGTCCGCCGTCACGAGCGAATGCCGTCCCGCCGCGCGCCCGGCCGCGACACGGGGCGCGAGCGCCCCAGCGCCAGGGTCCACCGGCGCAATCGGTGGCACGACGAGCCAGCTCTCCGCGCGCACCGCTGCGGCCACCAGGCGCGCCGGCACCCAGGGCACCGGGCGCAGGCACGGCGGGAATGGCCGGGGAGGTGGCCCCAGGGGCATCGCCGCCATCGTGGCAATCCTCGCCGGCGTGGCCGCCTTCGTCGCCCTCTTCCTCGTCCTCGTGCTTCCCAGGCTCACGCATGGCACCGACCCCGGCAGCGTGCAGGTGGCGTCGGGCCAGGAGGTCGAGGTCGTCATCCCCGATGGCTCGAGCACCTCGAACATCGCGTCGATTCTGCGGGACGCCGGGGTCATCTCCGACGCCTCCTCCTTTATCCAGGAGGTCCAGAGGCAAAACGCCGAGCAGAAGCTCAAGAGCGGCACGTACTCGCTTCTCACCGGCTCTTCTGTCGCAAACGTGATCAACCAGCTCGTTGCCGGACCCAACTCGACCGCCTCGACGCTACAGGTTCCTGAGGGCTATACGGTGGCGCAGGTCGCCTCGCTCGTGGAGGGGAGGCTCGGCATCCCCTCAAGCGACTTCATCGCCCAGGCGAAGGCCTCGAACTACGTGGCCGACTACCCATTCCTCTCCGAGGCGGCGCATGACTCGCTGGAGGGCTTCCTCTTCCCCAAGACCTACGACTTCGCCGGGAAGGCCGTTACGGCGGACTCGGTCATCCGCGCGATGCTCACGCAGTACCAGACCGAGGTCGCCACCCTTGGCCTGGACGGTGCCCGCCAGGCGCTCGAGACGCGCTACGGGAGGCCCTTCACCAACTACGACGTGCTCACCATGGCCTCCATCATCGAGAGGGAGGCCCTCACCGACGATGACCGCGCGCTCATCTCGTCGGTCTTCTACAACCGGCTCAAGGCCAACATGCCGCTCCAGAGCGACGCGACGCTTGCCTACACGCTTGGTCGCGAGGTCACCGCCGTCGACCTCACGCAGGACGACCCCTACAACACCTATACCAACATGGGGCTCACGCCCACGCCCATCTGCAACCCCGGCCTGGCATCGCTCGCGGCGGCGGCCAACCCCCAGGACACTGGCTACTACTACTTCTACATCACGAGCTCGGTGCATGCCTTCTCGGAGACCTACGAGCAGCACCAGCAGGTCATCGCCCAGAATTCGGGGGCGTGAGCGTGATGGCGCAGCTGCCGCCCGCGCCCTTCCGCGCCACGCGCTACGTCGCCTCCGTCGACCGCATCGACGTTGGCTCGCTGGTGGCGGCAGGCGTGCGCCTGGTCCTTCTCGACCGCGACAACACCTGCGTCCCCAGGGACGCCCGCGTGGCGCCGCCGGCCGTCAAGGCATGGCTCGGGCGCCTGCGCGATGCGGGCATCGCCGCGTGCCTGCTCTCGAACAACTTCCACTCGGCCGAGGTCGCGGCCTCGGCGCGCGAGCTGGGCTGCCCCGTGGTCGACCACGCCATGAAGCCCGCGCCCTTCTCGGCGTGGGCCGCCATGGCGCGCATGGGCGTGGGGCCCGAGCAGACGGTCATCGTGGGCGACCAGGTCTTCACCGACGTCCTTGCCGGTAACCTCGCCGGCGTGCGCACCATCCTCGTGCGGCCGCAGTCGCGTCGCGACCTTTGGTATACGCAGGTCTTCCGGCTGGGGGAGGCGCTCGCGCTGCGCGGTGTCGAGTTCGAGGGCGAGGCCCCCGATGCGCCCGGCCGCGCTGGCGGATGTTAGAATCGCTAGAATCTGGCGCGTTGGAGCATTGGCCGCCATGACGTAAACTAGACTATCTGAAGCATGGAGGCGGGGTGAAGATGGCAGGCCCAAGGTATCCGTTTCATGAGTTCTTTGCTGGTTCGGGTTTGGCTGGCTGTGGGCTTTCCCCCACATTTTGCTCGGTTTGGGCGAACGATATCAGTGAGCGCAAGGCCCAGGTCTATCGTGCCAACTTCGATCCGTCTGTGCTGCATGTCGGCGACATCTCTCAAGTCCATGGCTCGGAACTGGCACCGGCGTCCCTCTCGTGGGCATCCTTTCCGTGTCAAGATCTATCCTTGGCGGGAAACATCGACGGCATCTACTCCAATCGTTCTGGTCTCGTATGGCAGTGGCTTAGAATCCTGGACGAGGGGGGCGATGTGGCTCCCCGTGTTGTTTGCCTAGAGAATCTCGCTGGCCTCGTGAGCGCCCACGGCGGAGATGACTACAGACATTTGCATGCTGCGCTCACCAAGCGTGGCTATGCCGTTGGTGCCGTTCTCATCAATGCCAGGCGCTTCGTTCCTCAGTCTAGGCCCCGCGTGTTTGTCATTGGCACAAGGGGAGACATCCCTCTTGGGCTTCGTGCCGAGCACCCATCCTGGGCCCACCCACAAACCCTTGCAAAACTTGGGAGCAGCCTGGGCGATTTTGTATGGTGGGACATTCCGGAGCCTTCGTCCCCCAAGAGTTCCCTAACGGATATCGTAGAGATGGGAGTTCCGTTCGATAGAGATGACGTGATCGAGCTGATCCCCGAGAGGCATAAGGAGAAGCTTGCTGCATCCGGACTGGACTATGCAACGGGCTATCGAAGGACGCGAGGCGGCAGGCAAGTATTGGAGTTGCGCTGTGACGGGGTGGCGGGATGCCTGAGGACGCCGGCAGGCGGCTCATCCCGACAATTTCTTATACACCGTGATGAATATGGATTGCACGCTCGGCTGTTGACCACCCGTGAGGTGGCGCGGCTTATGGGGGCACCCGAGGACTTCATTTTGCCTGGCTCATATAATGATGGGTACTTTGCCATGGGCGATGCAGTTGTGGTCCCTGTGGTGCGCTATCTCTCAGAGGCCATCCTTTCCAAGCTCGTGGAGGCCGCTTATGCAGTTTGATGAATTTGATGACTTCTGCTATGCGAACACTATTCAGGGAAAGGGAGCCCTTGCCCTGATGGTTCAGCTCACGAGAGCTTTTTCTAAAGATGAGCTGCCAATTGATCCGTCAGATTACATAACCGACAAGCAGGGCCAGGTTGCAGGCTTGAGTGGAGGCAATCTTAAGAAAATACTGGCCGACCATGGGATTGAGAGACAGCTTGCCAAGGAGGGTGGGCGCACAAACCGTGGAAACATGGGTTTGATGCGCGCGTATTCAGAACTGATCAATGGTTTAGACAGGCCCGTTGATTTTCATGCAATTGAGGACTACTGGGTCCAGCGCGTCCGAGCATACTTTGCAAGCCAGCCCTTCCGGCTTGCCCGAGATTCTTCTCGGAGCGTTGCCGATGCTGTAAACGGATTGCTCGAACAGGCCGCCAGACGGCAGAGGGAGAACCCTGGGATGAAGTACGCTGGAAGCGTACTTCAGCATCTGGCGGCAGCAAAGCTTGAGTTGCTCATGCCAACTGTTGAAATTCACGGTGCATCCGATGCCGACGATCAAACCGGACGAGACGGTGATTTCGTCATCGACGACACCGTCATTCATTGCACTACGGCACCGGCAAACCCTCTCATTGAAAAATGCAAGGACAATTTGTCGCATGGGCTGAACCCCATCACATCGTAACGGTGTCTGATCGCTCTGCGACCGCTCGAGCGCTGCTGGAAGATGCGGGGGTCGGAAGTCGTGTCGAGGTCTGGGATCTGCAACAGTTCCTCTCGACAAACGTCTATGAGTTCAGCGGCTTTAGATCGTCGGGCAGGAGTGACGTGCTGGCTCAACTCATTGAGAACTACAACGGTATTATCGATGAGTTTGAAACTGATCCCAGCTTGCACATCGAATACGCCAGCTGACATCCTGGCATAGGCATCTGAGATGGTGCATGACTAGAAAAGGGACTCGTCAGAGCCTTGCCGGCGGCTCGCGATGCCACCCGCCGATAGAAGCCTCCGCCCGCCGAGATTTAACGCCGGTAGCGGCCCCATACCCTCCTTAATATATGAACCTGTCCTATAAATAAATACGTGTCTTTTAATAAAACGTGTGAATTATTGATATGGGACCGAGCGGCTTTGCTTGGCCCGTAACACAGGCCAGGTGGAGGGGACCATGAGGTTGTATCGGGGGAGCTCTCGCCACATCCCAACGTCGTCATCGCCGCAGCTGGCGCGCCACGGCATGCGCCTGCTGTGCGCCCTCATCCTCGGCATCGCCGTGATGGCAGCGGACCCGCTAGCCGCACGAGCCGAGGCGGGCCAGCCTGCCCTTGTCGGCAGCATCGTGGATACCGACACGCAGTACGGCCAGTCGCGGCTCTCCGAGGTCGAGGGTCTGTCTGTGACTGAGAAGACCCTCAGCGCGTGGAAGAACGACCGCGCGACGTCAGAGATAGCCTTGGCCGCTAAGGGTGCCGCGTACGAGGACGTCACCGCCTCGGCGAGCGATCTCACGGGGCCTGCCGGGACAATCTCCCGTGATAATGCGACGGTGAGGTTCATCTCCTCCACCAAGGCGTACAACGGCCCGTATCTCGGGTACGGGTCCACCACGCGGGCAGTCCCTGCGGACAACGGCTCCAACCGCTCGGAGAGCGTTGACATCATCAACGGCGGGGGACCCACCTCCCTTGAGGCGAATGAGGTCCGGCCCATCTGGGTCTCGTTCAAGATCCCCAAGGATGCGGCGGCAGGCGCCTACACCGCGACCATTACCGTCACGGCATCGGGCATGGAGGCGCCGCTCACCTTCACCTATACCATCAACGTGGCAGACGTCACGCTTCCCGATGCGAGCGAGTTCAAGGACACCTTTGACATCGAACTTTGGCAGTATCCCTATAGCTCGGCAGAATACTACGGCGTCACGCCCTTCTCGGAGGAGCACAAGGAGATCCTCAGATCGGGTCTGGAGATATACCGCGAGATGGGCGGCCATGCCATCACGGCAACGATTTCCGAGGACGCCTGGGACGGCCAGACCTACAGCGCCAACGCCGTCCACTACCCCTCCATGGTCAAGTGGACCAAGCAGGCAGACGGGTCTTTCAGCTACGACTTTACCGATTTCGACGAGTGGGTGACCCTGTGCCGGAGCATGGGCCTGGGCGACAAGATCGTGCTGTACAGCATCGCTCCCTGGCACAACTCCTTCACCTATTGGGAGAACGGCACCCTCAAGCGCGAGCAGTTCACCCCGGGCAGCGAGCGCTACATCGAGGTGTGGACGGACTTCCTCAACCACATGATCGACCACCTTATGGACAAGGGCTGGTTTGATGACAGCTACGTTGGCATCGACGAGCGCGGGTTTAGCGCCGCCGCCTTTGACCTCATCGACTCGGTGAAGAACATCCACGGGCAGAGCCTCAAGACGGCGGGTGCCATGGATCACTTCATCAATAAGCACGATCTTGCCATGCGCGTGACCGACCTTAACGTTGGTGACACTGCGGCGGCCGCCAGCCCTGCAGCGTTTACAAAGCTGGTTTAAGAACGTGCCACGAAAGGCTACCGCACAACCCTCTACTCCTGCACCGAGCACCAGCCGGGGAACTTCTCGCTGTCCGCTCCGGTGGAGAGCTACTGGTCGGTGGTCAACGCCGGCAAACAGACGAGTGGCTTTCTGCGCTGGGCCTATGATGCCTGGGTGGCAGACCCCCTGCGCGATGCCACACACAATGCCTTCGAGCCAGGCGACCCCTTCCTGATCTACCCCAGCGAGCCCCGTGCGGCCCAGCGCGTGTCGGTGCCGTCGGTGCGCCTGGAGCGCATGGCCGAAGGCGTGCGCGACGTGAACAAGCTTCGTAAGATGGAAGCCGATGTGCCCGCGCTTAAGCCAGAGATCGACGCACTGTACGAGTCCATTCGGACAAAGGCAACCTCGAGCCAGTCGTACCTGAGTGCCGAAGGTGTATCGCAGCTCTCCGGCGAAATGGCAGCGTTCAAAGCAGGCATAGACAAGTTGACCGAACGCTACATCAACTTGGTGAACGGCGGCTCCAGCACAATCGAGTCGGTTGCCATCGAGGATGGCCCACGCGAGGTCATGGTGGGCAGGACCATAGGGCTCTCTGCCACGGTGCTTCCCAGCAACGCTTTGGACCCCACACTCTCGTGGGCCTCGTCCGACGATGGCATTGCATCTGTGGACGCCTCCGGCACGGTGACGGGGAACAAGCCTGGCATGGCGAGAATCACGGCGACCTCGAATGCCGATCCGACAAAGTCTGCCTTTGCAACCATCTTGGTGACACCGCTCTCCGTTGACGACGGCGTTGCGTACTACTCCTTCGACCAGGGCAGCGCCAAGGACTCCTGGGGCAACCGTGACGGCGAAGTCCCCGCGTCGGCGACATTTGCAGATGGAAAGGCCGGCAGGGCCATCAGGCTCAGTGCCGGCGAGGCCGTGGCCCTGCCAGGGGAGTCCGGGCTCACGGGGAACGGGCCTTGGACCATAGGCTACTGGGTGAAGTCCGAGGCCGATCTCACGGATCGCTCATCGGTCATGATGGACAAGACGCGCTCTTACTCGCTTGACCTCAAGATGGCCTCAAACCGCATGGGCGGCTTCCACGTGGGCAAAGGCGGGGGCGACGTGCTCACCTTCAAGTACCCGTTTGAGGCGGACACCTGGTATCACGTCACGTGGACGCAGGATCCCGCAGCCGGCCTCACCATGTACGTGGACGGCAACCGCGTGGACACGAACGCCTGGACGGCCAGCCACAACATCAGCGCGCCGGCCGACTTGATCGGCGGCGACGGCTTCACGGGCCTTGTCGACGAGGTCAAGATCTATCCGCGCGTCCTCAGCGACGCCGAGGTCAAGGCAACCATGCTGCTGCCTGGGCTGAACCTGTCCGAGCAGGCCTTCACCGTCTACGTTGGCGACGCGCATGCCATCGGCGTGAACCTCGTGAGCCCGCATGATGACAAGGCCGTCGCGTTCAGCTCGAGCGATGCGTCCGTGGCGACGGTCGATGAGAAAGGCGTCGTGAGCGGCGTCTCCCGGGGAACCGCGGTGATCCATGTTGAGAACAAAGCGGCGGGATTTGCCGAGGACGTCAACGTGACCGTCAAGAAGCGCATCCCCATCTCGAACACGCTCAGGGAAGTCAGCCTTCCTCCTGAGAGCCTCACCGACGTACACAAGTCCGAGGACACCTCCAACCAATACTTCGGCCAGCCGGACATGGTGCGCACGAAGGACGGCACACTGATCACGGCATTCCCGCAGGGGCACGGCAAGGGCCCCCTCATCATGAAGGTGAGCGAGGACCGCGGGGAGACGTGGACGGAGAAGACGGACCTGCCTCAATCGTGGGCGGGCTCGCAGGAGACGCCCACCATGTACACGCTCGCGCGGGAGGACGGCTCCGAGCGCATCATGCTCATCACCGCCTGCCCGGGATGGGGTACGGACTCCGCGGGCAACCAGTACGGCTGGAACACTTCGTATTCCGATGATGGGGGCAAGACCTGGAGCGAGTACAGGCACTGGCACTCCAAGCGCCCCGACGGCTCTCACAACGACGCCATCGTCGCCATGTCCAGCCTTGTCCAGCTGCACGACGAGAGCGGCAGGCCCATCCAGAAGTGGCTGGGCACCTTCCACAACCACGATTACGTGAACTACAAGACGTACCTCACCTTCGATGAGAATGGCGACGAGCGGTGGAGCGACCCCGTTCCGCTGATCCCCGAGCATCGTTCGATAGAGCAGACCTACCAGATGTGCGAGATTGGCCTGTTCCGCTCGCCCGACGGCAGGCGCATCGTCGGCCTTGCTCGCAGCCAGTCGCACAACAATCCCGCAACGCTCATCTACTCGGATGATGAGGGAGAGACGTGGAGCGAGCCCATGGACCTTCCCGGCTCTCTTGCCGGAGAGCGCCACAAGGCGGCATATGACCCAGTCAGCGGTCGCCTGCTCGTCACCTTCCGCGAGATCTGCTATGACCAAAACAACAACGGGGCCTTTGATGGCGCGAATGACTGGCTGGCGGGCGACTGGGTGGCCTGGGTTGGCACCTACGACGAGCTCATGAACCAGGAGGACGGCGACTACCGCATTCGTCTTGCGGAGGACTGGGCGAACAACAGGTACTCGGGCGACACGGGCTACGCGGGTGTGGCCACCTTTGACGACGGCACCTTTGTGATGGACTCCTACGGCCACTGGGACAAGGAGTTCTCCCAAAGCTGGACCGGTGGGGTGACAACGGACCGCTGCTACATCAAGCAAGCGAAGTTCAAGCTCGGCTCCCTTGACCAGTCGATGGGACTCGTGGACACAAAGCCCCTTTCGGACGCAATCGACGCGGTGGGTGTCGAGGGTCTTGATCAGGCGAAGTACACGCCTGAGAGCTGGAAGGCGCTCTCTGACGCGCTCGCGGCGGCTCGGGCCGGCCTCGAGGACACGTCGCTCCAGCAGGTCCAGATCGACGGCCTCGAAGACGCGCTTGTGGAAGCGCGCCAAGCCCTTGCTGTTTTGCCCGCCGAGCCAGAGACCCCAGGCACCGTGCCCGGCGGCAGCACCGAGGGCCCACAGCAGAAGCCCGAGCCACGGCCGGGGGGCGAGCAGAATCCTCCTGCGGGGCAGGACCAGGGCAAGGACCCACAGCAGAAGCCCGAGCCACAGTCGGGGGGCGAGCAGCATTCTCCTACGGGGCGGGGCCAGGGCAAGAGGCGGCAGACGTCTGCCCCAAAGCGGGTGCCTGCGCTGCCGAGCGCGGGAGACGCAGGCACCCCAACCGGCGTGGCGCTCCTCGCAGGCGCGGTCCTGGTGGCCCTCGCCGGGGCGGCGCTTCGCCGCCATGGCTAAGGGTCCCGTTCCATACATGCGGTGCCATCCGTTCTCGGATGACGGGCGGCAGGGACATGCGTCGACAGCGTTCCCATGGCAGGGCGGGGGAGATGGACGCTCTGCGCAAGCCCATAATTGTTAGGGTAATCGAATATGATAGAGAGGTTACGGACTTAAGGCCTGGCGAGCCAGGCACGCACGGGAGCAAGGAAGAGCAAGTTGGACGAGGGCTACATCATCCACGAGGGCTGCGACCACATATTCTTCGTCGGGTTTCTCGGTGCGGGCAAGTCCACCCTCGCACGCAACCTCGGCAAGCTCTTCCGCCGGCCCTACGTGGATACCGACCAGCTGGTCGAGCGCGCCCTTGGCATGAGCGTGTGCGACGTCTTTGCCTCGCGTGGCGAGGAGGGCTTCCGTGACGAGGAGACCAAGGTCCTCGAGGGGCTGGCGTCGCGCAAGTCCCTTCTGGTGAGCTGCGGCGGGGGAGTGGTCGAGCGGCCCGGGAACTGCGGTCTCATGCATCGCATGGGCGTGGTTGTCTACCTTGACGGCGACCTCTCCGACTCCCTGCGCCAGATGCGCTGCCCCGAGCGCCGCCCGGACCTGGGCGACGCCTCGCACGCGCAGGCGCTCTTCCGCCATCGCCGCCCGCTCTACCAGCAGGCGGCTGACATCACCATCGACATTCGAAACAGGACCTTCGAGCAGGTGGCCAGCGAGTCCGGTCAGCTGCTTTGGGAGAGGGGGCTTTTGTGAGCGACATCAGCCATGACGGGCAGCCGATGGACGCCGAGGGGGATGAGACTGCGCATGAGGCTGCGGCGGCCGAACCCTCGACCGAAGCCGACGCCGCGACCGCTCCCGTCGCGCCCGAATCCGCCGCGGCCGAACCGGCAGACGACGCCCCCGTGCGCATCAGCGCGAAGCGGCAGTGGGTCAACCTCCGCGGAAACTCCCTGGACGCCCGCGTGGGCGACGACCTCGTGGGAACATTGGGCAACGACCTGCGCGCCTACGTGGGCAAGCCCCGCGCGGCGGTCCTCGCGACCGCGCCCGAGGCCCCGGCAGGCGTTGTCGAGGCCCTCCGCCGCGACCTCACGGACGTGGGCTTTCTCGTGCATATGGTCGGCCTGCCGTCCGGCCCGGACGCCTCCTCGACCGCGGGCCTCGAATCCGTGTACGAGGGGCTTGCAAAGACCGGCGTGACCGGCGACGACGTTGCCGTTGCCGTGGGTGGCGTTAGGGCCCTCTCCACGGCGTCGTTTGCCTGCCGGTCGTGGTGCGGCGGCGTGACGCTTGCCCAGGTTCCGCTCGATCCCGTCTCCGCCCTTGTGGCAGGCGTGACCCCGCTCGCGCTCGACCTGCCAGGCGCGGACCAGATGGTCACGCAGGACGGCAGCGCCCGCTATGTCTACTGCGACCTCGACGTCATCGATGCCATGCGCACGGACGAGGCGGCCCTTCTCGCCCGCGCGCTCTTCGCTACCAGCGCCATGGCAGACTCCGACAAGGCCTTCGGCCGACTCTTCGACCGCGCCAACGACATTGCCGCGCTCGACCGCGCCGCCATCTGCGAGCAGATGGTCGACTGCATGAAGAGCCGTGGCAAGATCATCTCGTCCACCTCGGTTGCCGTGCGCCAGTCCATTGGCTACGGCACGACCTTCGCGCGTGCGCTTCGTCCCCTGGTGGGGGAGCGCGTGCCCCCCTCGACCCTGCTTGCCGAGGCCATGCGCTTCACGGCGCGCCTCTCGGTGGCGCAGGGCGGGCTCTCGGTCGACGACATGCTCACGCAGGATGAGCTGCTTGACCGTCTCGGCCTGGGCTATGTCGAGTGCGAGGTGGATCCCGTGGCCATGGCGGCCGCGCTCAAGGCCGAGCGATTCCGTCGTTCGAACAAGTTCATGCTGGAGCTTCCGCGCTCGCTCGGGCGCGTGCGCCTTGCCGCCGTCGAGGACGACCGGCTCGAGGAGCACGCGGCTGCGTGGTGCTCCTCGAGGTAGCGCGCCTCCCGCGCGTTGCCCGCCCGCCTGCCGGCGGCGCCATTCGTCAATACTGTCCGTCTGCAAGGGAGAAGAGAGAATCATGGCAGATGCACAAGCCTGTGCCACCCGCGTCGAGAGGTTCCGCGCGCTCATGTCCGAGAGGGGCTATGACGCGGCGATCCTTCGCAACAACCCCGACCTGCGCTGGCTCACCGGCGCCGAGCGCACCTTTGACGACGAGGTGGCCCACACGGCCTTCGTGACCGCCGATGGGCTGTGGCTCCACACCGACTCGCGCTACTTTGGCACCTTCCAGAGCCGCCTCGGCGCGGACACCCCCTGGAGGCTCGACATGGACAGCGTGAGCCCCGCGCGGTGGGCGGCACGGCGCATCCGCGAGGCCCGCTCGCGCGTCGTGGCCATCGAGGACACCTGTGACCTGGCGTTCTTTGACGCCCTGGGCGAGGAGTGCGCCAAGGCGTCCGCGGCGGCGCTCACCCCGCGCCTCCACGGCGACATCGCCGGGCTGCGCATCGTGAAGGACGCCGAGGAGGTCGAGCTCATGCGCCATGCGCAGTCGATCACCGACGCGGCGTTTGAGCACATCTGCGGCTACATCAAGCCCGGCCTCACCGAGCAGCAGGTTCGTGCCGAGCTGGATGGCTGGATGCTCTCCAACGGCGCCGACTCGCTCTCCTTCGACTCCATCATCGCCTCCGGCCCCAACGGCGCCAACCCCCACGCGCAGCCCGGCGAGCGCGTGATCCGGCGCGGCGACATGATCGTGATGGACTACGGCGCCGGTTACCACGACTATCACTCCGATATGACGCGCACGGTCTGCGTGGGGGAGCCCGGCGACCTCCAGCGCAAGGTCTACGAGGCCACGCGCGCCGCGAACGAGGCCTGCGAGGCCACGGTCCGCGCGGGCGTCATCGGCCGCGACATACACGAGCTCGCCCACAAGCTCATATGCGAGGCGGGCTTCTCCGAGTACTGCTTCGCGCACGGCCTCGGCCACGGCGTGGGGCTCGAGATTCACGAGCAGCCCATGTTCAACATGAGGAACGACGAGCCCATCCCCGCCGGCTCCGTCATCACCGTGGAGCCGGGCACGTACCTGCCCGGGCAGTTTGGCGTGCGCCTGGAGGACTTTGGCATCGTGTGCGAGGACGGCTACGAGGTCTTCACGCAGTCGCCGCACGAGCTGGTGTGCATCCCCTGCTAGCAGGCGGCGCGCCCCGAGCGTGGCAAACGAATCGGTGAGCGGCATTACGAGAAACGCATGGCCTGACCTCTGCGTTCTTGGTGGCCCCCGCCAAGATGCGCCGCATGTTCGACCGTCTGCTAACTTGTATGAACGAATTTTGCACCCATGATTTAGTATCCATACCGGTAAACGGTATGGCATGCCAAGTTGCTCGACCAAGTTCCGATTGCTCAACAACGGCTTTCCATATATTCGCGAGCCCTTCGTGTCATACAATGTGAAGTAAGTGTGGACGAGGCATGAAGGATGGGAGAAAAAAGCATGAACGCCTCTTCACATCTAGCGCGTTATCTGTAGGCGGTACGAGATATGCGTAAGGAGGAAGAATGGTCAGTATCGTTCTAGCCAGCCACGGCAAGTTCGCCGAGGGGATCATGGAGTCCGGCCAGATGATCTTCGGGCCGCAGAAGGACGTTGCCGCTGTGACCCTGACGCCCGACATGGGTCCCGATGACCTCAAGGCGAAGCTGGAGGATGCCGTCGCATCGTTCGACGAGCAGGAGCACGTGCTCTTCTTTGTTGACCTTTGGGGTGCCACTCCATTCAACCAGGTCAACGGCCTGCTTGCGAGCGGGGGCCACGAGGATTGGGTCATGGTGACGGGCCTTAACCTGCCCATGCTCATCCAGGCCTATGGCGACCGCATGGGCGAGGACACGGCGGCTGCCATCGCCAAGGACGTCTTCACCGAGGCCAGGAACGGCATCCGCATCAAGCCCGAGGAGCTTGAGCCCACAGAGGCCGCTCCCGCGCCCGCTGCCGCGCCTGCCCCCGCGCCCGCGGGTGCCATCCCGGAGGGGACGGTCATCGGCGACGGGCACATCAAGATCGTGTTCGCGCGCGTCGACACCCGCCTGCTTCACGGCCAGGTCGCGACCACCTGGACCAAGTCGGCCAACCCCGACCGCATCATCGTCTGCTCCGACGGCGTTTCCCAGGACCAGCTCCGCAAGACCATGATCGTCCAGGCGGCGCCTCCGGGAGTCCACGTACACGTGGTTCCCATCAAGAAGATCTGCGAGGTCGCGAAGGACCCCCGCTTTGGCAACACGCGCGCCATGCTCCTCTTCGAGACCCCGCAGGATGCCCTTCGTGCCATCGAGGGCGGCGTGCCCATCAAGAGGCTCAACCTCGGCTCCATGGCCCACTCCGTGGGCAAAGTCGTCGTCACCAACGCGCTGGCCATGGACCAGGACGACGTTGACACCCTCGAGGAGATCAGGGGCAGGGGGGTCGAGTTCGACATCCGCAAGGTCCCGGCTGACAAGGCGGAGTCCTACGACGCCATCATCAAGAAGGCCGAGGACGAGCTCGCCTCCCCGGCAGACAACAGGTAGGGATAGGGAGGGGTTATGTCACTAATGTCAATTCTGCTCGTTATCGTCGTCGCCTTCCTGGCAGGCATGGAGGGCGTCCTCGACGAGTGGCAGTTCCACCAGCCTCTAGTTGCATGCACGCTCATCGGCCTCGTGACCGGCCACCCCGCGGAGGGGGTCTTCCTGGGCGGCTCGCTCCAGATGATCGCCCTCGGCTGGGCCAACGTCGGCGCCGCAATGGCCCCCGACGCCGCGCTCGCCTCCGTCGCCTCCGCCATCCTCATGGCCATCGCCATCAACGGCGGCTCCAACCCCGCCGATGCCATGACGACATCCGTCGCCGTCGCCGTGCCCCTCTCCGTCGCCGGCCTCTTCCTCACCATGGTCTGCCGCACCATCGCCACGGTCATGGTTCACGGCATGGACAGATGCGCCGAGAATGACGACATCGCCGGCATCGAGCGCTGGCAGATCGCGGCCATCTGCATGCAGGGCGCCCGCATCGCCATTCCGGCCGCCGCCCTCTGCTTCATCCCCGGCGACGTCGTGACCGCAGCACTCGAGGCGATGCCCGCCTGGCTCTCCGGCGGCATGGCCGTCGGCGGCGGCATGGTCTGCTGCGTAGGCTATGCCATGGTCATCAACATGATGGCCACCAAGGAGGTCTGGCCGTTCTTCGCGCTCGGCTTCGTCCTGGCTGCCATCTCCCAGCTCACCCTCATCGCCCTGGGCGTCATCGGCCTCTCGCTCGCCTTCATCTACCTCGGCCTCAAGGAGTATGCCAAGGAGAACGGCGGCTCGGGTGCGATGGGCTCCGGTGACCCGCTGGGTGACATCATCGACAACTACTAGGCTTGCAAGGGAGCGTGATCAGCAATGGCAAAAGAGATTCGGGACGATGGCATCCACCTTACCAAGCAGGATCGCCTCGCGGTGTGCAACCGTCACCAGTTCCTGCAGGGCTCGTGGAACTACGAGCGCATGCAGAACGGCGGCTGGTGCTACTCCATGATCCCCGCGATCAAGAAGCTCTATCCCAACAGGAGTGACCAGGTCGCGGCCCTGAAGCGCCACCTCGAGTTCTACAACACCCACCCCTACGTCTCCGCGCCCGTCATCGGCGTCACCCTCGCCCTCGAGGAGGGCCGTGCCAACGGCGAGCCCATCGACGACGTCACCATCCAGGGCGTCAAGGTCGGCATGATGGGTCCTCTCGCCGGCGTCGGCGACCCCGTCTTCTGGTATACGGTGCGCCCGCTGCTGGGCGCCCTCGGCGCCTCTCTGGCGCTGGGCGGCTCTCCTCTTGGCCCCATCCTGTTTTTCGTGCTCTGGAACGCCATCCGCCTTGCCTTCCTGTGGTATACGCAGGAGATTGGCTACAAGGCCGGCGCCGACATCGCCAAGGACCTCTCGGGCGGCAGGCTCGGCAAGATCACCGAGGGTGCCTCCATCCTCGGCATGTTCGTCATCGGCGCCCTGGTCGAGCGCTGGGTGACCATCAGCTTCATGCCCGTCGTCTCCACCATCCAGCAGCAGAACGGCGCCTACATCGACTGGTCGTCCATCACCGGCGATGCCGAGGGCATCAAGAGCGCGCTCACGCAGTACGCCTCGCTCGGCGCCAACGCCCTCGACCAGATGAAGGTCACCACCCTCCAGCAGAACCTCGACTCGCTGATCCCCGGGCTGGCCGCCGTGGCGCTCACGCTGTTCGTCTGCAAGCTGCTGAAGAAGAACGTCTCGCCGATCATCATCATCCTCGCCCTCTTCGGCGTGGGCATCGTCGGCCGCCTCATCGGCCTGCTCTAGGTCACCTTTCCCGGAGTTCCGGGTGCCGCGCCAGCAAGAAGGCGCATGCCTTGGGGCCGCGCCCTGCTACGCTGGAGGGGGTGCGGCCCCGCGCGGTTGGGGCAAGGCGGGCACGGTTGGCGCCGGCGGCCGGCGCCTGCCCCCACGAAAGCGAGGAGGGCGCTGCCACATGGCACAGTCTCAGAACACGGAGGTCTACTACACGGACCGGGCGACGAGCCTTGACGGGCTCACGTCCGGCGGCAACGTGATGCTGGGCGACCGCGCTTTCGAGTACTACAACGAGAAGAACGTCGAGGACTACATCCAGATTCCCTGGGACGAGGTCGACCACGTCTCGGCCTCGGTCGTGGCAGGCAAGATGATCCCCCGCTTCGCCATCTTCGTGAAGGGCGGGCGGCACTTTAGCTTCTCGACCGGCGACAACAAGGCGTGCCTGCGTGCCATCCGCAAGCACGTGCCCGCCGAGCGCCTCCTGCGCTCGCCATCGTTCTTCCAGGTCGTGGGGGCCGGCGCCAAGGGGCTGTGGAACGGCACCATCGGCCGTCTGGGGCGCTGATGCGGTGGAGAGGCGCGCGGCCGGCAGGGCGCCCCTGGGCGTCGGGCCGCCCCCGGGGCCGCCCCGGGCCCTTTTTGCACGTTTTCGGAAGACGTTCCGAGCCGCTCGCGCCGCCATGCCAAGGCGTCTATACTGTACCGCCGTACGAAAATGCCCGGTGTGCCCGGGCAAGGGAGAAGGAGACCTTTTCGTGGCTACACTTTCCATCACCGACCTCAAGGCTGGCCTTGGCGTCAACATCAAGGGCAAGGACTGCGTCATCCTCGAGGCCCAGCACGTCAAGCCCGGCAAGGGCAACACCTACGTCCGTACCAAGTACCGCGACATCCGTACCGGCCGCGTGAACGAGGAGAACTTCCAGCAGTCCGCCAAGTTCGAGAGCGTCGACATGCGCACCCGCGAGATGCAGTACCTCTACGACGACGGCGCCTCCTTCTGGTTCATGGACACCGAGACCTACGAGCAGATTCCCGTGGACAGGGCGCTCATCGGCGACAACGACAAGTTCCTCAAGGAGAGCGACATCTGCCTTCTCCAGTACGCAAACGACGTGCTCTACTCGGTGCAGCCGCCCACCTTCATCGAGGTCGAGATCACCCAGACCGACCCCGGCTTCAAGGGCGACACCGTCCAGGGCGGCACCAAGCCCGCCGTCATCGAGACCGGCGCCACCATCCAGGTGCCCATGTACCTCAATCAGGGCGAGAAGATCAAGGTCGACACCCGCGACGGCAAGTTCGTCGCCCGCGTCTAGGGCCCAGCGCAGGCGCTGTCGGCGTCACCTCAGCCCGCACGCGCGCCCGCGTGGCCACAGCCGCGCGGGCGTCTGCTTCCCACGGGCCGGTAACGTCTATACTGGCAGTGTCTGGGTCTGCTGGACAAGCGCGTAGTCGTCGGCGGCAACGAACCGAGCACAAGGAGGGCCACCTATGGCCGAAAGCGAGTCCACCGTCGTCTCTCTCGCCGCCAAGCGCGTCGAGGGCGTTGCCTCTGTGGGTGGCAACGACATCACCTCGAGCCTCATCAGCGTCTTCACCAGCAACCCGGTTGCCCCCGAGTCCGCGGTCGAGTCCTTTGTCGAGGACGACGCCCTGCGCATCTGCGTCCATCTCGCCGTCTTCTACGGCTACCCGTTCACCAAGCTCGCGGCCGATGTCCGCAGCGAGGTCGCCGCCGCCATCACCGAGCAGGTGGGCGTCAGCGTGGCCGCGGTGGACGTCTGCATCGACAGCCTCGTCTTCCCCAAGGAGTAACGTGTCCGGTCGCTTTGGAGGGCGCACACTCGCACGCGTCCAAGCCCTACAGCTCCTCTTCCAGGCCGATGCCAACAGCCGCACGGTGGAGGAGGTGCTCTCGGGAGACTACGCCATAAGCGATGGTCCCCTCGACCCGTACGGCGAAAGGCTCGCCCGTGGGGTGGATTTGCGCCGCTACGCCATCGACGCCGTCATCCGCACCAGCTCGTCGAGTTGGAGCCTCTCGCGCATGCCCATCGTCGACCGCAACATCCTGCGGCTTGCCCTCTACGAGATGGTCGAGGAGGACGACATCACGGTGGCCGTCGCCATCGACGAGGCCGTTGAGCTTGCCAAGGCCTTCGGCACCGACGAGTCGCCGCGCTTCATCAACGGCGTGCTGGGCAGCATCGCCGCCGACGTAAGCGCCGGCGCCGACGTCTACGAGAAGGCCCGTCAGGCGCTCCGCGCGGCGGCGACGTCACGGGACGGCGCGGCGTCGGACGAGGTGTATGCGGCTGACGAGACGGGCATGGCGGCTCCCATCCCCGACGCCGCTGACGGCGCGTGCCTCGCCCCCGGTGCCCCCGACGCCGCTGACGGCATCGTGGAGTAGCCATGGCAAAGCCCGACGTCTCCCAGTACCAGAGCTTCGACCAGATCACGCGACGCCTGGATGACATCGTTGGCGCCGTGCGGGACCGCGACGTCTCGCTCGAGCGCTCGCTCGACCTCTTCGACGAGGCCATTGCCCTGGGCTCCAAGGCCGTCGAGCTGGTCGACGCCACGGACTTCTCGCCCGAGGAGAAGGCCATGCTCGCCGACGAGGGCGCTCCCGGCGAGGGGGGTGCCGAGAAGCCCCCGGCCGATGCTGTGACCGCCGACGCAGGGGGTGTCGAGGGATCCGAGGGCGACAGCGCGCCAGCCGGTGACGCGACCGCCGCTGAGGGCGCCGCCGAGGGACCCGAGGGCGCCGCCGAGGGCGGCAGCGCCTCGTGACACGCCGCCGCAGGCTCGATGACGAGCTGGTCGAGCAGGGCTTCTTTTCCAATCGCGCGGATGCGATGCGCGCCGTGATGGCGGGCGAGGTCTCGACCACGGGCCGCCGCCTTGAGCGTGCCGGCGAGCAGGTCGAGCCGGGGATACCCCTTCACGTGCGCGGACACATCCCCTTTGTGAGCCGCGGCGGCCTCAAGCTCGAGCGCGGCCTTGAGGCCTTTGGCGTCGATGCCGCGGGGCTCGCCTGCCTCGACGTGGGGTGCTCCACGGGCGGCTTCACCGATTGCCTCCTCAAGCACGGCGCCGCCTCGGTCCTCTCGGTGGACGTGGGCTACGCGCAGTTCGACTGGTCGCTGAGGGGCGACGCCCGCGTGACCCTCCTCGAGCGCACGAACATCGTCGACGTGCCCTCGCCGGAGCGCGCGGGCACCATCCAGCTGGCCGTCTGCGACGTCTCGTTCACCTCGGTGACAACCGTGCTGCCCGCAGTCGCCTCGCTCCTCTCGCCAGACGGTGCCTTCATCGCGCTGGTGAAGCCCCAGTTCGAGGCCGCCCGCGACGAGGTGGGCGAGGGCGGTGTGGTCCGCGACCCCGTGGTGCGCCTGCGGGTGCTGGAGCGCGTTGCGTCAGCGTTCGCGGATGCGGGCCTTGGCCCCTCGGGCGGCTGCGAGAGCCCCGTGCGCGGCCGCAAGGGCAACGTCGAGTACCTCCTCTATGGTCGCCGCGGCGCGCAACCCGCCGCCCTCGACCTCGCTGCCGTCGTTAGCGGGGGAGCGGTGGCCCTGGCCTAGCGAGTGGGGGTACACTCTAGGGCGTGCTCCGTACACCTGTTTGGCGGGAGGTTTGCGTGAAGGTCCTTATCGTCCCAAACTACGCGCGCCCGGATGCCGTGGAAGGCGCGCACGCCCTCGAGCACTGGCTCTCGGGCCAGGGCGTCGAGGCCGTGTGGGCGCACGACAAGAAGCGCTTTCCGGACGGCATCGACGACCCCTCCGACTGCCAGCTGGTGGTTTCCCTGGGTGGGGATGGCACGCTGCTGCGCGCCGCGCGCATCGTGGGCTACTCGCAGATCCCCATGCTGGGCATTTCCTACGGGCACCTGGGCTTTCTCACCACGGCCGGCCCGGACAGGCTCGTCCAGACCGTCGAAAGCGCCCTCGCCGGGAAGCTCCATGTCTCGCACCGGGCGACGCTTGCCATCGAGAGCACCTATGCGTGCGAGGACGGCGGCACATACCACGTGGACAGCTTCGCCCTGAACGACTTCGCGGTCTCGCGCGGCGGCCAGGGCGACATGGTCCAGTTCGAGGTATCGGTCTCGGGCAACCACATCGACACGCTGCGTGGCGACGGCTTCGTCGTCTCCACGGCAACCGGGTCGACGGGCTACGCGCTCGCCGCAGGCGGCCCCATCGTGACGCCGGAGTTCTCGGGCATGGTCTGCGTGCCCATCGCGCCCCACACCATCATGGCCCGCGCCTTTCTCACGGCGCCCTCCGACGTCGTCGAGATCGAGATGAGCCCGGAGCGCCCGGTTGCGCGTCACTTCTTCGCCGACGGCCAGAACGTGCGCCAGAGCCAGGAGGGCGTGCCCGTACATGCCACGGTGCGCAGGGGGCCGGGAGACATTCTCCTGCTCGACCACAGCGCCCAGAGCTTCTACAACTCGGTCTCGCGCGTCTTCTACGGCAGGGCGGGCCGCTGATGCTCGACGAGCTGCACGCGAGAGACGTCGCGCTCATACGCGACGCGAGCATCCGGCCCCCGGCTGGTCTCACGGTGCTCACCGGCGAGACGGGCACCGGCAAGACGGCCCTCCTCTCGGCCATCAAGCTTTTGGTGGGGGAGCGCGCCGATGCGGGCTCGGTGCGCGAGGGGTCGGATGCCCTCGAGGTCGAGGGCCGCTTCTTCGAGCGCGGGGGAGACCCGGACGGCTGCGTGGTGCGCCGGCGCGTCTCGGCTGACGGCCGCGGCCGCGTGGAGATAGACGGACGCATGGGCTCGGTGCGCGAGCTTGCGGCGGGCATCGGCCGGACGGTCGACCTCTGCGGGCAGCACGAGCACCAGCGCCTGCTCTCGGTTGCCTCGCACGTGGAGATCCTCGATGCGTGGCTGGGCGATGACGCCGCCGACGCGCTTGGCGCCTACCAGGCCGCGCTTGCCGCCGCGCGCGAGGCTGCGGGCGAGCTCGAGCGCGTGCGCGAGCTCTCGCGCTCCGGTGCCGAGAAGCTCGAGGAGGCCGAGTTCGCACTCAGGAAGATCGACGAGGTGGGGCCCCGCGAGGGCGAGTACGAGGAGCTCGAGGAGGCCTTGCCCCGCGCCGAGCACGCCGAGGCGCTGGTGGCCGCCGCCTCCGGCGCCCACGGCCTGGTGGCCGGCGACGACGGTGCCTCGGACGCGCTCTCGGCCGCGGTGCGGGCGCTGAGAGACGCCTCGGGCTACGACGCCAGGCTTGGGACCTGGGCGGACGCCCTCGAGTCCTCGCTCATCGACATCGAGGACGTGGCCGCGAGCCTTCGCGACTACGCAGACAACGTGGAGTGGGACCCCGAGTCGCTCGAGCGCATGCAGCGGCGACTCTCGCGACTGGAGGGCCTGCGGCGCAGCTTTGGCCCGCGCATGGAAGACGTCTTTGCCCGACGCGAGAGGGCCGCCGCCGTGGTGGCCGCAAGCGAGGGTGGCGACGAGGCCGAGAGGCGCGCCGAGCAGGCCCTCGATGCGGCCGAGAAGCGGCTCGCCCACGCCGCCGACGCCCTGGACGCCGCGCGCGAGAAGGGCGCGCCGCGCCTCTCGTCAGAGGTCAGCGCACAGATGTCGCGCCTCGAGATGGGCTCGGCGACGCTCGCGGTCTCGCAGACGCGGCTGCCGCGCGACCAGTGGGGGAGCATGGGGCCGAGCCGCGTGGAGTTCCTCTACCGGCCGGCCGCCGGCCTCACCGCGCGCCCCCTGCGGCGCATAGCGTCGGGCGGCGAGGTGAGCCGCGTGATGCTTGCCTGCAAGGTCGCCCTGGGGGATGCCGACGGCTGCGATACGCTCGTCTTCGACGAGGTCGACGCGGGCGTGGGCGGCGCCACGGCCGTGGCCCTGGCGCAGGTGCTGCGAGACCTCGCCCGCACGCATCAGGTGATCGTCGTCACGCACCTGGCGCAGGTCGCCGTCATGGCAGACCGCCACTACCTGGTACATAAGGTGACGAGGTCGGCGGGCGAGCCCCCCGAGACCAAGATCGACGAGGTGGCGGGCGACGAGCGCGTCGCCGAGGTCGCGCGCATGCTCTCGGGCGACACCGGCGAGGCGTCGCTCGCCCACGCGCGGGAAATGCTCGAACACGCAGGCAACGGCTATGGAGGGGATTCCGATGGCACAAGGTAGGGAGCGTCAGCGCAACGGCAGGAGCTCGGCGGGCACGCGGCGGGGCCCAAGCCGCGCCCAGCTCGCGGCGAGGCACATCGCCCAGATGGACAGGCTCTTCCCGACGGAGATCGCGTCGTCGGCTGCCGGGACGCGCGAGGTGTCCGGTATGCCGGCGGCACCGGCCCGTGAGGGAGTGGTGCCCCAGGTCGAGGTCGTCGAGGAGGACAGCGCCTCGGCGGTCCTGCGGCTTGGCCGCGGCATCGCGAGCCGCTGCGACATGGCGATGCTCGACTTCGCCTCGTTCGTGAACCCCGGCGGCGGCTACGAGCGCGGCGCATTGGCGCAGGAGGAGGCGCTCTGCTCGGAGTCCTTCCTCTACAACGTGCTCTCTCAGAAGCGCGGCTGGTACGGCGAGAACTGCCGTCGCAACATCAACTGCGAGCTTTACCGCAACCGCGCCCTCATCGTTCCCGCCGTGCGCTTCGAGCGCGACAAGTACCACTCGTACTCCGACGTCATCGTGTGCGCGGCGCCCAATGCCGCGCGCGCCCGGGCGGACTATCGCGTCTCCGAAGACGACCTGCTCGCGGCCATGCGCGAGCGCATCGCCTTCGTGATGGCCATCGCCGACCAGCTCGGCCACGACAAGCTGGTGCTGGGGGCCTTTGGCTGCGGCGCCTTTGGCTGGGACGCGGCCCCGGTGGCGGAGGCCTTCCGCGTCGAGCTCGCCAGCGGCTCCCACGTGGCCTCAAGGGTCACCTTCCCCGTGCCTCGCGGGCGCGCCGACGAGAACCTCGAGGTCTTCCAGCATGCGTTTGCCAGCTTCCCCGAGAAAAACGACGCTCCGTACCAGAGCCGCGCCGAGCTTGCCGCAAAGCGCGCGTCCCAGCGCGCCGCCGAGGAGGCGGACGCCGAGGACGAGGACGACTGGCGCAGGTACCTCTAGGCGCGCGTGCGCGGGCTGCGTGCGCGGGCTGCGGGTGCGCGGGCTGCGTGCGCGAGCGGGTTGAGGGCACCCGCGGGCTGCGGGTGCGACGGGTTGCCGTGCCCCTGGCTGCGACCCCGCGCCCTCGGCTGGCGTCCCCTCGCGCCGAGTCGGGCGTCCCCTCGCGCCGAGTCGGGCGTCCCCCTCGGCGGCTTTTGGCTACTTTGAGGAGAGCCGTTGTCTCGGCGAGTGGCGCTCCGTCTCGGCGTTGCTCGCGCTAGAATAAAGACCCGTAGAAACGGCGGAACCACTACGGGAAGGTTAAACCCACATGACAAAGCACATCTTCGTAACCGGCGGCGTCGTATCCTCCCTCGGCAAGGGCATCACGGCGGCATCCCTCGGACGCCTGCTCAAGGCCCGCGGCTACAAGGTCATGATGCAGAAGGCCGACCCGTACCTCAACGTTGACCCGGGCACCATGAGCCCCTTCCAGCACGGCGAGGTCTTCGTGACCGAGGACGGCAAGGAGACCGACCTCGACCTGGGCCACTACGAGCGCTTCATCGACGAGAACCTCACCCGCGAGTCCAACTTCACGACGGGCCTCATCTACCAGTCGCTCATCGGCCGAGAGCGCGCGGGGGACTTCCTCGGCGGCACCGTGCAGGTGATTCCGCACGTCACCAACGAGATCAAGTCCCGCTTTTTGCGCATCGAGGAGCAGACCCAGGCCGACGTCGTGATCACCGAGTTTGGCGGCACCATCGGCGACATCGAGGGCCAGCCGTTCGTCGAGGCCATGCGTCAGTTCCGCAAGGAGAAGGGCCACGGTAACACCCTCGTCATCCACGTGAGCCTGGTTCCCTACATCGCCGCCGCGCACGAGGTCAAGACCAAGCCCACGCAGCACTCCGTCAAGGAGCTGCGCTCCATGGGCATCCAGCCCGACTTCATTGTGTGCCGCTCCGATCACGAGGTCGACGCCTCCATACGCGCCAAGATCGCGCACTTCTGCGACGTGGACGAGGATTGCGTCTTCGAGAACTCCGACTGCCCGTCCATCTACGACGTGCCCATGCATCTCGCCAAGCAGGGCTTTGACGAGAAGGTCTGCCAGAAGCTGGGCCTCGAGCCGCGCGAGCGCGACATGGGCGACTGGAACGACTTCACCGACGCCATGCATGTTGCCAACTCCCTGCTCGAGAAGACCCGCATTGCCGTGGTCGGCAAGTACACCCAGCTGCCCGACGCCTACCTCTCCGTGATCGAGGCCCTGCATCACTCCGGCGTCTACTACGACCGCCACGTGGAGATCAAGCTCGTCGACGGCGAGGATCTCACCGAAGAGAACGTGGACGAGGAGCTTGCCGGCTACGACGGCATCCTCGTTCCCGGTGGCTTTGGCCTGCGCGGCACCGAGGGCAAGATCCTCTCGGCAAACCGCGCCCGCGCGAACAGGGTGCCGTACCTTGGCGTGTGCCTTGGCCTACAGATGGCGGTGTGCGAGTTCGCGCGTAACGTGGCGGGGCTTCCCGGCGCCATGTCCAGCGAGTTCGAGCCCGAGTGTACCTACCCCGTCATCGACCTCATGCCCGATCAGGAGGACGTCACCGACAAGGGCGGCACCATGCGCCTGGGCGCCTACCCCTGCAAGATCGTCCCCGGCACGCTTGCCTCCGAGGCGTACGGCGAGGAGCTCATCTACGAGCGTCACCGCCACCGCTACGAGTTCAACAACGCCTACCGCAAGCAGCTCGCCGACGCCGGCATGGTCATCTCTGGCCTCTCGCCCGACAACCGGCTCGTCGAGATGATCGAGCTTCCCGAGTCCATGCACCCCTGGTTCGTGGCCTCCCAGGCCCATCCCGAGTTCAAGAGCCGTCCCACCAAGCCCGCGCCGCTGTTCCGCGAGTTCGTCCGTGCGGCCATCGCCCACCACGAGGGCGTCGACCGCCACGACGTGAACCCCAGCTAGCGGCGGGTCGCTCGGGTTCCCATGGCCACCATGGACCTCTCGCGCGCCCTGCGCGAGTACCTCAACTACCTCTCCATCGAGAGGAACGCGTCACCCAACACGGTCGCGGCCTATGGTCGCGACCTTTCTCGTTATCTCTCGGCGCTCGCCGAGGGTGGCGTCACCAATCCCGCCGACGTGACCCGCCACGCGATAGAGGCGCACGTCGCGGCCCTGGTGGAGGTGGGTCTCGCACCGGCCTCCGTCGAGCGCGCGGTCTCGGCCATCAAGGGCTTCCACCGCTTCATGGTGGCGGACGAGATCTGCGAGAACTTCCCCACGGCCGACCTGCCGCTCCCCGCCAAGCCAGAGCGCCTGCCCGACGTCCTGGGCGTGGGGCAGGCAGAGGCCCTTCTCGACCAGCCGTTCCCCAAGACGTCGGCCGGTCAGCGCGACCGCACCATCCTGGAGACGCTCTACGGCTGCGGGCTTCGCGTCTCGGAGCTGTGCGGGCTCGACCTGCGTGACGTGCGGCTGGACGAGGAGGTGGTGCGCGTCTTTGGCAAGGGGTCGAAGGAGCGCGTGGTGCCCATCATGGGCTCGTCCGCGCGCGTGATGGGGGAGTACCTCGAGCGATGGCGCCCGGGGCTTGTGGGACGCGCGCCCACTCAGGCCGTCTTTCTCAACCAGCGGGGCGGGAGGATCTCCCGGCAGTCCGTACACACGATCGTGGAGCGTGCGGGGCGTGTGGTTGGGGTGCGCGGGCTGCACCCCCACACGCTGCGGCACAGCTTTGCCACGCACCTGCTTGAGGGTGGCGCCGACCTGCGCGTCGTCCAGGAGCTTCTGGGTCACGCCGACATATCTACCACCCAGCTCTACACCCATGTGGACCGCACTCACGTGCGCGGCGTCTACCTGGCGGCGCACCCCCGCGCGCACGTGCGGGAGTAGGGACCGCGTGGGCGGCGCGGCATGCGTTCCCGCGCGCGGCGTGGGCGTGCGGTGCCGCACGGCCTCCGAGGCGCGCGTTCTGGCGCGGGGCGGCTGCCCCTAAGCCGCGCGGACCCCTGCGCTGTTGCATCGGCGCGTTTTTTCGCCGTTTAGGAATTTCCCGGACGTTTAGGGTGGTCTAACCGTCTGAATTCGGCGGAGCCGCGGGAGAGCCGCGGAATTTCGCCGTTTAGGCCGCCTTAACCGTCCGGAGAATTCCTAACCGTCCGGATAACTCCTAACCGTCCGGAGAATTCCTAACCGTCCGGAGAATTCCTAAACGTCCAGAAACGGCGGCATACGCACCGCCGCCGGCCGCCCCCGCGCGCCGCCTCCCGCCGGCCGCCCCCGCGCGCCACCGGCCGCTCCCACCGCCCCACACCCGCCTCCACACTTCACCCCACCGCCGCCTTCACCCCACCGTCACAATTCGTTTCCCGGTGTTCGTCCCTCTCGCCCCCGGCGTTGTGTCCTCGTCGCCCCCAACCACAACATGTGGGGCCACCTCAACCCCTCCCGCGCCCCATCGAAAGCCCCCTCCAACCGCCCATGGGCGAAAACCGCCCTTATGTGTCGCAAAGTGTTTTTAAGTGTGGCTAGGTGTCGGATTTGGTCTATAGTTTGTTCATGTTCAAACGTGGGCGCGAGCGGTAACGAGAGGAGGGCGGCATGCTGACTGGCCAGTACCAGCGCAGCCTCGACTCCAAGTCCCGTGTCACCCTCCCCGCCATCCTGCGCAAGCAGTTCGGCGAGCTCGTGCAGCTCATCCCGCGCAAGGACGCGCTCTATGGCTACACCCCCGAGGCGTTCGAGGCATGGGTCAACAGCCTGAGCCTCGACCCCAGGAGCAGAAACGACGCGGAGACCCTGCTTCGTCTCAACGCCATGGCCACCACGGTGGAGATCGACTCCGCCGGCCGCGTGGCCCTTGGCAAGATCGACGAGACGGCCCGCGGCCAGCGTCGGCGCCTGGGCCTCGACGGCGACCTCATGGTCGTCGGCGCGGGCGACCACTTCGAGATCTGGAACGCCGACCGTTGGAACGAGAAGTTCGCCTCCGACGACGCGGTTGACCGTCTCGAGTCGCTTCTCTTTGGCGAGTAGGCAAAGGGGAGGGACGCCTTGACATCCGAATATCGGCACGTACCCGTGATGCTCGGCGAGGTCCTCGCCGAGCTCGACCCCAAGCCGGGAGAGGTGGTCTGCGACTGCACCCTCGGCGGGGCCGGGCACTCCATCGCGATCGCACGGAGAATCGCCCCCGACGGCCTCTCGATTGGCATCGACCAAGACGACATGGCCCTCAGGGCGGCGACCGAGCGCTTCTCGCGCGAGGCGCCCCAGGCGGAGTTCCTTCCGCTCAAGGGCAACTTTGGAGACCTTGACCAGCTGCTCGTTGGCGCCAGGGTCCCCGGCGTGGATTGCTTCCTCTTCGACCTGGGCGTCTCTTCTCCCCAGCTCGACATTCCGGAACGGGGCTTCTCGTACAACGAGGACGCCCCCCTAGACATGCGCATGGATTCGGGGAACAACACCCCAACCGCACAAGAGGTCATAAACACCTACAACGAAGCCGACCTCACCCGAATCCTCCGCGTATACGGCGACGAGAAGTACGCGCCGCGCATCGCCCGCGCCATCGTGAAGACGCGCGAGAAGGCTCCCATCGAGACGACCTTCCAGCTCGTCGACGTGATCAAGCGAGCGATGCCGGCCGCCGCACGCCGCCACGGCGGGCACCCCGCGCGCAAGACCTTCCAGGCCCTGCGCATCGAGGTGAACCACGAGCTCGACGCCCTCGACCACGGCCTTCGCGCCGCCGTCCGCTGGGCGAACACCGGTGGCAGGATCTGCGTCATCTCCTACCACTCGCTCGAGGACCGCATCGTGAAGCACGTCTTCTCCGAGCTCTCGCAGGGTTGCGTCTGCCCACCGGACCTTCCGGTGTGCGTGTGCGGCCACGTGCCGATAGTCGACGTCAAGACGAGAAGGCCGCTCGTCGCAGGCCAGGACGAGGTCTCGTCCAACCCGCGCTCGAGGAGCGCCCTCATGCGCGCGGCGGTCAAGCTCGACGTCACGCGCGAGGGCACGCAAGTGTCGCACTCGACCGCAAGGTCGTCTGCATAGCATCGCAAACGAAGCATCACGCACCACAAACGCAGCTCAAACGAACCACCAACGAACCACCGACGCACCAGCACGCACGACGCCCGGCACAGCCGGGAGACAAGGGATAGCGATGAGGTATCAGGGGTCAGAGGCCGTCAGGATGGATGCAGCCGAGAGGGGCCGCGAGCGCCGCGACGAACGTGTCGGCGAGCGCCCGTCCTTCTCGGTCGTCACCGGTGGCGGGCTTGACGCCCGCGCAAGGGCCGGTGTGAGCCCCCAGTTCCTCCAGCGCGTCCGCATGGTCGTCGTCTGCGCCCTCGCGTTCATCGCGCTCGGCGCCTGCCGCGTGGCGCTCTCCACGGCAACCGTCTCGGCGCTCCAGGCCAACTCGGCGCTGCGCTCCCAGATCAAGGAGGCGCAGACGCTCAACGAGGACCTTCAGGTCGAGAGGTCGGTGCTCTCCTCGTCAAGCCGCATCAGCCGCATCGCCATGCAGAACTACGGCATGACCCTCTCGACCAACCGAGAGGTGCTTGACCTCTCGTCCGGCAGGGCCTCCGTCGCCGCCGCGTCGGCCGATGCCCCCGCCGAGGCCGCGTCGGCCGATGTCGCGACGAATGGGGATGCTGCGCAGTCCGCGACGAACGGCGATGCGGCCTCCCCCGAGGCGTAGACTACTCCCTCGTGAGAGAGAGCATGGGACAGAGCCGCCGAGGGTGGCGTGGAATGCCGGAGGCCTCGTACGACGAGGCCTCTCGTGCCCGTTACCGCTCCCGCGCGTCGAGGCCGGGCGGATCGGGCCCCGGCGGCTTCGACAACGGCACGCGCATGATCCTCGCCGTGCTGCTGGCCGCCTTCGTCATCGTGGCGGCGCGTCTCGTGTGGCTCCAGGTCGTCGACGCCCCCGGCCTCTCCGGGGCGGCCGAGCAGCACCGCACCAACGTGATCACGCTCCACGCCAAGCGCGGGACCATCTACGACCGCAACGGCAACGTGCTGGCCATGAGCGTCGACTGCAAGACCATCTACTGCAACCCCAAGGAGATCGCAGACCCCTCGGGCGTGGCCCGGATCCTCGCCGCGAACCTGGGCGGCTCCGCGAGCGACTACAGCCCGGCGCTCACCACCGACTCGACCTTCTCCTACGTCGAGCGGCAGGTGGACACCGACGTGGCCGACACCATCAAGCGGCAGCTCTCCGACGCCAAGCTCGCGGGCGTCTACTACCTGGACGACACCAAGCGCGTCTACCCCTACGGCGACGTGGCCAGCCAGGTGCTGGGCGTCGTGGGCACCGACGGCGACGGGCTCACCGGGCTGGAGTACTACTACAACGACGCCCTCTCGGGCACCGATGGCCAGATGATCGTCGAGACCGGCCTCACGGGCACGCCCATCGCCGGCGGCACCTCCCAGGTCACCGAGGCGAAGAACGGCCAGGACCTGGTCCTCTCCATCGACATCGACATCCAGGAGAAGGCCGAGGAGGTCATCTCCCGGGCAGTTGGCGACTACGACGCCGACTCCGGCTCCGTCATGGTGACCAACCCCAAGACGGGCGAGATCTACGCCGCGTGCTCGACGCCTCTGGCCAGGCTCTCGGATCTGGCCAACACCAGCTCGGAGGCGCTCACGCTCAAGCCCGTGACCGCCTCCTACGAGCCCGGCTCGATGTTCAAGATCCTGACCGTCGCCATCGGCGTCGAGAACGGCCTCTTCAACTCCGAGAGCGTCTACAACGTCCCTTTGCGGATCCTCGCCGGCGACGACTGGGTGACCGACGACGAGCCGCGCGGCGGCGCCGAGGCCATGACGGTGCGCACCATGCTCGTGCGCTCCTCGAACGTGGGCGTGTCGCTGCTCTCCCAGGAGGTCATCGGCGGCGAGCGCTTCGCCAAGGGCGTCGACGGGTTCGGCATAGGCCACGCGACGGGCATCGACTACCCGGGCGAGTCAGAGGGCATCGTGACCGGCTACGAGGACTACACCGGCGCGACCCTCGGCGCCATGGCCTTTGGCCAGGCGCTGGCCGTCCCCATGGTGCAGATCGTGCGCGCGTTTGCCATCGTGGCGAACGACGGCGTCCCCACCACGCCGCACTTCCTCATCTCCAAGGCCGGCGAGGAGGTCGACTGGCCCTCGGGCGACAGGGTTGTCTCCAAGGCAACGGCCGACGAGGTCACCGACATGATGACCTCGGTCATGACGGACGGCACCGGCAGGCGCGGCCAGGTTGGCGGCTACACCATTGCGGGCAAGACGGGCACGGGCGAGCAGGCGAGCGAGTCTGGCGGCTACCAGGCGGGCAAGTACGTGGCGTCGCTCTGCGGCTTCGCCAACGCCGGCGACCCGGAGGTCCTGGTCTACGTGGGCCTCAACGGCACGCCGCACCTGGCCCTCTCCTCCGCCGCGCCCACCTTCAAAGAGATAATGGAGGCGGCCGTCACGGACCTCGGCATCGCTCCCGATGCCTCCGCGACCACCACGTCTACACCCAACTAGGTCAGGGGGACCCATGCTTTCCATGGACATCGCGGACCTCGTGCTTGCCACGGGGTCGCAGCTGCTCGAGGGGGCGCCCTCCGCTCGCGTCGAGGGCACGGTCGAGATAGACTCGCGCAAGGCCGGCCCCGGCTCCGTCTTCGTGGCGTTCGCTGGCGAGAGGGTCGATGGCAACGACTTTGCCCCCGCCGCCGTCGAGGCGGGGGCTGCCTGCGTCGTGGTGACGCGCGAGCCGGGCGCGCCGCTGCTCTCCCTCGCGCACGAGCGCGGCTGCGCCGTCGTGCGCCCCCAGCTCGACGATGCCGAGGAGTTCCTGCTCCGCCTGGCCCACGAGTGGCGCGCCCGTCACCCGGGCTGGCTCGTGGTGGGCGTCACCGGGTCGGTGGGCAAGACCACGACCAAGGACCTCCTGCGCGCGGGCATCGCGAGCGCACGGCGCGTCCACGCCACCCAGGGCAACCTCAACAACCTCATCGGCCTGCCCCTCACGGTGCTCTCGGCGCCCGACAACGCGGAGGTGCTCGTCTGCGAGATGGGCATGAACCACCCCGGCGAGATCCGCCGCATGGCCGCCTGCTGCGCGCCCACGCTCGCCGTTATCACCAACGTGGGCACCAGCCACATCGGGCTCCTCGGCTCGCGTGAGGGCATCGCCCGCGCAAAGGCCGAGGTGGTCTCGGGCATGGTGGCGTCGTGCGGCATGGGGCCGCTGCTCGTGCTCACGAGCGCCAACGACTACACGCCCCTCATCGCCGACGGCTTCGCGCGCCCCGCGGGCGTGGCCGTGGCGTATGTGGGTGAGCGCGACGGCGACGACGTGCGCGCCACGGGCGTCGAGCTTGGCGGCGCGGGCGCCGCCTCGTTCACCGTCACGTGCAAGGACGGCTGGTCGAGGCGGGTCACGCCCTCGGTCCCCGGCCGTCAGGTGGTGCCGGACTTCCTGCTCGCCATGGCCGTGGTGGACGCCCTCGGCCTCGACCGCGACGCCGCCGCGGACGCCATGGCCGCCATGCCCGCGACGAGCATGCGCCTGGCCGTGTCGGAGTCTCCCCGCGGCGTGCGCGTGATCGACGACTCCTACAACGCGAGCCCCTCGTCCATGGCGGCAGCCCTCGACGTCCTCTCCGAGATGGACGCCGCCGGCATGCGCGTCGCCGTCCTGGGCGAGATGGGCGAGCTTGGCCGCGAGGAGCGGCGCCTCCACGGCTACGTGGGCGCCTATGCCGCGGCCAAGGGTCTTGATATGCTTGTCTTCGTTGGCGGGGAGCTTGCGGGGGAGATGGCCGAGGCCGCGCGCGTCATGGGCGCCTCCGAGGACCGCCTGCAACTCTTCCCCACGGTCGACACCGCCGTGGGGACGCTTGCCCCCGTCTTCTCGCGGGGCGACCTCGTGCTGGTCAAGGCGTCGCGTTCCTGTGGTCTGGATGCGTTCGCGAGGGGAGTGCTTCGCTGATGTTCATTGTGGGAAATCCCGCGTACCCAAGCTATCAGGTGCTGCTGGCGGCAGGCGTCGCCGCCGTCATCGCCGCCGTCGTGATGCCCCTCTTCATCAGGCTCATGCGTCACGAGGGGCTGGGCCAGCAGGTGAGGGCCGACGGCCCCAAGCGCCACCTCGTGAAGCAGGGCACGCCCACGATGGGCGGCATCGTGATCCTTCTCGGCGTGGTGGTGACCACGCTGCTCATGGCCCCCTGGTCGCCCATGCTCTTCCTCGCGCTCTTCGCCATGCTCGCGACGGGCGCCCTGGGACTTCTCGACGACATCGAGTCCGTGGCGCACAAGCGCTCGCTGGGCCTCACGCCCCCGCAGAAGATGGCGGGCCTCACCGCCGTCTGCGTGGCCTTCTGCCTTGTGGCGGTCAACCTCTGCGGCATCGCGCCCACCATTGCGTTCCCCGGCGGCGCGACGCTCGATCTGGGCGTGCTCTCCACCACCGTCGGCGGCGTCCAGGTGCCCTGGCTCTACATGGTCTTCGTCTTCTTGCTTTTGGCGGGCCTCTCGAACGCCGTCAACCTCACCGACGGCCTCGACGGCCTGGCGGGCGGCACGGTGCTTGTGGTGATGGCCGTGATGGCCATGGTCGCCTACAGCGAGGACCAGCTGGGCCTCTCGGTGCTCGCGGCCGCCGTCGCGGGCGCCTGCGTGGGATTTCTCTGGCACAACTGCTACCCCGCCTCGATCTTCATGGGCGACACGGGCTCGCTCGCACTGGGGGGCGCCTTCGCCGCGCTGGCCGTCCTCACCAAGACCGAGGTCTGCTCCCTCGTGATGGGCGGCCTCTTCATCGCCGAGGCGCTCTCGGTGATCATCCAGGTCGTGAGCTTCAAGGCATGCGGCAGGCGCGTGTTCCTCATGGCGCCGCTCCACCACCACTTCGAGAAGAGGGGCTGGAGCGAGACGAAGGTCGTCATACGCTTCTGGATCGTCTCGGCCGCCTTCGCGGCACTTGGTTTCTCGCTGTACTTCCAGCTTGGCTAGGGGGCATCTCGTGCAGGACAGCAATTCCTCGGCGCGCCTTGGCGACGTCGCCGTTCTCGGCATAGGACATACGGGCGAGGCCGTCTGCCGCTACCTTGCGGGGCTGGACGGCAGGGTCTCCTCGGTCACGCTCTTTGGCGGCGCCGCCTCGCGCGAGGCGGCGCTCACGCGCGAGCTCTGCGGCCTGGGCGTGCGCTGCGTTGTGGGCACGGAGGAGGTCGAGGGTTCCTTCGACCTGGCCATCGCCTCTCCCGGCATCCCCACGAGCTCGGCCTTCTTCCGGGCGGCCGCCGCATGCGCCGCCGAGGTCATCGGCGAGCCCGAGTTCGCCTGGCGCGAGAGCCCAAAGGACTGGGTGGGCATCACCGGCACCAACGGCAAGACCACCACGACCGCGCTTGCCACGGCGCTTTTGCGCGAGGGCGGCCTCGCCGCCGAGGCCGTGGGCAACATCGGCACCATCATCACGAGCCGCATCGCCCACCGCGAGCCCGGCTCGTGGTTCGTGGCCGAGCTTTCCAGCTTCCAGCTGGCCACCACGCGCCTCTTGCACCCCCGTGTGGCCTGCCTTCTCAATGTGACGCCAGATCACGTGGAGTGGCACGGCGGCATGGAGGCGTACGCCCGGGCCAAGGAGAACGTCTTCGCCAGGCTCGGGGCGGGCGACCTCGCCGTGGTCTCCGACGGCGACGGCTGGTGCCGCGCCGCCATAGGCCGCCTCGACGCGCGGGGGCTGCGCGTGTGCCGCGTGGACGTGCGCCGGGACCCCGGTACGCCCTGCGCCGCCTTCGTGCGCGACGGACGGCTGGTGGTGCGCCTGGACGGCGCCGAGCGCACCCTCGCGCCCGTGGCCGACCTCCTCATCAAGGGCGAGCACAACGAGGAGAACGCCCTCGTGGCCTCGGCGGTGGCGCTCGAGCTGGGCGTCGCCGAAGAGGACGTCTGCCGCGGGCTTCGCGCCTTCTCGCCGCTCGAGCACCGGATCGAGCCGTGCGGCGAGGTCGCCGGCGTGCGCTTCGTGAACGACTCCAAGGCCACCAACACGGACTCCGTCGAGAAGGCCCTCACGGCCTTCAGGCCGGGAAGCGTCGCGGTGCTCCTCGGGGGCTACGACAAGGGCACCGACCTCGCCTCGCTCGCCCGCGCGGTCGCCGCCCGCTGCCGCGTGGCCGTGTGCTTCGGCGCCGCAGGCGAGAGGATCGCCCGCGCCCTCGAGGACGAGGCCTCCTCCTCGGGCTCTGCGCTCGAGGTCGTGCGCGCGCCGCACATGCGCGAGGCCTTCTCGGCCGCCTGCGGGCGCGCCCGGGCCGGCGACGTGGTCCTGCTCTCGCCCGCGTGCTCGTCCTTCGACGAGTTCCACAACATGGAGGAGCGCGGCGAGCTCTTCAAGCGCCTCGCCGCCGAGCGCGTGGCCGCAGGGGGGCTGCGCTAGTGGCACGGGCATCCACATACCAAGGCCCCGTCCCCTCGCGGCCACGCTCCTCCACCCGTCGCGGCTCCCGTGGGAGGGGCCCTGGGCGCCCGTCGGTCGAGAAGACCATCCTCGGCGTGCCCGAGAGGTTCATGAGGCCCAGGCTCATCCTCATCGCCGTGGTGGTCATACTCACCTGCTTTGGGTTCCTCATGGTGTACTCGGCCTCGTCCGTCACGTCGCTCACCTCGGAGGCCATGGGCAACGACCCCGCCTACTACCTCAAGCGCCAGCTCGCGTTCGCCGCCATGGGCGCGGGCATCGCCGCGTTCATAGCGAGCCGGGACTACCACATCTGGGGGAAGCGCCTGGTCGGGATCATCTGGGCGCTGACCATCGGCCTTCTGCTGCTGATCTTCCTGCCCATAGCGGGCAGCGACGCCTATGGCGCCACGCGCTGGGTCGCCATCGGCCCCTTAACGCTCCAGCCCTCCGAGTTCGCCAAGATCACGATCATCCTCGTTGCCGCCGACCAGGCCGAGCGCTACTACGACGAGCAGGCCGTGGGCTTCCAGGACTTCGTGAAGAACCTTGCGGTCTTCGTGGGCGTCCCGCTCGTGCTCATCCTGCTGCAACCCGACAAGGGCTCGACCCTCATCATCGCGGCCACCCTCATCGTGATGGCCTACCTCGCCGGCATGGACCGCCGTTGGATCCTCATCGTGCTTGCCGTGGGCGTGGCGGCGGCCCTCGTCCTCTCGCTCAAGGACGACTACTCGCGCGCCCGCATCGTGACCATGCTCGACCCCTGGAGCGACCCCACCGGCTCCGGCTACCAGCTCATCCAGGGCTTCTATGCGTTTGGCTCGGGCGGGCTCTTTGGCGTCGGCCTGGGCATGAGCAGGCAGAAGTACTCATACCTGCCCATGGCCTACAACGACTTCATCTTCGCCGTGGTGGGGGAGGAGCTTGGCCTTGTGGGAACGCTCGGCGTGCTCGCCGCGTTTGGCGTCCTCGCCTGGGCGGGCTTCCGCATCGCGCGCTATGCGCCCGACATGTGCGGCAGGCTCATCGCCGCAGGCTGCACCTCGCTCATCGTGATCCAGCTGCTCGTGAACGTCTGCGGCGTCCTGGGGCTCATACCGCTCTCGGGAAAGCCCGTCCCCTTCGTGTCGTACGGCGGCTCGACCATCATGAGCTGCCTCATGCTCGTGGGCGTGCTCGTCTCGGTGTCAGCCCACTCGACGCTTCCCGAGACCGTCCACGATCGCAGCCGCCAGTCCTGGCAGTTCGCTGACGGCCAGGGGGAGGCGAGAGGCCCCGCAACCTCGGGGGACCCCGGCATATCGCTGGTGGGCACGCCCACGCCGCGCTCCTCGCGCCCGCGAGGCGATGCCGGTCCGGGGCTGCGCATGGTCGACGGCGGCGGCCGCGCCCATCCGCAGGCACGCCCGCGCGGCGGCGGCAGCCGGACGGGCGGACGCGGCAGCTGCGAAGGCGAAAGGATAGACCTCGGCCCCAGCGCCGCGGAGAGGCTTCGCGGCCGCGGGTCCGGAAGAGGGGATGGCAGGCGTGGCAGGAACTAGTCTTGAGGTGGCGATCGCCGCAGGCGGTACCGCAGGTCACATCAACCCGGCGCTGGCGCTGGCCGAGGAGCTCTCGTCCCGTGGCCACCACGTGCGCTTCTTTGGCCAGAGCTCCAAGCTCGAGGGGACGCTCGTCCCGCAGGCGGGCTTCGAGCTTGAGCCCATCCGCGTGACCGGCTTTGACCGCGCGCGCCCCTGGACGCTCGTCTCCGCCCTCGTGCGCGAGCGCGCGGCCTCCGCGCGGGTGGGGAGGGCCTTTGCCGAGAGGGGCGCCCCGGACGTCGCCGTGGGCTTTGGCGCCTATGTCGAGCTGGCGCTCATGGACCGCTGCCGCAAGCAGCGCATCCCGTACGTGCTCCACGAGCAGAACTCGGTCCCCGGGCTTGCCAACAAGACGCTCGCCGCAGGCGCGCGCTTCGTGTGCGTGTCTCTGCCGCAGGCGCGCCCCGCCTTCAGGGGGCGCGTCCGCCGTGAGGACGCCATCGTCCTCACGGGCAACCCCGTGCGCCGGAGCGTCCTGGGCGCCTCGCGCGAGGCGGGCCGCGCGGCCCTCTCCATCCCCGGGGACGCCACGATGCTTCTGGTCTTTGGCGGGAGCCTTGGCGCCCAACACGTGAACGAGGCCATCGCGCGCCTCAAGGGGCGCCTGCTGGCCAACCCCGGGCTCCGCGTGGTCCACTCCACGGGCAAGGAGCTCTACGACGGCGTGGCATCCTCGCTCGCCCTCACCGAGGCCGAGCGCGAGCGCTGGCAGGTTGTGCCCTACATCTCCAACATGGGCGAGGCTCTCGCGGCGGCGGACCTCGTGGTCTCCCGCGCCGGTGCCTCCTCCATCGCCGAGATAGCCGCGCTGACGGTGCCAAGCGTGCTCGTGCCCTACCCGCTGGCCACGGGCGACCACCAGACCACCAATGCGCACTACCTGGTGGACGCCGGCGCCGCCGTCCTCTTTGCCGACGACTCGATCGACGGCGAGGCCTTTGCCGATGACCTCCTCGCCCTGGTGGGCGATGCCGAGCGGCGCGAGCGCATGCGCGCGTGCGCGCGGGGTCTTGGCCAGGACCGTGCCGCCGCCAAGCTGGCAGACGTCGTGGAGCGCGCCGCCGCGCGGTAGCCGCCCCCCGTCACCCGCGCGGGGAAGGGCCGTGGCGGGCGCGCAAGGCCGCGGCGGCCGCATCGGGCCCTGACCCACCCGCCGCGGCGGGTGGAGGGCCCTGCGGACTCCGTGGTGGCCTCGCGCCGCGGGCCGTCGCGGGCCGCCCATCGGCTAAAGTGAATAGGTTAGGCGAACCAGTTTCCGTGGCGGGCCTTCTCGCCGCACAGCTTTGGAAGGGGTAGCCATGGCAGACAGCCTGGAGAAGACCGGCGACAGCGCCGCCGAGGGCGGCACCATCGCGAGCGCCCACTTCGTGGGCATCGGGGGCGCGGGCATGAGCGGCATCGCGCTCGTGCTCAACAACCGCGGCTGCAAGGTCACGGGCTCCGACCTCAAGAGCTCCCACTACGTGCGCGAGCTCGAGGACGCCGGCATCGACGTGACCATCGGCCACGACGCCGCGACCATCGACCGCGTCTCGCCCGCGGTGGTCGTCACCTCGAGCGCCATCCCCGAGACAAACCCAGAGGTCGTCCGCGCCCGCGAGCTGGGCATCCCCATCTGGCCGAGGGCAAAGATGCTGTCGTACCTCTCCGACAACGCCACCACCGTGGCGGTCGCCGGCACGCACGGCAAGACCACCACGTCGTCCATGATCGCGACCATGCTCGACGGCCTGGGCTGGGACCCCTCCTTCCTCATCGGCGGCGTGGTCGAGGGCTATGACACCAACGGCAGGAACGGCGAGGGCGGCTACTTCGTGTGCGAGGCCGACGAGTCCGACGGCTCCTTCCTCTACCTCAATCCCGCCGTGGTGGTGGTCACCAACATCGAGGCCGACCACCTCGACCACTACGGCACCCTCGAGAACATCGAGAGGACCTTCTGCACCTTCATGGGGCTGGTGGGCGAGGGGGGCACCGTCATCGTGAACGGTGACAACCCCCACTACGCGGAGCTTGCCCGCTCGACCGGCCGTCGCGTGATGACCTACGGCTTTGACGAGGGCAACGACTACGTCTGCGTGCCCGAGGAGGGCCTGGCGCCGCACCGGCTTGCCATGCGCTTCTCCGTGAGGACCCCCTCCGGCGCCTCGGCCGAGGTGACCATCAGGTCGAACCCCGGGCGCCACAACATGGCGAACGCGACGGCGGCCATCGCCGTGGCCGACGTCCTGGGGGCAGACCTCGCCCAGGCCGCCGAGAGGCTCTCGGAGTTCAAGGGCGCGCGCAGGCGCTTCACCCACGTGGGCGACATCGACGGCGTCACCGTGGTGGACGACTACGGTCACCATCCCACCGAGATCTCCGCCACGCTCGAGGCGGCGTCGCAGCTTGGCTTCGGCCGCATCGTCTGCGTGTTCCAGCCGCACCGTTACAGCCGCACCAAGGCGCTCGGATCGCTCTTCGCGCGCGCCTTCGACCACGTTGACGCCCTGTGCGTGATGGACGTCTTCTCGGCGGGCGAGATGCCCATCCCCGGCATCTCGGGCAAGACCCTCTCGGCCCGGGTCAAGGCGGCCGGAACGGTGCCCGACGTGCGCTACATCCCCAACCGTCACGAGCTCATCCAGAGCCTCTGCGACACCTGCCGTCCGGGCGACCTGCTCATCACGCAGGGCGCGGGCGACGTCACCCAGATAGGCCCAGCGTTCATCGCCGCCATGCGCGAGCGTGACGAGGAGAGAGGCGAGCAGCGGGCGTGAGCGTCTTCAATGCATACATGAGCCTCTCGGGGGCCGTCGACGCGGACGTTATCCGCGGCGAGCGTCTCTCGCACCGCACGACGTACCGCATCGGCGGGCCCGCCGCGCTCTTCGTGTGCGCCAACACCTACGAGGCCCTGCTCAAGACCGTCGAGGTCCTGCGCGCGGAGCGCGTGGGTTGGGTGGTCATGGGCAAGGGCTCCAACATCCTCGCCGCCGACACCGGCTACGACGGCTGCGTCATCACGCTGGGCCGCGAGTTCTCCCGCATGGGCTTTGCGGAGGACGGCCGCGTGACGGCGGGCGCCGCGCTTTCCCTCTCGAAGCTCGTCTCCGAGGCCATGAAGCGCTCGCTCTCGGGCCTCGAGTTCTGCGCGGGCATCCCGGGTACCGTGGGCGGCGCCGTCTCCATGGACGCGGGGACCCGCCACGAGTGGGTTGGCAGCGTGATCGAGGACGTGGTGAGCCTGCGGCCTGGCAGGGGCCTGGTGCGCCATGCGGCCTCGGAGGTCGAGTGGGGCTACCGCGCCACCTCGCTACCCACCACCGAGATCGTCCTGGAGGCAACCTTCCGGCTCGCGCCGGGCACCCGCGACGCCATCGCGCGCGACGTGGAGGAGAGGCTGCGCCGCCGCAGCCAGTCGCAGCCAATGGGGAGGCCCTGCTGCGGCTCGGTCTTCAGGGACCCCGGCCCGCGCTCTGCGGCCGTCATGATCGAGGCCTGCGGCCTCAAGGGATACCGCGTTGGCGGGGCCGTCGTCTCGGACGTCCACGCCAACTTCATCGTGAACGACGGCGGGGCGCGCGCCCACGACGTGGTGGAGGTCATGCGCCACGTCCACGACGTCGTGCGCGACACGTACCAGCTTGACCTCCAGCCCGAGGTCAAGCTGCTCGGGTTCGGGGCATAGGGAGAACGCGGCATGGCGTCAGACGACAGAAGAAGGCCGACGGCGCGCAAGGCGACGCAGGGGCGCGCGGCGCGTGCCTCGAGGCCGGCCCCCGCACCCCGCGCCCGCACCCCGCGCCCGTCTCGGCAGTCGGCCGCGCCGCCCAAGCCCAAGCCCAAGCCAAGGCCCGCGCCCGGGGACTCCCAGGCCAAGCGGCCCGCCACGCGCCCCTGGCGCGCGCCGCGCCCCCAGGGCGGGCGGGAGGCGAGGGAGGCCCGCGCGCGCCAGGTGCGGGCGGCAGACGCCATGGGCATCGCCCTGCGCGTCGCGGCGGTCGCGGCGCTCGCCGCGGCCGCGCTCGGCGTGGCGTTTCTCGTCCTGAGCAACACGTCCGCCTTCAAGATCGCCTCCATCGATGCCGTGGCCACGGACCACGTGAGCGCCGAGGACATCCAGAAGCTCGCGAACGTCGAGGAGGGCACGACCCTTCTCAACGTGGATGCCGGCGCCATCACCCAGAACCTCATGAAGAACCCCTGGGTCGCCTCGGTGAACGTGGCGCGCGAGTTTCCCGACAAGCTCAAGATCTCGGTCGTCGAGCGCACGGTCGAGGCCGTCGTCGTGATGAGCTCGAGGAGCGTCGCCTGGTACCTCGGCGAGGGCGAGGTGTGGCTCGAGCCCGTGAACCTGGACGTCTCCGACGGGAGGTCCGCAGATGACGTTGCCCTCGAGAGGGCCACGTCGATGGGCGCCATCCTCATCACCGGCGTCCCCGCCACCGTCGACCCGGTGGCGGGCTCCACGGCTACCGACGAGGTGATTGTCGCCGCGAGGAGCTACCTCGAGGGCTTCTCGTCGGGCTTTGCCTCGCAGATCGTGAGCTTCACGGCGCCGAGCGAGGCGAGCCTCTCCTGCGTCCTCGCGAACGGCGTGGAGGTCTCCCTCGGGTCGCCCGTGGACATCTCCTCGAAGGAGGAGATCGTCAAGAGCCTGCTCGCCGAGTACCCCGACGAGCTCACCTACGTCAACGTCCGCGTTCCGTCGAGCCCCTCGTACAGGAAGATCGACTCTTCGAACGTGACGGCCGGGACGGGGGCGGTGGGCCCCCGCTCCCCCGCGGGCGACGCGGCACCCTCCACCGACAGCGCCTCGACGGCGGATCCCACGGCCGCGGACGCGGCGGCTTCCGCAGCCACCGAGACGAGCGCCACCTAGGGAAACAAACCTCATCCTCAAGTTTCACTTGAGAGTTTCCATGCCCTACGGCGGCACCGTTCACCTGCGGTTTCCACCGTTTGCACAAAGTGTTTGACGGGGGCACGCCCAATGTGCAAATATACCTCGCTTTGTGGGGAGCATCTGGCTTAACCTGAGGTTTAGGGTTTCTACCAGCGCTTTTCGCGGGCTGGACGAAAACGTCACACGAGCGAAGCACGAACGCACCAGCAATGGCGCTGGCACAGGGCCGTCGCCAACAAGGAGGAAACGATGAAGGACACCGAGGTCCCCAGCAACTATCTCGCCGTGATCAAGGTTGTCGGCGTGGGCGGCGGCGGTACCAACGCCGTGAACCGCATGATCGAGGAGGGCATCCGCGGCGTCGAGTTCGTCGCCATCAACACCGACGCGCAGGCGCTCGCCATCTCCGACGCCGACATCAAGGTCCACATCGGCACCGACATCACCAAGGGCCTTGGCGCGGGCGCCAACCCCGAGGTGGGCCAGGAGGCCGCCGAGGAGAGCCGTGACGAGATCAAGCAGGCCCTCGCCGGCTCCGACATGGTCTTCATCACCGCCGGCGAGGGAGGCGGCACGGGCACGGGCGCCGCGCCCATCGTTGCCGACATCGCCAAGAACGACGTGGGCGCCCTCACCGTGGGCGTCGTCACCAAGCCCTTCTCGTTCGAGGGCCGCAAGCGCTACAACTCCGCCGCCGACGGCATCAAGAACCTCTCCGACAACGTCGACACGCTCATCGTGATCCCCAACGACCGCCTGCTCGACCTCTCCGAGAAGAAGACCACCATGCTCGAGGCCTTCCGCATGGCCGACGACGTGCTGTGCCAGGGCACCCAGGGCATCACGGACCTCATCACCGTCCCCGGCCTCATCAACCTCGACTTCGCCGACGTCTGCACCATCATGAAGGGCGCGGGCACGGCCATGATGGGCATCGGCACCGCCTCCGGCGACTCCCGCGCGACGGACGCGGCCTCCGAGGCCATCTCCAGCCCGCTGCTGGAGACCTCGACCGACGGCGCCACGCGCGTGCTGCTCTCCATCGCCGGCAACAAGGACCTCGGCATCCAGGAGATCAACGACGCCGCCGACCTCGTCGCCAAGAACGTCGACCCCGAGGCGAACATCATCTTTGGCACCGTCGTCGACGAGTCCCTCGGCGACCAGGTGCGCGTCACCGTCATCGCCACCGGTTTCAACGACGCCAACATCCAGCAGACGCTGCCCACCATGCCGGTGGCGCGCCCGCAGGCGCAGGCATCCAAGCCCAAGCAGCGCCCCTACACCGCGCCGGCTCCCGCGAGCCGTCCTTCGGCACCCGCCGCAAGCGGCGACAACAAGGAGTTCGACATCCCCGACTTCCTGAAGCGCAGCCGCATCTAGCGCCATGTCCGCGCCCACGCTCACAAGGTACCAGTCGCACGGCGTGACCCTTTTGGGGGACGTCTCCGCCCCCCAGGGGGTCGCCCTCGCGTTCACGGAGCGCACGGGCGGCGTCTCCGCCGGGTGCCATGCGTCTCTCAACCTGGGGAGCGCCTGCGGCGACGACGCCTCCTGCGTGGCCGAGAACCGCCGTCGGGCCCTTGCCGCGCTGGGGGCCGAGGACTGCGGGGATGCGCTCGTGAACCCGCACCAGGTGCATGGCGACAGGGTCGTCGTGGTGCGCTCCTGTGGCGCCGACGCCGTCCGTGCGGCCCAAGAGGATGCCGCGGGCGGAGCCGACGCGATCGTCTGCACGGCCGCGGGCGTCCCCGTGCTTCTGTGCTTCGCCGACTGCGTCCCCGTGGTCCTCGTGGCTGCGGGCGGCTTCGCCGTGGCGCACTCCGGATGGCGGGGGACCATCGGGCGCATAGGCGCCAAGGCCGCGCGCGTCCTCTCCGAGGAGACCGGGACGCCCCCCTCGCAGATGCTCGCCTACGTGGGCCCGCACATCGGGCGCGAGGACTACGAGGTCTCGCCCGGGCTTGCGGAGCGCTTCTCGGCGGAGTTTGGCCCCGGGGTCATCTGGGGCGAGCGCAACCTCGACCTTGGCGCCGCCGTCTCGGCGGCGCTGGAGGACGCCGGGGTGCCCCCGGGCTCCATCGCCTGCTGCGACGTCTCGACCGCCTCGGCGACGGAGAGGTTCTTCTCGTACCGGGCCGAGCACGGGTCCTGCGGGAGGCATGGCGCCCTGGCGGTGATGACGGGGGAGTAGGGCGGCGTCCCCTGCGGGGCGCGGAGTTTCTTCGAGGGTATGGGAGCTGGTCGTTTGATGGACGGGACAGGGGAAGAGGGCTACGCGGCGTTTCTCGCCGAGCGCAGGGGGGAGATCCTCCAGCGCATCGCCGAGGCGGCCGCCCGCGCCGGGCGCGATCCGGCCGAGGTGGCGCTTCTCGCCGTCTCCAAGACCGTCGGCGTGGCCGAGGTCGACCTTGCCTGGCGGGCGGGATACCGCGCCTTTGGCGAGAACCGCCCCCAGGAGCTGGCCCGCAAGCTCAAGGGCGCCGCCGCCTACCCCGAGATGGCGGGCGCGCGCTTCGACATGATCGGCAACCTACAGACCAACAAGGTGCGCGAGGTCGTGGGCAACGTCGCGCTCATCCACTCGGTGTCCTCGGCCCGCCTGGCCGAGGCCATCTCAAGGCGAGGCGCCGCGCGTGGCGTGACGAGCGACGTCCTCCTCGAGGTGAACGTCTCGGGGGAGCAGTCCAAGTCCGGCTTCTCGCCCGACGGGGCCCGCACGGCGCTCGACGGCATCCTGGCGCTTCCCGCCGTCAGCGTGCGCGGCCTCATGGCCATGGCGCCGGCGCACGACATGGATGCGGCGAGAAGGACCTTCTCCGGCCTGCGCGAGCTGCGCGACGAGCTCGCCGCGCGCGGCGGGCTGGCGCTCCCGGTCCTCTCGTGCGGCATGAGCGACGACTTCCCGATTGCGGTCGAGGAGGGCTCGACGATCGTGCGGCTTGGCAGAACGGTGTTCGACCCCAGCTACGTCCTGGGTTAATCTGGCAACGGGGCGGGGCGCTTGTCCCCGCGAAACGGATGGGGGAATCATGGGCTTCCTCGACAGCATCAGGGATCGCTTCCGTAGGGACGACGATTACGACGACTACGAGGACGACTACTACGACGGCGACGAGGAGCAGCGCGAGCGCGATCGCGAGCGCGGCTATGGCGACCGCCGCTCCACGGGCAGCGCGACCAAGCTCCTGGGCAACACCTCGCGCCCCGAGGCCGAGAGCGTCTCGGTCTACACGCGCTCAGGTCGCCCGGTGACGCAAAACCCCGCCGCCGGCTACGGCGAGCAGCGCGAGGCGCGCCAGCGCCCGTCGTATGTCGAGCCGCCCGAGCCCCCCTACAGGCCCGCCTACGAGCCCCTGGCGTCGAGCGGCCCCTCTGCGGCCCCCGCCGCCACGGAGGCCGGCCGCGGCGGATCCTCGGCGCGCGTGACCTCGGGCCAGCTGCCCCCCTACGTGCTGCGCCCCGTCTCGTATGACGACGTGCAGTCCGTGGTGAGGCGCGTGCGCACCAACCAGCCGGTCATCCTCATCTTCAAGGGCACCAACATCGAGACCGCAAAGCGCATCCTCGACTTCTGCTACGGCCTGAGCTACGGCGTGGCCGGCTCGGTCGAGGCCCTTGGCGACCGCGTCTTCGCGGTCCTGCCGGCGGGCATCGAGCTCACGCAGGGCGACATCGACAAACTCGTCGCCGACGGCGACCTCGAGGCGTAGCGTCGTGGCCGAGAAGATCGAGCAGGCCATAGGCGTCATCGGCGCGGGGTCGATGGGCGCCGCCATCGCGCGCGGGCTCGTCGCCTCGGGCGCGGCGGCACCGGGGCGCGTCCTTGTCGCCAACCCCTCCGCCGGCAGGCTTGCGCCCCTGGCGGAGCTTGGCATCATGACCTTCACCAGCAACGACGAGCTTCTCGCCCAAGGACCCGATGCCGTCGTGCTGGCCGTGAAGCCCCAGGTGCTGCCCGGCGTCCTCGGCGAGCATGCGGAGGGGCTTGCAGGCCTCCTTGCGATCTCCATCGCGGCGGGCGTCTCGGTGGCATCCCTCGAGGCCGCCCTTCCGGGCTCCCGCGTGGTTCGCGCCATGCCCAACCTGCCCGTGCAGGTGCTCTCGGGCGCGACGGCCGTCTGTCCGGGGTCCCGCGCGACACGGGAGGACCTGGCGCTTGCGCTGGCGATCTTCTCGGCTCTGGGAAGCGCCGTCGTGCTGCGCGAGGACCAGCTGGATGCCGAGGGGGCCGTGGTGGGTTGCGGCCCCGCATACATGGCGCTGCTCGTCGACGACCTCACGCGCGCCGGCGTCGAGCGGGGCCTTCCCGCCGCCGCCTGCCGCAGGCTTGTGCTGTCCACGATGCGGGGCACGGCCGAGCAGCTCCTGGCGTCGAGGGAGCACCCGCGCGCATATATGGAGAAGGTGACGTCTCCCGGCGGCACGACGGCTGCTGGTTTGCGCGCGATGGAGTCGGGTATGTTTGATGTTGCCTGCGCGGGCGTCGATGCGGCGCTGCGCCGCACCCGCGAGCTCTCGGAGACGGCAGGCGGCATGGAAGCCACCGACGACTGACAGCGAGGACCACGTGAACTACACGATAGCCAACATAGTTGCCCAGCTCTTCCGCATCTACAACATCTTGATCATCATCTGGTGCGTCCTCTCGTGGATTCCGCGCGGCCCCGGCGTGCTCAACGATCTCCGCTCTGCGATAGGCACGCTTGTGGAGCCGTGGCTGGGCGTCTTTCGGCGCATCATCCCGTCGCTCGGCGGCATAGACTTTTCGCCCATTGTGGCGATCTTTGCTCTTGAGGCCATCGAGCGGCTGCTTCTGGCTATACTTTTATAACGTCATTGCCGCTTGGCGGGCCACGCCCGGGGCGACGAGTTGAAATGAAAGGGACAAAGATGGCAATCACACCAGCAGATATCGAGCAGCAGACCTTCTCTCCCTCGAAGCACGGCTATGATCCCGAGGAGGTCGACGCCTTCCTCGAGCAGATCTCCAGCGAGGTCGACGCGATGCTGCAGAAGATCGCGGACCTCAAGGGCCGCCTGAACACCGCCGAGCAGCAGCTCTCCGCCTCGCAGGCTCAGGTTGCCAGTCTTGAGCAGCAGCTTAGCGCCGCCCCCGAGCGCATGGAGGTCACGCCGGTTGCCCCCGCGCCCGTGGCGCAGGACGGCACCGCGGCATCCGAGAGCCAGATCTCCCGCGTGCTCATCGTTGCCCAGCAGAGCGCCGACAAGCTCGTTGCCGACGCGCGTGACAACGCCGAGCGCATCCGCAACGAGGCCGACCAGAAGGCCCGCGAGGTCATCCGCCAGGCGCTTGCCGAGAAGCAGAACGAGCTGGACGAGATCGACCGCCTCAAGCAGTCCCGCGAGGACTTCCGTGGCGAGTACAAGAAGCTCCTACAGCACTTCATGGACGATGCGGACTCCGTGTTCCCGCAGCAGACGCTCTCCTCGACGCCCAACGGCTCCGGTGCCGTGCCTGCGCCTGCCGGCCGTCCTGCCGTGGGCGCTCCGGCCGCGCCCGCGTCGACCACCGGCTCCACGGTTGCAGCTAACCCCTCGTTCCAGGCGGACTTCGGCGACCTGGACTAGCGCAGACAGCCATAGCAGCCTGAGGAGGCAAAGGGGATTCCCCTTTGCCTCCTTTTTTTGAATGTGCGCAGGCCGGGGCACCACGGGCGTTGGCGTGCGACAAGGCATCCGCTACGCGATGCCGTCATCAACAGGTGCCCACAACACAAGCGCACGCATTGACGAGCAGCTTGAGTGGGGGACTGTAGCAAAGAAGCAGGTATGGCAGAGAATTGTCAAGGACAGGATAGCTCATCAGGCACGGGTCTTGAGCGTGAGGGCGCGCGAAGAGGGTGCCTCACGGCTGGAGGATATTGTTGACGAGGTGCGTTCGGGTGACAGCACCCATCGTGAGGCGCATGCCGCCCATATCTACTTCCGATCCCTTTTTGGTTCTGACTTCACGCGAGATGACGAGACACCCATTAACGCTGCTCTCAACTATGGCTATGCGCTATTCCTCTCGTCGGTTAATCGTGAAATAGTGTCGAGGGGCTATCTCACTCAGGAGGGAATTTTTCACCATAACGAGTTTAATCAGTTCAACCTGAGTTGCGACTTCATGGAGCCGTTTAGACCGATTGTCGACCGCATTGTTTTCGACAGCGTAGAAGGCGATTTCACAAAGGATGACAAGTTGGTGCTTGTGGATATGTTTAACCAGGCAATCCCATACAGAGGAGGGGCATATCGAGTCTCGTCTGTGGTCTCTCAATATGTAAAAGACTGCCTCGATGCCCTCTCCAGGCGTCTGTCTGTTGACGCCATCGAGCCGTTTGATGTCGTATGAGTGGTGAGGGGAGGGTAAGGTTCATGAGGCTGATCTGCTTCTTTGACCTGCCTAATAATACGGCGAATGATCGCAAAAACTACCGGCTGTTTAGGAAGTATCTCATCAAGGATGGTTATCTGCCTCTCCAAGAGTCCGTCTACGCGAAGTTGGTTGTCAACGAGGGCGCTGCAGGAAATGCCATTGCCCGTCTCCGTAAGAATCGACCTCCATCAGGGCTTGTCCAGGTGCTCAAGGTCACGGAGGCTCAATTCTCAACGATGGAATACATCACCGGGAACCGGCGGGCATACGACGAGGTTGATACGATGGAGGAGCTGCTCGTCCTATGAGAATCGTCTTCTCTGGCCTCGATTGTCCCATGGAGCTGCTCGCAGGGGAATGCATCACGCTTGAGATTGAGAATCAGGCTCTCTTCGCGGGACTTGTACTATCTCTCCTGTCTGAAGAAGGGCGGTATGCGGATGAGCCCTATTCTGTTTGAGAGGGGGATGTTGAGCTAAAACCAAAAGATTCACTATTGGTGATCGATAATCCGCTCCGACCACCTTGGGATGAGCGTGGTCTTATGGGGGCTATTGTCAAGAGCATGGAGAGAGAGTATCTCGAAGACGAAGACCTGAGAAGGAACATCGAGGAACTGCAGAGGTCGATGAATGCGCAGCTAATGTCCTTGGGGTTTGGAATGAACGCAGACTTTGAATTCTCTCAAGAGTGGGATTTCAAACGCTACCTCAAACTTGCAGGGTTTGGAGTATCCTATCAGGAAGGTAAATCGCTCCTTGATAATCTGCTGAATTTTCTTTCCCTGGCTCTTGATGCTGGCGAGAAGAGGGTTTTGCTGTTCGTGAACCTTAAAACTTTTTTGTCAGAAAATGATTTCAGGCTCTTCCTCGAACAGGTCTATTTCCAAAAGACAAGGGTTTTGCTTTTGGAAAACAAGCGAGATGAGCTACTTTATGAGCATGAGAAGAAAAGGCTGGTCGACCAGCATTTTATTGAGAGCTAAGGATGCCATGCAGTCAGATTTGGACGTCCCTTGCAGTGGGGATTTTGGGCCAATGGTTTTGGAGCAGTGCCAATCTGACTGGTAAGCAAACACCAAAAACCATGGTGACCTCCCTCCTGCGTTTTGGAGCAGTGCCAATCTGACTGGTAAGCAAACCATAATTCTCGTCATTGGCGAGACCATCAGTTTTGGAGCAGTGCCAATCTGACTGGTAAGCAAACTCATCCAAATTGAAGAGCTTGAACAGCGCGTTTTGGAGCAGTGCCAATCTGACTGGTAAGCAAACTTGGCAGTCACCACCGAAACACTGTCAGCAGTTTTGGAGCAGTGCCAATCTGACTGGTAAGCAAACGTACACTGAGAAGTATCAATACTCTCGTTCGTTTTGGAGCAGTGCCAATCTGACTGGTAAGCAAACTTATCGCGTCTGAACCTCCCGCAAAGCTGCGTTTTGGAGCAGTGCCAATCTGACTGGTAAGCAAACCCGAGAGGACGTAGCGCCCCTGGGGCGTCTGTTTTGGAGCAGTGCCAATCTGACTGGTAAGCAAACGAGGTTCACTGGATGGAATGCCAGGACGTCGGAAGAGTCGAGTTCTACTTCAAGAGATGGGCAAAGGACCAGTAGATGAAAGTCCGCTACATAGGAAACTACTACAAGGTTGTTCTCGCTAGGGGCGGGATTTACGAAGTCGTCTCTATCGAGGCTGGACCTCGCGGTAAGTCCTACCGCATCTACTCACCCCACATTGACGATGATGGACTCTTTCCTGCCGACCAGTTCGAGACCGTTGGAGACGACGCTCCTCTGACTCTAGGGGATTATTCGAACCTGTAATAGGGGGCTAGGTTTTGGAGCAGTGCCAATCTGACTGGTAAGCAAACTGACTTTGCTTTTACTGGCGTCGAGTATTTGTTTTGGAGCAGTGCCAATCTGACTGGTAAGCAAACCAAAGAATCGACAGAAAATCCATAATCAATGTTTTGGAGCAGTGCCAATCTGACTGGTAAGCAAACTTCCAATAGAGCTTTGGAATGGTGGGCGTGTTTTGGAGCAGTGCCAATCTGACTGGTAAGCAAACTTACCTCTTTATAGTAGCTCGTCTTAGGTGTTTTGGAGCAGTGCCAATCTGACTGGTAAGCAAACCACGCAAGTAGTCACTTGCTAGCGACAAAAGTTTTGGAGCAGTGCCAATCTGACTGGTAAGCAAACCATGAAGCCATATGACAGGGCCGTTGAGTAGTTTTGGAGCAGTGCCAATCTGACTGGTAAGCAAACGCACTTTGAGCTCAGTGGGCGGCTTTCCGCCCCTTACCCCGCTCATCCTCACGTTATTCAGCATCCTCAGCGTGTCCTGCTCCCGGACCAGCCTCTGGAACGCCTCGCCACCCACGCGATACTCGGAGTAGGCGCTCTTGTTCAGGAGCTCGTCTATGTACCAGGACGCCTCCCGCTTGGTCATCTTCGAGGCGTCCGAAAGGGTGCCGAGCCTCAATGTCGCGTCGGCCCTATCGAACGGGTCCTTCGTAAGACTGGCGATAAGGTCTCTCTGCTTTTGGGTTGATCGCTCTCCAGGCTGCCCGGTATACCGGTTCCTGTAATCGAAATAGCCCTTAACTGGACCGTTTCTCGATCTGCTGCTTGCGCTGCTAGATCCTCTGCCACCCATACTCACCCCATTGATCCAAAAAAGGCCCACCGTCTCCGATGGGCCACTTTGCGCTACTGCTCTATCTCGAAAAATGGCACTTACCTATAGGGGAATCTCACACCTTGACTTACCGTCCGTGATTCTAAGCAGGTCTTCGTAACCCTGGATCACATCGAAGTGCTCGACAGGATATAGGTAGTCCTCTTCAGATGAGTCGATGATACGGATAAGCAACCTCCCCGGTCTTGGTATGCTAACCGCAAGCACCTTATAATCCTTGTCTTTGCTGAGGCCCGGAAAATTTCCGGTCCCCTTGTAGCGAGCGATAATCAATAGAGATACCTCTTTATCTTGACCTCATAAACTCTTATGCCACCGACTTTATTATACCAATGCAGCTCGACCTTATAGTCGATTCCTCCATCGTCAATTATGGCGGTACCTCGCATTTTCCTCCATTTTAATGACGAGCCACCGTACTTCTTGCACAGGCGTTTAACATCGCGAATCTTCTTACTCGCACCAGCACCGGCTATCGTTTTGATTCCAGTTACTTCCGACATTAGCTTTAGCTGGCGAAGCGTCCCATCAGTATCTCTAACCTTATCTGGTTTTGGAGCAGTGCCAATCTGACTGGTAAGCAAACTGAGGGCTGATACATATGATGAAGCGATTAGTTTTGGAGCAGTGCCAATCTGACTGGTAAGCAAACCAAGCCTGTCTGCCCAAGGGTCTGTTCCCTGTTTTGGAGCAGTGCCAATCTGACTGGTAAGCAAACTCTCAAAAGTGCCGTGTGATTTTGTAATTGGTTTTGGAGCAGTGCCAATCTGACTGGTAAGCAAACTAGTTCCTGAACCATGTCAGCGACCAGACTGTTTTGGAGCAGTGCCAATCTGACTGGTAAGCAAACCGCCGCCGAGACGGGAGAGAAGCCGGCGACGAAATCAGACCTCGTTGCCTTTGCCGCCACGCTCACGAAGGCCATCGAGAACCAGCCCGTAAGCGTGCAGCTACCTCCGCAGCCGCAGCCGTCAGCGCTCGAATCGAGTGAGCAGAAGAAGCGCCCGTGGTGGAAAATATTTAAATCCTAAATCTATGTATGCCGCAGAGAGCTGATTTTGAGCATTTCAGCTCTCCGCGGCGCAAATCAATCGGAGTCACTTTTATGCTTCAGTGAATCCGAGATCCCGTCTTTCACAGCCTTCCTAATGAGCCAATATAATACGAGAAGAATTGCCGTCGCAAATAGAGCGACATATAGCAACATTTCGATTTCTGGATAAGCGTTCATGGCAATCCGATTTCTGGATAAGCGTTCATGGCAATCGTGACCAGACGTATTTTTAAACCCTGTTGTAGCTGTACATTCTTCCAACCCCTGTGTGGTAAAACTCACAATAGCATTCATACGCTGCATACGTCTCTATGTAAGGACTTTTCGAGGTGAAGACATACTTGATTGCCTGAGTCCTCCCATTATCGAGGATGGTTCTCTTGTATGTCAGGTTGCTAACGGCGCAGAAGAGCATCTGAACCCACGTATTCATGAACGTTCCAACAGTGGTCGAGCTAACATGATCAACTACAAGCGCGGCCTGAATTTGCTCGTAAAGAACTCCATACCAGAATCGGTCGGATGACGCCTCTATGGTCATCACTGACCTTGTTCGAGGCATTTCTGACAAGCGCTTGAGCTCCTCGTCAGAAACGCTCCCCTCTATTACCTCAGAACCTTCTTGCATGGCCCGCTCTTCGGCGATGCTCCAATAATTTGACGCTGTCATATCCTGATTTGATGTTTCCTCAGCAAAAGCCCGAGACGGAGCAAGTAGGCCTAGTCCGGCGATGCAGGCAGATACACGAAGAAACGACCTTCTGGTCAAATTTTTGCTCATCGACATAGCTGCACCCATCTCTCTTGGTTGGTATTTAAGATTGATGATGGTGAGCAAAATGTATTGTTTGGGCGACCTTCGTGCTCGTATTTCTAGAAGGACGCCCTTAAACTGAGCTCTTTTATAACAACCGATGTCATTGGAAGCACGGAAAACCTCCGAACTCTTGTTTAATAAGTATTATAGTTCGGCGCTCTCCATGCAAATGGGATGAATCGGTAGGTGGCCTATTTCTTGCGCTCCCAGGAGCGTAGCCGCTTCGCGGCGTCAGCCATCGGCAGCTCCTCTGCCTCGCACTCGGAGATTTTGTAGCCGTATCGGCCTATCCACTCCGCCAGCCTGTCCCAATCGACGCGCTTCCAGTCGCCTCCGGGCGCGTGCTGCATGAGCAGACCGCCAGCGACCATGAGCGCGTGGTTGCGAGCCTTGCGCTCCTCCGCCGCCAGCGCCCTCTTCTTCTTCTGAATCTGCATCTGAATCTGCTTCTGCCTCGCCTCAAGCTGCTCAAGAGTCGCCATTCCGAAACCTCCGTTGCACCCATCGTTGACGTAGTTTTGGAGCAGTGCCAATCTGACTGGTAAGCAAACGCCGAACCCCGATCGCACGGACCAGAGCCGTGAGTTCTCACCGCTTGAACTAGCGGGAAGTGTGGTGCAAAAGTGGTCGCGGCCGCAGGACTCGAACCCGCATGGGCTTCTCCGCCCACGCGCTCCTGGGGCGCGCGTCTGCCTGTTCCGCCAGGCCGCGGTGTGCTATAGTTCGAGCAGCGGAGAGGCAACCTCCCGGGCTAGGCACCTGGGAACGCGGGTCTCTCCGCTCTGCTATGTCTATACGGTGACTATTGAGTAGCTCCCCAGGCTCCCGTCTCCTACGAACCTGTCAAGGATTACCGCCACTGCATCTTTCTCTTCGTCACCTACGCGCATGGAGCTGAAGATTGCGTTCCTACTCGGCTCGCTTGCCCCACACATATGTTTTGGAGCAGTGCCAATCTGACTGGTAAGCAAACTGGTGGAGAGCTTCGGGAGCGCCCTGATGTCTCCCATGTCCGCGCCCCCGCACTATCTCGTTCCACTTGCGGCTGCGCCACGGGTCGGACCGTATCGACGCGGGCTTGGTCAGCCTGCGGGCCATGCGCGGCACCCCCCCCCTCGCGGCATGAGAAAGGCCAACCGTCTCCGATGGGCCAGTGTTGAATACGCACATGAAAAGCCGCCCCGAAGGACGACTTATTCCCTACCTGTTTAGTTCCATAGAACTCTTACTCTCTATGCAACATCCTCCGGCGTTAAGCCTTCGGCATCGAGTTCCTTCACGTATTCATCCATAGCCGCTTTCCTTTCGGCTTCGACAATTTTCAATGCCTCTTCGTCTCCGATGTCTTCCAATGCTCTTTTCTCCATGTCGAACATGAAATCGAGAAACCCACCGTCAGTGTTAACAATATCTTCTTCAGCAGCCATTTTTTACACCGCCTCACCTGTTGTACTTATACGATCGCTTTCTCGTCACGTACTCATATCCGTATTGCGGCATTACCTTTTTCCAGTAGGCATTCAGCTCTCCAACGGCTTCTTGCCTTGCTATATGCAGCGCCTGGCTCTCGCCCTTTCCGGCCTTTCTTTGATTATTGTACACGCTGCTGTATGTAGTCGAAAGATGCCGTTGAAGCGATGGCGCATCGCGCTCAATCCGCTTCTTCAGACCGGAGCCATTAGATTTGCTCGTACGGCGCATGATGTAATTCATCTCGCCTTGGCCGGAAGCGGTCGCACGATGCTCTGCCCATTTGGAATCGGCCATGTTCCGAACGTCCGGTTTTGGAGCAGTGCCAATCTGACTGGTAAGCAAACTACGCTTGAGGAACTTAACAAATATGCAGAGTTTTGGAGCAGTGCCAATCTGACTGGTAAGCAAACGTACGTTAGCCCAGTACAAAGGACAAAGTAGTTTTGGAGCAGTGCCAATCTGACTGGTAAGCAAACTCAGAGAGGCGCATCCTTCCGAGCGATGGGTTTTGGAGCAGTGCCAATCTGACTGGTAAGCAAACAAGTCTAGTGAATACAGTCACGCCTACTAGTTGACGAATCACCTCGCATGCATCTCCTTATTGAGCAAGCAAATAGCCGGTCACCCACGCCTCCTTTTGCGCCAAAAAACAACCGTTTGCCATTTGTCTCTGAACTAGTTCTGAAAAGAGCAGCTAGTATATAAATATCGAGGAGGATTGTGGCGGTGATATCAATGCAGCGTCCAGTTTTAGGCTCGCTTTTGTTCTACACAGCAAGTCACTGGCCGCGTGACAAGGCCATTTGTCCCTAGGCGGCGATCTTGGCTGGTTTGCCATGACCGTCCGCCAAAAATCGTTCTTTATCTATCTAGAACGAGACGGGAGTCGTCATGCGTAAATCAATCGCCTCAAAAGTCTTTGCCGCAGCGTGTTCGCTTCTCATTCTCTGCGGAACTATGTTTTGCCCGGCCGCCGCATCAGCAAGTGAAAGCGACTACGTAAGTTTCGATGAATACTACACAGCAATCAGCGCAGCGGCTGAAGAGCACGGTATATCATGCAGCTCAGAAAACTGCGATGAGAGCGCTCTTGTTCCCAGGAGCTTCATGGAGAATGAGCTCTCGTTCCTGCAATCTCTACCGAAAGACGGGGTCAAAGCAGAGCTGTCTAGCGTTGAAATCATATCCGACGAGCCATCAACGAGAACACCCATGCCTGTTGACAAGCTCTATAGGATGACTTGGACCGTCGCTCCGCATGCTGATATGTGGGCAAATATAAATGTCGATGTCAACGCAACCATCGACGCTCAATACAATTCGGTCATGCACGTCAATAGCGTTTCAAGCTACCAAATCGGAACATCGATTAATTTCGAGTCGTATACACAAACCAGTGCGTCTGCTCGGTGGGATTCAAATAAAATCTATGCTGACGTATTCGGTACGGTAAATTTCAGAAACCTGCTAAATGTCTCGTTCTCAGCTCCGTGCGACCTCTCTTATAGTTGGGACATTTAAACAGTATATTGCGTGTTTTAAGGTGGTCAGACATGGTCGATATAATTACTGCGGCAACCAGTATTATCTCGGTTCTGTACTACATACTCGGGCTGGTTGCCCTAGTCCTTCTCATTAAGTCGATGCTGAAGTACCTGCACTCGTAGTATGGTCCACCTGATTCTTAGGGGTCCCGTCGATATGCTGATGGCGACGGGGCCCCTTCGTTTGGTAATTCACATTACCCAATCTATTTGTGACCTTAGTACGACTGGCAGACGAGTTTCCAAAACTCAAAATTCCCTGTATGACCTTCGTGTGTCCACGAGAGATACATATGTATGACATACATATGTATCTCTAGTCCATCTGAGAAATCCTCCACCTGAGACCGTCAACAATGAGCCTTGTCAGGGTCGTCCCGCGCTCCTCCGCATATGCCTGGGCCTCGCGCTTCAGGTCGTCCGGCAGGAGGATGGTCGTCGGCCTCTTCGGTGCCTTCGTGCCGTCCCCCTTGTTCTTGGTGTCTTGGTTGTCCATGAGCAGCGGACCGGCGTTCTGTCGCTGCGGGGCGATTATCGGCTTGGGCCTCTTCTTGACCGCCATCAGGAAAGCGCCTCCTCAATCTCCTTAAACACGTCCTCGTACCCGTATAGGTCCTTTCCGAAGGAGTGTCCGAAGAAGTTCTTGATGTCCTCGCGCAGCGGTATCTGCGCCTCGAAGTACGACGCCTCGCGCTCCTCCATCTCGTGCTCCACGGCTGCGAGCGCGAGCGTGTGCGAGCGCGTGCGCGTGAGGAGCACGGCATACGACTTGCCGGACTCGACAAGGTTCTCGGCCGTCACCCACGTCTGCTGCATGTCCAGACCGGCTGGCGTGGTCGGTATCACGAGTTTTGGAGCAGTGCCAATCTGACTGGTAAGCAAACTTAGGTCTAAATCGTTGTTAGAGATTCATCCCGATACCGGTAGGCCACTTGAAATCCTCAGCGTCGAAATCGACCATATCGCTCATCATGTACTTGTAATAATCAATCGCCTCTTGCGGGGTGTCATCGGTTGGGATGAAATTAGGGCTTAGCATATAGTTTTCGTCGCCAACCCATTTCGCAACTTTTTTGTATTCCGAAAGCCCTTCTTCCGTGAACATGCTAGCTCCTATCTACGCCGCTTTAACCACTCTTTCAAAGCTTTACCGTGCGCATTAGGTCGACCACCGGTCATACTCGCGAAGCTCTCTGCAAAGTATTCGTACTCGTTTTGCGCCCCGTATCTTGACGGGTTTTTCGATACCTTGGCTCCGTGGTTCTTCCTCGCTATTGATTGTACCTCGCTTCTTATCTGCGATGCAGATTTACCCGTGCGATTTGTGTAGGCGAACTGGGTCAGGTGGCCGTATTCATGACGAGCAGTGTAAGGTTTTGGAGCAGTGCCAATCTGACTGGTAAGCAAACTATTTCAGTGGCGACGGACTCATCGCCAAAGAAAGCTACTCGCTGGCTCCGCAAGCCTCTTCAATACGCTTCATCTCGTCTAGATATTTGCCTTGAAGCCTTTCTTTGAAATCATTCTTGTAATCTGCCTCGGTCTTCCTGGTCAGCTTTATGTATTCGAACAGCCACTTATTGAACTCATCACTCGAGACCTTGCCGTTCTCAAGCATCAGATTCAACCTGCTCTCGAGATGGCTAGCACGAGAATGGTCTCTAAAACGCTCTCTTCTGGCGTAAAAGTCAACATCAATATTAAGGAGCCGGGGAAGCTCGTCAGCGCTCTCTCCTCCATAGGATCTAACCGACTCAGACTCTCTGGTGCTTATAGAAAACTCCCTGTCGAGATACCTTCCCAGCAGAGTGCCAATCATTACAGAAGTAGTTACCTTCTTATCTCCGGTCGAGCACTCCTTGGCGAGAAGATTTACGGCGACTTCTAACTCCGGGTTTTGGAGCAGTGCCAATCTGACTGGTAAGCAAACGACGGCATCACCCCAGGCGATGGCTACGAAAGTTTTTGGAGCAGTGTCGATCTGACTGGTAAGCAAACCGGGATGTGTTAACATGTAATACACGTAAACTGTGCTCTGGAGGTGCGACATGACCACTACTACTGCGCTCAGGCTGCCCGAGGACCTCGCGAGGAGGTACGACCGCCTCGCAAAGGAGACGGGCAGGACCAAGACCTACTACATGACCGAGGCCCTGGCGGACTCGATAGACCAGCTCGAGTACGAGTACGGCATCCTCAAGCAGGTGGAGGACTTCCGCGCAGGCAGGCTGGAGACCTACAGCCTCGATGAGGTGAGGGAGCACTGTGGCCTGGCGAATTAGGTTCTCCAAGGAAGCCGACAAGGCGCTCAGGAAGTTCGACAAGCAGGTGTCTGCGAGGATACTCGACGAGCTCGAGGAGGTCTCGAGACTCGCTGACCCGCGCTCGCGCGGCAAGGCCCTCGTCGGCAACCTCGCCGGACTCTGGCGGTACCGCGCCGGGGACTACCGTGTCATCTGCGACATAGAGGACGAGGTCCTCGTCGTCCTCGTCGTTGGGGTGGCACACAGGAGCAGCGTCTATCGGCGCAGGTGACGCCCGTTTTGGAGCAGTGCCAATCTGACTGGTAAGCAAACCATAGCTGCGGCCCTCTGCCCAGTATTTGGGTTTTGGAGCAGCGCCAATCTGACTGGTAAGCAAACGAGAAGATGCACTGGGCAGCGGGCCTCTACGGAAAAGGAAATGCCGACGGGTTCGTCAACGCCGCCGCGAGCGTGATGGCAAGCTGCGTGAGGCGGTCTCTCAACGACACGATAATGGCGAACGCGAAGAGGGACAGGGAGGCCGGCGTCCGGTTCGCGCGCGTGCCCACCGGACGCGAGACGTGCGCCTTCTGCTTCATGCTCGCGACCAGGGGAGCCGTGTACCACACGCGCGCAAGCGCGGGGGAAATGGGACAGTGCCACTCTCGCTGCGACTGCAAGATCGTCCCAGGCTTCGACGGAGACCACAAGTTCGACGAGCTCGTCGAGGGGTGGAGGCCGAGAGAGGCGCTGGCAAGGCTGAGCGAGATAGAGCGCGAGACCGGGTGCAAGGTCGACGGCAAGGACTGGAAGGCAAACGAGACGGTCACGGAGAGCATGCTCCTGCGCGACGAAGACTGGCTGTATTACGGGAAGACCCCGAAGATCGAGTATGCCGACGATTCCGTAAGGGCCAAGAAGTCACGGAACCGGACAGAGCGAGAGCAGCACGCACTTGAGTGCCGCACAGCCGAGAAACTCAACCGCCTTGGATTCAGGACGGTCTTCCAAAACGACGAAATCGTCGACGACACCGGAAAGGTCATCGGCCTGCCAGACTTGGAGAACGGGATTGAGATCAAGACTGTTTACACAGCGGCCTCAGAGAACTCAATCAACAGGCACGTATCGCGAGGCAGTCACAAGAGGGGCGTGTCGGCAATCGTCATCGACGTGTCGGAGAACTCAAACCTGGCCGACGCCGAGGCAAGGGAGTTCGTCGAGAGCTCGCTAAGAAGGCATGGGAAAGACGAAGCATACCTGCTGAAGCACGATGGGGCGTTGGAGCTAATCAAGATAAACGAATAGCCCCATCGTGTCGCATACGGCGTCGCAATAAGGCTGGTCCCAATATATCACACCGCGGCCTGGCGGAACAGGCAGACGCGCGCGCCCCAGGAGCGCGTGGGCGAGAGCCCGTGCGGGTTCGAGTCCTGCGGCCGCGACCACTTTTGCGACAACCTGGGGCGCCGCACGGCGCCCCTCGTCATACAAGGCGGCCGCATGGCCACGGGACCCCGCCGCACGGCGGGGACGAGAGGAGCCGACATGGCTGAAGAGGAAGGCGTCATCGAGGGACGGGAGCCCGAGGGCGGGCAGGCCGGCGGCGAGGGGGCCGTCGGCGGCACCGACTGGAAGGCGATGGCCCGCAAGTGGGAGCGTCTCGGTTTAGGAGCAGTGCCAATCTGACTGGTAAGCAAACCTGGGTCAACCGTTAGGAGGGCACCATGGCGAGCAGGGGCATGAGGGCGAGCTACCGGCAGAGGGAGCCGCGCAAGGGCAGCATGCCGCTCTTCGGGAACGGCAACGTGCGTCGAGGAGCACGACTACCCGCTCGACCCCTGGGAGGACCAGGCCGAGCTTGAGCGCCAGCTGGCCAGGGTGCGGGGCATGCGCCTGCTCGACGTTGGCGACAAGGGGTTCCGCGAGGTGATGGACGCGCTCTACAGCTACGTGAGCGACGAGTCCCCCGAGGCCAGGGCCAAGTGGGACGCGATTGGCAAGGAGATCCAGGCCAACGTGGCCCGCGAGCTCGCCGAGGCCAGGAACGCGAAGCGCGAGAGGCCCGAGGGGCCGCACGTCGAGCGGAAGCCCCGCAGCCGCCGCCTTCTCGGCGGCCTGTTCCTCACGTTCGGCGGCGACAGGTAGGCGAGGCGCAAGCAGCTCCGTGGTCGCATCGGCCACGGGGCGCTTTTTTTGTGCCGCGAATCCAACCCACCGAACCGCCCGTTTTGGAGCAGTGCCAATCTGACTGGTAAGCAAACGCCGAGATCCGCGAGCGCGTCAAGGAGCGCGTTTTGGAGCAGTGCCAATCTGACTGGTAAGCAAACCGATGGCGACCCCAACCACGGCCTAAAACTCGAAGTTACTTTGACTGAACGGTATACTATCCATCGCACGACCGGGGCTCACATTTACTACGACACTCTCAGGACCGTAAACAGCGTTAGCTTCTATTAGCTGGCGATTTGCGCGATTGGATGAACGAATGTCACTGCGAAAGACGGACGAGAGAAGCACCAGAATCAACAAGATTGCCTCCATTGTTTTTGCCGTCTGCTTTGTGACAATGGTTGCTGTTGGGTCGATGCGGGATGTCATCCTCCCCGTCAGACTTGCCCTTGCCATCGTGGGGACGATTGCCGCATTTTTAGGAAGCCCGTTGTTCGGACGACTCGGCATGACATGGGTTTCCTTTTTCTTCGTCTCCGGAATCCTGAGGATGTCGGCAGATGCGAGAATTCAGTTTGCCCTTCTCGTAATTGAGGCAGCATTGATTGTCTTCTACGTTGGGTTTGTCAGAACTGGGAAGTGTAAAGACGAGCAAAAAGTGGGGGGGGAATCGCGCTAGTGGTAGCCGATGCCCTATTATTTGCGGATGTTGCCATGATTCATGTGATTTAGCGCAACGTTTCCGTGGCTCCGACTCTCCTGATGCTCTAAATTGCGCAGTGGGAGTCGGAGCACCTTTTTGTGGCCGTATAAACATCAGCTTGGACAACTTGTTTTGGAGCAGTGCCAATCTGACTGGTAAGCAAACCGGACGGGGAATGCGGCGGCACCGCTCCCCAGCCGGAACGATGCCGCCGCAGTAAGGGCAGAATGTCTTTGTTCTGCCTACGCTATGCCGTAGCCATCTTGCGCTTCGGACGGCCTGCGTGCGCGGGTTCGTTGAACCTGTCCATGACGCTTTGCGCATCGACCATATGAACCATGCCGACCTTCTGGCTCTTGAGGATGCCGCTGTTTATCATCGCCCTGATACGGGTCGGTGTCACGTCCAGAATGTCAGCCGCCTCGTTCACGCTCATGGTCTCGTCCTGCGGGGTGTCCGCATCGCAGTCCACCACGATACCCATGCGGTATCCGTTCTCGCCGCACTCGTTGCCGAAGGTCGGAGCGGGAAGCTCGCGCCCCTTCTGCAGAGCCATCACGATGTGGTTCTCTAAGAGGTCTTGCGCCATGAAAGCCACGTCCTGCATGTCCTCGCCCTGCGTGACGATGCCGAGGTCGGGGAAGCGAGCCTCAAGCTGCTCGCCGCTGGGTTCTATGATTGCCTCGTATACGTACTTCATCGTTCTCTCCTATCTTCTGGAAGGGGTGGTGCTGGGGCTTATTTCAGCCCCAGCCTCTCCCTTATGTCCCGCTCCACCCCTGGGCTTAGGTCTTTCGCGTGGCGTGGCACCTGTATCTCCGTCCCGTCTGCGGTCTCGTATGTGTCGTGTCTCCCGCCGTGCCTTACCAGCCTGCCGCCGTTCTTCTTGATTAGCTTTGCGGCTTCCCTTGCTGTCAGCGGCATCCTTACCTCCTCTCTTGCTGATGTAATTATAGCGAGTCGCAATAATTAATGCAAGAGAATTGTTGTGTGCCGCAATAAATATTATCTGGATGCAGCCTCCAGCACCGTGCAGAACTCTGCAAAGCACTGTTTTGGAGCAGTGCCAATCTGACTGGTAATCAAACCGAAGGGGGCTGACGTTGCAGTCACGGGCAAAAGTTCCAGAGCGAGATGGCGATGTGGAAGGCTGTAAACGATGCCTACACAGCAGAGTTCTCGAAGATTGGAATTAAGATAACGTATGAGAAGCAGCAGAAGAGAAGCGGCAAGCTGACAACCCAAAAGACAGGCAGTTACTAGAAGGGGATCCGCGATGAAGTCGAATCGCAAGGTTTGCGAGGATTACCCATTCAGGCGCGATGAGCACGGGATGCCGTATCTTCCTGGCGGCATGATGATGGAAGGCGAGCTCTATGTGTTGCCAAATGGAAAGCTGCTTCCACGCGGCTGCTATGTGACTTCTGACGGCGGATCGTTGATTTATGAGCCGAAAGAGTCGAGCCCGTTCGCGGATCTGTTGGCTGGATGCACCGAGAAATAGCCATTGCGACCTAGCTATTCAGACGGTTTTGGAGCAGTGCCAATCTGACTGGTAAGCAAACTTGCTGAAAACAACAATAGTAAAATATCGTACATAGATCCGCAGACGAATAAGCGATACGGAAGCGTGAATCTGAGAAGCATAGACAACGCGACCGTAACACGTATCGGCAATCAGTCTTTCACGGGTTATGCGAGGCATGCTTTCACTAGACAGAAGGTGCAATCAATGACAGCAACCTTCAAGCAGGCGTTGGATATCGCAAAGTCGAAATACCCGCACGAAATCAATCATTACGAAGAATACAAAGACTATTTTGTATTCGATTATGACGATGGGGAGGTTCGAACAGGTGGCCCCCTAAGCCCGGTTGTCGTTCGAAAATCAGATTCGGAAGCGTTGAATTACGAGTCTGTCTTTTTCGATTTGAGCGATGACGCAGAAGATGTTGGAGGGATTATCTCAGAGGGCCATATCGAGTAACGCGCATAGCCAATAACTGTGTAATTGCCATTGAAGACCGTCCTTCGGGGCGGTTTTTCTTCTGCATGTTCATCGCTGGCCCATCGGAGACGGTTGGCCTTTCTCATGCCGCGAGGGGGGTGCCGCGCATGGCCCGCAGGGCGCGACCTCTCACCCTCCGACGCCCCGACCATAGCGCTCCTCGTCTCCTGGTACCAGGTCATCGAGCAGTGCATGGACGACATCGGCGCGAGCGGCGGAGTGCAGGTCGCCTACCAGAACGACATGGGGGACATCAGGGCGCTCCCGAAGCTCTCCACCATGAAGCAGGCCAGCGCGGAGATTCGCGCCCTGAGCCGCCAGCTCGGACTGGACACATCGCCGAACGAGGGGGCGCAGGCGAAGACCGGGCGCGCCCAGGTGCTGTCGCTCGTGATCGCCGATCGCAAGAGGAAGGCGTCGCAGGCGAGGCAGACGCACCGACGTTCGAGCGCTTTCCCTGCGCCTACGCCGCCACCGACGAACCCATCCATGGGCGCGGAGCTCGCGTCCGCGTACTTCGGCGAGCCGCTGGAATGGCAGGGCTACGTCCTCGACCGCATGCTTGCCCGCTAACAGACTTACATCTCCGCAGGCAGATATACAAAAAGTAACTCGTGACAGCTCGTCTGTGGCTACGATCCTTTCGTTGCTGGCTGTGGGCCAACCAGAGCCAGGTTTTGGAGCGGCGCGCCAATTTGGCTGCAAGCAAACAGGCCGGTGCGTTCGTCTTCGAGACTGCGGATAGCGAGATATTGGGCATGGGACAGCGCCAGCACTCAAGGCCTTACGTTGAGCTCCGGCAGCCCGTGCCAGAAGCGCTTGGGCATCCACGAGGCGCGCAGGTCGTATCCGCGGCTGGCGGCATCGCGACCGGGAAGCTCCATGGCATGGTAAAAGCGTCGCCACAGGGCCTCGACAAGTCGCTCGCGCTCGTCTGCCTCGTCCACTCGGGAGGCAAGCGTGGCGGCGGTGACTGCGTCAAGGCCCACGACAGTACAGGTGATGTCTTTCGGCTCGTGGAAGAGGGCTACCAGGTGGTGAGGATCAACAATCACAAAGCGGTCCTCCCTCATGCGACGCGCAAAGTGAGTCCCCACGAGCGGCAGCGTGTTCTCGTTGGGCTCGAAGACCGAGATAAAGGTGCCGTCGGGAATGCGGGCAAAGCGGACAAACTGCCGCGTGTGCTCGCACTCCGTGGAGACGCGGCGAACCAGCCCTCCAAGCGCAAGAGCCTCTGGTGCGGCGACGTCCTCGTAGAGGCGCTTTCCCACAGAGAAGCCGAGCCTGAGGTAGCGGTGGACCACCTCAGGCATCCCGGCCTCGTCCGAGGCGCAGGCGAGAAGCACGCGCCGAGCGCAGGTTCTGCCACAGCGCTTCCCGAAGCCCGTGAGCACCCTCCGCGCAAGGGCGACCACGGAGCCGTCCTGCTCGTCCCCAAGGATTACGACATTCTCGCCGAGACGTGGCTGTGCCTCGTTCGCGGCGACCAGCCGCACGCGACGGGGGTTTGCGTGAGCGAGGTACGTCACGCCAACGGCTGCAAGCACCGACTCCGCGGCTCGCTCGCAGCGCACGGCGACTGCCACGCCGCGTACCCGTGCAGCGGAGACTTCGGCCGCCGCGCGCTCCGTGACCGTTGCGCGTTCGAGAGCGGTGCCTGCCGCAGTGGACTCGCACGGGCTAGAACAGGCTAAGCTGTCCCTCCGCCTGGCGTCTGGCTGCGTTGTATTGGCTCTTTGCGGCATCGCTCACCGCCTTCTGCCGAATGAGGTCTGGGTCGAGTGGCGCGGCCTGGTCCCGATTGCCACCGCACGTCACGAAGAAGCGTGCTCGCTTGAGTGCTATGCCTAGCCCACGCAGATCATCAAGGCTGAGCCTTCTCGAGCGCCGTGCCGCTAGGATGCGCCTTGCCCCAACCGGGCCGATGCCGGGAACACGCAGCAGCGTCTGAAGCGAGGTGTCCATGATCTCGATGGGGAAGGCCTCCATGTGGGCGAGGGCCCAGGCAAGCTTTGGGTCAACGTCGAGGTCGAGCCAGGGGCGGCCTGGCGTTGCGAGCTCGTCCGGAGTGAAGGCGTAATAGCGCATGAGCCAGTCCGCCTGGTAGAGGCGGTGCTCCCTTCGCAGAGGCACCGGTGTCTCTCGGCCTGGCAGGCGGCTGTCCTCGACCATGGGCATGTATGCAGAGAAGAAGATGCGCTTGAGGCCGTAGTGGTCGTACAGCGACTTTGAGAGCTGCAGTATGTGGTTGTCATCTTCGGGAGTGGCCCCGACGATGATCTGTGTGGATTGTCCCGCCGGCACAAACTTTCGAAGCGCATTGGGCACGGCACTCGTTGGCCTACCAAGGGTGTAGCGCGCGCCAACCGAAGTGACCTGCATGCCCTCGCAGGCATGGCCGGACGTCCCTCTGCGCCTTCTTGCCAGCGCCTTGTTTGCGGCGGAGGAGGCGAGCAGCGCCTGCTCCTCCGCGTGCCGCGTGGTGGCGATCTGCACCATGGGCGCCATGACCGAGCGGGCATCCTTGTCCGGGCAGAGCGTGGCAAGCGACGCCCTGCTGGGAAGCTCCAGGTTTACGGAGAGGCGGTCCGCAAGGCGGCCCAAGCGGTCCACGAGCTCCGGGGAGGTGCCGGGAATCACCTTGGCATGCACGTAGCCATTGAAGCGCATCTCGCCGCGAAGCGCCTCCAGGCAGGCGATCATGCGCTCTGTGGTGTTGTCCGGATTGCCAAGGACGGCCGACGAGAGGAAGAGCCCTTCTACGTAGTTACGCTTGTAGAAGTCCACCGTGAGTTCCGCAAGCTCGCGGGGCTCGAACGTAGCCTTGGTTCGACTTGCGCCACGGCGGTTCACGCAGTAGGCGCAGTCGAAGCTGCAGGCGTTTGACATGAGGACCTTGAGCAACGTGATGCAGCGTCCGTCTGCAGAGAAGGAGTGGCAGAGTCCGCTCGCGCAGGCGTCGCCCACCATGCCGGCCCGCGGCCCGCGCGTGACGCCAGACGAGGTGCATGCCGCGTCAAAGCGCGCGGCCTCGGCGAGGATCCCCAGCTTGGTGAGCTTGTCCATGGGCCACCTCCCAATTCTGAAACAAGAACGTGTGTTCTATTAAGTCTACATCAAGCGGAGCATAAGTACAAGTGTTCTATATGAAGTGATGGTGAGAGACGTCGCACCTTCTCGAGTCTCCCCTCAGCAGGTTGCTCAGCGCTCCCGCTCGATATCCGGCCAGCGTAAAGGTGCAGAGGTGCGAAGTGGGCCTGTGAGCCGGGTTCTGTCGAGGACGATCATTTATCTACGAGCGCCGTTGCCGACGCCCTCTAGCGCGCAACCCGAGCGCGGTGCGGGCCACACCATGGCGCTCCTATTTGCGTTTGCTCCGGAAGGGGCTTGTCAAGCCGCCGTGTTGCCACGACGCTGGTGGTCTCTTACACCACCGTTTCAGCTTTTCTCTCACCCGCCGAGGCGGGCAGCGGGAGTCTTCTTTTCTGCGGCGCTTTCCGTCGGGTCACCCCGCCTGGCCGTTAGCCAGCTTCCTGCCCTGTGGAGCCCGGACTTTCCTCATGGCCTGCGGCAAGCCGCCGGCCCCGCGATCGTCTGGCCCACTTCGCAGGGGAGATTCTAACACGATGGTGCCCGCGTGCGTGGCGGGCGCAGCTGCAACCCGATACTTTACGTGTAGAAGTCAGGAAGTGAGAGGGGTGTCATGCGCTCTGAGAGGGGATATGCGAGGCTCCCGGGTAGCACGGCAATCCACCGCCCCACGTTTGCCCAGATAGCCGTTAGGCAGATGACAACTGGAGACCATTCGAGGCGTGGTGTGAGGCAGAGGTGCAAGAAAATAACGCTCACATCTAGACTTCTGCACGTCGTTTTGGCGTTTCTCGTTGCGTGGAGCCCATTTGACCGCGAGGAAACTTCACGGGATGCTGGAGGCGTGAAGGCAGCATGAAGCCGGCGGGCATGCCGGCGGCCCCAGCATGAAACCGCCGGCCGGTGGCCAACGGGCAGCCAACGGGCATGCCAGACATACAAAAGTGGCCTGGGTGAGGTCTGGGTAGTCCGCGCGACTGCCGCTGCAACTATAATGACTGGGTGTGTCTACACAAGACATGTCTGCATGATGGGCGCATCGCCCGTGGGGAGGTCGTTGGCATGGGAATCTTTGACAAGCTCTCGCGCAGAAGGCGTGCCGCGGTGGCGGAGGCGCCGCGTGCCATAACGGCCGCGGCAGAGCCCGGCTGCGTCCTTTCCCCTGTCGATGGCGTGGCAAAGCCGCTCTCCGAGGTGTCCGACCCGGTCTTCGCGCAGGGGATGCTCGGGCCGGGCATGGCCGTCGAACCCTCCGGAAACGTCATATATGCGCCGGTCATGGGTACCGTCACGGCAGCCGTTGACACCGGGCACGCCTTTGGGCTCACGTCAGATGACGGCATGGAGGTCCTGATTCACGTGGGCGTCGACACCGTCGACATGAAGGGCAACGGCTTTGACGTGCTTGCGGGAAAGGACGACCACGTTGCGGCGGGCACGCCCCTCGTCGTCTTTGACCGCGAGAAGATCCGCGCCGCCGGGCACGATGACACCGTCATGGTCTCCCTGACGAACGCATCAGGGGAGGTTGTGCCCGCGGCGACGATCGGCGAGCCCATCCGTGCCGGAGAGCCCCTCTTCAGGCTGAGCGGCAAGGCATGACGCAAAGGGAGGCGCCGCAGCCGGGCTATCTCACCCTCGCAAACGATGCCGAGGTCACGGGCGAGTTCGAGGACCGTCGCAGCCGCTTCATCGCGCAGATGGCGCATGTCGAGAGCGAGGCTGCGGCAAACGCATTCATCGAGGCGGTGCGCTCGCGCCACCATGACGCCCGCCACAACGTGCCAGCATGGGTCCTCTCGGACGGCCGTGAGCGCTGCTCCGACGACGGCGAGCCAAGCCGCACCGCAGGTATGCCCACGCTCGAAGTGCTCCATGGCGCAGGCCTCAAGGACGTGTGCTGCGTGGTGACCCGCTACTTTGGCGGGACGCTTCTCGGGCCCGGTGGCCTGGTGCGCGCCTACACCGCAGCCACGCAGGCGGCGGTCGAGGCCGCTCGCACGTTGGGCAGCATCGTCGAGATGACGCTTGTGACGCGGGTGGTGGTGCAGGCTCCCTACTTCGCCTATGACCGTCTCGCGCGCATGGTGGCAGATGCCGGAGGGCGCGTGCGCGACACCATCTTTGCCGAGGACGTGCAGCTCGCCTGCGCGTTCCGTACGGGAGACGAGAGGGCGTTCGTCGCCGCGGTGACCGACTTCGCCAACGGCGACGACCTCTGCCGCGTGGGCGAGCCCGGCTTCGCCGAGTTCTAGCGGCCTCGCATGGAGATGCGCCTGCGTCCTAGAACCTGAGGCCAAGGCCCTTGAGATGGCCCTCCAGCTCCTGCGCGCCCGTGAACCGATGCGCCCGCATGCCGGCCACCCTGGCACCTGCCACGTTGTCGGCATTGTCGTCCACAAATAGGCAGCTTTCCGGGTCAAGCCCGTAGCGGTTGCAGAGCACCAGATAGATCGCCGGATCGGGCTTCATGAGGCGCTCGAAGGCCGAGACCACCCAGCCGTCCATCAGCGGGAAGGAGGGAATGCGGTCCTTCTGCCTCCAGAAGCGCGTGCCCGCGTTGGAGAGCAGGTAGCAACCATAGCCTGCGGCGTGCAGCCGCCCGACGAGGGCGTTTGTCTCCGCGACGACCGGCTGGTGCTCATGCCAGTGCGCCATGCACTCGCGCAGGTTGGGCCAGAGCCTCTCGGGCAGCCGGGCCCGGGCCATGCGCTCCATGGTGTCCTCGCTGATGGCCCCTGCGTCAAGCAGCGGCCATGCGGGACTCGAGAAGAGCGCCGCGTCCAGGGCTGCGGCGTCCTCCTCGGTTCCGGTGAAGATGCGCGAGAACAGCGGGCCGTTGAAGTCGAGAAGCACGCCGCCCATGTCAAAGATTACGTTTCGAATGGGGGTGTCTGGTGATGTAGCCATGTCTCCTCCAATGGCCCCTGCGGCCCTGGCCCCTGCGGTCTGCATTGGGCGCAAGCCCCGGAGCAAGTCCTAGCGCCTAGCGTAAGTCCCGCGCGGAAAGCCTCCTACGATCTCACGCCCAGAGCGGCGGCAACGCTGTCCCACGGCTCGACGTCGACCGCCTCCGCCTTGTCCCACAGCTCGAGCACGTCCTCGGGCACGAACCTGCGCATGACCGTCACGGCGCCGCCGTAGGTGCGGAACCACTCGGCGCTCATGTAGAGGTAGCCGTCCTTGCAGGCGTCCTTGCCCCAGCTGTTCTCGACGCGCCAGGCGACGGGCTCGCCCGCGTCGTCCAGCTCCACGCCCTGGAAGGTCATGGCGTGGGTGAGGGAGGTCTCGCGCACGTCGAGCATGTCCTCGCGGCTCATCCTGAGGTCCATGCCAAAGAGCCCCTCCAGGTCCAGGCCGTCAGTTGCCAGCACGCCGGGGAAGTCCTCGATGCGGCGCGGAAACTCCTGCATGACGTCGGCGTCCATGCCCACGGGTACACCCGCCTTGAGACTGGCGATGGCGGCCTGCTCCAGCACCTCCTGCGGCATGTTGAGGAAGCGGTTGGGGGTGCCGCCCACCATCGGCTCCTCCAGAAGGACGTGCCATGCCGTCTTCCAGGGGCGAGAGGCACCCGGCATGCAGACCAGCTGTACGTAGTCATTGGGATCAAAGGGGACGTAGCGCTCGGCGAACTCGCGCGGGGTGATGTTCGCGTCGCGGAGAAGCATGCGGGCGTCCTTGTCGGCGTCCTTGGCACCCGCTGCCTTCGCACCGCCCTCGTCGGCTCCGCCGTCCCCGGCGCAGCCCTCCCCGGGGGTGTCCTCGGGCAGGATCGGCGTGAGCTTGGCGGCGTCGACCTTGGCCTTCTTGCCAACCTTGACCTCAAGGTCAAAGGTCACGGGCGGCTCGCCCAGGCAGACGGCGAGCATGCGGTAGACGTCGGCCATGCAGGAGGCCTTCTTGGCCGCAAGCTCCCCGGCGCCGGCGCCCGCGCGGTGGGCGCGGCGGATATCTGCCGCAGCACGGCGCAGCAGGCGGTTGAGCTGGGCGTCCATCTCGGCGGAGCTCTTGGAGCACGCCGTCTCGGGCATCGCGTCCTTGGGCACGAGGCCCCACTTGGCGATGAGGTCCATGGCCTCGAAGTAGTAGCCGCCGTCGCTCATGCCCCACTCGAGCACGTGGTCGAGCTTCCGGTCGTTTTCGGGGCGGTCTGCCAGCGCGATCACCTGGTCGAGCATGGCGTTGGCCTTCTCGAGCTTGTCGTAGAACATGCCGAACGCCTGCGAGAACTCGAAGGAGTCCACGTCAAGCAGGTCCATCGTTGCCGCACGGGCCACGTTGAAGGCCGAGAACATCCAGCAGCGGCCGCTCTGGCGCTGGTTGGTGACCTCGCCGACGCGCTTGATCGAGACGCCGTAGGTGTCGTGGTAGGTGCGCATGCGCGTGTAGTCGCGGGCGGCGGCCATCACGTTCATGGAGGTCACGGCGTTTCTCGCCACGCGGTTGGCGCGTTCGGTTCCAAAGGCGCCGCCCTGCTCGCGCGCCCAGCCCGTATCAATGTTTCCCATATTACTCCCAACTAAGACAGGGGTGAAGTGCCCTTGTCACATTTAATTGTTGATAAGATGCCGCAAGTTCGAGATCGGTTGCCCGACGGGACAAAGGGGCCCTTGCCTTACGCCAGTGACCCCATGGGGTCCCAAGGCGCCAGGACCGTAGGCTCCTCGGTCTCATAGGTGCGCCTCTCATCCTCGCTGAGGTACTTCTTATCGACAACGACCTGGTAGACGTACTCGTCGAACCATGCGTCGGAGAGCGTGTCGAAGCCGTTGCGGCCGTGGTCCTTGCCCCAGGAGTTCTCGACCTTCCAGAGCTCCGGGTTGCTGTCCGCGTCCAGGCGCACGCCCTCGAGCACCATGGCGTGGGTCATGAGGCTCTCGCCGTAGTCCAGGCGCTCGGCCTTGTCCATATTGCCCTCGACCGGGAAGCCGAAGAGCGCGTCCACGTCGAGCGCGGCGGTGTCCATCATGCCCTCGTCGCGCAGGTAGCTCTGGGCCACGTCGCAGCCAAACCACACGGGCAGATTGTCCTTGAGCTGGGCGATCGCCACGCGCTTGAGCTCCGCCGGCGGGAGGTTGAGATAGCGCACGCCGTGGTCCTCGAAGACGTTGCCCAGCCTGCTCACGGTGTAGGTGTGGCCAAAGGGCTTGTCGGCCGTGGGGGCGCTGATGAGCGAGATGTAGGCGTCCACGTCCATGTCCACCGCGGCCGAGAAGAACTCCTTGGGCGTGAAGGTGCCGACGAGCGCGAGCTTGTCATCCTTGTCACGCAGGCGCACGGGGAAGCTTGCGGGCGGCTCGCCCAGGCAGATGGCCAAAAGGTGGTAGACCTCGTCCATCATCTCCTTCTTCATGGAGCGCAGGTCATCCATCCCAACGTCGGCCTCGTGGCTCTGGCGCAGGCGTTTGGCGGCACCGCGCAGGTAGCGCGTGAGGTAGCGGTCCATGTCGCCGGTGTTTCGCGAGCAGGCGGTCTCGGGCATGGCCTCCTTGGGCACCACGCCATACTTCTTCACGAGGCTCCTGAACATGTCCCACTGTCCGCCGTCGCCGATGGGGTCGGTGAGCAGGAACGACACCAGCCGACCGTCGAGCGGCTCGTCAAGCGTGTCGAGGATGTTCTCGAAAAACCAGTTGCTCTTCTCGAGCTTGTCCCAGAAGAGGGGGTGGGCCTGAGAGAGCTCGAAGGTCTTGAGGTTGTACTTCTTGATGACACGGTAGCGCATGGTGTTGAGGCTCGCGAACATCCAGCAGCGGCCGGAGCGCTCCTGGTCGCACCGCTCGCCCTGCGTGACCTCGATGTCGAAGCCCAGCGCGTTGCCAGCGACGCCCTCGGGGCGGCGCGCGGCGGCACGGATGCCGTTTGCGGTGACGGCGTTCTTTGCGACGGAGTTCACGCGCTCGGCCGAGAAGCTCTCGTGCGAGGTGGCGAGGTCGTCAGCGGTGATGCTGGTCAGTTCATCCATTTTTCCTCCCTGTTCCCATGGGGTTACTTAATTGATGTCGTCTGGAAGCATACCACGCGCGTGTGCGCCCGAAATCCAGGCCTCTCCCATGTGAAGTTATTCCCGTCTGGCCTTGCCTGGACGAGATACCGCCCAAGGATTGCCGAGTCGGCCGCCTGAGGTTGCGCGACCACTTGAGAAGGTGCGGCGCAAACCCTGTAACGCCGAGGCCTTGCTGGGCGGCGGGCCAGGGTCGATGCGACGCTGGCGTTTGAGCTGCATCGCGTTGTCAGCGTGTCCGGAATGGCGTGGGCTCCCGGCGCTTTGGCGTGATTTGACGGTTGGGATATGGCTTTTGAAGGCATCGTCGAGTACAGACCGGTTGCATTCCTGATTATCCGCAGGCAGGCTAATTGCCATGCTGTTCAAATCATATAAGAAGTTGTACAAAAACTGCTGCCAACCGGATGTGGATTCTCATCTCGCGCCAGGTGCCTGTTTTTGGGGCGAGCATCGGGTGGGGCCATCCAGCTAGGGCCCCGGCATCTACGGCTTCGGCGGGGCCGGGCGGCCCTTTTTGGTGTCTCGGGCATGCCGTTGACGGTTGGCAGCAGTTTTCGTTACATCCATTATATATTATCATGAACATAGCAATTAATCTACCTGGTGCTTAACAAACTTTGAATCGCTTTCTACTCGGGCCGCCCTCGGAAAACCGTAGCCCAACCGCCAGTTCGAGCCACAGCCTCCTCTCGCATCCCTCGGATGCTGGTACGTGGGTTTTTTATTCGGGGTTCCAGGGGCTTCTCCCGCATTGGGCAGGAGGGGTGCGGAGGCCGTCGACCCCGCCCCGCGTCCCACCCCTCCCGCACGGGCGCGCTATACTTCGGTGCGTGGGGAAAGCGATGCCTAGAGCAGGGAGGATATGCATGCCGGCTGTGCGAGACGCGCCCGCATACCCCGTGCCGGGCTACGGCTTGTGCGTGCTGCGCGCGCTGGAGGACGCGGGATTCGAGGCGTGGGTTGTGGGGGGCTGGGTGCGCGACGCGCTTCTCGGCGCGCCCATGCACGACGTGGACGTGACGACCTCCGCGACCTGGCAGGAGACCGAGCGCGTGCTTTCTGCCGCCGGTATGGAGGTGCATGAGACGGGCATCGCCCACGGCACCGTGACGGCCGTGAGCGAGGGGCGGCCCGTCGAGGTGACCACCTATCGGGTCGAGGGCGCCTACTCCGACCGACGTCACCCCGATGAGGTGCGCTTTGTTCGCGACGTGCGAGAGGACCTCGCCCGCCGCGACTTCACGGTGAACGCTATGGCATACCACCCGGAGCGCGGGTTGCTCGACCTGTTTGGCGGACGAGAGGACCTTGTGTGCGGCGTGGTGCGTGCGGTGGGGGACCCGTATCGGCGCTTCGAGGAGGACGCGCTGCGCGTGCTTCGCGCGGTGCGCTTTGCCTGCAGGCTGGGGTTCGAGGTTGAGCCGCGCACCCAGGCGGCGCTCGTGGCATGCGCGCCGGAGCTCGATGGCATCGCACGCGAGCGCGTAGGCCAGGAGATGGGCGGCGTCATTGCCTCCGGGCGCGTGGCCTGGGCGCTGCGTCACGAGTTCGACGTGGTGGCGTGCGCCGTGCCGGTGCTCGCTCCCATGAGGGGCATGGACCAGCGAAGCCCCTACCATGCCTATGACCTGCTCGAGCATACCGCCAGGGTGTGCGCGGCCGTCGAGGCGTTCGCTGGAGGCGTGCCCACGCAGGCCCTGAGGTGGGCGGCGTTGCTTCACGACGTGGGTAAGCCCGTGTGCGCGTCCGTTGACGGGGATGGCCGCGGGCACTTTCGCGACCATCAGCGCGTGGGGGCGGCCATCTGCCGGAACGCGCTGCTCGGTCTGGCGCTGCCACGCGAGGTGGCAGGCCGTGCGGCGGCTCTCGTCCGATACCATGACCGGCACCTCTCCGCATCGCCTGCGGGCGTGCGGAGGCTCCTGCGAAGGCTGGACCAGGCAAGGCCAGGCGAGGCTCCTGCGCTTGCCTACCAGCTGCTTGACCTGCAGCGTGCAGACGCCGTGGGGAAGACGCGCGCCTGTGCGCGGCGTGCGGTGTCGCTTGCCGCGTTCGAGCAGGCGCTCTCGGCTGAGCTTGCGGGCGTGACGGCGTTTCGCGTGCGCGACCTCGCCGTTGGCGGGGGAGACGTGATGCGCGAGCTGGGGCTTGCCCCGGGGCCTGCGGTGGGCGAGGCCCTCTCGGGGCTTCTCGACGGCGTGATATACGGGAGAGTCGAGAACAGCCGGGACGCGCTGCTCGCGTGGCTGCGCGAGAGGGGCTAGGATCGGCCCGCGCCTGCGAGACAGGGGACGGCCCCTTTGTTCCACAGGCGCGGGTCTCCAAAAAGTTTTAATTGATGCTTGCAATGCTGTGGGGCATGCCGTAGAATGTCTTCTCGCGTTGAGACAGGACAGACATTAATTGGGATGTCGTCTAGCGGTAGGACAGCGGATTCTGGTTCCGTCAACGGGAGTTCGATTCTCTCCATCCCAGCCACTGTCCACCACAACCGAATATGGCCCGTTCGTCTAGCGGCCTAGGACGCCGCCCTCTCAAGGCGGAGATCAGCAGTTCGAATCTGCTACGGGCTACCAGAAGACCGCAGGTCATCGGCTATGCCGGTGGCCTGCTTTTGTGTGGGGATGCTGCGGCCGGGTTTGCTCGACCCCGAAGGGCGCATTAGCGAAGTGATCACATGCAAAGACGATGCCTGGGCGTCTGACGCTAAAACTATTTTAGGCGGCGCTACCGCTTCTTAAACCTGAAGAATAGCTCTCCATTCCTTTGCGCCGCTTTATTCCTCAGTGGCTTCTTCATCAACAGTTAAAGACACGTATGCACTTGCGCTTGCGATCATGAGCGAGTAACGCTGCCGCAAGGAAGCGCGAGCAAGATGCGAGATATATTTCCGCCCTATCTCACGTCAACGACTTTTTCATATGACGCCCTTACGTCTGCGTTGACCTTGCTGTCCGTGATGAGCATATCTGCCTCGTTTAGCTGGGCAAATGTCGAACTTGTGTTCTGTTCGAGCTTAGAGCTGTCAATGAGTGCGATGCCTCTGGAGGCAAGCGCAAGACATTTGCGCTTCTTGTTGATTTCCCGCAGGTTGTACTCAGAGAATCCGCAGGCGATAGAGACACAGGAAGCTGAGAAGAAGTATATATCGATGTTGAACCGCTCGTATACGGAACAGTCAAACTCGTCGAGGATGGTGTTCGACCGATGGCAGAGTACGCCTGAACATACGATGACGGTGAGTCTCTCATTTTCTGAGAGCAGCTGGGCGGTGCGGATGCCGTTGGTGATGACCGTCAAGTGCATATCGGTCTCAAGTAGTAGCCGGGCAAGCTCAAAGCAGGTAGTGCTTGAATCAAGTGCAATGGTATCACGTTCGCCGATCTGCTTGATTGCCTTGTGCGCAATCTCGACCTTCTCCGCCCGATGGATGTTCTCGCGCGCATGAAAGAGTTCCGTCTCACCAGAGGGGTAGCGCTCAGGGGCAAGAGCGGCTCCACCGTGAATGCGTTGGATGCGAGTGTCCGTTGACGCTAGGTAATTGAGATACTTTCGGGCCGTGGGGTTGGTGATGCCCAGCTCTCGGGCTATATCCGCAGTTTTGACTGTCTGGCGTTCATACACTATCGACGAGATTGCTGTAAGGTTGTTCTTGTCCACTTGCGTCAAACGGGCGACGGGGGGGGGGGGATCCCTCACCTGCCCATTTTTTTGATTTCATTTGAATGGTAGATTGTGAGAAAAGAAAAGGCAAACAAAAACCGTTTACCAGCAAAATGAAACCGTTTATACTATAAAAATGAAATATAAAAGAAAAATAAAACTAATAGGCGTACAGTAACGAATCAAGAAAGGCAAAAGTAAGAGAAAGAAATAGATATTCATACAAAAATAGTTTCATTTCTCTTTCTAAAGCCAGGGATTCTTAGAGAGAAAGAGGTACGATTATGCTCGTTTCCGGTGACTCGCTGCTTAGGTGTGCCCAGAAGAATCACTTTGCTCTCCCTGCGTTCAACGCGGGTAGCGGCCAGCTCCTTCCAGCTATCATGGATGTCTGCGAGGAGCAGCAGGCTCCCTTCATCATGGCAATTCACCCTGACGAGCTGAGCTTCCTGCGCGACTCTTTTCTCGGCCAGGTCAAGGACGAGATCAATGCTACCGATCTTCCTGTTGCCATCCACCTCGACCACGGCGCAAACATCAGACAAGTATATCATGCCATCCAGCTTGGATTCACATCTGTCATGATCGACTCTTCCCACCTTCCATTCGAGGAAAATGTCAAGACAGCGCAGGAAGTTGTGAATGTGGCACACGCGGTGGGCGTCTCTGTCGAGGCTGAGCTTGGCACTATTGGCGATACGGGTAACAGCATAGAGGGCGGTGTGACCAGGGTCACTTACACCGATCCCGATCAGGCGGCAGAGTTTGTGGAGCGTACCGGCATTGACTCTCTTGCCGTGGCCATCGGTACCGCGCATGGCTTGTATCCCAAGGACGTGAAGCCCGAACTCCGCATGGACATCCTCGAGGACATCACTCGAGTCGTGAGTGTTCCACTGGTGCTGCATGGTGGCTCCAGCAACCCGGATGAGGAGATCGCTCGTGCCGTTGAGCTCGGTATCGCCAAGATCAACATCTCATCCGACATCAAGATCTCATTTGCGGAGAAGTTGCGCGAGGTGCTCGAGAACGGCGGCTCCGAGATTCGCGAGCCCAACGTCATGTTCCCCGAGCCCATGGAGGCCTCCAAGGCAACTGCTCTGGACAAGATAAAACTCTTCAGGACCGTCGGTACCAAGAAGCTCTACTTTGAGAGCTTGGTGTAGGCGATGGGGGCCGCTCTGAAGGAGATTCTCCGCGAAGAGAATATCAGCGTCGGAGCGCGCGCACGGGACAAGCGGGACGTGCTGAGGCAGATGTGTGTTGTGCTGGAAGAGAACGGCTTGGTCAGGAGTGCCGAGGCGTTCTATGCGGATGTGCTGCTACGTGAGAAGCTCGGTCCGACGTGCATCGGAGACGGGGTTGCCATCCCACATGGGAAGAGCGCCGCGGTAAAGCGTCCTGCCGTTGTCGTATTCCAGCTTGATGCTCCCGTCTTGTGGGAGTCCATCGAAGGCAAGGAGGAAGTGACGGTGGTCATCCTGTTCTGCGTGTCCGACGATGACATGGCCGCGCGCGAGCATCTCCATCTTCTGGCTGAGGTCGCTCGCAAGCTTGCCTACAAGGAGACTCTTGATGCCCTCAGGTGTGCGGAGACACCTGGCGATGTCATAGGCGTGCTCTCCTAGCTAATGAATTGCAGCGTTCGAGTGGCGGAGAAAGGGACGCGTCAAGAGCGCTGGCCCTGTTGCGCTACGGGTGCGTGCTCGTGGCAGGAAGGAGATTCACCATGAAGATCGTTGGCGTTTGCGCGTGTGTTGCCGGCATAGCTCATACCTATATGGCGCAAGAAAAGCTGACGCAGGCCGCCGAGGCTCGTGGACACACAATCCATGTCGAGACACAGGGTGTTATTGGCCAGGAGAACGAGCTTACTCCCGAGGATATCGCGGCAGCCGATGTCGTGGTTCTTGCTGTTGACGTTGAGGTAACGGGCAAGGAGCGCTTCAAGGGCAAGAAGGTTATCGAGGTTCCCACCAAGACCGTGGTTCATGACGCCGACAGGCTCCTCACACGGATAGAGCAGCTACTGTCTCAGGCCAATGAATAGTTCTTCATACTAGTTCAGAGAGGGGAAACAAACGTGAAAGAGCTGCAGCTCCGCAAACATCTGATGACGGCGATTTCGTATCTTATTCCGTATGTCGCGGCATCAGGCATGCTGATGGTCGTTGGCAATATCTTTGGTGGAACGAGCTTGGAGACATTGGGCTCCGCAACAGGCATACCCGACCTGCTCACCACCCTCGGTGGGACAGCCCTTGGGTTCATTCCAGTTGTTATCTCATCAGGCATAGCTTACTCCATATCCAACAAGGCGGGCATTGCGCCCGGTTTCATCCTGGGCTTGCTGTGCAAGGTGGACGGCTATGGTTTCCTGGGCGGTCTTGTAGCAGGCTTTTTGGCGGGCTTTCTCACTCGATGGCTGCTCGGCGTCCTCAAAGTGCCCGAGTGGATTCGCGGTCTTCTACCCCAGCTGATTCTACCGCTGCTTGTATCTATTGTTGTAGGGCTTGCCCTGCAGTATGTCATCGGTGTTCCCATTCTGTGGCTCACCGATGCCATTACCAGCCTGCTGGAGAGCATGCAGGGCAACCCCGGTGCCGAAGTTTCGTTTGGCGCTCTGGTTGGTGTCCTCTCAGCGATTGACTACGGCGGCCCCATAAATAAGATCGTATTTGCCTTCTCTCTAGGTCTCCAGAGCGAGGGTTTGGGCGGGCCTATCGCAAATATCATTCAGGCATCTATGATTGCTCCCATTGGCTTGACCATTGGCTACTTCGTCTCAAGATTCACTAAGCGTTCCATATTCTCTGCCGAGGAGGGCGATGCCCTTAAGAGTGCGTTCATCATGGGCTGCTTCCAAATTACCGAGGGGTCGTTCCCCATCATCCTGAATGACCTTCTGCGCATTACGGTATGCACGGCTCTCGGATCGGCGGTGTCAGGTGCGATGATTGGATTCTTCGGCGTGGCTTCGAGTGTTCCCTCCGGTGGTTTCCTGGCGCTCCCCGGGTTCAACAAACCAGTTGAGTGGATGGTGTCATTGTTGGTTGGCTCCGTTGTGTTTGCCATTGCGCTCCAGTTCCTCAAGCGCAACCCCGAGAAGATCGCAGCGGAACAAGGCATCAAACCTGAAAGCGATGATGACTCACTCAACGATCTCACCTTCTCTGATCTGTAGAAGTCATCTCATGTGGCACACGCCGGGTCCGCATCTCTGATCCACCGGTTTTGAGGTGCGGACCTCTTGGATGTGAAGGGGGAATTATGGCGTATTTCATCGGCGTCGACGTGGGAACCTCGTCCATCAAGGCGACGCTTGCTGACGAATGGGGCTCCGTGGTAATTTCGGCGGTGCGCTCATATTCATGTAGCCATCCGCACTCCGGGTGGTCAGAGCAGGATCCGCAGGATTGGTGTGACGCCGCAATCTTCGCCGTGCGCGAGCTTGTCTCTCTGCCTGAGGTTGACCCATCGGCGGTGAAGGGTCTGTCATTTGGTGGCCAGATGCACGGCCTGGTAGTACTAGATGCGACAGATGAGATTATTCGACCCGCCATCCTCTGGAATGATGGGCGTAGCACCAAGGAGTGCGCCTACCTGAACGAAGTCATAGGGCGTGAAAAGATTACCCAATGGTGCGGCAATATCGCGTTTCCTGGTTTTACGGCGCCAAAGCTCCTCTGGATGCGTGAGCACGAGCCGGAGTTCTTCTCGCGCATTGCCAAGGTGATGCTTCCCAAGGACTACCTTGCCTACCGCTTTACGGGGGCATTTTGCACAGACGTTTCTGATGCGAGTGGCACGCTCCTCTTTGATGTCCGACACCGTATATGGTCTCGGCCCATGATTGAGCTGGTGGGGCTGCAAGACGGGCAGCTTCCTGACGTATGCGAGAGCTGGGAGGTCATAGGCACCCTCCTCCCCGAGGTCGCGAAGCGTATGGGGCTGTCTCCCTCGGTTTGCGTCGCGGCTGGTGCCGGAGACAACGCTGCGGCAGCGGTGGGCATGGGATGTGTGAGCGAGGGGCAGTGCAATGTCTCGCTCGGCACGAGCGGGACGGTTTTTCTCCCGACGCAAGCGATGCGTCTGGATGCGAAAAACGCACTACACTCGTTTGCCGATGCCACTGGCGCTTATCACCTCATGGGATGCATTCTCTCTGCGGCTTCGGCAAACGACTGGTGGGTTAAGGGCATCTTGGGGTCAGACGTCGGTCGAGAGCTTTCGCGCATTGAGGTTGACCTTTTGGGCAGAAACCGCGTGCTGTTTCTCCCATATCTCATGGGAGAGCGCTCGCCTATCAATGACGCGGGAGCCCGGGCTGCGTTTGTCGGCATGGATCTGGGCACAACCCGCCCAGACATGGTTCAGGCAGTGCTTGAGGGCGTGACCTTTGCGTTGCGTCAGTCGATTGATGCAGCGACATCTGCCGGGATTGAAGTTAAACACCTCACGGCTTGCGGCGGTGGCGCGCAGAGTCCGGTGTGGAGGCAGATGATGGCCAACGTGCTTGGCATGCCGGTCTCGACGCATGGCTTTGAGGGTGGCCCAAGTTATGGTGCCTGCCTGCTTGCCATGGTGGGGTGCGGCGTATACCCTAGCGTGTCGGCTGCGGTGCGGGCGGTTGTTGTGCAACCTACGGAGTGCGCTGTCCCCACCACCGAGGTCGTCGAGCGCTATGAGGATCGCTATCGCGTGTTCTGCTCATTGTATCCGGCGCTAAAGGACGTGTTTGCGCTGGTGAAAGGAGACATGTGATGGTTGAGATCCTGGGTCGGGCATATGGGTGTCGTGAGCTTGCCGAGTACTTCGGCGATATCTCCTGTGTTGCAGGGATGCGCCGGTTTGAGCTTGTCGAGGGCCGCGCGTGCGGTGTTCGCCTGACGCAGGTGCGCACCGGGTCGGGGCTGGAGTTTGAGGTGAACGAGACACGCGGCATGGATATTGGCCGTTTCTCGTTTCGCGGCGTACCAATAGCCTATTCCGCATATGGTGCTGAGTGTCACCCGGCGTATTTCGAGGCTCGTGACGACGGGTGGCTGCGGAGTTATGGAGGCGGGTTGTTGGTGATGGGCGGCCTGCGCAGTACCGGCTCCCCGTGCGTGGACAACGGCGAGGCGTTTCCGCTCCACGGGCGAATCTCGAACGCTCCTGCCTCCTTCGTGTGCGCGGCGGAGGTGGTTGACCCGGATGGTACAGTTGCCTACGAGGTGAGCGGAGATGTGCGTGAGAGCAAGGCACTCGACCACAACCTTGTGCTGCACCGCACGGTGCGCTCGCGACAGGGAGAGGACGCCCTGTATATCGAGGATACTGTTGAGAACCAGGGGTTCTCTGACCAAGAGCTCATGCTCCTGTATCACTTCAACATCGGGCATCCCATCGTTGACGAGGGCGCGAAGCTGCTTGTTCACTCGAGCAGTGTGGTGCCGCGTGATGAGAATGCAGAGCGTCAGCCCGAACCCTATGACACGTATATAGCTCCCGTTCCATGCTACAAAGACATCGTGTACTACCACAGGCTTGAGTCTGCAAGCGACGGCATGGCCACGGCTGCAATCGTGAATGAGAAGATCGGGCTTGGCGTATATCTTAAGTTTGACACACACCAGCTGCCCTGCTTCACGCAGTGGAAGTTCTTGGGTCAGGGAAACTACGTGGCTGGCATTGAGCCGGGCAACGCGTTTGTGAGCGGAAGACAGCGAGAACGAGCTCAACGCGGCTTGGAAGTGCTTCCCGCGCGCGGATGCAAGCACATTTCAATCGAGGTGGGCGTGCTTTCTACGACGGCAGAGATTTCCGCATATCAGAGCGCCAACGGCTTCCAGAGCCTTGCTAGAGAGGGGATAAACGATGAAGAGGTCTGAGATCAATGCTGCTATCGAGTACGTAATGAAGGCGTGCGAGAAGTTCAAGTTGCCCCTGCCTCCCATGGCGTATCGCACGCCGGAAGAGTGGCGCTCTGTGGGCGAGGGGGACCGCGAACAAGTGGACAATATGTTGGGCTGGGATGTCACCGACTTTGGCACCGGTGATTACCTCACCTATGGGCTGGCGGTCTTTGTGTTCCGCAACGGAAACTTCTATCACCCTGACGTGTATCAGAAGCCGTACTGCGAAAAGCTTCTGTTTGTGCGTGACGGTCAGATCCTGCCGTTCCACTTTCACTGGAAAAAAATCGAGGACATCATTAATCGGGGTGGGGGTGATCTTGAGATTACGTTATGGCAGTCGGAGCCTCAAGAGGAGGACTTTACCGATGCGAATGTGGTCGTTTCTGTCGATGGCTCAAAGGTGAGCGTTCCTGCGGGTGGCAAGGTCGTCCTGCACCCTGGGCAGAGCATCACGCTCATGCCTTACCAGTATCACCGGTGGCAGGGTGTGCCAGGAACCGGTGACGTCATGCTCTTTGAGGTGTCATCAACTAACGATGACAATACCGACAATCGATTCAAGGTCGCGCGGGATCGCATTCCCTCCGTCGAGGAAGACGAGCCCGCGCGTCACCTCATGTTTGCTGACTATGCCGACTACGCGAACATTGTGCCATTGCCATAGGACGGGGGACGTTCGGCGCTTCCCAAGATGAGCTTGTGTTTGATAGTCTCTGACCCACGGGTTGGGGGTGGTACCTGAAATCTGTACCAAACGGTGGCGTTTGAAGGATGACACGTACGCTCCGGAAGAGAGGGCAAGGGCGGCCGAGCTCTATGTCAGGCACGGCTCAAAGGCAACGACAACCATACGCGAGCTTGGCCTGAGCCGTACGCAGCTGGTAAGTTGGCATAAGGAGCGGCCGGGCGACGTCGGCCTCGCCGAACGCCGAGATGGCCACCGCGCGCCGACGTGGGCAAGGCCAGACTCTTGGTCTTGGGCGAGTTCGGCTACGTTTTCTCTGGCGCGGGTGGGACAAGACCGCTGTGCAAGGCGATATCCGAGAGCCAAGGGAGGAGGGGCGCGGCGTTCGTCGCCGATGACAAGCTCGCGGCAGCGATCGTCGACCGCGCGCCGCGCCATGGCAGGCTCGTGGAGACAGCCACGAACTCGGGGATGGCCTGGTGTTGGGAAAGTCGGGAAGGTAGGGGACGTCGGCGGGGCTGTGACAAAGGTCGAAAAGGTTTCGTGCATGAGCCTAAAAGAAAGCCATGCTTAAGGCAAAAACTAGGCTTGGCTAAACATGCACGTCCAGGGGGCAGCCGAGCGCCTCCGCGAGCTTGCCCACCGTCTCCAGCGACGGGCAGTTAATCTCCGCCTCGTATCGCGCGATCGCGTCGCGGCTCACCCCGCTCTCACGGGCGAGGTCCTCCTGGCTCCACCCCCTGTCGCTGCGCAGGGCGGCGAGCCTGTTGGAGAAGACCTTTCTGTCAAAACCGGCCATGTAGCACCTCCGAAAAAGTTAATTTTATGTTGAACTATTTTAGAGAATATCACTCTGCGTTTAATCGTCAAGTATTTTTTAAACTTTAAGTTGAAAATAATCAATGCGAGTTTTAACATTTGGTTTAAGTATGAGAGGAGGAGTCGATGGAAATACGTCTCAAGGAGCTTCGGAGGAGAAGAGGGTTATCCCAAGACGACATGGCAGAAAAGCTTGGGATTAAGAAAAGCCGCTATGGAACTTGGGAACGAGGCGAGAGGATGTTCTCCCTTGCCCAGGCATATGACTGCGCTGTGGCCCTAGGCTGCTCCATCGACGGGATCGCGGGGCACGACCTGCCCCAGTCCTACTCCGACCCCCGCCAGGCCGAGCTCAACCGCTGCTGGGAGTCGAGCACGCCGCAGCGGCAGGACGCCCTGCTGATGACCGCCCGCGACTTTGCGGCCTCGTCAAGGGATGGCTCCGAACGTGATGAGCTTCGTGAGAGGAGGCGGTGTAGGTGAGCGCGATGCCGACGTCGGCAAGGCGCAGGTGAGGGTCATTTTGTCGACGCCAACAATATGATCCCGCCGGGGGAGGGCCGCATGGCGGTGGCGCCAGGCTCGAGTGAATTGCGGGCGTGGAGTCATCGGATGCCAAATGGCCCGATCTTGCTCCGAAGATTCGTGTGATGCAACGCTTTGGGGGTTGTGATGGGGCTGGAAGTCTCAGGTGCGCGAGACGATAACCGCATTGGATGGGAGGACTTGGACGATGAGGTCGCAGGTCTCCTGAAGATGCACAAGGATGTGCTTGATGGCGTTTACTCCAGAAGATGGCCGCAGCCTGGACAGGGCGAGTCGATAGAACTTATCTCTAACGAGGCACGGGAGCTGAGGTTCTTCCTGGACATTCACGAGGGCAAGCGTTCGAACTCCATGCTTGTCGGGGTCGAGCGCAACCGCAAGTCCACTATGCAGAACAGGATGGCAGACCGTCTGCTGATGAGGATAGATTGGGCGGACAACCCGGAGACCCTTGTACACAGGAATCCGGATGGTAGCACGGTCATCGGGAATCACATACACCTAGGGATTGACGGCAACCAGAGGATTCCGTGGGCCTATCCGTTCTCCTTGCAGGATGTGGTGCCGCTCTCGGATGGTATGAACGTGGCAGCGGTCTTCTGTGCGTTCCAGGATGCGTGTAGCATTACCGGAAGACTGAGCGTGGTACAGCTGTTGGGGGTGTGAGATGAGGGAGTCTGAGGCCAACGCGATCGTTGACGACTATGCCGGGCTGATTCGGCGTGACATGGCGGTCACCAGGCAGGGGGACGGCTTCTGTGTCGTCACCCCGATGCTCAACCGCAACAACGATCTTATGAACATCTACATGGCCGAGATCCCCGGGCGTGGCATCGTCGTGAGCGATATGGGGGACACGATTGGCGACCTTGAACTTTCCGGGTTCAGGATGTCCGACCAGCGCAGGGGTAAGCTCGAGGACGTGGTTGCCGGATATGGGGTGTCCATCAAGGGTGACGAGCTTTACGTTAGCGGGACGAGGGAAGAGATTGCGGCGCACATGAACATGCTCATCCAGGCGATGGCGTCCGTCGATGACATGTATGTGCTTTCGCAGGGCGGCGTCAGGCTACTGTTTGCGGAGGACGTCGGGGCTTGGATGCTTGACCACGACATCTCGGCGGTCGAGGGCCCCTCATTCACCGGCCGCTCGGGACTCCCACAGAAGTTCGACTACGCCATCGGCAGGAGCAAGAGGGGCCCCGAGCGCCTGATTAAGACCATTAACAATCCCAACAGGTCCGGCATCCAGAACGCGCTGTTCGGGTGGGAGGATGTGAGCAAGTCGAGGCAGAACAGCGTCGGATACGTGTTCCTTAACGCAAAGAACGCAAAGGGCAGCGCGATTTCTGAAGAGACGCTGGCGGCGTGCAGGAACTACGGTCTCAACCCGATTATGTGGGGCGTGGACGAGGACAAGTTCATCTCAGTCCTCGCAGCCTAGGGCACGATTGGCAGGTCACCCGTATCCCTCTTGTCGGTTTGACGGACACAAACGGGCTTTTTTGACCCTATAAGGAGACAGGGGGACACGCATGTCCCTAGACGGCCGCCCGGGTGGCGGCGAGAGAAGAAAACACCCCCGTGTCGAAGCTTGGCGGCGAGGCGTGGGGGCAAGGCAGACCTCAGGGGAGGAGGGTGTCCGATGGCATCATCGTACAAAAGCGGGAGGCCCGTGGGCAGCAAGCGCAGGAGGCCCAGCGGGAGGTGGCAGGCTGGGCATCACTCACAGACCCGCAAGAGCGCGGCCTCTGGCGTTAGCGCGCCTGCTCCGGCGCGGCCCCGACGCCACCCCTAGCGCGGACCCGGCAAATCCACAAGCGACAGCGCGCCCCACCCCCGGCACCTAGGCGCAGCCGCCGCAGCCGTCGCAGCCGAGGCGTCGCGCGGTGGGCGTGGCGGCGAGGCCTCCCTCGGCGGTCTCGCGCAGCTGCGAGGGCATGCGTGCCCCCACCTCGGCCATCGCGCCAACCACCTCGTCGAAGGGCACCAGGCTGCTCACGCCGGCAAGCGCGAGCTGCGCTGAGCACATCGCCACCGAGACACCCATCGCGTTTCTCGCCTGGCAGGGGTACTCAACCATGCCGCTGACCGGGTCGCACACGAGTCCCAGCGTGTTGGCAATGGCGAGGGCGGCGGCGTCGAGGCACTGCGCGGGCGAGCCGCCAAGGAGCTCCACCAGCGCACTTGCCGCCATGGCCGAGGCCGTGCCCACCTCGGCCTGGCAGCCCCCCTCGGCGCCCGCGACAGTCGCGTTCGTCGAGACGATGGCGCCCACGGCGGCCGCGTTCCACAGCGCGCGCCTGATGGCCCCGTCGTCGGCGCCCACCGCATCGGCGCAGGCGAGAAGGGCACCCGGCACCACGCCCGAGCTGCCCGCCGTCGGCGCCGCCACGATGACGCCCATTGTCGAGGAGCGCTCGAGCGTCGCCATGGCCATCGCCGCGCCCCTGGTCGCCGTCTCGCCCAGGAGCGCCTGCGCCCTCGCCGTGCCCGCACAGGCCCAGAGCGCCGCGCCCTCGCCGCCGATCATGCCGCCGAGAGACCTCCTCGGGTGCGCCAGCGCCTCGTGCGTCTCGTCGCGCATGACCTCGAGCACGCGCGAGATTTGCGCGTCCGCCGCGGCCGCGCCCTGTGGGCCGCCCCCGGCAAGCGACAGCTCGCGCGCCCGCATGAGTTCGCCGATGGTGAGGCCGCCCCGCTCGCAGAGGCCGAGGAGTCCCGCTCCGCCGTCGAACGAGTAGCCCGCGCCCGAGGGCGCAGGCTCGGCGTCCGTCCCCGCGCTCGCAGCGGGCACGAGGGCCCCGGGGACGTCCACCTGCGCGGCGAAGGTCACGTGCGGCCCCTCGCGCAGGCGTCCCACCAGCGCCTCATCGACGGGTTCGTCGACTTCGAAGACGGTGTAGGCGGCACCCCCGCGCTCGTGGCGGAAGGTGCGCATCGTGGCGATGTTCACGCCCGCGCCAGAGAGGGCTTTTGTGAGCGCCGCGAGCACGCCCGGCCTGTCCTCGTGCGCCACGAAGACGGTGGGCATCTCGCCCGCGATGTCCACGGGCACGCCGTCAATGGAGGAGAGCCTGATGCGCCCGCCGCCGAGCGACTCGCCGGTCACCGAGAGCGTCGGGCCGCCCTCGGCGCGCATGCGAATCTCGACGGTGTTGGGGTGGCGCGTCTCGTCGGCGCCCGCCTCGAGTATCGAGAAGTCGAGTCCTGCCTCCCCGGCAAGCTCGAAGGAGCGCCTCACGCGGATGTCATCCGGCGCGAGCCCCAGGATGCCCGCGACGAGCGCGCGGTCCGTGCCGTGGCCCGCGTGCGTGCGCGAGAACGAGTTGTACAGCAGGAACTCAACGTCGGCCAGCGGGTGCGGCGCGAGCGAGCGCGCCACCAGCGCGATCCTCAGCGCGCCGGCGGTGTGCGACGAGGAGGGTCCCACCATGATGGGGCCAAGCACCTCGAACGCTGACATCGTGACCATTGTCGCTCCTCTCGACTCGATGGCCTGCCGCGCCCGCCCTGTCGGCAGAGGCGCCGATGCGGGCACGTACCCGGGGCGTGCCTTCGCGCCCCTGCGCGTCGGTGCTGCCCGGGGCATGTCGGCTCTACTCCGCCGAGATGCCCTCCGCGCGCTCGAGCCGCGCGAGGGCGCGGCCCCTCCCGAGAAGCTCGAGCGACTCGCCCAGCGGCGGGGAGACCTGGTTGCCGCAGGCCGCCACGCGCACGGCCCCGAAGAACTTGCGCTTGGAGGTGCCAAGCCTTTCCGGCAGCGCCTCGAGCGCGGTGTTGATCGCCTCAGCGTGCCAGGAGCCGCCGCCGATCGCCCCCAGGGCCTCGGCGGCGGCCGTCACGAAGCCACGCGCGCCGGCCTTGGCGAGGTTCCTCTCGACGGACCTCTCGTCCAGCTCCACCTCGTCTCCCTGGTAGAGGAAGCGCGCCTTGCCGACCACGTCCGGCGCCACCACGGTGCGGGGCTTGAGGATGGAGGAGAGCAGGTCGTACCAGGCGTCCTCATGCGCAAGCGCGCCCTCGGCCGCCTCCAGGCCCGCCGCGCGAAGCTCGGGCACGAGGACGCGCTCGGAGAACTCGCGGTCGCTCATGGCCAGGCAGTAGGCCTGGTTGATGGCATCGAGCTTCTTGGGGTCGAAGGTCGACGGGTTCTTCGAGACGTGGTCGAGCGAGAACTCGCGGGCCAGCACGTCGCGGGGCACGATGGTCGTGTCGCCGTCGAGCGACCAGCCGAGGAGCGCCAGGTAGTTCACGAAGGCGTCCGCGAGATACCCTGCGTCGCGGTACTCCTCGACCGAGGTCGCGCCGTGGCGCTTGGAGAGCTTCTTGCCGTCCGGGCCCAGGATCATCGAGATGTGCGCGAAGGTGGGCACGGGGGCGCCCAGGGCCTCGTAGGCCATGATCTGGCGGGGGGTGTTGGAGAGGTGGTCGTCGCCGCGGATGACGTGGGTGATGCCCATCATGGCGTCATCCACCACCGTGGCAAAGTTGTAGGTGGGGGTGCCGTCGGAGCGGAAGATGATGAAGTCGTCCAGCTCGCGGGCGTTGAAGGTCACGTCGCCGTGGACCGCGTCATGCACCACCACGTCGCCGCGGTCGAGGGGGACCTTGATGCGCAGGGTGTAGGGCTCGCCCGCGTCGATGCGTCGCTTCGCCTCGGCGGGGTCGAGGTCGCGGCAGGTGCGCTGGTAGCCCTGGAAGGGGTCGTGGCGCGCCTCGGCGGCCGCCTTGTCGGCGGCGAGCCTCTCGGGCGTGCAGAAGCACGGGTACGCCTTGCCCTCGCGCATCAGGCGCTGGGCAGCGTCGCGATAGAGCTGCATGCGGTCGGTCTGGCGGTAGGGTCCAAAGTCACCGCCCGCCTCGGGTCCCTCGTCCCAGTCGAGGCCCATCCAGCGCATGGCGCGGAGGATGACCTGGGTGTTCTCCTCGGTCGAGCGCGTGGGGTCGGTGTCGTCGATGCGCAGGATGAAGGTTCCGTGGTTCGCGCGGGCGAAGGCCCAGTTGTAGATTGCGGTGCGGGCGCCGCCCACGTGGAGCTTGCCGGTGGGGGAGGGCGCGAAGCGCACGCGCACGTGTCTTTCGTCTGCCAAGATGGTGCCTCTCGTCTGTCTGTCGCTGCCGTGCATTCAGCGTCTCAGTATAGACGCAGGCGCCCGCGACGGGTCTCGAGGCTGCGCCGCCCGTGCCGAAGCCCCCGTCGCCCGCGCCGCCGACACCCACGCCGAAGCCCGCGCCGCCGGCGGGCCGCGCGCCTACATGACCCTCGTTGACTCGAGCCTCTCGAAGACCCAGTTGTTGAGGCGCACGACCGGCTTTCGCAAGAGGAGGCCCAGGACGAGCGAGAGGCCCACGTAGATGCCCAGGACCGACATCTCGGAGGCCCAGGTGAGGCCATAGAACCCGCCGATGCACTCGTGCAGCGCGGCGATGGCGTGTACGAAGGGGAGCGTGGGATAGAAGGCCTGGAATCCTTGGGGGAGCATCTCCACCGGAAAGGTGCCGCCCGCGCCTGCCACCTGGATGACCAGCAGAAACACGCAGATCGCCTTGCCCGCGTCGCCAAACGAGACCGTGAGCGCATACATGACGTTCACGAATACCACCGAGACGAGGCAGCACGTGAGCACGAACACCGCCACGTCTGCGCACTGTATGCCCAGGTAGAAGAGGTCGCCAAACGAGACGAGAAGGGCCTGGAAGACGCCCAGCAGGCCAAAGAGGAGAAGCCTGCCCAGGTAGGCGTGGCGCGGGCGGGCGTCCGCCTCCGCCATCTCGGCCTCGGAGACCTGCGTCTTGAGCATGGCCACGAGGACGATGGCGCCCACCCACAGCGCAAGGGTGGTGTAAAAGCCCGCCATCGAGGAGCCGTTGTTGGCGATGGGGTAGACGGCAACGCGGTCGAGGCCCACGGGCTGCGAGAGGAATGTCGCGAGGTCGGTGGGGTCGGCCGAGAGGATCTGGCGCACCTGCTGCGCGTCGCCGGACCCGAGTGCCGAGCTGAGGCGTGCCGAGAGGCTGTCGAGATCGTCGGCCATGCCATCGACCTGCTCGGCGGAGGAGTCAAGCAGCCCCCTCATGTCCGCGAGGTCGCCCGAGGCGAGAGAAGCCGCCCCGCTCACGCCGCCCAGGGTGTCCTCGAGCGTGGACGAGACCGTGTCCGTCGCCGTCGAGGCCGCGTCGATGGAGTCCGCGAGGCCCGAGAGCTGCGCGCGCAGGTCGGAGTCGAAGCCGTCCCGCGCGTCCTCGATCTCCCGCTCGTCCCTCTCGATGATCGCCTTCACGTCCTCGTGGTCCTGGCGGGCGTCGCTCACGCCACGCTCGAGGTTCTCCGCCGAGGACCGAAGGCGCTCGGCCATCGCGCGCTGGGTGGAGACGATGCCCTCGACACGCGAGATCGTGGGGTCGAGAAGCGACTTCGAGTCGTCGGGGAGAAGCTCCCTCAGTGACGCGAGGCTGTCATCGAACTGCTGGTAGGCGTCTGCGTGCGCATCGATGCGCGTCGCGATGTCGCGAAGCTTGGCTGCGCCGTCGGAGGCGTCGGTCTGGGCTGCGTCGAACGCCGTGTCAACGGCCTCCGAGACCGCGCCGAAGCTCTGCGTGCTGGTGGAGAGCGCCTCGTCGATGGCGGTGGTCGCCGTGTCCACGGAGTCGCCCACCTGCCGCACGCCCTGGGAGGACTCCGTCAGCGCGTCGCGCACGCCCTTGGTCGAGGAGCCGGTGCCCGAGAGCAGGGTGGAGGAGGAGTCGATGATGGATTCCGCCGAAAAGAGCAGGCTCGAGTAGACGCCCATGTGCGTCGAGACGCCGCGCAGGTCAGCCGAGGCCTGCGAGATGGCGTCGGTCAGGTTGGCGCTGATGTCGATGAGCTGGTCATCGCTCACGTGGTCGGATATCTCGGAGAGGGCGCCCGCGCCCATCTCGCCCAGGCTCTGGGCGAAGTCGGCCTGGATGCTGTTCTTCACGGAGTTCGCGGCCTTGTCGGTCACGATGGGCGCGATGGCGTTCTCCTTCTGGTTGCTGTAGTAGGTTATTGTTGCCTGCTGGATGTCGTCCGAGAAGACCGTGAGCATGTCCTTCGTGAAGTCCCTGGGGATGACGAGCGCCGCGTAGTACTTGCCGCTGCGCACGCCCTCGATGGCCTCGTCCTCGGTCGTGACCACGTACCCGATGGTCGTCTTCCGCGAGAGGTCCGAGGCCACGCGCTCGCCGAGGTTGACCTTCACGGGTATGGCCCCGCTCTGGTAGCCCTCGTCGGTGTTTGCGACGGCCACCTTGAGGTTGCCGGTGTTGCCATAGGGATCCCAGCTGCCCGCGATGTTGAACCACGCATAGAGCGACGGGATGACCACGAGGCCCACGCACACGATGAGCGAGATGACGTTCTTTGTCGCATGCCTCACGTCAAGGCAGAAGATGCGCCAGACCCTTCTCACGCGCGGCCTCCCTTCACGCCGCGTCCGGAACTGTGGCGCGCCGCGTCGCAGTCGAGCTGGTCACCCAGGAGCTGGTACATCTCGTCCTTGGAGAGGTCCACCATGGAGACCCTGCGACCGAGCGACTCGCGGAGGTACTCGATGATGATGAGCGCCGTACACAGAAGCACCAGGCAGACGATCCATACGATGAACCATGGCAGCTTGCTGTCCGCGGAGAACATGGCCACCGAGAGCGCCAGCGGCAGGGCCAGCAGCAGCACGAAGCCCGCGCGGATGAGGCGCGGGTAGGCCGCGTTGAAGCTCGCCGCGTGCCGCAGGAGTCGGGCGCGGTACTCGTCGTCGTGCATGAGCGCCTTGATGAGCGACGAGAGCCGGTAGTGCTCGACCTCGATCCCGTCGCGCTCACAGATCATGAGGTCGGTCTCGGCGAGCTTCTTGTCGAAGAGCGAGTTGATGTTCAGGAGGTGGCGACGCCACCCAACGCCAACGAGCAGTGCCGGGATCACAAAGAGCAAGAGCATGAAGACGTTGTGCCCAAGGTAGTTGCCATAGGAGCCCGCGATGGCCTCGCGCATGGCGCGGATGCCGTAGGTGAACGGCAGCCAGGGGTTAAGCGCTTGGAAGAACCCCGGCATCATCTCAATGGGATAGGTGCCCGAGGAACCGGGGATCTGGAGGATGACGAGAAGGACGCAGAGGGCCTTGCCGATGTGCTTGAACGCCACGGAGAAGGCGAAGATCACGTTCACGTAGACGAAGGACTCGACCACTCCGACGAGCACGAACGCCCTCGGGTCGAGGCACTGGATGCCAATCACGAGGTCGCCCACGGTGCAGATGACGGCCTGGAGAGCGCCGAGGAGCAAGAACAGCAGCAGGCGCCCAAAATAGCCCTGCCAGGGCGCAAAGCCGTCCTCGATGTCCTCGTCGTCCACCTCGGCCTTGTAGATGGCGATGAGGACAAATCCACCCACCCACAGGGCGAGGTTCGTGTAGAACGGCGCCACGCCCGAGCCGTAGTTGGCAACCGGAAAGACGACCTGCTCGTCCAGCGCGACGGGGGAGGACATGAACGACGCGATGTCGTTGGCGTCGAGGTCGAGAAGCCCGTTCACGCAATCCATGGCGCTCGAGCTCTGGATGGCCGAGAGGTCAGTGGCCACCTCGTCGAGGGAGTCGGACATGTCGTCCAGCGACGCGGTGGTGACCGAGAGGGCGGTCGAGGTCTGTCCGAGCGTGTCGTCGAGCTGCCCGAGCACGGCCTTCGTCTGCGCGATGGTGGGGGACAGCCCGCCGAGGGACCCCGAGAGGCTCTGCGCGGCGCCTGAGAAGCTGTCGAGCGCGCCGTAGAGCTGGGGGAGCGTGGACTGGCTGAACGTGGAGTTGATGCCAGAGAGCGAGGTGGTGCCCGTCTGGATCGAGTCGTTCACGGCCGCGGAGAGCCCGGCCACGGCGTCGTTGGTGGCGCCTATGTCACTTGTCGCGCGGGAGAGCTCGTCGACGGTCGCCTGCTCCTTGTCCACCTGGGCGCCCACCTTTGCCACGGCGGCGTCAAAGGCGGGGCGCACGGATTCGGGGAGGGAGGGCGAGAGGCTCTGGAGCTCCTGCACCAGCCGCCGGTTCTGGTCCACGAGCGCCTGGGCGCCCGCCAGCGCGCCCTCGGCGGCACCCTGGGCCTGGCCGATCTTGCCGGAGATTCGCCCTATCGCCTGGTTGGTTGTGCCCGAGATGGACGAGAGGCGCGTGGAGCCGTCGGCCACGGCGGCGGCGACCGAGGTGGCAAGCGACGTCGCGTCGTCGCGCGAGGTGAAGAGGACCCCCGTCGCGTCCGCGAGGCTCCCGCTTGCCCTCGAGGAGACGCTATCAAGCTCGTCGAGGCTCGACTCGGCGTCCTCGATGGTCTGGCGCGCCGCGGCGACGGTGCCCTGGGCGTCGGACATGCTCGTCGAGAGGCCTTCGATGGTCCCCTTGACCCCGCGCACGCGGCCCGCGATGCTTCCGGCGGCGCTTTCGGCGTCGCCCTTCGCGGAGACGGCGACGCCTTGGAACTTGCCCACCACCACGTTCGAGACGGTCGAGACGAAGGTCTCGTTGATTTGGGTCTCGATGGTCGAGGCACCGGTGTCGGTGACCTTGGGCGCTATGGGGTTGGCCTTCTCGTTCACGTAGTAGGTGAGGTTGGGGGAGGATAGGTCGCCCGTGAGGACCGACGTGAGGTCGCGGGTAAAGTCCGCGGGAATCACGATGGCGGCGTACGATTGGCCCGACGAGACCTCCTCGAGCGCGGCGCCCTCGTCGAGGAACACCCACTTGAGCTGGGTGTTTTTGCCCAGCTCATCCACAACCATGTCGCCGGCGTTGATGAATCCCAGGTCCCCGCCGGCATCCGCCCCCTCATCGAGGTTCACCACGGCGACGCGCACGTTCTGGGTGCTCTCGTAGGGGTCCCAGTTGGCCATGATGTTGAGCCAAGCGTAGAGCGAGGGGATCACGCAGACGCCGAGGGTGACGATGACCGCCACGGGATTGCGCAGTATCCTCTTGAGGTCACGCCAGAAGATTCGAAATACCTTGCCCATGCTCCTCCGCTGCGGGTTGCTGCCTCTCGGTGCGATCGTGGCGTGAACGCCTCTCTCCCCACGGGACGCGCCCGACTTCAGCCGTACGTTTCTACACCTGTTGGTATCCATGGGAGGGGGCCTTTAGACGTCCCAGACACTTTTTTTGAAAACTACTCAAAAATACTGGCCCAGATGGTAGAATTTTCATCATTGTACATAAGCCTGCGAGGCGCGAAGTGGGGCGCAAACTGCATGAGTCTGCTTGACGAGAAGATGCCGCCCGAGCTGGCTAACAGCCTGAAGAAGGCGAGTGGGGCGGCGCGCACGTCGCTCGAGAAGACGGTTACCCGGCAGACCACGAGGCTGCGCAGCAGCACCAAGACGCGCAAGAGCGCCGCGACGCGCGAGCGCATCATGGCTGCCGCGACGTCGCTCATGGTCGAGCGCGGCAACACGGACTTTCAGATGAGCGAGGTCTCCTCGCGCTGCAAGATGTCCAAGGGCGCCCTCTACTACTACTTTGCCGACAAGGACGCGCTTGTGGAGGCCATCTTCGACCGTTCCATCGACGAGCTCGTGAACTCCGTCGAGGGTGCCGTCGCCGGCGCCTCGTCTGCGCTCGAGGCGCTGGTGAGTCTCACGTGCGAGCTCACCAGCCGCATGAGCATGGGAAGCCCGCTCGCGCTGGCCATGACCCGCGAGGTCATCGACGCCAACAACAACGTCCTCCCCTCCATGGAGACGCACTTCGCGCGGATCATCTCCATCATCAGCGCACAGCTCGACCGCGCCAAGGGAGAGGGCATGGTGCGCGATGGCGTGAACAGCCGCCTCGGCGCCGTCGCCATCTCCGGCGCGTTCATCTTTGCCGCCCTCGAGGTGGCGAGCCTTGGCGACGGCGCGCCTACGGGCGACAGGCTCGCCCACTCCCTCATCGACATCGCGCTCAACGGCATGGGGACCGGGGCTGCCCGCACGGCCCTGGCCGCTGCGGGGTGTGGCTCCCGCGCGCCCGTCCCGGGGCCCGAGTAGGCCGCGCCGCGTCTGTCCGAATAGGGGTGACGAGACGCATTCCGCGCGCTACCCTTGTGTGGGCGGCCTTCTCGCCCAGGCAATGCGCCGTCGTACCTCTCAGTCATAGCGAGCGCCGATGCGGCGGTCGCTGTTGGCACGGGTCCGTCCGTGCGGAAAGGAAACTGGAATGGCCCACAAGAACTACTACTTCACCTCGGAGAGCGTCACCGAGGGCCACCCTGACAAGATGTGCGACCAGATCTCCGACGCCATTGTCGACGCGATCCTCGCCAAGGAGGCCAAGCTCCAGGCCGCGGGCTACGTGGACGCCGACGGCAACCCCGCCAACGTCGACAACGTTCGCTGCGCCGTCGAGACCTTCACCACCACCGGCACCGTCGTGGTGATGGGCGAGGTCCGCACCGAGGCCTACGTCGACGTGCAGAAGATCGTGCGCGAGACCGTGCGCGGCATTGGCTACGACCGTGCCAAGTACGGCTTTGACTGCGATACCTGCGGCGTCATCAACATGATTCACGAGCAGAGCCCCGACATTGCGCAGGGCGTCGACGGCACCTACGCCCGCGCCGATGACACCGACCCGCTGGACAAGATTGGCGCTGGCGACCAGGGCATGATGTTCGGCTACGCCTCCGACGAGACCGACGTGCTCATGCCCATGCCCATCTACCTCGCGCAGCGCATGGCCGAGCGCCTGGCCGCCGTCCGCAAGTCCGGCGAGGTCGGCTACCTGCGCCCCGACGGCAAGACCCAGGTCACCGTGCGCTACGAGGACGACAAGCCCGTCGAGGTCACGGCCATCGTCGTCTCCACGCAGCACGACGCCAAGGTCGAGCACGACCAGATCGAGCACGACATGGTCGAGCACGTTATTGCCCCCGTCCTTGACGAGGTTGGGATCAAGTGGCGCGACGCCGACATCTACGTGAACCCCACCGGTCGCTTCGTGGTTGGCGGCCCTATGGGTGACACCGGCCTCACCGGCCGCAAGATCATCGTCGACACCTACGGCGGCATGGGCCGTCATGGCGGTGGCTGCTTCTCCGGCAAGGACTGCACAAAGGTCGACCGTTCGGCCGCCTACGCCGCGCGCTGGGTTGCCAAGAACGTGGTCGCCGCTGGCCTCGCCCACAAGTGCGAGGTTGAGCTGGCCTACGCCATTGGCGTCTCCCACCCGCTGTCCATCATGGTCGACACCTTTGGTACCGGCGCGTATGATGACGAACTCATTGAGAAGGCTGTCGAGAAGGTCTTTGACCTGCGTCCCGGTGCCATCATCCGCGACCTCGACCTGCGTCGTCCCATCTTCCAGAAGACGGCGGCCTATGGTCACTTTGGCCGCAAGGATCCCGACTTCACCTGGGAGGCCACGAACCGCGTCGACGAGCTCAAGGCTGCTATCGCGGAGCTTGCCGAGTAAGCGTTCCCGCTGTTCCGTTACGCTTGGCCCCTCCGTCCGTGTGTCGGAGGGGCCTTTTACGTTGTGTGGGGCCTGGATTCTATGTGCGAAGGGGGTTCCGGCACACAACGTCCGCTTGCTTACTGCACAAAAACGCTCTATCGGACGGCGCTTGCTGCTTCCCTGCACAAAAACGCTCTATCGGACAGTGGCTCCGGAGAACTAATATCAATAATTTAACTAAGTATACATGTAGATGCATTTCTTGTTAACTTTATGCATAATCATGCAAAGTTAGTTGCGTAATTGATGCTGCTACCTCGAGAGCACTGTCCGATAGCGCATTTTTATGCAGCCGCTTCGGTTTCGCTGTCTGATAGAGCATTTTTGTGCATCCACATTATGTGCTGAATGAGGCCCAGACTTCGTGCGGGATGCCCCCGGGCAATTGTGCGAGTGCGGCGCTACCGACAGGGGTTCGATTCGACTAGGCGAAGCAGCGAGAAGAGCTCGCGGTTCACGTCATCGGGGGCACACTTGGGCAGCACGTGGTCGGCGCCAGGTACCATCACCTTGCGCGCACCGGGTATCGCATCGGCAATCCGCTGCGTCTCGGCGGGGTCGATGCAGTCAAACTCACCGGTCATTACGGTGACGGGGCAGCGTATTGCGCCAAGAGACGCAGCAGGAATATGCGGTTCATCCAGCATGAGGCGCATGAGCTCGGCCGTCGCCCTCGCCTCCTTGGCGCTTGGCGTCACAATAGAGGGGTCCACGCCTTCGGGCCCACGCTCTAGCCATGCGGCCCATGCCTCGCACTGCTGGGCAGTGCCTTCCATGTCCCAGTCGTCTTCGGCAAGGACGCCCTCAGGTGAGAGGTTCGCGCCCATCGAGAGGACCGAGGCTACGCGCTCGGGGTAATCCCGTGCCATGAGCAGCGCTTCTATCGCACCGTCCGAGAAGCCCACAACATGCGCGCGCGGCACGTCAAGTGCGTCGAGCACGGCAAGCGCGTCGGCCGCCATAAGCTCGTAGGTGAGCGGGGCGGTCCCGCGCGTCGAAGCACCCTGCGCGCGGGAGTCCACGCCAATCGCGCAGCGTCCGTCGCCCACCAGGCCGTTTATCTGCACGCCAAAGATGCCGTGCTCCTCGCCGTTGCCGTGCAGAAAGAGAACGGGATGCGTGCTCTCTCGCCGAGCCCCGTCCGCGCCATACACAAACGCCGCAATCTGCGCCCCGTCCGCAGTACGTACCTTGCGAGCCACGCTCGGAGCAACGGTGGGGCGCAGGTAGTAGCTGGGAAAATGCGGCTGTGGCGGTACGGGGGCAGTGACGCGCGGCATGGGGTTCCTCTCGATGGGTTGGGTTGGTAATTCCTCAGGGTACACGTACCAACGGGTCGGGCTTGTGTCCTGAGTACTTCGGTGGGCTAGACGCTGGGGTTATTGCTCTCCGCCCAGCTGACAAACTTGTCGATATACTGTTCTGCCGCTCTTACGGAATCGTCGTTAAAGTCTCTGGTGATTCCGATGAGCGTTGCCCAGCCTTGTCCCTCTTTGCAGTGGAGATAGCATCCTCGTGCAATCTTCTCGGATTGTTGCCTAAAATCATCAAGCACGCTGGATGTTGCTCGATTTGCATCAAACTTGAAAACAACGTAGACTCCGCTACTTTTGTCACGAAGGGAGCAGAGTACGAGCGATGACCCGGGGCGTCTGAAGTCATAACGCTCCTTTGAGGACATGTGATCTTCGACGAGATTCTCCTCCTTCGTCAGATGTTCTCTGAGCTTGTTGAGAACGCCGCCTGGCTCTGGCTCCTGGTTTGAAAGGGGAGTAGTAGCTTCTGGCGAGAAGATTGCAGAGATGCTACTGAGAAAATCAGTGAACTTATCGAGAAGTTCCTCGTTGTAGGTACCATCTGCAGCGCGCATGCCAGACACGTTAATCAAGGTCTCTATGACGCGGTCTTTCTTATCGAGCTTTTCATTGAGATAGTCCTTTAACGGATCGGTTCCTTCTCGAGCATGCGCACTTAGGTCGTTGTACGTGTTCCGGTCTTTTTCATCCGGCCCTTTGGCCTCGTCGCGATACTTGAGGAGAAGTGTGGCAAATAGGAACAGCCTGTCATCTCCGTCCAAAACATACTGTGGATAAATGAGCTGGTAGAGGTCCCAAACATTCAGGACTCGCTTGATGGTGCGGGGGTTGTTGGATCCAAGGATCGTGGCAAACAGATTTGCATAGCGCTCCGAATAGCTGTCGGATTCGGACTTTGGGAGCTTCTGGCTGAGAAGTGTCTTGACGTAATGGGGCACGTTGTACTGCTCCGTAGGGAGGTTGAACGGTAGCTGGATGATTTTGTCGAAGAACTGGCGCTTCTTGAACGGCGAGATGCTGTTGCCGTATTTGCTCTCGATACCCTGGTAGACCACATCGCGGTCGACAGCTAGGACAAAGACGCAGTGCTCGCAGTCCAGGAAGTTCTTCATTGCCTCAAGAAGTTCGAATGCGGTTTCTGGTCGCAGGCGGTCAAGGTCGTCGATGAAGAGAATCACTCGGCTAATGTGTTGCTTTTTGGGCCTTCCCTTCTCATCGGTGGGCTTCACGCAGTCATTAATGAGTTTGGAGATGTTGTTTTTCAACGTTTCAGCAGGCAGCGTCTCAGAGCCGTCTCCGGTGGGAGGTGCAAGGAGTTTGGTGAGGAATTCGGCTAGAGTATCTGATCCAAGAGCTACCTCGGCGGAAATGCCTGCCGCTCTGCTCAGCGCGGTACGGAGCGAGTCTATTGCATGCCGTGCCCGCTCGGACCCTTCGTCTCCTACTGCCTTGCTAATGCAATGAAGCATATTTGCCAGCAGGTATACGGGCAACGAATCATCTGCCTTGAGCGTGGAGTATTGCCAAGTGTTAAAGGTCGAGTAGGCTATCTTATTGTCATGGTGGCTGTTGTATTTGAGCCCCAGCCGCCCTGAATGGCTATCGTCATGGGTGTATCGCACGTCTCAATGAAGGTTGCGATGCCCGAGCAGAAGCTGCTTGCATTCAGCGAGTCATCTTTCGTTGCCTGGTCGGTGAATCCGTGCCTTTTGATCTCCATGTTTTTCGACAATCTCCATCAGTCCCTTCCAGTGACTGAGATACAACTCAGTTGCTGGCCTACTCCAGCACCGCTGCGGCCTTTTCGAGCCAAGACGTGATCTCGATGTGCTGGGGGCAGGCGCCCTCGCACTGAAGGCACCGCACGCAGTTGCTCGCCTTGCCGCGCTTGGCCACGGCCGACTCGTAGTTGCGCTTGGCGCCGGCAAGATCGCCATATACGAGGTAGCGGTTGTACGCCGAGAAGATCGAGGGAATGTCGATCTTCTGCGGGCATCCGCCGGTGCAGTAGTGGCACCCCGTGCAAGGCACCTGCTCGACGGCGGCAAGCGCCCTGCTTGCCCGCGCCACCGCGTCCCGCTCGGTGGCGCTCAGGGGCGTGAACTCGCGCATGTAGGAGAGGTTGTCCTCCATCTGCGCGACGTTCGACATGCCCGACAGCACGACCATCACGTTCTCCAGGCTGGCTACAAAGCGCACCGCCCAGCTGGCAATCGAGGCGCTCGGGTTGGCCGCGCGCAGGATGTCTTGAACCTGCTGTGGCGGATTGGCGAGAAGCCCGCCTTTGACCGGCTCCATTACGATGACGGGCTTGCCGTGGGCAACCGCAACCTCGTAGTTCTCGCGCGAGCAGACGCTGGGGCTCTCCCAGTCGCCATAGTTGAGCTGCAGCTGCACGAACTCTGCCTCGGGGTGGCTCGTGAGGATCTTGTCCAGGACGTCGGGGCGGTCGTGGAACGAGAAGCCCATGTGACGCACGAGGCCCTGTTCCTTGGCCTTGACGACAAAGTCCCAGATGCCGTAGTCCTCGTAGTAGTCGACATTGCGCGAGGAGAGCGCATGGAGCAGGTAGAAGTCAAAGTAGCCCGCTCCCGTGCGCTCGAGCGATGTCGCCAGCTCGCGCTTGGCCTCCTCGGCGCTCTTTGCCGCCCACGGACTGGCATTGATCTTGTCGGCGAGAAGGAAGCTCTCGCGCGGGTGGCGGCTTACCAGGAAGCGCTTGGCTGCCTCCTCGCTTCCCTCGTAGACATAGGCGGTGTCGAAGTAGCGCATGCCCGCGTCGAGAAAGGCGTCGGTCATGGCCTCGCATTGCTCGACGTCGATGGTCGTGCCGTCTGCCAGGCGCGGCAGGCGCATGAGGCCAAACCCCAGCTTGGGCATGGTGGTTCCAAAGAACTCGTTCACGGCCGCTCCTCTCCTTGCGGTCAAACCGTCTACATCCAGTATGTGCCAAGCTTGGGCGATGTCGCGCGGCTTCTCGGCTGTCGTTGCTATGAGGCAGGGCGCAGAGCTGCCGCGTTGAGAAATAGTGAGTCCTCTTTACCTCATTTTGTTGCGTATCCAACAGAACCTTCTTCTCATTCCTGATATTGTCTGGTCGTTATGCGACTGCGATATGATGGGCGAGAAATCCCGGTGTCACGGCGTTGTGCGGGAGGAGCCATGCTCCAGAGAAGAGAATTCCTGCGCCTCTCGGCGCTGCTTGGCCTTGGCTTCTTGCCGGGCTGTGCCCTGCGGCAGGATGCGGACGCCTCGTCGGAGCCGACAAGCGCGTCGGATGCGTCCTCTTCGGCAGACGGCGCCGCAGTGCGCGTTGTGGCTGGGTCACGCTCGCTCGCCCAGATGGCAATCCTCGCCGGCATGCCGCCTGTGGGAGTGACCGAGGACGCCACGGACCTTGACGGCCTTCCCCAAGACGTGGCGACTGTGGGCACTGCCGCACACCCCAGCCTCGAGAAGATCGTCGCGCTTGCACCCGCGCTTGTGCTCATCACTGCCGAGGTCCCTGCCCAGAAGGAGCTCGAGCCCGGCCTCGACGGCGCCGGTATTGCCTGGCGCGACGTCGACGTGAACAGCTTTGGTGACTATGCATCTCACATGCAGGCGCTCACCGAGATGAGCGGCCGAGACGACCTCTTCCAGGTCAACGTCGCCGACGTCTCCGATGCCATAGACAGGGTCGAGGAGAGCGCCGCAGACCTTCCTCAGGTGAGCTATCTGGCGCTTCTCGTCTCGTCGACCAAGGCGAAGGTCGCGAAGGGCGACTACTTTGCCTGCGAGATCTTTGACAATCTGCAGATGGCAAACGTCGCCGAGGACGACAGCTCGCTCGACGATCTCTCGGTCGAGGCCATCGTCGCCGCCGATCCCAGCTACATCTTTGTCATCCCCCGCGGCAACGAGGACGAAGCCAAGGCAGTCTTCGAGCAGGACTTCCAGGCCCAGCCCGCGTGGTGGTCCCTCTCTGCGGTTACGGCGGGCAGGGTCAACGTCTTGCCCAAGGACCTCTTCGAGTACAAGCCCAACGAGCGCTGGGCAGAGGCCTACTCCTACATCCTTGACCTCCGCGAGCAAGAGGGGTAGCCATGGCCCATGGGCGAGATAGGACAAGCGAGAAGGGCCGTCGGGCGTGTGTCCTGGGCGTCGTGGCGCTCGCGCTCGTCTCGCTGGCCTCGCTCCTTTGGGGTACCGCGGCGTTGGGGACGAGAGAGGCGCTCAAGACGCTTGCCCTTCTCGCCTCCGGAGGGACCGCGGACGCCACGGCCACGCTCGTTCTTCTGGGCGTGCGCCTTCCCCGCGTGGTTGCGGGCATGTGCTGCGGCGCGGCGCTCGCCTGCGCCGGCCTGCTCCTGCAGGCCTCGCTCGACAATGACCTGGCGTCACCGGGCGTGATGGGCGTGAACTCCGGGGCTGGCCTGCTCTGGCTTGCTGCGGCGCTCTGGCTGCCGGGGCACCCTGTGCTGAGACAGGCCATGGCCTTTGCCGGCGCGCTTCTCGCCACGCTCCTGGTGTACCTGGTCTCGCGCCGCGCAGGTACCAGCCGGGGGACCGTGGTCCTTGCGGGCGTCGCCGTCTCGAGCCTTATGGGCGCCGCCATCGACGCCATTGTTGTAGTGTGGCCGCAGTCAGTTTCGGATCGCGTGTCGTTCACGCTGGGCGGCCTCTCGGGTGTCACCTACCAGCGCCTGGCCTTGTGCGTGCCCGCAATGCTTGTGGCGCTTGCGGCGGGGGCCTACCTCGGTCGCGGCATAGACCTCCTTGCGCTGGGGGACGAGACCGCGCACGGCCTTGGCCTCGACGTGCGCGCCTGCAGGCTCGGCGCCATCGTTTGCGCCGCGCTTCTTGCCGCCTCGGCGGTCTCGGTCTGCGGTCTGCTCAGCTTTGTGGGGCTCATAGTCCCCAATCTGGTGCGCATGTGGGCGCGTCCCACGGCCCGCTGGGGGCTCGTCCTCTGCGCCGTATGGGGTGCGGCACTCCTGGTTGCATGCGACCTCGTGGCACGGACCATCGCGTTTCCATATGAGCTGCCGGTCGGCCTGGTACTCGCGCTTCTCGGCGCGCCGTTCTTCATCGCGCTGCTCACGCGTCGAGGCCGCGGGCACGGGTCGCATTCCGTGGCGGCTGGTCGCGGAGGCGATGCCGCGTGATTGGCGTGAGAGGCCTCTCGTTTGCGCGCGACGGCGGCTTTGCCTTGGCCATGGAATCGCTCGAGCTCAATGACGGTCAGGTGAGTGTCCTCGTGGGGAGAAACGGGTGTGGCAAGTCAACGCTGCTTCGCTGCCTCGCCGGCGTGCTGCCTCACGAGGGCAGCATCCTTCTCGATGGCGTGGAGCTGGGGGATCTTGGCCACCGGGAGCGCGCCCGACGTCTGGCCTACCTCCCGCAGGAGCTGGGTTGCCCGCACATGGACGTCTACACGCTGGCCTGTCACGGTCGCTTTGCCACGCTCGGCGCCGTGAGGACCCTTGGCGAGAGGGACCGCCGCCTGGTGCGCGAGGCCATGGAGCTCACGGGGGTGTGGGAGCTTCGGGACCGGTCCCTCACGGACGTCTCTGGTGGAGAGCTGCAGCGCGCCTACCTGGCCATGGTTGTCGCTCAGGACGCGGGGACGCTCCTTCTCGACGAGCCGTCGGCGCACCTGGACGCCCAAAGGGGCTGGGAGCTTGCGAAGCTGCTGCGGCGCCTTGCGGACGAGGGCCTGGCGGTCGTGGTCGCCACGCACGACGTGGAGTCGGCCTTCTCGTTTGCCGATGAGGTCTGCCTCATGGCTGACGGTCGGGTTATCGCCCAAGGACCGCCCGGTGCGGTGGCCAAAAGCGGGGCGGTGCCCTTGGCACTGGGGGTAGGCGTTGCCGAGCAGGACGACCCCACGCTTCTGTGGAGGTATGCGCTCACACGCGCGTGAACTTGCGCGCAAGACAGGAAAGGAAGTGCGCCCGACGGGCGCGGAGGAGAGGGGAGACCATGGGATACGTGCTTGATGGGGAGGGGTTTGACGGACTGGTTCGCGAGCTTGCCCGCGACTTCCTCGTCTTTGCGCCGGTTCGGAAGGTGGGTGCCGGGCGCTTCACCGACGTGGATCAGGTGATCTACGACTTTGTGGACGACGCGTCGCAGATCGAGCTGGACGAGAAGAGCGACTACTCCTTCAAGGAGCTGCTCACGCCGCTCTCGCAGACGCTCTTCTATTACACGGAGGACCAGGTGCGCGAGGCTGGTGGCATCGGTGCCGCCAGCGGACCCGCCCACGGGGGAGATGCGCGCGATGTCCTCGTACTCCTGCGAGCCTGCGATCTCCATGGCGTGAAGCGCCTCGATGCCATGTACCTGCACAACGGCCCCGAGGACAGCTTCTATCGTCGAATCCGCGACCGCGTGCACTTTGTGCTTCTCGGCTGCCCCCAGACCTTCGAGCACTGCTTCTGCGTGGACATGGGGACTAACGTCGCGCCAGACGCCTGGGAGTTCTCACTCGAGCGCTCGGGCGATGGCTTCGCCTGTGCCGTCGCGAATGAGTCACTGCGACCGCTCTTCGAGCGCCATGCCGCTTCCAGCCGTGAGGTTGTGCCCGCGCACGTCACCCAGAACGAGGTGCACGTACGCGTCCCTAAGACCGTGCCGCTCGAGCTGCGCACGAGCCCCGTGTGGGACGAGTACGACCACCGCTGCATCGGCTGCGGGCGCTGCACGCTGGTGTGCCCCACCTGCACCTGCTTTACCATGCAGGACGTGGCCTACACCGAGAACGGCAGGGTTGGCGAGAGGCGTCGCGTGCAGGCCAGCTGCATGATCGACGGCTACTCGACGGTGGCAGGTGGCGCGAGCTACCGCAAGCGGCACGGCGAGCGCATGCGCTTCAAGGTGCTGCACAAGGTGTACGACTTCCGCCAGCGCTTTGGCTATGACATGTGTGTGGGCTGCGGTCGCTGCGATGACGTCTGTCCCGAATACATCAGCTTCGCCGCGTGCGTCAACAAGCTTGCCGACGCTGCCGACGAGTGGGACGCCCGGCACGAGGGGAGCGTGAGCGTCGATGCCTAGCAACAACCCGTACCTGCCCTTCTCGTCCAAGGTGCTCGAGGTCATCAGGCACACCCAGAAGGAATACACCTTCCGCATGGCCTTTGACGGCGAGGTGCGCCCCGGCCAGTTCTTCGAAGTCTCCGTTCCCAAGTACGGCGAGGCACCCATCAGCGTGAGCGGCATCGTGCCCGGGGAGTCGGTCGACCTCACCATCCGCCGCGTGGGCGTGGTGACCAACGAGGTGTTCGAGGCCTACGAGGGACAGTCGCTCCTGCTGCGCGGACCCTATGGAAACGGCTTCGAGGTCGAGCGCTACGTGGACGGCGAGTGCGTCGTGGTGGCGGGCGGCACGGGCGTGAGCCCGGTGCGCGGCGTCGTCGAGGCGCTGGCATCAAGCGCCACGCCAGGGGACAAGCACGTGATCGTGGGCTTCCGCAGCCCCAACGACCTGCTCTTTCGCGACGATCTTGCTCGCTGGGAGAACCTCGTCGACCTCATCCTCACGGTGGACGGCGCGCCCGAGGGCTACGAGGGTAACGTGGGCCTGGTGACGAAGTACATCCCGGACCTGCCGCTTCGAGACCCATCCACGGCGCAGGCCATCGTGGTGGGCCCGCCGCCCATGATGCGCTTCTCTGTGAAGGGCCTTCTTGAGCTGGGACTTGCCGAGAAGAACATCTGGGTGAGCCAGGAGCGAAAGATGTGCTGTGGCCTGGGCAAGTGCGGCCACTGCCGCATAGGCGAGAAGTACGTGTGCCTGGACGGGCCCGTCTTCAACTACACCCAGAGCAAGCAGTTGTTGGACTAGGAGGCCGCCATGATTCAGGACGTCGACGTCAGGGCCATGAAGAAGAATGCGTTCCGCGTGAGCAAGGAGCGCGGGATGACCGCCAGCCGCGTGCGCGTTCCCGGCGGCCTCGTGAGTGCCAAGAGCATGGCGCGCATCGTCGAGATTGCCGAGGAGTACGGCAGGGGAGAGATCTTCCTCACCAACCGCCAGGGGGTGGAGATCCCGGGCATCCACATGGAGGACATGCCCAAGGTAAACGAGAAGCTCCAGGCCATCATCGAGGACACCAAGATCAACCAGGAGGACACCTCCCAGGGCTACCTGGCCAGCGGCACGCGCAACGTGGTGGCCTGCCCCGGTAAGCGTCTGTGCCCCTTTGGCTGTTACGACACCACCGCCTTCGCGCAGCGCATGGACCACGAGATCTTCCCCAACAACCGCCACGTGAAGGTGGCCTTCACCGGGTGCTCCAACGACTGCGCGCACGTGGCCTTGAACGACTTTGGCATCATCGGTATGACCGAACCCCAGTACGACCCCAACCGCTGCATTGGCTGCGGGCAGTGCGTGGACTGGTGCCAGCGACGCTCGGTGAGCGCGCTCAGGCTCGAGAAGGGCAAGGTCGTACGCGACGAGGACCGCTGCATTGGCTGTGGCGTGTGCGTGGTCTACTGCCCCACGCGTGCCTGGACTCGCAGCCACGAGCACTACTTCCGCGTGAAAATCATGGGCCGCACGGGCAAGCAGAACCCGCGGCTGGCGCAGGACTGGCTGCGCTGGGTGGACGAGGACTCCATTGTGAAGATCGTGAAGAACACGTACGCCTTCATTGAGGAGTACATCAACCCCAACGTGCCCGAGGGCAAGGAGCACATCGGCTACATCGTGGACCGCGTGGGCTTCGACGAGTTCTGTGAGTGGGCGCTGAGGGACGTCGAACTGCCCGAGAAGTGCCAGCACGCGACGCGCGTGTACTGGGACGGCAAGCGCTACGACCGCGACAACAGCCTGCGATGAGACAAAGGGACAGTCCCTTTGTCTCATCCACGAAGAGGGGCGCCCTGGCGGCGCCCCTCTTTTCTCGTCTTACTTCTGGCTTGGATGCTTCTCGAAGAAGTCGAAGCGCGGTGGCAGCTCCACCAGCGCGTGCTCGGCGGGGTTCTCTCCCAGTGCCTGCGCCAGCTCGCCGGGGGTCTCAAACGCATGCTCCCACGAGAAGAACGCGTCTGCCGCAAAGCCCAGGTGCTCGCAGATCTTCTCGCAGCCGGCAGGCACTGCGGGGTGCATGAGCAGCGTCACCGTGCGCAGCGCGGCAAAGGCGTTTGCCAGCGCGTGCTCGTAGGCGTCGTCGTCTCCCTTGGCGGCCTTTGACTCGTCGCCCCAGCGACGGTTGGCGTCACGGCAGAAGTCCTCGGCCACGGCAAGCGCGCCGTGGGCGTCAAAGGCGTGGGCGCAGCGCTCGTAGGCTAGCGTCGCCTCGCGGCAGCCGGCAAGCACGTCGGCGTCCGCCTCGACCGCAGGCAGATGGCCCGCGCAGACGTTCTGCGCGCCATAGATGCAGCTTCTGGCAAGGCGGTTGAAGATGTTGGTGAGGAAGGCGCTCTCCTTGAGGGCGGGGTCGACCACGCGCGGGTCGTCCTTTACCAGCACGTCCTTGCCGGTTGCCTTGTCCTTGTGGCTCACCGAGGTGTCGTAGGGCTTGGGCGAGAAGCTCACGGCCTTCTGATCCAGCCCAAGGCTCAGCCAGTGGCAGCGCAGCTGCTCGGCGGTGTAGTGGTCAAGAAGCTCGGCGGCCATGGGCGGGCGGATCTTGCCCGAGCTCGAGGCCTTCTTGTTCATGAACAGGATGTGGTAGTTGGCCACGGGCGTGTCCTGGAAGAGGCCCCAGTCGAGCGCGTCCCACAGCGCGGGCTGCGCCACGCAGTAGAAGTAGATGTTGTCCTGGCCGATGAACTGGTAGACCTTGGCGTCGTCCGCGCACCACCAGTCTCGCCAGTCGTCGGACGAGAAGCGCGTGCCGCCGGCCCTCTCGTCCAGGGCGAGTGCGGCCTGTGTGAAGCTGATGGGCGCCCACAGGCTCTCGGGCCAGCACCACACGGTGAGGCCGCTCGTGTCCTCAAGCTCGGGCGCGCTCACGCCCCACTCGATGTTGCCGGTGATGCGGAAGGGCAAAAGCGTCTTGCCCGTGCGGAAGCGAACCCCCGCCGCCTCCAGGACGGCACGGGCGTCGTCGCGGTCGCGCCAGTTGGCAAACTCGACGGAGAAGGACTGCTGGCCCTTCTCGGCCTCGTGAAGCCGGTGGGCGGGAAGAGCGTCCTCCACCGCGTCGAAGCTTTCGCGGAACTTGTCCTGGATGTAGACGACGGGAGGGACGAGAGACTCGCGCACCGTCTTGGTGACGACGGGCCTCACCTGCGGGTCCACGTCCCACTCGTCCATGAGCTCTTTGAGCTTTGACTCGAAGGCGGGTAGGTCGAAGTACCAGTTGTCAACGGGGCGCAGCTCGGGGGTGGTGCCGGTGAGCGCCGAGACTGGGTTGATGAGCTCCTCGGGGTCAAACTGGTGGCCCAGGTCGCATTCGTCGGCGTAGGCCTTCTCGGACTTGCAGCCGCGCACCGGGCAGCGACCAATGACCTGGCGGCCGTTCAGGAACTGCCCGGCCTCGACGTCGTAGAACTGGCGTGTGCTCATCTTGTGCAGGAAGCCGCGCTCGTGGAGACGGTGCAGGACCTCGGCGGTGAGGCGGGCGTGGAAGTCCCGCGCCGGTTCGAGGCCGGATCCCGCAAAGAGGTCGAGCGAGATGCCGTATGCGTCGAGCGCCGCCTTCTGGGCGTCGTGGTTTGCCTGGACATAGTCGGTGATGGTGCCCCGGTAGCCCTCGGCCTCGACGTGCTTGCGATACCCCTCCATGATGGGCGAGCCGTAGCAATCCGTGCCCGAGACGAAGATCACGTTCTCGCTTCCGATGCGGTCGCGCAGGAAGCGCGCGAAGAAGTCCGCGGGCACGAAGACGCCGCCGATGTGGCCAAAGTGCAGGTTCTTGTTGCCGTACGGCATGCCTCCGGTGATGACGGCGCGCGCGGGAAAGCTCGGGCGGCCCTGGCGGCCCTGTGTCGGGACGTTCTGGGAATTATGTGCCATGTGGGACGTGCTCCCTCTTGGTCGTGGGTGGTGCAGGTGACGCCTGCTAGCATGCTGCGCACGCCGCGGGCCATGTGATTATCCCACAACGGGTATACATGCGGGCGGACTGGGACGGCCTGGACTGGGTACGTTGATGGGTGTGCGGACGAGACGGGCGTGTGCCTGCGGCACGCACGCGCGCCCGCGCTCGAGGTGGGTCCGAGGGGGGTGGCGGATGCCCATAGAGGGGGGTGGCGGATGCCCATAGACAAAGTCGTAGTCGCCGAGCCCCTGCTCTGGGGCGGCGAGGGCTTTGACATGTTTGGGCCCTGGCACCTGCTCTGGCTTGCCGTGTGCGCGGCGGTCGTCGCCCTTCTCCTGCATGGCTACCGGGGCCTTCCGGCAACCGATGCCTGGCATGGCGGCAGGCGCCGGCTCGTTCTCGCCGCCGCCGTCATTCCCAACGCGCTGCTTCTGTGGGGCGACGTCCTCAAGGTGCAGACGGGGACCTTCTCGCCAAACTGGTGGCCGCTCCATCTGTGCAACATCGCCGAGTACGTTTGTCTCTGGCACGCGGTTGCCCCGTCGCGCGTGTCTCGCGAGCTGCTGCTCTGCTTCGGCCTCACAGGCGGCCTCTGCGCCATGCTCTTCCCGGGTTGGACGTACTGCCCGCCGTATACGCTGCCCTGCGTCAGCGGCTTCATGGAACACGCGCTCGTCTTTGCCGTGTCGCTCATGGCGCTCGACGACCCGCGCCAGGCGCCAAGGTGGCGCGACGCCTGGGCCTCGCTGACATTCTCTGCTGCCTACCTGGCGTTCTTTAGATGGTTCAACGAAGCGTTCGGCACGAACTTCGGCTTTGTGACAAGCCCGGCCGAGGGCTCGCCGCTGGAGTGGTGGGAGCGCGCCCTTGGTAACCCCGGCTACCTCGCCCCGTACGTGGCGTCGTTCGCCGTGGCGGTGGCGCTGCTGCATGCCTGGCAGGCGACGCGGCGCCGCCGTGTTGCGGCGGAGCGCGGAGAGGGCGCGTCATGAGGAGCGTGGCGCGTCTTGACATCCTGGGGGACACGCCGCTTGCGCGCCGCATGGTGCCCCTCTCGGTGGCATTTCTTGCCGTGGGCCTCACGGGTGCCCTCCTCCTTGCGGCGGTGTACGGGTGGGGGAGTGGCGCTGGGGCGCACGTTATTGTCTACGTGGTGGCGTCGGCCGTAGCCCTGCTTGCGCACGAGCTTGTCCATGCGGCGGCGTTTCTGCTTCTGGGGCGCGGACGGCTGCGCATCAGCTTTGGGTTCGAGGCGGGGATGCTCTACACCAGGGCGGAGGGTGACCCTCTTGCGCGCGGGCGCTTTGTGGCAGTGCTTCTCGCGCCGTCGGTGGTTGTCACTGTGGCGCTCGTCGGGGTGGGGGAACTTGTCGCCGGGACGGCCCTCGCCTGGGCGCTCGCGTGGACGCATCTCTCAGGGTGTGTCGGCGACTTGGCCATGGTCGCAGAGATCGTCCGCACGCCGGGCTGCACGCACGTGCGCGACACGGACACTGGCGTGGAGCTTCTCGCCGACGACAGCGGGGGTCCGCGCTAGCTGCCCGGACCCCCGCGCATCTCCCCTCGGTCTGCGCCCCCCCGCGCCCTCTGGTCTGTGCTCCTTGTCCCAGACGCGGGATTACGACGGTTAGGGTTTTCCAGGACGTTTAGGGGTGGCTAACCGTCCGGACGATTCCTAAACGTCTGGGCGGAGCCTCCGGGATGCCGCGGGATTCAGACGTTTAGGTGGCCTTAACCGTCCGGATAATTCCTAACCGTCCAAATTATTCCTAAACGTCTGGAAACGGCGGCACCGCGAGAAGGCCGTCGCCATCCGGAGCCCGGCCGCCGGCAGAGGCCCGGCCGCCGGCAGAGGCCCGGCCGCCGACAGAGGCCCGGCCGCCGACAGCCCCTTGCGTTCTCTTTGCGTGCTTCTCGCCATGAGCTAGCGCCGACCCCACGAAGACGCACTATCGTATGCGAGGCAAACTGGACGACGAGGACATGGGAGGCGGGAACCGCATGGTCAGAGCCAACTTCCACACGCATACGACGCTCTGCGACGGAGAGAGCACGCCGCAGGAGATGGCCGAGGCGGCCCTTGACAACGGGCTTCTTGCCCTTGGCTTCTCGGGTCACATGGACCGGGACATCCACATGCACTGGGACGCCTACGTGGCCGAGATTCGCCGGCTCCAGGTCGAGTACCGCGGGCGCATGGACATCCTTCTGGGCGTGGAGCTGGACACGCTCTACGACCCCGACTGCTGTCCCGGCGCGGAGTTCAGGATCGGCTCGACGCACTTCGTGGACGTCGACGTGCCGTGCGAGGCGGCGGTCGACTGGTCGCCCGAGAAGCTTGAGACCCTGTGCCGCGTGGCGTTTGGCGGCAACTGGATGGCGCTCGTTCAGGCCTACTACGAGCTGGAGGCCATGACGCATGACCGCACGGAATGCACCTTCGTGGGCCACTTCGACCTGGTGAGCAAGTTCAACGAGGGAGGGAGGTTCTTTGACGAGACGTCCGCGGCGTACCTCTCGCCCGCCCTTGAGGCCATGGAGTACCTGGTGAGGGGGGGCGTGCCCTTTGAGGTCAACTGTGGTGCCATGGCATGTGGGGTTCGCAGCCAGCCCTACCCGCGCCGCGAGCTCCTGAGGGCCCTGTACGAGATGGGCGGCAGCATCCTCGTGAACTCCGATGCCCACAGCGCCGGCCTCCTCTGCGCCAAGCTCGACGAGGGCGCGCGCTTTGCGGCGTCGTGCGGCTTCAAGAGCGCGCTCGTCCTCGAGCATGACGCGCGCGGCGGGGTCGCCATGCGGGAGGTGCCGCTGGAGGGGTAGGGGACGGGGCGGCCACAGCGAAGGCGTGCCCTTTGGCGAGGGCTGGCGCGCGGCGGCGCGTGTGCGCGAGCGGCCGCGGCGACGGCGCGCACTCCGGCGTCAGGGCCGGGACCTTGGCTCCGATGCCCTATCATGTGGTCCGGTGGCAACCCAGTCCGATGGCAACCCAGCGGAAGGAGGGCTTGTGGGCGAGAACGGCAAGGGTGACAAGGGCGAGAACGACAAGGGCCGCGCCGCCGTGCCGCTTCTCCTGCATGCCTGCTGCGGCCCCTGCTCGATAGAGCCCGTGGAGCTCCTGCGCCGCGCGGGCTTCGAGCCGACCATCTGCTGGACCAACCCAAACATCCAGCCCGTGGCCGAGCACGACCGTCGCCTTGCCACGCTTCGCGCGTGGGCGGCAGACGTCGCGCACGCTGACGTGGTCGTTGCCGCAGATGATCGCTCGTCATGGGAGGCCGGCGTCGCCCCGCACGGCTTCGACCGCGCCGCCCGCTGCCGCGCCTGCTACGCCCTGCGTCTGGCGGAGGCGTGCCGCACCGCCCGCGAGCTGGGCTTCACCCACATCTCCACCACGCTTGCGGTCTCGCCGTACCAGCTCTTCGAGACCTGCGGGGACGTGCTTGCCAAGACGGCCGCCGCCTACGGCCTCACGCCGGTCTGGCGCGACTTCAGGCCCTACTACCCCGAGGCCACCCGCGCCTCCCGCGACCTGGGCATGTATCGGCAGAACTACTGCGGCTGCCGCTTCTCGGCCGCCGAGGCCGCCATCGAGCGCCACGAGGCCCGCGACCGCCGCAAGGCCGAGTGCGCCGCCGCCCGCGCCGCCCGCACTCCCGCCGCCGAGGCACCGCGCTCCGCCGAGGCCGCCCGCATGCCTTCCGTCCCGCACTAACCTCGTCGCCGTCCCCCTCGCCACGCGCTAGAATGGGCGATCGGCGCACAACGCGCCGCACTCCACTCCGCCACATCAGCCTAAGGGCATGAGGAGACACCACACACATGCGCACCGACGACTTTGACTACCCGCTCCCAGACGAGCTCATCGCACAGGCACCTGCAGAGCCCCGCGACTCCTGCCGCCTTCTCGTGCTTAACCGCGAGGACGGCTCACTTGAGCATCGCCACTTCACCGACGTGATTGACTATCTGGAACCGGGCGACCTTCTCGTTGCCAACAAGACGCGCGTCATGCCGGCCCGCCTCGTGGGGCACAAGCGCGGCACCGGCGGCGTGGCCGAGACGCTCCTGCTCAAGCGCCGCGAGGACCTCGATCCTTTGGGGCATGTGTGGGAGTGCCTCGTGAACCCCGGCAAGCGCCTCCGCCAGCCCGGCATCATCATCGAGTACCGCGCGGGCGGCCTGCACGCGCCGCTCTCCGCCGAGGTCGTGCTTACGGGCGAGATAGTCGACTTCCTCGAGGACAACCGCGGCGGGCGCCTGGTGCGCTTCGAGCCGCAGGGCGCCCGCACGCTCGACGCCGCCATCCACGAGGCGGGTCACGTGCCGCTTCCGCCCTACATCACCACATACGAGGGGGACCCCGAGAAGTACCAGACCGTCTACGCCATGCGCGAGGAGCACTCCGCGGCGGCCCCCACGGCGGGCCTCCACTTCACGCCCGAGCTCATCCAGAGGATCGAGGACAAGGGCGTGGGCTGGGAGACGGTCGAGCTTGAGGTGGGCATCGACACCTTCCGCCTGGTCACCGAGGACGACCCCACCAAGCACGTGATGCACACCGAGCGCTACCACGTGTCGCAGCACGTGGTCGACGCCGTGCATGCCACCAAGGCCGCGGGGCACCGCGTGGTCGCCGTGGGCACCACGGCGGTCCGCTCGCTCGAGAGCGCCTGGGACCCGGAGGCGCCCGCATCCGCGCCGGCCGTTACGGCGCGTCGCTTCGAGGATGCGCCCGACTCCGCTGCTGTCACGGGGCGCGGCGACATCGTCGAGCGCCGCGACGCCACCACCAACCTCTACCTCATGCCGGGCTCCACCTATCACGTGGTGGACGCCCTCATCACCAACTTCCACGTGCCCCGCTCGACGCTCATGATGCTCGTCTCGGCGCTTGCCACGCGCGAGCAGATCATGGCTGCCTACCGGGCGGCCGTTGACGAGAGGTACCGCTTCCTCTCGTTTGGGGACGCCATGCTCATCGGCTAGCGCGCCTTTGCCCTAGCCAAGCAGCATGGAGGCGACGAGAGCCGCCACCACGACCACGACGAAGGCCAGTATCGCCAGGACGGCGAGGCGGGTGGCGCGGGTGCGGCGGCGCAGCTCGCGCTCGGAGCGGTCCAGCTCCTCCACCTGCGCGCGCTGTGCCGCCAGCGCCCGCGCCCGCTCGGCTATCGAGTGACGCAGCTGCTCCGTTGCCTGTGGCGTGTCGTGGATGCTCCTCGCCTCGGCGATGAGGTCGCGCGCCCTGCCCGCGTCCGCCCTGGCGCCGTCGCGCAGGCGGTTCGAGCGCTCGATCTCCGCCTTGTGGCCGTCGATGTCGTCGGAGAGCTTCTTCTGCCGGGCGCTCGCCTCCGCGCGAAGGTGGTCGTACTCGTCGCGCCGCTCCCTGGCCTCTGCCTGCATGGACTCGGCCTCGCGCTGGGCGGACTCGAGCGACTGCTTCTGGGTCCAGAGGTGGGTCTGGGCATTGTCGACGGAGGACTGCGCGTCTGCGGTCGACCTGGTGACGGTGGCCTCGGCGGCGCTCACGTGCGAGGTCTCGGCGGCGAGTTCCTGGCGCACCTGCGCGATGGCGTTGCGCTTGGCGGACGGGTCGGCAAGCAGCTTGTCGAGCTCCCCCTGGACCTTGCGCTGGCGCGCCTTGGAGTTGTCAAGGGTGCGGTTTGCCGAGGCAATCGCCTGCTCGCGGCGGTCCATGGCATCCTTCACCTGGCCCTCTGCCGTGCGCACTCCGCGCTTTGCCTCGGCGACCGTCCGCGCGGCGTCGTCCGCGCGGCCCTTGGCAGACTCGGCGAGCTGCCTGTAGGGGCGCAGCGCCTGCTCGTCGTCGGCGCGCATCTTGGCGAGACGGGCCTCGAGGTCCTGTAGCTCGCGGGCGAGATGCGCGGCATGCTGCACGGCGCCGGCGGCGCTCTTCTGGGCGGCCTCCAGCGCCGCGGCCTGCGTTGCAACGATGCTGTCGTAGCTGCCCTCGACGCTCTCGCGGTGCTCAAGCGCCGCCCGCTGCGCTTCGAGCGACTTCTCCATGGACTCCATCTGCGACTTGGCGGAGGAGTGCTGGCGCGCCGCGTCCCGCACGTCACGCAGGGCCGTGAGGCCCGCGGCGATCCCCCTGCCTGCCCCGCGGGCCGCGCCTGCGGCGGCATCCGCGGCCGCACTGGCCGCGCCGGCGGCCATGGAGGCGGCCTGCGCGGCGCCGTCTCGCGCGTCTCTCCCGGTGGCGTCCCCGTCTGTGGCGGCGTCGCTGCCCTTGGCCCGCGTCGTGGCCTTGCCTCTCCCGGCAGCGCCCCTCTCGCCCTTTGTGCCCTTGCCCCAAGCCATGTAGGCTCCCTTCGAAAGCGCCCCACACTGGGCGCGAGACTGTCTGCTGTGGTTGCGGCGCGCGGCGACACTGGCCGCGGTTGCGGCGCGCGGCGACCTTGGCGGCCGCACCTACCCCCCATTTTGCCGCAAGCGTCCGCGCAAGATGCCAATCGAGTCGCTTGGGAAGAGTTTGTCCGCCAGCTATCCATGAAGTGTGTAAACTATACAAGCGTTTGGTACGATATAAGAAATTCGGGGAATTGCTCCCCGAGCCTAGCCAGGGAGTCTAGAAGGGGAGTTCTAACATGGTTTCCAAGCAGACTACGATCATCAACGCCACCGGCCTCCACGCTCGTCCCGCGTCCGTCTTCGTGACCGAGGCCAAGAAGTACCAGTCCAACGTCACCATCAAGAACGTCGACAAGGACACCGCGCCCGTCAATGCCAAGTCCATCATGATGATCCTGGCGGCTGGCCTTGGCACCGGCACCAAGGTCGAGATCGCCTGCGATGGCCCCGACGAGCAGGAGGCGCTCGACGCCCTCGTCGCCCTCGTCGACTCCGGCTTTGGCGAGTAGGCTGCGCAAGGACATGTGTACGCAAGCGGCCCGGGGCTCCCGGGCCGCTTTCATGAGGCGAGGGGCCCGGGGCACCGGCAGGCCGGCGCTCACCGGCAGGCCTGCGGCCGGCCCGCACCCAAGGCCCGCGGCCGGGAGGGCCGGCCTCGCGAGAGGAGCAGGCAACATGGAGTCCGAGTGGTTCTCCTACGACATCGTCGCCGAGGACGGCGCCACGCACGCGCGGGCGGGCGTCCTTCACACCCCGCACGGCGACGTGCCCACGCCCATCTTCATGCCCGTGGGCACGAAGGGCACGGTAAAGGGGGTCCTGGTGCCACAGCTTGCGGAGCTTGGGGCCAAGATCATCCTCGCCAACACCTACCACCTCGCCATGCGTCCCGGTGCCGACCTCGTGGCCGAGATGGGTGGACTCCACGCCTTCACACGCTGGAACGGCCCCATCCTCACGGACTCCGGCGGCTTCCAGGTCTTCAGCCACGAGGAGTTCTGCAAGCTCTCCGCCGACGGGGTGCGCTTTCGCGCGGTGGACTATGACGGCCGCTGGTTCATGTGGACGCCCGAGGAGAACATGTCCATCGCCCAGAGGCTGGGTGCCGACATCGTGATGCAGCTCGACCAGTGCGTGGGCTACCCGGCGCCGCGCGCGAAGGTCGAGCGCGCGGTAGAGCTCTCCGCGCTGTGGGCCGAGCGCTGTTGGAAGGCGCACACCCGCACCGACCAGGCCCTCTTTGGCATCGTTCAGGGCGGGATGGACCTCGCCTTGCGTAGGCGGTCTCTCCAGCACCTGCTCGACGTGGGCGACTTCCCGGGGTTTGGCATCGGCGGGTACTCGGTGGGGGAGGACCACGAGACCATGTTCGAGAGCCTCGAGCCCCTGGCCTCGCAGTACATGCCGCGCGAGAAGCCCCGCTACCTCATGGGCGTGGGCAACCCCACCACGCTCGTGCGCGGCGTGGCGTGCGGCATCGACATGTTCGACTGCGTGCTCCCCACCCGCACGGCGCGCATGGGCACGGCCTTCTCGAGCGAGGGCAAGCTCAACCTGCGCCACGCGCGCTTCGCCCATGACGCCGGGCGGCTCGACCCCGCGTGTGCCTGTCCCGTCTGCCAGGGTGGGTACTCCCGCGCCTACCTGCACCACCTGGTTCGCCAGAAGGAGATGGCCGGCTCCATCCTGCTGTCGCTCCACAACCTGTACTTTCTGCTCGAGCTCATGCGCCGCGCGCGCGAGGCAATCATCGCTGGTACGTACGGGGAGTTCGTCTCGCGCTGGATGGACTCGCCGGCCGCAGGCGACTGGTAGGCGCCGGCCACGTGTCCCCGCTACGGTGTCCGCCCGACGCCAGCGCCGCCTCAGCGGCAATCGGATAGACTCTGACTTGTTCGTCGATTCCAGAGGAAGGGACGATTCGGTGAGTGCAGGCAAGCTGACGATCGCGCAGGCCGCGATGGTAGGGGTGACGCTGTTCTCGATGTTCTTTGGGGCCGGCAACCTCATCCTGCCTCCGTTGCTCGGGCTCCGAGCGGGGGTGGACATCGTGCCGGCCGTTGCGGGGTTTCTCGTGACGGGCATCGGCCTTCCAATCCTCGGAGTCGTCTCCGTGGCGCTCGCGGGCACGGCTCGCAAGCTCGCCGACCGCGTACACCCTCTCTACGGCCGCGTGTTCGTGGCGGCGGTCTACCTCGCCATCGGCCCGTGCCTGGCGATCCCGCGCACGTCGTCCACCTCGTTCGAGATGCTCGTGCCGCTCCTGCCCGACGGCACGGGCGTTGGGGACGCGCGTCTCGTGTTCTCGGTGCTCTTCTTCGGCGTGGCCTTCCTGCTCGCGCTCCGTCCGGGCCGCCTGACCAGGCTGCTCGGACGCATCACGGGTCCGGCCCTCATCCTGCTCATCATCGCCGTCACCGCCGCGGCCATCTTGAGCCCGGAGGCCGCGCCCCTTGCCGCCCAGGCACCCTACGACCGGCTGCCGGTGCTCCAGGGCTTTCTGACGGGCTACCAGACGATGGACCTTCTCGCCTCGCTCACCTTCGGTATCGTCATCGCCACGAACATCCGCGCGCTTGGCGTCACCGAGCCCGCCGACGTCGCCCGCGAGATCTCGCGGGCCGGGATCGTGGCTGGTATTATCATCGGCGTCATCTACATCGGCTTCGCCTTCACGGGCATGCAGCTCTCCTCGGTCATCCCCGACGCAACGAACGGCGCCTCCGTGCTCACCGAGTCAGCGACGCGCCATTTTGGCAGCGTCGGCGTCGCCATCGCCGCAGCCATCTTCCTGATCGCCTGCCTCAACGTGTGCATCGGCCTCATCAGCGGCTGCGGGACGTACTTCGCCGGGGAGTTCCCGCGCACGAGCTATCAGGCCTGGGCCCTCGGGTTCGCGGTCTTCTCCTGCGTGGTGTCAAACTTTGGCCTCGACGCGATCCTCGCCTTCTCCGTGCCCATGCTGAACGCGCTCTACCCGGCTGCCATCTGCCTGGTCATCATGGGCATGCTGCACCATATCTGCGACTGCGTTCCGGGGCTGTGGGCCTGGGTCGTCGGAGCGGTGACCGTGGTGAGCGTTTCCGTCAGCCTGCGAGACGCGCTGGCCCCCTCGCTCTGGATCCCCTTCGACGTCCTGCTGTTTGCGTGGGCGAGTATGGGCTGGGTGCTTCCCGCCGTGCTCGCCGCTGTGATCGCCGTGGTGCTCAGTCACGCGCGTAGGCACCCCGCGAAGGCCGCGGGCTAGGCTGCGGGCCTGTGTGCTCGGTCAGGTGGGGCAGGCAAGGGAAGGGGCGACAAGATCACCGTGAGCGTGGAGGGTCCCGACGAGGACGCCGCCGCCCGGGCGCTGCGAGAGGCGTTCGAGTTCTAGTCCGGCGCGAGGGGCCCTTCGCAGGCGCTGACCGGCTGAGCGGCGTTGCCGCAGCTGGGACGCCCGAGGTTGTCCTCGCATGCAACAATGCTAGAATGTGGCAGTTCATGCACAACGGCCCTGCGCCGCTCATGCGGGTGGGGCCTTAATCGAGAAGGTTTGCACATGGCCCAAAAGCAAGACCGCGAGGCCCCCAGGACGGGCCTCGACCGGTGGAACGCCACCGAGTCAAGATCGCGTGGCTCGAAGGGCGGGCGAGCCGCTCGCTCGGGCCGCGCCAAGCGACGCCGTATGAACCCAGCCGTACGCCGCTACGTCTCGACGCTCGTGGTGACGGCCGCCGTCTGCGTGGCGTGCGTCTTCTGCTTCACGCCGCTCGGGGAGCGCATCACCACCGGCCTCGACATCCAGGGTGGCGTCTCGGTGATTCTCACCGCCTCCAAGCAGGACGGCGCCGCGCCCTCGGCAGACGAGATGAACACCGCCAAGACCATCGTCGAGAAGCGCGTGAACACGCTGGGCGCCTCCGAGGCAACCGTGCAGATCCAGGGCACCAACTCGATCCTGGTCCAGATTCCCGGTGCCACGGACGCCGACTCCGCGGTCCAGACCATCGGCCAGACCGGCCACCTCGAGTTCGTCCGCCTCGATGACATCGGTGACGCGGAGGCCCTCGCCAAGATCGGGGCCGGCGCGTCCAACGTGACGCTCGGGCAGGGCACCTACACCGCCTTCCTCGATGGCTCCTACATCGAGTCAACCTCCGTCGCGCAGTCATCGACGTCGGTGGGCACCTATGCCGTGAACATCTCCTTCAACCCCGAGGGCGCGGACATCTTCGCCCGGGTCACCAGGGGGCTTGCCCCCACCAAGGGCCAGATCTGCATCGTGCTCGACGGCGTGGTGCAGTCAGCCCCCGCTGTCCAGGAAGAGATATCGGGCGGCAAGGTCTCCATCACCGGCAACTTCACAAGCGACCAGGCCCAGGAGCTCAAGACCGTGCTCGACTCCGGCTCGCTGCCGGTCACGCTCGGCTACTCCGAGAGCCGCGTCGTTGGCCCCACGCTTGGCCAGGACTCGCTCAACCAGGGCATCCTCGCGCTTGTCATAGGCGTTGCCATCGTTATCGTCTACCTGTTCTTCTTCTATCGCGGCCTGGGGCTTCTCACGCTTGGCTCCCTTGTGGTCTTCGCTGCCCTCTACCTGGGGCTCCTCGCCACCCTCTCGCACTACGGCATGTTCTCGCTGTCGCTTCCTGGCCTGGCGGGCATGGTGCTTACCACGGGATCGGCGGCAGACTCCTCGATCCTGGTGCTCGAGCGCTTCCGCGAGGAGGTCCGCATGGGCCGCACCGTCAAGAACGCCTCCGTCTCGGGCGCGCGCCACGGCATCATGACCTCGCTCGACGCCGACATCGTGACCCTCGTCACCGCGCTCGCCCTCTTCTTCGTGGGCACCGGTACCGTCAAGGGCTTCGGACTCACGCTGGCGCTTGGCGTCGCCTGCGACATCGTGACCATGTTCGGCTTCAAGGCGCCCGCGCTCAGGCTCCTTGCCGCCCACGTCATTCCGTCGCACCCCGGCTTCTGGGGCGTCGACCAGGACATTGCCGAGGCAGAGCGCAGGTCCCAGCAAGTCCATTCGGCGAGAGGGGCCGCGTCGCCTGCCTCGCCGGCGAAGGGGGGTGAGGCTCGTGCGTAGCCACTTCTCCCGCGAGATCTCGTTCATCGGTCACCGCAGGCAGTTCCTCACGCTCTCGTGCGTCCTCGTGATCCTCTCCATCGTCGGCCTCGTCCTGCGCGGCTTGGTCTTTGGCATCGAGTTCACGGGCGGCACAGAGGTGGACTTCTACGAGACGGGCGGCGTCACCATCGAGCAGATGCGCGGCGCCCTCGAGGTGGCGGACGAGGGCACGGCCACCGTCCAGACAACCACCATGCAGGGCGAGGCGGGCTTCCTCGTGCGCTCTGACACCACCGACCCCGCCACCGCCAACGCCCACGCGCAGGCGGCCGCCAAGTCCCTGGGCCTCACGAGCGACAACTACACCGTCACGACCATCGGTCCCGACTGGGGCGCCGACACCACGCGCTCCTCGCTCATGGCCTTTGGCGTGGCAATCCTCCTCATCATCGCCTACGTCTCGTTCCGCTACGAGTTCAAGATGTCCATCACGGCCGTGGCCGCGCTCATCCACGACCTCGTCATCACGCTGGGCGTCTACGCCTGGTTCCAAATCGACATCTCGCCCAACGTGATCGCGGCGCTGCTCACCATCATGGGCTACTCGCTCTACGACACCGTGGTCGAGTTCAACCGCATGAACGAGAACGCCAAGCAGCTCCGTGACGGCGTGCATCGCACCTACTTCGAGATCTGCAACTTCTCGATCAACGAGGTCATCGTCCGCACCATCAACACCACGGTCGTGACGCTCGTGCCGGTCATCTGCATGCTGGCCATCGGCGGCGCCACCCTTAAGGACTTCGCCTTCGCCATCCTGGTCGGCGAGGTCCTGGGCACCTACTCCAGCTTCGCCGTGGCGTCGCCGCTTCTGGCCATCTGGAAGACGCGCGAGCCCAAGTGGGCCAAGCTCGAGGCGAGGTACGGCAGCGCCGCTAAGGCCGAGGCCGCTCCCGCCGTGGACGCCGCCGAGAAGAACGAGCCAAAGGAAGGCTAGCATGCCCGGCCTTCTCGACAGCCGACGTTGGGACGTCCTCGGCGCGGACCCGCGCGCTGAGGCGTCTCTCGCTGCCGCCCTGGGCGTTCCCCGGCTCGTGGCGCGGGTCCTTGTGGCCCGGGGCATCACCGACGCCCGCGAGGCGCGCGCCTTCCTCACGCCCTCCCTCGAGCGCGACTGGGCAGACCCCCTTTCCATTCCCGGCATGTCCGAGGCGGCGGATCGCGTCGAGAGGGCCGTGAGGGCGGGGCAGGGCATCGCCGTCTTTGGTGACTTCGACGTCGATGGCATGAGCTCCACCTGCATTCTCGCACTTGGCCTGCGTGAGCTGGGCGGACACGCCCGCGCCTACATCCCGCACCGCTTTGGCGAGGGCTATGGCCTCACCAAGGCGGCGCTCGACCGCGTGCTGGCAGACGGCAAGCCGGACCTCATCGTGACCGTCGACAACGGCATTTCCGCCGAGCACGAGGTCGGCTGGCTTCGCGAGCAGGGGATAGACGTGGTGGTGACCGACCACCACGAGCCGGCGGACCTCGTGCCGCGCGGCGTTCCCGTGACGGACCCCAAGCTTGCGGCAGACGGCCCCTCCCGCGACCTTGCGGGCGCGGGCGTGGCGCTCAAGCTGCTGGCGGTGCTGGGCCAGCGCCTGGGGAGGCCGGACATCTGGCGCTCCTACACCGACGTCGCCGCCTTGGGCACCCTCTCGGACATGATGCAGCTCTCGTCCGAGAACCGCGCCCTGGTCGCCGATGGCATAAGGCGGCTGAGGAGCACCTCGCGTCCCGGCCTTGCGGCCCTTGCGGCCTGCGCCGGTCAGGACATCTCCGAGGTCACGGCGGACTCGCTGCCCTTCTCGATCATCCCGCGCCTCAACGCCGCCGGACGCATGGGCACCACCGACGTGGCCATCGACGTGCTCATGACCAACGACCCCGCCCAGGCGCCGGTCCTCGCGGGGCAGCTTGAGGACATCAACCGGCAGCGCCGCGAGACGGAGTCGCTCCTCACCGAGGAGGCGCTCGCGAAGGTCGCGGCCACCTGGCACGGCGGGCGCGTCATAGTCGTTGGTGGCGAGGGCTGGCACGAGGGCGTCAAGGGCATCGTGGCAAGCCGTATCGTGAACCGCTACCACGTGCCTACCATTCTCTTCACCATCCAGGACGGCATTGCGCGCGGGTCCGGCCGCTCCGTTGGCTCGGTCGACCTGTTCCGCGCCGTCGAGCAGTGCTCCGACCTGCTCGTCCGCTTTGGCGGCCACGCGGGCGCCGTGGGCGTGACCTGCGAGGCCTCGCGCCTTGACGAGTTCCGCGACCGGCTCGAGTCTGTGCTCGACGCGCTGCCGGCCGAGGAGTTCGAGTCGCGCGGCGAGGTCACGGCGGTCGTGCGCCTCTCCGAGCTCACCGTCTCTTCGATCGCCGCGCTCGAGGCCCTGCAACCCTTTGGCCAGGGCAACAAGAAGCCGCTCTTCGCCGTGCGCGGCGTCACCATGAAAAATCGCTCCCGTGTTGGGGCCGACGGCGCCCACCTGCGCTTCCTTGCCACGGATGGCGTCGCCTCGGTGCCGGCCATCATGTTCCGCGTGCCTGACTGCTCGCGCGCCTGCGCCACGGACAGCGTGGTCGACCTGGTCTTCGAGGCCGTCGATGAGACCTGGCAGGGCCGTACGAAGCCAAAGCTCATGGTCAAGGACATCCTCTACCGTGACGGTGGGGACGCGCCGGCGGCCGGTCCCGGCTTTGTGGACGCGCTCTTCGCGCGCGAGGAGGGTGGCGAGGAGGCCGCGCCGGCAGGGCCTGCCGTACCCGCCGCACCCAGCGCGACGGCAGGGCCCGCCGGTGCGGCGGCGCCCGATGGCTCTCCCCAGGGCTACGGCGCCCTCACCGCGAGCCTGGTACACGCCCTCATCGGCGAGAAGCCGCTCCTTCCCGCACAGCGAGAGGCGCTCTCGCGCCTCGCGGCCGGCCGCTCCGCCCTCTGCGTGATGGCCACGGGGCGCGGCAAGTCGCTCGTCTTCCACGTTCACGCGGCGCGCACCGCCCTGGCGCAGCAGCGTGCCAGCGTCTTTGTGTACCCGCTGCGCGCGCTTGTGGCCGACCAGGCCCGCCATCTTTCCGACGAGCTTGCGTCCTTCGGCGTGGGCGTGGCGGTGCTCACGGGCGAGACGCCCGCAGACGGGCGCGCCCGCATCTACGAGGAACTGGCGTCCGGGCGGATTGGCATCGTCCTCACCACGCCCGAGTACCTGGCCATCCACGTGGACGACCTCGCGCGCTCCGGCCGCGTTGGCTTCCTCGTGGTGGACGAGGCGCACCACGGCTCGCCCGCCGGCTCGGGTTCGCGCAATGCCTATCGCGACCTGCCCCGCGTTCGCGCCGCGCTCGGCGAGCCAACCGTCCTCGCCGCCACGGCCACGGCTTCGCCCGAGGTCGCTCGCGACGTCTGCGACCTCTGCGGCATCGCGGCGCAGGACGTGATCGTCGACCCCTCCGTGCGCGACAACCTCCGCCTGGATGACTGCCGCGGCCTGCGCGACCGCGACGCCGCGCTCGTCTCGATCGTGGCCGAGGGCGAGAAGTGCATCGCCTACGTCAACTCGCGGGCGCGCTCGGTGACGCTGGCGCGTCTTCTGCGCCACCAGGTGCCGGAGCTTGCGCCACGGGTCGCCTTCTACAACGCGTGCCTGCCGCGCGCGGACCGCACCCGCGTCGAGCGGGCCTTCCGCACGGGCGAGCTCTCCTGCATCGTCTCCACCAGCGCCTTTGGCGAGGGCGTGAACGTTCCCGACGTGCGCAGCGTCGTGCTCTACGACATGCCGCTGGGGCGCGTCGAGTTCAACCAGATGAGCGGCCGCGCCGGGCGAGACGGTGACAGTGCCTGCGTACATTTGCTCTTTGGCCAGCGTGACCTTCTCTCTTCGCAGCGCATCCTCGACCAGGCGGCGCCCACGCGAGACGAGCTCGTCGCGCTCTACCAGGCGCTGCGCGGCGTCTCTAGAAGCGCTGCCAGCGTGGGCCGGGCGTCCTTCTCGGCGCACGACTCCCAGCTTGCGACCATGGCCACGGTGGGGGGCCGCCCGCTCGCCGAGGGTGCCGTCGCCTGCGGCATCCAGATCTTCTCCGAGCTGGGCCTGCTCTCGCTTGCCGGCTTCGGCGACGCGCGGCTCATCACCATGGCGGCAAGCCCGGCGCGCGTTGCCCTTGAGGACTCCGCCCGCTACCTCGAGGGCATCCGCGAGCGCGAGGCGTGCGGCGAGTTTGGCGAATGGGTACTCTCATGTACTAGGGAAGAGCTGCTCTCTGCGATAAACAGGCCTATCGCACCCGACTTTGGCGTGCGCGTGGGCGAATAGGAGGAGGGGACCATGGGCAACGACGGCATGATGGCCGAGAAGGCCCAGGACGCAATGGCTGCGACGCCTGCGGGAGGGGTCAAGTCCCCGGCTTCCGCAGGCGAGGCGCCCTCCGCCTCCGCGACCCCCGCCGTCCCGGCCCGCGCGGCCGCCAAGGCCCCCGCCGTCCCCGACGCGGCGAACTTCCGCGTGCTCGAGGACGCCGCCCGCTCCTACCTCGACGACGAGGAGTGGGCGAAGATCGACCGCGCCTACCACTTTGCGGCCGACTACCACCGCGACCAGCGCCGCCGCTCGGGCGAGCCCTACATCAACCATCCCGTCGAGGTGGCCCTCATCCTGAGCCAGGACCTCCACATGGACGAGGACACCATCTGCGCCGCGCTTTTGCACGACACGGTGGAGGACACGCCCGCCACGCTTGCGCAGATATCCTCGCTCTTTGGCAACACGGTGGCCGAGCTCGTGGATGGCGTCACCAAGCTCACGTCCATCAAGGTGACCTCGATGGACGAGAAGCAGGCCCTCAACCTGCGCAAGATGTTCCTCGCCATGTCAAAGGACATCCGCGTGGTCATCATCAAGCTGGCCGACCGCCTGCACAACATGCGCACCCTGGCGGCGCTGCCTCCTGACCGGCGGCTCTTCAAGGCGCGCGAGACCATGGACGTCTACGCGCCCCTCGCCGACCGCCTGGGCATCTCGTCTGTCAAGTGGGAGCTCGAGGACCTGGCCTTCTTCTGGCTCGAGCCCGAGGAGTACCAGCGCGTGGCCCGTATGGTCCAGGACTCGCGGGCGCAGCGCGAGGACGACACCGAAGCCGCCATCAAGACCCTGGACGACGAGCTCAAGCGCGTGGGCCTCAGGGACTACCAGATCACCGGCCGCCCCAAGCACCTCTGGTCCATCTACCAGAAGATGACGCGCAAGGGCCGGGACTTCTCGGACATCTACGACCTCATCGCCCTGCGCATCATCGCGCAGACGGTGGGGGACTGCTACTCGGCGCTGGGGGCCGTCCACACGCTCTGGCACCCCATGCCCGGCCGCTTCAAGGACTACATCGCAACGCCCAAGGCCAACCTTTACCAGTCGCTCCACACCACGGTCATCGGGCCGGACGGGAGGCCCATCGAGATCCAGATCCGCACGGTCGAGATGCACGAGGCCTCCGAGTATGGCGTCGCAGCCCACTGGCTCTACAAGAAGGCCGGCAATTCCAAGGGCAAGATGTCCGCGGAGGACCGCTCGATCGACTCCACCATCAACTGGATCCGCAAGAGCCTCGACTGGGCCGTGGAAGACGACATCGACGACCCGCACGAGTTCCTTGACAACCTGCGCGTCGACCTCTTCGAGCACGAGATCTTCGTCTTTACGCCAAAGGGCGAGGTCATGAGCCTGCGGCGTGACTCGACGCCGCTCGACTTCGCCTACGCCGTCCACACCGAGGTGGGCAACCACTGCGTGGGCGCCAAGGTCAACGGGTCGGTGGTGCCTCTCACCTACAAGCTCAACATGGGCGACCGCGTGGAGGTCCTCACCAACAAGAACGCAAAGCCCAGCCGCGACTGGATGAAGATCGTGGTCACGCCCTCGGCCCGCGCCAAGATCCGCAAGTACTTCTCGGTTGAGACGCGCGCGGACGACGCCGAGCAGGGCAGAAGCGAGCTTGCCCACGAGCTGCGCCGCCGTGGCTACGGCATCTCCACACAGCGCACCGTCAAGGCAATCGAGCGCGTGTTCCCGCAGTTCGACTACCGCTCGGCCGACGATCTCTTCGCCGGCGTCGGCACGGGCAAGGTCTCTGCCAAGCAGGTCGCCAACCGCATAGAGGAGGTCCTCGAGGAGGGCTCGCCCGAGCAGCTCGAGGCGGCGCGCAAGGAGGCGGAGCGTCAGGCCAGGCGCGAGGAGGCCATCAAGGAGAACAAGCCCCTCATGCAGTCCTACGCCATCGCGCAGGCCGCCAAGGGCGCCAGGCGCCGCAGCAACTGCGGCGTGGTCGTGAAGGGCGACGCCGACCTCCTCGTCCACCTCGCGCACTGCTGCAACCCCGTGGCCGGCGACGACATCGTGGGCTTCGTCACGCGCGGCCGCGGCGTCTCGGTGCATCGCGCCAACTGCCCCAACGTGCATGACCTCATGAACCACCCCGAGCGCATGATCTCCGTCGAGTGGGATACCTCGGGCGCCACCGAGTTCAGGGTCGAGATCGTGGTCGAGGCCACGGACCGCATGGGGCTTCTCAAGGACATCACCATCGCCATCGGCGACGCCGGCGGCAACATCCTCTCGGCTGCCACGCAGACGGGCAAGCAGGGCATTGCGCGCCTGCGCTTCATCGTGGCCATCTCGGACGCGAGCCTTCTGGACGCGCTTCTCGCCATCGTCTCGCGCGTGCCCTCGGTCTACGACGCGCGTCGCATCATGCCCGGCGAGGGAGCCAGCCAGATGAGGAAGCGGGTGTAGCCATGGCAAGTCCCTTCTACGACGCAGGGTCATTCGCGGTATCCGACGCCGGCGACGTGGTGCGCGTCTTTGTGGTCGGCCCCGTTCAGACCAACTGCTACGCCTATGTCTCTGCCGACGAGGCTCTGGTCGTCGATCCGGGTGGTGCCGGCGCCCGCGTGGCGGCGGCGCTTTCTGGCAAGAAGGTCGTCTGCGCTGTGGCGACCCATGGACACGGGGACCACGTGGGTGGAGTGGCGGCGCTCGTCTCGGCGACGGATGCGCCCTTTGCTCTCGCGGCGGCGGATGTCGAGATCGCCCGGCACGCCAGCGACCCGTCATGGTCGGGCTCGGGCATTGCCTACGATGACGATGCTCCCGCGCCCTCGCGGCTGCTCTCCGAGGGTGACGTGCTCGAGGTGGGCACGGCGCGCTTCCGCGTGATGGAGACCCCTGGCCATACGCCGGGCGGCATCTGCCTGGTGGGGGAGGGCTCGGCCGAGGGCATCGTCTTCGTGGGCGACACGCTCTTCCCGGGTTCTTGCGGGCGCACCGACCTTGCCGGCGGCGACCCGGAGGCCATGCGCCGCTCGCTTGCGCGCATGGGCCGCGAGATCTCCCCGCAGACGGTCCTGCTCTGTGGGCACGGCCTGGCCACCACGATGGCCGAGGAGCTGGCGAGCAACCCGTTCATGCGGTGAGGCGAGCGGCCGCCAGGCGGGTGGCCGCTGCTTGCGTGGCGTGGCGGACATCTGTGAGCACCGCCCCTCTCGGCCTTGGCCGCTTCGCCAAAAACGGCACCATCCGCGATGACTTCGCCAGATTCGGCACCACTGTCTCGACGTCTGCCCAGTTGAGCGTTTTCGAACGGTGCCGCTTTTGGCGAAGTAGGGAAGAACGGTGCCGAGCTTGGCGAAGCCGTCGCTCTCCCACGCACGCCGCCTGCCTACCCGCGCACGGCCTCCCGCTTGGACCCGCTCGCGGCGACGAGCGTCGCTGCGACCGACGCCACCAGGACCAATCCCGCCATTGCGAGGCGTGCGGGGTCCGCGAGCGCGCCCACACCAACGAGCAGGCACGCCGCCGAACCAAGCGCTGGTGCAAGAAGCCCACGCACCGCGCCCGCCTCGCCCCGACGCCACAGGCGCACGGCAGAGAGCAGGATGGGCACCATCAAGAGCATGCAGAGCGAGACGGTCACCTCTGACACGTCCCCGTTGGGAATGAGGCCGTGGCGCTGGGTCAGGTAGTGGACGACCATCCACGCGAGGGAACTTGCGAGCGCCACGGCGCTAGAGTTGACAGGCGAGAGCCAGTGCGGGTCGGTCCGCGCGACCCAGCGCGCATGAGGGATCTCGCCGCGCAGGCCGAGCGCCTGGGGCATGCGCGCATGGCCGAGGGTCACGCCGTTGCCCACGCCCAGCACCGCGAGGAAGGCCACGAAGACGGGGAGCCTCGAGGCACCCTCGCCCATCACGGTCGAGAAGAACAGCCCCAGGCTGCCATCGCCCGCCTCCATGACCCGCCCTGGCCCCAGGGTCAGGGAGAGTCCCACAAAGTAGCAGAGGTAGAGAGCCAGTATGCACAGAGGCGCCACCACGAGGGCTATAGGGAGGTTGCGGCGGGAGTCGCGCAGCTCTGGCGCTATGGACGTGGCTATCGTCCAGCCATCGAAGGAGTAGGCGACGGGACCTGCCGCCGCCAGCCATGAGAGGCCTGCCGCCCCGGCCATCGCCTGCCGTCCGGCGGGGGCAGCGTCTCCCGCGCCGATGTTCCCGCTTGCGACCGCGAAGGCGCCGATGGCGCCCACGGCCAGCAGTGGCACGACCTTGAGCACGGTGTTCGCGTCCTGGAAGCGCCCGGCGAGCCGGGGAGAGAGCACGTTGAGGGCGCTGCACGCCAGCAGGGCGGCGAGTCCGATGCCCATTTGCAGCTCGAGGCTGTCCGGAAGCCCCAGCGCCTGGCAGGCGTAGACCCCCGTGACCCAGAAGATGACCGCCTGGATGGAGGGCATGTAGCAGAAGGTGTAGAAAATTCCCATCACATGGCCGAAGGCGGGGGAGACGAAGCGCGAGGCGTAGTCGATGATGCCACCCGCGCCGTCGGTCCTCGCCGCGAAGAGCGAAAGCGTGAGGCCGCCAAAGACGATGTAGACGGAGGCTATCCCGAACATCGCGACGCCCAGCGCCACGCTGCCGCCAGTCGCGACGAGCACGTTGTCAGACTTGAAGAAGATGCCCGAGCCTATGCAGATTCCCATGATGAGAAACACCGCTGTGACGAGGGAGTAGCGGCTCTTGACCCCGGCTGTGGCGTCACTTGAGCCGGAGGTGGCCTCTGGCTTGGGGGTGCTCTGGCTCGGCTTGCTCACGATATACTCCTTAGGTGCTCGGTCGCCTGCGGTGTGACGGCGTCTTCTGACGCACCCGTCTCGACGCGGGGTGCCAGAAGAGTGTGCATCATGTCGGCATGTGGGTCAAAGGCATGCCGCGTCGCGACATTGCCGCGCGCCGCTGCCGTCACAGCCCGCGCTCTGCGCCTTTGACGACCGTCCGCGCAAGCCTTGTTTCCGATTTTACGTGCAGAAGTCAAGATGTGAGTACGTGAAACCCTCCCAGGTCGGCCGGAAGGGGCATCCGAAGCCAGCGGACGCAAGATCTTCTTGCGAAATGCCTGTTGCTACGAAGGTCCTTGCGCATATGTGATGGCCAACCGGAGCTGGCGGGGCTTTGCCGCCGGGATCTACTACTCACTTCCTGACTTTTGCGCGTCGTTTGGCAGCCTTTTCTTGCGCGGAGGCACTGTGGGGGGTACGGGGCCCGGGGGCAAAGCGCCAGAGCCATCGGCAACGGTGGTCGCTGGTCGCGCCTTAGCGGCGGGCCGTGCCCGTGGAGGCGCGTGCGATCACGTGACCGGGGATGACGGTCGTGTCCCGTCCGGCTGCGCGCCCCTTTGCGGCGAGGTCGAGCGCCGCCGTTGCGAGGGCGCGGGTGTCCTGGACCGCCGTGGTTATCCCGCCGAAGAGCACGCGGTTCCAGGCATACTCGTCGAAGGTGGCGAGCCGCACGTCGCGGGGCACCTCGAGGGAAGTGGCGCCCACCGCCTCGATCGCGCGCAGGAGCACGAGCCCATTCACCGCGATGAGGCCGACGGGTCCCGCGTCCGATCCCGCAGCATCGACGAGCTGGCGCGCCGCCTCGTCCCGGTCGTCGGCGGGGAAGAGAACGCCGCCGTCAAGCCCCCGCGCGCCTCGCTCGCGCTCGAAGGCCCGCGCACGTTCGCGGCGGATGGCGCTCGTCTGCCCCCGCTCGGTCAGAAGCCAGATCCGCGAGCAGCCGCCGCCCGCCACCTCCTCGACCATTTCGTGCATGAGGCGGTCGTTGTCCGAGGTCACAACCGCAAGGCCACTGCCAGGGACGGGACGGTCGAGGAGGACGGTGGGCACGCGCCGCGCGATGGCGGAGAGGGAGGCGGCGGCCTCCTGGCCCTCGCGGCACGAGTTGACCACCAGGCCATCGACGCCCGCCGCGGCGAGACGCTCGATGGCCTCCTTCTCCCGGTGCGCGTCGCTGCCGCTGATGGCGGTCATGAGGGAGAGGTCGCGATTGGCGGCCTCGTCCGAAAGCGCCTCGAGCATCGCACCCGAATAGGGGTTGCTCATGTCGGCGAGCACCACGCCCACGGTATGGGTGCGACCGCCGCGCAGGCTCCGCGCCGCGTTGCTCGGTCGGTACCCGGTGCGTCCGATAACGGCTTCGACGCGCCTCCGCGTTGCCTCGGACATGGTCCCGGGCCGGTTGTTCAGCACCCTGGAGACCGTAGCCGGGCTCACGCCCGCTTCGGCGGCGATGTCCTTGATGCGCATGCGAGCCATGGTTCTCCCTCGGTCGGTTCGTAAAAAATCAACGAGAAATCGGTTTCTCTCCTGTCATGAAAGGAGTATACTCCTCTATGGAACGAAACCGATTTCGTAACGCTCACGCACGGCGAAAGGAGTCCCATGGATGCGAACGCACAGGTCCTGGCCTTCGGCGAGATTATGATGAGGCTCTCGCCACCCGACAACCTCCGCATAGAGCAGGCCTCGAGCTTCGACGTCCGCTACGGCGGTGCCGAGGCGAACGCGGCGCTCTCCCTCGCCTTCCAGGGGGATCGCGCGGCATACATGTCCGTCGTCCCCGCCAACCGGCTGGGAGACTGCGCGCTGCGGGGCCTCGTTGCCTACGGCGTTGACGTCTCGCGCGTAGTGCGCGCTGGGGATCGCCTGGGCAGCTACGTCTTTGAGGTGGGCGCGTCCATGCGCGGCAACGGGGTGGTGTATGACCGCAAGTACTCCGCCATCAGCCTCGCCTCCCACAAGGACCTCGACTGGGACGCGGCGCTCGACGGCGTGGGCGTCTTCTACGTCTCGGGCGTGACGCCGGCGATTTCCGCGGAGATGGCCATCGCCACCCGCGAGGCGTTTGCCGCCTGCCGCGAGCGGGGCGTCGTGACGGTCGTGGACGTGAACTACCGTGGCAAGATGTGGTCTCCCGAGCGCTCGCAGGAAGTCATGGAGGGGCTGCTTCCGCTTGCGGACGTCTGCATTGCGAACGACGAGGACGCCCCCCGCGGCCTTGGCATCACCTGCGTCTCGGGGTCGCTCGACCACGGCATCGAGGAGCGCGAGGACTACGTCGAGATGGCCCGTCAGATCTCGTCGCGCTTCGGCTGCAAGCAGGTGCTCTCGGTCATCCGCAACATCTCGTCGGTGGAGAGCTCGGAGTGGATGGCCATGCTCTACCGGGCGGAGGGGGACGACCTTCTGCCTGGCGCCGTCGCGGCGGGCGGCGAGCACGTGTTCAGCCCCGTCTACCCCGTGCATGTGCTCGAGGGCGTGGGGGGCGGCGACGCCTTTTCCGCCGCCTACCTCCACGCGCTTCTCCACGGGTACGAGCCGCAGCGCGCCATCGACTACGCAATAGCCGGATCCGTGCTCAAGCTCACCGTCCGCGGGGACGCGAACCTTGTGAGCGAGGCAGAGATATCCGCGGTGGCCGCCTCGGCAGGCGGCGGCACCCGCGTGGCGCGCTGAGAGGCCAAACAAGCCAGAGCGCAGGCGCGCGAGACAGGCGCAAGCGAGAGACCCAAAGAGAAGGAGACGAACATGTACGAATCGTTTTACAAGACCCTCGAGGAGCTGCTCATTGTCCCCGTGGTTGTGCTCGACAGCGAGTCGCAGGCGGCACCGATGGCCGATGCCCTCATGGCAGCGGGCATGTGCTCGGCCGAGGTGACTTTCCGCACCGATGCGGCAGCGGGGTCGATCCGCGCGATGCGCGACGCCCAGCCCAAGATGCACGTGGGCGCGGGCACGGTGCTTACGGTCGGGCAGGCCGACGCGGCCATCGCCAGCGGTGCCGAGTTCATTGTCAGCCCGGGCTTTGACGCCGAGGTCGTCTCCCACTGCATCGAGCGCGAGGTCCCGGTGCTGCCGGGCACGGTCACGCCGTCCGAGGTGAGTGCCGCTCGCAAGCTGGGCCTCACCGTGACGAAGTTCTTCCCGGCGGCGCAGTATGGCGGGCTCGACACCATCAAGGCCCTCTGCGCCCCCTTCGTGGGCCATCGCTTCATGCCGACGGGTGGGGTGAGCAAGGCCAACCTCGCCGACTACCTCGGAAGCGACAGCATCGTCGCGGTCGGCGGCACCTGGATGGTCAAGCCCGCGCTCTTCGCGGATGGCGACTTCAGCCAGGTGGAGCGCCTGGCGGCCGAAGCCATGGCCGCCGCCCACGCAGTGCGGGGGTAGACGTCCCACGCCCCCTTGACTCGGATGCGCCATGTGACGCGGGCTCTCGCCCCCTGCGGGCCGCCTCCCTGCGTCGCATGGCGTTGTTTCCGGCAGGGGGGACGCACCGTCTTGGGCGTGCTGGGATAGCGCTGAGAGGAGAGAGCGATGGCAGTCCATATCGTCGAGGAGGCAAACAGGTGCCTTGGGTGCAAGCGCGCGTTCTGCCAGATCAAGGGGTGTCCGGTATCGACACCTATCCCGCAGGTCATAGCATTGTTCCGGGAGCGCAGGATTGACGAGGCCGGTGCGCTGCTCTTCGAGAACAACCCGATGAGCGCCGTCTGCGCCCTTGTCTGCAACCACATGGACCAGTGCGAGGGGAACTGCATACGGGGCCGCAAGGACAGCCCGGTACGCTTCTCGAGCATCGAGCAGTACGTGTCGGCACCTACCTCGAGCGGGCGCGCTGGGAGCGGCCGGAGGCCAACGGCACGAGCGTGGCAGTCATAGGGTCGGGGCCCGCGGGGATCACCGCCGCGATCAAGCTCGCCCAGCGTGGCTGCGCGGTGACCGTCTTCGAGCAGCGGCCCGAGATAGGGGGCGTGCTCGAGTACGGGATCCCGGCGTTCAGGCTACCGAAGGAGCCCATCCGGAAGTACCGGTCCATCATGTGCGCCCTCGGCGTCCGCGTGCGCCCCTCCACGACGATAGGCGGCGCGCTCACGATAGATGACCTCAAGCGAGACGGCTATGACGCGGTGTTCGTCGCGACGGGAACCTGGCGTGCGCGCAAGCTCGACATCCCCGGAGAGGCCCGCGGCAACGTGATCTTCGGCATTGACTACCTAGTGGACCCGGCGGGGTTCGCCATCGGGCGTGACGTGGCGGTCATCGGGGCCGGCAACGTGGCCATGGACGTGGCGCGCACGGCACTGCGCCAGGGGGCGCGCCGGGTGACCGTCTACGCGCGGTCGCGGCATGTCTCGGCAAGCGCCGACGAGGTGGAGTATGCAAGGCTCGACGGGGCGGAGCTCGTCTTTGGCAAGGCCATCGAGGCGATTGACGGGCAGGGGCCGGTGTTTCGGACGGCGGTCTTCGACGAGGAGGGCAACGTCGTCGGCTATGAGGAGGGCCTCGACCACGCGGCGTGCGATACCGTGGTCATAGCGGCGTCGCAGCTGCCGAAGGACAAGCTCGTGCTTACGACCGAGGGGCTCTCCACCAACGACCGGGGCCTGCTTAAGGTCGACGAGTCCAGCATGACCTCCGTGCCCGGCGTGTTTGCGGCAGGCGACGTGGTGAACGGCCCCATGACCGTGGTCCACGCTGTTGCGGGCGCGAAGCGTGCCGTTGACGGAATCGTGGCCTACCTTGGGCTGGGGAAGTCCAGCTAACGAGAGCCGCCCATTCCAGCTGACGAAGCCCGGCGCCTCGCGGTCGACAAGCGGCTCCGACTGCGAGGCGCAAGCGCGGCCGCGCGTCCCTGGGCAACGAGAGCGGCCCCAGAGAGCGACCCCCGGACCGTTGTGGCCCGGGGGTCGTCGTCTGCGGGTGCCTTGCCTCATCGAGGGGTGGTTCCGCCTTGCGATCCGATGGTATCCGCTGGTCCTAAGCCCCGGTGAGCGCCCTGACGGTTTCGGGGTCCGCGTCTCCCATCGCTGCGGTGGCAAACGCCGTCTCGACGCTTTCCAGGTCGGGCTCCCAGTCACCGTTGCTGGCCCTGTTGTAGGTTATCTCGACGTCGGTGGCCTTGGGCTCGAGGGAGGCGATGCCTTCCATTATGAGCTTGCCCGTGAGGGCGTTGAGGTCGTCCTCGGTGGCGTCATCAGGCAGTGACATCGCTTCAACCATGAGGCGGTGATAGACGCTCTCCACCAGCTCCATCATGGGCTTCACCGTGATGCTGACCTGGGCCACGGCCTTGCCGTTCTGCTCGTCGACCGTGATGTCGCCAATCTTGTAGTCGAAGCCCTCCATGTAGGACTTCGTGAACTCTGCGGAGTCGATGCCGTAGGGCCCGAAGGAGTCGTCGATGTTCTTCTCGAACTCCTTGGCGAAATCCCCGTCGGCCCCGCCGAACTTGATCGAGCTGAAGTTCTCCTCCAGGGACTGGCGCACGGCCTTTTCAGACGCATGCCCGCCGCATGCCGCCAGCCCAAAGCTGACGACGACGAGCAGTGCCGCAAGGAGCGTGGTGAAAAGCCTTCTCTGCTTCATGATGTCCTCCCAGAAAGTGTTGCGCGGATCGACAAATCCACGTCTCCTCATTATGCCGGGTTTATCAGGTTTCTTTATGCAGGGACTGTAAAGCTTCCGCAGACGGTCAAAAGATTCTGCGGACGCCGGGGCCGAGGCCGTTACAGGGCGGATCTTCGTCATCCCGTCGCGCTTCTCGGACGTTTGAGAGTTTAGGGGGCGCTAACCGTCCGGAATCCGCGGAGTCGCCATTCCTTCGTGCGGTGAGGGAGCCGTCCCAGCCTGGTGTCTGCTATAGTGCGCAGGTGCGTGTGGTGTGCCCGAGTGGCGGAATGGCAGACGCGGAGGTCTCAAAAACCTCTGAGGGAAACCTCGTGTGGGTTCGACCCCCACCTCGGGCACCAGTTTTTCTCGGCGATCGCGCGCCTTGCGCGGGCCTTGGCCTCGCACTCGAGGGGCTCGCGGCCGAAGGCGCCTTCGGCCGACGCCTCCGGATCGTGGGCGCGTGCCCAGCGCGGCTTTGGCGTCTTCGTGGAGGGCGGCAGGCCCTTGCAATTTCTGCGCGCGGGTACTAGTATCGAATCCGTTATTTTTTGGAAGCGGGGTTGATCGCGAGCCCCCACCTGAACGGCGCCCCCCAGAGGCAGCTGTCTGGTCAGACAAAGGAACCTAACCGCCAGGGTTGGCGGGTCCTGTCTCCCGGAGGCTGTTGTCGCCGGGAGACGTTTTGTATGCGCGACGCAGACAAGCGTCGCAGAGAGAGGAAGGTGTAGAGAGATAGCCAGAAACGATGGTCCTCGCGTCAACGGAGAAATCACCTCACGCACGTGCCGCCTCATCGGCGTCGACGGCTCGCAGCTGGGCCTGTTCGGCGTGCATGACGCCCTGCGCATCGCACAGGAGCAGGGGCTTGACCTCGTGGAGATCGCGCCCAACGCGAACCCCCCGGTGTGCAAGGTGCTCGACTACAGCAAGTACAAGTACGAGCAGGATCGCAAGGCCAAGGCAGCGCGCAAGAACCAGGCGCGCGTCGAGGTCAAGGAGATGAAGTTCCGTCCCAAGATTGACGTGGGCGATTACGAGACCAAGAAGTCTCACGTGATGCGCTTCCTCAAGAAGGGGGCCAAGGTCAAGATCACGATCATGTTCCGCGGTCGCGAGATGGCCCACCCCGAGCAGGGGCGCATCGTGCTCGACCGCCTTGCCGAGGATCTCAAGCCCTGGGCTACCGTCGAGCAGCAGCCCCTCATGGAGGGCCGCAACATGCACATGCTCATCGCCCCCATCAAGGGCGCGTTCGACGTGGCGCCCGAGGGTGACGAAGACACGAGCGAGAAGAAGGAGAAGTAACATGCCCAAGATGAAGACGCACAAGGGTACGGCAAAGCGCTTCCGTCGCACCGGTACCGGCAAGATCATGCGCGCCAAGGCCTTCAAGAGCCACATCCTGTCCAAGAAGTCCCAGAAGCGCATCCGCAACTTCCGCAAGGAGGCCGTGCTCGCCCCCTGCGACGTCAAGGTTGTCTCCCAGCGCATGGGTTCCAAGTAGGCGCTTCTCGCGTCCCGATTTCCCTCAACGAGGAGTTGATTAGATATGTCTCGAGTCAAGCGCGCAGTCGCCGGCCGCAAGAAGCGTCAGACCCTGGTCGAGCGCACCAAGGGCTACTACGGAACTTCCTCCCGCACCTTCCGCGGCATGAAGGAGCAGGCCCAGCACTCCGGCCAGTACCAGTACCGTGACCGTCGCAACAAGAAGCGCGACTTCCGCAGCCTGTGGATTCAGCGCATCAACGCCGCCGCCCGCATGAACGACCTCTCCTACAGCACCTTCATGCACGGCCTCAGGCTTGCCGGCATCGAGCTGGACCGCAAGGTCCTCGCCGAGATCGCCTACAGTGACGAGAAGGCCTTCGCCGACCTCGCCGGCGTCGCCAAGAAGGCCCTTGCCGACGCCAAGTAGCGCCCGGCAGTTTGAGAGTGTAACCTTGCCTTTGATGGCGGCATCGGGTTTTTCCCGGTGCCGCTTTTCGTTTTGATCCTGGGGCGGATGCCAGCGGTGAACCCAGGGCGGATGCCAGCCGCACACAGCCGCGTCACCGCCGCCCCTCCGCCGCGATGGGCCGCTACACATTCGGGGGTCGATTGTGCATCGACCTGCGCGCGTCACACATTCGGGTGCGATTGTGTATCCATCCGCCACACATTCGTGACCCGATCCTGTAGCGACCAGCACGGGTCACACATTCGGGTACGAATGTGCGACGAGAAGCCCCTTCGCGGCGGCAAACCCGCCACGGCGGACCCGCGGCGGATGCCAGCCGCGCCCCCGCCGCGTACACCGCACCAACACCGCACCAACACCGCACCCAACGCCGCACACAGCCGTGCGCGAAGCCCAGGCACACGAGGCCTACTCGCGCCCGTCGTCCTTACCCTTGTCCCCGCCGTCGGGACGAATGCCGAGGAGCCCCTCCCGCCTCTCCTCGCGCCGCTCGCGGGCCCTCTCGGACTCCTCCGCAAAGGCGGGGTCATCTGGCCCCACAAGCTCGTCATCCCCGGTGCGGGGGTCCTTGTGATGGCGCAGCACGGGCTCAAAGAGGTGCAGGTGGTTGGCGAAAGCCCCCGAGGCCGCCAGCAGCACGAGGAAGATGCAGATGCGCGGCACCGTTGTCACCTGCGTCATGACGAGGGCGCCAGCGCAGAGAAGCGCCGTCCAGGCATACACCACAAGCACGGCCTGCCTCTGGTCAAACCCCTCGGCAAGGAGGCGATGGTGGATGTGGCCGCGGTCTGCCCGCCCCACGCTCACATGCGCGCGGGTGCGCCTGACAATGGCGGAGAACGTGTCGATGATGGGGATACCCGCAATCACGAGAGGCACGATGATCGTGGTGAGGCCGGCGATTCTCGTCACCGAGAGAAGCGAGATGGTGCCCAGCGCGAACCCCAGGGTGAGCGACCCCGAGTCTCCCATGAAGATGCTCGCGGGATGGAAGTTGTAGCGGAGGAAGCCCAACGTCGAGCCGGCGATGGCGCAGGCGAGCGCCGCGGCGTCCAGGCGGTCTGCCCATATCGAGAGCACGAACATGGTCACGCTGGCGATGCACGAGATGCCCGCGGCCAGCCCGTCCAGGCCGTCGATGAGGTTGATGATGTTCACGTAGGCAACCAGGTAGACGATGGTCACAGGATAGGTGAGCCAGCCAAGCTCGATGAACTCGCCGGGCTCGAATGGGTTGGCAATAACGCCGATGACCAGGCCTCCCATGGCTGCGATCGTGGCGGCAAGCACCTGTCCTGCGAGCTTTGCGCGAGGGGTGAGCGTGTACTTGTCGTCAAGCAGGCCGGTGGCGAAGATGATGGCAAACGCAAGGACCAGCATCCAATAGTTCATCGTGAGGCGCGGGGACGGCACGAGAACGACCGGCCAGTCAAAGTAGGAGGTCCCAATGTATTGCACTGCAAACGCCACGACTATGCCCGCGAAGATGGCGATGCCGCCCATGCGCGGGGTGGGCGTCTTGTTCACGCGCCGCTTGTTGGGGTAGTCCACGGCCCCCACGCGAATGGCAATCCTTCTGGCAAGGGGGGTGACAGCGAGCGCGCAGGCGAGAGAAGCGGCAAACAGGCAGAAAAACGATAGCCAATACCCTGGCACCGCCCGACACCCCCTCCCTCTCTCCGCCCTTTCCTAGCGAGACATAATACACAGAAACGTGGGAAAACGTGCCGCTAACCAGCAGCGATGGGGAAGGGATATGGGACGGTATAGCCGCTGAGCTGCGGTTCATGTGAAAGCCTATTGAATGTCGCGCAAAAAGTGCCCAACACATCCATTCTGCGGCCACCGTTCGCCATGTCAAGACTGGCATCCCGCCGCATGTTCGCCTACATTGGACTTGTCGTCCCCCTGCGGTACAAACTGGGTGAACCGACAAGCGTTACGAGGGAGTCCGAGATCTCGCCCTGGAGGGGGATCCTCCGTTGCTGGGGAAGCCGGAATGGGCGATGAGGACACCCACCTTATGAAGGTGGGTTCATGATCGTATCCGCAGGGGGCGGCTTTCGTTTCTCTCGTTTGGGCAGGTCACGGTGGAGAGGGGCGTCCCTCCGGCACAAGGCACGCGCCGAAGCGCGCGCCTCGCGTCCAGCTCCGCCAGCCCGCGCCCGCCGTCGGCCAGCCTGCCGGTCTCCATCCGTCCCCGGCCGGCCCGCGCCCGCCTCGGCTCCAGCCCGCCCGGCATGGCGCTCTTTTGCAAATCCCTCACTTTGGCGTTGACACGGGCACGGCAAATTGCGACAATGACTCCCGCGCATGCGCGCCTGGGGAAGCACCACAAGGCTGGTAACGGTGCTGACGACCCCACGCTCCCACGCATGTGTGCCTGGGGATGTAGCTCAGCTGGGAGAGCGCTGCCTTCGCAAGGCAGAGGCCGAGGGTTCGAATCCCTTCATCTCCACCATGGAACCCGTGGGGTCCGGGCACAAGGCTCGGACCCCTTCCTTATCTCCCCTTCAAGCCCGATGGGAGCATGGCAGGGATGGAAGGCCTTCTCGCCAAGCTGGACGCATCCTCCTATGACGCCTGCGGGCTCTGCCCGCGCCGCTGCGCTGCCGCACGCTCCAGGGGCGAGGCCGGCCTCTGCGGCGCCACCGCCACGCCGCGCGTCGCCAGGGCGGCGCTCCACTTCTGGGAGGAGCCGCCCATCTCGGGCGAGGCCGGCTCGGGAGCCATCTTCTTCAGCGGCTGCCCCCTGCGCTGCCGCTTCTGCCAGAACCACCAGATCTCCCAGGAGGGCTTTGGCCTTGCCGTCTCCACCTCTCGCATCGCCGAGATGATGCTTGAGCTCGAGGCCGAGGGCGCCCTCAACATCAACCTCGTGACACCGCTGCACTTTGCCCCCACCGTGCGCGAGGCGGTGCTTCTCGCCCGCGAGAGCGGCCTCTCAATCCCCACGGTCTGCAACACCTCCGGCTACGAGCTTGCCGAGGTCGTGCGCGCGATGTCCGACGTCATCGACATCTGGCTCACCGACTTCAAGTACGCAAGCCCCGCGCTGGCAGGCTCGCTCTCTGCCGCGCGCGACTACCCCAGCGTCGCCGCCGCGGCGCTGGGCGAGATGGTCGCCTCCGTGAGCGCGGCGGGCGGCCGCGCGCTCTCGGGGGATGGCGCGATGAGGCGCGGCGTCATCGTGCGCCACCTGGTGCTTCCCGGACACGTGGACGACTCCTGCGCGGTGCTCGACCGCGTGTGGGAGGCCTGCGGCAACGCAGCGGACCTCTCGGTCATGAACCAGTACACCCCCAACGACGCCTGCCGCCGGGCGGGCGGCGACCTTGCCCGCGCCGTGACGGACGAGGAGTACGAGATGGTCCTCTGCCATGCGGACGACCTTGGCTTCGAGAACATCTGGTGGCAGGAGGGCGGCACCGTCTCGGAGAGCTTCGTGCCCGCCTTTGACGCCACGGGTGTCGAGGGCCCGGAGCTTCCCGGCGCCCGGGAAGCGACGCTATCGGCACCCGCCCGCCGAAAAGGGGTATAGACTCAGCACCTGTAGGCAGTTGCGCACCAATCGCGCGCGCATCGCGCGCCCACCACGGAGGTGTCCCATGCCAGAGAACACGCCGCTCTCCGACGAGGAGAGGTTAGAGCTCGAGAGGCTTCGCGCCGAGAAGGCCGCCCGCGAAGAGGCCCAGGCCGCGGCGCGCGAGCGCGCGGAGCTGGAGCACCTGAAAGCCGAGAAGGCCGCCCGCGAGGAGGACGCGGCCGAGCGCCGTCGCATTGCCCAGGTGCGCGAGAAGGGCCGCCAGCTCATGGAGCCCGATGACGATGACCTGCGCATGCCCAAGGGGCAGAAGATCGTCATTGCCGTGATCGCCATCGCCGCGGCGGCCTCGCTCCTCGTCATGGTGTTCGGGTAAGGCGCACAGCAGGTAGGCGCCCGCCTCGGGGCGAGGCCTCGCGGCGGGCGCGCCAACACGGGAGGAAGTATCAGCCATGTCGCTTACGGACCGCACCAAGCCAACGGACGTCTCGCTCAACACCGACCTCTACGAGCTCACGATGGCCCAGGGGTTCTGGGAGTCTGGTCTCGTGGATACCCAGGCGACCTTCAACGCCTTCTTCCGCGAGAACCCCTTTGGCGGCGGGTACGCGGTTGCCTGCGGCATGGGGCAGATTCCGGATTTGGTCGAGAACTTCGTCTTCGATGACGAGGACATCGGCTACCTGGCCAGCATCCCGGCGCCCGGTGGCGGCTCCATGTTCAAGCCCGGCTTCCTTGAGTACCTGCGCGACCATCGCCTCGACCTCACGATCCATGCCGTGCCCGAGGGCGACGTGGTCTTCCCGCGCGAGCCCATGGTGCGCGTCCAGGGTCCGCTCGTCGACTGCCAGCTCATCGAGACGGCCCTGCTCAACCTTGTGAACTTCCAGACCCTCGTGGCAACCAAGACGTCGCGCGTGGTGCGCGCGGCCGAGGGGCACCCCGTGTCCGACTTCGGCCTGAGGCGCGCACAGGGCCCCGACGGAGGCCTCGCCGTCGCCCGCGCCTCCTACATCGCCGGCGCCAGCTCCACCTCCAACCTGCTTGCGGGCAAGATCTACGGCATCCCCGTCTTCGGCACGCACGCCCACTCCTGGGTCATGGCGTTTCCCACCGAGCTTGACGCCTTCCGTGCCTTCGCCAAGTCGAGCCCCAAGAACTGCGTGCTGCTCCTCGACACCTACGACGTCCGCCAGGGCATCAAGAACGCAATCGTGGTGGCCAAGGAGATGGAGGCTTCCGGCGAGCGCCTGGCGGCAATCCGCATCGACTCGGGCGACCTCGCCAAGCTCACAAAAGAGACCCGCACGGCCTTCGACAACGCCGGCCTGCCCTACGTCAAGATCTCGGCCTCGAATGACCTCGACGAGTACACCATTCAGTCGCTCTACGCCCAGGGCGCGCCGATCGACTCCTTTGGCGTGGGGACGAAGCTTGCCACATGCGATCCCCAGCCCTCGCTCGGCGGCGTCTACAAGCTCTCGGCCGTCCGCGACTCGGCGGATGCCCCGTGGCATCCCGTGATCAAGCTCTCCGAGCAGGCCTACAAGCGCACCATCCCGGGCGTCCAGCACGTCCTGCGCTTCCTTGACGACAACCACTGTCCCGTGGGCGACATGATCTTGGACGACTCCTGCGCGCGCGGCGACGCCATGGCCGCCACGGGCATGGAGGACATCCTCGACCCCCTCTCGTCCCATGGCCTCTCCGGCACGCCTCGCGAGCTTCTCGCCTGCTATGTCGAGCACGGCAGGCGCTCGGGCGAGCCGACGGACATCGAGGAGTCGCGCTCGCGCTGCCACAACGCGCTCATGCACCTCGATCCCGCGATCACCCGCTTCCTCAACCCGCAGACCTATCCGGTTGGCCTGGAGCAGGGCCTGGCCGCGCTTCGTCGCGACCTCGCGGCGGAGGAGCGCCGCGCCTCGTCGCGCGTCAGGCGTTAGGGCGGCCGCGCCTCGGCGCCCCGCGGCGCCTCTGCTACACTGCTTGCACACGGCGGCGCGCCAGGGGGGCGCGCGGGTATCCAGGAAGGACGGGGCACATGCCCAAAAAGATTGAGGAGCTTGTCAGGAAGGCCGTCACGGATGCGCAGGGGGCGGGCGACCTGCCTGCCTTCGTGGTTGGGGACCTTGGCCTCGAGCGTCCCGCAGATGCCGACAACGGTGACTGGACCACCACGCTCGCCCTGCGCTCCGCCCGTCTCGCCCACATGGCGCCTCGCGCCATCGCCCAGGCGATCGTGAATCACATGGAGAAGGACCCCGGCATCTCGAGGGTTGAGGTCGCAGGCCCTGGCTTCGTGAACTTCTACCTCTCGGCCGCCGCCAACAACGAGGTGTTTCGCACGGTGCGCGAGCAGGGCCACGACTTCGGCCGCTCCAGCATTGGCTCAGGCGAGAAGGTCCAGGTCGAGTTCGTCTCTGCCAACCCCGTGGGCCCGCTCCACATCGGCCACGGCCGCTGGGCGGCCCTCGGTGACTCCCTCTGCCGCGTGATGGAGCACGCCGGCTACGATGTGGAGCGCGAGTACTACATCAACGACCACGGTAGCCAGATGGACGTCTTTGGCAACTCCGTCGCCGAGCGCTACCTTCAACTGGCGCAGGTGACGGGGGAGCGCGACTGCCCGCTCGACGCGGCCGTGCAGGTGCTTCTCGATGACCGCAAGGCCTTCGTGGCAGACGAGCTCGACGCGCATCCCGAGCTTCACCCCTTCATGGACTCCTTCAACAAGAACCTGGGCGGCAACGCCTATGGTGGCGACTACATCATCGACGTGGCCCGCCACTTCATGGAGACCGACGGCACGCGCTGGGTTGGGGCGGACGCCCAGAGGCGCACGCTCGAGTTCCGCGAGCGCGGCTACCAGCTCATGCTTGGGTTGATCAGGAGCACGCTCGACGAGTCACGCTGCCGCATTGACGTGTGGTTCTCCGAGCGCTCCCTCTACGAGAGGGGCGAGGATGGCAGCTCGGCCGTAGACCGTGCCCTCGCGCGCCTGGACGAGATGGGCTACCTCTACCGCGACCAGGACGGCGCGCTGTGGTTCCGCTCCACCGCGCTCGGCGACGACAAGGACCGCGTGCTCATCAAGACCAACGGCGAGTACACCTACTTCGCCTCCGACGTGGCATACCACTGGGACAAGTTTCAGCGCGTCGACCATGTGATCGACATCTGGGGCGCCGACCACCACGGCTACATCCAGCGCGTCGACTCCGCCTGCGCGGCGCTTGGCTATCCGGGCAGGCTCGAGGTGCTTCTCGGCCAGCTCGTCAACCTGCTGCGCGACGGCGTGCCCGTGCGCATGTCCAAGCGCAAGGGCACCATGATCCCCTTCAAGGAGCTCATGGACGAGGTCGGCGTTGACGCAACCCGCTACACCCTCATCTCCAAGTCGAGCAACCAGATGATCGACTTCGACATCGAGAAGGTCAAGAAGCAGGACAACACCAACCCCGTCTACTATGTGCAGTACGCGCACGCGCGCATCTGCTCCATCCTGCGCAAGGGTGCCGGCGTGACGGCCGAGGAGGCCGAGGCGCTCGGCATGGACGAGGTGGCCAGGCGTGCGGTGGGCGAGGGGTGCGACCTCGCCCTGCTCACCGACCCCACCGAGGCGACCCTCGCCCGCAAGCTCTCGGAGTTCCCGTCGCTGGTGGAGGGCTGCGCCCGCGACCGCGCCCCCTTCCGCCTCACGCACTATGCCGAGGAGCTGGCGAGCGACTTCCACTCCTTCTATACCGTGTGCCAGGTGCTTCCCAGCAAGGGGCACCCCGTGGACGAGGGGCTCTCCAAGGCGCGCCTCGCCGCCGTGGACGCGACGCGCAGGGTGCTTGCCCTTACGCTCGAATTCTGCGGCGTCCATGCCCCCCAGAGCATGTGACGCGGCCGTCGGGACGTGCCGGCCTCGTGGGCCCCAGCCGTGAGCCCCGGCGGCCCCACGGGCCCCGATGGCTCCCGGTCCTGCGGGGGCCCTGGCGGCTCCAATGGCGAGGCCTGAAGATGTACAGTTGTTCTAACACGTTATACCAATTAAGATATAATCGTTCTTTAAAGAGGGCTGCGGATTAGCGTCGGGCGCAAGGTGCCTGCGGCTACAACGCTGTCCCAACGTCGGGTGCGGCTAGAGACAGAGGTGGGGCTCGTGGACCTGCGCGAGTACATGTCAGTACGCAGGGCGTACAACCTCGTGCGTCAGTCACAGCCTGCGCGTGACAGGCTCACGTTCGAGGAGTTCGCGGCCCTCTGCCGCCTCCAGGTGGCTGGTGCGCCCATGAAGACCTCGGAGATCGCCGAGTACCAGGGCGCGCTGCGTCCCACCATGACGCATCGCACGAACCATCTGGCAGAGCTTGGGCTCATCTCCCGCGGCGAGGGGGGCAGGGACCGCCGCAACGTGGTGTGCGCCATCACGGCAGAGGGAAGTCGCTGCGTCGACAGGATCTCCGCGCATACCTGCGACGAGATCCTCCCCGGCCAGCCGCTCTCCCGCACCCTGCCCGAACGCATCGTCAAGTACGTCGACGCGATGGGCTCGGTCTTTGCCAAGGCCGGCGACCTCGTTCTTCTCGCCATGCGTGTCGAGGACTCCCAGCCGGTTACCGTCACAAGGCTCGTCGACGTGCTGGGCCTCCTGCAGCCCACGGTCTCGATGTCCATCTCGGCCCTTGTGCGGGAGGGGCTTGTCGAGCGCGGCCCATCGCGTGCCTCGGGCCTTGCGTTCACGCCACGGGGCACCGCGCGTGCCGCAGAGCTTTCTGCGCGCATCGCGGGGATTGTCGTGAGGCGTCGTCCCAGGAGCCAGAAGCCTGACGGCCAGACGGCGGAGTAGTGCCGGACGGGCGGCAGCGGTCTTCCGGGTCGATCTTCCCGGTCCGTTTTTTGCGGCATCGGCGTGCGTGCCTGCTCGTGTCGTGCTATAGTGACTCAGGCGAGGCGCCCATGCGCAAGCCGTGCAGCATGTGTGCATGTTGCAACCCCTCTCCGCATGTGACGGGCGGCCCTTTTTAGCCGTCCCAGAGCCGTGCCGGAGGGATGCGTTGAGCACCACGGCCTCATCGAAGCCCATCAATCAATTTATGTGTACGGTGGTTTGGCGCGCCATGCGCTCCCCGCGTGAGAGTGAAAGGTAAAACAGCATGACAGACGAGACACCCTCGGATTCTATGGGTGCTACCCCGGCGGAGACCCCCGAGGAGGCGCCCAAGCCCAGGCGTCGCCGTCGCACCCGCGCAGAGATCGAGGCGGACAAGCTTGCCAAGGCGGCCGCCGCCCAGGCCGCGTCCGCAGATGGCCAGACTGCCGCGGAGGAGGTGCCCAAGCCCAGGCGCCGCCGGGTGTCCAAGAAGAAGCCCGAGGATGTCGGCGCGGCGCAGGGCGAGCTCCCTCTTGAGACGGCGCCTGCGGCTCCGGCGGCTGCCGGGACCCCCGATGCCGCTCCGGAGGAGGCGCCCAAGCCCAGGCGCCGCCGTCGCACCCGCGCGCAGATCGAGGCTGACGAGCGCGCCAAGGCCCAAGCCGCCGAGAACGGGCCCGCCGCCTCCGAGCACCACGAGCCCAAGCCGGCCGACGACTCCGGGCGCGACCAGGCGAGCTTCTCAGAGATGACGCGCCTGACGCAAGAGGCAACGCAGGCAAGCTCGGTTCCCGCGCCCATGCCTGCGGCGACGCTTGCCGAGGCCGACCACACGGATGAGCAGCAGGGCCGCTACCAGAGGCAATCCCGCGATCACGGCCAGCGCGGCGGAGAGCAGCAACAGGGCAGGCGCCGCCGCGTAAGCTACAACAACTCCGGCAACAACCGCTACGGCAACGGCAACGGGGGGGACGGCAACGGCTTCAACCGTCGCGGTCAGCAGTACCACAAGCAGCACGGCCGCCACGGCGGCCAACAGGCCCAGAGCCAGCCCTCGCTCAGCCGCGACGAGCTGCGGGTCCTGAAGGTGGCGGACCTCCGCACCAAGGCCGCCAGTCTGGGCGTCGAGTACGTGGGCGTCCACAAGTCAGATCTTGTCGAGGCCGTGTACCTGGCGGCGGCGGCTGCCGAGGGATTCCACCCCGTCGACGGCATCCTCGAGATCGGCAACGCCGGTGCCGGCTGGATACGCACCGGCACCTACATGAAGGGTGACAACGACGCCTACGTGAGCCAGCAGTTCATCCGTAACTACGCGCTGCGCCCGGGTGATCGCGTCGAGGGAACCGTCGGTCCCGCTCGCACCAACACCAAGTATCCCGTCCAGTATCCGCCCATCATCTCCATCGCCCGCGTGAACGGCCGCGATCCGGAGTCGGCGAGGAACCGCCCCCGCTTCCGCGACCTCACCCCCATCTATCCCAACGAGCGCCTGGTCATGGAGTGCGGCAAGGACTCCATCACCGGTCGCGCCATCGACCTCGTCGCGCCCATCGGCAAGGGGCAGCGAGGGCTTATCGTCTCGCCGCCCAAGGCCGGCAAGACCACGGTCCTCAAGAAGATCTGCCAGTCCATCGCCGCCAACAACCCCGAGGTGCATCTCGTCTGTCTGCTCGTGGACGAGCGCCCCGAGGAGGTCACCGACATGCAGCGCTCCATCCGCGGCGAGGTTGTGGCCTCGACCTTTGACATGCCGGCCGACAACCACACCGCCGTCTCCGAGCTGGTCATCGAGCACGCCAAGAGGCTCGTCGAGCTCGGCGAGGACGTCGTGGTGGTGCTCGACTCCATCACGCGCCTTGCCCGCGCGTACAACCTCGCGCAGCCCGCAAGCGGCCGCATCCTCTCCGGCGGCGTTGACTCCGCGGCCCTCTACCCGCCCAAGAAGTTCCTGGGTGCCGCCCGCAACATCGAGAACGGCGGCTCCCTCACCATCATCGCCTCCGCACTCGTGGACACCGGCTCGAAGATGGACGAGGTCATCTTCGAGGAGTTCAAGGGCACGGGCAACATGGAGCTCAAACTCGACCGCGAGCTTGCCGACAAGCGCATCTTTCCCGCGATCGACCCGGTGGCGTCGGGTACGCGCAACGAGGACCTGCTCCTTCCTCCCGAGCTCACGCCGTTCGTGTGGGGGATCCGTCGCGTGCTCGCCAACATGAACAACACCGAGCGCGCGGCTTCCGCACTGGTCAAGGGCCTGAAGGCCACCAATTCCAACGAGGAGTTCCTCATCCGCTCGGCCAAGAAGGCCCAGCAGAGCGAGTACGTCATGTAGCCCCCGGCGCACCTCTCGCCTCTGGCGGGCGAGAGGTCGCACGAGGAGGAGCTACTTGCCCCAGGAGCGCGGTCTCGCCGGAGCACGGTTGCGATTGCGTCTCGGATCGTGGTGTGCGAGGGTGGCGGGCGGCCTTCTCGCGACGCCGCCGTTTTCAGACGTTTAGGAATTGTCCGGACGGTTAAGGCCACCTAAACGGCGAGAAACCGCGTCATCCAAAAGACGCCGCCGTTTTCAGACGGTTAGATCCGCTTAAACGTCCTAAGAATTCCTAACCGGCGTAATCCCGCGCCCTACTCGCCGGCGCGCGCCGTGAAGAGCAGGTCCTGCGCCCGCATGACCCAGCTCGCCGGCAGGACCTTTGCCACGACGCTCGCCGCCAGCATGTCCGGTGAGGTTACGCAGGTGGAGCGACCGAGCACTGCGGCGCGCAGGGCCTTTCTCACCACGTCGACGGGCTTCTCGAAGCCGATGGTGGTCATGCGGCGCACCTCGCGCGCGTCGCCAGGATTGGCGAGAAAGCCCGTCTCCATGAACTTGGGGCACACCGCCGTAACGTGGATGCCTGCGGGCCCAAGCTCGTAGTCGAGGGTGCGCGAGAAGTCCACCACAAAGCGCTTGGTGGCCGAGTAGGTCGAGAGGCCCGGCTGGGGGATAAGCCCGGCGATCGAGGCCATGTTCACCACGCGCGAGCCCGCGACCATGTGAGGGAGGCAGTGGTAGGTGGTCTCGACCACGGCGAGGCAGTTGAGGCGCACCATGTCGCCCTCGTCTTCCTCCGAGATCTGGCCAAAGCCACCGAACTTGCCAAAGCCCGCGCTGTTCACGAGCCACTGCACCGTGGGGGCCTCGTCATCGAGCGCGTCGCGCAGGCACACGTAGGAGGAGCGCCTCGTGAGATCAAGCGCAAAGACGCGCACGGGGGTCGTGGCCTGCTCTGCAATGGCCTCAAGTGCATCAGCGTTTCTCGCAACGACCCAAATCTGGTCGAGCGGACCGCCTGCCCCACGGTCGAGCTGGCGGACGAATTCGCGTCCGACGCCTGAAGATGCTCCCGTAACCACCGCTATGTTGGCCATCTTAGCCTCCCAAAGATAATTACCTGCTTGCATTTGGCGTGATGAAAAGTATAGTCTGATAGATGGATTTCATGACACGCGAGTGTCGCGACGGCACATGCAGCCAAAGACGAACAACGCCGTTGCCCACCTGCTCGCATTCGCCCTCACGGGCGCTGCGTCCCAGGCCATCAGGTAGCACTGTTCGTCCACCGCTGCGCAGCCGTCAGGTATTGGGCGTTTGTCATCGGGAGGTGCGACAGGATGAGGTGCGGGAGGAGTCCGGCGGTCGTTGCAGGCCTTCTCGGCGTCGCCGCCATTGGCACGCCTGCGCCCGCCCTTGCGACGGAGGGCGCGCTGCCCCTCGATGCGCTTGCGGGCATCGGTCTCCCATATCTTGACGTCTCCGGCATGGACGCCGAGGTCGCGGGAGCCCTCGGCGTGAGCTTCGCAGGCGGCGTCCTCGTCACGATCGGCACCTATGCCCTCGTGCGCGGCATCGCGCGCGGTCGTTCGGCCGCGAGCCAGGGCGGCGCGGGGCCCGTCGACGGGCCGGCTGATGGGGGAGCCGAGCCAGGCGTCACCCCTCGCGCCACGCACGTCCCCCGGCACATGCGTCCCGATGACTGGGAGCGCGTCAGCCGACTCGTTGCCGCGAAGGGGGCCGAGGAGGCCCTCGCCAACAGCGGAGATCGCGGCATGCACGCGGCCCGCGACTACGAGGACATCGCCGAGAACTACGTGGGCAGGCAGAGCTTCAGGCAGCGCATGGCAACGCGCGCGCAGGGCGTTGCCGCGACCCTCTCGGCGCGCATCGGTGCCAACCGCATGGAGGGCCTCCCCGTGATCGAGCGCGCGGACGGCTCGGTGGGAGACGTGGGGACCACGTGGTGGGCCGCCGCCGTTGGCCCCTCAATCTCCGGCCCCATCGGCGCGGGCGTGGGCGCCGAGGATGCCATCCCCTCAGAGTTTGGCGCCGATGGCATGGACGACCTGCAGTTCATGTCTGTGGGCCCGCGCGACATCTCGCGCCGCGTCGCCGTCGTCGAGGAGGGCGCCTACCCGGAGAAGCGAAGCGTAGAGGACGTCGCGGGAGACGACTGGGACCGCGCGCTCAAGGCCATGGACGAGAGGCTCCATGCCGCGGGGCCCTCTGCGGCCGCCCCCGCCGGGCCGGCGCATGCCGCGGCCGTACCCGCCGCCTCGACGGCCGAGGCCGCCTCCGCCGGGTCGGCGCATGCCGCGCCCGCGCCAGCCCCCGCCGCGCCAAAGGCGAGCGTTGCCGAGCCGATCGAGCCATTCTGGGACTGCGTCGGCGACGAGGACTCGCTTGACGAGCCGGACGGCCTCGAGCGGGACACGCAGTTCCTCCACTTCAGGCTCCCCGCCGGCCACCCCGAGGTCGTGGACACCGAGAGCTACATCGACTACCTGGTCGCCGAGGAGTTCTCGCGCAACCCATCCGCCGCCGTGCGCAGATCTTCCCGCGACTACCTGCGCGTCATCGAAGGCGGCACCCAGACCTCGGCGATGCGCGTCCCGGGCCGCCACATGGCGCCCGAAAGGCGCGGCGGGGCTGCGGCCGGCGGGTACCGACCGCGCCACCTCGCCGGCGAGCCGCCCGTCCCACGCGCCGAGGCCCTGGAGGCGTAATGCGAGAAGGGGCGGGGGAGCGCCCGAGGGACGCAGGCAGACGACTCGGGGCGGGCATCCACCACTACGGGTGGGTGCCCGCCTTCTGCCTGTGGGTTGCCTTCGTGTGGGGGCGCTCGCTCGTGCGGGGGCCGGAGTCGTCGCTCGAGAGCTCGCGCGTGGTGGCCGTCGTGGCGCCCATCCTCAACGCGCTGGGCATTGCGGGGGAGGCGGGCATGGGCTTTGCCGTGCGAAAGGCGGCCCACTTCCTCGAGTACGCGGTCCTGGGCGCGCTGGGCGTGCCCGCGTTCCTTTGGCCCGCGCGTGACGGGAGGCGCCCCCGCTGGCTTGGCCCTCTCGTGGTGGCCCTCGTTCCCGTGGTAGACGAGACGATCCAGCTCTTCGTGCCGGGTCGCGAGGCATCGCCACGGGACGTCCTCATCGACCTCTGCGGCGCCGCCGTGGGCACGCTCGTGGCCGCGCTCGTCTCACGGCGCCGCGGCGCCGAGCGCCCCGCGGAGGGCGCCGCCCGCCGCTAGGACATCCGCCGGCGCGGCGTATTCCCAGCTCGCGTATGCTGCCAAGCGGCTTCATGTGTTACGTCTCGAATAAGCTTTCAGGCGCGGCGCGCCAGCGTCTGCCACCCTTTCATACAGTTGACCACGACCTACGTGCGGGACGCCCGCGCGGCCAAGACTAGGGAGGGTACGTATGAATACCAACATTTCCAGGCGCAACTTCGTCAAGAGCGGTGCTGTCGCGGGCATTGGCCTTGGCCTTGCGGCCTGCGGCGGAAACTCCGGCTCCGGCTCCTCCGGCTCCGACACCATCAAGGTGGGCCTCATGGGCCCCTACACCGGCGACGTTGCCCAGTACGGCCTCGCCTGCCGCTATGGCGCCGAGCTCTACGTCAAGCAGGTCAACGGCAACGGCGGCATCAACGGCAAGCAGATAGAGCTTGACACCCAGGACGAGAAGGGCGACGCCACCGAGGCCGTCAACGTCTACAACAAGCTCGTCGAGGACGGCGTGGTGGGCATCATCGGCGACGTGACCTCCACGCCCACCATCGCGGTCGCCCAGGCCTCCGTCGCCGACAACATGCCCTGCGTGACGCCCTCCGCCACTGCCGCCGACGTCATTTCCTACAGCAGCAACTACTTCCGCGCCTGCATCACCGACCCGTACCAGGGCAAGCTCATGGCCGACTTCGCCGCCGACCAGGGCTACAAGACCGTGGGCGTCATCTACAACTCGGGCGGCGACTACGAGCAGGGCGTCGCTGACGCCTTCATCGAGGAGGCCGGCAAGAAGGGCGTCACGGTGAGCGCTCCGCAGGGCTACCCCGCCGGTGCCACCGACTTCAACTCCCAGCTCACCAACATCATCGCCACCAACCCCGACGCCATCTTCTCGCCCAACTACTACCAGGACGACGGCAAGATCGTGACCCAGGCTAGGAAGCTTGGCTACGCCGGCGTCTTCATGGGTGCTGACGGCTGGTCCAACATCGTGGGCGGCGACGAGGAGTACGCGAGCGCCGAGGACCTCGAGGGCTGCTACTACGACTGCTCCTTCGTGTCCGAGAACAAGGATGAGAAGGTCCAGGACTTCATCAAGGCCTACAAGGACGAGTACGGCGACACGCCCTCCAACTTCTGCGCCCTTGGCTACGATGCCGCGATGATTCTCCTCAACGCCATCGAGGCTGTCGAGAAGGACGGCACGGCCGCCTACGGCTCGGATGACTACAGGCAGGCCATCATCGACGCCATCGCCTCCGGCACCGCCGAGGGCGTGACCGGCGACATCTCCTACTCCGGCACCGGCGACCCCGTCAAGTCGACCCTGATCATCACCTTCAAGGGCGGCGTCCAGAAGGTCTTCAAGACCATCGAGGGCAAGTAGGCCGTCCCAAGGGGCCTTTGAGGGGAAGCGCCGGGCGCGCACGCCGCCCCCGACGCTTCCTGGGCTTTGCGGGACCGGCGTTCTAGAGAGGAAGTGTTGTGCCGTGACGATATTGACGCAGGTGCTCAATGGCCTGCAGCTGGGCAGCATCTACGCGCTTGTCGCCCTGGGCTACACGATGGTGTACGGCATCATCCTGCTGCTTAACTTTGCCCATGGCGACATCATCATGGTCGGTGCCTACATCTCGTGGATCGTGATGAGCCAGCTGGGCCTGAACCCGGTCTTGGCCATCGTCCTGTCGATCGTGGGATGCGCTGGCCTTGGCGTCCTCATCGACAAGGTTGCCTACCAGCCGCTTCGCGAGGCACCGCGCATGAGCCTTCTCATCACCGCGATCGGCGTGTCGTACTTCCTCGAGAACGGCGCGCAGCTGGTCTTCGGCGCCGACGCCAAGGTCGTCCCCGAGTACTTCAGCCTGCCCAGCCTGAGCGTCGCGGGCGTCTCGCCCTCCGCGAACGCGATCATCACCATCGTCGTGACGGCCGTCTCGACCATAGTCCTCACGATCCTCGTGCAGAAGACCAAGCTGGGCAAGGCGATGCGCGCCGTCTCGGAGGACATGGGCGCCGCGCGCCTCATGGGCATCAACGTGAACAACACCATCTCGTTCACCTTCGCCGTCGGCTCCGCCCTCGCCGGCATCGGCGCCGTGCTGTACAGCATGGCCTACACGCAGGCCACGCCTACCATGGGCATCATGCTGGGCACCAAGGCCTTCGTCGCGGCGGTCCTGGGCGGCATCGGGTCCATCCCCGGCGCCGTCATCGGTGGGCTTCTCGTCGGCTTCGCCGAGGTGTTCGTCTCGGCCATCGGCCTTTCCGTCTGGCAGGACGCCGTGGTGTTCCTGCTTTTGATCATCGTCCTCGTGGTGAGGCCCACCGGCATCCTGGGCCGCCCGATGACCGAGAAAGTCTAAGGGGGAAGCCGTGACCGCATCCAAGCCAACAGCAACGCAGGCAGGCGCGACGGCCGCCCGCGGCTATCGCAGCCTCTCCATGCCCGCGCGCTACCTGATCAACGCCGCCCTCGTCGTCGCGTTCCTCGTCGTGGGCGAGCTCATGATCGGCGGCGGCGTGGTGAGCCGCTATCAGACGGGCGTCATCGAGCAGATAGGCATCTACATCATCCTTGCCGTGTCGCTCAACATCGCGACCGGCTACCTGGGGCAGCTGCCGCTCGGCCACGCCGGCTTCATGTCGGTGGGCGGCTACTCCTGCGCCATCTTCATCATGCGGATGATGGGCGTCGCGGGCGTGACCATGCGCGACTTCACGTCCGGCAGCCCCGCCGCGATGGGGCTGTTCGTCTGCGGCATCGTCTTCGGTGGCGTCTGCGCCGCCGTCTGCGGCCTTGTCATCGGCGTCCCCGCGCTGCGACTCAAGGGGGACTACCTGGCCATCATCACGCTTGGCTTTGCCGAGATCATCCGCGTGGTCATGCAGAACATCGATGGCGTGCTCGGCTTCACGCTCACCGGCGGCGCCAAGGGCCTCACGGGCATCCCCTCCTACACGAACTTCCTGAACACCTTCATCGTGGTGGCCATCTCGCTCTTCTTGATCCACGCCATGATGAAGTCGCGCCACGGCCGCGCCATCCTCTCCATCCGCGATAACGAGATTGCGGCGGAGTCCTGCGGCGTCAACGCGACGTACTACAAGACGCTCGCCTTCGTGGCCTCCGCGTTCTTCGCGGGCGTCGCCGGCGGGCTCTACGCGGGCTGCATCGGCGTCATGGCCCCGGCCAAGTTCGGCTTCATGAAGTCCATCGAGATCCTGGTCATGGTGGTTCTCGGCGGCATGGGCTCCATGCTCGGCTCCGTCATCTCCGCGACCGTCCTCACGATTCTGCCGGAGGCGCTGCGCGCCGTCTCCGACTACCGCATGGTCGTCTACGCCGTCGTGCTGATCCTGGTCATGATCTTCCGCCCCAAGGGCCTTCTCGGCGACTACGACTTCTCGATGTCCCGCGTGATCGAGCGCATCATGAACCACGGTAGGCGCCCGGAGGACTTCGCGCCAGCCGCGGCGTCCGCCTCGGACGCGGGAGATATCACGTCGCCCGTCGAGGGCCCCGGGGCACCGGCGGCGCCTTCCGACGAGGGCGCGGGGAAGGAGGCCAGCACCCATGAGTAACGACGAGACAAGAGAGAGCAAGGCCGCCGTCGAGACTGGCGAGGCCGCCTGCCCCAAGCGCCGCCGCCCCGTGCTCGTGCAGATGGAGACCTCCAACCTCGTGCCGGAGCGCGACCTTGGCAAGATGCCCGTGCTCCAGGCCGAGCACCTCGGCATCGACTTCGGTGGCCTCACCGCCGTCGACGACTTCAACATAGCCATGGGCCGCACCGAGATCTCCGGCCTCATCGGCCCCAACGGCGCAGGCAAGACGACCATCTTCAACCTGCTCACCAACGTGTACAGGCCCACGCGCGGCACCATCCTGCTCGACGGCTACGACACGGCCGGCAAGAACGTGGTCGAGGTCAACAAGATGGGCATCGCCCGCACCTTCCAGAACATCCGCCTCTTCGACAAGATGACGGTGGAGGAGAACGTCCTGGTGGGCCTCGGCAACTCGATGTCGACGCACCTCGTCACGGACGTCTTCCGCCTCCCCAAACACTGGAGGCAGGAGGCCGAGTACCATGACAGGGCGATGGACCTCCTCGGCATCTTCAACATGCAGGGGCTGGCCCGCGAGCGCGCCGGCAACCTCCCGTACGGCGCCCAGCGTCGCCTGGAGATCCTGCGCGCGCTTGCCACCAACCCCAAGGTCCTGCTCCTGGACGAGCCTGCGGCCGGCATGAACCCCGCCGAGACCGAGGAGCTCATGGGAAACATCGAGAAGATCCGCGACGACTTCAGGATCGCCATCCTGCTCATCGAGCACGACATGAGCTTTGTCATGGGCATCTGCGAGGTCATCGGCGTTTTGGACTACGGGCGCATCATTGCGAAGGGCACGCCCGAGGAGATCCAGAACGACCCCAAGGTCATCGAGGCCTACCTCGGCAAGCAGGGGGTGAAGTAGATGTCCATGCTCTCCGTCAGCGACCTCGCCGTCTCGTACGGTGCCATCAAGGCCGTCAAGGGCGTCTCGTTCGACATCGACGAGGGCGAGATCGTGACCCTCATCGGCGCGAACGGCGCCGGCAAGTCGACCACGCTCAACACCATCGCCGGCCTCATCAAGCCGGACGCAGGCAGCATCGAGTTCAAGGGCGTGGCGCTCGTGGGCGCCAGGCCCCACAGGATCGTCGAGAGCGGGCTTGCCCTGTGCCCCGAGGGACGCCGCGTGTTCACGCACATGAGCGTCTCCGAGAATCTCGACATGGGCGGCTACACCCGCAGCGATGCAGAGAACAGGGAGACGCTCGAGCTTGTCTACGAGCACTTCCCGCGCCTCAAGGAGCGCATGAACCAGGAGGCCGGCACGCTTTCCGGCGGCGAGCAGCAGATGCTCGCCATGGGGCGCGCCCTCATGAGCCGCCCGAAGCTCCTCATGCTCGACGAGCCCTCGATGGGCCTGGCACCCATCCTGGTGGACGAGATCTTCGAGATCATCCAGGCGCTCAACAGGAACGGCACCACGATCCTTCTGGTCGAGCAGAACGCCAACATGGCGCTCAAGGTGGCCGCGCGCGGCTACGTGCTCGAGACCGGCAGGATCGTGAAGACCGGCACGGGCGCCGAGCTTCTCGTGGACGACGACGTCCGCAAGGCCTACCTCGGCGGGTGAGGCGAGGGGGCTGCCCCCTTGCCTCATTCCGGGTACAATCGGATCCCGTGGCGCCACCGCGCGTGGCGCGAGCAAGTGAGACAAAGGTGAGGCGGGGATTGTCCCGTGCCTCATGAGAGGGGGCATCCGTGCGCTTCGCGAGCGTCGCGCTCGACATACCCACGCGCGCCCTCGGCCGCACGTTCGACTACGCCATCCCCGAGGCCATCGAGGACCAGGTGGCCGTGGGCGTCACGGTGCTCGTGCCCTTCTCGCGCAGGAGCGCCGTCGGCTACGTGCTGGCTACCTCAAACGAGCCCCCCGCAGACGTCGCCCCCTCGCGCCTGCTCGCCGTGGCGCAGGTGCTCGCGCCCGCGGCCTTTGGCCCCCGCTCGGCCGCCGTGGCGCGCTGGATGGCGCACGAGTACGCCTGCCCGCTGTCCGACGCCGTGCGGCCCTTCCTCGCCCCCGGCCAGAAGGTCCGCGTGACTCGCGAGTCGCCCGACGCCCCCTGGGAGCTTGTCGCCGAGAAGGCCGCGCCCGCCGACGCCCGCTGGGTCTCGCTCGCCCCGGCCGCCGAGGGCTTCGAGCCCGCGCGCAACGCCAGCCGGCAGCGCGAGGTCATGGGGGCGCTCTCCGCCGGCTCCATGCGCCTGGCCGAGCTCGCGGCCACCATCCCCGGCGCCTCGGCCGCCGTGAGCGCCCTGGCAAAGCGCGGCGTGGTCACGGTCGAGACGCGCCGCATGATCCGCGGCGGTGAGAGGACCACGCTCTCCTCGGCCCATGCCCCGCGGCCCCGGCGCCTCACGAAAGGCCAGCTCGCCGCCGTCGCCGCCATCGACGAGGCGCGCTCCCGCGCAGCCGGTGACGTTGCCCTCGTGGACGGCGTCACCGGTTCCGGCAAGACCGAGGTCTACCTCGAGGCCATCGAGCGGACCCTCGCCGCAGGCAAGGCCGCCCTCGTCCTCGTGCCCGAGATCTCGCTCACGGCGCAGACGGTGGGCCGCTTCCGCTCGCGCTTTGGCGATGACGTGGCCGTCCTCCACTCGCGCCTCTCGACCGGCGAGCGCTTCGACCAGTGGGACCTCGTGCGCCAGGGGGCCGTCCACGTGGTGGTGGGCGCCCGCTCCGCGCTCTTTGCGCCGCTTTCCAACGTGGGGCTCATCATCATCGACGAGGAGCACGAGTCCTCCTACAAGCAGGACTCCAGCCCGCGCTACCACGCGCGCGAGGTCGCGGCGCGCATGGCCCATGAGTGGGGGTGCGCGCTGGTGCTCGGCTCGGCCACCCCCTCGCTCGAGAGCCTGCGCCGCTGCGAGGTCGGCTCGTGGCGTGGCGCGCGCTGGACGCGCGTGGAGATGCCCGAGAGGCCCGGCGGCGCCGTGCTGCCCAAGGTGAGCATCGTGGACATGGCGTCGCAGTTTCGCAGCGGCTCGCGCTCGGTCTTCTCGGAGCCGCTGCGCCGCGCCCTTGCGGGGGTGGCCGAGAGGCGCGAGAAGGCCGTGCTGCTCCTCAACAGGCGCGGGTTCGCGAACTTCCTCATGTGCCGCGAGTGCGGCTGCGTGCCCGAGTGCCCGCACTGCTCCTGCGCGCTCACCTACCATGAGCGCACCCATGCGCTCATGTGCCACACCTGCGGCCGCAGCTGGCCGGTGCGCGCCTATCCAGACCCGTCGACGCGCTGCCCCAACTGCGGCAGCCGCTATCTTGGCGCCTACGGCGTGGGCACCCAGCGCGTCGAGGACGAGCTTGCCATGCTCCTGCCAAAGGGCGTCGAGGTCATCCGCATGGACGCGGACACGACGCGCGCGAAGGGCGCCCACCAACGCCTGCTCGAGCGCTTCGACGCGGCGGAGTGCGCGGTGCTGGTGGGCACGCAGATGATAGCCAAGGGCCTCGACTTCCCCGAGGTCACGCTCGTGGGCGTCATCAACGCGGATACCATGCTCAAGTTGCCCGACTTCCGCGCCGCCGAGAGGACCTACGACCTTTTGGAGCAGGTGGCGGGACGTGCCGGCAGGGGAGGGCGGCCGGGCGAGGTCATCGTGCAGACCTACTGGGCCACGCACCCGGCCATGCAGGCGGTCCTCGCCCACCGGCGCGAGGTCTTCCTCGGCCCCGAGCTGGCCGAGCGCGAGGAGGCCTCGTACCCGCCGTTCTCGCGCCTCGCAAACGTCCTGGTGTGGGGCAGAGACGCCCATGCCGTGCGTGATGCGTCGGCCAAGCTGGCGGCCGTCCTGCGGGAGAGGGTCGCCGGCCTTCCCGGCTGGGAGGTCCTGGGGCCCGCGGACTGCGTGAAGGCCCGCGTGAAGGACAGGACCCGCCGCCACGTGATGGTCAAGGCGCCCCTCGAGGCCGACCTCGGCGGTGTGGTCTCGGAGTGCGCCGCGGGCATAGGGCGCCGCGTGGGTATTAACATGGCATTGGACATCGACGCCTACGACCTCATGTAGGCCAGAGACGACACGCGCGAGAAGTCGCGCCGCATTGGAGGAAGCAATGAACCCGCTGGACGATATCGTGCTCTCGCCCGCACCCGTGCTCTCCGAGGAGTGCGCGCCCGTCGAGGAGATAGACGACGAGATCCGCGCCCTTGCCAAGCGCATGCTGCGCGACATGTACGCCGCCGACGGCTGCGGGCTTGCCGCCCCGCAGGTGGGCGTTGCCAGGCAGGTCGTGGTGATCGACGTCGAGTGGTCGGGCAGGGGCTCCAGGAAGAACCCCTACGTGCTCATCAACCCCAGGGTCATCACGGCGGACGGCCCCGAGCGCATCACGGGCGAGGGGTGCCTCTCCTTTCCCGGCGTCACGGTGGAGGTCGAGCGCCCAAGCCACGTGGTGGTGCAGGCGCTCAACCTCGACGGCGACCTCATGCAGTACGAGGCGTCCGGCAACCTCCTCGCCGTGTGCCTGCAGCACGAGATCGACCACTTGCACGGCGTGACCATGATGGATCACCTGTCCGCCTCGGCGCGCGTGCGCGCGATGGCGGAGTACCAGGACGCGCTCAATGCCGGCGCGCGTCCGGGCGACGTGGAGGTCGAGGAGGGCTAGCATGCGCATTGTCTTCATGGGCACCCCGGAGTTTGCGGTGCCGTCACTCGAGGCCGTCGCCTCCGCCCACGACGTCACGCTCGTGGTGACGCGGCCCGACGCCGTGCGCTCGCGCGGAAGGAGGCCGGAGCCCTCGCCGGTGAAGGCGCGCGCCCTCGACCTGGGCCTTCCCGTGCTCGAGGCCAAGCGCATGGACGCCTCGGCCATCGACGCCGTGCGCGCCGCCGCGCCGGACCTCGTCTGCGTGGTGGCGTTCGGCTGCATCCTCCCCGACGAGCTTCTCGCCGTGGCGCCCCTTGGCGCCATCAACGTCCACGGCTCGCTGCTGCCTCGCTGGCGCGGCGCCGCCCCCATCCAGCGCGCCATTCTCGCCGGCGACGAGCGCACCGGCGTCTCGATCATGCGCGTGGCGCACGACCTCGACGCGGGCGCATGGTGCCGCCAGGCGCCCACGGCCATCGGGTCCAAGACGGCGGGCAAGCTCTTCGACGAGCTGGCGCGCCTTGGCGCGCGCGAGCTGGTTGCCGCCGCGGGCCAGATCGCGGACGGCACCGCCACCTGGCACGAGCAGGACCCCGCCCAGGTCACGATTGCCGAGAAGGTCAGGAAGGACGAGATGCGCCTCGACCCGGCCGACGCCCGCGCCGCAAACGCCCTCCGCGTCCAGGCCTCGACCGACGCCGCCCCGGCGCGCTGCCAGATTGCGGGCAGGGGCGTGCGCGTCGTGCTCGCCGCGCCCGCAAGCGCCAACGCCCCGCAGGTGGCCGCAGGCGCGATCTCCCTCTCCTATGGCCGCGTCCTCCTCGGCTGCGCAGACGGCGCGCTCGAGCTGCTGCGCGTGAAGCCGGATGGCAAGCGCGAGATGGACGCCTCCGCGTGGGCCCAGGGCCTGCGCGGCGCCGAGGGCGCCGCCTGGGGGCGTGCCTAGCGCATGGCCACGCTCTCGCCCGCCCGCACGGCAGCTGCGGATGTCCTCTCCAACGTGAGGCGCAGGGGCGCCCGCGCCCGCGAGGTGCTGCGCGGCTCGGCGCCCGTTGCACGCCTGACGCCCGCAGACCGTGCGCTGGCGACCAGGCTCGCCCTGGGGCCAGTCCGCGCCCTCGGCACCATCGACGCGCTGCTTGACGCCCACCTTCGCCGCGGCCACCTCGAGCCGCGCGTGCGAGACGCGCTGCGCGTCTCGGCCTTCGAGCTCCTGTGGCTCGCGACCCCTGTGCCGGTCGCCTTGAGCCAGGGGGTGGAGCTGGCGCGCCGCGCCGCGCCCCGCAGCGCCGGGCTGGCAAACGCGCTGCTGCACCGTGTGGCCGAGGAGGACGCGCCGGCGCTCGCCGACGCGCGCGGGCGCGTGGAGGGACGCAGCTGCACCGCCTCCGACATCGCGTTCGTTGCCGCCCTGCCGTCGTGGCTGGCAGACCGGCTCGTGGTCTCGCTTGGCACCGAGGGGGCGTGCCGCATGGCCCTCTCTGCCATGGAGCCCCCCGGCGCCTATGTGGCCGGCAACGCCCGCCTGCACGATGACGCCGAGGCCGAGCGCCTGCTCTCCGCCGCCGGGCTCGTGCCGCGCGCCACCTGCCTGCCCGGGTGCCTCGCGCTCTCGTCGGCCGCCGGCCTTGCCGCCTCTGGGCTCGTCGATGCGGCAGACGTCGTGCCCGCGGACATGGCGGCGCAGGTCGTGGCCTGGCTTTCCTCGCCCGCGCCGTCTACCCGCATGCTCGAGGTGGGGCAGGGGAGGGGCACCAAGTCGCTGCTTCTCGAGTCCTGCGCCCTGCGCCGCGGTGGCCTCGCGCGCCTCTCCTCGGCCGAGTCCGAGGCGTTCAAGGTCGCCGTGTCACGCGCCCGGATGGGGCGGGCCGGCCTCGGCACGGCCGTGACCTGCACCGCATTCGACGGGCGACTCCTTGGCGGGCGGGACCTCCCTCCGGATCTTGCGGGAACCTTCGACTCCGCGCTTGTCGACGCGCCCTGCTCCGGCACGGGCACGCTCCGCCGCCACCCGGAGATCGCCTGGTCGCTCAAGGAGCCTGCCGTACGCGCGGGGGACCAGTCGCTCCCGGCGCTTCAGCTGGCGCTGCTCCGCGCGGCCTCGCAGCGCGTGGGCGCCGGCGGCACGCTCGCCTATGCCACCTGCTCCGAGCTGCGCGAAGAGGACGAGGACATCGTGGCGGCCTTCCTCGCGACGCCCGAGGGCGCGCGCTTCTCGCTCGTAAGCCCTCTCGCCACGGCCGCCTTCGCGGCGCTGCCAGACGAGGCGCAGCGTCTGGTCGCGACCATGCTCGGGCCCGACGGCATGCTGCGCACGTCCCGCGCGGACGGCGCCTCCGCGCCCCTTGACGGGCACTTCCTGGCGATTCTCGTCCGCGAGGCGTAGGCACGAACCGATGACACCAAGGAGGTGACGCCTGATGGCAATCGAGCACGACTACAGCAAGCGCGCGTCATGGACGGTCCTCTCGCGGCTCATGCGCCCGCACCGACGTCTTGCGGCGGCGGCCCTCGCGCTTTTGCTCGCGGACATCGTGGGCATGCTCCTCATCCCCACGCAGCTTGCGGCCCTCGTGAACGTTGCCGTGGGAACGCGCGACACCGTCGAGCTGACCTCGCACGGCATAGCCATGCTCGTGGCTGCCGTGATGGGGTCTGGCGGGTGCGTGGCCTCCTACTACGTGGCCTCGCGCCTCGCGGCCTACGTGGGGCGAGACCTGCGCGTGGCCGTCTACAGGAAGTCGCTCGCGCTTTCGGGCGCCGACTTCAACTCGTTCGGCACGGGCTCGATGATCACCCGCACGCTCTCGGATGCCAACGTGGTGCAGCAGACCCTGCTCATGACCTTCATGATGGTCTTCCCGGTGCCCGTGACCTGCGTGGTTGCCATTGTCCTGGCGTATGGCATAGATCCCGTGATGGGGAGGCTCCTTCTCGTCCTCACGCTTGCCATGCTCGCCATCTCCGGCCTTGCGGTCGCAAGGTCCACGCCCATCTTCCTCGCCATACAGGGCTTTGTCGACCGTATGAACTCGCGGCTGCGCGAGGTTGTCACCGGCACGCGCGTCATCCGCGCCTTTGGCAAGGAGGAGCGCGAGCGGGGCCGTCTGAACAAGACCTTCGAGGACTACGCCGCAAACGCCATCCGCGTGAACATGCTCTTCTCCATCGTGGACTGCGCGACATTCTTCCTCATGAACGTCGTCGAGGCGCTTGTCATGTGGATGGGTGCGGACCGCGTGGGCGCAGGCGCCATGCAGATAGGATCCATCTCTGCGCTGCTCGAGTACGCCATGCTCATCCTCTTCTTCATGATGATGGCGCAGTTTGCGATCATCCAGGTGCCAAGGGCCCTCTCGTGCCTCACGCGCGCGGCGGCCGTCCTCGATGCGGTGCCTGGCGTGGCAGACCCTGACGTGCCCCAAAGACTTGCCGCGCCCGCGCGGCCGAAGCCGGGAGACGAGGTGGCGCGCTTCTCGCACGCAAGCTTCTGCTTTGCCGACGCCGACGAGGACACCCTCCATGACCTCGACTTCTCCATGAGGCGCGGGGAGGTCACGGCCATCATGGGCAACACCGGCTCGGGAAAGTCGACCGTGGCCAAGATGCTTTTGCGATTCCATGACGTGACGGCGGGGTCGCTTCGCATGCTGGGGACCGACGTGCGCGACGTGACGCAGCGAGACCTTCGCTCGCACGTTGCCTACGTGCCCCAGCAGGCGTGGCTCTTCTCGGGCACCATCGCCGAGAACCTCCGCGACGGTGACGCCTCCGCCACCGACGATGCGCTCTGGCACGCGCTCGACGTGGCCCAGGCCTCCTTTGTGCGGGAGCTTCCCAAAGGGCTTGCCACGCGCGTCGCGCAGGGGGGCTCGAACTTCTCGGGCGGCCAGCGCCAGCGCCTGGCCATCGCCCGCGCGCTCGTGCGCCACGCGGACCTCTACGTCTTTGACGACTCGTTCTCGGCGCTCGACTACAAGACCGATGCGGCGCTGCGCCGCGCCCTCGGGCGCGAGCTTGGCAACGAGGCCGTGGTCATCATCGCCCAGCGGGTGAGCACGGTGCGCCAGGCGGCGCAGATCGTGGTGCTGGGTGACGGGCGCGTGGTGGGGCGCGGGACGCACGACCAGCTCATGGAGACGTGCCCCGCCTACAGGGACATCGTCGAGTCCCAGACGAGGGGAGGCGTCGGCGCCGATGAGTGACGAGGGGAACCGGCCGGATGGCGGGGGCCAGCTGGGCGAGGGGCGCCCGCATGACGCTAAGGGGACGGCCCGTCGCCTCTGGGAGGCCGCCGGCCGCCAGCGCTGGCGCCTCGTGGTCGCGGCCGCCTGCGCCGTCGTCTACGTGGCTGCGAGCCTGGGCGCCGCCGCCTACAGCGCGCACGTGATCGACGTGCTGTGGGAGAACGTCCAGGCGAGCTTCGCGCGTGGCGAGGCCTATGCTGTGGGCCTTGGCAACGGCGGCCGAGAGGTCCTCGTCTACCTGGGCATCTGGAGTTGCGCCTGGGTGTTCTACAGCGTGCAGTCGCTCGTGATGTCGAGCTTTGCCGAGCGCCTCAACCTTGCCCTGCGCAGGGAGATCTCCGCCAAGCTCGGGAGGCTGCCGCTCTCGTACTTCGACGCCCACCAGCCCGGCGACACCATCAGCCGTGCGACCAACGACCTCGACAAGGTCTCCGAGGTCCTGCAGCGCGGCCTGCTCCAGCTCATCATCGCCTTCGTCACGCTTGCGGGCGCGGTCGCGCTCATGCTCCTCTCGAACCTGGTGCTCGCGCTCGTGTTCTGCGCGTTTGCCGCGGCTTCGGTTGCCGTGACCAAGGTCGCCGCCCGCCGCACGCTCGATGCGGCCGCGGCGCGCCAGGACGCGCTCGGCCACCTCACCGAGAGCGTCGAGGAGGCCTACTCCGGCCGCGCCGTCATCAAGGCCTTTGGCGTCGAGGACGCGAGCCTTGGGGCCATCGAGTCGCGTGCCGAGAGGGTCGCCGCCACGAGCGCCCGGGCGGACTTCCTCACCAACGCCATCTCACCTGCGATCCGCTTCCTCGTGCGCCTCTCGCAGGTGGCCATCGGCCTTGCCGCCGGCGCGCTCGTGGCGGCCGGGCAGATGTCCGTCGGCGCGTTCCAGGCCTTCTTCCAGTACGTGACCCAGGCGTCCGAGCCGCTCACGCAGCTCTCGCTCACGGTCAACATGCTGCAGGGCGCCCTGGCGGCGGCCGAGCGCGTCTTCGCCCTGCTCGATGCCGCCGAGGTCTCTCCGGATCCCGAGGTTCCGGCGGAGCTGCCGCAGCCGGTGCGGGGCCGCGTGGCCTTCGAGCACGTGCGCTTTGGCTACTCGCCGGACGCGCCCCTCATGCGCGACGTCTCCCTTGTCGCCGAGCCCGGCCAGAAGGTTGCCATCGTGGGGGCCACGGGTGCGGGCAAGACCACCCTCATCAACCTGCTCATGCGCTTCTACGAGGTGGACGGCGGGCGCATCACGCTTGACGGCGTGGACACCAGGCGGCTGCGCCGCCGCGACCTGCGCCGGGAGTTTGGCATGGTGCTCCAGGACGCATGGCTCTTCGAGGGCACCATCGCCGAGAACATCGCCTACGGCAGGCCCGGGGCCACCCGTGAGGAGGTGGAGGCGGCCGCCCGCGCCGCACACGTGGACTTCTTCGTGCGCACGCTATCGCAGGGCTACGACACGCCGCTCACCGACGGCGGCGAAAACGTGAGCCAGGGGCAGCGCCAGCTTTTGACCATCGCCCGCGCCATGCTCACCGACCCCGCCATGCTCATCCTCGACGAGGCCACCTCAAGTGTGGACACCCGCACCGAGCAGGCCATCGTCCGCGCGATGGAGGCCATCATGGAGAACCGAACGAGCTTCGTGATAGCGCACCGCCTCTCCACGATCGTCGACGCGGACCTCATCCTGGTGATGGACCGCGGCACCATCATTGAGCAGGGGACGCACGAGTCGCTTCTCGCCAAGGACGGCGCGTACGCGGCGCTCTATCGCAGCCAGTTCGCATAGGGGCGCATGGCCGAGGAGGCCGAGCGCGGGGAGTACCCCGGAACGCCCGGCGCGTGGGTCGTTCGCCCGCAGGGACGCCCGGCCCTCGCCGACGAGGGGCTGGTGACCATCGCGTTCAAGGTGCCGCGCTCGCAGCGCGACGCGTTCGACCGCGCTCTCGCCGTCGGCTAGCGACCATCCGAAGGCTCGGCATCCCTCGCCTTCATTCCGTCGTGTCGGGCGACGCGGGCTCTCGCCCCGGCTGCGCCTGATGGCCCAACGGCTCGCCATCGCTTCGCCTGCGCTCGCGGCTTGGAGGCGACGATGGAGAACAACGCAAACGGCATCCAGAAGGCGGGCCTGAAGCGGTGGCGAGTTCGAGCTGGTGCCAGCCGGAACCATCCTGCCGAACCCCGGACTTAGGGGGAGGCGCTGGCCGTGGGGCCTCCTGCTCGCATGTCTGCCAGAGCCCCCACGGCCCTCTTGCCTGCGTCTCCCTCGGAAGGCGCGCTAGCCAATCTCGTCCGGCCAGATCGCACCCTCGGGCATGGTGGCGTCGCAGCTCGCGATGGAGGACGGGATGGAGTCGTCGCTTGCGAGAAGCTCGCCTATGGTGACGAAGGCGTACCCACGGGACTGGAGCGTGTCGATGATCCGCGGGAGCGCCTCGACGTCCTGGTCGCGGGGCCCTCCACCGTCGTGCATCAGGATGATGCTCCCGGGGTGTACGCTCTCGCAGGCGGCCGAGGCGATCTGGTCCGCCCCGGGCTGCTTCCAGTCCTCGGTGTCGATGTCCCAGCGCACGGCCACCGTCGCCACGCCCCGCGTGCTGAGCCAGGTTCGCTGCGTGAAGCTCCCATAGGGCGGGCGAAACGCCGTGGTCCTCGCGCCCGTCGCGCTCTCTATGGACGAGAATGACGAGCTCAGCTGGTCCAGGACCGTCTGGGGCTCCGCGGCCCTGAGGTCGGGGTGGTCGTAGGAGTGGCTGCATATCTGGCAGCCGGCATCCACGATGGCCTTGGCGGCATCGGGGTTGGCGTCGACGCTCTTGCCCAGGCAGAAGAAGGTCGCCTTGACGCCCTTGTCCTGTAGGACTTGCAGGTAGCTGGCCGTGTACTGGCTTGGCCCGTCGTCAAAGGTGAGCGCCACGATCTTCTGGTTGTCCCGTGGCTGGACGTCCTTCACGGTGATGACGCAGTCCTGCCCCTGCTCGTGGACCGTACCGTCGGCCTGCTCGCCGGATTCCTGTCCGGTGAGCACGTCCTTCACGGTGGCGGACCCCCATTGCGAGATGTAGTTGATGGCGCCGACGTTGCCGTCCATGAGGAGCTTGGGCTGTTCGGTCACGGTCTCGGCCGTGTAGGGCTCCGTGCGGTCCCCGCCGTCGCTCACGGCTATGCGCTCCCCGCCGGATACCTTGTAGGCGCTCGCCTCGTCGTAGCCCACGTCGTTGTCGTCGATGGACACCGAGTACGGGTAGCCCCCGCCCTCGGCGAGGACGTTCCCGGAGACGCTCACGTAGTTGCCCGGCGCGGTCTGGATGCCCTCGTCGCTCTTGATCTGGTCGACGGTGGTGCCGACGGTCACGCTCTGGAGCGTGCCGTTCACCGTCACCTGCACCGGGCGGAGCCGCACCCACCAGACGTAGCCCCCACCGACAAGGGCTGCCAGGACGAAAAGCGGGATGAGGGTCCGCGCCACAAAGCGCCCGCCTCGTCCGCCCCTGCCGCTCCGCGCGATGCCCTCCGGCATCGCGTTGGCATCGCCCGTCGGGATGAAGCCCGCGCCCTTCCCAACGAACCCGATGCCTTGCTTGCGCTTGGAGCTCGCAACCCTCTTTGAGGGGGCCCTCCCGCCGTTCGTGTCAAACATGCTGCCTCCGGAACCCACGTCCGCCTTGTGGCGTCGTTTGCGCTTCGTTGTATCGAGGGGCTGAGCCCCGATGCCTGTGCGCAGATAACCTTAGCCCACTTTGCGCTGGGGGGTCCCGGACGTTGGCGCTTCTCCATGTCTCTCGACGGCGGGCAGGCGGTGGTGGGTGTGGCTCTCGTGACAAGGCCCCGCCGGGAGTCGACGGGGCCTTGTGCGTGCAGCGTGGCTTGGGCCCAACGGCGCTTGCCGATGGGGCATCCGGGGACCTGGCCTACTTGCCCTTCTGGTCGGTGTTGTAGAAGCCGGAGCCCCTGAACACGATTCCGGACGTCTCGAACACGCGATCGGCCTCATGGCCGCACTTTGGGCAGTTCACCTTGGGATGGGCGCTCATGGGGTGCTCGACCTCGAAGGTTGAGCCGCATGAGGAGCACTTGTAGTCATAACGAGCCATGTTCTTCTTCCTCCGGAAGCTTGGTGCAGATGCTGTAGGCTGGCCCACGTGGATGGTGGCGACGTCCGGGCCATGGGATACTTTACCCAACCAGGGGCGTTGCCGCCAGCTCGCGCGCGGCAAGCCCGTGGACAACACCGAATCTGCTCGCTGCCCGACGGCTGACCTGCCGCAGGGGGAGGGGAAACGATGGCTTTCAAGGGTGCCATTTTCGACTGTGACGGAACGCTCGTGGACTCCATGCGCATGTGGAACAGCGTGATCGTCGAGCTGGCCCGCGCGCACGGCCGCGATGACGTCGGCCAGGAGTTCTTCGCTCGCGTCGAGAGCGTGACCGTGGGGGACGGTTGCCAGATCATGCACGACGAGCTGGGCATCGAGACTTCCGCCAGCGAGCTTTACGAGGAGGTCTGCGCCATCGTGCGCCACCACTACGAGACCGACATCCCGCTCATGCCCGGTGCCCGCGAATTCCTCGAGGAGCTGGCCTCCGCCGGAATCCCCATGGTCGTTGCGACCTCGACCCCACTGCGCGAGGCGCGCGTGGCGCTCGAGGCGCACGGCCTCTCCCGCCTCTTTCAAGGCATCGTGACGACCGAGCAGGTGGGGGGCCGTGACAAGGCGTTCCCCGACGTCTACCTCGAGGCCGCCCGCCGCCTTGGCACGCCGGTGGGAGAGACTTGGGTCTTCGAGGACGCGCCGTTTGGCGTGCGCACCTCAAAGCGCGCGGGGTTCAACGTGGTTGGGCTCATGAACGATCACGACGGGCGCGACGAGCGGGACGTGAGGCCGTGGTGCGACATCTACGCTCACGGCTTCGGGGAGCTTTCTCTGGCGCTCATCCAAGACTTCGCCGGGGCGCCAATGATGCAGGGTGCGGCTGCGCCCGGGGCAAGGCCCCTGCGCGCGCTTGTGGTCGACGGGTCGCCTGCGCCCAGCTCCCCGGCGCTGGTCGCACGACTTGCCGCCGCGGCGGACTACGTCGTCGCGGCAGACCGCGGTGCCGAGGCGTGCCGCGCCGCCGGCGTGGTGCCGGATGTATACAGCGGCGACCATGACTCCGTCTCCGCGGAAACCGACGCCTGGGCGAGGGGTCAGGCGGGCCGCTCGATTGCGTTTCCCGTCGAGAAGTACGCGACCGACCTCTCCCTTGCCATCGACTGCGCGCGTCACGAGGCGGCGCGGCAGGCCCGTCCGCTTCGCCTCACGGTGACCTGCGCGTCCGGTGGCCGGCCGGACCATGCGCTGGGCGTGGTGGGCCTCCTCGCCGGTGCCGCCGACGCAAGCCCCGCGCTGGTCGAGGATGCGTTCGAGATGCGCGTGGTGGCCGCGGGCGGCGCGGACGAGTGGCGGCTCGGCGCGGATGCGCGCGGGCGCACCTTCTCCGCGGTGGCCGTGGCCCCGGGGACGGTCGTCAGCGAGTCGGGCATGAGGTGGTGCCTTGAGGAGAGCCCCCTGGGGCTTCTCAACGACCTTGGCATCTCGAACGTGGTGGAGGGCGAGGACGCCGTGGTATCGGTGAGCTCCGGCGCCGTCGCGGCGTTCCTGCTGAAGTAGGCGCGTCTCGGCGGGCCGCAAAGGAGAGGGCCGCACCATACGGTGCGGCCCTCGCTTCGTGCGCTGTGTCCGTAAAGATCTAGCCGCGTACGAGGTTGCCCTTCTTGAGGCACCTCGTGCAGACGTTCAGCTTCTTGCGCTGGCCGTCGACGATGACGGAGACGCGCTGAATGTTGGGCTTGAACGTGCGGGCGACCGTGCGGTGGGAGTGGCTGATGGAACGACCGGCGACGGCATGCTTGCCGCAGATATCACAAACCTTCGACATGACCTTGACCTCCAGAGTGCGGCGCTCGCGCGCCCGTTAATCAACAAGCCTTGCAACTATACCACTCGGGCGGCTCCCCGCAAGCGATATACACAACTTCTTGGTTTTGGCCCCACCTTGCGACCCCTGATGATGGGCCCAGGCGTTCCCGGCACATCCCGCCGACCAGCGCACCGGACCCCTAGTATGCGGGCTTGGGATCGATGAACTTGTCGGGGTCGGTGTGGGGCGCCAGCACCGATACCATCTTCACGGGCTTGTCGTAGGGGTTGTTCACGTAGTGGACCTCCCCCGGCTCGATGTGGATGAAGTCGCCAGGCTCGAGCACGTTGACCTTGCCGTCGACAACGATGTCGATCTTGCCCTCGAGGATGTAGAAGTCCTCCTCCATCACGTTGTGGTGATGTGCGTCGAAGTCCTGCTCCGGCTGGAAGGCGACGAGCGCGAAGTTCGCCCTCGGCCCCTTCATGAGGTACTTGGGGCCAGAGTCGCCAAAGCGGTATTCGAACTCGCCCTCGTTTGTCACAAACATGTCAATCCTTCCTCTTGTGCGTTGCCATGCGCCGGGCATGGGCCCTGACGCCGGGGCGCCGCCGCGCGGTTGAGGCCCTCCGGCGGCGCGGGCCTACTTGATGCCAGGTGCGCTCCACATGCCCTTCGTGACTCCCCGCTCGCTCAGGCCCAGCTGCGCGGCATAGACCTTGCGCCACGTCTCGTAGAGCCCCTCATACGCGGCATGGTTTGCCACGTCGGGCGAGAAGGTCTTCTCGATCTTCACCACCCGGCGCGCCCCCTCGGCGACGCTTGGGTAGATGCCAACGCCGTAGCCGGCGAGAATCGCCGCCCCAAGGGCCGTCGCCTCCTTCACCACGGGCACGCGCACGGGCTTGCCGGTGACGTCGCTCACGATCTGCGCCCAGAGGTCGCTGTAGGATGCGCCTCCGGCAAACACCAGCTCATCGGGCTCGCTGCCCGTGGACTCGCGCACAAGATCGATGTGGCCCCTCACGAGCAGCGCCGTGTTCTCGAGGATCGCACGGTAGAAGGTGCCCTTGTTGTATCTTTCGGGGTCGAGCTCGAAGTTGGTGAACGTCGGCGCGGCGTGGGTCCAGTGGATGTAGTCCATGATGTCGCTGAAGCAGCACACCATGCCGCCCGCGCCCACGGGCACCTCGGCGGCGCGCTCGTCCATGAGGTCGTAGGCGCTCGTGCCGGACTCGCCGGCGATGCGCTTCTCCTCCTGGCAGAATGCATCGCGGAACCAGCGCATGACCAGCCCGGGCTTGAAGGCGAGGGCCTCGTATTGCCACACGCCGGGGATGGCGTGGCAGTTCACGCGCACGCGGCACTGGCCGTCGGTCTTGGGGTTTGCGGTGTTGAACTCGTACTGCCAGAAGCTGCCGCCAAAGACGCCGGCCTGCCCCGGCAGGCATGCGTCGACGCCGATCATGCCCAGCTGGCAGTCGCCGCCGCCCACGACAACGGGCGTCCCCTCGGAAAGCCCCGTGTCGCTTGCGCCCTGGGCGCTCACGCGGCCGGCCAGAGAGCCGCACTCGAGCACGGGCCCGAACAGGTCCGCGCGCAGGCCGCATCGCTCGGAGATCGAGGGGTCCCAGTCGCGCCGCTCGAGGCTCATGATGCCGGTGGTCGAGCCGTTGGAGGGCTCCACGGCCAGCACGCCCGTGAGGCGATAGATGAGCCAGTCGTTGAACATGCCGAGCGTCGCCGCGCGCTCGTAGACCTCGGGCATCTTGTTCTTGACCCAGAGCAGCCTGGGAAGCGCGCCCAGGGCGTAGGTCTGGCCGCTCTCGAGGTAGAGCTCGCGCTCGAGAGCGGGGTCCTTCTCGATGAGCTGCGCCACCTCATCGTCGCTGCGCGCGTCGACGTTTGCGCATGCCCAAATCTCGTTGCCGTCGGCATCATAGAGGAGGATGCCCTCGCGCATGCAGGTGGTCGATACCGCAGCGACGTCTGAGGGGTCGACCCCCGTCGACGCAAGGACCTCGCGCACGCAGCCGCGGGCGAGGTCCCAGTTGCGCCTCCAGTCAAAGTCCATGCTCCCGGGCCAGCGCGGGTCCTCGCGGTGCGTCCACTCCCTCTGCGCCACGCCCACCTGCGTGCCATTGGTGTCGAATACCACGGCTCGCACGCTGCCCGTTCCCGCATCGATTGCCATCAGGTACTTCATGGGACCATCTCCTTGAGCCTGTCGTCCTCCTCGATGACCTTTCGCGCGGTCCGCTCGTCGGTGATGAGGGCGTTGACGTAGCCGTGTCTGAGGACCGCGCGAATCGCGCGCACCTTCTCGTCGCCCCCGGCGGCGGCCACCACGTTGCTCATGCGCTCGAGTGCGGAGAGGCTCGTGGAGACGATCCTCGACTCGATGTCGGTGTCAAGGGGGTTGCCGTCGACGTCGATGAAGTGGCAGAGGATGTCACCCACGGAGCCACGCATGCGCAGCAGCTCGAAGTCGCTCTTCGTGAGCATGCCGTTCTTCTGGATGGTCGCGTTGTCGGAGATGCCGCCGATGCCCACCACGCTCATCGAGGCGAGGCCCACCATCTTGGCGATGCTCGTGATGCTCGGCTCCCGGACCATGGCGTCTCGGAGCTCCTTGGTGGAGAGGAGTATGGGGCAGGGAAGGAGGTTGAGCCTGATGGACATGACGCTGGGCGGGATGTCCTGCAAGTAGAAGTTGACGCCTCCCGTGAGGCTGATGACGCTCAGGTTGCGGCAGGTCCCGCGCGACAGGTACCCCATGACCCTGTTCATCATGGCGCCGTAGCCCATGTTGAGGTACGACCCGTCCCCGAGGTGGGACGAGACGTACATGGACGTGGCGCGCGCGATGGAGTCCTCGGTCGCGGCCCTGTCGAGCGACGTGGGGACGATGAAGGCGCCGTCAAGCCCAAAGCGGCTGACGAACTCCTGCTCGAGCCCCATGCGCGAGCTGTCGTTTGCCCTGAAGGTGAACTGCACCACGCCCTGCTCGCGCGCCTCGTCGAGCAGGCGCACCACCTTAGCCCTCGAGAGCCCCAGCATGGATGCGATGTCGCTCTGCGTATAGCCAACGATGTAGTAGTACCACGCCGCCTTAACCATATATAGGTTGGTCGAGTCATCCATGAAAGGCCTCTCTTAGAACAAATTACTAATGCATGGACAATTGTAACAGAGTTTGTACAGAGAATGCAGCTCAGGGAACACTGTCTCACGAAGGGGCGACCACGCTGTCGGCGTTGCCCGCAAACGCAGGAGGGCGTCGGCAAACGGTTGATGTCGGCTTTTGGGGCCGCGTCTGGGTGGCTTGGGCTAAGACGCTGTAAAACCACAAGTATTTGCCTGTTTTTTCAGCTGGCCGCACAGGGATTCCCATGCATGCAGACGGGTATGCACCCACCATTTGCGGCCGCATCGCGACCGTATGTCGCCAATTTGGGGCCATCCATCCATGCGCATGCATCCGTCTAAGCAAAAACCAGTAGAGTGTTCATAAGGTAAACAAAAGTCCATACATTAAACCGTTTCTCTCGACGGCACCTTTTCTATGAACGGGGGACAGTAATGGCGGATGCGAACGAGCGCGCCTCCTCCCACGAGGCCGAGGGCGCGCTGCTGTCCGTACGCGACATCTGCAAGGCGTTTGGGTCGAACTACGTCCTCAAGGGCGTGAGCCTCGACCTCATGCCCGGTGAGGCGATTGCCCTGGTGGGCGGCAATGGCGCCGGCAAGTCGACCCTCATGAAGATCATCATGGGCATCTACACGCAGGACTGCGGCGAGATCTACATCGAGGGGCGCAAGATCGAGCACAACAGCACCCGCGAGGCGCTTTCCAACAGCACCTACATGGTGCCCCAGGAGCCCATGCTCTTCCCCAACATGAGCGTCCGCGAGAACGTCGAGATTGGCTTTGCCGAGAGCCCGAGCGAGCTCGACCGTCGCCTCGGGCAGACGATGGACGAGATCGGCTGGCACTTCGACCTCGGGCGCAAGGCCTCGACGCTCTCGATCGCCGAGCAGGGCATGGTCGAGATCCTTCGCGGCATCATGCGCCGCTCGAAGGTCCTCATCTTGGACGAGCCCACCTCCGCACTTGCGTTCGACGAGGTCAAGAGCCTCTTCAAGGTGATCGGGAGCCTCAAGGCAAAGGGCATCGGCATCATCTACATCACGCACAGGCTCACGGAGGTCTTCGAGATCGCCGACCGCGTCTCGGTCATGTGCGACGGCGTCATCGCCATGCGGGGCAAGGTCTCCGAGTTCACGCGCGATGACCTCATCCGCGGCCTCCTTCCGCCCGACACCAAGAAGCGCGAGGCCAAGGCCTCGCCGAGCCCCCTGTCCGAGATCGACCGCGATGCCAGGCCCGTCCTGGAGCTCCGGGACTTCACCGGCTATGGCTTCTCGCACGTGAACCTCAAGATCTACCCGGGCGAGATGGTTGGCCTCGCAGGCGTCGTGGGTGCCGGGCGCACGGAGATGGCAACCACCATCTTCGGCCGCGACAAGGTCCTGGGCGGCAAGGTGCTTCTCGACGGCAGGGACATCACGGGCGAGAGCACGCGGCGGGTCATCGAGGAGGGCATCAACTACGTCTCCGAGGACCGCTTCGCAAACGGGATCTTCCGCATCCGGGGCGTCGCCGAGAACACCACGGCCTCGATCCTCAACGGCGGGCGCCTGGGCCCCCTCTTCCTCAACAGGGTTGATGAGGACAGGATCTCCCAGTCCTACGTCGACAGCTTCCACACCAAGATCATGGGCCTCGACCAGGAGGTGGGAAGCCTCTCCGGCGGAAACCAGCAGAAGATAGTCATCGCCCGCGCCTTCGCGTCCCAGCCGCGCCTCGTCATCCTCGACGAACCCACGCGCGGCATTGACGCCGCGGCCCGCGGCGACGTCTACGCGGTGCTCCAAGACCTGAGGAAGACGGGCGTCTCGATCCTTCTCATCTCGAGCGACATGGAGGAGGTCGTGGAGCTGGCCGACCGCGCGGTGACCATGTTCCGGGGCCGTATCAACCACGAGTTCAAGAAGGGCGAGATAACCCAGGACAACCTCATGGCGGCGTCCTTCGGTGTCTACAACGAGGGCGCGGGAGAGAAGGTCGCCTCATAGCACTGCGGTCCCTAGGGCAGGTGTCGCTGACGGAAGGTGTGTGTCACGGTGAAAGCGCTGAAGAAGCTGTTGCATGCGAGGGAGTTGAGCAGCGTCCTGTTCCTCATCGCCCTCTTCCTGGTGGTGGGGCTGATAAACCCGTCGTTTCTCAACTCGTCGAACGTCTCCGCATGCTTCAACACGTCGGTCGTGTACACGCTTGTCGCCGTGGGCATGGCGTTCACCCTCTTCATCGGCGAGATAGACGTCTCCGTCGGTGCCAACCTGGGCATTGTCGCCACCGTCGTGGGCTCGATGCTGCGCGACGGCGCGCCCGTCCCGGCGGCGGTCCTCGTTGGCGTCCTCATCGGCGCGGCCGTCGGCCTCATCAACGGCTGGGGCGTCGCCATCATGCGTGCGCCGTCGCTCATCTTCACGCTGGGAATCTGCGGCATCCTGCGCGGCCTCATGTACCTCTACACCAACGGCGCCTGGGTTGAGAACCTCCCCAAGGACTTCAAGGACTTCTCGGCCGTCACGGCCGTGGGCGGCCTTACGGTGTACTACTGTGCCGCCATGGCGCTCACCGTCGTGATATGGGCGCTCACGGCCAAGACCCGCCACGGACGCTACTTCATCGCCGTGGGCGACAACGCAAGCGGCGCCGAGCTCGTCGGCATCCCCGCCAGGCGCACGAAGGTGCTCGCCTACGTCATCTGCGGCGTGCTCTCTGCCATCGCTGGCATCATCTTCACGAGCCGCATCGGCTTCGTCACCGCCGACTCCGGCAGCGGCTACGAGATGAAGGCCATCGCGGCCTGCGTGCTCGGGGGCATTAGCCTGGTGGGCGGCGTCGGCTCCGTCATGGGCGCCGCGGTGGGCGCCGTGATCATGGCCTCCATCAGCTACCTGCTCGTCTTCATGGGCTTCTCGTCCAACTACGACAACGCCATCACCGGCATCATCCTCATCGTGATCGTCGTCGCGGACGCGCTCATCCAGCACAGGAGCGTCGTCAAGAACCACCACGCGCGCCTGCTCGCCCGGGTCTGTTCCGACCAGGCGGTCGCAGGCGCGTCCGAGAAGGGAGGCGAGTAGCCATGGCGGCAAGCAGCGGGGCGTCTGCTGCCAGCAAGGGGGCGGCACCCAAGGAGAGGGGCCTGGCCCTCCTCAGGAGCGGGCAGGCCAGCTGGAACCTCATGCTCGTCGCGCTCGTCGTTCTCGAGTTCGCCATCTTTGGCGCGGCCAATCCCAAGTTCCTGAAGCCGCAGCTGCTCCTCACGAGCATCGACGACTCCATGTCGGTCATGATCATCTCGCTCTTCGTGACCTTCGTCATGATCACCGGCGGCATCGACATCCAGGTGGCCTCGCTCGTGGGCCTGACGTCGATCATCATCGGCGTCACCTGGCAGGACTTCGGCTTCTCGATCATGCAGTCGTGCCTGCTCGCCATCGTCGTGGCCGCCGCCTGCGGGGCGCTCTCCGGCTTCTTCATCGCCTACTGCGGCGTCCAGGCGATGGTCGTCACCCTGGGCGGGAGCTTCCTCTACTCGGGCATCGCGCTTCTCGTCTCCACGCTCTCCAGCACGGCAAGCTACCAGGGCATCGGCTGCTTCCCCGACGAGTTCAAGGTCATAGGGCAGTACAAGATAGGCGGGGTCATCCCGCTCCAGATCGTGATCTACGTCGTCATGCTCGCCGTCGCGTTCGTCCTGCTCCACAAGACCAAGTACGGCCGCAAGGTCTTCCTCTGCGGCGTCAACCCCAGCGCCGCCGAGTTCTCCGGCATCAACTCCCGTCGCGTGATCATGTCGACCTACGTCCTGAGCGGCATCGCCGCCGCGATTGCCGGCATCGTCCTCACGTCCTACCTCGGCACAGCCAAGTCCGACCTCGGCAGCGACCTCACGATGGACATCGTCACGGCGGTCGTCCTGGGCGGCACCCTCTCCACGGGCGGCAAGGGCTCGGTCTTTGGCACGGCGCTCTCCTCGCTCGCCATCGCGCTCCTCAGGTTCGGCCTGCCCCTGTGCTTCAAGGTCGGCACGCAGTATCTGGACATCCCCGTCGGCATCCTGCTCGTGGCCATCATCGTGGGTCGCTCGGTTGCCAGCCACCAGAGCGTGGGGGCGACGGTCAAGTCACTGTTCTTCAGGAAGGACGCCCAGAAGTCGTAGCGCGGTACGCATGAAGGGCGTGAGACAAGGGGGACGAGAGTCCCAAGGAATGGGAAGGTGGAGGTTAGCAATGTCACAGCTCTCTCGTAGGAACTTTTGCAGGCTCATGGGTGTCTCCGTGGCCACCGTCGGCCTCGGCCTCGTCGGCTGCGGCGGGTCCGGCTCGGGCGCCTCTGGCTCCTCGCCGGCGGGCTCCGGCCCATCGACCGGCGACGTCGCCGGCAAGACCGTTGCGTTCATCCCCAAGGTGACCGGCAACGCGTTCTTCGAGTCCGCCAACAATGGCGCCCAGGAGCACGCCAAGAAGTGGGGCTTCACGGTCGACTACGTCGGCGACTCCACGGCCTCGGTCTCGGCGCAGGTCTCCGTCATCAACCAGGAGGTTGCCGCTGGCGTCGATGCCCTCTGCATCTCCACGGTTGACGCCAACGGCGTCTCCGACGCCCTCAAGAAGGCAACCGACTCCGGCGTCGTCGTGTGTACGTGGGACTCCGACGCCAACCCCGAGGACCGCTGCCTCATGGTCTCCCAGGGCACGCCCGACATCCTCGGCAAGATGCTCGTCGACATGGGCGTCGACGGCCTCAAGCGGCGCGGAAAGGACCCTGACAGCGACGCCATCACCTACTGCTGGCACTACTCGCAGGCAACCGTCACCGACCAGAACTCCTGGCACGTCGCGGCCGAGAAGTACATCTCCGAGACCTACCCGAAGTGGCAGAACGTCCATCCCGACAACTACTATTCCGAGCAGGATGCCGAGAAGGCCATCACCATCGGTGAGGCCGTCCTTGACGCCTACCCTGACATCGACCTCATCATCTGCAACGACTCCACGGCGCTGCCCGGCCAGCTCCAGGCTGCCGAGAACAAGGGCTACAACCAGGACACCATCACCATCACCGGCTTCGCGTCGCCCAACTCGGTCAAGCAGTACTGCTCCAACGGCACCATCTACAACTGGGGCCTGTGGGACTGCGGCCTGCAGGGTGCCATGGGCTGCTACGCCGCCGCGTACCTGGCTGCCGGCAACACGGTCAAGGTCGGCGACAAGATCGACATCCCCGACGTGGGCGAGTGCGAGGTCCTGCCCAACGACAGCATCGCCGAGGGCGTCTCGACCAAGGGCGAGAACAACGGCGTCATCCTGCTGCCCGAGCGGCTGGTCTTCACCAAGGAGAACGTGAACGACTACAACTTCTAGCCGATGGGCCCCTTCCCCCAGGGCCGCCGGACTCGTGCCGGCGGCCCCGGCTTGGTGACGGCCGGGCCTTACGCACACCGTTTCGCTCGTCATAGATTGGAGAGCCACATGGCTGAAAACGTCGACAAGGTTGAGAAGGACTTCCGCGTGGACCAGCCGTTCGCAAACGACAAGGGCTTCTATCTCAGGGGTGCCAACGACCTCGGCTGGGGCATGAAGAAGCACCTCGCGAACATCTTCGACCCCAAGAGCGGCAACACCGTCATGTTCGCCTTCGACCACGGGTACTTCATGGGGCCCGCCACCGGCCTGGAGCGCCTTGACCTGCTCCTGCCCGAGCTCGCGCCGTACATGGACTGCATGATGGGCACCCGTGGCATGATGCGCACATGCATGCCCCCCGAGACGGTGGCCAACAAGGGCATCGCGCTGCGCGTCTCGGCCGGATCCTCGATGATCCAGGACGACCTCTCCCACGAGATCCTGAACGTTGACATCGACGACGCCATCCGCATGAACGCCGACTGCATGGCCGTCCAGGTCTTCATCGGCGCCGACGGGCAGCTCGAGAGCCTTGACAACCTGAATCAGGCAATCAATGCCGGCATGGCCTACGACATCCCCACGATGGGCGTCACCGCCGTGGGCAAGGACATGGAGCGCACGAGCCGCTACTTTGGGCTCGCGACCAGGATCATCGCCGAGATGGGCGCCCAGATAGTGAAGACCTACCAGTGCGACGAGTTCGAGAAGGTCGTCGCGGGCTGCCCCGTGCCCGTCGTGGTCGCCGGCGGCAAGAAGCTCCCCGAGCCCGACGCGCTTGCGCTTGCGTATGACGTGATGCGCAAGGGCGCCCACGGCGTCGACATGGGCCGCAACATCTTCCAGAGCCCGCATCCCGTCGAGATGGCCAAGGCCATCCGCATGATCGTCCACGAGGGCGCCACCGACAGGGAGGCCTGGGAGTTCTACCAGGACGCGACCAACTAGGCGCGTCTGCGCACCGCGCCGCCGCCCATCCCGGTTGCCGGCAGGGGAGGGCCACATCGCTGGCCCTCCCTTTCTGTTGTCGCGTGGCGGAGTCGCGTGAGCGCGCTGCCCTGCGTTATAATCGCTTGGACTTGTGTCGGTGCCAACGCCTCCGCCCGCGGGGGCTTTGAGAGGAGATTCCATGGCCGGTGTCGTTCCAGGAACGCTCAAGGTGTCTAACGACTGCATCGCAGACCTGGCTGGCTATGCCGCACTGGAGTGCTATGGCGTCGTTGGCATGGCGGCCATCGACGAGCAGGGCGGCGTCGCACAGCTCCTGCCCATCAACCGTCTCCGCCGCGGCATCGACGTTGCCGTCACGCCGGACGGGCACCTCTCGGTCGACCTCCACATCATCGTCGAGCAAGGCGTCAACATGGCGTCGGTCGTGAGCAACCTCGCCAGCTCCGTCAAGTTCATCCTGAAGCAGATCGCAGAAATCGTCGACGTCAAGGTCACTGTCCATATCGAGGGCCTCCGCTCCAATCGCTAGGCCGCCGCAGAGAGAACCGAGGTCCAATAAGATGATCGCGTCAGTCATCCGCACGTGCTTCCCCGTGGCGGCGAGCGCCGTTGCCGAGCGAGCCGAGGACATCAACAAGCTCAACGTCTTCCCCGTCCCCGACGGCGACACGGGCACCAACATGTCGCTCACCCTGGGGACCGTCGTCAAGGAGGTGGAGGCGCTCTCCCGGGACGCCACCATCGAGGACATCGCCAAGGCTATCACCCATGGCTCGCTCATGGGCGCGCGCGGCAACTCCGGCGTCATCACCTCCCAGATCCTGCGCGGCCTTGCCGAGGGCCTCTGCGACGCAAAGGACCAGGACAACCCCACGGCCGCGGACATCGCACATGCGTTTCGCCGCTCGGTGAAGGTTGCCTTCAAGGCCGTCCGCAAGCCGGTCGAGGGCACCATCCTCACCGTCCTGCGCGACATGTCCACCCGCGCCGACAAGCTCGAGAAGGCCCGCGTCACGGCTACCGAGATGCTCGACGCGCTCGTCATCGAGGCGTACGAGTCCGTCGCCCGCACGCCCGAGCTCCTGCCCGTCCTCAAGGAGAACGGCGTGGTCGACTCGGGCGCCTTTGGCTTCGCCACCTTCTTCGAGGCCTTCGTGAACGCCGCCGAGGGCAAGGCCGGCGAGGTCACGGACTTCAAGACCACCGTCGACTCCGCGGGTGCCAAGGCCGCCGTCTCCTCCAAGGTCGCCATCGAGCTCAACGACGACTGGGAGGGGTCGCAGTACCGCTACTGCAACGAGTTCCTGTTCCACGCCAACGACGAGTCGTTCGACCGTGACGCCGCGCTCGCGTTCCTCGCCACCATGGGCGACTGCGAGCTGCTCGTGGGCGAGTACCCCGACTTCAAGGTACACGTCCACTCCAACACGCCCGACAAGGTCCTGGCCTACATGCTCGAGCGCGGCCAGATCTTCGAGGTCTTCATCCACAACATGGACCTCGAGGCCCACGAGCGCACGGCAAAGATCGCGGCCGACAAGGCCGTCGGGGAGAAGGCCCCCAGAAAGCCGCTGGGATTTGTCGCGGTGGCGGCCGGCTCCGGCGAGGCGTCCATCCTCACCTCGCTCGGCGTCGACGTGGTCGTCTCCGGCGGGCAGACCATGAACCCCTCCACCGCCGACATCCTTGCTGCGGTCGAGAAGGCCAATGCCGAGAGCGTGATAGTTCTCCCCGACAACGGCAACATCCGCATGGCCGCCGAGGCCGCCGCCACCGCCTGCGAGGGAGTCCGCGTCGCCGTGGTCCCCACCAAGACCGTCCCCCAGGCCTTCTCGGCGATGTTCGCGGCAGACGCCGAGGGCACCCTTGAGGACAACGTCGAGGCCATGGGCGAGGCCATCTCCGAGGTGCGCGGCGGCGAGGTCACCCGTGCTGTGCGGGACTCCCAGGCCGCCGACGGCTCGCTCATCCACGCGGGCGACGTCATGGGCATCGAGGACGGCGCCATCACGGTGGTGGGCTCCTCGGTGAGAGACGTCACGGTCAAGCTCGTGCGCCGCATGCAGGAGGCCGAGGAGGGCGACACCCTCACCATCCTCGCCGGCGCCGACCTCGACGACGCCTCCTTCGAGGAGATCATCGCCGCCATCTCAGATGCCGAGCCCTCGCTCGAGATCGACTCCCACCGCGGCGAGCAGCCCCTCTATCCCATCGTCTTCTCCATCGAGTAGCCGCCCATGGGTGCCCCGCAGCCGTCGCCCACGGGCGCCACCCCAAGCGTCGGGGCGGCTGCGGGGCGCATTGACAGGACGCTTGCCCTCACGGACGGCGTCTCGCGCCTGCGCTACGTCTCGACGCGGGGCGCATCCTCGCGCCTTGATGCCCTGGAGCGGCTTGGCGTCCACCGCGTGCGCGACCTCTTCCTGCACGTTCCGCACCGCTATGTGGACTACTCCCACGTGGTGCCCATAAGCCACGCCGACCTGGGCAGCGAGGTCACGGTGGTGGGCACCGTCGACAAGGTCAAGCTCAAGCGGCCAAGGCCCCGCCTCAGCGTGGTCGAGCTCTACGTGTTCGACGAGACGGGCGTGCTCTCCGCAAGCTTCTTCGGCCAACCCTGGCTGGCCGAGCAGGTAAGGCGCGGCGACAAGGTGGCGCTCTCCGGCAAGGTGGGCTTCGCCTTCGGCTTCAAGCAGATGCGTGCTCCCTTCCACGAGATCCTGGAGCCAAAAGACGGCGCGTCGGCCTATCGTCGCGTGCTGCCCGTGCATCCCGTGGGGGAGGGGCTCACCACCTCCTGGATGCGGCGCATCGTCTCGTGCGCCATCGCCGACGTCGGCGACGTGGCCGACTGGCTGCCCGCCCCGCTCGCGGCGCGCCACGGCCTCATGGCGCTCGCGCGCGCTATCCGCGAGGTCCACTTCCCGCAGACGCTCGCCACGGCAGAGCAGGCCCGCCGACGCCTCGCGTACGACGAGCTCCTCTGCCTTCAGGTGGCCCTCCTCAGCCGCCAGGCCATCGAGCTGGGAGACGTTCGCGCCACCGAGCACGCGCGCTCCGGCCCGCACATGGACGCCCTTCTCGCGGCGCTGCCCTTCTCGCTCACGGACGAGCAGCGCGCGGCCGCGGACCAGGCCCTTGCCGACATGGCGTCGCCCCGCGTCATGAACCGGCTGCTCTTGGGCGACGTGGGCACGGGCAAGACGGCCGTCGCCGCCGTGGCGCTCGCCGCCGTCGCAGACACCGGGACCCAGGCCGCCGTCATGGCGCCAACCTCGGTCCTTGCGCGCCAGTATGCCGAGAAGCTCGGCCCCGTGCTTGACGCCGCAGGCATCACCTGGGCGCTCGTCACGGGGGCGACGCCGGCCGCCGAGCGCGCGCAGACGGCCAGGCGCGTGGCCGCAGGCGAGCTCTGCGTCACCTTTGGCACCACCGCGCTTCTCTCCGACGATATAGCATTCGCGCGTCTCACGCTTGTGGTCATCGACGAGCAGCACCGCTTCGGCGTGGACCAGCGGGCGTCCCTTCGCCGCAAGGGGGCGGGGGCGGACCTGCTCGCCATGACGGCGACGCCCATCCCGCGCACGCTCGCGCTCTCGATCTACGGCGACGTCTCGCTCTCGTGCATACGGCGGCGACCCAGGGCCACGGCAGGGGTCGCCACGCGCGTCATCACCCCCGAGAGCCTCGACCTTGCCTATGGCTCCATCCGCGACGCCGTCGAGGCGGGACGCCAGGCCTACGTGATCTGCCCTTTGGTGGACGACGCCGATGCCGGCGACGGGCTGGGGACGGACCTCGACGACGTTCCCGAGGCCCAGCGAAGCCGCAGCAAGCACGTGCGCTCGGCCACCGCGACCATGGCCGAGCTCTCGGAGCGCATCTTCCCGGACTTTGCGTGCGCCCTGCTCACCGGTCGCATGCCCGCCGCCGAGAAGGACGCGGTCATGGAGGGCTTCCGTGCCGGGAGGGTGAGCGTCCTTGTGTCCACCACGGTGGTCGAGGTGGGCGTCGACGTGCCCAACGCCACGGTGATGCTCGTACACGATGCCGACCGCTTTGGCCTGGCGACCCTGCACCAGCTGCGCGGTCGCGTGGGGCGCGGCGACTGGCCGGGCGAGGTGTGGCTCTCGTGCGCGGCGAGGCAGGGCACGCCGGCGCGCAAGCGCCTCTCGGCCCTCGAGCGCACCTCCGACGGCTTCGAGCTCGCCCGGCTCGACCTCAGGCTGCGGCGAGAGGGCGAGGTCCTGGGATACCGGCAGCACGGTGGCATCACGCTTCGCGTGAGCGACCTTGCGGCAGACGAGGACCTCGTGGTGGCGGCGCACGAGGACGCGCTGGAGGTCTTTGCCAGGGACCCGTCCCTTGCCGACCCGGCGCTCAGGCCCATGGCGCTGGAGGCCAGGGACCGCTTTGGCGCCTACTTCGAGGAGCTGGACAAGGCATGAGGGTGGTCAGCGGAAAGTGGGGCGGGAGACCCCTTGAGCCCCCCGAGGGCCGAGCCGTCACGCGGCCCACGACGGACCGCGCGCGCGAGGCCATGGCGTCGATGATCCTCTCGGCGCGCGGCCTCGACATGGGGGGCGCCTCGGTGCTCGACGCCTTCGCGGGGTCCGGCGCCATGGGCATCGAGCTCCTCTCGCGCGGCGCCGCGCGCTGCACCTTCATCGACCAGGACCCGCGCGCGGCCGCCGGGGTTCGCCGCAACCTCGCCCTCGTGGGGGCCGAGAGGGACTCGTTTTCCGTGTTGCGCGGCGACGCCTGCCGACTCGCGGAGAGGGGTTCCATTTTCGGGGCCCCGTTCGACGTGGTCCTCCTCGACCCGCCGTATGCCATGTCGGCGAGCGCCGTGAGCGCCATGCTCGAACGCCTCTCTGCGCATGGCGCGCTGTGCCGGGGGGCGATCGTGGTCTACGAGCGCTCCGCGGACGCGCCGGGGCTTTCCGTGACGGGGCTTGTTCCCATAAGGACCAAGCGCTACGGCATCACCTGCGTGGACCTTCTCAAGGCGAAAGGACCTGACGTTGACTAGCGAACTCTGCACCCACGTGGTGGTGCCCGGCACCTTCGACCCGGTGACGCTGGGCCACATGGACGTGATCCGCCGCGCGCGCAAGCTCTTCCCACAGGTCACGGTTGCCGTGGCGGAGTCACGCCGCAAGAACGGCACCGGCACCGAGTTCACGCTCCGGGAGCGCGTGGACATGCTCGAGGGCGCCCTTCGGGATGGCGACATGACCGAGGGCATCGAGGTGGCGCCCTTCTGCGGCCTTCTCGTGGAGTTCTGCAAGGAGCGCGGCGCCGGCGGCGTGGTCAAGGGGCTGCGCGCCACCACCGACTTCGAGTACGAGCTGCAGCAGGCGGACCTCAACACCTACATGGCACCGGATCTGGAGTCCATCTTCGTCATGTCAAACCCCCAGTACGGGTACGTCTCGTCCTCCATCGTGCGCGAGATAGCCGCGATGGGCGGCAACGTGGACTTCCTCGTGCCCCCCAGCGTGGCCGAGCGCCTCCGTGCGCACTATGCGTGAGCTTTGGCTCGCTTGGGGACTTGCGGCGCTTTTCTGCTACCATCGATATGATATGCCCCTCGGGCAGCGCACGGGCACGCCCGAGCAGTGGCCCGTATTCGAAAGGAGACCTGGATGCAGCCGGGTGAGGAAATAGAGAGCCTGGTCGACGAGCTCGAACAGCTGGTGAACGAGGCGAAGTCCCCGCTCACCGGCGGCGGCCAGAAGAAGATCGTCGACGCCCAGGACGTGTACGAGATCCTCGACGAGATCCGCAGGGTCTTCCCGCAGGAGTTCCAGGACGCCCGGCGCATCCTCAAGGAGGAGCAGGAGACGCTCGACCGCGCCCAGCAGCAGGCCGACAGCATCATCGCCGACGCCCAGCAGCAGGCCATGATCCTCGCCGGCGACCAGGAGGTCGTGCGCCTCGCCCAGCAGCAGGCCGACAGCATCAAGGACCAGGCCGCCCAGTACGAGCGCGACACCCGCTACAACGCCGAGGAGTACGCCGACACCGTGCTTGCGCACCTCGAGGAGAACCTCAAGTCGCTTACCAACTCGGTCTCCCGCGTCCGCCAGACGCTCGACGAGAACTCCGGCCCACGCAACACCACGAACAACGTTCCCTGGTAAGCGCCATGCAGCCTGTGATCTTCGCGCTTGACGCGCGCCTCGGCGAGGCCGGAGACACCCTGCCCCTGCGGGGGCACCTCGACGAGGGGTCCTATGCGCTTGGCGAGCGCGAGTTCTCGCTGCCCTCGGGCATCGACTACGACCTCATGCTCACCAACGCCGGCGAGGGCATCCTTGCCACGGGCATCCTCACGACGCACGTCGAGGGCTCCTGCGACCGTTGCCTGAGCAGCGCGGAGTTCGACGTGAGCGGCGAGGTGGACGAGTATTACCTCTTCGAGGAGCCCGAGGACACGGGCGACGACGATGACGGCGAGCTCGACTTCTCGCTCGTCTCGGCCGACAACACCATCGACCTCTCCGACGCGCTTCTCTCGGCGCTTGTCATGGAGACGCCCTTCGTGGTGCTGTGCCAGCCGGACTGCAAGGGCCTCTGCCCCGTCTGCGGCGCCAACCTCAACGAGGGGGACTGCGGGCACGCCGCCCAGATCGAGGAGGGCCGCCTCAAGGCGAGCCCCTTTGCGGCTCTCGCCTCGCTCGACTTGGATAACGGGGGGAACGGCGACGACGCCTCCCCGAGCGCCGGCGACCAACCCCAGGACGGCGCGCCGCCCGCAGAGTGAGGAAACGGATGCCCTAACAATAAGCTGTCATGATGGAATGCGGGGGTGAGGCGAGCTATAAGGCGTCAGATTATGCCGTCGCCAGGACGTACGCCAAGATCAGCCGACTCGTGGGCTTCCGAGACCTTGCCCTCTCCGATCAGGCGCACACCGCGTGGCGGAGCTTCGTTGATTTTGTGTATGGCGACGCCTCGCGTGATTTGAGAGGCGTCGGCGGGATGAACCTCGGGTGAGCATCGCGGCACCGGGCGTCAATCCGCCCGATAGGGGCGCTGCCGCATGACGGGCGGCGTCATCGGCGTTGGAGAAGGGTGCCGGACGCACGTCCGGCACCCTTCTCCTTACCGCGACCCTCTGCGCAACGACCGTTGGAAGGGCCCGGGCCCGCGCCTTTCCCTGACGGCGGCACGGCCGGTCGCCGACCCGTGCGTTACTTCCCGTAGCCGCACTTCGGGCAGACGCCCTGCTCGTTGAGGGCGATGCCGCACAGGGGGCAGCGAGCTGTGGTCCCGGCGGTCTCGTACTCCTGGCACGCGGCGTTGTCTCCACTGGTGAAGGTCAGCTTTGCGATGTTGAGCTTGTCCTTCAGAAGATCGTAGACGATCTTGATCATGCCCTCGACGGTCATGGTCTCCTTGGTGACGACGAGTCGGCAGTCAGGGTATGCCGTCGCAAGATCGGTCTTGAACGCCTCGCCCTTCATCTGGTTCTGAGGGGCGCCATCCCTGATGCCCTGCTGCTCGTACACATCGAGGATGGCGGGAAGCAGGGGGTCGTCTTCCCTGAGAATCAGGGCATGGTCGAAGTTCTTCAAGGCGTCCCATGCGGTCTTCTTTATCTCGTTGCAGGGGAAGACCATGTTGACGCCGTCGTTGATGGTGTCCTCTACCTCAATCGTCAGCACGCCGGTATGGCCGTGCAGGTACTGCGCCTCGCCCCTGAAGCCGTAGAACCTGTGCGCGTACTGCAGCGAAAACGTTGTATAGCTCCTCATTGTTGCTCCCTCTCCTGACACTCTGGACAGACTCCCCTAAACACGATGTCGTGGCCCGTAAACCTGGACCCATGGCCGTCCTTGACGGATCCCTCCAGGCCTTGCGGGTAGTCCATATCGACATCGAAGACCCTCCCGCACTTGTCACATATGGCGTGGTAGTGATCGGTGGCGATATGGTCGTATCGATCGATGCTGCCGAGAAATGGCCGTTTTCTAATCTCCCCCTCCTTGTCAAGGTCGCTGAGGTTTCGGTAGACCGTCCCCTTGCTGATGCTGGGATGGCCTTTCCTCACGTCTTGATAGACCTCGTCTGCCGTAGCGTGGTTGCGCAACCTCCTCACTGCCGCCAGGACGAGTGCCTTTTGGATCGTGTTCCTGCTCACAATGCGCATTCCCTTGTAGTAACTGTTACTAATTAGTACCTTATACTGATAGTAGGATGCCGTCAAACGGAATTTGGTTGCAGCCGCGTAGGAACCGTGCATGCGGTGGCATGGGGAAAGGCCCGCGCCCGCGTGCCGGACGCCGGCCGTAGCGTGAAGATATTGCCGTAACTGGCGCGTTTCCCCCATTGCGTGGTATAGTCACCAACGCATGATTTTTGGTCACGTTGCCCCGCGTCACCACGAGGGGCGCGGCGTAGGAGCAAGAGAGGTTCAAGATGGCAGTTCCTAAGCAAAAAAAGGGCCGTGCAGCCACGCGCACCCGTCGTTCGGCCAACAGCAAGGTCGCCACTCCGGCCCGTTCCGTGTGCCCGCGTTGCGGGGCCCCCAAGCTCCCGCACCACGTGTGCCCCAACTGCGGCTACTACAAGGACCGCGAGGTCGTTGTCACCGAGTAGCCCCGCGCCGGTCACATGGCCTGGGAGGTCGGTCCCTTCTGGGGTCGGCCTCCTTTTTCATTTTGCGCGCGAGCGCCCCACAGCGATCTTGGAGGATAGATGACCACCATCTGCGTCGATGTCATGGGCTCCGACCGAAAGCCCGCCGTCCTGCTCGCGGGCGTGGCCAAGGCCCTGGAGCTCGACCCCGAGCTCAAGGCCCTTGTGGCGGGCGATTCCTCGGTGGTCGAGCCCTTCGCCCGCGACCACGAGCGCGCAAGCGCCCTCGTGACCACCGAGGTCATCGCCATGGACGAGCATCCCGCCGGCGCCGTGCGCAAGAAGAAGGACGCGAGCATCGTGCGCGCCGCCTCCGCCGTGCGCGCGGGCCAGGCCGACGGCCTCTTCTCCGCCGGCTCCACGGGTGCCGTGCTCACGGCCGCGACCTTCGGCATCGGGCGCATCAAGGGCGTCCGCCGCCCGGCGCTCACGCTCGCCGCCCCCGGCATCTCCGGCACAAGGACGGTCCTTCTCGACTGCGGCGCCAACGCCGACGTACACCCTGACGCGATCGTGCAGTTCGCCCACATGGGACGTGCCTACGCGCAGGTGGTCCTCGGCGTCGAGGCGCCGCGCGTGGCGCTGCTCTGCAACGGCTCCGAGGACACCAAGGGCTCCGAGCTCGCCCTTGCCTACCACGAGGCGCTCGCGGCCGGCAATTGCGGCTTTGTGGGCAACGCCGAGGGCACCGACCTTCTCGCCGGCACCTATGACGTGATCGTGGCCGACGGCTTCACGGGCAACGTCGCCCTGAAGGCCATCGAGGGGACCGCCAAGTTCATCGTGTCGCGCGTCAAGGCCGCGGCGGGCCAGTCCAAGCGCGCGGGCCTGGGCGCCCTCATGCTCAAGCCGGCGCTCAAGGCTGTTGCGGGCGAGCTCTCGGGTGACGAGACGGGCGGGGCCGTCCTTCTCGGCCTGCGCGCGCCCGTGGTCAAGGGCCACGGCAGCACCAGCGCCGAGGCCGTCGCAAACGGCACCCTGGCCTGCGCGCGCGCCGTCCGCGGACGGCTCTGTGAGCGTATTGCCAAGGCCTGCGAGACGGCCGAGTAACGGGTACCATAGGCTCGTGCGCGTGGCACCATGCGCCGTGCGCGAGCAGCAACGTCAATCCGCAAGGAGGAACCCATGGACCATGACGTCATCCTCGAGAAGGTCATCTCGGTCGTAAGCGAGACCCTCGAGGTTCCCGCAGGCGTGGAGCCCACCGAACAGACCGTCTTCAAGGATCTCGGCGCAGACTCCTTCGATCTGCTCGAGCTGGTCACCGCCCTCGAGGACGAGTTCGACCTCACCTTCGACGACGAGGCCCTCGAGAAGATCGCCACCGTGGGTGACGCCGTGGGCGCCATCGAGGCCGCTCAGCAAAGCTAGGCAGGGGAGCTCTCTCACTTGAACACGCATGAAAGGGTCAGCGAGGTGGAGCGCGTCTGCGGCCACCGGTTCACTGACAAAAGGCTCATAACGTCCGCCATCACGCACCCCTCGGCGGCGGAGGGAAAGCCCGTCTCGGCCTCCTACGAGAGACTCGAGTTCTTGGGTGACTCCATCCTGGGCGCCATCGTCGCCACCGAGCTCTTCGAGCGCTTCCCCGGCCTCGACGAGGGCGCGCTCACGAGGCTCAAGATCTCGCTCGTCTCGGGCGAGACGCTCTCGGAGGTGTCGGGCGATTTGGGCATAGCGTCGCTCATCATCGTCGGCGAGTCCGAGAAGGGCACGCATGCGCGCGGCATGCACTCCGCCCTGGAGAACGTCTACGAGTCCATCGTGGGCGCTCTGTACCTGGATGCCGGCTACCAGGACACGAAGAGGTTCGTGCTCGACACGCTCTCCCCGCACTTCACACCCGAGCTTGTCGAGCGCCTTTCCGAAAGCCCGATCAACCCCAAGTCGCGCCTGCAGGAGATCACCCAGCACGACCTGCGCCTTGCCCCAGAGTACAAGCTCGTGGGCGAGGAGGGTCCCGCGCACGACCCCACCTTCACCTCGGTGGTGCTGGTCGACGGCAGGCGCGTGGGCAGGGGCTCCGGCCCCTCGAAGAAAAGCTCCGAGAACGCCGCCGCCGCGGACGCGCTCGAGCGCATGGGACAGGGCGTCGACGGGGGGACGGGCGTCTGCGGCGCCCCCGACGACGCCGACGGGCACTAGGCGGAGAAGCGAGAGGACCAACCCTTGTATCTAAAGTCGCTCGCCCTCAAGGGCTTCAAGTCCTTCGCCGACAGGACCTCCATGACCTTTGACCCCGGTCTCAACGTGGTCGTGGGCCCCAACGGCTCGGGAAAGTCGAACGTTTCCGATGCGATCCTCTGGGTCCTGGGCGAGCAGAGCGCCAAGATGCTCCGCGGCCAGGCCATGGAGGACGTGATCTTCTCCGGCAGCTCCGCCAGGCCCGCCGTGGGCGTGGCGGAGGTCACGCTGGTGCTCGACAACTCAGACCGCACGTTGCCCATCGACTTTGCCGAGGTGGGCGTCACGCGCCGGATATACCGCTCGGGCGAGTCCGAGTACCTCATCAACGGCGCGCCCGCGCGCCTCATGGACGTGCAGGACATTCTCCACGACTCCGGCCTGGGCAAGGACACCCACTCGATCATCAGCCAGGGAAAGCTCGACTCCATCCTCCAAAGCCGTCCCGAGGAGCGTCGCGAGCTCATCGAGGAGGCGGCCGACATCTCCAAGCACCGCCGCCGCAAGGAGCGCAGCCTTCGCAAGCTCTCCTCGATGGACGATAACCTGGCGCGCGCCAAGGTGGTCGCGCGCGAGATAGGCCGCCAGCTCAAGCCCCTCGAGCGGCAGGTTGACAAGGCCAAGCGCGCCCACGACATCACCGGCCGGCTCTCCGAGCTGCGCACCCAGCTCGCTGTGGACGACCTGCGCCGCCTGCAGGCCTCCTACGGGACGCTCTCCGCCCGCGGCCGCGAGGCGGACGCCGCCGTGGAGCTCGCCCAGTATCGCCTGGACGAGAAGTCCGCCGAGCTAGAGAAGTACCAGTCGCTCCTCGAGCAGAAGGGCCTCTTCGTGGGCGACCTTGGGGAGCAGCGCCGCCGCATGCAGGACATCCTCGGCCGCATGGACTCGGACATGCGCCTTTTGGAGGAGAAGGGCAAGAACATGGTCTCGCGCCTCTCCGAGATGCGCATGCAGCTCTCCTCCATGCGCAAGCAGCGCGCAGACGTGACCGAGGAGCACGAGCGCGTGGCCGGCGACCTCTCGGACGCCCGCGTGCGCCAGCGCGAGCTCGAAGAGGGCATGGGCGCGCTCTCAAAGGCCTCGCGCGAGGCCGTGGCGCGCCGCCGCGAGCTGGAGGACGCCCTTGGCAGGCGCCAGGCGGACGAGCGGCGGGCACGCGCCGAGGCGGACCGCGAGACGCTCGCCTTCGCCAAGCTCGAGGACCAGATCTCGAACGCCGAGGTCGAGGACGGCATGTACAAGAGCCGGCTCGAGCAGGTGGCCGAGACCATCGCCACGGCCGAGGAGGCCCTGGCCGAGCGGGGGGAGCGCAAGGCCCGGCTCGAGGCCCAGCTCGCAGACGCCCGCGCCAAGGCGGAGGGGCTCGCCGGCACCATCGCCGAGGCCCAGGCCGCGCTCAAGCGCGCCCGCGAGGAGGAGCGCTCGGCCCGCACCAGGCTCTCGTCCTCCGAGGCGACGCTCTCGGCGCTGCGCTCCGTCGACGCCAACGTGGAGAAGGCGAGCCCGCTCGTGGCCGCCGTCTCGAAGGGCCATGCGGCGGAGCTCGTCGAATGCCGCCTGGCAGACCTCATCGATGCCGACGAGGCAACGGAGTCGCTGGTCGAGCGCCTTCTCGGCGACGACCTCGCCGCCTTCGTGGTGGCAAGCGCCGCGGACGCCGGAGCGCTTGCGGCCTCGGCGCTCTCGCAGGGCCGAGCCGAGGGCAGGGCGACCGTGGTCTTCCGCGAGGCCGCCTGTGCCATGGCGCCTGCGTCCGATGCTCCCGGCGAGCCCCTCATCGCCCACCTGCGCGCCTCGGACGCCGCGCGGCCGCTGCTCACGGCGCTTCTCGGCGACGTGAGGCTGGTGGGAGGCGCCGACGAGGCGATCCGCGCCCACCAGGCCGCGCCGGCCCTTACCTACGTCACGCAGGAGGGCGTGACCGTGACGCCCGACGGGCGCTGCGTGATTGGCGCGGCGCCCTCGGCCGAGACGGGCGCCCTCGAGCGCAAGCGCCGCATCCGCGCCCTCGAGGAGGGCATGGGGGAGCTTCGGGGGGCGCTCGACGCCGCGACCAAGGCCGCGGCTGCGGCCGAGTCCTCGCTCGCCGCCTCGCGTGACGGCGCCGCCTCCGCGAAGGGCGACGTCGCGCGCCTCTCGGGCGAGCTCTCCTCCGTCACATCCGAGATGGGCCGCCTCGACGCCCAGCGCCAGCGCGCCGCAGACGAGCAGTGCCAGGTCATGCGCCAGCGCGAGGCCGCCTCCGGGCGCGCCGCCGACGCCCGCTCGCACATCGAGGGCCACAAGGCCGCCGCCGCCACGGCTCGCGCCACGGCAGAGGAGCTTGCGGCTGGTCTCGGCGACCTGCGCGCGCAGCACGACGAGGCGGTCCGCGCCCAGGGCAAGGCCTCCCATGAGCTCTCGGACGCCCGCCTGGAGCTCGCGATGGCCAAGGAGCGCGCCAAGAACCTCTCGTCGCGCGAGCGCGAGCTTGCCAGCCGCAGGCACGACCTCGACGCCCGCATCGTGGCTACCGAGGAGGGCTCGCGCGCCCTGGACGTGGTCCGCCTGCGCGTCGACCCGCTCCACGGCCGCTACGACGCCATTCGCGCCCGGGCGCTCGACTGGGCCGCGCGCCTCAAGGACCGCGCTTCCCTCGCCGAGGCCGACTCCGACTCGCTCAAGCGCACCATCGGCGACGCCAAGTCTGCCGCGAACGACGCCTCCGCCGAGCTTACCCGCGCCCGCGACGCCGCCTCTGCGGTCAAGGTCGACCTCGGCCGCCTGGAGGTGCAGGTGCAGAACGCCATCGATGCCATCCAGGCGACGGGTGCCGTGCTCGACGAGGCCCTCTCGCTTCCCGCGCCGGAGGACCGCGAGGCGGCCGAGCGCGAGGCAGACCAGCTCGAGCGGCAGCTCGCCTCCATCGGCCCCGTGAACGAGGTCGCGATGGACGAGTACATCCGCCTGAAGAAGCGTGCGGACTACATCGGCGAGCAGGTCGCAGACCTCGAGGCGGCCCGCGCCGCCCTCAAGAAGATCAACGCCGCCATCGACCGTAAGATGCGCAACAGATTCCTCCTCGTGTTCGACAAGGTGAACGAGAACTTCTCGCAGATCTTCTCGATGCTCTTCACGGGCGGCCACGCCCACATCGAGATGACCGACCCGGACAACCTCTCCGAGACGGGCATCGAGATAGTGGCGCAGCCCAGGGGCAAGCGCATCACCAAGATGTCGCTCATGTCGGGCGGCGAGAAGTCACTCACGGCCCTGGCGCTGCTCTTCGCGGTCTACAAGACGCGCACGGTGCCCTTCTACGTGTTCGACGAGGTTGAGGCCGCGCTCGACGACTCCAACCTCTCCAGGCTCCTCGACGCCATCGAGCAACTCAAGGACACGACGCAGCTCATCGTCATATCGCACCAGCGAAGGACGATGGAGCAGGCCGACGTCCTCTATGGCGTCTCCATGCAGGCCGACGGCGTGAGCCACGTCGTCTCTCAGCGCCTCGACAAGGCGACTGGAAAGGTGGTCGATGCCTGATGGGCTTCTTCGACAGGCTTAAGAGCGGCCTCTCGCGCTCGCGCGAGGCCATCAACGAGATCTTCTACATGGGCGGCGAGGTCGACGAGGACTTCTGGGAGGACCTCGAGGACACCCTCGTGATGGGCGACATGGGCGGCGAGCTTGCCATGCGCGTTGCCGACGACCTGCGCGAGCGGGCCGCCCGCGAGAACCTCACCCATCCGAGCCAGCTGCGAGACGCCCTGGCGCGCCGCCTGGCCCAGGAGTTCCACGCGGCCGACCGCGACCCCTTCGAGGACCTGCCCTCGTGCGTCCTCTTCGTGGGCATCAACGGCGCGGGCAAGACCACCACTGTGGGCAAGCTTGCCGGCCGCGCCCAGGCCGAGGGCACAAGCTGCCTCATCGGCGGGGCCGACACCTTCCGTGCCGCGGCCATCGAGCAGCTTGAGGTGTGGGGCAAGCGCGCGGGCGTGGACGTCATCACGCGCGAGCGCGGCGCCGACCCCGCGAGCGTCTGCTACGACGTGGTCGAGGAGGCTGAGAGGCGCGGCTCCCAGCTGGTGCTCATCGACACGGCCGGACGCCTGCATACCTCCTCGGACCTCATGCGCGAGCTTGCCAAGGTGGTCAACGTCACGCGCCGGCGCTGCGCCTCCATGCCAGTTGCGGTCGTCCTCGTGATCGACGCCACCACCGGCCAGAACGGCCTTGCGCAGGCCAAGGAGTTCAACGACGCCCTCGACCTCGACGGGCTCATCGTGACCAAGCTCGACGGAACCGCCAAGGGCGGCATCGCGCTTGCTATCTCTGACCAGCTGGGGCTTCCCATCTACCGCATCGGTGTGGGGGAGTCCATTGACGACCTTGAGACCTTCGACGCGCTCGACTTCTGCCGCGCGCTCGTTGGGGAAGGAAAGTAGCCATGTTCAACAGCCTCTCCGAACGCCTCCAGGACACCTTCGACAAGCTTCGCGGCAAGGGCAGGCTCACCGAGGCCGACATCAACGTCGCCATGCGCGAGATCCGCATGGCCCTGCTCGAGGCGGACGTCAACTACCGCGTGGTCAAGGACTTCGTCGCCGCCTGCAAGGGCAAGTGCCTCACGGCCGAGGTCCTAGACTCGCTCACGCCCGCCCAGAACGTGGTGCGCATCGTGCTCGACCAGCTTACCGAGCTTCTCGGCACCACCGACTCCAAGCTCGTGCTGGCGCAGAACCGCACGCCCAACGTGATCATGCTCGTGGGCCTGCAGGGCTCGGGCAAGACCACGGCCGCCTCCAAGCTGGCCTACCTCTTGAAGGGGCAGGGCCACTCTCCGCTGCTCGCCGCCTGCGACACGCACCGTCCCGCGGCCGCCGACCAGCTGGCAACCCTTGGCGGCGAGATTGGCGTCCCGGTCTATCGCGGCGACGACAGGGACGCGGTCAAGGTTGCCTCCGAGTCCATCCGCGAGGCCGTCGAACACATGAACGACATCGTGATCGTGGACACCGCCGGGCGCCTGCAGATCGACGAGGAGATGATGCAGGAGGCGGTCGCCATCAAGCAGGCCGTCAAGCCCGACCAGATCCTCATGGTGGTCGACGCCATGACCGGCCAGGACATCGTGAACGTTGTCCAGACCTTCGCGGAGCGCGTCGACTTCGACGGCGTCATCATGTCCAAGCTCGACGGCGACGCCCGCGGCGGCGGCGCGCTCTCCGTGCGCGCGGTGACGGGCAAGCCCATCAAGTTTGTCTCCATGGGCGAGAAGCCCGATTCGCTCGAGGTCTTCCACCCCGACCGCATGGCCAAGCGCATCCTGGGCATGGGTGACGTCTACGGCATCATCGAGCAGGCCCAGAAGGTGGCGGACCAGGAGCAGATCGACGCAGCCGAGCGCATGCTTCGCGAGGGCTTCACGATGGACGACCTGCTCAGCCAGATGCAGCAGATCAAGAAGATGGGCGGCCTGGCAAAGATCATCTCGGCGCTTCCCGGCGGTGACCGCGCGATGGCGCAGCAGGGCGGCATCGACGAGAGCTCGCTCGCGCGTATCGAGGCCATAATCCACTCCATGACCACCGAGGAGCGCACCCGGCCAAAGGTCATCAACGGGCAGCGGAGGAAGCGCATCGCGGCGGGATCCGGGCGCAGCGTGCAGGAGGTCAACCAGCTGCTCAGGCAGTGGGGCGAGATGAACAAGATGATGGGCAAGATGCGCGCGGTCACCCAGGGCGGCGGCAAGAAGCAGCGCCGTCAGATGCAGTCGATGATGCGGAACATGGGCATGGGCGGCGGCATGCCCGGAGGCATGGGCGGGCGCGGCTGGGGCATGTAGCGGCGCCGGGAGGCCGTGCGCCCCTCGACGCGCCCCGTCGTCCGCCTGCCCCGCCCCAGGACGCCGTGCCGCCCGGCGCGTCTACTCGTGGATGATGACCACGTCACCCACGTTGCACAGCGAGTAGAGCTGCTGGCCCTTCTCGTACGAGAGGTTGATGCAGCCGTGGCTGCCGTTCGTGAGGTAGATGCTGCCGCCGAAGGCCGAGCGCCACGGGGCGTTGTGGAAGCCCATGAGGTTGCCCACGACACCCATCCAGAAGTCCACGTGGCTCACCCACTGGGGGTTGCCCGACTCGTCATTGGGGCCGATGAGCGTCGAGGGGCTCTCCTTGTTCGTGATGGTCCAGGTTCCCTGCGTGGTGCTGCGGTTGAGGTTGGGCTGACCGGTCACGACGTCGGCCTCCCAGATGACGGAGCCGTCGGAATCGAAGAAGACGGCGTGCTGGTCGGAGACGTCAACGTCGATGAAGCGCGCGGGCCAGTCCTGTCCGCCGGGGTTGTACGCCGCCGCCGTCGAGTAGCAGGGCAGCTCGAGCGTGGCGGGGGAGCCGGCCATGATGTCGTCGTAGATGCCCTGCGCCGCCTCGGCGCCATTGATGGACCAGCCGTAGACGCCGCCGGCGGCAACGGACTCCTCCGCGCCGTCGGGGCGCGTGTAGCTGCGCGCCGTGCCCACGGAGTCGGTCTTGTCAGAAAGGTCGCCCTTTGCCCAGGTGGTGATGGCGTCCTGGTCAAGCGTCACCGAGAGGTCGCTCCCGATGGTGATCCATTGGGAGATGAGGTCCGCGTCGACGGTGGTGACCTCGGTGCCGCCAAGCGTGAGCGTGACGGTTGCGCCGAGCATGGCGTTCGCCGTGCCTATGGCCGCGTCGACGGGCTCGCCGCCCTGGAGCGACTCGTCGCCAAGCTCGATGGAGGTTGCGAGCGAGCGCGCCTTCCCCTCGATGAACTGGGAGGCGCTCGCCTGGTCGATGCGGCTGGCCTGCGCCGCGTCGGACGCTACGTAGACCTTGCCCTCGGTATCGTAGGTGATGCCCGTGGGGTCGGTCCCGTCGCCTGCCGCGGTGGCCACGCTCACGGCGTTCGCGAGGGCGGCGGAGATGGCAGCCCCGTCGAGGCTCGTGTAGGCGGAGACGTCCCCGGTCGAGAGGTCCTGCGCCCTGCCCTGCGCAAGCGCGACGGGCCAGGCCCATGGGTTCTGCTGCGCTATCGCCGCCCGCGCCGCGGCCTCTCCGTCGTAGGCGAGGGAGACGTCGGCCGCCGTGAGCTCGAACGAGAGGCCGTCGCCGGAGACGCTTGCCTTCCACCCGGAGGTCCTGGTCGCAGAGAGCGAGCCGGCGACGTCTCCCACGCCCATGCGCGAGACGTCCTGGCCATCGACGGTGGTCGACGGCATGAAATAGAAGTTGAAGTACGCCACGCCGCCCAGGTATGCGGCGAGGAGCACGGCGAGAATGACGAGAAGTGCGATGATGACGGGTCTACGGTTGGCGCACTTCTTCTCGGACGTCCCTGCGAAGTGGCCGCCCCGTGTGGGTTGTTGCATGGATGACTGTCTTCCCCTCGGTATCGGGCGGTGGCCCGCCTCTGTACGGGCCCGCCTCTGCGCGCTGGTCATGTTTGACTATAGTAACCCAGGGTGGCGCGTCGGCCCGGCCGCGGGGTCATGCGCGAGAAAAGCTCCAAAGGCCGATGCGGCGCCAACGCGGCACCCAGGGCGGCACCAAGGAGGCGCCAGGGTGCCAGGGCGGCAGGGCGGTCAGGCGGGGAGGCAGGAGATCGGCATGGGCATGCAGGCGATTCGCGTCGAGAGCGCCGGGGACCCGCGGCTTGACGCCTACGTTCGGCTCACCGACCGCCAGCTCAGAAGCAGGCTCGAGCCCGAGAAGTCCGTGCTCATCGCCGAGTCGAGGCTGGTCGTGGAGGTTGCCCTGGACGCGGGCCTCAGGCCCCTCTCGTTTCTCGTTGACGACGCCAGGCTGGAGTCCTGCGCGGACCTCATCGAGCGCGCCGGCTGCGTTGCCTACGTCCTGTCGCATGACCAGATGGAGCGCCTCACCGGCTTCAACGTGAACCGGGGGCTGCTCTGTGCCATGCGCAGACCTCGCCCCCAGACGGTTGGCCAGGCGCTTTCCGGCGCCCGCCACGTCGCTGTCCTTGAGGACCTCGTCGACGTGACCAACGTGGGGGCGGTCTTCCGCTCGGCCGCCGCCCTTGGCGCGGATGCCGTGCTCCTCTCGCCGCGCTGCGCAGATCCTCTTGCCAGACGTGCCGTGCGCGTCTCGATGGGGACGGTCTTTCAGGTCCCATGGGCACGCGTCGACTCCGCCGCCTGGCCGACGGGGGTTGTGGAGGACCTGCGCAGACGTGGCTTCTCCTGCCTCGCCATGGCGCTTGAGGAGGGCGCCGTGCCCATAGACGACCAGTCCGTCGCATCTGCCGAGAGCGTCGCCCTCTTCTTTGGGTGCGAAGGCTACGGCCTTTCGCGCGAAACGCTGGATGTTGTGGACCGCTCCGTCATCATCCCCATGTCGCATGGGGTCGACTCCCTCAACGTTGCTGCGTCCTCGGCGGTCGCCTTCTGGGAGCTCTTCGCCCGCGGGCGGCGGTAGGCCGCCTGGCCCCGCGCCGCCCGCCATGGCTTTCTGCCGGAGAGGCACCTTGGCCCACGCATCGCGGGCGTCTCGCCGAAATCACGGCACCTCTCTTCCCATGCCGGCGCAAACTGGAACGGCACAACCGTCTGAGGGAGACAGCCACATGCAGGAGACAGACGCAGGCCGGATCAAGTACCTCGAGCTTCTCTCCGAGAAGTTCCCCACCACCCAAGCCGCGTTCACCGAGATCATCAACCTCGAGGCAATCCTCAACCTGCCTAAGGGCACCGAGCACTTCGTCTCGGACGTCCACGGCGAGTACGAGGCCTTCGAGCACATCCTCAACAACTGCTCGGGCGTCATCCGCGAGCGCGTGGAGGAGGTCTTCAACCTCGAGCTCACGGCAAGCGAGCGGGCTGACCTCTGCACGCTCGTCTACTATCCTTCGGAGAAGCTCCGCCGCCTGCGCGAGGAGGGCAGGGCCACCAGCGAGTGGTACGCCATCACGCTCATGCGCCTCGTGCGCCTCGCCCGGCGCCTGTCCGGCTCCTACACCCGCTCGAAGGTGCGCAAGGCCATGCCTGTGGCCTACGCCTACATCATCGACGAGCTGCTGCACATCTCGCCCGACGAGCGGGAGGCGCGCCTCGCCTACCACCAGCGCATCATCGACACGATCATCGACACGGGCTCGGCGGACGACTTCATCCGCTCGCTCGCGTCGCTCATCAAGCGCCTGGCCGTCGACCACATGCACCTGGTTGGCGACATCTTCGACCGAGGGCCGCACGCCGACAAGATCTGCGACCGCCTCATTGGCTACCACTCGATAGACGTCGAGTGGGGCAACCACGACATCGTGTGGATGGGGGCGGCGTCGGGCTCGGACGCATGTCTTGCCGCCGTCATCCGCAACAACATCCACTACGACAGCCTCTCGATCCTCGAGAGCGCCTATGGGGTGAGCCTGCGCGAGCTCGCGCTCTTCTCGGAGGCAACCTACACGCAAGACGACGGCATGACGCCCATGGAGAAGGCCATATCGGTCATCCTCTTCAAGCTCGAGGGACAGGTCATCATGCGCCACCCCAACTGGCACATGGAGGACAGGCTTCTGCTGGATCACATAGACCCCGCGCGGGGCGTCCTCGACCTCGACGGCGATACGTACGAGATGCGCACGCGCGACTTCCCGACCTTTGACCCGGCACACCCCTACGAGCTCTCCAAAGACGAGAGGCACGTGATGGACGGCCTCGTGGACGCCGTGCGCTCCTCGGACAAGCTGCACGCCCACATCGGCTTCTTCTACGACCATGGCTCGGCCTACCTGGTGCGCAACGGCAACGCGATCTTCCACGCCTGCGTCCCCATGAACGAGGACGGCACCTTCTGCGCCGTGCGCCACCAGGACAGGCTCCTTGCCGGACGCGAGTACTACGACTATGCCGATCGCCTCGCCCGGCAGGCGTGGCACGGTCACGACCAGGTCTCCCTCGACTGGATGTGGTACCTCTGGTGCGGGCGCTACTCGCCGCTCTCGGGGCGCGTGGTGAAGACCTTCGAGCGCACCTACCTCACCGACCGCTCCACCTGGCAGGAGCCGCGCGACCCCTATTACAGGCTCGCCGAGAGCCCCGAGGTCGCAAGGCGCATCCTCACGGAGTTCGGGGCAGATCCGGTCCACGGCCACATCATCAACGGCCACACCCCCGTACACGCCTCGGCCGGCGAGAACCCCGTCAAGTCGGGCGGCCTTCTCGTGGTGATCGACGGCGGCTTCTGCCAGGCCTACCACAAGACCACGGGCATCGCGGGCTACACCCTCATCTCGGACCCACGGGGCATGCGCATCAAGGCCCACCGACCCTTTGGCACCATCGCCGACGTGCTCGACCTCAACGCCGACATCACGAGCGAAGACGACCGCTTTGAGATCTACCCCAGGCCAAAGACCATCGGCGACACCGATACGGGCACCCAGATCCGTGGGCAGGTGGCCGACCTCAGGGCGCTCCTCGAGGCGTACCGCACGGGCCTGCTTGCCGAGAAGGGATAGCCCCTGCCCATGGTCCGCCCCGCCGCGACACGTGGGGCACCCGTGGATGGCTGTTGCGCGTTTCTTATGGAACCGCGGCAAATGGGTAGGCTAGAGCCAGACTCATGCACGGCACCGGACGAAGGGGTCCACAGATGGACATGGATGACAACAAGAGGCGCAGATCGATGCTGGTCTACGTGCTCATCGCGATTGTGGTGTACCTCGCGGTAAGCCAGACGCTCTACCCAAACCTGGTAGGCTCGCAGGTGACCAAGGCCAGCTACTCGCAGTTCCTCGATGACGTCAACGCCGGCAAGGTCGTCTCGGCCGAGATAGACACCGGCAACAACACGATCAGGTACACCGAGGGCACGGGCGACTCCCAGAAGGTCTACAGCACCACCGCCTGGCCCAACGACGACGCCCTCGCGACCACGCTCAAGGACCACGGCGTCAACATGACGGCGTCGATCCCCGACACGTCCGGCAACCTGTGGCTCTACATGCTCATAGCCTACGGCCTGCCGCTCGTCGGCCTGTTCCTGCTCGGCTGGTGGGCCAACCGGCAGATGAAGAAGCAGATGGGCGATGACGGGCCGTCGATGAACTTTGGCGGCGGCTTTGGCATGGGCGGCGGACTGGGCCGCTCCAACGCCAAGGAGGTCAAGGGCGAGGACACCGGCGTCACCTTCAAGGACGTCGCAGGCCAGGACGAGGCCAAGGAGTCGCTCCAGGAGATCGTCCACTTCCTCAAGAACCCCGGCAAGTACAACGAGATCGGCGCCAAGTGTCCGCGCGGCGCACTGCTCGTAGGCCCTCCGGGCACGGGCAAGACGCTGCTCGCCAAGGCCGTCGCAGGCGAGGCGGGCGTGCCCTTCTTCCAGATCTCCGGCTCCGCGTTCGTCGAGATGTTCGTGGGCCGCGGCGCCGCCAAGGTGCGCGACCTCTTCAAGCAGGCCAAGGAGAAGGCCCCCTGCATCGTCTTCATCGACGAGATCGACGCCGTGGGCAAGAAACGCGACATGTCCCTCAACTCCAACGACGAGCGCGAGCAGACCCTCAACCAGCTGCTCTCCGAGATGGACGGCTTCGACAACCACAAGGGCATCGTGGTCCTTGCGGCGACCAACCGCCCCGAGACGCTCGACCCCGCGCTGCTCCGCCCCGGCCGCTTCGACCGCCGCATCCCCGTCGAGCTGCCCGACCTCGTCGGCCGCGAGGCAATCCTCAACATCCACGCAAACGACGTCAAGATGGAGCACGGCATCGACCTCAGCGTGATCGCCCGCTCCACGCCCGGCGCCTCCGGCGCCGACCTCGCCAACATCATCAACGAGGCCGCGCTGCGCGCCGTGCGCTACGGCCGCAACCGCGTCTCCCAGGAGGACCTCGAGGAGTCCGTCGACGTGGTCATCGCAGGCGAGAAGAAGAAGTCGACGGTCCTCTCCGAGCACGAGAAGGAGGTCGTGGCCTACCACGAGACCGGCCATGCCATCGTCGCCGCCATGCAGAGCGGATCCGCGCCCGTCCAAAAGATCACGATCGTGCCGCGCACCTCGGGAGCCCTGGGCTTCACCATGCAGGTGGAGGAGGACCAGCACTTCCTCACCACGCGCAAGGAGGCCAAGGACAAGATCGCGGTGCTGTGCGGCGGCCGTGCGGCAGAGGAGCTCATCTTCGGCGAGATGACCACCGGCGCCTCCAACGACATCGAGAAGGCAACCCAGATAGCGCGCGCCATGGTGACCCAGTACGGCATGTCCGACAAGTTCGGCATGGTGGCCCTCGGCCAGCAGCGCAGCCGCTACCTCGGCGGCGGCGCGGAGCTCACCTGCTCGGAGGGCACGGCCCAGGAGATCGACGCCGAGGTCCAGGCCCTCGTCGAGGAGGGGCACGCGCACGCCACGGAGACGCTCAAGTCCAACCGCTTCAAGCTCCACGAGATCGCCCACTACCTCCAGAAGAAGGAGACCATCACGGGCGACGAGTTCATGAGGATGCTCAAGCGCGACGACGGCTTTGCCCCGCAGATGCCCGCGCAGAACGCACGGTAGGCGTCACGCGAAGGCGTGGCCCGCCTGTCCCGACCACGGCGTTGGCTCGCTGCGGTCGGGCCTTTTCTGCGCGCCCACGGCACATCGCGCGGCGCATCGGGGCGCTGCCGCCCGTGTGTTTGGGTCGTGTCGCTTGCCCGAGCGGGCTATGGCCGGAAGCGACAGTTCGTCTATAGTGTCTGTGCCTATATGCCAGACATGAATGAGGTTCCCCTTGGCTTCCCACTTCGCCACCAACGACAACCAATACGAGCGGCTCTCGCGTAGCAACTACAAGCCCCAGTCCGCCCGCCGAGGCCGGCGCGGGGGCAGCGGCGGGCGCCGCGGCTCGCGCACGGGCCTGGTCATAGGTCTTGTCATCGTGGCCATCGTCGCGGCGTGCGGTGCCTGCGCCTTCCAGCTCTATCGCTCGGCCACGACGGCCAAGGCGCACGCGGAGGGGATTGTCACCAAGCTCTCGACCCTGAAGGACGCCGTGAAGAACGGCGACGCGGACGCCCTGAACGCCTCGGTCGCCGCCATCGTCGATGAGACCGACGCCCTGAACGTCGAGGTCACCTCGCCGCTCTGGAAGTTCGCGGCGAACCTTCCCGTGGTGGGGGAGGACGTGCGCACGGTCCAGACGCTCGGCTCAGCCTCGTCTGCCCTCGTGAACGACGCCCTTGTGCCCATTGCGCAGAGCGTCTCGGGCAAGAGGTTCTCGGACATCATGCACGACGGGTCCTTCGACGTGGAGACCATCTCCGCCGTAGCCGCCGCCGTGGACAAGGCGGCGCCCGCCGTCGACGCGACGCTCGACACCATCGATTCGCTGCCGCCGGCTCACATCCCGCAGCTCGCCTCCGCCATCGACAAGGTGAAGGCGCAGACGGCCCAGGTGCGCGACGGTCTCGCGAAGGCCAAGCCCATGCTCGACCTGCTCCCCCAGATGCTCGGCGCGAACGGGCAGACCCGCACCTACCTTGTCATCGCCCAGAACAATGCCGAGCTGCGCTCCACCGGAGGGCTCCCCGGCTCCTGGGGTACCGTCACGATCGACGACGGCACCCTGACCATGGGCGACTTCGCCACGATTCTCCATGAGCCGGGCCTTAAGGTGGACATCACCGACGAGGAGCGCCATGCCATGGCGACCAACATGGACACCGATCCCGCCCAGGTTAACTGCGATCCCGACTTTGTCCGCGTGGGTGAGCTCGCGCGCGACTACTGGGCCCAGGCGGGCAGGGGGGACGTCGACGGCGTCATAGCCATCGACCCCGTCTTCCTCCAGCGCCTTGTCGCGCTCACGGGCCCCATCACCGCGCCCGACGGCGAGGTCCTCGATGGCGCCAACACGGCCCGGGCGCTCCTGAGCGATGTCTACTGGAAGTACGGTGACAGCGGAGACGCCCAGGACGCCTACTTCGCGAGCGTCGCCGAGCTTGCGTTCAAGTCCGTCCTGAGCAACCTTGCCAACGCCGACATCCAGGACCTCAAGGACGTCTACCAGAAGTCCGCCGCAGACGGCCGCCTCCTCGTGTGGATGAGCGACCAGGGCGAGGAGCGGGCCATGCAGGAGCTCGGCGTTGCCGGTGGCCTCTCGACCGACCCCGCCAAGCCGGTCCTGGGCGTCTACCTGAACGATGACTCCTACAGCAAGCTCAGCTGGTATACGCAGGCGGGCACCGCGATCGACGGCGGCACCATGAACGCCGACGGCACCACCACCTACAACGTCACCACGACGCTCGCCAACACCATCACGCCGGAGGAGGCGGCAAGCGCCCCCATCTACGTCTACGGCGGCAACGCCGACAAGCGTGACAACTCCGACATGCTCCACTTCGTGTACTTCATCGCGCCCGCGGGAGGGACCATCTCGAACTTCTCGGCAAGCGACGGTCTCATCTTCACCGACTACGGCGTGAACCAGGCAACGCTGAGCGGTCTGCAGTTCGTCCGCGTGCGCACGCACCTTCGCTCCGGCGAGTCGGGGACCTTCACCTACCAGGTCACGGTTCCGGCCGAGGCCACGCAGCCCCTCGCCCTCCGCACCACGCAGCTCGCCCAAGAGAGTCTCATGGCCAACTCCGTGGCGACGGGCGCCGCGGGCTAGGCAGGGTCTGGGCGTCCTGCCCGCCCCCTTGGCCCGGGCACCCCTCCGACGCCGCGCGGCATTCGCGACCGCACGGCGTCATGCTCTTCTGGCGGGAAATCCGCCAGCGCTCGTAAGGCTGTGGCGAACGTGCTATCATGCAGCTTCTAAGGCTGTGAAGGGGACAGGTAGCCTCGGTGAGCGCCATGGGAAGCGAGCGGGGATGGTGGGAGCCCGCCTTGGCGTCCGTCGCAAGATCACCCCGGAGCTGCGGCCCCAAAGCGAAGGAGCTCTCTCGCTTCGCAAGTAGGCGCCGACGGAGTGGCCGCCGACACAGGCCAGCCGAGTTTGGCGGAGTATCCGCTCGCTGGGTGGTCACAAGCGAAGTGTGAAACAGGCGCTTCGTCCCAGCACGAGGGACGGGCGCTCTTTTGTGCCCGCGAGATGGAGGGTGTCCAGGTGGCAAACGGGTATAAGAAGACGATGAACCTCCCCAAGACGGGGTTCCCCATGAGGGCGTCGCTCGCCCAGAACGAGCCCAAGCGCCTCGCCCAGTGGGACGAGGACAGGCTCTACGAGCAGCTCCTCAAGAAGAACGAGGGGCACGAGAAGTTCGTCCTGCACGACGGTCCCCCGTACGCCAACGGCCCCATCCACCTGGGCCACGCGCAGAACAAGATCAGCAAGGACATCATCAACCGCTACTGGGCCATGCGCGGCTACCAGACCCCGTACGTGCCCGGCTGGGACTGCCACGGCCAGCCCATCGAGCACAAGGTCGAGGAGACCCTGGGCACCGAGAAGTTCAACCAGCTCCCCACCGTCAAGATCCGCGAGCTCTGCCGCAAGATGGCGGTCGAGCAGGTTGACACCCAGCGCCAGGGCTTCAAGCGCCTGGGCGTGCTGGGCGAGTGGGACAACCCCTACCTCACCTACGTACACGATTACGACGCCACCGACGTCGAGATCTTCAAGGCGATCTTCGACAAGGGCGCGATCTACCGCGGCCGCAAGCCCGTACACTGGTGCAGCCACTGCCACACGGCGCTCGCCGAGGCCGAGATCGAATACGGCGACGAGGTCTCTCCCGCAATCTTCGTGCGCTTCGAGATGACCACCGTCCCCGCCGGCCTCGAGGCCTACGAGGGCAGGCTCTGGGTGGACATCTGGACCACCACGCCCTGGACGCTTCCCGCCGATGACGCGGTGATCCTGCATCCCGAGGCCAGCTACGTGGCCGTCGTGGTAGACGGCCGCGCCGAGATCATGGCCGAGGCCCTGGTCGAGAAGGCCTGCGCCAAGTTTGGCTACGAGTCCTGCGGGCTCGCGCGCCGCGCAGACGGCGAGGTCTGGCGCATGACGGGCGAGGAGCTCTGCCACAACAAGTACAGGCAGCCAATCTTTGGCGACCAGGGGGTCGAGGGGGAGTTCATCTACGCCGACTACGTCACGCTCGAGGACGGCACGGGCGTGGTCCACTCCGCCCCCGGCCACGGCGTGGACGACTACAACGCCGGCATGCGCTTTGGCATCCCCGTGGTCATGCCCGTCGACGACGACGGCAACTTCTACAAGGGCGACGGCATGGGGACGGGCGGCCCGTGGTCCGGCATGAACGTGAACGACGCCAACCCCAAGATCATCGAGTGGCTGGCCTCGCGCGGCACCCTCATCCTGCACGAGGACATCACCCACAGCTACCCGCACTGCTGGCGCTGCAAGCAGCCCGTCATCTTCCGCGCCACAAACCAGTGGTTCGTCTCGATGGACAAGACCGGCCTGCGCACCGACGCCCTGCGCGAGCTTGAGAAGGTCAAGTTCTATCCCGCGCACTCCAGGAACCGCATCACATCCATGGTCGAGGGCCGCCCAGACTGGTGCATCTCCCGCCAGCGCAACTGGGGCGTGCCCATCCCGGCCTACACCTGCCAGGACTGCGGCGAGACGGTCATGAACGACGCCACGCTGGACAAGGTCATCGGGCTCTTCCGCGAGAGGGGCTCCGACGCCTGGTTCACCGAGGACCCCGCGAGCTACCTGGGCGACGCCTGCGTGTGCCCCAAGTGCGGCGGCCACAGCCTCAAGGCCAACACCGACATCCTCGACGTGTGGTGGGACTCCGGGGTCTCCCACACGGCCGTGTGTAAGCACCGTGGCTATCTCAAGTTCCCGGCCGACATGTACCTCGAGGGCTCTGACCAGCACCGTGGCTGGTTCATGAGCGCCCTCATGACCTCGGTGGGCGCCTATGGCACGGCACCCTACAAGTCGATCGTCTCCCAGGGCTTCACGCTGGACGGCCAGGGCCGCAAGATGTCCAAGTCGCTCGGCAACGTGATCGACCCCAACAAGGAGTGCGACACCCGTGGCGCCGACGTCTTGCGCCTGTGGGTCTCCTCGGTTGACACCTCCACCGACGTGCCCTGCGACGACGCCATCCTCAACCACGTGGGCGACGCCTACCGCAAGATTCGCAACACCTTCCGGTTCCTCCTCGGCGAGATCGAGGACCAGTTCGACCCCGCCACCCAGGGCATGCCCGTGGACAAGCTCACGCCGTACGACCGCATCACGCTCGCGCACATGTGCGAGGTTCACGATGCCGTGGCACGCGCCTACGAGGGCTACCGCTTCAACGCGGTCTTCCGCACGCTCTACGACTATGTGACGGAGCTCTCCAACGGCTACCTCAACGCGACCAAGGACCGCGTCTACTGCGGCGCCACCAACTCGCCCGAGCGCCGCTCCGCCCAGACCACCTGGGCCCACATCCTCTCGATGCTCGTCCACGACCTCCAGCCCATCCTGGTCTACACCACCGACGAGGCGATGCCGCACCTGCCCGCCTCCATGCGCGACGGCCAAGAGCGCGCGGCGCTGCTCGACTGGTACGAGGCACCCATGACGGCCGCCGAGTACGGGCCCCTGCTCAAGGCCCACAAGGCCCTCGCCGAGGCGAGGGGCGCCTTCACGAAGGCCTACGAGGAGGCGGCCTCCCAGGGCGTCATCCCGGAGAAGACCTCGCAGGCCGCCAGCGCGGCGCTCACGATGCCGCCAGACGCGCTCGCGGAGCTCGCCGCGACGGGCATCGACCTCGCGGAGCCGCTCGTGTGCTCATCGGTCACGGTGGAGGCCGCAGACGAGCTCTCCGCCACCGTCACCCACGCCGAGGGCGAGCGTTGCCCCAGGTGCTGGAACTGGCGCGAGCTGGGCGAGGACGGCCTGTGCGGGCGCTGCCACGACGCGCTCGGGGAGGCGTCCCGGCAGGCGTCCCGGCAGGGCTAGCATTTCTCGATGGAAGTTTGTAGGGAGACGTGCGTAGGGGGCTTTCGTGACAGTTGGCGCAATGCATAGGGCACGGTCATGGCGTGGCGCGAGGCTCGTCGTGTTCTGGGTCGTCTGCGTGCTTGCCGTCCTCGTCGACCAGGTCACGAAGGCCGCCGCGCGCGCGTCCCTCGTCCCCGGGCAACCCCGGGAGCTCATACCGGGCGTCCTGGACCTCTCGCTCGTGAAAAACGCGGGCGCGGCGTTCTCGATAGGGGAGGGCGCCGGCCCCGTGTTCGTCGTCTTTGCGGTGGTCGTGCTGTCGTTTGGCATCTGGCTCGTGTGGTCGCGCGACGCGCTGCCCATGCCGCTCGTGGTTTCTGTCGCCTGCGTCTGCGGCGGGGGTGTGGGCAACATGATCGACCGCATGATCTTCGGCTGCGTCACCGACTTCTTTGCCGCGGCCTTCGTCGACTTCCCCGTCTTCAACGTGGCGGACGTCTTCATCACCGTGGGGATCGCGGTCTCCGTGATCCTCTACCTCGTGATGGTCGATGCCCCCGCACGAGCGGCGGAGGCCTCCGCCCCCTCCGGCGGGGCACCGTCCAAGAGCGCGGGGGACCACCGGGATGCCTGATCGTCTCGTTGGCCTGCTCGTGGGGCCGGAGGGGGATGGCATGCGCATAGACGCCTTCCTCTCGGCGCAGGACGGCATGCCGTCGAGGAGCGCGTGCGCGCGCCTGGTGGAGGAGGGGCGCGTGACCCTCAACGCCACGTCCGTCTCGTCCAAGAGCGAGCGGCTCTGCCTGGGCGACCGCCTGCGGGTGACGCTTCCCCAGGAAGAGCCCGCCACCGGCGTCCTCGCGCCCAACCCCTACATCCCGCTGGACATACGCTTCGAGGATCGGCACCTCATGGTCCTCTCGAAGCAGGCCGGTCTCGTGTGCCACCCCAGTCCCGGACACGTGGATGACACGCTGGCAAACGCCCTTGTCGCCCATTGCGGCTATGCCCGGCTGGGGCGTCTCCAGGGCGACGACCGGCCTGGCATCGTACACCGCCTTGACATGGATACGTCGGGGCTCATGGTCGCGGCCAAGGACGACGAGACCCAGAAGGCGCTGCAGGACCTCATCCGCCTGCGCGTGCTCGACCGGCGCTACGTGACCCTGGTGCAGGGCTATGTCGCCCCTGACCGGGGCACCGTCGAGAGCGGCATCGCGCGATCGACGAGGGACCGCATTCGCATGATGGTCACCGACGACCCCGGCGCGCGCGAGGCCATCACCACCTTCGCCACGCTCGAGCGCTTTGAGGCCGGGCGTCGGGACGACGGCTACACGCTCCTGGAGTGCCACCTCTACACCGGCCGCACGCACCAGATCCGCGTCCACATGCGCCACATTGGCCACTGCGTGGTGGGTGACCCCCTCTACGGCCGCGGCGACCTGCGCCAGAACCTGGGCCTTGCCAGGCAGTTCCTCCACTCCTGGCACATTCGCTTTGACCATCCGGTGACGGGGGAGACCATTGAGCTGGCCGACGAGCTGCCAGAGGACCTGCGCTCTATACTAGAATCGCTGAAAGACACCTCGATGGGACGGACCGAGGCCGGGAAGCGCATCTGCCCGCAGCTCGGCGTATGACGTAGCCTGCCCCGCGCGATGCCTGTCCCGCGCGCGGCCACGTGAGAGAGAGCTTGGCATGGAGTTCAACAGGATCGGGCTCACGCCCATCGTGATTTTCAACATGGTGGTGTGGCTCTTCTTCACGCTGGCGTACTTCTACCAGCTTGTCTATCTCATCCGCGTCGCCGCCCGCGGCACGGTCAAGCTGCCCGCCGCCAAGAAGCTGCACCGCTACGCATTCTTCATCTCGGCGCACAACGAGGAGCCGGTCATCGGCAACCTCGTGCGGTCCATTCTCGCCCAGGACTACCCGCGCGAGCTCATGGACGTCTTCGTGGTGTGCGACGCCTGCACCGACAACACCCACGAGGAGGCCGAGCGCGCCGGGGCCATCGTCTGGGACAGGAACGACCTCGCCCGCCGCGGCAAGAGTTGGGCCATGGACTACGGCTTCGACCGCATCCTCAACGAGTACGGCGACAAGTATGACGGGTTCTTCGTCTTCGACGCGGACAACCTCGTCTCGCCCGACTACACCCGCATCATGAACGATGCTTTCGACGCCGGCTACCTCGTGTGTACGAGCTACCGCAACTCCAAGAACTTCGACTCCAGCTGGATCTCCGCTGCCAACGCGCTGTGGTTCATGCGAGAGGGGAAGTTCCTGAACAACGCCCGCATGATGGTGGGCACGAGCTGCGCCATCTCTGGCTCGGGCTGGCTCGTCTCGGGCAAGATCATCAGGGGCATGCACGGGTGGGACTTCCACACCCTGACGGAGGACATCCAGTTCTCCACCTTCTGCTGCGCGAACAACATCCAGATAGGCTACGCGCCCGCCGTGTTCTTCGACGAGCAGCCCGTCACCTTCAAGGCCAGCTGGGTGCAGCGCCTGCGTTGGACCAAGGGCTTCTACCAGGTGTTCTTCTCGTACTGCAACGACCTTTTCCACGGGATCCGCCACGGGCGCTTCGCCTCGTATGACATGCTCATGACCATCGCGCCGGGCATGATCCTCACGCTGCTCTCGGCCTTCGTGAACGCGACCTACCTCATCGTGGGGGGCCTGAGCCACGGCTTCATTGCCACTGAGGCCGAGCTCTCCATGTGCATGGGGTCGCTGATCATGACCTTCGCCTCGATGTACATCGTGTTCTTCTTGCTCGCCGTCCTCACGACCATCTCGGAGCGCAAGCACATCCACTGCCGCAAGAGCAGGCGCTGGATCATCTTCACGAACCTCTTCACGTTCCCGCTCTTCATGATGACCTACATCCCCATGACCGTGGTTGCCCTCTTCAAGAAGGTCGAGTGGATTCCCACCAAGCACGACATCGCCGTGAACGTCGAGGACGTGCTGGGGCAGGACGCGAGCAGCTAGGGGCGCGCACGCGGGCTGCGCGTGCCTGCTCTGCGGTTACCGCCTGCGGCCAGCGCGCCGCGGGCGTCCGCCGCGGTTTCCAGACGTTTAGGAATAATTTGGACGGTTAGGAATTATCCGGACGGTTAAGGCCACCTAAACGTCTGAATCCCGCGGCATCCCGGAGGCTCCGCC
>SFGZ01000026.1 GCA_004557505.1 Coriobacteriaceae bacterium | reverse complement strand
AGCGAGCGCGAGGCCATATGCCGGTATCAGGGGACAGAGAAGCTCGACGAAGAGACGGAATATGTGATTCGCCAATATTCCTATGGATGCCTCGGCACCACGATCGATTGGATCCTCGGAAAGAACGGCCTGAGTGTCGAGAGCATGGCACACTACCAATATCTCTGCATGCCCGACATCCTGAAGCGCGCCTGGATGGCAGATGCCTCTGGCATGAAGAACCACTCCTGCCATGCAGAAGCGTAACGGGCCATTCGCAGCATAGTCCCCGTCGCTCGGCTGGCTGTCTTCAGATTGTCTTATCCCCACCAGATCGAAGTGACCGCCGAGCTCCTCCTCAGTCTCCCCAAAGTGGCCTGGGACCCGTGCCACGCCCGGATTTCAACGCGAGGCAGCTACGAGATGCCGCCCTAGGCTGGGGTAGTCTCCGCCATCGGCGCTGCCAAGTCCGCGTGCGCGGCATCCCAGAGCCGCCTGCCGTCCGCGGGGAGGCAGTCGGGCAGGCCGACTGCAAACTCCTCGCTCCCCCACTCGCACGCCTGACCGTAGTACCAGCACTTCCAGTCGATCATCGCGCGGGTGTGCTCCAGCTCCGCGATTTGCTCGTCCACCTTGCGGCGCTGCTCGCGGAAGAGTTCCAGCCGATCATCGAAGGTGCTGGGACCCTCCTGACACCAGTCCATGAAGCGCTTGATGTCTCGGAGCTCGAGCCCCGAGCGCTTGAGGCACTCGATCACGCGCAGCGCCTCGATCTGGTCGTCGCCAAAGCGTTGAGTACCCGATGTGCGCTCCAGTCCAGGAAGAAGCCCCATCTTGTCGTAGTAGCGGATGGTCGAAACCGGAAGGCCGAACATCCGAGAGATCTGGCCGATTGTGTACACCGTGTGCACCTCAAATTCTTATCTAGACCTAAAGCTAGGTTGAGAATCTACAACAGAGAAGAACATCCCTTCGACGAAAGGAAGCATAATGCTCGGAGACTTCACCTACCACAACCCCTGCCGCGTCCACTTTGGACCCAACGCGCTCGATGAGCTTCCCGGTGAGCTCGCAGAGTACGGCCCCAAGGTCCTTCTCACTTATGGCGGCGGCTCGATCAAGAGGAACGGCGTCTATGACAAGGTCATCGCTGCGCTTGAGGCTGCCGGCAAGACCGTGTTCGAAGTCCCCAGCGTCATGTCCAACCCCACCGCCGACAAGCTGCGCGAGGGCGCGAAGGTTGCTCGCGAGAACAATGTCGACCTGATCCTGGCGGTGGGCGGCGGCTCCACCATCGACTACGCCAAGGGTGTCTCTGTGTCCGCATGGACCGAGGGCGACCCCTGGGAGCACCTGTACCTGCACATGGAGGAGCCGACCGGCAAGGTCATCCCCGTGGGCGACGTGTTGACCATGAGCGGCACCGGGTCGGAGATGAACGCAGGCTCCGTGATCACTAACCACGAGGAGGGCCTCAAGATCGGCCACGTGTTTGGCTCCAACGTGATCCCGCGCTTTGCGATCGTGAATCCTGAGCTCACCTTCACCGTGCCCGACTACCAGATGCGCGCAGGCATCTACGACGCCTTCAACCACATCTGCGAGCAGTACTTCTCTGGGACCGATGACAACACCAGCGACTACATCGCCGAGGGCCTCATGCGCAGCCTGGTGCACGCAAGCCGCATCGCGGTTAAGGACCCCAACGACTATGAGGCGCGCTCCAACATCAGCTGGGTCTGCACCTGGGCACTCAATACGCTCATCGCGTGCGGCAAGTCGACCGACTGGGAGGTCCACATGCTGGGCCAGGCCATCGGAGCGGTGACCAACGCCACGCACGGCATGACCCTCTCCGCCGTGAGCCTGCCCTACTATAGCCTGGTCATGCCCTACGGAGTGGAGAAGTTCGCGCGCTTTGCCCGTGCGGTGTGGAACGTGGACGACTCCGGCAAGTCCGAGCGCGAGGTCGCCGAGGCGGGCCTGGAGGCAATGAGCGAGTGGATGGACCAGATTGGCGTGGTGAAGAGTGCCCGCGAGCTGGGACTGACCGAGGAGAACATCCCCGATGCCGTGAAGGCGACCTTCATCCTGGACGGCGGCTACCACAAGCTGACGACCGAGGAGGTCGAGCAGATCTTCCACGAGAGCCTGTAAAGCCGCGGTGCGCAGACGGCATGCGATGGGCCGGGACGGTGGGTTGAGCCTACCGTCCCGGCCCGCCTCTTTTCGGGCTTTGCCGCGGACGCCGGAGCCGGGTTTTGCTTCCGAGGAATATCGACCTGTAGCTATCAGCCAGGCAGCGGGCAATCATCAACGAACGGGACTCTGCTCAGGAATTGCGAGTATTGACAATCGATGGGGTCCCACGGGGGCGTTCTGCTGAGGAAACGCGAGCTTTGGCAATGAGGAGCCCCCGATGACTGCCAACACTTGACTTTCCTCAGCAGATAAGTGGTGCGCGGGGCACGAGGCCTCGCGGCAACGACCATCTAAGGGGATTTCTTTTTTGTCATTGTTCTGTAGGGAACGCTAGAACCTAACGTTTAGAGAGGGTGCAAGGTGCCCAAGGTTCGCTGCGTTCCGAATCCATCCACAGGTAACGGATTCTCACAGAACAGGAACAAGACCATGGATTTCCCGAAGGCAGACACCTTCCCTCAATCCATCATGCGCGAACACAGCATGGGGCCCAATCCGCTCAAGCTATGCGAGGAGCTCCTTGGCTACGCCGAAATCCCCGCAGGCTCCGTCGTGCTCGACCTCGGCAGCGACGCCGGGCTCACGAGCGTCCTCATGGCGCGCGAGTGCGGCTTCACCGTGTACGCCGCCGACCTCTGGAGCGACCCCTTCGACAACATGCGCTTCTTCGAGGAGATGGGGCTGACAAACCGGCAGGCAGTCCCGCTCAAGGCGGACGCGACAGCGCTTCCCTTCGCGCACGGGTTCTTCGACGCCGTCGTGAGCGTCGATTCCTACAACTACTTCGGCCGCGATCCCCTCTACCTTGGCGAGCATCTGCTGCCGCTCGTCAGGCGCGGCGGCGAGCTGCTGTTTGCCATACCCGGAATGGCGCGCGACTGCCACGACGACCTGCCTGCGTGCCTGCTCGCGTCCTGGACGCCCGAGCAGCTCGACTACATGCACGACATGGCTTGGTGGCGCGCCAACCTCGAGCAGACCGGGGACGCCGAGATCCTCGACATGCGCGAGATGACCTGTACGCACGAGGCATGGGCCGACTGGCTCGAGTGCGACAACGAGTACGCCGCAGGCGACCGTGCCGCCGTCGAGGCCGGAGACCTTACCTACCTCAATACCACCGCCGTGAGGTACCCGTCTTCGACGACGCTGCTGGTCCTAGACGTCATGCCGACGCTGGCCTACCAGATCGCGCGGAGGTCGAAGAGCATTCAGGCAAGTCTCTGTTAGACCAGAAATGACATGGCATGGCGTCAATACTGTCCTGCTCCCCGCGTATGATGCAGTCGCCAGACAGAACACCAGCAAGCGGGGAACAGGATGATTGACACCATGCTCCATGAGATGCAGGAGCTCACGCTTGGCGACAAGCGCAGGCTGATAGAGGCGACCAAGGCGGCCGTGGCGAGGGAGCTTGGATTCGGTGCGGTCGATGCCCCGGCGGCGTGCCCGAGGTGCGGGTCCGCCGATTTCGTGCGCAAGGGGCATGGCAGGGATGGCTCGCAGAGGTGGCTCTGCAGGGGCTGCGGCAGGACCTTCTCCAGGAAGACGATGGGGCTCCTTGCCCTCTCCAAGCTCCCTCCGGAGACCTGGGGGCTGTACGTGGAGAGGATGCTGCAGGCAGGAGGGAGCCTCAGGGCATGCGCGGCTGCCTGCCATGTCTCCCTCAAGACATCCTGGTTCATGAGGATGCGGATATGCGAGGTGATGGAGAAGGGCCTGCAGCCCTTCAGGACGGGCCCCTCCATATCCTGGCAGGTGGACGGCACCTACCTCGACGAATCCCTCTCAGGAAACCGGAAGAGGGCCGCCGTGAAGATGCCGAGGGCGCCGCACAGGCACGGAGGCTCCGTGCATGAGCGCGGCATCTCGAACCAGAAGGTGTGCATCGTGTGCGGCGCGAACAGCCTCGGCGACTCCTTCTGCAGGGTGGTGGGCCGCGGCAGGCCGACGGACAGGGAGCTGGAATCCTCCCTCCCTTCATTCGACGGCTCCCCGGTCGAGACCGATGGCCACAAGGGCTATGCCCGCGTGCTGCCTGGGCTCGGCGCATCCTCCGTATCCTCCGAGGCGGGCGCAGGGTCCCATGGCGGCCTCGGGCTCGTGAATGCCCTCCACCAGAGGCTCAAGCGGTTCCTCGCCAAGTTCAGCGGCATATCCACCAGGCGCCT
>SFGZ01000015.1 GCA_004557505.1 Coriobacteriaceae bacterium | reverse complement strand
CGGCCGGGTACCCGGGGACGGTGACCCTCGCCAGCACCTCGTCGGCGGAGGTCGGGTCGCCGTAGCCCTTGGACAGCTCTCCGCCCTTGGGCGGGAAGCGCACCTTGTCGAAGAGCGTGAACTTCCACAGGCCCGTGAAGCGGACGTCGCCCTGCACGTTCGCGTGCTCGGCGGGCTGCCAGCCCTCGAACCTCCAGATGCCGCGCTCCGTCGCCTGGTCATCGTAGGCCTGCGCGGGCGCCGCGACCGTGAGGGTCTTGTAGGTCTGGGAGGCCTCGGGGGCGCGGGGGGCGAAGCCCTCGGGCGCGCCCACCGTGGCACCCGTCTCGTCCTCGAAGGCGAAGACGTAGCTCACGGCCACCTTGTCGTTGGGGACGAAGCCCCAGGTGCCCACCATCCGGTGGGTGCCGGCGGGGGCGTCGGCGGAGGCCGCCCAGCCGGTGAAGGCCCAGTGCCCGGGCACGCCCTCCAGCGTGTCGGCCGGGACCTCGTCGTACGTCGGCTGCGCGATGGGGTCGCCCACGTAGACCTGCGCGGGGGCGGGGGGCTCCGCCGTGATGGCGGCGGGCTTGCCCGCAAGCGTCCGGTCGCCGCTCACGTAGGCGAACTCGTACGTCACGCTCACCCTCTCGCGCTCCGTGAAGGCCCACCTGCCCGTGAAGACGTTCGGGCCGTCCGCCACCGTGAGGCTCTCGGGGCCCCAGCCGGCGAAGGCCCAGCTGCCCTTGACGCCCTCCTCCTCGGGGAAGGTCTGGGTGAAGGCGGCGGGGGCGGGCACGGCGGTGCCGACCCACGTGGGCGCGGAGTCGGCCGGCCTCAGCGCCTCGATCGCCGCCCTCGCGGCGGCCGAGGGCTCCGTGCGGCCGGGCACGCCCCGGTAATCGAAGGCGTGGCTCACGACGCCCTTCGCCTTGGGCGTGAAGGCCCACCTGCCCGTGAAGACGTTCGGGCCGTCCGCCACCGTGAGGCTCTCGGGGCCCCATCCGGCGAAGATCCACGTGCCCTGGTCGTCGCCCTCGTCGACCGCGACGGGGTCGTAGGTGGCCGTGGGGGCCGCGACGTTCTCGCCCACCTTGCAGGCCCTCGCCTCCGGGAGCCGCTGGGAGGTCACGGCCGCGGGGAGGCTCCGGCCCTCCCCCGCCGCGGGCTCGAACGCATAGGTCACGTCCGCCAGCTTTGACCACTGGGCCACAAAGGTGAAGTCCTGGTTCACCTCGGTATCACCGGATGGCGGCTGGACGTCCCAGCCCTCGAAGACATATCCCTCCGCAGGCGTCGGGTCGCCGGGCGTCGGCACCTTGCCGAACGCAAGGCCTTCGACCACGTCGTAGATGCGCGAGGCCGAGCCTCCGTCGAAGCTGCCATGAGCCCCGGCCTGCCAGGTGACGCGATGGTAGCCATCGGGCGTCACCGCCTGCTCGCTCTTGCGCGCGAGCACACGGGCGTCCCCGTAGGTGAAGGTGACGACCTTCTCGCCGGTGCCGTTGATGCCGATGAAGCCCCCGGTCTCGTCCAGGTTGAAGACAAGCGCCTGCTGCGGATCGCCAACGAGTCGCCAGCCCCTGATGGGTTTGTAGTTCCGCGCGTCATAGTGACGGTTGAAGTTTGTCACCGTCTCGGGATCGAGCAGGTCGCGTCCCTCTTGGTCGACATACCTCACCTGGTATGTGCGCTTGTGCAGGGGGCGGTAGGAGAAGGTGATCTGGTTTATGCTCTCATCCGCGTCCGGGTTGGCCTCGACGGTGATGGTCCGGAAGTAGCCGTTGTCCGGAAGATCCTGCCGCAAGATCCACTCGTCACCCTGCCAGCTTGCGAAGGACGATGTCTCGGAGCCCACGCGCGCCTCGGGAACAACGTCGTCGCGCTCGCCGGTCTTGATGCCGTCCAGATCGTAGAAGACGTGGCGGACCGTCACCCGCGCCACGTGGCTCTTGCCCCACACGGCCCGCAGGTAGACGTTCTCCACCACGGGGTTCTCGAAGGCGTAGAGGAGCGGCACGCGGTAGGTCTGTCGGTAGGAGTCGTCCTCAAAGGGTTGACCGTCCGCGCCGGTCACGATGTGGCCCGTCTCGTCCTTCTGGAAGAGAACCAGCTCCCAGCCGAGGAAGTCGTAACCCTCGCGTTGAGGAACCTCGGCGGCGGCCCCGCCACCGCCGGCACCCGCGCTGTCGGGCTCCATGGGGGCGAGGGTGTGCTCGGAGACCAGCCAGCCGTTTTGCACGTCAGTCTGGGTCACCTCGGACGTGCCCTTGTAGGTGCCGCCGTTGGGGTCCACGGTGAGCGTCCAGGTCTTCTCGGGCGGCACCCAGGAGGCGTAGAGGGTGAGGTCGTGGTTGGGCATGGTCTCGCGACCGTCCTTGACCAGGTTCTTCCCTGCGGCGTCAAGTGCCCAGCCCTTGAACTCGTAGGTCTTGGGTACCGAGGCGGGACGCTCGGGCTTGACGGTCTCGTCAAGATTGAGCTGGGCCAGTGGGAGGTCGTAGGGGACGGAGCTCTTGCGATCGTCCGGGAACTCCCCTGCCTCCTTAGGAGTTGTGGGGTCATCGTTCAGGTAGAGGTGGTAGGCGTTCCTCTTGTAGCAGAAGCGGACATACCCGTTCTGTGTATATGGCTTGCCCGCCATCCTCGGTACGAGCTCTATCTTCTTGTCGTCCGGACGGTCGGCGTTGAGCTCCTCCAGGGTGTTGGGGAGCTCACGCTGCTGGCGACGGGTGAAGCTAGTGGAGTTGAAAACGGACTGTTTCTGCGTCGTATTCACCCTCGTGAAGCCCTTGAGCTCCGGGGCGGGGAATGAGTAGCTATCGGTTTTGGTGTCGCTCTTCCAGTAGTAGAGGGCGGTGTCCACAGCGAAGGAGCCGTCGAAGCCCTCCTTCTCGAAGTCCACGTGTATCGGCTGGTTGTAGTTGATCTTGCCGCATTTGATGCCAATGCTGATCTGGTCGTCGGCAAGTTGCTCGTTGGGGCGGCTGGTGGATGTCCGCGCCCCGTCCTTGTACTGGATGAACTCCTGCCAGGTCAGCCGGTAGGGAGGGGAGTCCAGATAGATAATTTTGCTGTTCCCGTTCGCCATCCAGCCCTGGCCGCTGTTGTTGTCAGGCCAGTTGGTCACCAACCGGTCCCAAGGCCAGCTCGCCGCAAGGTCCTGACCGTAGCGGGCGCGCACGGTGTAGGGGTTCTTGGTCGCGTCGTAGGCAACCCCGCCCACCTCGATGGTGGGATCAAAGGTATCGCCAGGCGAACCCTTGTACTTCTCAAAGACCAGCTCGTAGGTCACCCGGTCGTAGTAGACGTTGTAGGTGGTGGTGCCGTCGGCACGGACGACCTTTTGAGCACCCCCCCCCGCGCCCTTATTGGCCTCGCGCGTACGTTCGACGTTCACCCGGAAGAACCTCTCCAGCTCGTCTTTGCTGGGGGCGTGCCCCAGATCCTCCTCGATGTCCGGGAAGAAGATGCCCTCCGGATCCGTCCCGGCCGGGTCGGGCGCAGAGTTCGTCGGCACGTCTTTGATTGTCTTGAGTCCCACGAAGTCGTAGCGGTCGCGCAGGGGCAGGCTGGCGTCGGTATCGTCGTAGTCGGCCTTCTCCGCCCAGAACAGGACGGTGTAGTTCGCCTTCTCCACGAGCTGCCACTGGGCGGTGAAGCGAACATCGTGGGCGGGCATCTTGATGCCCGCGAAGTCGTCCTTGCTGATGAGATCGCCAGCGGCGAGCGTGGAGCCATCCTGCCTTTCCAGGTCGCAGTCGGCCTTCCAGCCCAAAAACACGTCGCCCTCCTGCGTGGGGTTATCAACCGGCGGGATGGCCTGCTCAAAGTAGAGGCGCTTGGCGCGGACGTCGGTGCCGCCCGCCGAGTCGTACCTCACCACGTAGCTGCAACGGAGGTAGTGGAGCTCCATCTTGTAGTCAGCGGAGACGGAGCTGGGCAGCTTGGTCGAAAAGGAGCGCCGCTCAGGCTCGAAGCCCTCGCGCTCAGAGGCGTCCAGAGGCTTGGCCGTAAGGGTCTCCCCCACGCGGCCTCCCTGCTCGGTCTCCCGGCGCTGCCCCCGGTCCTCGAAGACATCGGGGTCCGTGAGCTTTTGGAAGGTGTGGACCACGTGGATGCTCACGGGCTTGCCCTCGTAGGCGCGATTCAGCACCTTGCCGTCGTTGTCGTGGACGAACTGCCAGGTGATCTGGTCTGGCTGCGCGCCCTGAGGGAGCAGGAAACCCTCGAGACCCGGAAGGGGAACGCTTGTGTTCACGCGCTTGTCGACGGTCGCGCCCACCGTCGCCCAGTAGGGCTGCCAGGCCTGTCTCCCATTGGCGAGATAGCGGATCTCCGTCGTGTAGGTCTCGGGCTGCGGCGGGCCGGACGCCTCCTCGTTCGCAGCCTCCTTGGTGTCGGGGCTCGTCGGGCCGTACACGACAACATCGGTCGCGTTGATGCCACCCCTCGGGTCCTGCGGTGCCGGGGCAGACGCCATGGCACCGGCTGCAAACGCTGGGGCCGGCACCAGGCAGCCGAGCGCCAGCGCGAGCGCCAGGAACATCTGGGGTAGCCTACTAGCTGATTTCATCTTTTACCGCCTCAGAATTCTTCCTGTTCATCCTAGGAACTCCATTGTGCTAGTCATGTTATCCCATTATAGAGGCAAGTGGCGTCCTGATCACCCACCACATCGCGCATATCGGCATTGAGTTGGTTCCCTGGATGAGGGCCAAGGCGCGCGCCATGCGGGCGAATCGGGGGACGGGATTGAATTCACGTCGTGCGGACGGGAAAGAAGACGGCCGGATTCAAAGCCTCTAAATGCTTCGAACGCTATCGCGCTCAACAAGGTGTGGCATCAGGATATGGTCCTCTGGCGGATCCTCGACGTTCTCCATCCGATGGAAGAGCACTCGCAGCGCCGTGTCCGCCAGGGACGGCACCTCTTGCGCCACTGCCGTAATTCCGGGGTTCGAGAAGTTCAGGGCACGGCTATTGTCATAGCTGACGAGTGAGCAGTCCCCCGGTACAGAGATCCCGTCCTCACGAAAGCGATTGATGATGCCCAACGTCATCATGTCGCTGCACGAAATAACGCCGGTGATGGGCGCCCCATCCTTTGGGCGGAGCAATTCGGCGAGTTGCGCCGCGGCTTCGTAACCGCCGCTCTCGTGATAGTCGCTGCCGATTACAAGGCTCTCGTCAAATTCGATGCCATGCCGGTTCAAGGAGTCCCGGTATCCGCGAACTCTCTGACGGCCGTTGACCGTCGCCAGGTTTGCGACGCAGGCGATATGTCGGTGCCCGCGCTCGACGAGAGCGTCCGTTCCCATCGCGCCGCCACGTTCATTGTCGAAAGCAACCCTATCGCAGATAAGGGGGCCCGAGATTCGGTCGACAAGCACAAAGGGCTTATGGATTCCGGAGAGCAGGTCGAACAAGTCAGATGATGCGGCCGCCGAATCTCCCTGATGGGGAGAGTTTCCGGGAATGACAAGCAAGCCATCGACTTCGCGCTCAACCAGCATGTTGATCAGATTGCAGTCGGCCGCTGGGTCATCGTTTGAGTTCACGATGATAAGCACTCTTCCCGTTTTCCTTGCGGTCTCCTCAAGCGATTTGGCCAACGAGGCAAAAAACGGGTTCTCGATGTCTGGGACAAGAAGACCGAGCGTGTTTGTCTGACGCAAGGCAAGGCTTCTTGCAACCGCGCTCGCCCGATAATTACGCTTCTTAGCTACTTCTCGAATGCGTTGCTTGTTCTCCTCGGACAGGCGAATTGGACGGTTGTTGAGTGTTTGCGACACCGCCGTAACAGAGAGGCCAACCTCAGCCGCAATGTCTTTTAGGGTGGTCCGCCTCTCAAACCCACTCATGACAAGCTCTCCTCCAACAACCTAAAACATGCCTGGCACGGTACCGTATGTGCCGTGCCAGACTTCAGAAGCTCCGCCAAAAAAGCCCTAGAGGAACACGATCGTCGAGAGCACGAACATGAACGCCAGGCCAACCAGCATGGGGACGCTTGTGCGCTTGACAATCTGAATGGGACTCACATTAAGACTACCAGAGACAATCATAACGACGGCAGAGACGGGCGAGACGGCTCGAAGCAAGTTGCCCGCAAGCCCCATGGGCACGGAAATTGCAATGGCGGATATCCCCGCAGCCGCCGCCAACGCAGGGATCAAGGGCACCATCGCAAAGAACAGGGCAGTGCCGGAACCGGAAAGGAGCACGATAACTGCCGTAAGGCCGACCAGGACAAGCGGAAGCAGGAAGCCCATGCCGCTGCCGTTAATGCCCGTCATCGCAGACTGGAGAGAAGAGATGAGTCCGATTGACTTCAAGCCCACGACAAAGACGCTGGCGGCCACGAGCAGGGCAACGATTGGCATTGCTCCGCCCATGCCAGCAAAGAACTTCTCCGTCTTGGAAAAGGCGTCTTTGACGCTATGGCGCCGGATGGCATCGCAAATAACTGCGGTCGCAAACGAAAGCAGCGAGGCAACCTCTACGCTCAGCGTGATGCCTGAATTGCCCCCAAGCTGGACGAAGTACACGGCGATGAGAAGAATTATCGGGAGAACGGGGAGCAGGGCATAGACGAACTTGTAAAGCGCAGACCCATCAATGGCATCGACTTTCTTGATATCGGCCTCGCCGTCGACGAGCCCCGTATCTCCAGTCTTGTCCTCATGCTTCTGCCAGAAGTAATGTACCGCCGCCATAAGGAGCAGGGTTGGGATGGATACAAGGGCGTGATAGCCGAACACATACTCGGTAACCGTAAGGCCGGAGAATTCAGGATACTTGGCAAGCTCTGCCGCAATGGCAACATTATCCGACCCGAGCGGCGTTGGGATGATGGTTGCCGATGTCGCGACGATTGCGCCTGCGGTAAGAGGGCTCATGCCGGCTTTACGCAGGACGGGATAAAGCGTCGCGAGAAGGATTATTGCGAGATTGGACGCGCTTGGAATGACAAGTGACAGCAGGTTTCCGAGAAGAAAGACCATCGGCACGAGGATATAGACGGACTTGATGTGCTTCACAGGCTTGGTCAGCACAGAAACAGTGACGTCATTTGCGCCAATTTCGCTCATATAGGCTGTGTAGCCACCGAGAATTAGAATAATGAAGCCGGCGCCAGACAGCGTTGTCTTGAACGTGCTCACAATTGCGAGCAGCGGATCGAGAAGAGGGATTCCCGAGGATTCGAAGTCCTTAATGGCAATTCCATTTCCGCCGATCATGGCGACAAACATCAAGGCGATTCCGATAATGAAAAGAGTGACTTTAATGTCCATCTTTTTGATGAGCATGTAGATAATCACTGCGATAGAAAGCGCCGCTGACAAAAACATAACGATAGGGTTCACACGACTCACCTCTCACGTGCTCTGCGAATGTTGTCTTCGAATTGTCGCCAGCCGCACGCTACCCGCAGTTCTTGATGCAACTGACGAACCAATCGCGGAAGCCGTCCGCATCGATGCCGGTGCAGACCGTTGCGTTAGGCTCTTGGTGCAAATAACCCTTGAGGTCTACGAGCGTGCATCCGGCAGTCAGGGATCCCGCGAGCTCGATGCCAACGTAAGCGGTTGTCGTCTCGAACATGCCAGGCTCAAGCAAGTACGCCATTGCCGTAGGGTCATACATTTTGAGGCCGGTCTTCATGGAGCCGCCTCGATAGTGATCGAACAGTGCCGTGAGCATTTTTCCGGTTCGCCCACAGGCCCTTATCTTATCTATGTCTCCGGGGAGGATTAATGCCTGCCATGCTATGTCAAGCCCAACCATGGCAATGTCAATCCCCGAGTTGAACACGATGGATGCCGCCTCGGGATCAGTCGCGATGTTGAATTCGGAGAGAACTCCCTTGTTCCCGCGGGTGATGGTACCGCCCATCATGATGATGCGCGCGATCTTCCGCTTGGCGTCGGGGTGGACCTTGAGCAGGAGCGCGATGTTGGTTAGGGGGGCAATTGCAACGATTACGACAGGCTCGTCTGACGCCATGAGTGTTTCATAGGTTGCTTCAACGGCAACCTTGTCGCTCAGGCACTCGCGCGCCGTACCGTCAAATTCGTAGCCCTCCATGCCACTCGCGCCATGGATGGAGCTCGCATCTACCAATTGGCGAACGAGGGGGCCTTCCGCACCTTTCGCGACGCGAACGCTCTTGTTCCAAAACTTTAGGAGTTTGAGCGTGTTGTCCGTGACGTTTTCAAGATTTACATTGCCGCCAACTGTAGTAATGAGCCTCACGTCAAGCGCGGGCGAAGCCAATGCGATTCCTATCGCCACCGCATCGTCAATACCAGGATCCGTATCAATTATTACTGGTGTCCCACTCATTTTCTCCATCCTTTCCAAACGCGCTTTCAACCTCTTCTATGGTCGGTATCGACCCCTGTGCGCCAATGTGGGTAGTCGCAAGTGCCGCCGCTTTTGTGGCGAATTCCATGGCCTCTCGGAGTTCATGTCCACGGGATAGGAAGGCGGATAGGGTGCCGACGAAGGTGTCTCCCGCTCCTGTCGTATCCACTGCCGCGACTCTCTCTGCCGGAATTCTGTAATAGCCGTTTTCGTCCAGCGCGGCAGAGCCACGAGGGCCAAGCGTGAGAACGGCTCGCTTGGCCCCTCCCTCAATAAGGGCCTCCAGCGAACGCCTGTAGGATTCCTCACCATCCTGCTGGCAGCCAGTGACAGCCGAGCATTCCGTCTCATTGAGGCAAAGCAGGTCAACTTGCGGAAGGATGTCCGCAGGTATCGCATGCGCTGGAGATGGGTTAAGGACGACAAGCATACCCAGGCTCTTGGCATGGCGTATCGCCTCCCACACAACTAGGGGCGCACACTCAAGCTGCGTAAGAAGGATATCGTCGGGCTGCGCAACGACAGACAGGGCATCTCCTACCTCTCGCACTCCCAGGGAATGGTTGGCACCCTGGCTGACAATAATCCTATTGTCGCCAGAGCTTCTAATGACTACAGCCGTGCCAGTTGCATCGCCTGCCTCCCTTTTGATGTAGCCCGTGCTGACGCCAGCGTGCGCAAGGCTGTCAATAAGTTCGCTTCCGAACAAATCAGACCCCACGGAGCCGATCATGAGGGTCTCCGCGCCCATACGAGCAGATGCCACGGCCTGGTTCGCTCCCTTGCCTCCAGGGCCGAGAAGCAGGTCCCTTCCCTCAAGCGTTTCACCTGCTGAAGGGATTCTGTCTGCTTCAATAGAGACATCCATATTCAGGCTTCCGAGAACTACAACCTTACTCATTAGGGATTACCACCTCACTAGCTAAAAGAGTTCAAATCGCGTCATCCTCAGGGCACTTTCGTGTTGATATATAAGATGCTAAAGCGATTTATCAATCACGCTGTAGTTGATGTTAGGTGGACTTAGTCATCCGAGATTTCTAGATTCGTGCTAAAACGGTTTATCGGTATGAAACTAGCCCCGAATGGTTGCTTCTTCAACAGCGCTAGGGCCAATCATGCTAAAAAAGTTCCGCTTCATCAAACGCTTATGGACGCAATCACGCGATAAGGTTTAGAAGCAAACTAGCTCTTTCTTCCTGAATTTGAGACACAGGGGTACGGATAGACAGTCTCCCAAAGAGCTCCATAGCATTCCAGCCTATGAGGCCGTATTGTCTCCCACGCGTTCCCGCATGTCCTTCTCGAAATTGGCAAGAGCCGTGATGTAGCGATCCATGACTGCATGAGCTGCCCGTTCGGCGGCGTCCCCGTCATAGATGTGGGAGAGCTCATTTCGAAGCTTTAGCATCTCAAGCCACGTCTCGCCATCATCGATAAGCCCGTTATACGCCGAGGTAGCAATCACCTCGCGAGGACTACCCTTGGGGAAATCCACGATGCCAAGCTCGCCTATAAGAACGTCTTTCATCAGTTTCCAGCTAATATCAAAACTAATCTTGAACTTGGAGAGGAGTCCGCTCAGCACATAGCCGTCAGTAAAAACTGGCTTATTGGGTGCCTCTGCTAGCTCTCCATTGAGGCGATGAAGCTGATCAAGCCTGCGAGAATAGCTCAACGCCATGCTCAGCAACCTCCTTTGCGATGGTGCTGTCCGCAGAGCAACGCGTCATATCAACAAGATCCCACTGTCTCAGGGTGTCAAGGGAGTCCAGCTCGTCCACGAGGTCGAAGTACTCGCGAGCAGTCGTCCCGGGGCGCGGCCAGATAGCAAGGTCTATGTCACTGTACGCTTCCGCGCGCCCGTTTACCTGGGAGCCAAACAACATCGCCTTTGAAATGCCGTGACGACGCAGCGTCTCGACCGCGCTTGGCAGAAGAGCCTCTACATCCGCAGGCGGACACGCATTAAGACAAAGCGCGTTGGCCGAGAAACCACCGATTGACAACACGACACCCCTCTCGAAGTCCGACGATGCTGTATCTATAGTAGCGGAGCCGGACGATATGTGCGCCCGGCCCCTTCTCGCCACCTTGCTTCTAGGGTCTCCGGCCACAATGCCGGGTGCCTCTCCTACGCAAGCGTGACCAGCAGCGCCATCTTGAAGCGCTTGTTGGCACGAACGGCGTGGCGGCCGCCACCATCAAACTTGAAGGTCTGCCCCGCTCGCACGGTGTTCTCGACACCCTCGTATGTGATGATCGCCTCACCGTCCAGCGCAAAGACAAGCGCGTCACCGGGTGCGGCGTGCTCGGAAAGGCCAATCCCGGCATCGAAGCTCATCAGCACGAACTTCATACTGTCGTTGTGCGCCAGATCCATGTTCACGATGCGACCGTCCTGGTAGGGGATGAGGTCCTTCAGGGTAAATGCCTCGCCCGGCTTAATGACGCTATTCACGGTAGTTCCCTTCTCGAGCGACAGCTCAACGTAGACGGTATCCTTCTCGGCACGCACACCAACCGGGACATCTGTAGGCGTTACGACAGCCTGCCCGGTGTTCACAGTGGCGGTAACTGCCCCTGTCATCAGTGCCTCCTCGCCGGCAACAACAAGCTCCAACCTGTGGTAGCCGTAAAGCTCCGCACTAATATCGGTCCCCGCACCAAGACTGAAGTACGAAAGGCCATTGCTGCCCGCCTCCCACACGGGGCGCGAAACTGTACAGCCCACGACAGGCGGGTTATCGGCAGCGATGCTAAATACGTGGCCGGCCGTCTCGTTCATGGGCACGCTCCTCTCGTCCAGTGACTATCAAAAGGATGCCCTCGAGTGCTGGGGCCAATAGTTGTCGCAACAACTTAACGGTATGCCAATTGACAGGTGAGAGGGCTAAGGCCGGCGGAGGGAGGGCTTCTTCTGGAGCGTGTCCACGCTATGTACGCCCATAGGAGCTCCCTCAAAATACCGGCGTGTTTTTTGACACCAAGCAGGAGTTGCGTTGAAAAAGGTGCCCATCAGGCAGTCTGGAGAACACCCTGCATCACTCTAAGGAGATTGAGGGGCCGGCACATTGACCTGCAACGTGGTGTCCCAGAATACAGCAGGCGAGTAGCCAGGGCGGGAGCGGACGATGATTGCCGCGATGCGCGCTACCGCACCCCACGGCTAGACAAACGCGAGGCGCTTGCCCTGCTCGCGACACTGCGTCAGATACATGTTGATGAGGGTCTGGTACGGTACGCCAGTGCGAACCGACTCAGCCTTGAAGTAATCGATGTTTTCACCGTCGATATTGATGGTCACGCGACGGCGCACCCTGCCAGTGTAGGGGTTAGGAATGCTTGCCGAGAAGTCGACCTCAGCAGGCATCTCCTCGGTCTCGATGGTCTCACTCATTCCGGTACCTCCAATACTGCCGTTCCTCGACCTTCGTGGACTTTCTGGCCGAGATAATCCTGATAGTGACTCCCCCGTGCCGCTCGCAATAGCACGTCGTGAGCACCCGGCTCCTCAAATCCATGCCGATAAGGAAGAACCGCTCCTCCTGGTCAGAGTGCCCAGGGTCGGACACGACGCGAGCGTAGGGGTCGGAGAACGCATCCGCCGCCGACTCGAAGCTAACACCGTGCTTGCGAAGGTTGGTCTCAGCTTTACCTTCGTCCCATTCGAAGTCTATGTACCCATCCAGCCTCATGATATGACTATCATATGCATTGCATACATATTAATCAACAGGCCCCTCGCGCATTCGCCCCCACGCCCGGCCAGATGGCAAGGTCTATGGCGCTGTGCGCGCCCGCGTGTCCGTTCTAATTGCGGCGCAGCCCGCCATGATGCCGGCGCCGTTCCGCTGCGCACAAGTCGCCGCAAGGGCTTCGCCCAGCAGATCGCAGTTGCACTGAGCCCCCTTGGTATGCCAGAGCTCGTAGATATCGTAGGAATCCGGATTCGGGTGTTTGCAACATTGCAGAAAGGACGGTCTCCAGCTTCTCAGCAAGGGCCGTTTCCAACGGTTACGCCATCACTTTGACAGTCCGGGTGCGCGGACTCGTGAGCGTCTGTAGAACGACAGGATCATGCTGCCAGCCCTTAGCTCAACCGGACCTGACGTCGATTGCATGGAGCCCTATGGGCGCATGGTCACACTTCGACTTCTCAAAATGCAACTTGCTCATCTAAATTGATAAAGCAAGATGCATTCCATGAGAGGTTGGTTGCCCAACTGCATCAGTAGCCAAGCAGTTTTCAAACCTTCTGCCCAATCATAGTTCTTGAATGGACAAGAAATGAAATAGGTCGGATGGGAGCGACCCACCCGACCTGCGAAAACACTGGAGCCAGCAATCAGACTCGAACTGATGACCCCCGCTTTACGAGAGCGGTGCTCTACCAACTGAGCTATGCTGGCCTGCGCTTGAGCGCCCAACTACTATACGGGGACGGGCGCTGCTTTGCAAGCGTCAACGCGGGTTTCTCCACGAGTCTCCTCCGGTCTCCCCTGGCCCCGAATCCAGTGCTTCCGGTCTTCTGCCGTCGCCTTCCCCGGCAGTATCCGCCGGGCACCGCGCACGCCCCTCGCATGCGCGCCATCGCTATGATGGTTGGATCGCACAAGGCCGGGAAGATGGGGGCGGGGCATGGCAGACGACGCTAACGGCTACTTCCCCTCCCCCGCAGAGCTCCTCCCGCACGTGGTGCGCACGCAGTCTGGCCTCGCCCTTGTCCGCACAACGCATGCGCGCGGCATCTGGCAGCGAATTCTCAGCACGGGTGGCGTCTGGCAGTCCGCAACCCTTTTGGGACCACGGCGCATGGAGCCCCCGTTTGCCTACCACCGAGCCTTTGGCCGCATCTTTGACCTGCTCCCCAATGCGCGAAGGCTTCTTGCCATAGGGGGCGGCGGCTTCGCCTTCCCCAAGCTCGTCGCCGAGAGGCACCCCGCGGTCGTGACCGACGTAGTTGAGATAGACCCCGCCGTCATCAAGCTCGCGCGGCGTTGGTTCTACCTGGACGAGGCCTGCGAGCTACAGCGGCGTGGCGGCGGCCAGCTCAATGTGATCTGCGCGGACGGGCGTCGGGCGCTCGACGGCGCCGAGCGCTCCTCGTATGACGCCATAGTCCTTGACGCCTTTGTCCGCGACAGGCCCGTGCGCTCCCTCGCCACGCTGGAAGCCTTCCAGGCAGCCCACCGGGCACTTGCCCCGCATGGAGTCCTTCTCGCCAACGTGGTCCCAGACGAGAACGACCCGGGAAATGGGTTCTTGAGAAGCGTCGGCGCAGGGCTTGCGGCGGTCTTCGCCCACATGTCAATCACCCTCGTGACCGACCGGCAGAACGTCGGCGAGAACTACATCGTCTTTTCCTCGGACGCCGCGCTCGACCTTCCTGACGCCATCCCCTTTGACGATGGCTTTCCCGGGGACGCCCTGCGCGATGAGGCAAGGGGATGAGGCAAGGAGTCGGTCCCCCTGCCTCACGTGACGCCCGCCGCCCGGTGCGCTACAGCAGCCGGAGCACGCCGCGGACGAGTCGCTCGAAGTCCTCGGAGTGTTGCGCGGCGCATGCCAGCACGGATTCGTGGTCGGTGTCGCCAGAGCCCGCCATGTTGGTCGCAAGCGTGAGCCCAAGCACGTTCATGTCGAGCGCACGCGCCATGATGACCTCGTTCACCGTCGACATCCCCGCAAACGAGACGCCCAGCGCGCGCAGGGCCGCCACCTCGGCGGGCGTCTCGAACGAGGGCCCCAGCACCCCGGCGTAGACGCCCTGCTGGAGCCCAATGCCGGCATCGTCGGCCACGCCCTGGGCAAGCGTGCGGAGGTACGGCGAGAAGGCCGCGCCCATGTCCACGAACGGCGTGTCGATGTCGCGCAGCTCGTCCCACTCGGCAAGCGGGTTTCTCCCCGTGAGGTTGATCTGGTCGGTGAGGATCCCCAGGCCGACCTTGGCGCTGCCCTCAACCGCACCCGTGGCGCAGGCAAAGATGATGTCACGGCACCCGAGGCGGAACGCATGGCGCACGAGCGAGGTCACCTCGGAGGCGGAGTAGCCCTGGTAGAGGTGGATGCGACCGGGATACACCACAATCGGGACGTCATCGATGGTGCCAACGGTAGCCTCGAAGGCGTGACCCATCACTGGGCGCGCGGACTCCGGGAACCCCTCGATGTCGTGATAGTCGATGCGGCGCACGGGCTTGACCAGCTTGGCCAGGTGCCCCAGGCCCGTCCCCAGAACGATGGCGACGGGATGCTCCACCGAGGGCTTGCAGGACTCGACCGTCTCTTCGCTAACCACGCAGATTCCCTCCTCCTCGAGAAGCCGGGCAAAGACGCCCTTTCCCTCGACAAGACTTCCTGTATACGTACCATCGTAGATGAGGCGGACGCCGCATGACGGGCTTTTTGCCTTGAGGACGGCAAGCGGCGCCCCCACGCGGCGTGCGACGCCGAGCGTCTTCTCGCCCCCACGACGGAAGTCGTCGGTCACGTCCGTGCCGTCACGCAGCCACACGCGGCCGCCGCGCTGCTCGGCGGGAGGGCGCGGGACGGGCAGGCCCGCGGCCGTCTCGGGGCACACAGACGTTACCTCGAGCTTTCCGGCAAGGTCGAGGACCGCCCCGCACGGCTTGGCGCCCCCGTCATAGCGCACGGGCCTTCCCAGCAGGCAGGCGCTCACTATCGCACGCATTGGCTCCCCTCCCGTGGCGGGCATCTATCAGACGGGCGCGCGGCAGGCGCCCGCGGCCCGTCAAAGCCGACATCAAGGGGGCGGGGCGCAATGCCCCGCCCCCCGCAAGGGCTCGCTGGACCCTCCGCTTGGACCCTCCTAGACCACCAGGGAGTTGACCTGAATGGAGGTATTGGAGAGCAGGGTGTTGACGTAGGCGGTCCACTCTTTCGACGCCTGGCTCATCGCGTTGGAGTAGTTGTTATACGCCACGTAGTAGGCCTGCTCGGCCGCGGCGTAGCTCGCCGAGTCGTTGGAGATGGAGTAGGTCGAGAGCACCGCGTAGTAAGCGCCGTCGGTGCCGGCCCACGTGTTGTTCGCGGAGTCCCACTCGTCGCCGACGAGGTTGATGATGTACTGCGCGTAGTCGGCCGAGGTGGTGTCCTGGTTGCCGTCAGAGGGGGCCGTGGGCGCGACGGGCTGGTCGGGCACCGTGGAGGTGATCACGGAGTCATGGAACTTCTTGATGGTCGCGGCGGCGTGGAGGAGCGACTTGGTGGCATCCTCGTCGAGGCCGAAGTTTGAGCCGATGGTCGCGACGTCATCAGTGCCAAGGGTGTCCCGCGCATACTGGCTCACGTCATCGTCGGTCACGGTGATGCCCTGGCGGTCTGCCTCCTCGAGCACGATCGCGTTGCGGGCGTAGCTCAAGACGCTATCCGCGGAGGGGACGTTGTAGCTGCCGTCGGCGTTGGCCTGCTTCTCGACCGAGCCGTTCTGCTCGAGGACCTCTCGCGCGGTGATGGCGTGGCTGGACCCGTTGTAGGCGTAGGTTGCGACGGTGGAGTCAAGGTCGGACTCGCCGATGGTGGTCTTGCCGGACGCTGCGCCCAAGCCGTTGGAGAGCAGGAAGCGGCCGCAGAGAACGCCCACGACAAGGGCAACGACGCAGATGGCAATCCAGCTGGGGGTGCCCAGCGAACGCTTCGCGCCCTGGGAGGCCCTGGGGGTGTCGGGGTTCTTGGCGGAACCTCCCTTGGCGCTGTTCTTCTCGATGGTGCTGTCTGCCATGTGCTCACCTCTCGAACCGGCGCGGGAAGCCCGCGTCATGAGTCTGCAATTGGTACTCGGCGGATACATACGTCAGGCATTCTAGCGCAGCCGCGACGATGGCTCGCCCTGCCCGGCCACGCTCCCCCATGTTCGCACATGCGTGCAGCCAAGCTTAAGACGGGGTCGCGCTCGGGGCGGCGGCGCCCACGCCGGAGAGGCCCTCTGGTGAGAAGGCCCCTACTTTGCCTTGCCCTTCGCGACCGCAATGATGTCCCCCGAGAACTGCTTGATGTAGCCGTTGCCGCTCTCGGCGTCAAACTGCACGCGCGAGACAAGCTCCTTGGCCGTCTTCTTTGAGATGCTGCCGCCCGCGAAGCCGAGAAGCCCCTCGAGCATGTCGCGGTACTCGGCGTCACCGTGGTAACACTGGATCGCCTCGTCCAGGAGCGGCCAGGACTCGTCCGAACGAGCGGGCGAGGTGGCCCCCAGGCGACAGAGGAAGAGGAACGCCGCCAGGCGCACCGTTGCGGAATCGTCGTCAAAGAGCGATGCCTCGGCGCCGTCGAAGGCAACGCTCACCTGGTCGGCATAGTCGCCCGTCATGCTCGAGAGCGCGTCGAGCACCTCCCAGCGCGTCTGGGCCTCCGGACGGCCGAGGGCGTCGACCAGCGCGTCGATGTGCCCCGCCAGCAGCGACGGGTCCTTTGCCGCCACGGCCGCGATGTCCTGCGACACCCCCTGACGACGCCTGCGGCTCGACGCCGAGAGGCCCTCGACCAAGGCCGCGACGCCCGTCGCGCTCATCGTCTTGCTGTTCTCCCCTGTCATTGCCACGTCTCCTCTCTTGGCCCCGAGCTACTCGTGGAAGCCGTCGACCACGACGGTTCCGCTCTTGGGGTCCTGATGGATGTCGATGAAGCCAAGCTTCGCGGCCTCGCGGATGAGCGCCGTGAAGGAACGGTACCCAAACGAGCCTTCCGAGAACTGCGGTCGCTTGCGACGCATGGTGTCCTTCAGGCGGCTCGCCAGGATGAACGAGTCGTTCTCGCGCTGCAAGGCGTCGATGGTCTCGAAGAGCAGCTGGTAGCAGGGCTGCTTCTCCTTGGGGACCTTCTGCGAGAAGTCCGGAATGCCCGCCGAGCGGGTGAGGTCCTCGTAGAAGATGAACTCGTCGCAGACCTCGGCGAGAAGAGAGCTGGTTGACTCCTTCATGCCAACGCCGATGACCGTCTTGCCAAACTCCTTGAGTTTGGAGACGAGCGGCGAGAAGTCCGAGTCGCCGGAGAGGATCGCGAAGGTGTCGATGTGGTCCTTCGTGAGGCACATCTCGACGGCGTCCACGGCGAGGCGGATGTCAGCCGAGTTCTTGCCCGTGTAGGCGCGGTCGGGGATCTCTATGAGCTCGATGCCCAGCTCGTGCAGGGGCGTGACCGCCGTGTCAAAGCGCTGCCAGTCGCAGTAGGCGCGCTTCGCCGTGATGCGACCCTTGTCGACCAGGCGCTCCATGATGAGCTTGACGTCTGGCGCGGGGCCTGGCTCCTGGTGACCGTTCTTCTTGCGCTTGCCGGTCCCCAGCGCGAGGTTCTCGTAGTCTATGAATACCGCGATTGAGCTCTGCGGCATGTCGGTTGCTGCCATATCTAGTGTCTTGTTCCCTTCTTTGCGTTGGTGCCATCTGCGGGGCTGGGCGCGTCCGTCTGGACGCTCATGAGCTCCGGCTCGGGCTTGCCCTCCTTGCGCGCCTTGCGCGCGGCGCGAGAGCGCGCCCTCTCGGCCTCGCCGCGCCCGGTCTGGCCCTTGTTCACGTTGAAGTACTTGTCGGCGAACTTCCACGGTCCCACGGACTCGCCGAAGCCGATCTTTGCGCCGGCGAGCGCGCCTGCCATGAGGCCCAAGACGAGGCCCGCGAGGGCGGGCATCTGGACCGCCCACACCACGGCGGAAGCCAGGATGCCAACGGCGAGGATCCTCAGGCTGGCAATGTGGAAGTCGCGGCGCTCGACGCACTTCCCGCCCATCTGCTCGCCCACGTGCTCGCCAACGACGAGGCCGAAGGCGAAGAGCATGATCACGAAGATGGCAACCGCGAAGCCCGCCGCAGTGAGGCTACCCTCCTCCATGCGGGGCTACCCCACGTCCCCATGGTGGTGGCAGCAGTGGCCGTCCTCGTGGCCATGCCCGCCACAGCAGCCCTCGCCGCCATGCCCGCCACAGCAGTGGCCGTCCTCGTGGCCCTCGTCAGCAAGGCCCTCCGCGTCGAGCCTTGACCAGTCGAGGCCCGCTGCGACGCAGGTGGCCTCATCCTGGTAGAGAAGGCTTATCGCCTGGGTTCCCAGGCGTGCGCCGCCAATCTGGCACAGCATGTCGTAGAGGGTGTAGGCCGTCTCGGCGCCGGGGAGCGTGATGTCGGTGTCCTCGGCCTGCGCGAGTGCCAGCCCAAGGTCCTTGCGCAGGTGCTCCACCAAAAATCCCGGCTTGTAGTCACCGTCGAGCGACTTGGGCGCCAGCCGCTCCATGGCCACGGAGCCGCCCATGCCATGGCCCACCATGTCGAGCATCTGGGCAACGTCGAGGCCGCCCTGCTCGGCAAGGGACATCGCGTCCGCATAGCCGACCATGCACGCGGCGAGCGAGACCTGGTTGCAGAGCTTGGCCGTCTGTCCCTTGCCGGCGCCGCCCATGTAGTAGATCTTGTCCGAGAAGGTCTGGAGGATGGGCAGCACGGGCGCCGCGTAGCCCTCCTTGGCGCCCGCGATGAGGGTGAGCGTGCCCGCCTGGGCGCCGGTGTCGCCACCGGTCACGGGGCAGTCGAAGGCGTGCTTGTCCTCGACCTCGCAGGCATTGTGGATGTCCTCGGCCAGCTGCGCCGAGGAGGTCGTGAGGTCAACGAGGTACGCACCCCTCTTGGCCGCCCGTACCAGGCCGTCCGTGGAGAGGTAGACGTCCTCGACATCTGAGGGGTAGGCCCAGTGCGCGCCCTTGGCGAGAAGCCCCTCGGCCTTTGACTTGGTGCGGTTGTTCACCGTGAGGTCGTAGCCGGCATCCAGGATGTGGCCGGCGATAGGGGCGCCCATGATGCCGGTGCCGATGAAGGCGACCTTGGTCCTGTGGGTTGTGGGCATGTGCATGGTCCTTTCATGTGAGGGAGGCCGTCCCAGGGCGCATGCGCCCTGGGACGGCCCGGTTGCGTGTCGAGGCTAGGCTCCGGTGCCTGGGATGTCGGGCGCCGGCGGCGCGTCATCGGCACCGGCGCGGCCCCGCACGCGCTTGGCTATGCGGTCGGTAAGCGAGAGCTTCTCGCGGCGGTCGGTGCCCCAGAAGACGAGCGCGACCATGCCCGGTCCCACGTGGGATCCCAGGATGGGCGAGACCGAGGAGCGTATGACGGTGACGTCCTCGCAGCCCTTCTCCTTGCGGATCTCATGCTCCAGCCAGTCCGCATCCTTCTCGGCGTCAGTCGAGACGATGGCGAGCGGGAGCGACGGCTCGTGCGCATAGTTGTCGCGGAAGTCCTGGATGATGGCCCGTAGCGCCTTCTTGCGGCCGCGGCACATGCCGCGCAGCGAGAGGGCGCCGTTGAGGTCGTAGGAGAGCTCGGGCTTGATGTCGAGCTTGCCACCCACGTTGGCGGCGGCGGGCGGAATGCGGCCGCCCGCGGCAAGCGCGTCGAAGCCGTCGAGCGTGAAGTAGCCGTGGATGAAGTAGCGCGCGTCCGACGCCCATTCGTAGAGCTCGCGCGCCGTGAGGCCGTTGGACGCCTGGCGCACGACCTCGATAGCGAGAAGCTCGCCGGCCGCGGAGTCGCAGCGGTTGTCCAAGACGTAGATCTCGGTCTTGGGGCGCTTCTCGCGAAGCATCTCCGCCGCCTGGCGCGCCGCATTGATGGAGGACGAGAGGCCCTCGGAAAGCCCCATGTAGATGATGGGGAGGCCCTCCTCGGCCGCCCGCTCGAACACCTCGAGATAGCGGCCTGGCGTCACCGCGCTGGTGGTGTAGCGGACGTCGGGATGCTTGCGCATGTTCTCGTAGAACTCGTGGGGGTCCTGCGTCTTCCACATGTCATCCACGTGCTCCACGCCATCGGGACCCACGTAGGTGAAGGGGATGACCTCGACCCCAAGCTGCTCGGCCACGCCGGGGGCATAGTCGGAGGTGGAGTCGACGATGATCTTCACGTTGCGCCTCTGATGGTAGCGCCGGCCGACGCATGCGACGTCGGCCGGCGCCTGTGACGACTGAGGGACTTCCTCCTGGGCGCCTGTGGTCTCTTGGTCTGTCTCTCTTGCCATTCGCTGATCTTCCCCGCTTACACGTCCGGATTTTCCTCGACCTTGGGCTTGATGATGCCGTAGCCGCCATTTCTTCTATGGTAGATGACGTTGACCAGGCCGGTGGTGGCGTTCGTGAACACATAGAAATCATGGCCGATGAGGTCGGTCTGGACAAGGGCCTCTTCCTCGCTCATGGGCGTAAGCTCGATATACTTCTCGCGCACGAGCTGGTCGTCGTCCTCCTCGGGCGCAGGCGTGATGAGGCTGGCAAGCTCGTCTGCGCTGGGGACGGGCGCGGGCGGGACGTGGGCGCGCTGGCGGCGGTCGATGACGCGGGTCTTGTACTTGCGCAGCTGGCGGGTGACCTTGTCGGACGCCTCGTCGATGGCGGCGTACATGTCATCTGCGCTGGCGACCACGCGCACCACGTTCTTGCGCACGAAGACCGTGACCTCACAGCTCTTGCGATCCGGGTTCGAGGGGTTCTTGTCAACGCGAAGCACAACGTCACAGCTCATGGGAGAGATATCGAATACCTTGAGGGCGTCCCCTATCTTCTCGTTGACGCGGTCACGCAGCGCGTCGGAAACGGTGACCTTGCGGCCCGAAATCTTGATGTCCACCATGCGTGCCTCCAATCGATTGCCCTGCCATTCCCGCGCGAGCACCGACGCGAGTCTGGCCATACTTACTTGGTACCCAAAGCTGCCGATGGCTACGCGCGGGGGCAGCGGGTGCGCGGATATGGGGAGCGGGCAAGAGGCGGCGCGACCTTGGCGGAAAGCGCTTTCCAGCGCCGAGCGCCGCCACCGGGGGCTTGCCGGAGGGCCTGCCCTGGGCCCCTTGGTCTGCCCTGGGCCCCTTGGTCTGCCTTGAGGCCTGCCGGCCGTCACACATTCGCGTATGAATGTGTGACGCGCGCAGGTTGCTACAAAAACGTCTGCCGAATGTGTGACGGCACGCCCCCAGACAGCCCAGGCAGCCCAAGTCCAAGCGGTCGAGACGCGGGGGGCGCGGGGGGGGACGCACGGGTCCTAGGACCGACCAAGACGGCGTTCCACCCAGCTGACCTGGTATTCGACCCCACACTCGCGCACCGGGGCCTCCGCTTCGGGGCTACGCGGCCCCCCACTCGCAACCCTCTCGCCCGCGAGGCCGTATGCCTCTTGTCTGACGGGCGGTGCGACTTACCTCTAGGACGAGCCGTGCTCACCGCGGGGCGCACCCCACGGCTTACGTGGATCCTTTTGGCCTCGTCTGCCATGAACTAGGGCGCACGCGGGCGCCCGCAACCACAGACCTGGGTGGAACGCACGAGATTATAGCAGCTGGGGGCAGCATTCAGCCAAACGGGGCAGCCGGCGGGACCCAACGCGGGAAACCCGGGTGACGCACGTAGCCGCGCAACGCGAATTCGCAAAATAACGCGCAGAAGTTAGCATGTGAGCGTTATGTTCTTGGTCGGGGAGCACTCGCAAGCTCCTTTGGAGTCACTATGGAATAAGCATATTCACGTTATCCCTGTTGGGCCATTATTGCTCCGCGCTCCAGCTCTCCACAGCTGGAGAATCGGACGCGCATTCCCCGCTCAACATGCTCACTTCCTGACTTTTGCGTGTCAATTGCCGTCTATGAGAAGCGCAGGGGGCCGACAAAGCCCTAACGGCCCCCACCCAATCCGTCAGGGCCCCCTTGGCGGCAAGGGTGCGGCGCTCACCACACACGGGCGAGCGCGCACGCCGTGACCGACGCCGCGCCGCGCGCGAGAAGCGCCCGCGTGGCCTCGCGCACTGACGCCCCGGTGGTGATCACGTCGTCGAGCAACAGCAGGTCAAGACCCGAGACGTCATCGCATACGGAGATGGTGCCCGCGAGGTTGGCCGCGCGCTCCTCCCGGCCGAGGGAGCGCTGGTCGCGCGAGTACGGGCGCACCAGGACGTCGGCCAAGGCAAGCCCCTCCTCGCGGCAGAGCGCGCGGGAGACAAGCTCCATGTGATCGAAGCCGCGTCGGGCAAACGCCGCCGAGGTGGCGGGCACGAAGCACACGGCATCGACGGCGCGTGCGTCAAAGCGTGCGTGGCCGTCGCGGGCCGGCCAGGCGGATGCCTCATCCAGCGCCGTCGCCATGGCGGCCGCAATGACCGGGGCCAGGCGCAGCTCGTGGGCGTCCTTCAGGCAGGAGACCATGCGGGCGGCCGTGCCGGCAAACCCCAGCGCGCAGATGGTCGAGCGCGTCTCCCAGTCGTGCGTACACTCCGTGCAGGTGATGTATCCAAAGGGAGCCCCGCAGTCGGGACACGCCCAGCGCTGGCATATCCAGGGAAGGCCCTCCCGGCACCCCTCGCAGACAAGCTCGCCAGGCATCTCACAGGAGACGCAGCGCGTGGGCCACAAAAGCTCTGCGGCACCGGAGACGAAAAGCGAGGCCCCGGCAAGGAGACGTCCCGGCGTTCTCATGGTTCCAAGCGGCATGCGACCCCCTCACTCGCGCAGGCGGGGGTCGCACCGGCTGCCTCGATGGTAGCACGCGGCAGCGGGCGCGATGGCCGCGCTCCGCATTCGGAGCCGCAAAGACGCCCTTAGAACTCCCTCCTGGCAAACGCCCGCCGGGCGACCATGAGGGACAGCAGGTAGACAACGAGGCACGCGGCAACGGCCATGACGACGAGAACCTCCGGGGACACCGATGCCAGCCAAGACAAGGTGCCGCCCTCGCCCGTAACGCCAATGCGCGTCAGCACAAGGAAGGCGAGCGCGGCCCCCAGAACGGGAATCATGATCGCGAACCTCCCCCGCTCGACGCCAACCGCGAAATAGACGGCCATCTGAGGCCCAGCCATGGCAAGCAATACCAAAGCGACAAGGGTCGCCTGGAGGGGCAAGCTGCCGTCCACCGTCCACACGCCGAACGCCTGGGGAAGCAGGCGCGTTGCGAGAACGACGAGCATGCCCAGGCACAGCGATGCCACGGCCACCACGACAACGATGACAGCCACAAGCGCGAAGCGCGAGCCGACGGCCTGCGGGCGCGTCACGGGCAGGGCGAGCCGAAACTCTCCCCAGCCGCCCTGCTCGTCTGCATAGAAGAGCCGCGGGACGATGGCCATGGCCCCGAGGCTGACGAGGATGCCGCTCAAGGCACCGATGAATCCCGTCGCGTCGATGTTGTAGATGCTGGCGTCGGCACCGAGCAGCGACACGGATGCGGCAAGGACCATAGCCAGGGCGCACGACTTCGCGCTCGATCTCAGCGCATGTCGGACACAGCACCAGTCCGCATAGAGCAGCGCACGGCTCATGAGAGCCTCCTTCCCTTGGCCACGAGGCGCATGACGTCGTCGATCGTCGCCTTGTCGCAGACCATCCCCGGGTGCGCGCGGACAAACGCCGCGCGGTCGGGTACCAAAAGCTCTGCGGGCGCGGCACCCAGGCCGTCGATGACCCGCATGCCATCGTTCCCGGGCAACGCTTCCGCCACTACGCGCTCGAGCTCTGCGGCACGCAGCCGGGCGATGCCCATCACGTCGTCTATGAGATCGCGCTCCGCCGAGAGGACCACCCGCCCGCCATCGACCATCACCACGTAATCCGCGAGGCGCTCGAGGTCGGAGGTGATGTGCGAGGAGACGAGCACCGAGCATTCGGGGTTGGCGGCCATGTGCTCGCGCACGATCGAGAGCACCTCGTCGCGCACGACGGGATCGAGGCCCGCCGTGGGCTCGTCGAGGACGAGGAGGTCCGCCCCCGAGGCGAGACAGGCTGCAAGCTGCAACTTCATGCCCTGGCCACGCGACAGGTCGCCCACGTGTCTTGTCGCAGAGACCGGGCGGTGGACGCCTGCGGGCTGATGCATGATGTCCATGCGGTCGAGAAGGGCCTCGAACGCCCGATGGTCGAAGCGAGGGTAAGCGCACCACCATGTGGTCGCAACCTGGGCGATGCTCATGAAGTTTGGGTAGGGACAGACAGATACCACGGACGCCACGCGCTCGCGCGCACGCGCACGGGCCCTCTCGCCCATTGCAGTGACGTCCCGCCCAAAGAGGCGCACGCTCCCGCCATCGGGCGTGGTCGTGCCCAGGATGCAGCGCATGGCCGTCGTCTTGCCGGCGCCATTTCTGCCCACAAGCCCCACGATGGAGCCTGCGGGAACGGCAAACGTCACGTCGTGGAGGGCGAAGTCCTCGTAGTGCTTGGTGAGGCCTCGGACGTCGAGGGCAAGGTCAAGCCCCGCCACGCCCATCGTGCAGATGGGCGGCTCATCGTCTCTCATTGCGCATCCTCCATCTCGAGGTCGAGCATCTCGTGGAGCTCTGCGGGGGTGAGCCCGGCCACGCGGGCGTCTTCCACCGCCTTTGCGAGCGAGGCCTCTACCTGGCGGAGGCGTTCCTCGCGCAGCAGCTCGAGGTTGTCGCCGGCGACAAAGCTTCCCTTTCCGGGCACGGCAACGATGAATCCCTGCCGCTCCAGATCCGCATAGGAGCGCTTCGTGGTGATGGCGCTGATGCGGAGGTCTGCCGCAAGCGAGCGGATCGAGGGCAGCTGGTCTCCCGCATGCAGGTCGCCCGCCATGATTGCGGCCCGGATCTGCGAGGCGACCTGCTCGTAGATAGGCTTGTCGGACGAGTTGGAGATCACTATCTCCATGGGCGCTGCACCCCGCTCCGCTGTTGTAAAACCGTGCCATAACTGTTATCAGTGTATATACCGTATATATATAATTATGTCAATAGGACAGAGCATCCGCGCCAGCACACACCTAAAAGACGCACGGCGGCATGCGCTCGCCGAGCGGCCCGGGCGACGCCAGTCGCCTACCCGAGAAGCGAGCAGGCGTTCTCCCAGAGCGCGGCGTACGTCTCGTCCCTCGTGGCCACGCCGGCGTCCTCGCGGACCTCAGCGACGCAGGCGGCTGGGAAGGCCACCATGGCCGGCTCGCATTCCTTGCCGCGCAGGGGCACGGGCGCCATGTAGGGACAGTCCGTCTCGGAGAGGAGAAGCCTTGCGGGACAGGCTGCGGCCGCCGCACGGATGTCGTCGGAGCGCTTGAACGTGACCGCCCCACCAAAGGCGATGTGGCACCCCAGCTCCACGAAGGGGGCCATGACCCCGGGGCCGTCTGTGAAGCAGTGAAGGTCGCAGCCGGCAGCGGGCACGCCCTCCTCGGCAAGCACCCGCGCGGCAAGATCGTGCGCCGCGTGGTCGGCGGGGTCTTGCCCGTCTCGCAGATGCAGCTCCACGGGAAGGCCGTGCTCACGGGCAACGGCAAGCTGACGCCTGAACGCCTTCTCCTGCACGTCTGCCGGCAGCTCGTTGTACGGCCCAAAGTCCAGGCCGATCTCGCCCACGCCCGCGCAGCGCGGGCTGGCAAGGAACTCGTCCAGGCAGGCGAGCGCGGACTCGTCCAGCTGCGCCGCCCCATAGGGGTGCGCCCCGGCCACGATGCGCACGTGCTCCACAAGCGGTGGAAGGTTGGGATGCCCTGCGGGCTCGGGGGGCACAAGTCCATGCCGCGCACACTCCCCAAGGTGCTCAGCGGCGCGCTCTACCTGCTCGTCTATCCACGAGAGGTATGCGGCGGCTGTGGGAAAGAGGCGCGGGACCTCGTCCACGGGGTCAACCGGAACCACCAAGAGGCGCACGCCGGCCAGCGCGGCGCGGCAGAGGGCCACCGAGGGGTCGCGGCGCGCGAAGCTCGTGAGATGGCCATGGGTGTCGGCAAGCGGCGCGGAAGCCGGCGGAAGCTGTCGCGGGCGCCCCTTGCGGTCGTGGAAGAGATGGCCATCCTCAAGCGTGAGGTCGTCAAGGCCGAGAGGCACGCCAGGCATCCGAGTCGCCTCCCAACGCAGTGGCTTCCGGCGCAGCGGCTTTCGGCGCGGCAGCGGCTTCCGGCGCGGCGTCCCCCAGCGCGGCGGCGAGTCGCACGAAGTCCTCGGGCCAGAGCGCCTCGGCGCGCACGCCCGGCGCGATGCCGCACGCGGCAAACGCCGTATCCAGCTTCTCCCTCTCGTACCCGGACGACGCCATGGAGTTCCTGATGGTCTTGCGTCGCTGCGCGAACGCCGCGTCGATCACCGCAGGCGTCGCGGCAGGCACGTCCGCAAGCGGGGCGCGGTCGATGCGCACGACGGCGGAGCTCACGTGCGGCGGCGGGCTGAACGAACCCGGGCCCACCTCAAAGCGGCCGGTCACGAGGCCGAGAAGCGCCAGCTTGGCCGTGTAGGCGCCGTAGGTCTTTGAGCCGGGGGCGGCGCAGATGCGGTCCGCGACCTCGGCCTGCACCATCACCACGGCGCGCCTCACGGAGGGCAGCTCCGAAAGCACCTTGAGGATGAGGGTCGCCGCCACCTGGTAGGGCAGGTTCGAGACGAACTTGCCCGGCGCGAGCGGCAGCCCGCCGGGAACCACCCGCAGGGCGTCGCCCATCACCAGGCGCAGGCGCTCGGAGTCCCGGGCGCAGGTCTCGGCCAGCACCGGCTCGAGCCGACGGTCGGCCTCCACGGCGCAGACGGCGCGAACGAGCGGCAGCATGGCCACCGTAAGCGTGCCTATGCCCGGCCCAACCTCCAGCACCACGTCTGCTGGGTCGAGCTCCGCCAACCCCAGGATCCGGGCGATGACGGAGTCGTCCACCAGGAAGTTCTGCCCCAGCCGATGCTTTGCCGCAAGTCCGTGGCGCGCCAGCACGTCCGCCGTCGCACGGGGGTTGGCCAAGGGAGACGCGCAACCGCCCCGCGGCATGGAGCCTCCCACGCTACATGCCGGACTTCGCGGGGGCGATGCGCGGGAAGAGCGCGTCGCCCTTCGTCACCTCGACGCCACCGGCGAGACGCCCCCATTCGCACACCGAGGCGAGGTCGGTGGTGTCGGCCTCCTCGCCCGCGCCCATGCGGCGCAGCACCTCGGCAGAGGTCGTGGGCATGAAGGGTGCCAGCAGGTGCGCGCAGATGCGGATGGACTCAAGCAGGCTCGCGATGATCTGAGCGAGCTCGCCCGCGCGCGCCGGGTCCTTGGCCACGGCCCAGGGCGCGGAGTCCTCCACGTAGTGGTTTGCGGCATGCACAAGCTCCATCACGACGTCCTTGGCCTGGACGTACTCGAGCCGGTCCATGTGCTTTGCGTAACGCCCCTCGATGCCCTGCGCGATCTCCCGCAGGGGGCTCTGCTCGTCTGCCCAACCATCGGCCAGCACGGGCGTCTTGCCATCGAAGTACTTCGCGCTCATGTTGAGCGCGCGCGAGACAAGGTTGCCCCAGCTGTTGGCGAGATCGGCGTTGTAGACCTGCTCCATGCGGGAGAAGCTGATGGCACCGTCCTCGCCGGGAACGACGTCGGTCATGAAGTAGTAGCGATAGCCCTCGACGCCGAGAAGGTCGATCACGTCCTGCGGCGCGATGGCGTTGCCACGGCTCTTGGACATCTTCTCGCCCTGGCCCGTCTCCTCGTTGCGCACCATGAGGAAGCCGTGGGCAAAGACGTGCTCGGGCAGCTCCTCCCCGATGGCCATGAGCATGGCCGGCCATATCACGCAGTGAAAGCGGATGATGTCCTTGCCCACCACGTGGCACTGCGCGGGCCAGCGGTAGGCAAGCTCGGCCTTGGCGTCGGGCGTGCCCACGCCGTAGCCCACGGCGGTCATGTAGTTGAGAAGGGCGTCGAACCACACGTAGGTGACGTGCCTCTCGTCGAAGGGGACGGGGATGCCCCAGTCAAAGCCCGTGCGCGAGACCGAGAGGTCCTGCAAACCGCCCTCCACGAAGCTACGCACCTCGTTCATGCGGAAGTCGGGCTGGACAAAGCCCGGGTGCTCATCGTAGAGCTTGAGCAAGCGGTCCTGGAACGCGGAGAGCCTGAAGAAGTAGGACTCCTCACGCACGCGCTCCAGCGGGCGTCCGCAGTCGGGGCAGAGGTGCCGGCCCTCGCTGTGATGCTCCTCATCCGACTTCGTGACCTGGGTCTCGGTGAAGTAGGTCTCCTCGGGCACGCAGTACCAGCCGTCGTAGGAGCCCTTGTAGAGGTAGCCGGACTCCCTCATGCGCTCCCAGAGGTGCTGCACGGCGTCGTGCTGGCGCTGCTCCGTGGTGCGTATGAAGTCGTCGTTCGAGATCTCAAGCTGCCGCCAGAGGCCCTCGAAGAAGGGGGCCTGCGAGTCGCACCACTCCTGCGGGGTCATGCCGTGCTCGGCTGCGGCCTCGGCGACCTTCTCGCCATGCTCGTCCATGCCCGTGAGGAACTTGACGTCGTAGCCGGTCGCGCGACGGTAGCGCGCCTCGACGTCGCAGAGGACGGTCGAGTAGGCCGTGCCCAGGTGCGGCCTGGCATTGACGTAGTATATGGGCGTGGTGATGAAGAAGCTCGGCTTTGCCATGGGTTGGGTCTCCTAATGACGGATGGTGCCCTGCGGGATTGCATGCAGCGGCTATGATACCCCAGCGCCTCGTTGGAAGGCCGACGGCACCGGAGATGCGAGAGCGCGCGGACCGTAAGTCACTGGCAGCGCCTGGCGATGGCCTCGATGATGCCCTCGGGCGTGTCCTGGGCCATGATCTCCTTCGTTGCCCCCTCGTCCATGAAGATCCCCATCATGGCCTGAAGCACGGCAACCTGATCCTCGGCGTGCGCGAGAAGGCCAAGGTTCATGACGAGCTCCGCCTTCACAGGGTGGTCAACCATTTCTGCCATGGGCGCAAAGTCAATGGGCTCCCTGGGCTTGATGACCGCGATATAGGGCTTGACAATGTTCTCGGGGTCCACGTGCGGAATGGCAACCCCCACGGTCTCAAACTGGAGGCCGGTCGGGAAGTTGCGCTCGCGCTCATCGATCGCGTCGAGCCAGCCCTCCTTCACGTAGCCCATGCGCTGGAGCCTCTCGCCCATCTTGGCGAAGAGGTCCCACTCGTCAGATGCCTCGAAGTCGAAGAAGACGAGCTCGGGCTTGAACAGAGACGTGTCTACCTGCGCCATCAGCAAACCTCCTTGGCAAGCGGCGCGGCGCCGTTTGCGAATACCTCGATAACGTGCCTGAAGTCCTGGAACATGGTCTCATACGCAGCCTGTGTCATGTCGTGCCAGTACACGATGGCCTCGCCGGGGTTCTTGGCCTCGTAGTCGGCAATGACCCTGCGCACCGCGTCGCCCGCGTACTTGACGCCATAGGTGTAGTAGTTGATCTTGCGGATGCCCGCGTCGATGGAGCGGCGGTAGTCGTCGTCCGAAACGCCCGAGCCGCCATGCATGACCAGGGGCACCTTCACGCGATCCCGAATCTGGGTCAAGACGTCAAAGGACAGGCGCGGCTCCCCTCTGTAGATGCCGTGCGAGGTTCCGAAGGAGCAGGCGAGGATGTCGAGCCCCGTCCTCGAGATGAAGTCCTCCGCCTGATCGGGATCGGTATAGACGGCCTCGGAGACGTGGTCGTTCTCGTGCCCAACGCCATTCTCTCGCGTGCCCATCGAACCCAGCTCGCACTCGAGGCCGCAATCAAAGCCGGAGACCATGTCGGCGGCGCGCCGTGAGTTCTCGACGTTCTCGTCGTAGGGAAGGAGAGACCCGTCGAACATGACGCCCGTGAATCCCATCTCGAGGGCACGGCGCATGTAGGAGAGGTGCTCGCAATGGTCAAGATGCACGCAGACCATGGCGCTGGAGCGCTCGGCCAACGCAACGATGGAGGGGCCAAGCGCGTCGAGTGGCGCAAAGGGCTCGTGGCCCTCGGCGTGACTCAGGATGACGGGATAGCCAGTCTGCTCCGCTGCGTCGAGCGCGGCGCGAAGCGCCTCGAGGCTCGGCACATTGATGGACGCGACGGCCATGTTGCCCTGCTCTGCAATCGCGCAGATGTCACGAAGGTTGACGATCATGCCTTACTTCCTTCCTGTCTTGTCGATCCTGTTGGGAAGAGGGCTTCCGCCCCTTTTTGCATCGCGCTCGCTCGAGCGGCGCGCACGGGCCTTGAGGCTGTCTGGCTCCACGCGGTACTCAAAGTCCTCCAACCACTGGAAGAGCTCCTTCCCGTCGCTCATATAGAGCGTCTGCAACCAGTACCTTCCGCGCAGGAGCCCACCTCCGTTGACGCGAACGTAGATTCTCGCGTCGCCACCCACCTCGCGCACACTGAAGCTCCTGATGTCAGCGAATGCGAAGCGATCGCGACGCCCAAAGGCGCCGAACGTAATGGACTCCTCGTCGATGATCACGTCTTGGGGGTTTGCGATGGAGACGAAGGTGTTCCACACCTGATATCCCGCAACGATAAGGACGAGCGCCGCAACGGGTGCGGGAAGGAGATCCGTCACGCCCATGACGTCCGTCACGGACACGACGCAGAGCAAAAGGCAGAAGATCCCCGTCACGGTGACCGAGACGTTAAACTTAGCCTGCTCATACCTGTAGGTCTTCATGCTGACTCCCGTAGAAGGCGGAGGCGGGACCCCTTACGGAGTCCCGCCCCTGCGGAGCAAGTGAAAAGGGCGGGCGCGGCGCCGTCGGCGGCGGACGGGACTAGTTCGAGGCGGTGCCGTTAGTCGCGTCAGCGGCCTCCTCGTGAATCTCCTCGGCCTCGGCGATGATGCGCTTGCGGTTCCAGAGCGCCAGCGCGATGACGCCGGCGCCGGGGACGAGCAGGCCAAGGCCGCTGCCAAGCTGGCCGAGGCGGACGATTACCCAGGTGAGCGGGTTCGCGCCGTCACAGATGGAGGAGATGGCCGCAGCGCCGCCCATGTCGAAGCTGACATCGTGCGCGGCCTGGGTGATCAGCGGCGAGAGATCGGTGGCGATGTAGAGGCCAACGGCGAGGACCACGATGCCGCAGAGGATGCCACGGAAGCCGTTTTGGTGAACGATGGGCGTGACGAGGACGAGCATGTACGGGATGGCGGCGAGGTCGGCGAGGGGCATGACCTTGTTGCCAGGCAAGATGAACGAGAGGGCGATGCAGAACGGGACGAGGATGAGCGCCATCGTCAGGGTGACGGGGTGACCGGTACCGACTGCGGAGTCAAGGCCTATGTAGATCTTGCCGCGGTTCTGGAAGTGCTCGGAGATGAAGTTGGAAGCGGCGTCGGAGATGGGGAGCAGGCCCTCCATCAGCAAGGCGGCCATCTTCGGGATAAGGACCATCACGGCGCCCATGTAGACCGCGGTCGCGAGGAAGGACGGGGTGTTCTCCCCGGGCAGGAAGCCATAGCCCGCGAGAATGCCGATGACGAGGCCGATGATGGAGCCGAGAAGGATTGGGTCGCCAAAGACGCCGAACTTCTTCTGCATGCTCTCGACGTTGATGTTGACCTTGTTCAGGCCCGGGATCTTGTCGATGATCTTGTCCATGACCCAGGCGATGGGGGCGTAGGCGCCGGCAAAGCCATGGGGGATGGAGACGCCGGGCAGGCCGAGGGACTCCTCAACAAGCGGCGCGGTGACGTCGCCGATAATCAGAACGGCCACCTCGTTGATGATTGCAGCGCAGATGCCAAGGGCAACGTTGTCGGTCACGATGGCGACGAGGGCGCCGGTGAAGGCGAAGTGCCAGTAGTTCCAGATGTCGACGTCTGCGGTCTGGGTCGTGTTGGTGACGAGCATCACGACGTTGACCAAGAGGGCAAGCGGGATGATGATCGTGCCCACGACGGAGCCCATGGCGATCGCAGAGGCCGCAGGCCAACCGACGTCGATGACGGAGAGGCTCAGGCCAAAGCGCTGGACCATGGCGGTGACCGCACCGGCGAGGTCGGTGCCCATAAGCTGGTTGATAACGAGGTTGAGTCCGATGAAGCCAATTCCCACGGTGAGGCCGGCCTTGAGGCTCTTACCAAATCCGCAGCCAAACAGGCAGCCGATGATGGTGAGGACGATTGGCATTACAACCGAGACGCCCAGGCTGGACAAGCCAGAGAAGAATCCTACAATTGCGTCCATATTCGATGTGCCTTCTACTCATGGCGAAACGCGCCCGGGCGCATTCTCGCCGCCTTGGTCTTAAGTCGCTAGGCCTTCTGGGACATGAAGTCCAGAACCTGCCGCTCGGCGGTGGCACGCCCCATGCCGGTCAGGAAAGGTATGCCCGAGACGAATGGGCACTCGATGCCATCGGGCTTTACCGTTGTCGCAATGACAAGGTCGGCGCTTGAGGACTTCCCCACGGCGTCGGCGATGGAGCAGGTCGTGATGTTGAACTTGCCGCCGTAGCCATTGTCGTTAAGAAGGTCCTTGATCTTTGCCGCCACCGCCGTAGAAGTCGCGATGCCGGAGCCGCAGGCCAAGAGAATGTTGACCATGACTTCCTCCTCTCGTGAAACTCAATGTCGTTACGCTCTTCCTATGTGGTAGGCTCGCGCCCCTCGCCCCCTCGGGGCCAGGCTGCGGGCTACTCACCCATCACGATCACGCGGAGCTTGCGGGTGCGCTCGCGCGTGCGATCGTAATCGACGAAGAAAATGCTTGCGAGGCCGTTCATCTGGAGCTTGCCGTCCTCGACCTCGAGGGTGACGCTGCTGCCGATGAGCGTGCTGCGCAGGTGTCCGTCACCATTCCAGAGGTAGCGGCGGTCACCGCCCGGCAGGTATGCCTCGATGTTCGGCCAAGACTCGACCTCTTCGAAGTGGCGCAGGCCTGGATAGTTGTACGTCGCCCAGTCATGCTGCTCGGGAAAGACCCTCTCCAGGCCGTTGTTGAGGTCCACCTGCAGGAAGGTGTCGCCCGAGGGATTGAGGTCGTGATCGAACTCTTCGGTGAAGACGGCACAGGTGGTGTGCTGGGAGATGCAGAAGACCACGCCCTCCTTGATGCCGCTCGCCTCGACAATCCCGCGCACCTCGTCGGTCACGTCCACGTAGGTGGGCTTGTCGGCAAGCGTCTCGACGACGACGCGGTCCTTGTAGATCGCCATGCCCTACCCCCTCTCCCGAATGTCCGCACGCGCGCGGTCGAGGGCCTCGAACATCTCATCCAGAACGGAAAACGGATCTGCGGCCGCGACGATCCCGGAGGTGCCGCCCGTGGCGTCGCCGCCGTAGATGATTGCGTCATAGACGTCCTGGCCGGTCGAGATGCCTGCGGCCTGAAGCACCATGGTCTCCGGCGAGACCTCCTTGACGGCGGCAGTGGACTGGCGGATGTAGTCGGGCCCAGCGATCTTGCCGGTGCCAATGAGCTCCGTGAGCTCGCAGGTCATGATGTCGGGGTGCAGCTCGGCGATTGCGCGCGCCTCGTCGACGGAGTCCGCGCAGACACAGGTGAGGATGCCCACCTCGCGGGCGCGCCTGATGGTCTTTGCGAGCTCGCTGACGGTCATTGGGTTCTCGGCGTGGTTAAGGAACGTGGCCTTTACGCCAGCGGCGGCTAGCGCCTCGGGCAGGATGTGGCCCATGCCACGGCCGGGCCTCAGGCTCTCCATGTTCTGGGCACACGGGATGAGGTGCGGGCAGTTCTCGGCCACCCAGGCGAGGTCGATCAGCTGCGCGGTGAAGAGGCTCTGGAAGCGGTGCTTCTCGCAGAGCTCGTCGACCTTCTTGGCGAGATCGCGAAGCTCTTCGCCATAGAGATATGACTTCGGGTTCACGACAAAAAACGGGCGACGCAATATGGCTTTTTCCATGCTGGCTCCTCTCGGAATAGCCGCCGACGCGGGACGGTATCGCAAACTTGTTCAGTTGAAATTGTACAAGTTTGGCGTATCGCATGTTTCTCTTAAAAGAGAGTATATATGTCAAAATATTAGTTTTATTTGCATATAATTGGAAATATAGCGTTAAAAATAGTATTTTATTGGGATAAAATAGGTTTAGGAATTAGAGGAGACAGTAGAGGAGATCTCTCTTCTAACGGCAAGCGGCAGTGATTGGGCGGCAAGCGGTGCCAGAGCCTTTGGCCAAGGCGATCGCACTCGTGCGAGGGAGCCGGTCTCTCGCCCTGTTTTAGCGCCGCGTGGTGCCCGTCACCGTCTGCCCCGGCCTGAGCCACGTGCGGTCCCAAGACGCGGGGCGGCCATCGTCGAGCGACATCACCTGCTCGAGCACGAGGAGCGCCGTGCTCTCGTCGCAGCCCAGAATCGCGGCGTACTTGGGGCCCGCGCTCCTGGCGCTGTAGGTCATGGCCGAGCTCTTCGCCCTTCGGCCAGAGCAGCGCTCGATGCAGTCAAAGAGCGCATCCCGCTCGAAGTCCGAGCGCTCGACGCCGGGGCACTCGACCAGGGACACCCAACTCTCCTGAGCCAGCAGCGGGACATCCTCCACCACGCGCACGCGCTCGAGGTAGAGCGCCTTGTAACCCGGGCTGATGTCGAGCGCCACCTGCATCGCCGGAGGCGGGACCTCGACCTTCGAGCAGGCAAGATGCGTGGTGAACTTTTTGCCCTGCTGGGCGAGGGACTGCGCAAAGGAGAACGGAAAGTCACCCACGGCGTGCGTGATGTCAGGGCTTGACACAAAGGTGCCGCGACCATGGGCTTGCTTGAGGAGGCCTTCCTCGGCAAGCAACTTGATGGCGTGGCGCGCCGTCCCTCTCGCGATGTCAAATCGATCCATGAGCTCGTGCTCGGAGGGGATCCTCTCCCCCGGCTCCAGCTCATGGCTGTAAATCATCTTTCGAATTACTTCCGCAACGGTGAGGTAGCGGGGCCTCGAGGTGCCGCGTATGTTTCCACGCACGCTGCCGCTGGCGGAAACCGCCGCGCCGTCTCCCAACGCCCTTGACTCCGACACCGAGAACACCCCAACCCATGGACCCCAGCACACAGTATGGGCAACGCCCACCACCAACGATACTCAAGAGCTCGACGGGGCACAACCCGAGGCGCCCTTATTCACCCAATGGCTGCCCGCGACGCAGGATTGCGTTGTATACGTCTGGCCTGCTTGACCCAAACGCCTTGGCAAGCCGCTTCGCCAGCGCGCTCTTGGGCTCGCCCGCAGCAAGGCCCTCGTCAATCGCCTCGTCGAGGCTCTGGGGCACGGGCGCCGCGCCCCGGCGGCGCTCGTCGAGCTCTGCCGCCGTGGGCGGCGCGATGACAATCACGCACTCTCCACGGACCTCGTCGCGCGCGGCCACCTCTGCGGCCAGCGCCGCCGCCTCGTCGCGTACGACCTCCTCGTGCAGCTTGGTGAGCTCGCGCACAAGGGCGACCCTGCGCCCCGGCATGACTTCGGCAACGCTCGAAAGCGTCGCGGCCACGCGGTGCGGCGACTCATAGCACACGATTGCCCCCGGCACCCGGGCAAGCTCGCCGAGTCGCGCGAGCTGCGCGGAATGGCGGCGAGGCAGGAAGCCCTCGAAGAAGAAGCGCTCGCATGCCAGGCCAGACGCAGCCACGGCGCAGGTGACGGCAGATGGCCCGGGCACGACCTCCACGGGAAGCCCCGCGTCGAGCGCGGCGTCGACCAGGCGCTGGCCGGGGTCGCTCACTCCGGGCATGCCGGCGTCCGAGACGAAGGCCACGCGCTCCCCCGCCTCCACGCGCTCGAGCGCGTGGGCCACCCTTGAGGCAATCACGTTCTCGTCGCAGCGCACGAGAGGGACGCGCAGGCCAAACGCCGAGAGGAGCCGCGCCGTCACGCGCGTGTCCTCGCAGAGGATGACGTCCGCCTCGCCCAGCGTCCTTCTCACGCGCGGGGAGACGTCCTCGAGGTTTCCGATGGGCGTGCCCACCACGGAGAGAATGCCGGCCATCAGCAGATAAGCCCCCGCTCGAAGGAGGAGAGCGCCACGCGGGCGTCCCAGCTTGAGAGCCTGCCCGTGGTCTTCCAGGTCTGGAAGAACCACGCCGGGAGCCTCTTGTATGCCGTGAGCTGCTCGGACGAGTAGATGCGCTCGAGCGCCACGCGCCCCTCGGGCGTCATGGCCGCGTCTGCGATGGGAAGCGCCGAGGACCACTTGCCCACCATTACGGGAAGGCCGCTTTTCTGGTCCTCGCGGATGTGGCGGTGGATGGCGGCCATGACGTGCCGCAGCCTGAGGGAGTTCGCCCCGGGCGCGCGGCCCATGTTTGCCATGATCGCGGAGGGTTTGTCCAGGTGGCAGTCCAACCAGACGTTCTGGTACTGGCGCTGCGCCATGAAGCGTCGCCAGTCGGTTGGGATGCCCGCGTCGGGGAGGATGACCACGGGGTCGGGGCCGGCCGCCTCGCGCACGCGGTCATAGGCGGCGCGATAGTAGTTTCTCAGCAGGTGACCGGGCATGCCGTCGGTGACGCTCAGGCCGCGTCGCGTCTGGATGCGGGCGTCGTCGGCCACCTCGATGCCATAGAAGCCCATGCGCGACGCATACCTCGAGCTAAGCTGCGAGAGGACCCAGAGCGAGTTCTCGCGTATGCCGCGCTCGTCGGTGAAGTTGTTCCAAGCCCGCTCGCGCCCGGGGACGCCGGGGTTCACGGCAAGGACGAAGACCACCTTGAGGTCTATCTCCTCGGCCCACTCGAGCGCCTGGTCGACCTCTTCGATGCAGCCCAGGTAGGGACCGGGATTTGGGCCGCTCTCGCCAAAGACGTACCAGGGGACGGGCAGCCGCACGGCGTTGAAGCCGCGCGAGGCGATGCGGGAGAAGTCGTCCTTGGCCAGGAACCGGGCACGGTGGCGCCGGACCACCTCGCGATATCCCTTGGCCCCCAGCGACGTGATGAGCGAACGCTCGTCAAGGGCCCCCGACCCGGAAAAGAGCTCCGGCGTGACCCAGGATTCGAGCGTAAGCCAACCGGTGAGGTTGACACCGTGAAGGGCGTTCTCTGCCATGCACTACCTCGCTCCCATCAAAGTTCAGCGCCACTTCAGAGTGTAGCGCAGGTTTCGGCTTTGGGTGCGCTGCCCCGCGTTCATCGCCGTCACACGTTCGTGGTGCGAATGTGTATCGACCTGCGCGCGTCACACGTTTGGCCCCGAATCTGTTGCGGCCCGTCACACGTTCGCAGGCCGTTTGCGTGACGGCCTGCGCGGGTCACACGTTCGTGCGCGATTGCGTAGCGGCGCAACGGTCACTGGCGAGAAGGACCGCGAGACGTGCCGCCCGGCCTTAGCCCCGACCGGGCGCATACGACGCCCGGTTGTTGGGGGTCTCGTTGCAATCCACGCGGTAGACGGGAAGGCCGCGCGACGAGAGCCGGTCGAAGAGGTAGCGGGCCAGATTCTCCGACGTGGTGCGGAAGGGCAGGATGGTCAGGCTGAAGCCCTCGGATGCAAGCGCCTCGAGCGTCGCGGGCGCAAGGGAGCCCTCCTCCACGAGGAAGGTATGGTCAAGCGCATCGCACTCCTCGCGGACGATGCGTTTAAGGGTGGCGAAATCCACGACCATATCCCTCTCCGTGCCAGAGGGGCCCAGCTCGTCAGAGCGAACGTAGGCGGTCACGCGCCACTGGTGGCCATGCAGGTTCTCGCACTTGCCGTGGTAGTCGGTCAGGAAGTGCGCCGAGTCAAACCAGTACTCGGTCGAAAGCTCATACATGCGGATCCCCTCCCTGTGGTGAAAGCGCCGCCGGCAAAGCCAGTCCCAGCCGGCATCCCCAGCGGCAACGAAAGCCCCGAGAGCCCCGGCGGGCTCGGCGAGGGGAGCCGGGGCTCCGCGCGCCATGCGGGAGACCGCCCCCACCCAACCGTCCATGTGAGCGAGGCGGGGCCGGACGAGCGGCCCACGGCACCCGGCGGGCAGGCCCTACTCCCCCGTCGGCGCGGCCGTGCCACCACCCGCGGCTCCGCCCTCGCCGCCTCCCCGACGTCCGCGGCCGCCTCGATGGCGGCGACGCCTCTTGGGGGCGGCACCGTCACCGGCAGCCTGGTCCGCGGGGCCATCGGAAGGCGCCATGTGCTTGGGCGCGGGGCGGCCAGTTCGCGGGCCCTTGGCGGGACGAGAGGGGCCGCCCTGGTCGGCACCACGCGCTCCAGCGCCGCCTCGATCACCCGGACGCCGCGTGCGGCGGCGCGGCTGTCCGCCCTGTCCGCCCTGGGCCTGCCCGAGGCCGGCACCCCTCTCGGCGCCCGCAGCACGGCCCCGCTCCCGCTCGACCTCGGCGCCGACCGCATCCGCGCTGTCGGCAACGCGGTGGTGCCTGCGACGACGTGTGGGTCTGGGCGCGTCCGCGTCGGGACCCACGCCGCCGGTCACCGTGACGTCGGACTCCTCGGCGGAAGGCTCCACGCGAGCAGCGCGGCCCTTGCGATGGCGGCGCCTCGTGGACTGCCGACCGCCCTCGGCACCCGCGGCACCTGCCGCGTCAGCGCCGGAGGCGGCATGCCTCTCGACGCCGCCGTGCCCGCCGCCGTCGCCCGCGCGCCTACGGCGGCGCTTGGGCTGCACGAAGAGGTCGGCGTCATCGAAGCCCTCGGGAGGCGTCACGCCGTTCGCCCGGTCGAGCTCGGCCAGAGCCATGCGCACGTCCGGCGACTGCAGCCGCTCGAGGATGTCGCGCGTCACCGTGTCGGGACGGCAGGCGCAGCCCAGGTCTTTCGACTTCTTGACTGCCGCTTCGGAGGCGGTCATATCTGCCAGAGGCACGCGCACCTGCTTGCCGTTCTCGAGGCGCAGGCAGATCTGCTCCTTGGGCGTGTCGTACTCAACGATCTTGGCCTTGCCCAGCGGCGTCTCGATGACGGCGTTGCGCTTGGGCGCGCGGCCCTTGAAGTCGCGGTATGCCTCGAACTCATAGCGCAGGCAGCACATGAGACGGCCGCACACGCCAGAGATCTTGGTGGAGTTAAGGGGCAGGTCCTGCTCCTTTGCCATGCGAATGGAGACGGGCTCGAAGGAGAGGCCAAAGCGGGTGCAGCACAGCTCCTGGCCGCAATGTCCCCAGCCCCCCACCACGGCAGCCTCCTCGCGCACGCCAATCTGGCGCATGTCGATGCGTTCGTGGAGCTCGCGCGAGAGGTCGCGCACGAGCTGGCGAAAGTCCACGCGCTCCTCGGCCGAGAAATAGCAGACCACCTTGCCGCCGTCGAAGAGGTACTCGACGCCCACGGGCTTCATGTCGAGGCCGCTCTGGGAGACGAGGCCCCTAAAGACGGGAAGCGCCTTCTCGCCGCGCTCGGCGAGCTCTTCTGCATGGGTCAGGTCCTCGTCGCTCGCGACGCGGAGCACGGGCCTGAGCTGCGCGTGGTTGGTCACGCGATCGAGGTCCGCGGCGCTCATCTCGCACGGGTCGGCGGTGGCCAGGCCAATCTCGTGGCCGCGCTCGGTGGCGCAGATCACGTGGTCGGCCTCGAGCGCCTCGATGCCCGCGACGTCAAACCACAGGTCACGAGCGGCATATTTGAACTTCACCGGAATGACGGTGGGCATGCAAGTGCCTCCTTGATACGAAGAAGCATGACCTCGAGGGTCAGCTGGGGCGATACGTTGTGCGCGAGGTCGTCACCTGCGGACGAGACGGCATCGAGCGCGGCAAGGGCGCCGGACGTTCCCGTCGACGCGGCAAGGCGGTCGACCACGGCAGCCGCGTCCTCGTTCACGATCTTTTGCGGCACACCCTCGAGGCACACGAGCACGTCACGCAGAAGCGAGTCCGCGGCGGACAGGGCCTCCATGATACCCGAACGCTCACGCGCCGTAAGCTCGCGCTTGTTCGCGTCGGCCACCTGCTTGAGCGCCGAGGCGGTGAGAAAGTCCGCGCTCTCCTTGGCGGCCTCGTCCTGGGCCACCTGGATGTCCTTCAGGGGCACCCGTACCGCCGCCAGAAGGTCGCGCGCCGAGCAGAGCACGTCCCACGAGTCGTCGCGGCCAAGCTCGTCCATGATGTGAACGACCAGGCGCCGCACCTCGCGACGCGAGGGAGACGCAAGGAAGTCGCAGGCGCGCGAGGGTGTGCCGGCAACCGCCAGCGCCATTCGGGCCTCGCCCTCGCTCGCGCCGGAGCGGCGCATGACCTCGTCGATGGCCACGCTCGGCGCGATGGCGCGGAACGGCACCACCTGGCAGCGCGAGACGATGGTGGGAAGCACCGAGGCCGCCGAACGGGCAAGAAGGATGAACACGACGCCCTTGGGCGGCTCCTCGATGGTCTTGAGCAGGGCGTTTGCCGAGGTGCCACGGAGAAGGCCGGCGTTGGCGAGCACATAGGCCTTCGCGCGGGCTCGGCTGGGGGCTCGGCTCACGCCCTCGATGAGGTCACGCACCTGGTCAACGAGATAGCCGGTGACGCTTCCCGGAGAAAGCCATTGGACGTCGGGATGGGTGCGGCGCGCCACACGGCGGCAGTCGTCGCAGGTGCCGCAGCCGCCGTGGGGGCAGACCACGCACTGCGCCAGAGCGCACGCCGCCTCCTCCATACCGGAACCGGGCGCACCGACAAAGAGGTAGGCGTGCGAGAGGCGACCCTCGCGCGCGGCGGACGCGAGAAGGTCGCGAACGCGCGGCTGGTCTCCAAGCGCATCGAACACGGCTGCGGCGCGTGCGGGCGCAGAGCCCTCCCTAGGCACGGCCATCGAGCTCTACCCCCAGGCGAAGCGATGCGGGAAGGACGTCCGCAAGGGCGTTGAGCAGCGCGGCGTACACCTCATCCGGCGTGCCCACGGCGTCCACCAGGCGCACGCGGCCCGGCTCCTCGCCAACGAGGCGCAGATAGCCATCACGAACGCGAGACTCGAAGGAAAGGCCCTCCGCCTCAAGTCGGTCCACCCCACCAGCCGTGGCGCGCGAAAGCGCAAGCGCAGGGTCAAGGTCTAGGACAACCGTGCGATCGGGCGTAACGCCGCAGCTCCCCAACCTGTTGGCGGCCCTTACGACCCGGGGCGAGAGGCCACGCGCCGCCTCCTGATAGGCCAGGGTCGAGTCAAGGAAGCGATCGCAGACCACAATGGCCCCGCGCTCGAGAGCGGGCAAAATGACCTGGCGGACCAGCTGCGCGCGGCTCGCCTCATAGAGAAGCAGCTCGCACTCGGGGCACATCTCGGCGTTGGAGGGATCAAGCAGCATGGCGCGGATCTTCTCGGAGATGCCCGTTCCGCCGGGCTCGCGCAGGCGCACGACGTCACAGCCAGCGGACTCGAGGGCGTCCGCAAGGCGCGCCGCCTGGGTGGTCTTGCCGCATCCGTCGATGCCCTCCAGCGTGAGGAAGAGCCCTCCCCCCTCGCCTGTCGTCGCCATGCTCCCCCTCTCGATTGCGTGCGCGCCCACAAGGGCAGTCGATTCACTTTAGCAGGTCACCGTGACGAGATGGTGAGACAGGGGGAGACAAGGGGACAGCCCCTCGCCTCATTGTGCGGTGTAACCACCGTCAACATAGAGCTGCGTGCCCGTCACAAATTCGTTCTCGACGAGGAACACCACGGCATGCGCGATCTCCTCGGGCTTCGCAAAGCGGCCAAGCGGATGCATGGCGAGAAGCTCGTCATGACGCTCCTGCCCAATGAGCTCGGCACTCACGAGGGGCGTGTCCACGTAACCCGGATTCACGGTGCTCACGCGTATGCCATCCTTCGCCAGCGCCAGCGCGGAGGACTTGGTGAGCAGGTTCACGCCGCCCTTTGCCGCGCAGTACGACGGGATGAGGGGGTCGCCAACCGCGCCCTCGATGGAGGATGTGCTCACGATGGCACCGCCGTGACCCTGCTTCTTCATTTGGATGGCGGCATACTTGATGCCGTAGAAGACGCCCGTGAGGTTGATGTCGATGACCTTGCGCCAATCCTCGCCAGTCATCTCGTCCACCGTGGCCATGGTACCGGTGCCGGCGTTGTTGACCATGATGTCGAGGGACCCAAAGCGCTCGACGGCAAAGGCGACCAGGTCCTTCACGCTCCCCTCGTCAGACGCGTCAGTCTGGCAGAACGCAACCTCGGCAGACGTCTTTGAGAGCTCCTCCACGGCCTTCTCGCCGCGCTGGGAGTTACGGCCAGCCACGACGACCTTGGCGCCCTTTGCGAGAAGCGCCTGCGCCGTGGAAAGCCCGATGCCCGACGTTCCGCCCGTGACAATGGCCGTCTTGCCCTTGATGTTAAACATGTGGACCTCCGTCCTATGGATTGTCGCATGCGGGACCAGCGGCCCCCGACAGGCGGCTACTTCCCCGTTTTTTACCCTTGAAGCCGGCCGCGCCGCCGACAAACGCAAAACAACACGCAGAAGCCCGATTGTGAGTAGACCACGGGCGGTGTGAAGCGTCGGTTGGCCTGGATTGGCCCCCTGACCGCCGCCCGTACCTCATGTCAGCAGGGAAAACAATGCCATCGCGCGCCCCAGGCTCTCCGAAAGACGCATCAAGCCGCCTTGCGCTAATAAAATAACGCTCACATGTTGACTTTTGCACGTCATTTTGGCGTTTCCTCTTGCGCAGGCAGGGTCAAAGCCTGGAGTCCGAGCCGTCTCACATGGGCGACGGAGACACCATGAGACGGGGGCCATCCCTTGTCTCAGTCGCCGCAGCTACCGCCCGATATGCGCCCGCAGCCACTCGGTGGCCTAGTCGATGACCTGCCAGTACCGCTCGTCCGCAAACCCATGTCCCCCGCCCGGAATGACGCGCAGCTCGCAATTGGGGAAGAGGCCCGCCGCGCGCTGTGAGTAGGATAGGGGCACGACCTCGTCGGCGTCACCATGGAAGAGCAGGACGTCCCTGGGAAACGCCGGAATGTGCTCGTAGAAGTCGTAGTCGTAGCAGGACCTTAGGAAGTCCCCGCTCACATCCATCCCCATGATGGGAAAGCGATCGGGCAGGAGATCCCGGTTTGGGCAGACCCGATGCACCGCATCGCGCAGGTTAAATGCCGGGTAGAGCAGAACGCAGCCGCTTACCAACTCGGCGTTTGCCCGGGCCGCCATGAGCGTCAGCGTCGCTCCGAGGCTTGACCCGCAGAGAAACACGTTGCCCGCGTCGACGAACGGTTCGCGAGAGAGCTCCCAGGCAACGGACTCCAGGTCATGCTGCTCGGTGAAGAGCGACATGTTGTCCTGCCAGTCACTCCTGCTGTAGTTGCCTCCCCCGCAGAAGTCGAAGACGTAGGACACCATGCCGCGCTCCGCAGCGGTACGAGCGTAGGGCTCCATGTCACCATGGTTCGTGCTCAGCCCATGCGAGAAGACCGCGGTGGCGCGCGGGCGGCCGTCTTCCCACCCCTCTGGGAGAAACAGCTTGCCGTAGATGTTCTTGTCCTCGCGTCGGCACCAGTGCTCTCGTTCCTCATAGCCCATGAGATGCCTCCGGTATGATAGTCAATCTACGATATATACGCACGTTATCGTACATGTTGCCGGTCTATTGACGATTTTCACTTTGGTCTGCAAGGAATTCCAACACGTCTTTACAGCACGACCCCGCGAAACATCATGAGGTAGGTCATAGCAAAGAACAGCAAAAACGATACGGCAAGCGTCAGCCAAAATCCCTCTGTTGGCCCCCTCTTCGAGTCGAGGAAGTAGCGGGTGAGAGCGAGCGCCCCCGAGATGAGAAGCGGCCCCAGCACCAGCATCGAGAGCCTCGCCTCAACTCCCGCGCCAAGCAGCACGGCAGGAGAAACCAGATATCCCAAGAGGGCGGCTCCTGCGATGATTGCCGAGCTCGCAAACGTGAAGGGGTACGTGCCCGTTCTCTCAACCTGCTCCTCGACACGATCCTCAGTAATGACGCCATGCATTTTCACCCTGGCGGAACCATCGGCCGTTCGAGTCTTTTTCTTGGTACAGCTCTTACTCACCCAAGCCCCCTCACACATGCCTTGATTGCATGAGTCCATCCCTGCGGCGGCAGCGTAATGCTCCCCAGAACTGCAGGGCCTGCCGCTCCCGTCGCAGTCGGAACGTTGGACGGCTTGCCATGGAGCGTCTGGTTTCCCAAGATGGCAAAGGCCACGGCCTCCTTTGCGTCACTCGAGAAGCCGAGCCTCTCCTGGGTCATCACCTCCGTCTGGGGAATCCGACGGGCGATGCTATCAAGGATTGTTTGGTTGTGCGCTCCACCACCGCCAATGACGAGACGATCAATCCGTCCATGCACACGTGGCTCCACATATCGCGTGCAGGCATCTACGACGCTGGCGGAAGTAAACTCCGCTAGCGTACGGACAATGTCTGCTGGGGCAAGGTCCAAGTATGACGCGAGGAGCCGGTCCACTGCTTCCGGCCCAAACACCTCTCTTCCCGTGGATTTAGGAGGTTCTTTGGCAAGAAACGGGTTCTCCATCAATGTATCGAGGAGCCCCTCGTGGACATTGCCGCGCCTCGCTATCGCCCCGCCTTTGTCAAAGGGAATGCCAAAAAGGTGCCTGCACGCCTCATCCACCATCATGTTGCCCGGGCCAGTGTCAAAGGCAAAGATTCCTGACGCATCACCATGCGGCAGCACCGTCACGTTACCAATGCCACCCAGGTTGAGAAGCGCCACGTTCCTCTTCGGATCCCCATACAGGATTTGCTCCGAGAAGGGAACCAGCAGAGCACCTTGGCCTTCCGCAGCCATGTCGGCCTTGCGGAAGTCAGAGACCACGCAGACCCCATGTTCGCGAGCAATCACCGCGGCCTCGCCAAGCTGAAGCGTCCCAGCATGCCAGCCTTCGGGAGGATAGGGCTCGTGCCACACTGTCTGCCCGTGGCTGGCGACAAAGGCAAGGCCGGAGTCAATGACGCCGGCGGAAGCGCATACCTTGCCAACCGCATGGGAGAAAAGGTGACCCAGCTCAAAGTTCAAGGAGCACAGCAACTGTGATGAGCTTTTCTCAGGATCACAGGCGAACTCGATTCTTTTCCTGGTGCCCGTGGGCATGGGAAGCGTCTCGAATGACCTCAGGCGCACGTCGGTCGATTCGTCCACGCCCGTAACCTCTACCAGCGCGGCATCAATCCCATCGAGACTCGTGCCGCTCATGAGCCCGACAGCGAGCACGGCTACCCCCTCCCCTCCATCGAGTCTCTCAGAACCAGGCATGCGCCTGCATCCGGCCCGTATGCGGGAGGGACCAGCTTGCATCGCGAGGGGAGCGGACCCTTTGCGAGAAGCTCGAGAACGACACCGCCTCCACCTCGGAAGGTGCCTCCAATGTAGGATGTCCTGACCTCAGATGCATCAGGGAACAACCCGTCCACAATGGTTGCGACCATCTCGGCATCTGCAGCGGCGGCATCTTCGAGGATGCGGCTCGCCTCCCTGTCACCGTCCTTGGCTGCCTCGAAGACCAAGGGCGCAAGAGCGGCGACTTCAGTTCGGCCGGCAAGTTTCGTCCTACGCAAAGCAATGAGGTCATAGTCATTCTCCAGCCCCAAGCGTTCACGAGCGAGGCGGTGGATCGCCCCTCGAGGAATTCTGCCATCGGACTCTTTGCTAAACGCCTCCAAGAGGCGCCGACCCATCCACCAGCCACTCCCTTCGTCGCCTATCTGAAACCCCCAACCACCGCAACGAAGCTCGTTGCCGTCATGCATTCCCAGTGCAGCGGACCCAGTGCCGGCGACCATGACGACGCCGTCTCCAAGCCCCAGGGCGGCAACACAGCCGGCTCTTAGGTCGCTCATCAAAATATACGGATGGCCCTGCGCCGCCTCCTTGCAGATAGACTCTATCATCGCTCGGGAGAGCGGCTCATTGCCATATCCGGCGAGGCCAAACCCTATGCCCCACTCATCGCCAAGGTCTCCATCCCTTTCTGCCCAACAGATGCCATTCCGGAGCACATCTTGCATGCCCCTCTCTCCCACCTGTCCAATGTGGCAGGTAGGGAGGTCGCTGCTAGCCATCCGCTCCATGTGCTCGTCAAACGCAGTGAAGGTCGTCTTCGTGCCGCCCCCATCGACACCAAGCCATCTCATGATGCATTCGCCTCATGAAAACGGAACTTCTGCCAGGGCTTGATGGCGTCTGCCAAGAAGAGCTCCTCCTCGGGGATTCGGCCCACAACGCTGCTCTTGCCGCTGTTTTCCATGTCGCTCAGCGCGATTTGCAGCTCCCCGGCATAGTGGCCGTATTCGCTACTCTCGATGATGACGTCACCGCGATGAATCACCTCGGGGGCATCCAGAACGTCAAAGTGATGCCCACGATACTTCACGCGGCTCTGCGTCGACCTGATGAAGTTCTCCGAAATGTCGCCCCTGCTGAAGTGCAGCTCGTCAAGGATGATGGAACGCTCGACATCTGGCAGGCCATCGGCGAGAACGACGCCAAGGGAGACGAGGTTCCTAGGGAGCCCGGCCACGCTGTCAAGCTCCTCCTGCGTGGGGTAGCAGTTCGAGATGATGACGTCGTCGATGTCCCCCATGGCGATGTAGTGCTCGACCTGCAGACGCAGTGGGAGATGGCGGTGCATCTCGAGCGTGGGCAGTCCATCGGTCACAGGCCACGGGCCAAAGGTCCCGGGTGCCTGGGACGTGACAAACGCCGCCGTCTGAAGCCCATATGACTTGAAGCGCCTCGTACACGAGTGGAAGAAGTCCAAGCCGAGCCCCGAATAGTTGTGGGGATAGAAGTTGTGGCATCCCACGAGATGCGTCGGATCGGGCTGATAGTCCATGATGGTATCGATGTAGTGGACGTCGTTGCTCATGTTCACCTCAACGGTGAGCCCCTCGGGGTTGAAGGTCATGAGAGATTCCTCGCTGCCCGTGAAACCCATGTCGAGGCGAATGCCATCGGCACCAATCCGCCTGAAGAACGAAAGGTCTTGATACGATACGCCCAGCTCGTCAAAGACCCTTGGGTTGCAGTCGAGGACGACCTCGAAACCAAGCTCGTGAGCACGGGCGTTGACGTCCGAGAAGTCGCGCATCACATTCTCTCGGCTGTCCTTGACCGAAAGCAGGCAGCTGAAGATGCGAGAGAAACCGGCGGCAGAGGCCCTCGCCATATAGTCAAACAGCTGTTCGCGATCGCTCTTCTCGGGATAGATCGAGATTCCAAGACGCCTCATGCGTCCCCCTCCTTATGCTCTCGCCTGAATAAGACAACGGCCCCGGAGTCTACGCCCCGGGACCGCAATGGATACCTGGGACAGCGACCGTCTGAAACTACTCCGCCGCCCCTGCGGGCTGCTCCTGGTCGAGGAACTGCTTATCGTACAGTTTGATGAACGGGAAGTAGCACAAAATTGATACGGCAATGAGAATGCAGCAGAGCACCGACGCACGCCAGTCGCCACCGGTTGCAAGGTAGGCGCCAATGGGGCCAGGGAGCGTCCACGGCGCGGTGATGATAACGCGGCTGACCACCCCGAGGCTCGTTGCCACCCACGCGATGATGGCGCAAATCATGGGCGTAACAACGAAAGGAATGGCCAGGGTAAGGTTGAGCACCACGGGAGCGCCAAAGATGAGAGGCTCGTTGATGTTGAAGATGGCTGGGGCAATGCCAATGCGGCCAAGGTCCCTCAGGTACTTGGACTTGCAGACGGTAACCAGCAGGATGGCAAGCCCGATGGTGCAGCCCGAACCACCAATCCAAATGAACCACTGGTAGAAGGGCTCGGCACCAATGGCGGGCAGCGCGGTTCCGGCAACACCGGACGCAGAGGCATTCGCGTTCTGCTCGAGGAGGGCAAGCCACAGCGGACGGGCGATGGAGCCCACGATCGACACCCCATGGATGCCAAAGAACCAGAAGAAGCAGGTGAGGAAACACACGAGCAGCACGCCAGGCAGGGTGTCGGTAGCCGCAACGAGCGGAGTGATGACGGCGGTAATGGCCCCGCTCCAGTTGAAGCCCAGATAATACGTAATTGAGCCGACAATAAGCATCACGAGGAGCGTAGGCGTCAGAGCCTCAAACGAACGGGAGACCGAGGGGGGTACCTGTTCTGGCATCGTGATGTGGAACTTAGAGTTCTGCGTAAGCCGGAAGATGTTGATCGCAATAAAGGTCACGATCATGCCCACGAAAAGCCCGCCGCTTCCAAGCGAGGCCATCGGCAAAACGAAGCCTGCGATGCCAGCATTGGCGTCTGCGCTCACATTGACTGGCATGATGGTGAGAAGGAAGGCCATGACGGACATGACACCGCCGGAAAGGCCATCAAGCCCATAAGACTTAGCAAGGCTGTTGCCCATTCCAAAGACCGCATAGAGCGACATGATGTACATGGTCATGCGATACGGGAGAAGAATGGTCGCGGCATTAGCCTTGAGGAACTGATACACGCCCCAATCCTCGGGAAGGGGCGGGTTCGCAATGATGAGGAAGAACGATCCGACGATGATGAGCGGCAACGCCGCAATGACGCCATCGCGAACCGCGAGCAAATACCTATTCGACCCAAGCGTGCTCATTGCGGGCCCAAGCTTGTCTTCTAAGAACTTCTGGAACTTCTCCATACGTCCTCCCATTCGTCCGTCTATTCACATATCAGCCTTCAGGTAGTGCTAGCCGAGAACCTTGTCGACTCCCCTGAGGATGTTCTCGACGTTCCCAAATGCGTAATCCTGTGGCGCAATGGGGGCGACGGGAATGCTCACGGTACCAGCAATCTGAGCCTTTCGATAAGCAATCTGCGGCCCAAGAAGGATGATGTCGTAGTCCTTGGCCTCATCCTCGTAGTTGCCGGTTCCGCAAGCATCGACCTTGAGGGATATGCCACTGTCATTGGCGTACTTCTCCATCTTGTTCATGAGCACGGATGTCGACATTCCTCCCGAGCAGACCAGCAAGATCTTGTATTCCTTCATCGTAAAGCCCCCTTCCGAGCCCCACACGCTGCGAGGCCCCGCCCGGTACTCCTACCTCTCGATGTAGTTACGCTCAAACCACTCAGAGCATCGTTCGTAGTTCTTGTTCACATACGCCATGAAGAGGATGTCGACAATGTCGAGCTGAGAAATTCGTGACGCGCTTGCGGAACTTCGAAAAATCGACTCCGTTGACGCCACATAGAGGGTTTGATCTGCCAAACGCACAAACTCAGAATCATGCCCCGTGCGCGTGATGGCAATGAGCCGTGCGCCGCGTTTCTTTGCCCGCCTTGAACACTCGATGACCTCATGGGTCAAGCCCGAATAGCTAAAGGCAATTGCAAGGTCTCCCTCCCCCATGTTTGTCGCATACACCAGCTGCACGTGCCAATCGTCATTGATATTGCAGCGAACGTTGGCGCGTATGAGCTTGTAATACAAGTCTCGCGCACTCAATAGCGAGGAACCCATCCCAAACAAGTTGATGGTCTCTGCTTTGCCCATCATGCCCACGCACGTCTCGATGGCTTCCGCGTCATTGAGCTTTTCGGTGATTGCGAGAGACTCCATGTTCCTTCTGGTCACCTTGAGAATTGTCTGCCGAACCGAATCCTTCGGGCTCACGCCCCCAATTGACGTCCTCTCGCTGTCGCGTCTCCTCGCAAGCTCGAAGACGAGCGACCGCTGAAACTGACGGTAGCCGCTCAGCCCCAGATGTCTGCACATGCGGGAGATCGTCGAAGGCGACACGAACGAAGCATTCGAAAGCTCGTGGATGCTCATGCCCATGACATCCTCTGGATGCGAGAGAACGTAGTCCATTGCGTTTCTCTCCGTAACTGTTGCGCTGTCCCTATTCTCCTTTAAGAGTGCAATGACGTCGCGCTGCTCCATCGCCATCTCCCAACGTTGTACCGATGTGGAATTATCATGTCACGTGATTTCTCAATAACTGATATTTTATTTCAATTTTGAAAGCCCAATGCCCCAGACGGTGCTTCCCATCCTCCAAACGGCATGTGGGACCGCGCCGAATATGTCAGCAAACCGCATGGCCAGACCTTGAGGAGGCACTGTCGCCCAACGGCACGACAATGCGGAATGCTCCATTTACCTGCGGGTTGATCGTGTGCCCCATGGCCGTCAGCCATACCCCCAGGTAGGCACCGCAAGTTCCCGGGGAAAGGCCTCCTAGGCAGTTCGACCAATTTGTCCACAGAGAAAACGATGCCTATTCTCATCTTCAACAAACATGGCAATCGATTGAAGGAGAGGAGCTTGTCCATGGACGAAAAGAGCGTTCAGACCTCGTTTGAGATAATCGCCATGTCCGGGAATGCGCGCAGCAGGGCCTACGAGGCGCTTGGCTATGCCAAGCAGGGGGATTTCGAGCAGGCGAAGAGCGCGATGACCGAAGCTCAAGAGGCGACGAATAAGGCGCACGCAATACAAACTGGCCTCATCACGAGGGCGGCCCGCGGAGAGGAGCTTCCTCTTGACATCTTGCTCGTCCACTCGCAAGACCATCTGATGACGTCCGCTCTTGCCATCGAGCTTATCCAGGAACTGGTCGACCTCTACAAGCTGAGGGCCACGGACAGGGGGGAGCGGGCATGAGCACGACCCTGCCGGATCTGGGATGTCTGCTGACCGAGCAGAGAAACCCCAAGACCATGGCTCTTGACACCTTCACTCCCCTCCAGATTGCCAAAGCGATGAACCAAGAGGATCGCCGCGCAGTTGACGCGGTGCAAGCAGTGCTTCCTCAAGTGGCCCAGGTCATCACGTGGGCAACGCAAAGCCTTAGCGAGGGCGGAAGGATACTCTACGTTGGCGCAGGCACAAGCGGAAGGCTTGGCGTGCTAGACGCCGTCGAGTGCCCGCCAACCTTTGGCGTCTCACCTGACGTAGTGGTTGGGGTCATCGCCGATGGGGAGAGCGCGTTCGCCAAGGCCCGCGAGGGCGCTGAGGACTCGGAGAGGTCGGGTAAGGAAGACCTTAGGGCAAGAGACCTCTGTAGCAAGGACATTGTCATCGGCCTTGCGGCAAGCGGTCGCACACCGTATGTGGTGGGAGCGCTTCGCTATGCCCACGCCCTTGGATGCAAGACCGTCTCCATCTCCTGCAACCCGAACGCCACGATATCTCGCGAGGCAGACCTCGCAATCGAGGCGGTCACCGGTCCGGAAGTTCTCACCGGTTCGACCCGCCTCAAGGCCGGAACCGCCCAGAAGCTCATCCTCAACATGATCTCGACGGGCAGCATGGTCGGGATAGGCAAGGCATACCAGAACCTCATGGTCGACGTGCAACAGAACAACGAGAAACTGCAGGCGAGGGCCCAGGGGATCATCTGCGAGGCATGCGGCTGCACGGCTGAGGTAGCCAGCGCCAAGCTTGATGAGGCGGATGGCAACGCAAAGCTCGCGATCGCCATGCTCCTGCTTGAGTGTGATGCAGACGCTGCACGGACGGCGCTGCGCGAAGCAGGGGGACATGTGCGCCAGGCGGTGCGAAATGCTGGTTCAGAGGGGCGCACGGCATGAGCGGCGGGACCACGAACCAAGCCCTTCTCTGGGGTGGAGCGACATCCGCAAGTCAGTACGAAGGTGGCTCCGACATGATCGGCAAGGGGCCAGACACGCAGGACGTCCGGCCATTCCGACCACGAGCCAGCAAAGCCACGACGGAGACGCGCCTCCTCACAAAGCGCATGGTAAAAGAGGCCCTCGACTCAGAGTTTGACGGGAACTACCCCTTCAGAAGGGGGTCGGAGGGCATCTCCCACTGCGAGGAGGATATTTCCCTGCTCGAGGAGCTGGGAATTGACATCTACCGCTTCTCAATCAGCTGGGCGCGGCTCTATCCCACTGGGCATGAGGCCCAACCCAACCCAGCGGGCGTCATCTACTATGACAAGGTGTTTCGACTGCTGCATAAGTCTGGGGTGCGTGTGTTTCTCACCCTCACGCACTACGCCATGCCAACCGACTTGGTGCTCAACCATGGCGGATGGCTTAATAGGGCAACGATTGATCGATACCTTGGATTTGCCGAGTTCGTCTTCTTGCGATGGGGGAAATACATCGACTACTATCTCCCGTTCAACGAGATCAATGCGGGATACTTTAGTCCCTGGAATGGTGTGGGGCTCCTCAAGCCCGAAGACGGACCGTATGACCAGTCCAAGATATTCCAGTCGCTGCACAACCAGTTTGTCGCCAGCGCCCTAGTGATTCAGCTGCAAAGGCGTATTGCCCCCACATGCAAGAGCGGGTGCATGATCGCGGACTTTTGCTATTACGCCAATACGCCAGCCCCAGAGGACAATCTGCGCTTGGTGAAGAACGAGCAGGTAAACCAGTGGCTAGCTATCGACGTGCTGGCGCGTGGCTTCTATCCCTCGTACACCGCAAGGTTCTTTAGCGAGCACGGCATCAAAATAACCATGGACGAGAATGACCTGGAGTTGCTGGCCCGCAATACCTGCGACTTCGTGAGCATCTCCTACTATCAGTCCTCAGTTGTATCCTGCGCCGATGACAGTCCGCAGACGGCCGGTAATCTTGTGTGCTCAACGGTGAACCCCTATCTAGCCTCATCCGAATGGGGCTGGCAGATAGACCCGGTGGGTCTCAGGACGGCGTTGAACGTTCTCTACGACCGCGTTCGCAAGCCAATCTTCATTGCGGAGGGTGGCCTAGGCGCACGAGATAATCTAGTGATTGAAAATGGCGAGAAGCGCGTTCACGATCCCTATCGCATCAATTACCTTGCCGAGCACTTTAAGCAGGTAATCGAGGCTCACAAGGATGGCGTCGACGTGCTCGGCTACATCGTGTGGGGAATCATCGACATCGTCTCGGCGGGCAGCTGTGAGATGGAGAAGCGCTACGGCGTTGTCTACGTGGATGCGGACAACGAAGGAAACGGGAGCTACAACCGCACACGCAAGGACAGCTTCTGGTGGTACAGAGACTTCATTCGTAGGTATCACGCAGACCAGTAACGGCTATTCGCGCAGCGTCAGCAACCCCTCTGAACCCCATACGTCACAACCAAAAAACGCGGGCGTCACCTTGCATGCAAGGGATGCCCGCGTTTTAGTGTCCGACAGGGCGGCGACCCCCGCCCGCGAAACGCAGAGAGGGGCCCCGCGCGCGGCGCGGGGCCCCTCATGGCGCGAACGCCCCCAGTCGGCCAGCGGCGACCTGGTCTCCCACGGGCCGGGCCCGCAGTACAATCGGCGCTCGGGGGCTTAACTTCCGGGTTCGGGATGGGACCGGGTGTGCCTCCCCCGCCATGGCCGCTGGCCGTCTGGGGGCGTTTC
>SFGZ01000007.1 GCA_004557505.1 Coriobacteriaceae bacterium | reverse complement strand
TGACGTTCACCGCTATCGGTATCCTCGCCCCGCTGGGGATTCTCAGCCCGGCCATCGCCAACGCGGCGACCATCAACCCGACCGAAGCATCCTCCTGGTCAGAGGCCCTCAGTGATGGCTCGCTCGTCGGGGACACGGTGCCGATTACCGAGGGCACGGGGGAGGCGCCTTGGCGAACTAGTAATTCCGTGCAGTCGAGCAACGTCAGCGCAACGGTGACGTGGGATAACAAGATCGTAGTGCAGGACGGCAGCTTCAACCCTTGGTTGTATGACGTTCGGGCCCAGCTGGCAAAGGTTTACAACACGGATGTGGATTTCCCCAACTTCACCGACGGCCAGGAGTTTGACTCCGGTGAGATCCCAGGGGCCATTCCGGGTTTTACCTTCCGGTGGAAGGGAAATGACCTACTGTACATTGACTGCGACTATACAAAGATGACCCCGCTGGCCACGGCCAAAGACGAGTCCAAGGTCACCATTCCGGAAATCGGTCAATGGACGCTTCCCCGCCCCCTCGAGTTTAAGAATTTGGAGACCGTCACCTCGGGCGACAAGTCGTTTGTGACCAGCTTTGTCCCGGCAATAAGCTATGCGGGCGTGGTCCCGCCGCTGCCGGTCTATATTTCTAACGATGACGGTTCAACATCGGTGAAGTACCTGACCACCAAGTCTACCAACTCCCCCAACCATATCGTCATGATGAGCAGCGCCTTCGGCAGCGCCACCCAGAAGGCCCCGTTCCAAAGTAAAGACATCTTTAACAATTTGCGCAAGGATACCACCAGCCCCAATTGGGACCTGGCCTATAACCCGTTTGGCCTGCTCGATCCGAATGCCCCAGAGGGAACGGAGGCGAGTAACACCCTGAAAAAGGATGGCGGCACCTACTCGGTGGATGCCTTGGGCGTGGTGACCTTCACCCCGGATCCGGGCTTTAACAACTTTGGAACCCAGGCCACTCCCGGCCGGGATCTGCCCTCCGATCCCGGCCGCCTCGAGGGCGTCGAGGTGGTCACCATGACGGTCAAGGGGCAAAAGTATGACCCGGATGGTAACCAAATCCTGGGAGAGACCACCCCGCTGTATCAACTTCCCAAAACCGATGCCCGCCGTAGTTGGGCTGTGCGCATGTACTGTCCCTTGGTGCTTGAGGACACCGTGGAGGTGTCCAATGTGGAGGCCTTCAGCAAGATGGGCTCGCCGATTACGGCCACCCCTGATTTTTCCCAAGCCTCCGGAATGCCGGCGTTGGATCCCAAGACTCTGAGCTTCGTCGATGGCAAAGGCGCGGACAATAACGGCACCTACCCGGACACCCCGGTTATCACCAAGGTGGTTGTCGGGGAGGGCACGTGGACCATCAACACCACCTCGGGTGCGGTGACTTTTACCCCGGAAAACGGCTTTGCAGGTCACCCAACTCCGGTCTACTACATGGCCAAGAACGTCAACGGCAAGGCCTCGCAGGATGTCACTGCCACCGCAGACAAGTTCGGCGTGGGTACTATCACCTACACCTACTCGGACTCCTCCGGTTTGTATGCCAACACGACCGGTCCGCAAGGAGAAGCACAAACATCCTTCGACACCACCGACCCCGATGATGCCGGTTTCAAAGATGCGAAAGCCATGTTCCGTAACATCCCAGACGACTGGTTTGATGACTTCACCTACAAGCTGCGTGGCGCAGACGCTGAAGGCAAAGTAGTTGTAGACGGGCAAGGCACCTACACGATCGACGCTAACACTGGCAAAGTAACGTTCACGCCGCTCGCCTCGTACTCCGGCACCGCCCAACCCGCCTATATCGAGATAGCCTCAGGGTACCGGAACGCTAACGGGCAAATCGGCTCACCGTCAGCCATCTACACTCCCACGGTGGTGAAATCCCCGGTGGTGGTGCGACCCCAGTTCGGTTCTGGCCCGATCGGCTCCGAGATTACCGTCACCCCGGACTACACCCAGCCTGACGGCCTCGACCCCATCGATAAGGCGAGCATCACGTTCCTGAATGAGGACGGCTCCTACCCGGATGCGCCAATCAAATCGAGGACGATCGCCGGGCAGGGCGAATGGACGATCGATGATGACGGTAACTTCACGTTTACACCGGTTCCCGGCTTCGCCGGTGACCCGGCGCAGCAGCCATACACCGCGAAGAACACCAAAGGCGTTTTCGCGGCCCCCGCTAACGTGGGCGTGGTGTACGGCGGCGTGGTGACGCTACCTTCCACCACGGTCGGGCCACAAAACACGGTGCAGCACTCGGATGACACTGATGCTTCCGATAATGGTTTGACCCGTGACGAAATGTTCCCGAACCTCCCCGAGGATTGGTTCACAGATAATGGCGGTCCGCTCACCACGAAACTCGTCAACGCTAACGGCGACCTCGTGGACACGGTGACCGTGGACGGTAAAGGCACCTATACGATAGACCCGGATACCGGCAAGGTGACGTTCACGCCGATAGCGACGTTTGTGGGCAAGGCAGACCCGGTGACGATCGCCGTCGACGGGTTGAAGTATGCTTCCGGGAAATCTGTGCCGGTGCGCACCACCTACACTCCGTTCATCTCCAAGACCGAAACCGTGTTGCCCAACGCATTCGAACAGGCCAAAAAGACTGGTGAACCGTGGTCTGTGACCCCCTCCTACAAGGATGGCGGCTACAATATCGATCCGAAGACCGCCGCTTTCCCGGATGGTAGCCGCACCAAGAAAGTGGATGGTGAAGGCACCTGGACGATCAACCCGGACACCGGCGAATTCACGTTCACCCCGGAGGTCGGATTCAACGGCACACCGAAACCGGTGAGCTATGATGCGGTCAACGCTGAGAACGGTCTGAAAGCTACTGGTGGGCAGGTGACGATCATCTATCCGCAGCCGTTCACTAAACCAGCGACCACCGTCGCGGAACAGGGCATCACCCAGCTTTCCAACGATAACGAAAACCAGGATGCTGGTCTCACCCCGGCGGACATGTTCCCGACCGTGCCAGCTGACTGGTATGGCGAGGAAGACAGCCCGGTGAAGTTCCATATCCTTGACGGTGAGGGGAACCAGGTGCAGGCCCTCACGGTGCGCACCAAAGACCACACCACCGGTGAGGATATTGAGGCTGGCTCCTACATGATCGATGAAGTGACGGGTATCGTCACGTTCGAGCCGAACCCGCAGTTCCTTGGTGCCGCGCCGACCGCGACTATCGTGACTGAGGGTTTGAGCGAGAATCTGCGCGCCTCATACACGCCGTTCTACTACCCGGCACGGGTGGAGCTGCCCTCGGACAGGCAAGAACAAACCGTGCTTGGCGCCCCAACCTCCAGCCAGTTCGATCTGGGCGAATGGAAGACAGCGAACTTCACGGTAGAGAAGGACACCATCAAGATGCTTAATGCTGATGGTGCCCCCGTGGGTGGAAACGAATATGTGGTGCCCGGTGAAGGCACCTGGCAGCTGGAGCTGGTCGGGGATGCCCCCGCGTCCGGTGCGGAAGACACCCGCGAAGTGAAGTTCACTTTCACTCCTGAACCAGGGTTCTTTGGTCAACCGACCGAGTTGAAGTACACTGCGTCGAACACGAACGGTGTGGCTTCGGCGGTGCCTGGCCAAGTGGTGTTCGTGTATCCACAAGCCGAACCGGTAGACGCAGTGACCACCGCTAAACAGGGTGAAGTGCAGTATTCCGATGATAAAGGTGAGAGCGATCAGGGTTTGACGACCGAAGAAATGTTCCCGAGGATCTTCGAGGTGCCAGCCACCTGGAACCTCAGTTTCGAGCTTGATGGCGCCAACGATGCCGGTGAGCTCACGGTGGACGGTCAGGGCACCTACAAGATCGACCCGGATACCGGGAAAGTAACGTTTACTCCGGAACCTGACTTCACCGGCACTGCCGACCCAGCTACCATCTGGGTGCTCGCTGACGGTAAACGCACCAAGGCATCGGCGAAATATACTCCGGTGGTGGAGAGCTTCGGTAACCCCATCTACAACCAGCGGGTTGTTGCCACCGGCGGTTCAGTATCCTCCGAAGTGATCGAACCGGCGGACGCACCCGAGGGAGCACCCAAGTACAGTATCGACGACAGCTTTACCGCGCCGGAAGGCTGGACGGTGAACATCGACGAAAACACCGGGGCCCTCACCGCTCAGGCACCCAAGAACGCCGACCAGATGATAGCGTTTGAGGTCCCGGTGACCGCCACGTATCCGGGTAACGTGAAACGCAACACCAGTGCTCCGTTCAGCCCCCTGAAAGACCCCATGGGATCCCCAAGCTATCTGCAAAAGGTCGTGAAACAGGGCGAAACGGTTGATTCTACGATCACGCCCCCGGATGATGCCCCCGAAGGGAAAGCGAAATACTCTATCGACCCGTCTTTCACTGTCCCGGCAGGTTGGAAAGTGTCGTTAGATGAAGAAACCGGCACCGTCACCGCTGAAGCACCTCAGGAAGCAAACCTGATGGTCGCGTTTGAGGTTCCCGTGATCGCTAACTATCCGAACAACGAGATGCGCACCACACGTGCCCCGTTCAGCCCGATTGTTTCTTTCACTCGCAGTATCCAATACGAAACCGAAGTGGTGCTTGACGATACTCTCAACGCCGGTGAAAAACGCGAAACCGGTGGCGAGATGGGTGAAGAAACCTATACGGATGGGAAATGGGAAGTCACCACTAAACCGGTGAAGAAAGTTGTGCGGGTAGGGGTCAAACCACCATGCAACTGCTCGACATCCGGTAAACCTGGCGGCTCGAACAATCCTGACGGTTCTGCCCCCGGTGAAAATACCGACGGGAACAACCCCAATGGGGGAACGGCAGGTGGACCACTGCCAGACACCGGTTTTGACGATACCTGGATGATTGCCCTTTCGATATTCTTTGTTGGAGCGGGTGGTGCCCTGATGCTCCGGCGCAGATATCAAGGCAAGTAACATCTGTCCAGAACACCTGTAATTCCCGCCGCCCCTCACTAACCCGAGTGATAGCGGCGGGAATTATTGTTGTGTACGTGTTTCCCTCCCCGATATGCGTGTTGGTGGGATGCTAGTATAGACTGCCCAGGTGAACCAGGTACAGTACCGGCAGCGACGCTCGTTTAGACAAGCCAGCTCACGACTCTCCCCGGTTTTTATCGGGGTGGTCGCAGCATTGACCTGTGAGACGCTTTTCGGGTTGAGCTACCTTTTCACGAAAGCCGCAACTAGCGCCCATGCCACCGAGTTTCAGTTGATGAGCTGGCGTTTTGTTATTGCAGTGCTGTTTATGGGGCTGCTGTGGGGTTTGCGAATCGTGAAAATCAACCTGCGTGGCAAGAGCCTGCGTCCAATGCTGCTAGTCGCCTTTTATTCTCCGGTGCTGTATTTCAGTGGCGAAACGTTCGGGATCTCGCACACGACCGCCTCCGAGACCGGCATAATCTTGGCTGCCTGTCCGGTCGCCACCCTGGTAGCTTCCAGTATTATCCTGCGAAAAAAGCCTTTCGCGCTGCAGGTAACCGGAATACTCGTCACTGTCGGCGGGGTGGTGATTGCGACTGTCGCTAAAGGAGTTTCGGCTTCGCTCTCCCCGTTTGGTTACGCAATGTTGGCGCTAGCCACAGTAAGCTATGCGCTCTACGTGGTCTATGTGGTGCGTGCCGCCGAGTTCAACGCTTCAGAAATGACTTTCCTGATGGTGGCTGTAGGCGCGGTCGTCTTCGCCGTGTGTGCCGTCATTGAAACGGCGACCGGTGGCCTGCTGGGGTCGGGAACGCTGAATACGAATCTGACGCACTGGCTGACCCTGCCTTTTCGGGACAGCGGATTCTTAACGGCTGCGCTCTATCAGGGGATAGGCTGCTCGGTGGCCGCATATTTTTGTTCCGTGGTTGCAATAGCGAAACTCGGGGCGAACCGTACCGCGTCTTTCGTTGGTTTCTCCACGGTCGTCTCCATTATTGCTGCCGTTATCTTCCTGGATGAAACCTTTACCCCGCTGCAGGCACTCGGCACTCTCGTGATCATGGGTGGGGTCTATATGGCGAATATGTCTCGCCGTGACCTGCCTGCCGAAACTCAAAAACGTAACGCTCGCCCGTCAAACGTCACACAATAGTGAAATGCGGATAGTAATAGCGGGAGCCTCCAGTTTCACCTACCTGCACCCACATTTAAGCGACATGGTTTCAACGGCACTGTCTGAACCCCGGTCCTGACCTTTACGCAACGAAAACACCGAAACCGCCTGAACTGCGGGGCGGATGCCCGTTCAGCGGCTCTAAGGTGGAAAACACGCCACGAAAACTGCTGATAGTGGGGGTCACCAGGACTGTGCTACCGGCGCCCCCTCCCGATAGCCCGCCGCAGACTGGATGCCGACAATCGCGCGTTCACGAAACTCAGGGATAGTGCTGGCTCCCGCATAAGTGAATGAGGAACGCACACCGGAAACAATCTCGTCAATCAGATCCTCAACACTGGGACGATCCGGTTTCAAATACATCCGTGCCCGCGAAATACCCTCCTCGAACAGTTCCTTACGTGCCCTGTCGAAAGCATCCTCCCGTGAGGTGCGTCCCCGCACAGCCCGTTTACTGGCCATCCCGAAAGACTCTTTATAGGCGCGCCCCTCACCGTCATATTGCAGGTCGCTGGGGGACTCGTAGGTTCCCGCGAACCACGAACCGATCATCACATTTGAGGCACCAGCAGCCAGGGCGAGCGCCACGTCACGAGGGTGACGCACCCCGCCGTCAGCCCACACGTGCGCACCCAATTGTGCTGCCGCCAGGGAACACTCCAAAACTGCCGAGAACTGCGGGCGCCCCACACCGGTCTGCATCCGGGTGGTGCACATCGCGCCCGGGCCGACCCCGACCTTCACTATGTTTGCGCCTGCTCCCACCAGGTCACGAACCCCAGAGGCAGAAACCACGTTGCCGGCTGCCAGCGGGAACCCTTGCGGCAGTGCCGCGGCCACAGTGTGAACAGTCTCAAGCATCCGGTCTTGATGGCCGTGCGCAGTGTCGATAACGATTATGTCCACACCCGCCTCCATCAGGGTTTTTGCCCGCTCAACCGGGTTGCCGTTCATGCCGATAGCAGCCCCGACCCGCAGCCGATTCTCAGTGTCAGTCGCGGGAGAATAAATTGTGGAACGTACCGCACCGGAACGGGTCAGCACCCCGACCAGGTGTCCGGCAGTATCAACCACCGGGGCTAATCGATGATTCGCCTCCCGCAAGATATTGAAAGCCGCTCGCGGGTCAGTGCCCTCAACTATCGTCAATAGCTTCGTGGACATCACCTCGCGAACCTGGGTGTAGCGATCCACCCCGAGCAGGTCAGATTGCTGCACCAACCCGATAGGCCTGTCGGTCTCCGGGTCATAAACCACGGCAGCGCCATGTGCCCTTTTCGGCAGTAAATCAATAGCATATCCGCAGGTGTGGTGAGGTTTCACGGTTACTGGTGTCTCATAGACCAGGTGACTGGCTTTCACGTTCGCGACCGTCTCGACCACCACCTCTGCGGGAATATCTTGGGGGATAATCGCGATACCGCCGCGCCACGGTCTCTGCCATCCTTTTACCAGAAACCGCCATCATATTAGACACCACAATCGGGATAGTAGTGCCGGAACCGTCATCGGTGGTCAAATCAACATTCGCGCGGGAGCCAACCGCGGAACGCGAAGGCACTGTTTCTCTTCTATCACCGTCAGGCACCCCATCGTGGGTGCCTTTTCATACCCAAAACACCTGAAAGGACATTTTTTATGAAAACGCTCTGGTTGTTATTTCAAGGCACATTCACCGCCCTGGGAGGATTCCTCGGCTGGTTCCTCGGCGGATTCGATGGATTCCTCTACGCCCTCATCGGCTTCGTCGCCGCCGACTATCTCACCGGCGTCCTCGCCGCCATCAGCGAAAAACGATTGAGCTCGGCGGTCGGGTTCACAGGCATCGCCCGAAAAATCCTCATCTTCACCCTCGTCGGCCTCGCAAACCTGCTCGACGTCTATGTGCTGGGTGCCGGTGCGGTGCTTCGTACCGCGACCATCTTCTTCTACCTCTCCAACGAAGGCATCAGCTTGCTCGAAAACACCACCAGGCTCGGCCTACCCGTACCCGCTCAACTACGCGAAACCCTCGCGACACTCACCAAGCACAACATCACCGACGCAGCTCCCACGCCCACAGCAGATGACGTCACGGCAGCGCCATCGACTCAACCTCAGTTGCCGCTTCCTGAACCCAAGCAATCCAACCAATAGAAAGGAACAATCATCATGAAAGATTGGAACAACCTGCAGGCCGATCAAAACCTGCTGATGAACAAGCGCTACACGGCCGGCCGTGCAGGACACAGCATTAACAAGATTGTGCTGCACCACAACGCCGGACGACTCTCAATCCAAGAATGCTGGAATGTGTGGCAAACCCGTGAGGCTTCCGCCCACTACCAAGTCGACTCCAACGGCCGTGTCGGCCAGCTCGTGTGGGATCGTGACACCGCCTGGCACGCAGGCAACTGGGAAGCTAACTGCACCTCCATTGGTATCGAGCACGCCAACAACCACGTCGGTGAGCCTTGGATCATCAGTGATGCCACGCTCGAAAACGGTGCACACCTAGTCGCAGCCCTGTGCCGGTATTACAAGCTGGGTCGCCCCGAGTGGGGTAAGAACGTGTTCGGACACAAACATTTCGCTGCGACCGGTTGTCCCGGTGAAATCGCAGGCACCCAAAACACGCGCTACATGGCTCGTGCCCAGTACTGGTACGACCAAATGACCAGTGGCAAGACACCCGCCCCTACCGCGAAGTCTGCATCCACGCCGTCTGCAGACATTGATGCTCTCGCCGATGCAGTCATCCGTGGCGAGTACGGCAACGGCAACGAACGCAAACAACGCCTCGGAGCTAACTATGCGGCCGTGCAAGCGCGAGTCAACCAAAAACTCGGTGCCACGCCCCACACACCAACACCAGCACCGGCTGTCAATATTGATGCGCTGGCCGACGCCGTGATCCGTGGCGAGTACGGCAACGGTGACGAACGCAAACAACGCCTGGGTAACCTTTACAGCGCTGTTCAGGCGCGAGTGAACGCCAAGCTCGGCTACTAAACACCCCACGCTACTACGGCGCATTGAAGCCCCGCTGCTACCCGTCATGGGTGGTGGCGGGGCTTTTCGTCGTTTTGTGGGCGGATTTAACATTCGTGGGTTTGTTGGCAGTGGGGTGAAGGGAGTGACCCTACTGTGAATGATCTTGATGAACAACGTATTCGTAACTTGCGTGCAGCGGGCTGGGGATATAAAGCGATTGCCGATTTTTGCGTCCTGACTCGTGACCAGGTTCGCTCATACTGCACCAGCCGAAATCTTGAGGCCGGGTTGGTGGTGGTCGAGCGCGTGTGCCAGTGGTGTGCCACCCCTATTCGGGGTGGGGCTCGGGCTCGGTTTTGCTCGCCCTCCTGCAGACACAAGGCGTGGCGGGAACGGCAGAAAACCGAGCCTGTGCGTGGGCGGTCTTGTGCCTACTGTGGGCACCGTTTCGTGATCGTGGATAAGCCGGGTCAAAAGTACTGCTGTCATGCCTGTTATGTGCGTGCCCGATTCGGTACCAGGGGCGGACGATCATGAATGCTCTTGCTGCTCCTGTTGATCAGATGACAAGGCCTGCGGTGTTTGCTCGAGAACTGGGCTTCATTGCCGATGCGCACCTGTTGAGCATGCTGGCGGGTCGGGGTGTGCTCACACCCGCAGAGTATCGGCGTGCTCACCGGCTGTTGTGCCAGGCGTGGACGCCGATCTATTAGTCACAGGTAGTGGGCGAAACGACTGGATAAATATTGGTTTTAGAGCGTGTATAGACCTAACGCGAAAGGAGAAAACGTGGCACAAGTTAGCGTGGTGGCACCGGTGCGCCCGCCTGCCCCGAAGCTGGTCAAGGTGGCAGCATATGCGAGGGTCTCAACCAACACCGTAGAGCAGTTCGCGTCATTGTCGGCACAGGTTTCGTATTATTCGCGCCTGATTCAATCGACGCCTGGATGGGCTTACGTCGGGGTGTTCACTGATGAGGGTGTCACTGGCACGTCAACGAAATCCCGGCAAGGGTTCGCCGATCTGATGGAAGCAGCCAGAGGTGGGGGTGTAGATATTGTGTTGTGTAAATCGATCTCGCGCCTTGCTCGCAACACGGTCGATCTGCTTGCTACGGTTCGTGAGCTGAAAGACCTTGGTGTGGCCGTCCGGTTTGAACGTGAACGCATCGACACGTTGAGTGCTGACGGGGAACTGTTGCTGACTTTGTTGGCGTCGTTTGCTCAAGAAGAGTCCCGCTCACTATCTCAGAACGTGAAATGGGCGATCCGTAACCGGTATAAGAGTGGTGGCACAAATTCCTTCGTCGTCTATGGATACCAATGGACAGACGGTGAGTTCACCATCGTCGAAGAAGAAGCAGAGATTGTGCGTTTGTTGTTTGTGAATTTCTTGGACGGGATTAGCCCGGAGAAAACTGCGACCATGCTCAACGCCGAAGGTAAACGCTCTCGGGGAGGAGGGCGGTTTTACGGGTCAGTGTTTCGTCGCATGCTCGAAAATGAGCGGTACAAGGGCTGCCAAATGTTACAGAAAATGTACCGCCCCACAATCCAAGCCCGCACACGCGCTTTCAACGACGGGGAGCTGCCGCGCTACTGGGTCGACAATGCTCTACCAGCCATCATTGACGAGGAGATGTTTGACGCGGTGCAAGCAGAAATCGCGCACAGGCGCGAGATGGGCCCGGCTGCAACCCCGTCAAAGAACACAGGAGTATTCACCGGACGGATCTACTGTCAGGCGTGCGGGAAGAACTATCAACGCAAAACCCGCACGCGCGCCACCATGCCCGACTACAAATTCTGGCGCTGCTGGAGTGCCTGTACCGGGAACGGAAACCCTTGCGGCGGGCACAACATACGCGAAACACTGCTCGAACACGCCTGCGCAGATGTGCTTGGCACCCAAAGTTTCGACCCCGCTGTGGTTGCCGAACACATCGTGATGATCGAGGCCTTCGAACACCAGCTCACCTTCCACCTCACGGATGGAACCATGACACCGGTGGGTTTAACCAGTGAGGGGAGGTTGGCATGAGTCGCACGGTCACCGCGATACCAGCAACAAAGAAACCTCGATCTGCTACAGCCTCATCTGGCGTACCGGCACGCAGAAAGGTCGCCGCCTACGCGCGGGTGTCTACCGATATGGAAGAACAACAATCCTCCTACCATGCCCAGGTCGACTACTACACCAGATACATCACCGATCACGCAGGTTGGCAACTCGCCGGAGTCTACACCGATGAAGGCATTACCGGAACCTCCACGAAACACCGTGAAGGATTCAAACGCATGATCGCAGACGCCCTGGGAGGCAAGATTGATCTCATCATCACCAAAAGCGTGAGTCGTTTCGCCCGTAACACTGTCGATACGCTCACCACCGTGCGTTCCCTCAAGGACACAGGCGTAGAAGTCTATTTCGAGAAAGAAAACATCTGGACCTTTGATGCTAAAGGCGAACTGCTCATCACCATCATGAGTTCACTCGCCCAAGAAGAAGCCCGCTCCATCTCCGAGAACGTCACCTGGGGGCATAGAAAACGCTTCCAAGACGGGAAAGTCATCGTTCCTTTCAGCCGATTCCTCGGCTACGACCGAGGCCCGAACGGCGAACTCGTCATCAACCCTGACGAGGCCGTGATCGTGCGCCGCATCTACGACCTGTTCCTCGAGGGATACTCCTACAAAGGCATCGCCCGCCAACTCACCGCCGAGGGCTATACGAATCCGACTGGGTACGCCTGGTCAATCGGCAAAATCAAATCCGTGCTCACCAACGAAAAATACAAAGGCGACGCACTCCTACAAAAGAGCTACACCGCTGATTTCCTTACCAAGAAGCAGATCAAGAACAACGGCGAAGTACCCCAGTACTATGTGACAGGCGATCACGAAGCAATCGTCAATCCCGGCGTACACGACTTCGTACAAACCATCATCAACCAAGGCCGCAAACCAGGCGGCTCATTCTCCCGCCAACGCCTATTCTCTGCCACAATCCGATGCGGTGAGTGCGGTTCGTGGTATGGGTCGAAAACCTGGCACGCGGGCAACAAATACGAGAAACGTATCTGGCGGTGTAACCACAAATACGATGGTCAACAAAAATGCGACACCCCAAGCTTCGACGAGGAAACCATCAAAAACGCATTCTCCGCTGCTCTAAAGCAGATGCTGCACGGACAGACCGCCGTAGACGAAGTACTCGATCAGGCTGTGCGGGCAGAGCTAGATACGAGTACGCTCGAAGCCGAAGCCGAAAAACTCCTAGCCGAAGTGGAATCTGCTGCGGCCGCTATCGATAAGCTGATCGACCGGAATGCGAAAAGCGCACTCAACCAAGACGAATACACTCGCCGTTTCAATGCGCTCACCACCAGGCACTCGAAGCTGGCCGACCAGCGCGAGAGTCTCACCAGCCACATCATCGATAAACAAAACCGGCTCAAAGCCTATGAATACTACAAGGCAGAAATCACCAAGCTAGATGGTACGCGCTTCGAATTCACGCCATACCTGTTCACACCCTCATCGACCACGCCACCGTCCAGACAGACGGCACCATCGAATTCACCTTCCGAGACGGAAGCACCACGGTTACTAGCTGACCGCTACATCCAGCCGACGATGAAGCAAGCTGGCAAACCCCAGATACTCCAAAGCCTCTTGAACATCAACTTCTGCTGCAGCTTCATGCGCATGAGGGTTTCGGACTGCGAGCATCGCCCCTCGAAAAAGAGCGAGGAATCCTTCTTGCTCGTCTTTTCCGGATTGGCCGTTGAGCTTGGATAAATTCAGCTTTGGCTTATCACCACCGAAGGCTTCACCCACGAGCTTCACGCCAGATTGTTGCGAACCAATCAAACCCCTAACACGTATTTCGAGAGATTTGAACGCCTCACTTACTGCTGTATCAAAGTGACCGTCAGCAAACAGCGCGCCAGCCGCTTCAATAACTCGTGGGTGAAAGTTCTGAATCGTCAAGCGCCTAACTGGAGCTACACGAGGAGCTGGTGCTTTACCGTAACGAATCTCGGTGTATTGCATATGACGGCTAGGCGGCTGATGCTGCCGAACTTCCAAAACTACAAGCCGCTCCTTGCCGCCACGAGGATCATCATGCTCAATGATGTCGCCTTCGTAGACCGGCGTACCCAAAGTAACCGCAACATAGTCGGCATTCACATGGGCTTCAACTTCAAAGCGGTGTTCATCTTCAGTTCCTGCAGCATGAACAATAGTGACTGGCTCGTGGCCAAAAGTTCGAAACATTGGCGGATCGCCAGCCATATTGCACTCCTTCAATAATGTAAACCCTTGCCACCTATTTTGAACCCGCTAAGCCGCGAGCGCCAGACACTCGCTATTTTGTATCCAATCAGAGCAGTAAGTTTCGGCTACGCGCTCGCCCAGCTTGGGGGAGACCATCTGCGCCATAAAGTCGGTTACGGCACGTGGCGCGTAGAATTCCCCGGCGTTGACGGCAGATTGAAGGTCCTTGAGGATTGTTTCGTAGATTTCGCCGAAGGCATGGCGCTCTTTGTACTCCGTGAAGTCAACAGAAGAATCGATGGTGTTCACTACCTGCCGCAATAGGATCCCGTCTTTCATATAGTTGTTCGCATCGGTGAAGGCCGACTTCACAATGGACTGGCGAAGCGGCGCATCGGGGGCAAGCTCAAGGTTGGAAAGCGTCTTGAATAGGTCGTTGTTCACGAAGTCGAGCAGCTCATCGCCCGTTAGCGCTTTTCCGTCGGCATTGTCGTGCGCCCAGTTGCGCCACCGGAGTCTCCTGGGAATCACGGACTCATACGAGTCGTCGTGGAACTCCCACTCCTCCTCCTTGGCGTCGTAGATCTTGAGGAAGAAGAGCCGGGTCATCTGCTCGATGCGCTGGGCGTCGCCATTCACGCCGGCGTCGTTGCGCATGATGTTCTGAAGACCCTTGACGAGTGTCCCGAGTGCCATGCGTTACTGTTCCTTTCGCTAGGCGGAATAGAGCTCATGCTCGAGTTCCAGGGCCGCCTCTATGTACTGTCTCTTACCGCCAAATGCCTTGACGATTTTCATAGGGCTGCCAAACCTGCGGAACTCCTCCAGGTCGAGCACCCGTGTGTCATCCAAGTCTACAAGGTTGGTTGTCGAGTACTTGTCGAGTAGCGTCTCGAGTACCTCTCGCGCCACGCCCTGGTACTCGTAGAGGTGGCCCTTTTTCTTCACACTGTTAGCACGCTCGCTGCGCGTGAGTGGTTTCTGGTCGAATGCCACGTGGCAGATGAGGTCGAAGTCGCTCATCTGCTCCTGTCCTGACTCGTGCCGCAGCTCGTCGAGAAAGACACCTCGTTCCTTTAGCTCGTCAATGATGGGCTGCTTTCGGTCCTCTGCGTTCCAGGTGCTGAGGAAGTGGTCGAGCGTGTCGTACTCTCCGAGGATGTTTCTGCGCGTGTAGTCCTTTAGGCTTTCGGTTACGAGCTGTCCATGATCGTCGTAGTATTCGATGCGTTCCGAGATAACCCGGACGTCTACGTTGTGTACGCGGTACTTTACGCGACGGGGTCCCTTCGGGTCATCCTCGTCCGGATCTTCAGGCCACTCCGGCGTCGGGTCCGTGTCCGGAGGCGAATCTGGCTCGTCTCCGTTCGATGTCATTGGGTCGCCGGGGGATGGCTCGTAGACCTGCACGGGCTCACCATCGAAGCGGGGATCGGCGAACAGACGCGAGGCGTCGCGGAAGTCCAAGATGGTGAAGTAGAGTTTGCCGTACTCGGGATATATGCGCGTGCCGCGCCCAATGATCTGCTTGAACTCCGTCATGCCCTGCTCTCCGAATAGGTTATCCAGCACGATGGCCTTGCAGGTCTTGCAGTTCACGCCCGTAGTGAGGAGCTTCGAGGTGGTGACGATGGCTGGGCACTTTTCGTCGGGATCCATGAAGTTGTCAAGCTGGGCCTTGCCCTCCTGCGAGTCGCCGGTGATGCGCATGATGTAAGTGGGGTGCTCGGTCACGATGTCGCTGTTCTCGTTCACGAGCGCCTGCCGCATGCGTTCGGCGTGGTCGATGTCCACACAGAAGACAATGGTCTTGGCGTAGCGGTCGGTCTCCCTCAGGAACTGGGTTACTTTCTTGGCGACCTGCTCCGTTCGCTCGCGGATGACCATCTCGCGGTCGAAATCCTGCTTTTCATAGACGCGGTCCTCAATCTCCTGGCCCTCATCATCCACGCTGCCCGACTCGGGACGCCAGCCATATACGTCCACGTTCATCTTCGGACGGATAACCTTGTAGGGCGCGAGGAACCCGTCCTCAATGCCCTGTTTGAGCGAGTAGGTATAGATGGGTTCGCCGAAGTAGTCGATGTTGCTGACGTCCTTGGTCTCCTTGGGTGTTGCTGTCATGCCCAGCTGTATGGCGTTCGAAAAATAGTCGAGCACCTTGCGCCAGGCTGAGTCGGCGGCGGCGCTTCCGCGGTGGCACTCGTCTACGATCACGAGATCAAAGAACTCGGGATCGAACGCGCGGAAGATCTCCTCGCCACCATCGCCTACGAGCTGCTGGTAGAGCGAGAAGTAGACCTCGTAGGCGGAATCGAGCGTGCGGCCCTCCACCTTCGTGGACACCTTCTCGAGAGGCTTGAATTCACCCGTTATCGTTTGGTCGATGAGGATGTTGCGGTCGGCCAGGTAGAGAACCTTGCGCACCTCAGTCGTTTGACGCAGGCGATGCACGACCTGGAAGGCGGTGTAGGTTTTGCCTGTGCCGGTAGCCATGACGAGCAAGATGCGGTCCCGTCCGCGTGCTATGGCCTCGAGCGTGCGGTTGACGGCAATTCGCTGGTAGTAGCGTGGTACGTTGATGCCGGGGGCACGGTAGTAGGGCGCGGTGACGATCTCCTGCCCGTGGGGGGTGTCGATTCCCTTGGCCGCGCAGGAGCGTTGCCAGAGCTCTTCGGGTGTCGGGAACTCATCCATGCCCAGCGTGCGCTCCTTGCCAGTCGTGAAGTCGTGCTCGACGAATCCCTTTCCGTTCGTGCTGTAGGCGAAGGGCACGTCGAGCGACGATGCGTATCCCATGGCCTGTTGGAGCCCGGCTCCGATGGTGTGCTGCGTGTCTTTTGCCTCCACGATTGCCAGGGGAATTTCGGGTGCGTACATGAGCAGGTAGTCGGCTTCTTTGGTTTCTTGCGAGCTATCATGCGGCCGCGTACGACAATCTCGCCGTCGGTGAAATAGTACTCGGTGTAGATTTGCCGCTTGAAGTCCCAGAAGCGCTTCAGGGCCGGATCGATGAGCTTCAATCGGGTATCCGACTCATTCATTAGGAAGACCTCCTCGTGGACTCATCTATTACGCATGAGCGGATGAAATCCGGAAAGCTAGCTCCGTGCAAGCGTGCGGTTATGGTGACAGCTTCCTTTAGGTTCTTGGGGATACGAAGGATGGCAGACGTGGGCTTGCTCCCGGCAAGATGGTCTTGGCACTGGGTCCCAGTGTCTCCGGCCTCTACAAGCTCCGAATACCTCATTTGGCACCTTCACCCTGCCAGGATTAATGCAATAAATATGCTTACATACTATCATTCACAATGATGCGTCACATGTTGTCAGACCCTATGGGTGATGAAGGTCGTGCCGGTGCTGCAGATTGTACTGCCCGTTATTGGGCATGAGAGAGGCCTGCGGGCTGAGCGCATCTCTGAGGCGCCCCTGGGCCACTTGGGGAGCGTGGGGGCGCATGGGGCTTCCGTTCGAGTGCGATGTGCGGCGATTGCGGCGATGCTGGGCAAGATCGGCGGCGGGCCCAGCCTCTCGTCCGTCGCGCGGCGGCGCGCTTTACCTACTCGTCATCGAGACGATCGGATTCCCCCCTTGTACAGGGGATGCCCAGGGGCGGGGACCACACGCGTCCCTGTGAGGTAGTCGTGGAGCGCGCGGCGATGAGGCAGCGCAAGCGCCATCACCGCAGAGAGCGCCGTGAGAACCATGCCCGCGATTTCCCAGTAGTAGTTCACATCCACACGTGTGATCAACACCGCAATCTCGCGCAGATACCTGCCCGCAACGAACGCGCTTCCCTCAAGGCAAAACCCCGCTAGTCCATATCGCGCCAGCAGCCTACCCAAGCCGAGTGCCACGGCGTCGCCGTCCGCGCGGGCGACCTGTATCTTCATGAGATGCTTGCCAAGCGTCTGACCAGGCCATACCCTCCAAGGAATGACTGCGTAGTACAACAAGCCCGCGACCAGGCACGCCACGCCGCAGGCAATGCCCACTGCCCATGGATACCCGAGCGCCTCAAACACATAGAGGTTCGGGAACATATCCTGTCGTCGCGTTATGGCGGCATATGCCAGCACGCCAGGCACTCCCGTCACAATCCCGCCCACGGCCCAATCGACTGCATAAGCATACAGGCGCGCGGCAATCGGAGCGCTGGGAACACGATCGGCAGGGACTTGGAATGCCCGCGCGGCAAACTGGCGAGCCGCACTGGGCCACCCATTCTTTCCCATGCTATCTCACGTCCAATACCAGCAGCTGTTTGCTTGTAGTATTCATGGGGCAGCCGACTCCGTCGCGAAGCACCACATCGTCCTCGATGCGTACGCCGCCCACGCCGGGGAGATAAACCCCAGGCTCGCACGACATGATCATTCCCTCGCCCAGCACCACATCGCCAGACTGGTTGAGCAACGGCAAGTCGCCGCCAAGGCCGATCCCGTGGCCCAATCCGTGCGTAAAATACTCCCCGTATCCCGCATCGGCAATCACCTTGCGTGCCGCCGCGTCCACATCGCGCGCCGCCATGCCGGGGCGAATGGCATCGATGCCAGTCAGCTGAGCTGCAAGGACCACCTCATACATTTCGCGCATCCGCTCCACAGGCTCGCCCAAGAAGCACACGCGCGTCATGTCTGACTGATAGCCATCGAGCTGCGCCCCAAAATCGATGAGCACGGGCTCGTGCGGCTGAATGACGCGGTCTGTGGGACGTCCGTGGGGCAGGGCGCTATGCGGCCCCGTGCCCACGATCGTGTCGAACGACATCGCCTCGGCTCCGGCGGACAGAGTATAGTACTGGACCAGGGCACCGACCTCGTGTTCCGTCATGCCAACGCGCAGCCGCTCTATCACGCGCGCGTACACGTCGTCCGCCAAATCAACCGCGCGCTGCACGGCTGCCACCTCAGCGTCGTCCTTTACCATGCGCATGCGGGCGACCTCGTCGCCCAGCAGTACAAGCTCAAAGCCTAGGCGCTCGAGCTCACGGTACTCGGGTACGCGGATGGCGTCCGCCTCGACAGCCAGCGTCTTGCAGCCGCACGAAGCAAGGGCCTCCCGCAGTTCGCCCAGATAGCCCTCGCCCTGCGCGTGTACGCGGAACTCCAGGTCCCGCTCGCGTTCTGACGCCTCGTTCACGTAGCGGCCGTCCATGATCAAAAAACCGCGCTCGGTCGTTACGAGCACGTTGCAGCCACTGCCCGTAAGCGTGCCGAGGTATTTTTTCATCGTTTTAGATTTGATGAGAAACGCATCGATATCGCGCTTGGCAAGGAATGCGCGGACGTTCTTCACGTGAGCGTTCATATGTCGTCTTCTCCCTTCTGGGGCAGGCCCTCGCCGCGCGCCGCATCAGCCACGCGCCCAAGGGAAGCGGAGCCCAACGGCAATGCCGCCGAGCTCCGCTGGTGTCCGAGTCTGGGGAGTGGGGGCAGGACGGGAAGCGATCGTCTAGAAGTCCAAGTCGAGACCATCAAGGATCTCCTTGTCCTCGGCGGAGAAAATGTCCCCCTGCCTCTCCGCCTGGGCACGTGCCTCCTCCTCCAGCGCACGCCGCTCATACACCTTGCAGAAGGGGTAGTACACTGCGATGGCCGCCACCAGTTGCACCAGGTTGGCCGCAATGGAGCGCCAGTCGAAGTTGGTGAGGAACCCTTCCAGGAACACGCCCACATACGGCGGCGTGAACGCGGAGCAATCAAGCCAGCCCCAGCTCATAAACCAGAACGGAATGGAGGACAGAATGCCGCCAAACACCACGAAGGGTATGAACATGATGGGGTTCAGCACGACGGGGGCGCCAAACAGGATTGGTTCGTTCACGCCGAAAAGGGATGGGATAAAGGCGATGCGCCCTATCTCGCGCTGCGCCTTGGACTTGGACAGCATGAACCAAAAGACGCAGCCCATGGTCACGCCCAGGCCGGTGAATCCACCGAAGGCCGACATGGGACCGGGAGTGAAGATGTGCGTGGCAATGCCGCCTGCCTGCACCGCAGCGATGTTCTCGGCCAAAAACTGCGTGGCGATCGGTTGAACGATGGGGCTCAGCACCGAGGGGTGAATGCCAAAGAAGAAGATGAAGCAGCGCAGCGTATGGTAGAACGTCACCGCAAGCGGGCTGTCCATAGAGCCGATCAGCGGGGCCAACAGGTTGGTGAAAATCTGGTTGGGCATGACGCCAAACACACCTTGGCACAGGATGCGCAGAAGCAGAAACACGCCGATGACGATAACCGTGACGGGGATGATCTCGAAGGAGCTGGAGATGAAGTCGGGAACCGTGTCGGGCATCTTGATGGTGAAGTGGCGCGCCCTGCACCAACGGTACAGCTCGACCGCTAAGAGCGACGCGAACATGGATACGAACAGGCCCTTGGAGCCCAGCGAGGAAATCGAGATGCCGCCCGCCTCGTTCGTCTCCATGGACAACAGCAGGAATGCGACGAGCGCCATACTGATCGAGCCCGGGATATCAAGGTCGTAGGACTTGCCCAGGTGGTAGGCGGCAACCGCGGCAACGAACACGGACATGAGGCCCATGCTCACGTTGTATGCAAGGTCGAAGTAGTCGGCGTTGGCCAAAATCCACTGAGAGACGGGGTTGCCTTCGCCAATCATATTGGGGATCGCCCCGGGGATAAGGCAAAACGAGCCGATGAGCAGCAGAGGCGTCATGGCGACCATGGCCTTCTTCACGGCGCTTAAATGAGGCTGCCTGTCCATGCGCTCGGCGATGGGGCCAAGGTACTTGTTGAGCGTGTCATCAAACTTGTCGAATGCACCCTTCTTTTCCGGAGTACGGGTGCTAGCTGGTGCTTCTCCCATGGGAATACCTCCTTTTCGCAAAATACGGCATCAGAACGCACGCTACTTTTCGGGCGTCCCAGCGGCACGAGCGCGGTTCGCCTTGGCCTTGGCGATGAGCAGCTGCTTGAGCACCGTCGCGCCGTCCATCTTGCCGTACGTCTCCTGGTCCACAATGATGTAGGGGATGTGGCGCGGCTCGATGAGCGGTTTGATGGATTCGAGTTTGTGGGCGATCTGCGGTCCCATGATGAGGGCGTCCATGTGATCGACCTCTTGATCGAGCAGATCGGCCGCGATGGCCTTGAACTCAAAGTCGTCGTCATTGAGCTTTTGGCTCTCGTGAATGGTCTGCTTGATGCGGTCCATGAGCATGGTTGTCGAGAAGCCGCCCGCACAGCACAGCACAACGTTCATCTTTGCCATTCCAATTCCTCTCCGTCGATGTTGCGTACCTATCGTCCAGCGCTATTTGCACCGCAGCGAGGCGGCGCGCACTGCCAGGTGCGATACCCGCGAGAGACATGCGCTCCGGCTACTCAGAGCGCTCGCCATCGCGCTCCTCGATAATCTTCACCAGTTCCTCGATAAGGTCACGAGCCAGCTGCGAGGTCATGTAGTGATCCTGGGCATGCACCATGAGCAGGCTCGCCGTCGAGGAGCCCTCCGCACCCGATAGTGCATCGGCGATGAGCTTGGTCTGCGCCGCATGCGCCTTGAGGTCGGCCTCCTTGGCCTTTTGGAGTACCGCCCGGGCACCGTCGTAGTCGTGCTCGCGCACCTTCGCGAGCGCCGAGAACGCCAGGCTCTTGCTGGTTCCCGCCGACCCGATGATCTCCATGATTTGCTGTTCGCTGTCCATGTGCGGTTCCTTTCCGTTCCGTCTTTTTCTCGAGGCGCTGCGTGCCATCTCGCTCGGCGGCCGTTGCTGAGAAGCTCGGGCTGCCCCTGATCGGCCTGTCTCTAATCGAAGCGTTTAAGCTCGGCAAACGTTGCGCGGTCGATGCTCCGCGCGATGGCGCATACCAGGTCAACCGCAGCGTCCAGGTCTTTGCCCCGCATGACGGACTGAGATCCATGGCAATACCGCACCGGCACGCCAATCACCGTTGCCAGCTTTCCGTCGCCCACCAGGTGCGCGGTCCCGGCATCTGTACCGCCGCCCTTGAAGATGTCGCGCTGGAAAGGGACCTTCTCGCGTTTGGCCACACCCAGGATGTGGTGGAGCAGCTTCTCGTTGGGCACGTGCATGCGGTCGTAATGGACCACCATGGGGCCGTGGCCCAGCTTGCGCTGGTTCTCCCAGTTGCGCGTGAACTCGGGTGCGTTGGCGATGTCGACGGGAATAACGATGTCGGCATCAAGGTGTGCCGCCGCGGTCTGCGCTCCGCGGCAACCGACCTCTTCGCTGCTAGAACCGGCAAACCACAGCTCGGCAGCGTGCTCGGTCTCGGCCAAGCGCTTTGCCGCCTCGGTCACAACGTACACGCCGGCGCGGTCGTCAAACGCCTTGCCCAGGAGGATATCATCCACCGGTTGCAGTTCGCATTCGGAAGCGAACACGCCCCAGTCCCCGATCTGGATGCCCAAGGCCGCCGCTTCTTCTGGAGTCTCGCAACCAAAATCGATGTACATGTCCGAGGGCGCGCCACCCTCGTCGCGCTTGGCAAAGAGCACGCCGCGCACCTTCTTGCCGGAACGCGTTTTGATACGCACAACCTGGCTATCCACGCTGTTCTTTCGTGGTCCGCCCACGCCGATCACGTGTACCATGCCGATGTCCGAGATGTAACGGACCATGAAGCCTGCCTCGTCCATATGGCCGCAAAACAGGACCTTGACCGGGTTCTCCTCGGTTCCCGCGCTCTTGAACATGATGCTGCCGAGCTTGTCGTACTCCACCGTATCGCATACGCCGTCGAGCTCCTCATGCATGATGGCGCGAATCTCGCCCTCGCGCCCTGCGACCGCGTCTGCATTGCTCAGACGGCACATCAGCTCCGGATTCATACAAGCCTCCCCTTCATGGCCGACCGACTGCACGGCGCGGCGGCCTTGCCCCTTGGCTCCGTGGATGCGAGTGTAGGCTGTGGCAAGTCCGTTGGCTGTATCTGTCCTTGCACCGCAGCGGTGCAAGGGTGGGGGCAGGCCGCACGCCCCAGCACGGCCATAATGAATGCCACGTGAGCAGCGCCCATATGGCTGCCCGCCATGCGGGTCGATGGAAAAGCGAGGCCAGGGCGCGTGGGAGCGCGATGAGATTGGGCAGATACAGAGGAGCAATCATGACCGCAGCGTTCGATTTCGACCATATGGCAGATCGCAAGCTTGACCATGCACGCAAGTGGGATGCCCAGATCATCCGGCAGAAGTTTCCCGGCACGCCAGACGATTTCATCCCCATGTGGATTGCGGACATGGACTTCGCAGCGGCGCCGGCGATTCGCGAGGCGCTCACGAGCGTGGCGCAAAACGGCGCCTACGGCTACACCTCCGCGCACGAAGGCTTCTTCGATGCGGTGATCAGCTGGCAGCGCCGGCGCCACGGCAACGAGGTGCGGCGTGACTGGATCACCCTGTCCTATGGCACCGTCTCTACCATCCACTATCTGTATCAGGCATTTTGCCAACCAAATGACGCCGTGATACTGAATACGCCCGTATACGACCCCTTCGGGTACGCCGCGCGCCACAACGGCATCCGCGTAGTGCGCAACCCGCTCATCTACGAGGACCGGCGATACCGAATCGACTTCGACCTGCTCGAGCGGCAGATGGCAGAAAAGCATCCGCGCATATATCTGCTGTGCTCGCCGCATAATCCCGCCGGCCGCGTATGGTCCGCGAAGGAGCTGGAGCGCGCAGCCGAGCTCTGCCGCACGCACGACGTGCTGCTGGTGGTGGACGAGGTGCATTCCGAACTCATTTTGGAGGGTGCCTTCACGTCTGCGCTGCAGCTACCCGGTTGCTATCTTGACAACCTCATCGTTCTCACGTCGCCCAATAAGGGATTTAACCTGGGGGGACTCAAAACATCATATTCTATGATTCCCGGCGGCACCATTCGTAGGCGGTTCCGGCACCGGCTGGAGATGAACTCCATCACTTCGCCCAACGTGTTCGGCTGTGCGGCGATTATCGCCGCGTACAACGAGGGTGAGGAATGGCTCGATGCGCTCGTCGGTTACCTTGCCGACAGCTATCGCTGTCTGGCGGCTTTTGTCGAGAGCGAGATGGAGGGCTGGAACCTCATGCCCATGACTGCCTCGTATCTGCCTTGGGTGAACATAGCCGGTACGGGTGCCACGGCAACGCAGGTCACGGGCCATATGGCCCGTGAGGCCGGCGTGATCATCGAGGACGGATCGCACTACGTGGGTGAGGGCGACGCGTTCGTGCGCCTTAACCTGGGCATGCCAAAAAAGCTCGTCATAGAGTGCCTGGAGCGCATGCGCGACCATCAGCTGGTAGTCGGATAGGCGTGACTCATCGGCAGCGACCCAGCGGCACGCGTCCTCGAAGGCGCAGGCGAACCGCTGTCTCACCCATGCATTATGACGAAGCCCCGTCTATGTCAGGCGTACTCCAGCAGACGATCGACAAACTCTTCGAAGCTCTGCGAGCGCGCGATGTACCGGGCGGCGCCCGCTTCCATGAGCACGTGGGCGATAAAGTCAAATATCTCTTGGAACAGCGCGCGATCCTCTCGCCGAATGGCCAGCATCAGCACCGCGTACACCGTGGCCTCGCCCCAGGCGAGGCCACGAGGATGCAGTGACACCGCTACTGCCGTGCGACGTGCGTCCATCTCCAACGGATGGGGGAGCGCCACGTCTTGATAGGCGCTCGCGCTCACCGACTCCCGCTCGCGCAGGCGCATGGTGAAGTCCTCGAATGCATAGCCTTCCTCAATCAGGTGTCCGCCCATCACCGTGATGGCTTCATCGCGGTCGGCAAACCCCGGGTTCGCAAAAAAGAGCTCAGGGTTGAAGAATGTCTCCAGATCGTGCTTGATGCTGTTTCGCGTCCGTTGGTGTCGAATGGCCACGACGCGCTCGGACACGGCGCGCACATCGCGGTCGTTGAAAAACGGAGAAATCTGCACGGTGGGCAGGGCATCGTATCCCGCAATGGGAACATCGGCGATCAGCAGGTCAAGGCCCGTTAGATCGCTTACGGCATCCATGCTTGGAACCACGGCATCGACCACCAGCATGCTTGACAGCTGGTCAGAAAAGCGTTTGATGCATTCCGCGCTGGCGGCCGTGCGGCGGAGGCTTACCAGGACACCGTGCAGCTTGTCCACGCTCGAACGTTGTTCTTCCACCAGACAGCCTACGTGTAGGGCGATGTAGGCAATTTCGTCTTCGCCTACGTCTGCATGCGTTTCCGCATGCACCATATCCGCTATCGACACCGCCACATCGTAGATAAACGGATAGCCATTCTTAATGCTGGTGAGCTGCGGGTTGCGCAGCAGCACGCCGTAGCGCAGGCGCGAGAGCATGTTGGCCAGGTGCAGCGTAAAACGCACTGAAAACTCCTTGTTGGAAAAATCGAGACCGAAATCGGCGTCAACGCGTCTTTTGATGGTTTCGAAGAGCTTGGCGGCCGTGCGATACCCTTCTCCGTTCTCGATATCTAGGTGATCGACATGCGTGAGATTTGCGGACAGGATAAGCCGCAGCGACTCCAGGTCTTCCGCGGAAAGCTTCACGTCGCAGACCTGCTCCGCAATATCACGAATCTCGCATGCGAGCTCCTTGATTGCATGGCACTTGGGCTTCGATTCCGTTCCGTTTGCACCAGACGTGTCCGACGAGGTCGATCGCGATGCGAAGCCGTTCCGAGCGCGCTCGACTGCGATTGCCACGTGAAGGATGAGGTTCGAGAGAGCGTAGTCGTTGATGAAAAACCCGCGGTCTTTAAGCGATGCTTCCACGCGATCGTGCAGCTCCTGCAAATCAAGCTCGGGAAAATATCGGTTGACGAGCTCCATCTGGTTGAAGAAGTTCTTCGTCTCGTCAAAAATAAGGCTGTTGACGAGCCTCTTTTCGCTGCGCTCGTCCCCCTCGATGAATAGCTTTCCCTCACGCTGCCGAAGGCGCAGGCCAAACGAGGAGAGCTCGCGCTTAACCGCAACAAGCTCGTTATCCAATGTGGAGAGCGACACACATAGCTCGTCCGTCAGGTCGATGGCATCCACCTTTCGGTTGCGCATGAGGAGCTCGAACAGGATATGGCGCTTACGCTCATCCATGGTTTGCGGCGCATCAGTCGGTTCGCGCGAGACGAGACTGGCAATGAGCTGTGAATCCCCGATGCGATATCCCTTTGGGCCGGAAGCGATGACGCCGGGAGCGCGTCGGTTGAGCGAGGCGACATCGCTCTTCACCGTTCGTGCGGAGCAGCCGAGCTCGGCCGCCAGCGCCGATGCGGTCGTCCATGTTCCCGTGCGCTCGAGAATGCGCACGATGCTGCTGCCGCGGTCGCTTCCCATTTGTCTCCTATCACGATGTCCACAGCCTAGAGACAAGATGGGTAATAGACAACCCTCACTTTTTCACCGCAGCCGTGCAACGGGGGATGAGATCTATATAATGACATGCTATTTTGGAATGGCTGGCTCGTAGGGTGCCTCTGGGCATGAGGTTGACTGCCTACAGCGGGATCGACTTCTCTGACTTTAGCTCTGTCGAGGTCATCGAGAGAACGGGCTGTGTCTGATTTAGCGGTGTGTGAATGCCCATCGCAACGCCTTGGACTTGGACGATTCGCCTTGGGCCTCGTCTCCTCGCCCGGCGCGAACTTGCCCATGTGGCTCTCGGCCCTCTCCGTACCCAGGACGGGCCCCAGAGATTTACGTCCTGTCCGCCCCCGGCCCGGGCTATCCCTTGTCGGCAATCGCCCCTGAGGAAACCGCATGACCGAGCTTGTCGAGGGGGGAACGCCTGAGTGATCCTCGCCCGGCGTCCTCGAGCACGCGCGCCGCCGGTGGCGAGATCGGCTCGATCTTGCGCTCCCGATAGCCGTTCCTGTTGTTCACGCGCGGGCGTCGCTCCGCTCGCCGCACCCGGCACCGCACGCCTCGTCGGCCTGTATGGACATGATCTCGCCGAGCGCGGCGACCATCGATGAGCTTGCTGTGCGCAGGCTCGAGGCGCTGTTCGGGAAGCCCATGGGGTCCTTCCCCCGGCTCGGGGTTCCGTGGGGCATTCTGTTGCCGCTGACCGTCGCGTCGCCCCATCTGTCGATTTTTGAAGAACCGACATTCTAGGTCACGCAGTGGCCCTCTGTTTTTCCCTTGTATACCACGGCTTTGACTCAATTAGCGATAACGACAAAATGTACGGGCTCAATCGGAAGTATGCGAATCACCTGCTAAATCTCCGTTTACCGCAAAATGGCCGCCTTCTGCGGCACCGCTCTCGGTATTTCTGCATGACAGCGTATTCTGTATCTACTGAAATTTCAGTTTTTGCAATCGATTGTGTAGTGCTTTATCAACTGGCGTCGGGCCCGATTCGTTGGAAAAGGGAAATGCCATTTAACTGATGGCAGCCATGAGAGAGGAAGGAGCAGAGATGGAGATCCTAATCGGCATGCTGTTGATTGCCTCGTTCTTCGTCCTTGCCTGGTACTGCATCAAGGGCTACAGCCTGATGGTCGGGTTCATTGGCATCACTGTCATTTGGTTTGCCCTCTCAATGCTCGGCACACTGATTTCCTCACCGGAATTCATCGCCAGCAACCCAGTACTTCAGTTTGGTGAGGGAACCAATGTGACGTTCATGGGCATTTTTAATGAGGTTTTTCAGGGAGGCCCTGAGGGATGGGGCAAGATCCTCATCAACTTCCTCTTTGGTGCCTGGTTCGGTCGCGTCCTCATGGATACTGGCATTGCTTCGACAATCATTCGCAAGACCGTCGAGCTTGGTGGCGACAAGCCCATGATTACCATTATCCTGCTTGACATTGTAACCGCTGTTATCTTTACCGCGATGACTGGTGCTGGTCCCGTCATGGCCGTCGGGGTCATTGTGCTCCCCATTCTCATGTCTCTCGGCATTCCGAAGGCCATCGCCCTCTTTACCTTCATTGCTTCGGTCGGTGCAGGTAGCTATCTGAATCCGGTCTTCTTTGCTCAGTACCGTGCTTTTGTTCTTGATCCTGATCAGCTTCTCGATTTCAATCTCGGCTGGTTTGCTAATAGATGGGGTTATGCCGCCGTCATCATTGCGGTCGTCGTGTCCATTGTCATGACGGCCATCTATCTCAAGTCGAGCAAGAAGAGCCATGCATGGGCTGCGCAGGCAGCTCCTCAGGCTCAGAAGGATGCTCCCGGCTATGCGTTAGTCCTCCCAATCGTTCCCGTCATCCTCAATATAGCCTTTGAATTCTCTGTCATAGCTGGCTTCCTGATCGCTGGCTTCATTGCCCTTGCAGTCTGCGGAAAATTTAACAAGGGATTCCGCGAGAACATTCAGTATGTGAATAAACTTATGTATGATGGCACTGTTGACACCGCTCCTCTTGTTGGCTTTATCGCTTGCTTGCCGATGTTCAACACCGTTGCCAAGTATGCATCCCCCTACTTCAGTACTGTTCTTGGTCCGGTCATTCCTAGTAGCGAGCTCTTTATCTGCATTATCTTTGCGATTTGCATGTTCTTCAGCCTTTTCCGAGGACCGCTGACCCTTGTTGGCTGCGGTGCCGCCACCCTGGGCGTCCTCAAGAATGTCGCGTCATTCCCTGCTCCATTCCTGTATTGCGTCTTTGCGATCCCGACCATCACGGGCAACCTTGGTTCCTGTATCACTCAGAGCTGGGTCGCGTGGGGCATCTCCTACACCAAGACCGACTCCAACGACTTCCTAAAGCTGTCGGTGCCGAACATGTACGTCATTGGCGTATTGCTCTACGTGCTTACGTTCTTCACGATGTCCGGCCTCGGTGCTGAGTGGTTCGTGCAGTAGGCCATCGATCGCATTACATATGCCGTCTGTGCGACGGACACGCCAAAGGTGTTTTGTGCCTCGGGCTGTCCGTTAGCGCACCATTCAAAAAAAGATCGCGCATCCACTGTCGGGGTTATGGGTGGGATAAACCGAAAGCGAGGAAGATATGGTCGAGGGCCTACGGAAAGTAAGGATGGGTATCGACGTTGGTGGCACATATACCAAGTGTGTCGCCATGGACAACCTAACCCATGAGATTATCGGCAAGAACGAGGTCAAGACCACTCACGATGATCCAAGGGGTGTCGCAGCCGGCGTTGTACAGTCGTTTAAGAACTGTCTTCAGGACAACAATATCGCCCCTGAGGACGTCGTCTTCGTGGCGCATTCCACAACTCAGGCGACCAACGCCTTCATTGAGGGAGACGTCGCCCCCGTGGGTGTCTTCGGCGTCTCGGGTGGTGGTCTTGAGGGATTGCTCGCCAAGAAGCAGCTCAACATCGGTGACATCATCCTCGATGAAAAAGTGAACCGCAAAATTCCCGTGCAATCGATCTTTCTCAAGAAGAAGCAGCTCAACGACAATACTATCGACTCTGCTATCGATGAGCTCATTTCCAAGGGCTCGAAAGTCATTGTCGCCTCTATGGCGTTTGGCGTCGACAGCATGGATGAGGAGCAGCGGATTCAGGGGCGTGCCCAACAGAAAGACATTCCGGTAACGATGGCTTCCGACATTACGAAGCTCTATGGCCTCACGCGCCGTACGCGCACCGCAGCGATGAACGCTGCCATCCTCCCCAAGATGATGGCCACTGCTAACGCTACCGAGCAGTCGGTGCGCGAGGCGGGCGTCACGGTGCCGCTCATGATAATGCGCGGTGACGGTGGTGTCATGGAGATTAATGAGATGCGCAAGCGCCCGATTCTTACGGCTCTCTCCGGCCCTGCGGCCTCTGTCATGGGCTCGCTTATGTACCTGCGAGCTTCTAACGCCATCTACTTCGAGGTCGGTGGTACCACTACCAACATTGGCGTCATCAAGAATGGTCGGCCTGGCGTGGATTACGCCAACATCGGCGGACATGACACCTATATCAGCTCCCTCGACGTTCGCATTCTCGGTTGCGCTGGCGGCTCGATGGTTCGCATCAACGACCATGATGTCGTGGATGTTGGACCTCGTTCTGCACACATTGCCGGCTGCGAGTATGCGTGCTTTACGCCCGAGGAAGAGATTGTCGACCCAGAGATCGTGATGTTGAGTCCCAGGCCTGGTGACCCCGATGACTATGTCGCCGTACGCCTCAGGAACGGTAAGCTTATTTGTTTCACTAACACCGACGCCGCCAATGTTCTCGGCCTTGTCGATGAGCAATACTTTGCGCATGGCAATGCCAATTCGGCACGTAGGGCCATGCGGCCCGTCGCCGACAGACTGGGCATCACAATTGAGGAGTTGGCCACTAGGATTCTTGACAAGGACTATGAGAAAGTCAGCGCATGCATTGATGCTCTTGCTGAGAAGTATGAGCTTGACCGAAATGCCATGCGCTTCGTTGGCTGCGGGGGAGGCGCGGCGGCGCTTGTGCCGTACTGCGCCAAGAAGATGAAGCTACACTACTCTATTCCCGAGAACGCTGAAGTCATTTCCTCAATTGGCGTCGCGCTCGCTATGGTCAGGGATGTTGTCGAACGTGTCATTCCCAGCCCCACGCAAGACGATATCCGTGCAATCAAAGCCGAAGCCGTTGATAAGGCAATTAGCTCTGGTGCCGATCCCAGCTCTGTCGAGGTTCACATTGATATTGACAGCAATACTGGCAAGGTAAGCGCTATTGCTACCGGCTCTACCGAGGTTAAGACCGCCGACTTGCTCAAAGAGGTGGGCCCTGGAGAGGCTAAGGATCTTGCCACCGAGGACTTCGGCGAGGGCGTCGAGGACATCGATCTTGCGACTGCCTCTGACAAGTTCTTCGTTTTCCAGGGCAAGAAGGATCACAAAACTCCGATTCGCGTCGTAGACAGAAAGGGATTCGTCAAGGTCCAGGCAAGCAACTCGTTTGTCGAAAAGGTTCCCATCTCGCAGTATAGGGACGAGGTCGAACGTCTCTGGGAGGATATGGCGACCTTTGCCTCTGACAGCATCATGAGACCGGATTTCTTCATCTGTGTGGGCCCGCGTGTATGCGACTATTCTGCCATTGATATCTCGCAGCTCGAGCTCATGATGGCGCTCGATCTCGAGGATCGTGACCCGGACGAGGAGATTATCATTATCTGCGCAAGGAACGGGCTTACGTAGCCCTGCTCTTGCTAGCCCGAGGAAGAGGCCGCTATGAAAGAACCAAAACGGCGCTGGAGCGATTCGGTTATTCGCCCTATCAAGAAGACTTTGCTTGGTGACGAGAGTTACCATGGGTTGGATCTTAAGCCGGAAGACGTTGTTGTGGCCCCCATTGGAGAGGTGATGGCCGATCTTTGTGCTCTGCCATGGGATGCCTGGTGCGGCTATGTGTTTGCACGCGAGCCCCTGAACGGTAAGCTCAGTGACGTCAAACGCTACAAACTTATGCGCCGTGCGCGGGAGTGCGGTATCGAGTGGGCGCAGCACTGTGCGGAGCGTTTCTCCACGCACTCCCCGAGAAAGATTGCTGAGGAGCTGGGTGCGGAAATTCGATTCGATAAAGTGCCTCAGGGTCAAGATCGCGTGCTTTTTGCTGAGTATGTTGAGCCTAACTCAATTTTTATCTATGACGATGCACTGGAGAAGACGCGTCGGCTCATCGGGGATGATGCAGTCAGGAGATCTATTGGCAAAGGCGTTCATCCCTGCGATGTCCTGATGGCACACGAAGTATTTCACTTGCTTGAGTTTCAGAACAAAGAAAAAATATGGACCCAGACGTACAGGGAGACTATCCACGTTGGCCCTATTACTCACCGTTCCTCTCTCGTTGTTCTTGGAGAGATTGCCTCGATGGGATTCGCGAGCGAGCTCCTTGATATTGAGTACAATCCCTATGCCTTCGATATCCTGATGACATGGGCATACTCGCCTGCGGCTGGCATGACCCTCTACGATGAGGTGATGGGCTATCATCCTCGTTTCGGTCGCATAGATAAGACAACAGCGGGGGACTCGAGCGCTGAGGCGTCCGGTTCCACACAAGATTGTAAAGGATGACTGACAATGCTTGCATGCAATCTGATTGATGCAAAGGAAAACGATTACCTGTCTGAACGTTTTCGCAAAGCCTATGGATGGCTTGAGAGCACTGATCTTGAGAGTCTAGACAAGGGTAGTTATACAATCGATAATGGAAACATTTACGCGCAGGTCCACCTCTATGAGACCAAGCCTGTCGAAAGTGCCAAGTTCGAGGCGCATGACATCTATTATGACCTGCACTACATTGTTTCGGGGTGCGAGTTGTTCCTCGTAGCACCGCGTAAGGGACTTAAGATCCTCGAAAGCGACGAGGGTCGAGACATTGTGTTTCTGTCGGAGCCGGATTACTATTCAAGCATGGTGCTTACGAAAGGCGACTTCATTGTCGTGCCGCCCGAGGAGGCGCACAAGCCGAGCCTGTTTTACAAGTATCCCGAGCAGGTCCGTAAGATTGTCGTGAAAATCAGACGATAGTTTGCTCAGGCAGACAGCATACATAATACACGCGGGTCCTGAGACTGACTCAGGACCCGCCTTTAGGTTAGCGCCTGCAAGGATTACGCTACTTCGTGTCCAGACCAAAGGCCCCTCTGCCTTCGAAAGCGTGGACCGCGTTTCTCACAAACCAATGGCAAGGCACCGATACTCCCAGTGTATATGCGGTATCTACCACAAACCCAGTGATTGTGTCGACCTCGGTGCGTCTGCCGGCAGCGATGTCCGATTGGATGGAGGTGACCCCCTGAGGGCTTGCTTCGCAAACATTGCGGACCTCATTGATTTTTTCATTGACTTCGAAGGTATAGCCTGCTGCAGCTGCCACCTTGACAGCCTCTCGTATAAGACGCTCGCAAAGTGTCCAAGCGTTGGGATTATCGACTATGTAGCCCAAGGGCATCTGGAAAAGTGCCGTGAGCGCACTCGCCGAGACATTGGTGAAAAGCTTGTTCCAGATAAGGCGCTGTACGTCTCTGTCAGCGCGTGTCTCGATGCCGCAGGAGTTGAAGGTCTCGACAACAGGGGCAAGCGCCTCAACGTCGAAGCCAAGGGGCCCAATCACCGTGAGACCAGAGCCTCCGTGGCGGACCTTGCCATCACCGTTCCGAGCGGCGTTATGTTGAGTCGTGCCAACGATGATGTGGTCACGTTGGACAAACTCCGAAAGAACTTTCTCATGGCCGCCGCCGTTTTGCAGGGTGAGTAAGTAGGTGTTTGGTCCGATGAGATTGGCATCATCATGCAATGCCCTCTTGGTAGTAGTGGACTTTACAAATATGATGACAAGATCGACAGGGTCCATTCCTTCAGTGGTAGTAGCGGCATTGGGATGATAAGTTGCCGTTGTACCGTCTGGCTCCATTACCTCGATTCCATCATTCTGAATTGCGGCAATGGTCTTCTTGTTGGTATCGATAACTGTTACGTTGTTCTCCTGGCTTAGATAGGCGCTGTAAAGACCTCCCATTGCGCCACAGCCGATGACCGCTATTTGCATCTCCATTCCTTTCCAACTTGAATACTAGACAGTATCAGTAGTTTTACACCTAAAAACATGCAGTAAATCCCTATGATTTAATTATCTTAGAAAGGTACCGTTCAGTGGGATAATTCTACCGTTTACAATGTTTGTGGGTAACTGAAATATTAATTTGCCTCCGATTGCTAGACTTTCAAAGTAAGAGGAAAAAGGGTCTGAGACTCCGCAGCGTGCATTGACAACCTAGGTGCCCCAGATGCTCCGATATCTCCTCATAACGACACTTTGGTTATATCGAAAGACCGACGATATTCAAGAAAGGATAGAAAATGGCTCAGAAAATTATGGTTTCAGGACATTTACTAGAGATGTTCATGCCCTATCTCTATGACGAGAAAAGGATGATTGAAGTTCTAGAGAAGGCCACTACCCTCGGGTTCTATAAAGGTGTCGAAATGCCAATTTTCTTCGACAAAAAGAACCGCCAGACCATCCGCTCTCTCATCGAAAGCAACGGTCTTAATGGCACTACGTTCATCACCCCTTACACAAAGTTCCAGCATCTAAGCCTTGCCGATCTTGACGAGGCCGCTCGTCAGAAGACCGTTCAGCTCGTCAAGCAGCTTGCCGATTTCGCTGCGGAGTCTGGCTATACCAACTTTGGCATCTCTAATGGTGACGATCCCGGTGCGCCACTGCGTGGCTTCGCTAAGGTTGCGCAGGCCGAGTCGGTTTACGAGATTGCTGATTACATCAAGCAGTACGGCATGAACCTCACCCTTGAGCCGCTTGACCGCTATGCCTATAAGAAGCAGCTCATCGGCCCTATGGAGGAGACGGTCACGTGGTTTGAGCCCATTCATGAGCAGTGTCCGAATGCTTATATCCATTGGGACAGCGCGCACGAAGCGCTCGGCGGTATCGACCTGATGAAGTCGATTGATCTTGCTGCTCCCTACATCGCACAGTTTCACCTCTGCGATGCTATCTGCGATCCCAATCATCCCTGTTTCGGTGATTTACACATGGACGTTGCCGTTGCTCCTGACTGGCAGACGGAGGGATATCTTACGCCAGAGCTGGGCGCAGAGATCCTCAAGCGAATCGCATCTCATGACAAGCCTGTGGGGGTGGAGAACGTATACGTGTCAGTCGAGATCACCGGGCATCCCGGTCAGCACCTGTGGGAGGTCGAGGAGCACTCCCGGATGTTCCTCCAGAGATGCTTTGATCTCGCTGGTATGGATTACTAGCTAGGCCATACGCGGTTTTCAGACATCCATGGGATACCATCATTACATTATAAGACGGGACAGACCATGCGCTACTTCATTGGCTTAGATAACGGTGGGACAGCGACGAAGGCGGCAGTCTTTGATGAGCATGGCTGTCAGCTCGGCTCCTATGGCATGGCAACGCTCTCGACGAGTCTTTATCCCGGGTTCGTTGAGCGTGACATGGATGAGATGTGGGCAGCAAACTGCAAGGTTATTCGTGGCGTTCTCGAGAGGTCTGGCATAAGGGGAGAGGACGTGACGGGTGTCGGAGTATGTGGGCACGGCAAGGGTCTCTACCTCTGGGGGAGGGACGATCGTCCCGCTCGGCTGGGCATCGCATCCACCGATGCTCGTGCTCAGCCGTATATCGACGAATGGATGCATGACGGGACGGCTGACAAGGCCTTTAAACTCTCTTGTCAGGAAATTATCGCCTGTCAGCCACCGGCGCTACTCGCTTGGATCCGTGACCACGAGCCAAGCGTCTACGCCAACATCAAGTATGTTTTTGAATGCAAAGACTACATACGGTTCATGCTGACCGGTAACGCTAGGGCGGAGTTGAGTGATTATTCCGGGACTAGCTTGCTGAATCTCCACACGCGCTCGTTCGATCCCAAGCTATTCAAGCTTTTTGGTATCTCCGAGATGCTTACTCACATGCCCGAGCCGTGCCTCTGCAACGAGGTTGCCGGTCATATCTGCGCCGAGGCTGCCGCAGCGACGGGCCTTCAGGAGGGAACGCCTGTTGTTGGCGGTTTTTTCGATATTGATGCCTGTGCAGTTGGCTCTGGGGTGATTTCCAGCGGCAGGGTATGTATGATTGCGGGCACATGGTCAATCAACGAGTACGTGCGTAGTGCCCCTGTGCTTGATGGCTCGGTGAGCAAGAACTCGTGTTTCTGTCTTCCCGGATACTACCTTATCGAGGAGTCGAGTCCCACGTCAGCGGGCAACAACGAGTGGTTCGTAAGGAAACTGCTTCCCGATGTTTGCGACGAGGCGGCGACCCATGGGGCAAGCGTTTATGACGTTGTTGGAGGGTGGGTCGAATCGCTATCGCCAACCAACTCGGTGCCGCTATTCCTTCCCTACCTCATGGGGTCCAACGTGAGCCCATTCGCGAGAGGTGCCTTTATTGGTCTCACTGACCGACACACTCGGGCCCATCTCGCGCGTAGTGTCTACGAAGGCATTGCGTATTGTCATCGCCAACATTACGAGAAGCTGCTTGTCTCGATGGAGGAGAGGCCGGATGCTATCCGACTTTCAGGTGGCGTTGCCCGCTCTCGTGTTTGGGCGCAGATATTCGCAGACGTGATGGGTACGCCTATCGAGACGATTGACGCGAAAGAGGTCGGTGCCCTTGGATGCGCCATTGCTGCTTCGGTGGCGTGTGGCGTGCAACCCGATATAGATGCTGCCGTAGACGCTATGGTACGAGTGGCTGAACGATTTGAGCCGAATCCTGAGGCTGCACGCTCCTACGAGAAGAGATACCAGGCGTATTGCAAGGTTGCCGTCTGTCTCGACGACGTCTGGGAGAGCGTCGCCGAGCTTGATGGCGAGCAAAAAAGTTCGCAAAGTAGCCCGAGGAGATAGGTGACATGAAGTATCAGAAGAGGGTCATAGCGACAGATATGCCCAAGTGCTACGCCATCGGCATGCATCACGGTGATGACTTCGACGGCTTCGTCGTCGCAACCGAGAAAAAAGGCCCCATTCGTCGCTTCAGGCTTGATGGCACCGCCGAGGAGAACATTTGCGACGGTCCGGGTGGTGTGATGACGATCATGCAAGTACCAGATCGTGGTGACCAGCTTATGGGCACCTATAAGTTCTTCTCGCCCGACTTTGGCGCTGATGATGCGAAGATCGTTACCTATACGCGTCGGGGAGACGGTACCTGGAAGCGCTCTGTTCTCTGTGATCTGCCGTATGTGCATCGATTCGGTGTGCTTAAAGGTGCGGACGGCCAGACGTGGCTCATTGCTTGTACCGTCAAGCGTGCTTGCCGCAAGACCAAGGGCGACTGGAAGGCCCCGGGTGCCGTCTATGTCGCTAAACTGCCTGAGCACCTGGAGCAGTTTGACGAAAACAACCAGCTCTCCTTAACCTGCATCGCCGGCGTTCAGCTCCAGAACCATGGCTTCCATACAGCTCCTGATGCGACATTCGCGCTTATCGGCACCGCTGCAGGAGTCTTCCGCTATGTGCCTCCGGCATCCCAGGACAGCGATTGGGGGATTGATTGCCTGATTGTCCAGCCTACGAGTGATATGGCCATGGCGGATTTCGACGGTGACGGCAAGAACGAGATCATCACCATTTCGCCCTTCCACGGCGATACCCTCGCGGTGTGGCATGAGGGTGAGACTTCTGACACCTATGTCAAAGTGTGGGAGGACTCACAGAAGCGTGACTTTCTGCACGCTATCTGGGCTGGCAAGCTTGCTGGCTCCACATGTGCCGTCATGGGCAACCGCAAAGCGGGACGCGACCTTCTTCGCGTGTGCTTTGATGGTGAGGCGTATCGGGTAGAGATTATCGATCACGACTGCGGCCCAGCAAACGTCTGGGTATTTGATGACGCCGGTGCAAGCTACATCATCGCCGCCAACCGTGAGACCGATGAGGTGGCGCTTTACGAGGCTAGAGCCGATTAACCCTTGAACGCAGCGAGCCCTGGCATTCGCCAGCGCTTGAATAACAAATACAAGGAGGCATTCATGCCGGCAATCGACGAGGTTGCTCGCGGAAAGTGGATTATGAACACGTTTCCCGAGTGGGCACGGGGCTGAACGACGATATCGAGAGTGCCGTCATCCCTGAGGACAATGCCAAGACATGGAGGTTCGGCTGCACCGGCATGCGGGCTAAGGCCCTTGGCAATGCCAGCATCACGATTGGCCTTTGGATTGGCAATGGCAATGAGCTCGCGGAAGCGCGTCCATGAAGTTTGGCCACTAGATGGCCAATATGGTCGGTATTTGCGCCGTGCGACTCAACCAGCGCAATGCCCTCTGGGCCTTCGGTCCTTCGCTCTCAAATGGGTGCGTTTACAGATAGAGGCTTGCCGGGCGCGGGTCATGTCACGCCCATCTCATCTCCATGGCAGTGTTGGACAGGGAGATTGGTGTTCTAACATTGATATGAGAACGTTCAGGCAACTATGTCTGTACATCCAGGACAAACGATGTCACACGAGAGGAGTTCTAGATGATGCTCAAGGAACTGCGTGAGGAGGTCTATGAGGCCAACATGGACCTCCCTAAGCACGGGCTGGTGGTCTTCACATGGGGTAACGCCTCAGGGATCGATCGCGATAAAGGACTGTTTGTGATCAAGCCGTCTGGTGTTGATTACGAGCAGCTCTCACCAGAGAGCATGGTCGTGTGCGACATGGACGGTAAGGTTGTGGAGGGCGACCTCAACCCGTCATCTGACACGCCTACTCATGCCTATCTCTACCGGGCTTGGGACAGCATCGGTGGCATCGTGCATACTCATTCAGAGGCTGCTGTTGCTTGGGCGCAGGCGGGTCGCCCAATCCCGTGTTACGGCACAACGCAGGCCGACTACTTCTATGGCGAGGTCCCCTGCATGCGTGGTCTCACTAAGGACGAGATTGAGGAGGCATACGAGCTTAACACCGGCGCGGTCATCAAGGAGGGCTTTGAGGGCATGGATCCCATCGCCCAGCCGGGATGTCTGGTGCGCAACCATGGTCCTTTCTCCTGGGGCAAGGACGCGGCTACCGCAGTCTACCATGCCGTCGTGATCGAGGAGGTTGCTAAGATGTCTCGCGATACCGAGTTCCTCTGTACGGCATCCGACAAGCGCATCGCCGAGGCGCTGGCACCGCAATATCTGCTTGACAAGCATTATTTGCGCAAGCACGGCCCTAACGCCTATTACGGGCAGAGGTGATATGAGGATGACAAAAGCCTACCAGCTTGGGTTGTACGAAAAGGCAGTTCCGCAGGAGCTGTCTTGGGAAGAGAAACTTATGGCTGCGGCCGAGTGTGGCTTTGACTACATGGAGATTTCCGTGGATGAGTCAGATGCTCGCCAAGCCCGCCTGGACTGGGATGCACGCGAGCGTGCTGGGATCTTGGATGCAATGCATAACACCGGGGTGCCTCTGGGCTCCATGTGTCTCTCAGGACATCGCAGGTGGCCCTTTGGTGCCAAAGATCCCAAGAAGCGCAAATACAGTCTGGTTATGATGGACAAAGCTCTGAGCCTTGCCTGCGACCTAGGCTTACACATTATTCAGCTGGCGGGTTATGATGCCTACTACGATAAGGATGTGTGGCCGGATTCCAAGAGATACTTCGAGGAGAATCTCGCGCGGGCGGTAGAGATGGCGGCCAGCGCTGGCGTGGTGATGGGGTTTGAGACCATGGAGACACCTTTCATGGACACCATCGAGAAATCTATGTACTACGTTGATCGTATCGGCAGTCCCTTCTTGGGCATCTATCCCGATGTGGGAAATCTCAGCAATGCCTCGCTGCTTTATGGCACATCAGTCGCTGATGACATTGCGTGCGGCAAGGGGCACATTTTCGCGGCACACATGAAGGCCACGAAGGCCGGCCAATACCGCGATATGCTCTTCGGTGAAGGAACGACGGACTATGAGGGCGCGCTCTCGCAGCTTCTTCCTCAGGGGGTCAGACGATATGTATGCGAGATATGGTATCTGGGATCCGGTGCCTGGAGAACAGATATTGCCCACGCCTCCACGTTTGTTCGCGGAAAGATAGAAGGGGCGTATGCGCGCCTGGGATAACCGCCAGCGCGTTGGGTGCTCGTAAGCGCAGGCACTGAGAGAGGAGCGTCGCACGAAGTTCTTCGTCGAAGCCGCTGGCCCCGGTGAGATTCGCGAAGCGCAGGGTTGAGGGCGTTTGTCCGGTGCTGCCACCAACCCGTCGCTTGACGCCAAGACCGGCGGTAAGCTAGCGGCCTTCGAGGGCTACATATTCAAGATTCGCCAGGTCTGCGACGGCCCGTCCGTCTTGGTTGAGCCCACAGCAGAAACCACCGAGACGATGGTTAAGGACGCCGAGCACCTGGCAGAGCTTGCCCCCAATATCGTGGTTGAGCTTCCCACTCCGAGAAGTCACTCTTGGCGATCCGCCATCTCGTGAGGGGCATCCGCGTCAACATGACGCTTGTCTTCTCCGTTCCCAGTCTCTGTTCGGCGCTCGCTACATTAACCCCTTCGTCGGATGCTTCGATGGCATCGTCGACGAGTGCCTTGACCATCTGAAAAGGATCGTCGATGCCGCCCACAATTACAACCATGGCTACTGAAATGATGAGGGCGGCCCGGAGATCATCACCGTCTCCGCTCGTACTCTCACATCACGTGACACAGGTCATGTGCATGGACGCCAATATCACCGTCGTGCCGTTCGACGCGCTCAAAAAAGCACGTACACCACCCGCTCACCGAACGTGCCCTCGAACTCTTTGCGGGAGACTGGGTAACGGTCACGAACAAGGTGCAAGAGGCATGGTCGCGGGCGGTGCGGTCGCCTTCGCAGGTACAACGTGAGCGAGGGCCTCAAGCATGAAAAAATGAGGCATGAAGGAGGTGCGCCAACGAAGTCCGCACGGGCATCATCGTTGGCATGTATGTCGCTAAGAGCGGTCATCTGTTCGGCTCTCTTCCCGTTACTGACATCTTCACCTATCGCTACTTCGAGGAGATGTGTGTCAATCTGGCCGATGCGTACAGGACGGACCGCGGCGCTTCGCCCCCTCAAAGGGTTACTGCGCCTCGAGTCTCTATGCGGTGCTTGCAGAAAGAGGCTTTTCCCCAAAGAAGAAATCAAAACTCCGTACCACGTGAACAGTCATCTCCAGGATCATCCCAACATGAATGGCACTCACTGGGTCGATGTGTCCACCGACTCGTGGACCAGGGCATCTCCGCCCTACTTGGTGACAGTGAGCTAGCTGTTTGGTACCGAGACATTGTTTGCGTCCGGCGGATGACAACTATGGATGGCCCCGCATGGCCGTGATTCGTCCGGGCTTACGGCGAGGGGGCCGTCCCATGCCACGACGTCCTAGCACAAGGTCCGCGCCCAGGGGGGGCGAGAGGCCCGACGAACGCAAGGGCACGTGCGCCTCCCTCGTGTCGTGCTGCCTTGGCCTCTTCGTCGGCCCGGGTATCTCGGCCGGGCGTGCGATGGCCGACAACGGGCCAGGCCATCGTAGCGGAGGATCCGACGACTTGCTGGGCTCAAGGGGTGTCCGACATCCAAGCGCGAAGCCGATCGGCCCGTGGCGGAACGACAGGGCCAGGAGGACGGGGTGCATGATTGTGCAGGAGTGGGAGCGTCCGCGCCTGGGACAGCAAGGCCGGGAGGGCGTCCGTCCTCCCGGCCTCCATCGAGCGCCACGATCACGGAGGCCTCCGCCCATGTCGAGGATTGATCTCAAAGGTGATAAACAACCTATTAGCATACGACATCTAGGTGTATTGGGGCTTCAAGAAGTTCACCATAATTATGCTTATACACAACCGATTAGGCGTCAGATTACTTCTACTTCGATGTGGTATCCTCGCAAAAAAGCATCTGTGATATGGGGCAAGAATTCTATGTCTGATGGGGATGTTGCGAAGCAGTGTATGACCAAGCGCGGAGGAGAGGATGTGGCGTCGAATATGCTTATCCTTCCTCGCAATAGGGGCGAGGCGAACAGCGACTACGTCTATCGACTTCTGAAGTACAACATCCTGATGTTCATCATGCCGCCAGGCTCACTTCTGAGGGGGGTTTCCATTGCCGAGTCGCTTGGGATGTCGCGTACCCCGGTTAATCAGGCTGTCAGCCTCCTCAAAGAGCAGCTGCTTGTTGACGTTGAGCCTCAGAGCGCCACTCATGTCTCTCGGATTAACGTCAGCGCTATGCGGCAAGGCTCCCTTTTGCGTACCGAGGTCGAAGCCTCAACGCTCTACCGGATGGCAGGACGTCTTTCTAGCCGCTATATCGAGCGTCTTCAGGACAGTCTTGCCGAGCAGCGAGCGGCACTCGATGAGCCTCAGCCCGACCTATACAAGATCGCCTCGCTCGATGACGAATTTCATCGTATTGTCTTCGAGGGCTCAAACATGGAGTTTACTTGGCGTGTACTCCAAACTGCTTCCACGCACTACGATCGTATCAGGTATATGGGGCTTGTCTACGGTTTAGATGATCCACGGGAGTTCTACGAGGATCATGTCGACTTCTATAAACGTCTCGCCTTTGGTACAAGGCATACTGAAGCTCAGCTTTATAATTACACGTATACTCACCTCAACCGCTACGTTGACCACTTCGATAAGGTTGTCAGTGAGTATCCGGAATACTTCGACTTCGGACCGGTTCCAGGGGACAGAGCCTCCGACATTATCGCCTAGAGGACATTTTTTGTTAGATGCTGTTGGCGTTGGGAAAGCTTGACCCCTAAACGCTGGGCAATAATATCCATTGCCGGTCAAGCGGCTTTGACCAATGCGCCGGCAACCGGTTGCCTAGCCCATATCGCCTGGGGTTGCACGCCCCTCAGCTTGGTCGTCTGTGAAACCGCCTCGATGTGTTTTATAGCCTCAAACTTGCGGTTTGGAGGTGGTAACGCTTTTCCGTACCCGGTCTCCTGCGCGGCGAGCCCCAGGCCCTTCCTGGATCACAGCGGGCCCATCCCGCCCAGCGACCTCTTTATCCTCTTCGTGTTGTGCCGCTCGATGTGGGTGTCGATTCCGGCCGCGAGCTCTTCCAGGGTGGTGCCCTTCCAGCCCCCGCCGCAAAACACCTCCGTCGTCATCGTCCCGAAGAATCCCCCCGCCCTCAAGTTGTCTGTCGAGCAACCCCTGCGCAATATCGACCTCGCGATACCCGCCTCGTCGCATAGTAACAAGCGTCCTGACGTTTTACTGTTTTTGAATGGTATTCCGGTTGTAATTGTCGAGCTCAAATCTCCATCCCGTGAGGAAACCGATGCCAGCGAAGCCTACTTGCAGCTTCGCAACTACATGCACGAGATTCCATCCATGTTCGTATATAATGCAATTTGCGTTATGAGCGATATGGGCGAATCCAGAGCGGGTACTATTACCTCCAGTGAAGACCGCTTTATGGAATGGAAAACTGTTGACGGAAGCTATGAGAATACGCAGTATGCGCAATTTGATACGTTCTTTGAGGGAATGTTCCAGAAGGAGCGCTTACTAGATATTATCAAGAACTTTATCTGCTTCTCGAATGAAGGCGTAAATAGTTTTAAGATTTTTGCTGGATATCATCAGTATTTTGCTGTAAATAAGGCCATTGTATCGACAAAAGAGCCGCCGCTGATGGTGGCGACGGCAAGGGTGGCGTATTCTGGCACACCCAGGGCAGCGGCAAGTCCCTATCGATGGTGTTCTATGCTCATCTTTTGCAGGAAGCTTTGGATAGCCCGACAATTGTTGTTCTTACAGACCGCAATGATCTTGATGATCAGCTCTATGGTCAGTTTGCAAAATGTAAGGAGTTCTTGCGACAGGAACCGATGCATGCTGAGAGCCGTGAACACCTGAAATTCTTGCTTGCCGGACGTAAGGCGAATGGCATTATCTTCACAACGATGCAGAAGTTCGAGGAGTCCCACGAGCCGCTTTCTGAACGCAGCAATATCATCGTAATGGCGGACGAGGCGCATCGTGGCCAATATGGTCTGACCGAGAAAATTAAGATCACGACCAATGAAGAAGGCGAAGAAATCGCAAAGCGTGTTGTAGGTACGGCGCGCATTATCCGCAATAGCCTTCCTAATGCTACATATATTGGCTTCACTGGTACGCCGATTTCCTCTAAGGATAGAAGTACTCGTGAGGTCTTTGGCGATTACATTGATGTCTATGATATGACCCAGGCTGTTGAGGATGGTGCGACCCGTCCGGTGTATTATGAGAGCCGTGTTATCAAGCTGAATCTTGATGCCGATACGTTGAAGCTGATCGATACCGAGTATGAAATTATGGCGAATAACGCCGACCCGACTGTTATTGAACGCAGTAAACGTGAGCTCGGCCAGATGGAGGCTATCCTTGGTAACGATAATACGATTAATTCCCTCGTTAACGACATTCTTGACCATTACGAAAACTACCGCGAGAACTTGTTAACTGGTAAGGCAATGATCGTGGTTTATTCGCGTGCCATTGCAATGAAAATCTACAAGCGTATCCTTGAACTTCGTCCGAGCTGGACGGAGAAGGTTGGCGTCGTGATGACTGAGAGTAACAAAGATCCCGAAGAATGGCGTAAGGTTATCGGAAATAAACGCCATGAGGATCATTTGGCGAAACTCTTCAAGGATAATAACAGCAATGAAAATCGCCATTGTGGTAGACATGTGGCTAACTGGATTCGATGTACCATCCCTTGCAACGATGTATGTCTATAAGCCCATGTCTGGCCATAATCTCATGCAGGCGATTGCCCGCGTGAACCGTGTCTTTAAGGATAAAGAAGGCGGTCTCGTTGTAGATTATGTCGGAATTGCTTCTGCCTTAAAGCAAGCGATGAACGACTACACTGCCCGAGATAAAAAGAACTATGGCGATACGGATGTGGCAAAGGTTGCTTATCCGAAGTTCCTCGAGAAGCTTTCTGTTTGCCGTGATTTGTTCTTCGGATATGACTATTCCAAGTTCAAAGATGGTACAGACCTTGAGCGTGCTAAGACAATCAGTGGAGCAGTCAACTTCATTGTCGACGTGAAGAATGAAGACAAGAAGGAGGCCTTTATTCGTGAGGGTCTGTTGCTGCATCAGGCGTTGTCGCTCTGTTCTTCCCTTGTAGGCGAAGATGATCGCTTTGAAGCTGCGTTCTTTGAGTCGGTACGAGTGCTGGTTCTTCGCCTGTCTAACGCTGGCAGCGAGAAGAAAATCTCTTTGCCTGAAATGAATAAGCGTATTAATGAGCTTCTGAAGCAGAGTATAAAGAGTGACGGTGTTATAAATCTTTTCTCTGATGTTGGTGGCGAGTTTAACTTGTTCGACCCGAAGTTCTTGGAAGAGATCTCGAAGATGAAAGAAAAGAACCTCGCCGTTGAACTTTTGAAGAAGTTAATTGCTGAGCAGATATCTATCTATCGTCGCACGAACGTAGTAAAGTCCGAGCAATTCAGTGAGATTATTCAACGTATGATGAAGGCGTACCTCAATGGCATGCTCACGAATGAAGAGGTCATACAGGAGCTCTTAAATCTTGCGCATTCAATTGCGGTCTCTCAGGAGGAAGGCGAAGAACTTGGACTTACCGCAGATGAACTTGCGTTTTATGATGCCCTTACGAAGCCTCGTGCCATTAAAGACTTCTACGAAAATGATGAGCTTATCGCCATCACAAAGGAACTTACCGAAACACTTCGTAAGAATCGTGCTATTGACTGGCAAAAACGTGATTCGGCAAGAGCAAAGATGCGGATGCTGATAAAGAAGCTACTGAAGAAGCACAAGTATCCGCCAGAAGGCATGGATGATGCACTTCAGACTGTCATGCTACAGTGCGAACTTTGGACGGATAATGTGATGGATTTGGAGTCTGAACAAAAACCATACAAGGCGGTGACGTATGATTTTTCTCAGCCCCGAGATATAGGCATGGTTGCTGAAGATCTCGCTCCTTATGGAAAGACGGAATAGGATTGCCATATTCGCATCAAAGGAGGGATTCAATAAATGATTAGAATTGATAAGGCCATTCTTGATGCGAATGGAGTTATCTGTGATAACATAAAACAGCTTAATGATACCGATAGAGGCCTTTTGAGTCAGAATATTCTTGGTCAGATACGGAATTTTGTAGAGTATATAGCGATTAAGGCCTACTCAAATGGCCAAGATGTCAATCCTAATGATTACGATCTGAATGTTGCTGCCTTGAAGGATATGCAACGTCGAGGAGATTTGCGATTCCTTTATAGATTCCACGAAATGCTGCAGAAGTCTGTGTCGCACTATACTGTGGACAAAGACGGATCAGAACGTCTCATGCTCAAATATTATGAGCATCTTCTAAAAATCAAGTTGTACTTGAAACAAGCTTTTGATCTGGATGTATTGGAGAATATTGAAGACTTTCCTCTAAATACGGATACTGAGCTTTCTGATTACTATGAAAGGATTGCGGAAAGAATTGAATCTCCGAGTGCGCATAGTTACCCGGTTACCTATAATGACCGTTACTATGTACAGAAGGTAAAACCGTTTTTCGTTAATCAGAAGATTTATTATGAAGTTACTTTTACCGCAGCAAATGCAAACGCTAGTAAGTTTGATCGAGTTATTGCGTTTACGCGTCATGAGATTGTAGATAATTATGCCGTAAAGTTTTCAATTCACAATGACATGATCCGTATACTAGATAAGGATATGTCCATTCTCGTGATTGATGGCTATGAGGTATCTATTCGCCCTTGCGAGTGGGATAATCTGTCCGAAATCTTCGGCCCGAGAGTAAAACATAGTCCGAGTTCTAATGAGTATAGAGAGCTAATGAGATTCCTATCTATTGTTAGGATGTCTTTAACTGAACTCGTGAGTAGCGATCAGGATTACTACGATTTCGTAAAAGGCAAGATTACCGAACGTGCTCAATCTACTAAAATTTATGAAATGCTGGATCGGTGCCGCGCCATAATCATTGGCAATAAGCCTGGCACAAATGTACTGAGATACTTGCTTCATAAGATGAATAACCGAGTTATTAAATGGCAGTGCTGGAGTGAGCAATGTGGCGGACTGTCTAACCTCTATCTGAACTATGGATGTATTCCATTTGATCAGATGCCTTATTGCACCTCCCTCCGGCAGCACAATCCAAGAATTTATGACTTGTTTGAGTCTATTCCCGTTTCCGGCCACGAGCATGAACTGTTCGCAAGATACATTAAAAACAACACGGAAATAGAAGGACACCTTTTCACGCCTAAGGCCGAAATTGAAGGCTTTGAAAATATTGATGGACTGATAAGAAAATACAATTCTTCCCTGTACTATAAGCACACTGCGCGAAGAATCGAGGAGTTCAAAGACCATCTGTATATTAAAGGATACGTTGAGGATAGCACTGAAATAATCAAGAGGTTGCAGGAGTTGGCGTCATCAGGCGTTTCTCAATATACGGCGTCTGTAGATTCATGGATAACCAGAGAATCCTACATGATTGATGATGACGGCAAGAGAGAGGCGCTTAGGCAGATGTTTGCCAATTCTCACGTTGCACTAATTTACGGTTCTGCTGGTACCGGAAAATCTACGCTAATAAAGCATATCTCCAATTTCTGGGCGGATAAGGATAAGATATTTCTAGCAAATACGCACCCTGCTGTAGATAATATGCGCAGAAAGGTTACAGCCGTAAATAGCGAGTATAATGCAATTGCGAAATTTCTTTCCAAACGGAATTACAATACGGACTGCGATATTCTTTTTATTGACGAGTGCAGTACGGTTAGTAACGATGATATGCGCCGTGTGCTTGAAAAAGCAAACTTCAAGTTGCTCGTTCTTGTTGGCGACATCTTTCAGATTGAATCAATTTACTTTGGAAACTGGTTTAGTATTGCCCAAAAATTTGTGCCGACGACATCAATATTTGAACTGAATCATCCATATCGGACGACGAATAATGATCTTCTGACTGTATGGGATCGTGTGCGCAGGCTCGATGATGCGATCCTCGAGCCGCTAGTAAAGAACGGATATGTAGCAAGACTTGATGAATCCATCTTTGAGCATAGCGATGACGATGAGATTATTCTTTGCCTGAACTATGACGGGCTGTATGGAATAAACAATATCAACCGGTTCTTGCAGAATAGTAATCTTAATTCAGCTATCGTATGGGGAATTAATACATACAAGGTAGGCGATCCGATTTTGTTTAATGAATCGAATATCTTTTCTCCGCTGATTCATAACAACTCAAAAGGCAGAATTGTCGATATTCGTCCGGAGGAACAGCAAATCTGGTTTGATATTGAACTCGAGGAATCGATTAATGAACTCGACGCATGGGGGTATGATTTTGAATTGATTGGCGAATCAGAAAATGGTAATTCTATTATTTCATTTAGCGTCAATAAATACCGTAGTACTGATGAAGATGATGACGACACTAATTCTACGATTGTCCCATTCCAAGTTGCATATGCCGTTTCTATCCATAAGGCACAGGGCTTAGAGTATGACTCTGTGAAGATTGTAATAACGAACGAAACCGAGGAGCGAATCACCCACAATATCTTTTATACGGCGATAACTCGAGCTAAGAACAAATTGAAATTATACTGGAGCCCTGAAACCGAACAGTCTGTGCTAGGGCGGCTCGAAGTTAAGAACTCAAATAAAGATGCTTATCTGCTAGCGCAGTTATCGGCTCTTACAATGTTATAATTTAATTGAACTCATGCTTTCTTTGTTTTTTGATTCGCGTTATCTTTTGTCGGTAAACTAAACAGGAAATCTATTATGATCGAGAAAATAGTATGGTGGGTTGATGCTGTATGGGGACGATATAAGCTAATCAGAAAACTGAAAAAGATTTTGCCTAGAACAGAGGCTCGCTTGTTAGGCGAGCCTCTCGGGGTTTGGTGTACTCACATATGAAAAAACTAGTGTCTCAGCGATGATTTTGGTTTTCAGCTGATTTGTATTGATCCATTATGGCATATTCTATGTCGTTTAGGCATCCGTCAAGAGCTAGCTCACTTAAGCTTCTGCCGTGATCATAATACTCGTCATTCCTATAGTTTTTCTCCAAAGTTGCAACTCCATAATGATATCCGTTAGAATATTCGTATTTACAGAATATGGTTTTTATGTGCGAACTCTCGCCACTTTCGATTGCAGATCGACATGCTTTTTCGTCGAAAGTCCAGTTGTATTGAGTTTTACCGTTTTCCATTGTCGTAGGAACCCCTTTTGCGCTGCATTCGTCTACTATTTTGACACTAGCGCTCAACTGAGCCTTTCGAAAATTAGAGTAATTAATGGTGTCGATTGTCCAAAACAACAGTAGTATGATTGCCGCAATTAGGCATGTTCCGTATATTTTGTATTTTAGCTTCAGTCTCTCATCCATAATTAAAATATCCGTCTAGATTTTTGTTTATCACGCATAAAATGATGAACCAGACTATAACGACGATAGTAGCAACTAGGCATGCGATAAAGATTTCTCTTTCGCCCTTTTGATATTTGCGTTTAGGAATCTTATTATAAACTGAAGAAGATGTAGCCACGAATAAAGTCCATACTCCTTTTGCTATTCCGTAGAGCCCTCCAGTGAGGAAAATATACTTCTACGCGGAATTTGTTATGGCTCCGCCAATAACCATACATAGGATGCCGGCACATATCTTAGCGAAGCCTTTTACATATCTAGAAGATGGTAATTCCTTTGAAGGGGTAGCTACGGTTTTCGCCGTATAGTGTTGTGGTTCCTTAGTTGTAGCCTAAGAATATAGTTATTGATTCATGCCGTGTTAAAAATCTGCAGGATAGAAGCATTCAGAATTACCTCATAGCCAGGCTTAAACGCAAGAAAGGTATAAAAAGACTCATATTTGTTACGCGAAATGGGAAGGTGATTGACATAAACGATTATATTTGTTAAAATCTAAGCATAGAAGTTTTCCGAGGGCTCACCTAGAGCCTCGCCCGAAGACTTCCTTTTCTATCTCTTCGGGTACTCCCAGCTCCTATGAATATGAATTCCGTTCTCTTTGAGAATTCTTCTGACGGTATCTCCAGTAATCCCGACGATAGTTCCGACCTCTTTCGGTGTCTTCATTTCTGCGTATAGCTCTATTACTCTTTTGACGAGCTTTGGCTTGGTAGTAGCTCTATGAGAGACTTCTATACCATTTCGCCTAAGCGCTGCCGTAATGGTACTGCGATGACAGTTGAATTCTTTCGCCAGCTCATAGCTTGAGGATCCACTCTGATACTTCTTGCAAATAGTTTGAATTTCTAGTTCTGATAGATTTTTCTGTTGCTGAGTGATGGTTTTTACTGTAAAATTTGAGTTGTAGGATAAATCTGTGATTGATGGGTCTATGGCCGGTTTTATAGGGGTGGGCTTATATCCCTTGACATATTCTCGAATTATTGAATAATTGTTTGAATAGGTTTCCGATAGGTCCGCCAGAACGCGTCCGCGCCGGGTCCCGCAACGGGGCCCGGCGCTTTTTGTATAGTTGAATGGCCGCGTCACGCGCGGCAATGTGATAAAGCGTATCCGGAGGCGGTCTATGGGCAGTACCGATAAGCCCGCCCTCGTGCTCGAGGGCGGCGGCCACAGGGGCATCTTCACGGCCGGCGTTCTCGACGTCCTTCTCGAGAACGGCATCTACACCAGCTCGTTTGCAAGCGTGTGGGGCGTCTCGGCCGGCGCGCTCAACGCGGTGAGCTACCGCTCGCGCCAGATTGGCCGCACCATGCGCGTCATACTGGCCTTCCGCGACGACTCGCGCATGATGTCGCTGCTCTCGCTCGTGCGTACGGGCAACCTCGCTGGGGCCGACTTCGTATACGACGAAGTCCAAAACCACATTGACCCCTGCGACCTTGACGTCTTCAACAAAGACCGTACGCCCATGTACTTCGTGGCATCCGACGTGCTGTTTGGCGTCCCCGCCTACCTGCATGTCGAGGGAGAGGCCATGGACGCCACCAAGGCGCGCGCCTCCGCGTCTCTGCCGGGCGTTTCGACGATGGTCGAGATAGGCGGCCACCGCTATCTCGACGGCGGCACCACGGACTCGATTCCCTTCGCTGTCGCCATGGGACTTGACGGCGCGCCCGAGGTTCCCGGTGCCGAGCCCGCGAACCGGGCGCTTGTGGTGCTGACGCAGGATCGCACCTACATCAAGGACGGGGCCACCGAGCGCACCGTGCTCAGGACCCACCGCTACGATGCCTATCCGTACTACGAGCAGGCCCTTGCCACGCGCGCCGACCGCTACAACGCACAGCGCGAGGAGCTGGCCGGCCTTGCGTCCGAGGGGCGCGCGCTGGTGCTCATGCCTCCCGAGCCCGTGAGGATTCGCACCCCCGAGCACGAGGGCGAGCCGCTTCTGCGGCTCTACCTACAGGGTCGCCGGGAGGCCGCGCGTCACCTGGATGAGATCCGCGCCTTCCTGTAGCGAGGGCATGGCGAGGGTGTGCCATCGCAGCTCCTTGCCCTGTTGTTGAGCCTGACGCCGTTCCCTGCTGCATCGCACGCGTCGCTCGCCGAGGAGGTGCCTGCCGCGAGCGCCGAGACCGCGTCTCGGGAAGAGCCATCGGCGGTCACACCGCCCACTCCCGCAGGGGGCGCAGCGGAGGCGAGGGGCCGCCGCCCCAGCTTCGCTTACGGAGATCTGGGTGAGCTCCGCGGGGAGCGATGACAACGACGGCCCGTCCGCAGGCCAGGCCTTGGCGACGATGCAGAAGGCTGGGTCGAAGCTCGCCGACGGCACCTACACCATCAGTGACGGCAACCGCGCCCTCAACCTGTGTGGTGGAGCGATCGAGGGCTCTGCCGACCGTTCGAGCGTCGTCATTGACGCCACGGGCACGAGCGGTGCCGACTTGCAGAATGGGTCGATCACGAACGCCACGATCACGGCTACGGCAACGGCGAACGGTCCGGAGCGCTACGCCCTCGCCCCGATGAAGAACGCCTCGCTGACCACGACGCAGACCTGGTTCTACATCAATACGGGGGCAAATTTTCTCTCGACCACTCCGATCTCTACATCAACAAGGCCACGTCCGCATCCGCCTACCGTCAGGCCATCACCTTCGGCAACGACCCGGTCATCAAGAACGGCTCCACGCTCACGGCCGCTGGCGGTCGCATCTCTGTCGCGAACGGCTCGAAATCGTTCGACGTGACCAACGGTTCGAGGATCTTGATTAAGAACAGCCTCGGCAGGGATTTCCTCGGTCGCGACGGCGGTGGTCTCAACATCAATGGCAATGGCGCCAACCGCAGCGAGGGCGGTTCCTATGTCGTCACCGGCGGATCGTTCTACGTTGCCTACGACCCGAGTTTCAACGCCGCCGTCACCACGCCCACCAATGGCGCGTCCAACGGCGACGAGATGCTCTCCTACTTTACGCTCGCCGACCCCACGCTAAACTCGTTCAACCCTATCAACAAGAACGGGGAGCGCTACGAGTACCAGGTGGCCAACGCCTCACCGGACGGCAACAAGTATGTTTTCGCCCCGGCGGCCAAGGTCACCTTCAGGCTGAACGACGGCAACGCGACGTTTGCCGACGGCACTGGCAAGGACAAGGTACGGGATACCGTGCGCGGCTACGGGCTCGGCTTCGTGGCAGGCACGTCCGATGTCGGCACGCCTGTGGACGCGGCCGGCGTGAAGTTCCTCGGGTGGTTCTACAAGGACGCCAGCGGTACGGAGCGCGCCTTCGATTTCTCGACTACCGAGTTCGACGCCGACACGGACGTCTACGCCAAGTGGGAGTCGAAGACGGTCGCCTGCCACAACGGCAACGGCGTGAACTACATCCAGAGCATCGCCGCGTCCGAGGGCTCCGCCACCGCGCTCTCCTATGAGGACGTGGTCGAGGCCCTGCCGGAGTTTGCCGTCGCAGGCAAGACCTTCGAGAAGTGGACGGCGACCTCCGGTGCCTTGAGTGATGAGCTCGCCGCGGGTTCCGCGCTCGCCTTCACGGGCGATGCCACGCAGGTTGACGTGTGCGCCCAGTTCGACACCGACATCTACCGCGTGGCTTTCTCGGCCAACGGCGGCACCTTTGGGGCCGACAGCGTGTTCAGGAAGAATCCCGACATCTTCACCATAGAGGCCGACCCGGCGCTCGGTGGCGAGATCGCCGTGGTAACGAGGGGTGTCGCCTACAACCAGAAGCTCTCCGAGGTGCTGGGCAGCTTTGCGCGCGGCCAGATCACGCCGACGGCCGCGGCGGCGGTGAAGACCGGATTGAAGCTGGGGAACGACACCTACTGGTTCACCAACGCCGCAGGGACTGAGGGCAACACCCACTTCCAGGATATGTTCGGGGGCTGGGTTCCGGGGGCGAACCCCACCTTCACGGCAGGTGCCACCTACTGCCTCGCCTGGACGCCCGACGCGAACACTCCCGTGATGGATTTCGAGACCGAGCTTCCCGCCGACCTCTGGGGGTGAGCCCGGGCTAGGCCAGAAGGACAGCACCTCCGCCCTCAGGGTCGAGTCGACCGCCGGCAAGACGTTCAGCCTGACCGGTGCGGTGGACGTCTCCGCCATCAAGCAGCAGATGACAAACATAGAGGACCGCTTCCCGAATGCCGCTCCTGCCGACATCAAGCCTACGGGTACGGAATCCACCTTCACGGCCACGCTGACGCTCCCTGAGGGGGTTGCCGCGTCGAAGGACCTTGAGGCCGATCAGGTCACGGCGACCGGTCTCGGTGACCTCTTCGAGGTGCGGTCTGCCACGGCGAGCGGTCAGACGGTCACGGTCACCTTTGGCCTCAAGAGGGCTTACGCAAGTTATGAGGAGCTCAGGGCCGCCGTGGGTACCACGGGTTCGCAGGGTGCCTCCCGCATGGTGGCGAAGAGCCCCATAGCCGACCAGATCACGCTTGAGGTTCCTGGATTCAGCCTTGATGGCGGTGCGGTGGGGAACGGCGACGAGCTCGCCGTCACCGGCACGGTCGCGGGCACGTTTACCTTGGTTGCGAACACCACCGCCGATAACGCGATCCGCTTCAACACCAGCTGGAACGGAGCGCAGGTTGCCGACGGCAGGGACTTCCGCGCCAAGGACGGCACCACCATCCAGCAGACCATCCTCGTGAAGAAGCCGCTTGAGACTTCGCTTCCTGCCGACATGCTCGTGTACGTGCAGCCGACGAACGCCACCGAGGCACAGCGGAGACAGGTTGGCCTCGACACCACCGACATGGCCCCCGCCGGCGTACAGCAGGGTGACGGGATCAACCTCACCGACACGATCGACGCCAAGACGGTGAAGACGCAGATGGCCGGTATCGAGGCACAGTTCGACAACCCCGCCGACCTCGCCTCCATCAAGCTCAGCGACGTCTCCTCCGAGTTCACCGCCACCTTCACCGTGCCCGAGGGCCTGACGCTTTCGAGCGGCCTCTCCAAGGATGCGGTGATCCCCACCGGCTTCGCCGACACGTTCAGCGTGAGCAAGGTCACGCCCGCCGCTGACGGCAGGAGTGTCGCCGTGACGCTCGCGCTCAAGGACGGCATCACCAACTACCAGCAGCTGTGTGACGCCGTGAACCTGCTCGCCGACACCATGGAGCTCACCGTTCCCGGCATCGCCGTGGACGAGGATGTCGTCGACGGCACCACGTTCACCATGGTTGGCACGGTTGGCGGCACCTTCGACGCAGTGGCCACCTCGGCCGCCGGTACCGAGAAGGACTTCTCGTTCATCTGGACGGGCCCGCAGACCGAGGCCGGCAAGGACAAGCCCGCCGACGATCTCAGCGCCATCCAGCTCACGCTTGCCACGCCGAACCCGACGGGCCTCGACCTCCCCTCCGACATCCTCTCCGGTACCAACACCGAGCATGCGGAGACCTACCCCGTCTTTGCTGGCACGGGCATCGACCTTACCGGCGCATTCAAGATCGATGGCATCAAGCAGCAGATGGAGGCCATCGAGGACCAGTTTGGCAATCCCGACGGCAGCTCGATTGCCGCGGACGTCGGGGCTTCGGCTTCACTGCCACGATGACCCTGCCCGATGGCATGACGCTCCCGGCCGACCTCACCAAGGAGGCGGTCACCGATGCCACTGAGGGCCTGGCGAAGTCTTCGAGGCCACCGGCGTGAGGGTGGAGGGACATAAGGTCACGGTTGCCTTCGGGCTCAGGGACGCCGCCGGACTCGACACCTACGCCAAGCTCAAGGCTGCCATTGACGCCGCCGGCGTGAACGGGGGCATCGAGCTCAAGATCACTATCCCCGGCATCAGGATTGCGACCAACCTGGCTGCGGGTACGGCGCTCACCTCGGTGGGTACCGTTACCGGCAAGTTTGGTGCCATAGCGACATCCGCCTCCGGCAAGCGCGAGATCTTCGCGTTCGAATGGACGGCGACGCAGCTGGACAGCGGCAGGGATGCCATGGCGACCGATGACGACACGATCCAGCTCTCGGTGAAGGTCGGCTCCGGCAAGGTGACCGTGCGCTACGTGGACGAGGACGGCAACGATATCGCCGCTGCCGAAACGCTTGCGGGTGCCGTGGACGACAGCTACGAGACCGAGGCAAAGGCCATCGAGGGCTACGAGCTCAAGATGACCCCGGCGAACGCCATGGGTTCCTTTGCCGTGGATTCCCAGACTGTCACCTATGTGTACGCGAAGAAGTCCGCCCAGCCTTCCGAGCCACAGGGGCCGGGCAAGCCCGCCGAGCCTCAGAAGCCCACCGGTCCTCAGGGGCCGCAGGAGCCCGTCGAACCTCAGAGATCCGGCAAGGGAGGCTCCCCTAAGGGAAGGCCCTTGCCCAGGACCGGCGATGCCGCGCCCGCGCATGCGGTCGAGATTGCCGCCGTCGGTGTGATGACCGTGCTTGGGTCCGTTGCGCTCCGCCGTCGTAGGCACGGTAGCGCTCGGAGCGTCAGCTGCAACGCCAGGGCCGTGGTGCGCCCGCCCGGCTCTGGCGGCATCTTCATCGCGTTGTAGGCACCCCGCGCCCGCCCTCGGCGCGGGGAGGCGCACGATCTCACTGCGCTTCTCCTGGTCGCGCCCGGGGCTCGTCCGCCGTGCGCCGCGCGGTGTCAATCGCTGGCGTGCGCGCTTTCGAGGCCGCGACGGGTGTGGTGGCATCTCGTGCCGAGGGTCCTAGGTACCCCGCCCGTCCCTTGTGCGATATGAAATCGCGATTCTACGTGCAAAAGCTAGGAAGTGAGCAGGGTCGCCGTGGCGGAGGCGGGCCCATCTGCTCCGCGTCGAGGCCGCTATCGAGGTCTCGACCTTCATTTATCAGGTAAGACGCGGAAGTCGAATCGTCTGTATCGCTTACGTAGGAGCCACGAGGTCCTTTGGTGACGCCCTGCGGAGGTAAATAACGCTCACATGCTAACTTCTGCACGTAGTTTCGGACTTTTTCGTAGCGCGGCGCGGGCTTTGCGTTTGGTGATTCCCGTTCGGCATCGTCGCAAGTACGCCCACACCCTCGTCAGAGCCCTCCCAGCTGGCGGCTAGACGCTCAGCCGTGCTGCGCTAGCGGAAAAGGTATGCGTTGGCCCTCATAGGCCGGAAGGGGAGCGGCCCTTCGGAAGCGCATCGCCATTCTGCCCGAAGGATGGACGCGCGAGCAGCAGGTGCCCGAGGTCCAGACCATCCACCTCTCGGTGCCGGAGGCCCGGCTCTTCCGTCTTGTGGCATGGCGGAGAGACGCGCCGGAAGAGATCGCGGACCTTGCCAGGAGCTTTGCGCCAAAAGCCCCCGACGGGCGGTAGTCGGCTCCTGCCACGTTCGCGGCAGCGCCATGCCCTTGGGCGTCACCCGGCCGGCATGCCCCTACTGGCCGCCCTGCTCCTCGAGGAACTGCTCCAGGGCGCGAAGGCGCCCCGCGCCCGCCTTCGACGCGGGGAAGTATGCGACCTCGCTGCGCCCAAAGCTCGCCAGGCAGCCGTCGGCGTCGTGGCGCACGCGGCGCATGCGGGCCAGCTCGTAGCGGCAGGTCTCGGCACCGGGCCCCTCGACGATGACCTCGGCGGGCGTCACCACCACGTGGCGGCGGACGTCGTCCCCGGACGCGCCGAGGTTGCTGCCCATGAGCGCCCACGCCTGCACGTTGTTCCAGTTACGCGCTGCCACGTAGCCCGAAGCCATCAGGATGAGGGACGCGATGAGCAGCACGATGTGGTGGATGCCCACGGCCAGGTACAGCCACAGCCCCACGATGCCCAGGGCGACCATGCCAACCGCGATGCCGCGCATGCGGGGCGAGCCGTACAGCGCCGCCGCGCTCCTGACGATCTCCACGTCCACGTCGTAGGTGGTTGAGAAGAGCACCTCTCCGTACTTCTCCTGGTCGCGCCCGAGACCCGCCCGCCGCATGCCGGTCTCGCCGCCGCGCCGCCGCCCGCCCCTGCTTCCCCTGCCCTTGGACATCCGTACCTCCGTGCCAGCCGTTCGGACGGGGCTATTTTAGGCTATGCGGCGGCAGCGCTTGCAGTACGGGAATGCCCATCCGCTGCAGTCGCGAGAGAATCTCCGCGTCGTTGGCGTCAGTGATGACGGCGGTGAAGTCGTCGAGCGACCCAAAGCGGAACGAGTCGCGGCGGTGGAACTTCTTCTCGTCCACGAGCAGGAACTTGTAGAAGGCATTGCTGATGACCTTCTCCTTCACCATCCCGCTGTCCATGCTGTCCGTCATGACGGATCCGTCGTCCAGGTTTACGCCGCCGGTGCCAATGAACGCCTTCGAGAAGAGCAGCGGCTCGAGGAGGCTCACCGTGGCGGATCCCAGAAACCCGTTGAGCTGGATGTTGAGGTATCCGCCCGTGCCCAGCGCGGTGATGTTGGGCTTGTTGGACACCTTGCGGATGACGTCGAGCATGTTCGTGGTCACGATGAGGCGCTTGCTGCCCGTGGCAATGATGTCGGCGAGCATGGAGTTGGTGCGGGACACGTCGAGAAATATCGAGTCCCCGTTGTTTATCTCCATCCATGCGCGCAGCGCCACTCGCCTGCGGCCTTCGTCCTCTGCGATCTGCTCGGGACTTGGCACCGAGAGGGGAGACCCAATCGAGTCGAAGGCAAGCACGCGAGTGGGGCTGCCGCCAATGGGGTCGGTGGGAATGCTCGGGTCGATGCGGTCGTCATAGGCAACGTTGGAGCGGCTCTCGTTCTGGATGGGGGCATCCTCAGGCTCATCTGCCGGGGAGGGATCAACGCGAACGGCCCCGCCGTACACGCGCGTACACTTGCCCTCGCTTGAGAGGTGGTGGAGATCCTTGCGAATGCTGTCGACGCTCACCCCAAACCGCCGGGCCAGCTCTTCCGTGTCGACTCGTCCGTCGTGCTCAAGGAGGCTCACGATCTGCGCTAGACGTTCGCGCCGGAACATGTTCGCCCACCTCTCACCTGGTAGAAATGTGTAAGCCTCCCATTAGTCACAACAATACAGCTTAGCAGATACGACATCTGCTGCTCAATGTCTACCGTTTGCCCATCTCGCACATGCTTCTTCACAATCTCTCTTGCAAAACAGGAAGAAATAGGAATAATTTGTGGACGTTATAGGGAGACACGCAGAGGCGGAAACAACAGGAACCATTCTGATCCGCCTCCGCCCGCCAAACCGAGAGGGGGAGCCCATGAATGCAATGCAGGAGATGCTCAAGCGGGAGAACGTCCAGCTCGTCGATTCTTGCGAGGGTTGGCAGGATGCCATCCGCGTGGCGGTGCAGCCGTTGGTTGACGGCGGATACGTGAAGCCCGAGTACATCGATGGCGTCATCGAGAACGCCCGAAAGTTTGGGCCGTACTTCGTTCTCGCGCCGGACCTCGCGCTTATCCACGCCCGCCCGGAGCAGGGCGTCATCAAGCGTCAGCTCGCGGTCACCGTTCTGCGTAGGGGCGTCGAGTTCAAGGCCGGCGAGCCGTGCCGCCTGCTCGTCACGCTCGCGGCGGAGGACCCAAACTCCCACATCGATGTCATGCGCGTGCTCGCCACGATGTTCGCCAACCCGGACAGCGTCGAGCGCGTGTGCAACGCAAAGACCGCAGACGAGGTGTACGACCTGTTCGTGAACCCGCCCAAGGTGTAGCACTTCGTACTGCGTCGTTTGGGAGGCGGCGTGGCGAGGGCGTCAGTTGGCACTTGAAGTAAAAAACGGAAGGAAAGAGGAGGCACCATGGCAGTACTCGACTTTATTGTCAACATCCTGTCAACGCCGGCGATTCTCGTCGGCCTTCTCGCCCTGCTCGGCCTCGTGCTACAGGGCAAGCCAGTTGAGGAAGTCGTCAAGGGCACGCTCAAGACAATCGTGGGCTTCCTGGTCCTGTCTGCGGGCTCCGCGTTCCTGCAGTCCGATTCCCTGCTTGCGTTTGGCCAGGTCTTTAACTACGCATTCAGCATGCAGGGCGTCGTGCCCAACAACGAGGCGGTCGTCGCCGACGCACTCCAGAAGTTCGGCTCCGACTCCGCTATCATCATGGCTCTGGGCATGGTCCTGAACATCGTCATCGCCCGCTTCTCTCGCTGGCCGTACATCTTCCTGACCGGCCACCACACCCTGTACATGGCCTGCATGCTTGCCGTCATCCTCGGTGGCGCCGGCGGCCTCACCGGTTGGGAGCTCTGGATCTCCGGCGCCTGCCTGCTCGGCCTCGTCATGGTCCTGTCCCCGGCCTACTGCCAGGTGACCTACAAGAAGGTCACGGGTAGCGGAAACGTCGCCCTCGGCCACTTCGGTGGCATCGGCTACTGGTTCGCCGGCCAGGTCGGCAAGCTGTTCGCCAACGATCCCAAGCGCAAGAGCACCGAGGAGATCAGCTTCCCCAAGCGCCTCATCTTCCTGCGTGACACCACGGTCTCCATTGGCCTCACGATGATGGTCTTCTTCCTCATCGTCACGGGCGTCGCCGTTGGCAAGGGCCTCCTGGGCATCTACCCTGCCGGCACCACCGTCGAGCAGTTCCAGGCCTCTGAGAGCTACGCCAGCTTCCAGTACCTCACCACGTTGCTCAACATTGGCACCGAGACCCAGACCAACTGGGTGGTGTGGTGCATCACCGCCGGCCTGTCCTTCGCTGGTGGCGTCTACATCATCTTGGCCGGCGTCCGCCTGATCATCGGCGAGATCGTCCCCGCCTTCAAGGGCATCGCCGACAAGCTCGTCCCCGGTGCCAAGCCCGCCCTGGACTGCCCGGTGGCCTTCACCTTCGCCCCCAACGCCGTCATCATCGGCTTCTTGAGCTCGTTCGTCGGCGGAATCGTCGGCCTGCTCGTGCTCGCCGGCTTCAACGCCCTCATTCCCGTCGCCCTCATTCTCCCCGGCGTCGTGCCCCACTTCTTCTGCGGCGCAACCGCTGGCGTCTTTGGCAACGCCGAGGGCGGCGTCAAGGGCTGCGTGGCCGGCTCCTTTGCCCACGGCCTGCTCATCACCTTCCTGCCCGCCATCTGCATGCCTACGTTTGATGCGCTGGGCTACACCGGCACGACCTTCTCCGACGCGGACTTCTCCTGGATGGGCATCCTCTGGGGCAACATGGTCCACGTTGCCTCCGGCAGCCTGCTCGTGGCCATCTGCGTGATCGTGTACCTGCTCCCGATCGTCATCAACATCGTTCGCCCCAAGAAGACCGAGGCCGCGGAGTAGCGGCACGCCTGGCTCGTCCTCGGCGGAACCGGTGCCCGTTGGCCGGTTCCGCCCGTAATGCGCCCGTCTGGCGGAGCAGTTGGCAGTTTCGCCCATACGCGGGAAAACTTGACCGTGGCACCCACGCCCGGTGGGAGATGCACGTCTCGACAAAGGAGAAGCACCATGGCAATCAACAAGATTCTCTGCGCCTGCGGCTCTGGCCTTGGCTCCTCGCTGATGGTTCACATGAACACGGAGGAGGTCCTCAAGAAGCTCGGCCGCCCTGACATCGAGGTCGACCACAGCACCATCTCGGACATCAATCCCGAGGCCGCCGACCTGTTTGTCGTTGGCGGCGACCTGGCCGACTTCGTGACCAACGTTCCCGACGAGAAGAAGATCGTCCTCAAGAACATCCTCGACAAGGACGAGCTCGAGGCAAAGCTCAGGGAGCACCTCGGCTAGCGGGGCTTGACAGGGGGGTGCCCGCCGAGACGGACACCCCCTTTTCTTCTGACCGGGCGCAAGGAGGAACCAAATGCAGGAGGAGAGCTATAGGAGGGACGAGCTTCTCGCCGCCAAGATCCGTCGCGACGTGCTTGCGCTGCTGCGGCACCGCGGCTATGGGCATGTGGGCGGCTCCCTGTCACTCGTCGAGACCTTTGCCGTGCTGTACGGCGGCCAGCTCCGACATGACGCGAAGAACCCCCGCTGGGACGGGCGCGACCGCATTGTGCTGTCCAAGGGACACGCCGGCCCGGTCATGTACTCCGCGCTGGCCGAGGAGGGCTTCTTCCCCAGGGAGTGGCTCATGACCATGAATGACGGCGGGACCCGCCTGCCGTCCCACACCGACAGGCTCAAGACGCCAGGCGTCGACATGACCACCGGCTCGCTTGGCCAGGGCACGTCGACTGCGGCGGGCATCGCGTACGCGCTCGCACGCAGGGGCTCGGAGAGCCACACATACCTCATTGTCGGTGACGGCGAGCTCAACGAGGGGCAGTGCTGGGAGGCGTTCCAGTTCATCGCGGCCAAGGGGCTGAGCCGCTGCATCGTCATGATCGACGACAACAAGAAGCAGCTCGACGGGACCTGCGAGGAGGTCATGCGCCCCTTCGACATCGAGGCCAAGATGCGCTCGTTTGGCTTCTGCACGCAGAAGGTCAACGGGCAGGACATCCGTGCCGTGGACGATGCGATCACCCGCGCGAAGGGCCATGCCTCCTCGGCCAACTGCATCGTGCTGGACACGGTCAAGGGCGCCGGCGTGCCGTACTTCGAGAGCGCCTACATGAACCATTCCATGAAGTGGAACAACGACGAGATAAACAAGGCTACCGACGAAGCGATTGCACAGCTCGACGGCTTCATCGAGGGGAGGGAGGCCTAATGTTCACGGTTTCCGATGACTGGGGGGCGCGCGGCAAGCCCTATCGCGACGCCTTCGTGGACACGCTTCTCGACATGATCGAGGCCGATGACCGCGTGATGGTGCTCGATGCCGACCTGGGCGGGGCGTCCAACACGCTGAAGATCCGCGATGCCAGACCCGACCACTTCGTGGAGTGCGGCATCAGCGAGGCCAACATGATGGGCCTCGCGGCAGGCATGAGCTCCGAGGGCCTCATTCCGTTTGCCCACACCTTTGGCCCCTTCGCCACCAGGCGCGCCTTCGACCAGATCTACATGTCGGGCGCCTACGCGCGCAACACGATCAACATCTGGGGCTCCGACCCCGGCTTCACCGTCGGCGCCAACGGCGGAACCCACACTACCTGGGAGGACGTCGCCCTCATGAGGACCATCCCCGGCGCGGTGGTGTGCGACGCCGCCGACTCGGTGCAGATGGCCTGGATCCTGCGCGAGTTTGCCAAGAGCGCGGGCATCCACTACCTGCGCGCCGCCCGCAAGGACTCATGGCACATCTACGAGGAGGGCTCCACCTTCGAGCTTGGCCGGGGCAACGTGGTTCGCAGGGGTACCGATGCGCTCGTCGTGACCGCGGGGCAGCTCGTCAAGGATGCGCTCGATGCTGCGATTGCGTTGGAGAGGGAGGGCGTGTCGGTCGAGGTGATCGACATGTTCTGCATCAAGCCGCTCGACGTTGACCTGCTCCTGAGCGAGATTGTGGGCAAGCGCGCCGTTGTTGCCTTCGAGAACCACGGCGTGATTGGCGGCCTGGGCTCTGCCGTGGCCGAGGCCATCGCCGAGGCCGGCATCTCGGTCCCGTTCCGCCGTCATGGCGTGGCAGAGCGCTTTGGTCAGGTGGGAACCCCCGACTGGTTGCAGGCGGAGTTCCGTCTCACGTCACCCGACCTCGAGGACACCGTGCGCGGGCTGCTGGGCGGGGGCTAGCAGGGGACTGGCACGCAGGCGGCGGGACGCGGGGGACGCCGCGGTGCCCGGGGCACGGGGACGCCCGGGGCAGGCGCTGGAGGCGCGGGGGACGCCGTGGCATCCGCCCGAACGCCTTGGTTTCCCCATGCCCCAATGCAGCGCCCCACCACCGCCGAACATGCATTCCTGATATGATGTCGGGAAGTCAGCGTTCGCAGACGACAGACCGGGGGGCCACCCATGCTATTGATCATACTCATCGTCTTCATCGTGATTCTCGTGCTCTTGACGGGCTATGTCGTGCGTCAGCAGCACGTCGCCGTCATCGAGCGGCTGGGCAAGTTCCACGGGTTTGCCGGTCCCGGATTTCACGTGAAGTTCCCCCTCGTTGACATCACGCGCGACGTGAGCCTCATGACCGAGGACGAGCACATGACCTTTGACGCAAAGACCTCGGACAACGTGACCATTGAGCTGGACGTCTCCATCCAGTACCACGTTGACTACGCCGATGTCGAGAAGGGCGCCGCCTCCGGCGTCTACCGCAGCTTCTACACGCTGCAGGATCCCGTCGGACAGATGCAGGACTACCTGGCTGACGCCCTGCGCTCCCAGATCCCCGCACGCACGCTCGACGAGGTCTTCTCCGAGAAGGATGCCATTGCCCATGCCATCGACGAGGTGGTCGCTGCCAAGATGCTCGACTACGGCTACGTCCTGGTGACCACGCTCATCACGCGCATCAAGTTGCCGCAGGAGGTCCAGGAGTCGATGAACCACATCATCGCCTCGAAGAACAACCTCGAGAGCGCGACCAACGACGCCAATGCCGCCAAGGCCAAGACCGTCATTGCGGCGCAGGCCAAGGCCGAGGCCATGGCTGCGGAGGGCAAGGGCATCGCCGACCAGCGCGTGGCCATCGCGCGCGGCATCAAGGACTCCATCGACACCATCCGCGAGTCAGGCGTGACCGAGGAGGAGGCCAACCGCCTCTTCGAGTTCACCCAGTGGACCGACATGATGAACAACTACGCGGCGAGCGGCAGGGCCACCACGGTGCTGCTGCCCGAGGGCTTCGACCAGAGTGGCGTCTTCAAGAGCATCGTTGCGGGAAAGAAGGCCGCAGAGAGGTAGGCCGCGGCGAGGATTGCCGCATAACCCCGGAAGGCCCGGCAGCGAAGCGTCGGCTGCCGGGCCTTCCGCGTCGAACTGCCTCTCGTCGCACATTTCTGGCTTGCATTGCATCGAAGTGGCCCTCGCTGCACGTTGTTGTGAACACCCTGCTGGTATAAGAGGGTTTTGAACAACAATATGTTGTGCCAAATGAAAATATGAGCACAAGATACGGTAAGCGCTGCTTTTGGTGTACCCAAAATCATGTGCAACGAAGGCAAGTTCGATGCATCGGACACCATTTCTTGTGCAACGAAGGCAAGTTCGATGCATCGGACACCATTTCTTGTGCAACGAGAGGCGGTTCGATGCAGCGGGGCAGCCCAGAATCGACTAGTTTTGCCTCAACCGGCGCTCCAGGTGCCGGCTCACCGCCACGAGCGCCATCACGATCACGTAGTAGACGGCGGCGACCGCGATGAACGGCTCGAACGCGCGGTAGGTGAGAGCCTGGACGCTCTGCGCCGCGCGCATCATGTCCATGAGGCCGATCGTCGCCACGAGCGACGAGCTCTTGAGCACCGTGATGACCTCGTTGACGAGCGCGGGAGTCACTGAGAGCAGCGCCTGCGGAATGATGATCTCCCACATCATGAGATGGTAGGGAAGTCCCAGCGCGCGTGCGGCGTCGTACTGGCCGCGGTCGACCCCCTCGATGCCGCCGCGGACGGTCTCCGAGACGGTCGCCGACCCATTGAGCCCCAGCGTGAGCACCGAAGCCGCGAACATCGTGATCTTGTATCCCGTGAGCTGGGGCGTCGCAAAGTACGCGATGAAGAGCAGCACGATGAGGGGGATCCCGCGGAAGATCGACGTGTAGAAATCCAGGACCACGCGAAGCGGCCTGCACGGCAGGGCCTTGAGTACGGCGATGAGAAACCCTAGCGTAAACGCGAGGACCAGGGCGGCCCCCGTCACCTCAAGCGTTACGGCAAGGCCGCGCGCAAACATGGGCGTATAGGGCTCGATGACCGAGAAGTTCATGCGATCCTCTCGTCAGTTGGTGCCGACGGAGCCCACGCCTTCCGACGCCGCGCCAGATGCCGAGAAGTCCCCGCCCCACTGGAAATCCGCTCCCACGTAGGTGCCAATGAACTGATCGATGGTGCCATCCTCGAGCATCTCGCCGATGCACCGGTCGAAGGCGTCGACAAACGACGCCCCCTTCGTGGCCATGATGCGGTAGACGCCCACGTAGTCCTTGGTCTCTTCACGCTCGAGGAGGCCCAGCACCAGGCCATCGTTGGCGTCGCGCATGGACTGGCCCTCGGCGCCATCGCACACGTAGGCGTCGATGCGTCCGGCGAGGACCTCCTGCAGGCACTGGTCGCCGCCGTCGTAGGTGTGGATGTCGGCGTCTGGCAGGGTGGTGGACACGAACTTGTTCTGCACGGTGCCGGTGGTGCAGGCAATGCTCTTGCCGGCAAGGCCGTCGATGCTCGTGATTGCGCCGCCACCCAAGGTGAGCACGCCAACGCGCGGCTGATAGTAGCCACGGGTGAAGTCGTAGGTCTGCTCGCGCTCGGCGTTCGAGGACATGGCCATCGTGAAGGACGTGTCGCTTGCCTGGACGGAGGCCAGGGTGGCGGCGAACTCCTGCGGCTCGAAGTCGTACGCGAAGCCGAGGCGGCGGGCCATCTCGTCCGCGATGGCGATGTCGAGGCCGACGACCTTCTGGGTGCCGTCAGGCTGCATCTTGATGTAGCGGTAGGGTGCGAAGGCGTCGTCGCCTACGAAGCTGAGGTGCCGGCCGGAGAGGCCGTCCGCCGGGTCCATGGTGGAGGAGCTGTCGGTGGCGCCTCCTTGCGTGCTTCCGCAGCCCGCAAGCGCGAACGGTGCGAGAGAGGCCCCCACAGCCATTGCGCCGAGAAAAGACCTGCGATCCATTGAAGCATGAAGCCCGGTGCCCATCTGCGATCCCCCCATGTCCGTATGAAGTGTCAGACATTGTAGCCCACCAAAAACCCAGCCGCTCAGTGGGATACATACTAGACGCTTTTGCAGGAGCTGGGGACCCGGCCGGGTCCCGGCGGCGCGGCCGGGTCCCGGTGGCACGGCCGGGCCTCTCACCTCGTTGCGGGCCCTCTCGTCCTAGAGCTCCTCCCGGAGCTGGCCCACCAGGCGCGAGAAGTACGCGAGGGCATCCTCGACGGGCTTGGGTGTGGCCATGTCCACGCCGGCACCGCGCAGAAGCTCGATGGGCGGCTTGCTTGAGCCCCCCTTGAGACAGCCCAGGTAGTCCCCGACGGCCGGCGCGCCCTCGGCAAGGATGCGGTTCGAGATGGCTATGGCCGCCGCGTAGCTCGTCGCGTACTGGTAGACGTAGTAGCCGTAGTAGAAGTGCGGGATGCGCGCCCACTCCAGGCAGATGCCGTCGTCTATCACCACGGCGTCGCCGAAGTACTGCGCGTTGAGTTCGCCCCAGCGCTCGCAGAGGGCGTCAGCCGTCACACCGCGGCCGTCGGCGTTCATCTCGTTCACGTCGCGCTCGAACTCGGCGAACATGCACTGGCGAAAGAGCGTCGCGCGGAACGACTCGACAAAGTTGTTGAGCACGTAGGCATGGGTCGCGGGGTCCGTGGTGTGCTCCAGCAGGTAGTGCGAGAGCAGCGCCTCGTTGCAGGTGGAGGCCACCTCGGCCACAAAGATGGGGTAGTCGCAGTAGGTGGGCGACTGCGCGTGGCACGAGAGGTACGTGTGCATCGAGTGGCCCATCTCGTGCGCCAGCGTGAAGACGTCGTCGAGGTGGCCGTCGAAGCTCGTGAGGATCACGGGGTTGGTGCCGTAGGAGCCTGCGGAATAGGCACCGGAGCGCTTGCCGGGCGTCTCGTATGCGTCGATCCAGCGCTGCTCGAGGCCCTGGCGCACGACGGCCAGGTAGTCATCGCCCAGCGGCTCGAGTGCCTTCAGAATGAGGTCCCAGGCCTCCTCGTAGGTGAAGGTGAGGTTAACGGAGTCGACGAGCGGCACGTACATGTCCCAGAAGTGCAGCTCGTCCACGCCTAGCGCCTGCTTGCGCAGCCTCGCGTAGTCGTGGAGCGCCCCCAGGTTCTTATGTACCGCGCCCACGAGGTTGTCATAGACCGAGACGGGCACCTCGTTGGCGTCGAGGCAGTACTCGAGGGCGTCTTTGTAGCGGCGCGAGTCGGAGAAGAACTTAAGCTGCTTGACCTGGGCGGCGAGAAGCCCGGCACAGGTGTTGCGGTGCGCTCCGTAGCTCGCGTAGACCGAGTCGAAGGCGGACTTGCGCAGCGCGCGGTCGTGGCTGCGCTCGAGGCCGATGAAGCTGCCGTGGCTGACGGGGTGCTTCTCGCCCTGGGCGTCCACGGCGTCGGCAAAGGTGAGGTCGGCATCGTTGAGCTGAGAGAACACGCGCTCCGGCTGGGCGGCGGCGTCGCCTGCGCGCGCGAGGATTGCCTCCTCCGGGGCCGAGAGGCGGTGCGGGCGCATGCGCAGCTCGCGCTCGATCGCGCGGCGGTAGTGCTCGAGGCCGGGCTCCTCGGAAAAGAAGGCGGCGAGTGTCTCGTCTGTCATGCCAAGGAGCTCTGCCGAGAACCACGAGCCGGCCTCCTGCGCCTCGACCCCAAGGCCTCTGACCTGGTCAGAATAGACCTGGTAGCGGGCCACGCGGGTGTCGGTGTCCGCACGGCGGTCGGCGTAGTTGCCCAGGCGACCGAGGGTCACGTTCGCCTCGTCCGTGAGCCGCAGGTAGGCGAGAAGGTCTGCCGGCGAGGCGCTCACGCGCCCCCTGTACGCCGCGAGCTTTGACGGGAGCGCCTTGGCCGCCTTGAGCTGGCGCTCGAAGTCATTGTCGTCTGCGCACATAGACGAGAGGTCCCAGCGGTACTTTTCGGGGATCTGGTCGCGTGACTGGTACTGCATGCGTGCTCCTTTGGGCGGAGGTGTTTTGGACGTCTCCATGGTACACGCTGAGATGCGCGACGGGCGGCCGGGCGGCGGGGAGCTGCGCTTCGATCCGCACCGCGGCGCATGTCGCAGGTGACGTGCGCCGCGACGCGCACCGTCGCCGTCGCCGTCACACGTTTGGGGTCCGAATCTGTGACGAGAGGCCCCCGCCGTGGCGAGCCGCAACACATTCGGGAGCCGATCGTGTATCGACCTGCGCGGGTCACACGTTCGGCAACGATTGTGTATCAGTCCGCAACACATTCGGGGGGCGAATGTGTTGCGGACTGCACGGGTCACAGCTTCGGGTCCGAATGTGTGACGAGAGACCCTTCCTCCGGGGCCTGCCGCAACACATTCGGGAGCCGATCGTGTATCGACCTGCACGGGTCACAGCTTCGGGTCCGAATGTGTGACGGCAGGATGGGCGCCGCATGGTGGCGGGGGGTACCGCGCCACCGCGCTACCGCACCCCACACCCCGCACCCCGCACCACCGCGCCCGTGCAGGCTCGATCCTGCGAGAACGGCGATCCGGCACCTCTCGCATGCTAGAATGGGCAGGCCCAACGCGAGGCCACAAGACGGCCGGACGAAAGGCACCAAAGCCGACCGCGCGGCAGCGGCCACACCACAGACGAGAGGCGCCTTCCCACGGTGCGCCGACAACATGTGAGGAGAGACCATGCTCAAGAACACCAACCTTACCCGTCGCCAGGCGCTTGCCGCGCTTGGCTCCGTCACCGCCGGGCTTGCGCTCTCGGCCTGCGGCACCAGCCAGACGCAGCCTGCCGATGCCGCCGCTACCAGCGACTCCTCCTCCACTGCCGCCAGCGAGGACGTGACCGTCCGCGTGGCGTCGCTCAAGGGCCCCACCGCCATCGGTCTGGTCTCGATGATGGACACCACTTCCGGCATCCCCACCGAGGACGCCCCCGCCGAGCCCGCCGAGGGCTCGACCGGCATCGCCTACTCCTACACCATCTCCGGCGCGCCCGACCAGGTTCTGCCGCTGGTCATCCAGGGCAAGGCGGACATCGCCCTCGTGCCCTCCAACGCGGCCTCGGTCCTCTACAACAAGACCAATGGCGGCGTGCGCGTGATTGACGTCAACACGCTCGGCGTGCTCTCCGTGGTCACCGGCGACGCCTCCGTCGAGCAGTTCGAGGATCTTGCCGGACACACCGTCTACCTCTCCGGCCAGGGCGCCAGCCCCGAGTACACGCTCAACTACCTGCTCGACCAGGCCGGCATCAGGGACCGGGTGACCATCGAGTTCAAGAGCGAGCACGGCGAGTGCGCCGCGGCAATCCAGGCGGACCCCACTGCCATCGCCATCCTGCCCGAGCCCTTCACCACGGCCACGCTGGCCAAGGTCCCCTCGCTCTCTGCGCCCGTGAGGCTCTCCGACGTCTGGGACCGCTACGCCGGCGCCTCGGGTAGCCAGTTCGTGATGGGCGTGACCATCGCCCGCTCCGAGTTCGTGGACGAGCACCCCGCCGCCATCGCGGACTTCCTCTCTCGCCACGCCGAGTCCGTCGCCACCGTGAACGGCGACCCCGCCGCCGCGGCGCCGCTCGTGATGAAGGCCGGCATCGTTGCCAACGAGGCCATCGCCGAGAAGGCCATCCCCAAGTGCAACATCGTCTGCACCACGGGCGAGGACATGCGCCCGGCGCTCTCCGGGTACTTGCAGGTCCTCTATGACGCCGACGCCTCCTCGGTGGGTGGCGCGCTGCCTGGCGACGACTTCTACTACGGAGCCTAGGCCGCATCCGGGGTAGCGGGGTGGCAGCCGGGAGCAACAGGTCATCCATGGGCCCGCGTGACGCGCTGCGCCGTGCGGGCACCGTGGCCTTCTGGCTTGCGGTGTGGCAGCTGGCGAGCATGGCCGTAGCCTCAGAGCTGCTGCTCGCGGGGCCCGTGGCGGTGCTCGTGCGCCTGGCGCGGCTTGTCCCCACGGCAGCCTTCTGGTCCACGGCGGTCTTCTCGCTGGCGAGAATCGCCGTGGGCTTTGCGCTGGCGTTTGTGTCGGGGCTGGCGCTCGGGTTGGCCGCGCACCGCTGGCGCGCCCTGGCCGAGCTCCTCGCCCCGGCGGTGAGCTTTCTCAAGAGCGTGCCCATCGTCTGCGTGATCGTGCTGCTGCTCATGTGGGTGGGGCCGGTGCGCGTCTCGGCCATCGCCGTCTTTCTCGCCGGGTTTCCCGCCATCTACTTCTGCGTGCTCGAGGGGCGTGCGGCGGCGGATCCCGGCCTGGGCGAGCTGCTCCGCGTGATGGGCGTGCCCGGATGGCGGCGCTTCCTGGCGGACACGTGGCAGCAGCTCCTCCCGTACCTCGTTGCAACGTGCAGAAACGCCTGCGGCATGGCATGGAAGGCCGGCGTTGCCGCCGAGCTCATCGGCAGCCCGCGCGGCTCCATGGGCGAGCGCGTCTACCAGGCGAAGCTCCTGCTCGAGACCGGCGACCTCTTTGCGTGGACCATCGTTGTGGTGGCGCTTTCGTGGGCGTGCGAGCAGGCCTTCCTGGCGCTCCTGCGCTCCACCGGCGGCTGGGCGATCGCCGCAAGCGTGCCGCGATCGCGGCACGCGGCCGTGCGTCGGCGGTCGGCGGCCCTTGCACCGACGGCCCCCGCGCCGTCGGGGATCTCATTTGAGAACGTGTCCCTCGGCTACGACGGCGCGCCAGTGGCCACCTGCAATCTCTCGCTTGCGGCAGGCTCGCGCACGGTGCTTTCCGACCCCTCCGGCGCGGGAAAGTCCACGCTGGTGCGCGCGGTCTGCGGGCTTCTCGTCCCGCTCTCGGGGCGCGTCATGGCGCCGGGCTGGGGCAGGCTCTCCGTGCAGTTCCAGGACGCGCGGCTGGTGGAGGCCATGACTGCCGAGCAGAACGTCCTGCTCTGCTCGGCGGGCGCGCTCTCGTGGGAGGGGGCGCGCTCTCTGCTGGCTGAGCTTCTGCCGGAGGATGCCGTGGGAAGGCCGGTCGCGGAGCTCTCCGGCGGGCAGCGGCGTCGCGTTGAGCTGGCGCGTGCGCTCGCGCACCCCGGTGCGGCTGTGGTGCTCGACGAGCCATTCGCCTCGCTCGACGCAGCGTCGCACAAGGCCGCTGGTGCCTTTGTCCTGCGCCACCTTGACGGTCGCACGCTGCTTGTGGCCTCGCATGCGCCCGGCGACGCGGAGCTTCTCCATGCCCGGACGGCGTGTCTGGGAGATGCGCGGGGCGATTCGTAATGCGCGGGGGCCTACCTGGGGCTTGGATGCTCTGACGGAGAGCTGGGGAGGTGATTCGTAATGCGCGGGGGCCTACCCCTTGTACATTTGATCAAGCGTCACAAGCATCACGTCTTTGCGACTCTCGCACTTCCGAGCGGTCCCCTGGGAGACGCTCTTTTTGGTGAAGAGCATGATGCCCTCCGTAGTATATCCCCTGACCAGGTCTCTTTTCCCGTCGAGGTCTGACAGCTCGCCCGTCTCGTCAAACTCCTCGCGGTACTTGCATTCGCCGATAAGCATCGTGTGCTCCATTGGGTCCGCCGCGATGACGTCGATATCGTCTTGTGCATGCGTGACGGGGTTGGTTCCCCACCAGCTTCCCAACCGCGTGACGGCGATGGGGAGCTTGCTCGCGAGCGCCTGCTCGCCCAGCCACTCGAGGCACAGGCGCTCGAAGCGATGTCCCAGATAGTCATCGAGCTGCTGCTCGGGAAGGCGGTGGACAAAGGCCTTGCCAAAGCCTCCCTCTATGTCGCTTATGCGAGGCATGACGAATCGGAACCAGAAGTCATAGCATGCGTCGCGGATTCGATAGATTCCCCGCCTACTTGACCGCTCGCTTTCACCAAACGGCGTGATCTTCTCAATGATGCCAAGCTGGCAAAGAGATGAGAGGTACTTGGGAATCGTGGTGGCATCGACTCCGGCTCTGTCTGCCATAAGTTTGGCTCGATTGGCCCCTCCCGCGATTGCGCGGAGGAGGGATGCGTAGAGCGCTGGTTCCGAGAATTCCTGGCGTAGAAGTCCGTATGGCTCATCAAAGAGGAATCCCAAGGGGTTGAAGTAGAGATCTGCGAGGTTGTCTCTAAACCCTCGGTCGGGATCGACCTGCTCTAGATAGTAGGGGACTCCTCCAAAACAGCCGTAATACTCGAACTGCTCCTGCGGAGAAAGACCAGGGAACATCTGGGCTGCCTCCAGGTAGCCCAGTGGCCCAACCTTCATCTGGGCAGTTCGCCTGCCGTAGAGCGGACTCTTTCTCCCCAGTACGTCACTTTCCATAAAGCCCTCGTTGCTGCCGCAGAGCATCATGAAGACATTCGTCTGCTTGAAAGCATGGTCAATGGCGACCTGCAACGCAGAGGGAATGGACTCGTTTCTCTGCGCAGCATAGGGGAGTTCGTCGAATGCAAACACGAAGCGCTCGTGCCTGCCGCGCTCAGCAATGAAGCCAAATGCGTCTGTCCACGTGGCAAACGCTCCAGTGCTAGCGGGCAGGTCGAAGAATGAATATACGGCACGGCTGAAGTCCGCAAGGTTGTCCTTGTCGGCCTGTTCGAGAGCCGTGAAGAAGAGTGTGCGCTTGTGCTCGCAGAACTTGGAAATGAGGGTGGTCTTTCCGACGCGCCTGCGGCCATACACAACGACAAGCTGGAACTTGTCGGATGCGTATAGCTGCTCGAGCTGTGCGAGTTCCCTCTGACGTCCAACGAACATGACAGCCTCCTCGTCTGTACAAGCCCTCGCGGTGAGCCTTGCGGGCATCTAGAAGTTCCTGCCCCTGAGGTGCTGGATGTCGGGCTTGGAACAAATAGTATTCTATAGAGAATAATTCTCTTAAGAATACTATTTACAGGAGAAGCGGTGTCAGCGCCCCCTGCGAGACGATCGTGACCTTGTGCATCGCGCGGCTGACGGCGGTGTAGAGCCTGCGGCGCGAGAGGGGGGTGTCGGGGTAGACCTCCGCCTGTGCGTCCGGCACCACCACGTGGTCAAACTCGAGGCCCTTCGCCAGGCGCAGGTCCATCACCACCACCCCGGTGGCCGGCATGGCGGAGTCGCGATCCATGAGGCGCGCGCGGCCTTCCAGCTGCTTCGAGATCCAGTTGGCGCGCGCGGCGTCGGCGGCGACGATGGCGGTGAGGCCCTCCTCGCCTGCGGCCCCTTCGGCAATGCGCGCCAGTTCGGCAATGTAGCTCTCCACGTTGCCGTCTTCCACCTCGACGATGGTGGGCGGCGTGCCCGCGCGCTGCACCGAGGTGAGGCGCGCCCGCTCGTCTAGGGGCAGAAGGCTCGTGAAGAGCTTTGTGATCTCGGGGCTTGAGCGATAGCTGGTGAGAAGCTCGCAGGTCTCGACCTTGCCATGCGTCGACGAGAAGATCTGCCGCATCTGGTCGAAGGTCGCCGTGCCCTCGCGGACGGCCTGGTGCTCGTCGCCCAGCAGCATGAAGTGGGCGCGCGGGAAGTAGCGCGCGAGCACCATGAGCTGCGTCACGGTGTAGTCCTGCACCTCGTCCACCATCACGTAGCGCACGGACTTCTCGCCGCCGCCCGTCACCAGGAGCTTGAGGTAGACCCACTCCGCCGCAGAGAGCGCGCCCTTGCCCAGCACGCGCATGCCAATGCGGTCGATGCGCAGCCAGTTGCCGCGCTCGATCTCGTCGTGCGCACCAGAAAAGAGATGCTTCAGGTAGGCGAGGGCGTAGGTGGCGCATTCCCCGTCATCTGCGGGGCTTATCGTCTGGCCGAAGATCTCGACCTGCTCCTCAACGTCCAGGCCGAGCATCTCCTCCCATACCTCCTCGCTCTTCGAGAGCGCCGCGAGCCTGCGGTCGAGGCGGTCGTGCAGCTCGTCCTTCACCAGTGCGGTGAGGCGAGGCCCCACGGGAATCTGCGAGAACTTGGCCACGGCGCCGGCCACCGAGGAGGCCTTGAGCATCATGCGCTCGCCGCAGCGGACCTCGCGCAGGTCGTCGGGCTCAAGCGAGAGCGAGCGCACGCCTTGCTCCAGGCGCGCGAGCTCTGCTGGGCTGCCGTCGCGACCGTCGCCGCGCTCGGAGAGGCCGAGGTCCGCGAGAAAGCCGCGCCACGTGAAAATGCGCGGGTTCTTCTCGCCCATGCTGGGCAGCACCGCGTCGATGTAGCGGCGAAAGACGTCGTTTGGCGTGAAGAGGAAGACCTGGTCGGCCGAGAGCGTCTTGCGCTCCCGGTAGAAGAGGTAGGCCACGCGCTGGAGCAGCACGGATGTCTTGCCCGACCCCGCGATGCCGCTCACGAGGAGGACGGGAACGTCCTCGTGCCGTATGACCGCGTTCTGCTCGCGCTGGATGGTCGCGGTGATCGCCGCGAGCTTCTCGGAGTGGTGCTTCTTGAGGGCACCGAGAAGGAGCGAGTCCTCGATGGCCACGGTGGTGTCGAAGTACGAGTTGAGCGTGTCGCCCGTGATGTCGAACTGGCGGCGCAGCAGCAGGTTGACGGTGCGCGTGCGGCCGTCGACCTGGTAGGAGGTGGGCCCCATCTCCTGGTTGTAGTAGGTCTCGGCCACGGGGCTGCGCCAGTCCACGATGAGGGGCCGCTTACGCTCGTCGGTTATGCCCGCGGCTCCGATGTAGACGTCGCGCGCCGGCCGGCCGGGGCGCATCTCGAGCGTGACCTTGGCGAAGTAGGGCTGGCGCAGGAGCAAGAGAACGCGCTGGAGCTTCTCGACGGTGAAGTCGTGGTACTGGTTGTACGTGTCGATGACCGAGTTGAGCGTCTCGATGGCGGCGAGGGTCTCCATGGTCTCGTCCGTGCCGCCAAAGTCGGGGCGAATCTCCTCGCTCATCTCGCGCAGGTCGTCCGCGGCGCCCTTGTGATTGGTCTCTATCTCCTCGGTGAGGGTGTCGCGCAGGGCGCAGAGCTGGGCGTATATCGCGCTCAGGTGGTTCTGCTCCTCACGGAACGTCTTGTCGTGCGTCTCGTCTGCCATGCGTCCTCCCAGTGCCCGGCACGAAAGCGTGACGGACTATTGTAGCGCGAGAGGGACGCGGGGCGCGCGGCGGGGCGGCGGGACCGCGGGCGGAGGTTGGGCGCGCCGCGGCACGTGGCGTACGCCGCGGCGGGGCCGGCTAGTCGCAGGCCCTCTCGATGCGACGGCGAAGCTCGTCGATGCCCAGGCCGGTCTGCGCGGAGGTGAGCAGCATCTGGTCGCGCGGCACCTCGAGCTGGCGGGAGAGGAGGTCGACCTGTCGTGCCTGCTTGGGACGGCTGAGCTTGTCGGCCTTGGTGAGCGCGATCACGAAGGGCAGGTCATTCTCGCGGAGGAACGCAAGCATGTCCTGGTCGAGCCTCTGCGCCTCAAGCCGCACGTCGACGAGGGCGATGACCAGGTTGAAGCTGCGCTCCTGGGCGAAGTAGCCCGCGATGAGGTTTGCCCAGCGCTGGCGTTCGGACATCGAGACGCGCGCGTAGCCGTAGCCGGGCAGGTCAACAAAGCTGATGCCGTCGGCCTCGAAGAAGTTCACGTTGGCCGTCTTACCCGGCTGCGACGAGACCTTCGCAAGCGCCTTGCGCCCCAGCAGCTTGTTGAGCAGAGACGACTTGCCTACGTTGGAGCGGCCGACAAAGGCGACCTCGGGCGTGGTGGGGGCGGGGAGCCCGTCGACCGTGCCGTATGAGGCGATGAAGCGAGCGTTCTGCAGGTTGAGCGCCATGGTTTCCCCTCTTCGCGATGCGTGTAGGCTGACAATTCTACCCGAAGCGGGTGGCGGGGCCGCATGTTCGGAGCCGAGCCCCGTCTCTCCGGCCTCTCGGGGCGCCGCCGGCCCTCGGGCCCCTCTCGGCCCTTGGGTCCCCGTCATCGGGGTCCCAAACCGCAGGTTGGCAAAACGCAAAGCCTCAGCCGTGCGTAATTTCGGGATGGGAAAGCCAGGGACTGTGGGGGAGCCGGGGACTGTGGGGGAGCCGGGGACCGCGGGGAAGCCGGGACCGGGGCTGTGGAGGGGGTGGGATCGCCATCGGGCGTGGCTACCGGGCGCTCGCGCCCTGTGCGTAGTTTTTCCCTGAATGCCCGCCGCAGCTGGCCCGCGCGCCGCATGGCCCCTTCATGATGGACACGTTCGCAAGCACGCGCGCCTGCCGCCGGGGCCGGCGCAAGGAGGGGGAAACGTGGATCTTCTCGAGCTTCTCAAGGCAGCGATCTATGGCGTGGTCGAAGGCATCACCGAGTGGCTGCCCGTCTCGTCGACGGGGCACATGCTCCTTCTCGAGCAGTTCATGCCGCTCGTCGTCTCGAAGGACTTCTGGGACATGTTCCTCGTGGTGATCCAACTCGGTGCCATCCTCGCCGTGCTCGTCGCCTTCTTCCACGAGCTCAACCCCTTCTCGCGCTCCAAGTCTGCCGGCGAGCGCCGCTCCACCTGGACGCTGTGGGGCAAGACCGTTGTCGCCTGCATCCCCGCCGCAGCGGTTGGCCTGCCGCTTGACAACTGGATCGAGGACCACCTGGGAAGCCCGTTTGTGATCGCGGCGGCCCTCATCGCCTACGGCATCGTCTTCATCGTGATCGAGGTTGCTCGCGAGCGCCGCGCCCGGCGCCTCATGTCCGCCCAATCCGCGGCCCGGCCGTCCGGCCCCTATCGCCCCCGCCACCTCGCGGCAAGCGCCTCCCAGCCCCAGCAGGGGCTCTCGGTCTCGCAGGCGGCCGACGCCGATGCCCGCATCCAGGACGTCGAGGACCTCGACTGGAAGACGGCCCTGGGCATCGGCCTCTTCCAGGTGCTCTCCATCGTCCCGGGCACCTCGCGCTCCGGCTCCACCATCATCGGAGGCCTCATCCTGGGCTGCTCGCGCACCGCAGTCGCGCAGTTCACGTTCTACCTGGCCATCCCCGTCATGGCTGGTGCCTCGGGCCTGCGTCTCGTGAAGTACTTCCTCAAGGGCAACTCCTTCTCCACCTTCGAGGTCGCCACTCTGCTCACGGGCTGTGCCGTGGCCTTTGTCGTGTCGCTTGCGGCCATCCGCTTCCTCATGGGCTTCGTGAAGAGGCACGACTTCAAGCCCTTCGGCTGGTACCGCATCGCGCTGGGCGTCGCCGTCGTCGCGTACTTCGCCCTGGTGGGAGCCTAGGCGCCGGGGGCGCGGGAACCGCTGGCAAGTCGGGCGAGAGGGGCGCACGGCCAGGCCCGCCCTGCTCCGCGCGCGCCCTACGACGCCATCTTCGTGAGCGCGTAGAACTTGCCCGTGGAGGCGCGGGCAAGCGTGTCGGCGCCCCAGGTCTTGGCGGTCACGCCGGTCGAGGTGGGGTCGTGTACGGTGTAGGTGTCGTCGGCGCCCTTCTCAACCACGAGGATCCAGTGGTCGTAGGGGGTGAGGCTGTCGGCCTTGGCCTCCATGGCCAGCACGGTCCCGGACGTGAGCACCGCAGAGATGTTGTCGGCGGAGGTGTCATAGCTGTGGTAGACCACGCCGAGCGAGTTGGACTCGGTCGTGAAGAAGTCGCCGCTGAGGCCCGAGTCTCCCGTGGCCAGGCCTTTGTCCTCCGCCAGCTTCGCAATGGTCGCGGGCGTGTTGTCGGCAGAGCCGGTGAGGCCAATCGTCGCCATCGCCATCACGGTGGGGCCAGAGCCCGTCACCGCGAGCGCGCTGCCGGCGTAGTCCACCGCGCCCCAGCGGGAGTCCCAGTCGTACAGCTGCGGATAGCTGCCAATCGAGGCCTCCTCGCCGTATGCCTGGGCCGCCTTGTCGGACTTCGGATAGCCGGCGACAAGCGAGATGGCGCCGGGCTCGTCGAGCGCCAGCCGCACCAGGCGCTCGTCCGGATATTGGTCGGCGTTGCTCGCGATCTGCGCGATCTGGTCGCCCTGGTCGAGGCGCGCGGTGAGCTCCTGCGAGAGTTCGTCCGAGATGCCCGTCGCCACGCGGGGCTTCTCCGCCTCGGACTCCTGCTGCTGGGTGGCATTGTTAGAGACGCAGCTGGACACGGCGAAGACGAGAAGCACGATGGCGAGAATGGCCAGCACCAGCGCGAGGACCATGCGGGCGTCAAAGCCGGCTATGCGCCTGCGCCTACCCGCGTTCCCAAAGCCGATGATGCGGCTTCTCAGCTCGTAGCCGCGCTGCCCCCTCCCGCCCTGCACAGAGCCGCGTGGCCGCCGCTGGCGCGCCCGCCCCGCCCCGCCCATGCCGCGACCTCCGCGCGAGCCGTTGGCCCGGCGGTGGGAAAGGCCCTCCTCACCATGGGGTCGCGAGCCGTGAGTGCGCCCCGCGTCTCGCTGGGGCCTCTGGGACCTGCCGTCGGAGTACTCCATGACCCCCTCCTTGCGTGGCGCGCGGGCGTGCCAAAGGTCGATGCAGCTTTGCGAATGGCGAGCGGCCGGGCCGGCCATCCGGAATGCCGCCTCACGTATCATGTATGCACTATAGGGCAGTGTTGGGTTTCCGGCGCCCGGGAGTCCCCCAAGTGGCGCAAATGCGATAAAATGTTGCCACAAGCGGCACGGCATTGACCTTTCTCCGGGTAGCGACTCCCAAATACCGCAGGTATGGTGCATGTGTGGCCCCTGTGTGAACGCATGCGGATGCGCTAACTTTGATACGTATAATCCAAAGGAAGTATTCACCGTTTTTTGGTGGACCAAAAGGCAGACAGTTCGTTGAGAGGTTTTACGTGGCTAAGCAGAGAAACAACAGGCAGGAAGCCATCAGGCAGATAATCCGCAACAAGTCCATTCGCACCCAGCGCGCGCTGGTGGAGGAGCTCCAGGCAATGGGCTTCTCGTGTACGCAGGCGACGGTCTCGAGGGACATCACCGAGATGGGCCTGCGCAAGCTCCCCGAGGGCATCTACGTGCTTTCCGAGGACCTTCACCTGCAGCGGATGCTCTCCGAGTTCGTGGTGGACGTGCTCAGGGCCGAGAACCTCGTGGTGATCAAGTGCCAGCCGGGGACCGCCTCGGGCGTCGCCGCGGCCATCGACGGCGCCGCGCTCTCCCATGCGTTGGGCTCTGTCGCCGGCAACGACACGGTGCTCGTGGTTGCGATGGACGGCCAGCATGCGGCCGACCTGCAGGCGCTCGTGAAGAAGCTCGGCAACTCGAAGTAGATGCGCCGGCCGGCGGGCCACGGCCTGCCCGGAGGCGCGCGCCCGCGCCGTCTGGCCGGGCGGGGCAAGGAGTCCATGCGGCAATGGGAGAGGGACCCCGGCGATTCTCGCCGAGGCCCCTCTTGCCGTGCGGCTCGCGCGGGAGCAGTGCGGGGACGGCCCATGGACCCGCGCCGGGCCGTCCCCGCGGGGCAGCGCATCCCCCCAGCGCTACTGGCCCGTGGCTCCGCCCGCGTTGGCGCCGGCGTTCGTGCCCGTGTCGGCGCCTGTGTTCTCGCCGCCGCCATTGCCGCCGTTTCCGTTGCCGCCGGTCCCGCCGTTTTCGTTTCCGCCGTTGCCGTCGGCCCCACCGGTTCCGGCGCTTGTCTCGGTGTTGCTCGCGTTGGTCTCTCTCGTGTCCGTCGTGGTGGCGTTGGTGGTGGTCTCGGTCGTCGTGGAGTTGGTCGTGGTCTCGGGGGCGCTGTTCCATGACGGGCTCGAGTTGGTGGAGGCAGAGGTGCCCACGAAGGTCCAGGAGCCGTTGGCCTTGTAGTCGACGGCCTCGGTGGACTTGGGGAACTCCTCGCGATCCACGCCCTTGAGCACGGCGTTCATGTAGTTGGTCCAGATGGGCTGGGCCGTCGTGGGCGTCGAGGCCAGCGAACCCCTGTAGTACGCGGCCCGGTTGTTGTCTCGGTTGCCCACCCACACCGTGGTGGTGAGCTGCGGCGTGAAGCCGCAGAACCAGAGGTTGTCGGCCTTGTCCGAGGTGCCGGTCTTGCCGCCTACGGGCTGGTTGGCGCTGAAGCGGTTGTGTACGTAGTTTGTGGTGTAGCCGGCGCGGACGACGCCTTCGAGGACCTTGCGCGCGTCCTGGGCGACGCCCTCGTCGATGACCTGCTTGGGGTCGTCCTCGTGCTCGTAGACCGTGTTGCCGTTGCGGTCCTCGATCTTGGTGATCGCGATGGCGTCGCGGTGTACTCCGTTGGTGGCAAAGACGCTGTAGGCCTCGCACATCTCAAGCGGCGTGACGCCCGAGGAGCCCAACACCAGCGAGGGGACGGACGCGAGATCCGAGTCGATGCCCATGAGGTGTGCCGTCTCGATGAGCCTATCGACGCCGACGGCCATGACCACCTGCGCATAGGCGGTGTTCGACGAGAGCTCGGTCGCGCGCGCGAGCGACACGTAGCCGTACTGCGCGTTCTCGTAGTTGTGGGGCGACCAGGTGGACGTGATCTGCATGGGCGAGTTGCAGTTGAGGATGATCGTGGGACTCATGCCGTCGATCATGGCGGCCATGAGCATGAACGGCTTGAAGCTGGAGCCCGCCTGCCGCTGGCTCACCGCGAGGTTGAGGGAGCTTTGCCCCTTGCTCTCGTCATAGCCGTAGTTGGTGCCGCCCACCATGGCCACGATGTGTCCGTTGGTGTTGTCGATGGAGACCAGCGCGGCGGAGAGTTCGTCGTTGCCGGAGTTGGAGATGAGGCTGTCGGCGGCGTCCTCGGCGGCCTGCTGCTTGTCGGGCTCAAGGGTGGTGTAGACCCTCAGACCGCCCTTGAGGATGGTGTCGTTGTCAAAGTCGCTCTGGAGGAGCGTCTTCACGTAGTCGGTGAAGTAGGGGTAGGACCCCGACGACTCGTCCTGCAGCGAACCGGGGTTGAGGGCGAGCTCCTCGGCGACCGCCTCGTCGTGCTCCTCCTGCGTGATGTCGCCCATCTCGAGCATGTTGCCCAGGACCTTGTTGCGGCGGGCGACGCAGGCATCGGGGTTCACGAGGGGGTCGTAGTAGGAGGGCGAGTTGGGGATGCCCACGAGCGCGGCCGCCTCGGCCAGCGTGAGCTCGGAGGCGTGCTTGTTGAAGTAGGTGACGCTTGCGGCCTCGATGCCGTAGGCGCCCTCGCCGTAGTAGATGGTGTTGAGGTACATGTTGAGGATCTGGTCCTTGGAGTAGGTCTTCTCCATCTGGATGGCGATGTATGCCTCGCGGACCTTGCGCTTGAGCGTCTGATCGAACTGCTCGGACGAGAGGACCGTGTTCCTCACGAGCTGCTGCGTGATGGTGGACGCGCCTTCGGAGCGGCCGATGAGCTGGCTCGCGACGGCGCGCATGATGCCCTGGGGGTCAACGCCGTTGTGGTGGTAGAAGCGCTGGTCCTCGACGTCGACCGTGCCCTTCTTCACATAGTCGGAGATCCCGTCGAGCGTGATGGAGCGCCGGTTCTGGAGGTAGTACTGGGCCACCTCCGTGCCGTCGGCGGCATAGACGATGGTGGGCTCGGCGACGAGGTAGGCGTCTGCCGACTCGTAGTCGGGCAGGTCCTGAAGCCACGAGTCCACGACCGTGCCCAGGGAGAGGGCCAGCGCCAACGCGAAGAGCGCTATGAAGCCAAAGACGCCGGCGATGCCAAAGCCGGCGGCATGCGTGCTGGAGTGCTTGTGAGCCCTGCGGGTTCTGATGCCCATGGAACCTCCTTGTGTGGACACAATCGGCCCTCATTATAGAGAATGGATTCTAGGGGCTTGTGTCCGTTCTGCGTGGACGCCGGGGGGCTTCGCGCGCGATCCCCGCGGCGGCAGGCACCTGCGGGGCTACTCGACCACGCGGTATAGCCGCATGCTCCCATTCGCGTAGGCGAGCTGGAACCCGGGGGTGTCCTCGTCAATGGACTCGATGCCGGTCCAGTCCTCGGGGCGATACGAGACGTCCGCTTGCTGGGACCCTCCCGTCACGTCCATCTGCAGCACCCAGCGTATACCCCTGCGCCTCGCCTCTGCCCGGACGCTCGCATCGGTTGCGATCTGGTTGAGTCTGGTGCGGACAAGCTGCGCGCCGGCGGTATCGCGTGGGTCGCCGGGGTCTCCCAACGCATCGTTTGTCCTGTAGAGCGTGCGGATGCCGTTGGTGCCGTAGGCATACAGGCTCCCATCGTACGTCGAGTTGGCAACGGTGTCGTCCCCCACGATCTCCTTGATGTCACGCAACGCGCCGCGCGTCTCTTCGCTGTTGAGGGAGTTCCACCTGCCATACGCGGCCTTGGCATCGTGGCGAAGGCGACCAAGCGTCCCGCTGTGGGGGAGGGGGGCAACCGCCTCGGCTGCGACGAGGGCGATGGCAACAAGCGCTGGGACGGCACGTGCCGCCGCGCGGAGCCCGGGGCGCTTCGACGGCTTTCCCAGGAGCCGCTGGGTGGCCTGGCATATTCCCGAGACCCCCTCCGATGCAAACATGATGGCGGGGATGGCGAGAAGCGCCGCAAGGCGGTTCGAGTCCGTATACCAGAAGCCGGTGACGAGCTGCCTGACAACCCCCTCCGTCGATGCCGAGACGACGCACATGGCCTGGAGCGCCACATACGAAGCCACCAACCCGGGCCGCCCTCGCCGAACGAGGTCGCATATGGCCCCAATGGCAGCCAGGGCAAACAGGAGGGGCTGGCCCCCGCCCAGCTCGTGGAGGTAGCTGCTGGTGATGAGCAGCACCTGCTCGCACAGGGCGCCCTCGACGCTTTCGTAGGTGCCCCAGCAATTGGAGACTATGTCGTGGAGGAACGGCGCGTTGAAGAGGGCAACCCAGGCCGTGACGGCCGCGGCAAGAATTCCCGCCCCCGCGCCCCAGGCCTGCGCGCGGGGGCGCCCGCGACGCCTCTGCTCGCGAGCGGCATACGCCGCAAGGGAGGGCACCGTGAGCACGCCAAGCGCAAAGACGGCGTTGGGATGCGTGAACACAAGGGAGACGACGGTGACGAAGAGGGCGGCAATGCCCGGCGCGCTCGCCCGCCTCCTGTCATTCATGAAGCTGAAGACAAGCGCCACGCCCAGAGGCAGCAGCGCAAAGGCGAAGATGTTGGGGTAGAGCGGACCGAAGACGGTTGTCGCGTAGGGCATGGCGGGGAAGAGGCAGCACAGTATGGCACCGGAGAGCAGCGCCACACGGTCACCCTCGAACACCTCGGAGGTGCAGAGCGCCATCGCGAGGGGGAAGACAACGGAGCCGACCACGGTGACGAAGGCGTTGATGGCCGCGGGTGCGGATATCCCAGCGCCAAGGACGACAAGCGCGCACAGCCCGTGGAAGGCGGCGGGGTAGAAGCCGGCTATGGCGGCCGTCCCGCCAAAGGGGCTGGCCGTGGCGTCCGCAGCGGTGAGGTAGGAGCTTGCGCGCAGGGATGACATGCTCTGCGAGTCGGCAAACGCACGGATGACCCCCAGGTGCGTGTCGTTGTCCCACTGCATGATGAAGCCGCCCATGAGGGAATCCCGAGAGACAAAGACAAAGAGGCAGGCGACAGTGCCTGCGGCGACGTAGAGCAGGGCGGCCCGTGGGGTGAGGCCACGCCCAAGCATGGGAGGCATTGGGCGGTGGCGGCTGAGAAGGAAGGCAACGGGCAGCGAGGCGATGACCGGGGGCACAAGCATCGTGATGGGGTTTGCCGGAATCCCGGCAAGCGCGTAGGTGACCCCGGCAACCCCGAGCCACGCCGTTGTGATGGCGGGGGAGAGGGCGAGAGAGGCGCACGTGGAGGTGCCTGCGGCGACAAGGACGCAGCATGCGGGCGCGTAGAGCACGAGAAGCATGACAGGGATGGCGATGGGCACGAAGATCCAATCTCACTCAGGGCGGCGGCGCGTTGACGGCGCGTTGAGGACGAGCGACGAAGTGGGCAGATTCCGTTCGTATGCTACTCCTGGCATGGTGGAAGTCGAGCCTGGCCCAGGCCTTGCGTCCATTCGGCGCAGGCCCTACCATCAGGTTTCCAAGATCTCAGGCCAGTTATGGCAACGCCAGAAAATCGGAGGGTCCGCATTGGGTGCGTCCGCTCGCTCTCGGCTCTACTTCGAGGACGTCCTCAATGTCCTCTCGTGCTTTGCCGTCGTCGCCCTGCACTGCTCGCTTGGCGTGTTTGGGCCCGATCGCGGGCACGAATGGAACATCGCCCTCGCGCAACAGGCGGCCTTCATCTTTGCCGTCCCCGTGTTCATGATGCTGAGCGGCGCAAACCTCATGGGGTATCGCACCCGCTACACCACGAGGGAGTTCTTCCGCAAGCGGGTCCTTAGGGTTGGCGTGGCGCTTCTCGTGGGAAGCGCTGCCTGCTACCTTGCGTACGGACTCTTCCCGGACTCCTTCTGGGGTGCGCGCGACATCGCCAGGGACTTCTCTCTGCGGGCCTTTGCCCATGGGCTCTTAGGCAACACGATCAACGACACATACTGGTTCTTCTACGCGATCATCGGCGTCTACTGCGTGACGCCGCTCCTCTCGCTTGCGGCCGACAGGCCGCGCCTGCTTCGCGGGCTTCTGGCCGGCGGATTCCTCCTCGCGTTTGTGGCGCCAACCCTCTCATGGGCCCACCTTGTGAGGCCGGAGGACGTGAGTGCGGTGCAGGGCTGGCCCCTTCTTGCGAACACGTCCGTCTTCTACTTCCTCTTGGGCCACTACCTGTCCGGGCACGTGCCAGACACCCGTGCAGTCCGCGTGGCGGCGGTTGTTGCGACGCTCGCCTCGCCGGCGCTCATGTACGCCATCGGGCATGCCGTGAACGTTTCATCGCCAACGTATGACTCGTATCCCGTGAACGCGTTCTTCCCGCTCGCCGCCACGTACGCGGCGGGCCTGTTCTGCGTGGTGCGCATGTTGGAGCCGCGCCTCAGGGCGTTGGGCGGGCGCGCGAAGGGCGCGCTCGTCACGCTCTCCTCGGCGTCCCTGTACGTGTACCTGTTCCACATCCCCGTGATCAACTGGATTGGGGCGCGAGTCGCGTCAGGGCTGAGCGCTTGCTTTGCGAAGCACCCGCTCTATGAGGCGGCCATGGTGTTTGTCCTCGTCGGCGTGCCAAGCGTTGCGTATGCGGCGGTGAGGCGCGCTGCGAAGCGCCGCTCGCATGGCGCCGTGCGCTAGGCGGCTTTGCCTGCGACGCCTTCTGCGGCGGGCGCGCGGCACCAAGCTGCGCTATCCTTGTGCGTGCGCGGTCGCGGGTGCGGTCCGCGAAGACATGCGAGCACACACGGAGGGCGGAGCTTTGTTGCCAGTCGAAGAACAGCTGAAGGTCATCACGTCAGGCACCATGCAGATCGTGCCCATGGACGAGCTTCGCAAGAAGCTTGAGCGCGGGGTTCCGCTCAACGTCAAGCTGGGCGTCGACCCCACCAGCCCCGACCTTCACCTCGGCCACGCCGTCCCCCTGCGCAAGATGCGCCAGTTCCAGGACCTGGGCCACAAGGTCACGCTCATCATTGGCAACGGCACCGCCCTCATCGGCGACCCGTCCGGCCGCGACTCCACCCGGCCGCCCCTCACCGAGGAGCAGGTCGAGGCCAACGCCAAGACCTACGTGGCGCAGGCCATGAAGGTGCTGGACCCCGAGAAGACCACCATCGTCCACAACGGCGACTGGCTGAAGCCCCTCGACCTCTCCAAGATGCTCGAGCTCATGAGCCAGTTCAACGTGGCGCGCATCCTCGAGCGAGAGGACTTCCACAACCGCTACGCCAACGGGCAGTCCATCGCCCTGCACGAGTTCATCTACCCGGTCCTTCAGGCCTATGACTCCGTCGTGGTGAAGGCGGACGTCGAGATGGGCGGCAACGACCAGATCTTCAACCTGCTCGCCGGCCGCGACCTCATGCGCGCCATGGGCATGGAGCCGCAGGTGGCGCTTACGGTGCCGCTGCTCGTGGGCACCGACGGCGTGAAGAAGATGTCCAAGTCCTACAAGAACTACGTCGGCCTCACCGACCCCGCCGACGACATGTACGGCAAGGTCATGTCCATCACTGACGAGCTGGTGCCCCTCTACTTCCGCCTGTGCTCCACGCTCTCCATCGACCAGATCGACGCCGTTGACGCCCAGTTCAAGGATGGCACGGCAGATCCGTACGCCCTCAAGCGCGAGCTTGCCCGCAACATCTGCGACCTCTACCACGGCGCGGGCGCGGGCGATGCAGCCCAGGCGGCCTTTGACGCCACGTTCAAGAAGGGCGAGGCACCCGAGGACATCGCGGAGTTCCCCCTCTCCACGGTCCAGGTGAACGACGAGGGCAAGGTCTACCTGGCAAAGCTGCTGGTGGACGTCAGGATCGCCGGCGGCACGGGCGAGGCGCGCCGCCTCATCGACGGCGGTGGCGTCAGGATCGACGGCAAGGCCGTGGAGCCCAAGTGCTACAACGTGGACCCCGCGCTCTTCTCGGCGGGCACCGTGCTTCAGAGCGGCAAGAAGCGCTGGGCAAAGCTGGTGTGATGGAGGAGGGCTCTCGCGGCGAGCGCTGCGCGCGGTGGGCCGTTGCGGGGCTGTGGTCCATCCTCGCATGCGTGCTGCTCGAGGTCGGCACCCTGTTCGGGGCGCCGGTCTCGAGCCCCCTCGCGCCTTCGGACTGGCGGCCCGCGCGCATGCTCGTCTTCTTCGCGCTCTCGCTTCCGTTGGCGCTATGGCTGCGCGGGCGCCTTTGGGCGCGGAGGGGGCCCGTGCCCCGAGAGGGTGGTGCCGCATCGGGCCCGGCACCGGGCCCGATGGCCCGCCCCCGTCCCGTCGGGATTCACGACCTGCTGCGCGCCTCCCCCGAGTACGCCTTCTTCGCCATGTCGCTGTGCTCCGGGGTGCTGTGCGCCTTCCTCCTCCCCGGCTACGCCTCGTCCTCATGGGATGGGTTCACGCACTTCGACGTCGCGAACGCCATGTCCTACGTGGTGGACGCGGAGTACACGGGCGCGGACGTCATCATGGCCACGCATAACGCCCACGACTGGTCGCAGCTCATCGAGGGTCGGCGCGTGCTCCCCACGAAGAGGGATGCCGAGGCGAGGGCGGCCGTCCACGACTTTCTCGCTGATGCCGAGAGGAACGCTGACCCCCTTGTCTGCGAGGGGGCCAGCGTCTTGGGAGGTGGGACCTGGGTGGCCCCGGCTCATGTGGGCAACATCCCCAACGCGGTCGGGCTCTGGTTCGGCCGGCTGCTGCACCTGGGGTTCGACGGCCGCTACATTGCGGGCCGCGTCGCGGGAGTGCTGTTCTACTCGTTGACGATGCTCGCCGCCATGCGTCGTCTGAGGGGCGGCAGGCTTGCACTTGGGGTGTTCTCGCTCTTCCCGACGCTGGTGATCCTCTCGGCAAGCTACACGTATGACACCTGGTCCGTGTCGCTTGTCGCGTATGCGTTCGCCGCGTTCGTGGGCATTTACCAAAAGGGGCACGACAACCTCTCCGTTCGCGAGGCCTCTTCTCCGCTCGTCCCCTTCGTTTTGGGTGCGCTTGTGCGTGCGGTCTACTTCCCCCTGCTCGCCCCCTTCCTCGCGGTCCCCAGCAGGCGGTTCTCGTCCCGCCAGGCGTGCGTGCGCTATCGCGCGCTGGTGGTGCTTGCCGCGGTCGCCATGCTCGCCTCGTTTGCCGTCCGCTTCGCAGTTGCTCCGGGAGGGGGCGATCCGCAGGGGTCTGCTGGAGTTTCCCAGGGAAGCCAGATCGGCTTCATCCTGGCTGACCCCATCCGATACGCCGGCGTGATGCTTGCGACCACGGCGAATGTGCTTTCGCTTGACAGGCTGGTGGCGTTTGAGCCGCTGGCGTTCTCGGCACCGTATGTCACGGCGCCATCCTCCGTGCAGAGTACGACGATCAATGCCCTGCTCCTGGGGCTTGCGCTCTTGGTGTGCGTGCTCGACCGCACGCGGTGCGACCTCTCTCTTGCCCGTCCGCCCGTGAAGGCGCTCGCCGCTCTTGGCCTGGCGTCCGGTTGGATGCTCGCCGTGACGGCGCTGTACGTGTCGTTCACCGCCCTGGGGGCACCTTTGGCCGAGGAGTCCAGGTGCGTTACCTGCTGGCGCTCGTTCCCCCGGCGGGGATGTTGCTGCTTGACTTTGGCGGCGTCGCCCGCCGGGACCTTGGCGCGAGGTTGCGGTGGCTTGGGCCGCTTGCCGTGCTGGGGTCATGCGGGCTCCTCGCGAGCGCGCTTGTCGTCACGTTTGCGTTCCCGTGAGATTTGATGCGAAGAAGGCGTGGTGGCCGCCGCGCCTCGCGCAGGAGGACGTATCGTTGGCATCCGACCCGCTCCGAAGACCCGCTTGTCATATGGGAGGAACCACCGCATGGCAAATAGCAGCCCCATAGAGCTCTTGGCCCCCGCTGGCGGACCCGAGGCGTTCGGTGCCGCGCTGGCGGCCGGCGCCGATGCCATCTACTGCGGCCTGGGCAACAGCTTTAACGCCCGCCGCGGTGCGCACAACTTCACCGACGAGGCCTTTGGCGAGGCGTGCCGCCGCGCCCACCTCGCGGGCGCGCGCGTCTACGTGACGGTGAACATCGCCGTTGCCACGCGCGAGATCCCGCAGGCCCTTGCGCTCGTTCGCCGCGCCTGGCTGCTGGGCGCCGACGCCTTCATCATCCAGGACTGGGGGCTTCTCGCCGAGGTGCGCCGCCGCTGGCCCCAGATCGAGTGTCACGTCTCCACCCAGGCGAACGTCCATGACGCCCGTGGCGTGGCCTGGTGCCGCGAGCTGGGCGTGGGTCGCGTGACGCTCTCGCGCGAGCTCTCGCTTGACGAGATGCGCGCCATCGCGCGAGAGGGCGTGGAGCTTGAGGCCTTTGGCCACGGGGCCCTGTGCTTCTGCTACTCCGGCGTCTGCATGATGAGTTCGCTTGCCGGCGGGCGCTCGGCCAACCGCGGCCTCTGCGCGCAGCCGTGCCGCCTGCCCTACGACCTGGTGGACGAGGAGGGCCGTGCCGTCGAGGCCCCGGGTCGCACGCGCCCCCTCTGCCCCAAGGACTACTGCGTTGTCGACGACCTCCCCCAGCTTGCCGACGCGGGCGTGGCCTCGCTCAAGGTCGAGGGCCGCATGAAGTCGCCGGACTACGTATACGCCGTGATCTCCGCCTACCGCGGGGCGCTCGACGCGCTGGCCGCGGATGGCGAAAAGGACGAGGGGGATGCGGCCGCGCGCCGCCGCACGCTGCGCCGCGTCTTCAACCGCGACTTCACCGACGCCTACCTCTGGGGCCGCTCCGGCGACGAGATGATGAGCTACGAGCGCTCCAACAACCGCGGCGAGCTTGTGGGCGAGGTCGTCTCGTCCCGCCGGCTTGAGGATGAGCTCGTGCGACGAGGCGGCTCGGAGGGAGGGCGCGAGCGCATGCGCCGCCTCACCTGCGCGGAGGTCGAGATTCGCCTTGACCAGCCGGTGGGGGAGGGCGACCTGCTCGAGCTGCGCCCGGTGGAGGACCCCTCGCAGTTCCTCACGGTGCGCGCCGAGCGCGCGGCCTCTGCCGGCGAGACCATCGCCTGCCGCGCCTCCCGGCCCGTGCCGGCAGGCTCTGTGGCGCGCGTGATTCGCTCGCAGGCTGCGATGGATGCCGCCGCGCGCGTCTCTGGTCTGGAGGTGCCGCGCCGCCGACCCGTCACCGTGAGCGTGCGGGCGCGCCTGGGCGAGCCCTTCTCGGTGACGCTTGCCTGCACGGACGGCAGCGCCATGGCAACGGCCAAGGGCTTTGTGGTGGAGCCTGCCCGCACCAAGGCCGTGACCAGGGAGGACCTTGTCGGGCACGTGGGCCGCATGGGGGCCAGCCCCTTCGAGCCCGTCTCGTTTGAGGTCGAGATGGACGAGGGCTGCGGCATGGGCTTCTCGGCCGTCCACAAGGTGCGCGCCCGTGCGTGCGAGGCCCTCGAGCGGCAGATCCTTGCCCCGTACGAGACGCGCGGGGAGGGCCTTGCCGCAGCTCCCTCGGCACGCGGGGTGGCCGCGCGCCTGGTGGAGCTGCGCGAGAAGGACGGCCTTGCGGTGCCGGACGCGCGGGCGAGGCCGGCGCCGGAGGCCTGCGCGCTGGTGTCCACGGCCGGGGCCGCGCGCGCCGCGCTTGACGCCGGCGCCAAGCGCGTCTACGCATCGGCGGACGCGCTGGAAGACGGCTCCGCATGGCCGGGGGGCGTGATCCCCTGGCTCGACGAGGTGTGCCGCGAGGGCGACCACGCACGCCTGGACCCCTGGGTGCGCGCCGACCGGCCCGTGGGCGTGGGCAACGTGTCCGAGCTGGCGCTCGCCGCCTCGCGCGGGGCGCTGGCCGAGATTCGCACCTGCATTCCCGTGCATAACGAGAGCTGCCTCGTGGCGCTGGAGGAGGCGGGCGCCGCCGGGTTCTGGCTCTCGCCCGAGCTTACGCTGGAGGAGGTCTGCGCGCTGGCGGGTGCGGCCTCGGTGCCGGTGGGGCTCGTGGTCTCCGGACGCGCCCGCGCCATGACCAGCGAGCACTGCGTGCTCCAGGCCGCTGGCCGCTGCATTCGCGACTGCCCCAACTGCGAGCTGCGCCGCCGGCGTCTCTCGCTGCGCGACATCGACGGCAGCCTCCTGCCGGTGCGCACGGACGCCCACGGGCGCTCGCGAATCTGGGCGACGCACCCGCTGGACGCAACGCCGCAGGCAGATGCCCTTGTCGCGGCTGGCGTCACGCGGCTTATGGCCGACGCCACGCTCCTTGCGCCCGAGGAGTGCGCATTTGCCGTCGAGCGCGTGGTGCGCGCGCTTGCGGCTGCGGCCGAGGGGAGGCGTCCCGCTCCCCGCGTGCAGGGCGCCACCTCCGGGCATCTTTTCACGGGCATTGGGTAATATGTCACTCTGTAACCTATCATTGTGCTAGGAATTCGCGCAGTGAGTTCGAGCGAGACCACAGGCGCGGGGTCATCCGCGCGGGAGGAGAGGACCATGGCAGAGAACGAGACCCCCAGCACCGAGCAGGCGCAGGCCGCGAGTGGGCACGCCGCCGAGGCGAAGCCGGTGCTCAACCGCAAGCTCTTGTCCGAGACCATCGACATCATCCGCCAGAGCCTGCAAGCCGACGGCGGTGATGTCGCCCTCATCGACTGCACCGATGACGGCGTGGTGACCCTCGAGATGCAGGGGGCCTGCGCCGGCTGCCCGCTCTCGACCTACGACATGTCCGAGGGCATCGAGCGCATCCTCAAGGAACACGTGCCCGGCGTCACGCGCGTGCAGCCCGCAGTGCTCTAGGCCGGGTGCTGCCCCGTGTGGCTGAACGACTTCTACCACTCGCTCAACCCCATCGCGTTCATGCTCGGGCCCTTCCAGGTGCGCTGGTACGGCATCGCGTACCTGCTGGGGTTCGTGTGCGCGGGGCTGGTGATAGCGCGCGTGTCCAGGCGTTGGAGACTCGACCTCACCACCGACGACGTGCTCTCGGTGATGATCGACGTCGCCGTGGGCGTCATAGTGGGCGCCCGCATCTTCTACGTGGTGTTCTATGGCGCGGGGTACTACCTCGAGCACCCGCTCGAGGCTTTCGCGCTCAACCAGGGTGGCATGAGCTTCCACGGCGGGCTGACGGGCGCCCTTGTCGGCGGCGCCATCGCATGCAGGCGCTGGAAGCTCTCGACGCTCACGGTGGCCGACCTGGCTGTCATAGGCGCGCCCGTCGGCCTCTTCTTTGGCCGCTGCGCAAACTTCGTGAACGGCGAGCTGTGGGGCAAGGAGACCATGCTGCCGTGGGGCGTGATGTTCCCGACCGGTGGCGCGGTGTACCGGCATCCCTCGCAGCTCTACGAGGCCCTGCTCGAGGGCGCGGTGCTCTTCTGCGTGCTGTTCGCGCTGTCGCGCCGTCGCCCGCCCCGGCCGCAGGGCACGTTCATCGGGACCTTTCTCGTGCTGTACGGAGTCTTCAGGTTCCTGGTCGAGTTCGTGCGCCTGCCCGACGCGCAGCTGGGATACCTTCTCGGCACCAACTGGCTTACTATGGGCCAGGTCCTGAGCCTGCCGCTCGTAGTGGCGGGGGTCGTCGTGCTGGTGCTCGCGCGCCGGTGTGACCGGTCGCAGGTTGGGCACCTGGAGCCTGCGGGAGACGGGCCGACGGCGTAGGCATCGCTGCTCTCGCCCCTCGCGGCCCGCCGCCAGCGGCCCCGCTCGGCCCCGTTGCCCGCGGCCCCGTTGCCCGCGGCCCCGCGCGGATTTTCCCCTGCCGCCACACGTTCGCATCCGAAGCTGTGACGCGCGCAGGTCGCAACACGATCGGATGCCGAACGTGTTGCGGCCCGTCACAGGATCGGGGCCGAATGTGTGACCCGCGCAGGTCGTCACACGTTCGCACCCCGAATGTGTTGCGGCTAGAACCTGAGCGGACGTGCGGTGGACGGCGATGGACGTGCGGCAGGCGCGTGGTTCCTGGCCTTGACGCGCCCTGGGCTTCAGTGGCGCGGCTCAGCCCGCTGTCGCATGTTGAAAATTGCCGCACATGGCCGTGACATTGCAAGCACGCCCAGAACGGCAATTCTTTGATGTTTTTCTCTTCCACATATTGTCCATATTCCACACATGCCTTGAGCAGGCCTTTTCTTGTTGCCCTCAATGAAGGGTGGCAGCGAGAATATCAGGAACTCGCCGAATCGAACCCCCGGATTCCTGCGCAAACGCGCATTGCTGTCAGGTAGTTGTCAAAAGCAGGCAAGAACTCCGTCGCCCTTTCTCGGATACTCAATCCGCCACCAAATGGACGCTCATATGCTTTGACCATGGCAATCTATCTGGGACATACTTCGGCTCTTGAGTTCTGGCGCGGCAACGACTGGCCGCCGGCGGGCGCGCCCGGCCCAGTTCGCATAGACCGCCTCACCGCAAGCTCTTCCTCAGAGCGACGGGAGAAAGCTCTCGCCCCTCCTCTCTCGGGATTCACCCTTCCTTGGGACGTGCTTGTCAACACCTCCTCTCGACGCACTTGCACGCCTCTTGCCTATCCCCATTGCTGGAAGTGGGGAGGGATCTTTCTGCCAATCGAGGACAACGTCTTTGTCGCGTCCCCAGAGGATACGATGCTCCAGCTTGCTCACGACTTCGCCCCTCCCGAGCTGCTGCTTACGGGCTTTGAATTGTGTGGTTCGTATCGCTTTTCGGTTGGCGGGGCGCCAACCGCCTACGGGCGCCCCGCGTGCATGACGCCCGAGTCACTGCGCCGTGCCATGGATGGCCGAGAGGGGATGCATGGCATCAAGAGGGTGCGAGTGGCGTTGCGCTACCTGCTGCCGGGGTCGGGGTCTCCCATGGAGACGGTGCTGGTGCTCGTGCTCATTCTGCCGCCGCGGCTGGGCGGGTACGGATTTCCTGCGCCGGAGCTTAATCTGCGCTGCTACATCGATACATGCGGCATGACATATTATATTCCCGACCTCTGGTGGCGGGATCGAAACGTTGTACTCGAGTACTTTGGTGGGCGCGACCACACGGAGCTGCACGACATGGTGTCCGACAATCTACGTCGGAACGACCTTCTCGACAATGGGCAGCGGGTCATGGTCGCCGTATACGAGCATCTTGCCAAGGGCGCGAGCATGGACCACCTTGCCTCGCAGCTGTCTCACCAGCTTGGATTGGGCGAGATCGACATGTCCCGCGAGGCACGGGAGCGTCGTCGCCAGCTGCGAACAAGGCTTCTGCGCTGGGAGGGCGGCCTGTCGAAGCAGGGGTGAGGCGCGAATGGGCTGCGGCCTGGGTGCGCTACAGCTTCGGGTGCGAACGTGTGGCGGCGGCCCCCTGCTATGACGGGCCGCAACACATTCGGGGTGCGATCGTGTGGCGACCTGCGCGGGTCACACATTCGGCCCCGATCCTGTGACGGGCCGCAACACGTTCGGCATCCGATCGTGTGGCGACCAGGGCGCGTCACAGATTCGGGTGCGAACGTGTTGCGACGGGGCTTGCCGCAACACGTTCGGCATCCGATCGTGTTGCGACAAGCCCCTCGTGGCGGAAAAGTCGGGCACCTCTCGTCTATACTTCAGGCAACATTCAAACCGAGGGCACGGTTTGGGCGGCTGTGAGGCCTGCAAATGGATCCCGGTTCCACTCCGGGTCAGCAACCAGAACTGTGCTCAGATGCGTGCGCCGTGCTACCGTCGGCGCTGCGCTTGAGGCTACCGTCGCCACTCGACGGCCCTGCCTGCCCTCGACGCTCCCCAAGGAGCGGAGAACAGGGAGGCGGGGCATGAGATCCACAAAACCCACGACCACGTCTGCACGACATCTGCGCGACCGCATTCTGGCAGTGGTGTTGTCGCTGCTCGTGGCGGCGTCGGTGGCGCCCACGCGGGCGCTTGCCGAAGCGGTGTCGGAGGCGGTGCCGGACGAGATTCCGGCCGAGACGAGCGCGGACACCCCGGCCCCGGCCCCGGCCGAGACGCCCGACGCCACCCCGCCCTCGGCCCCGGCCGAGGCGCCCGCGCCGGCCCCGGTCCCAGCCGCAACGGTCGGCATCCACACGGCCTATCTCACCACTAGCGCAAGCTCGACGGGCGCCACCCACGCCTACGCCGCCTCGGACACGCTGTGGGCCTGGGCGCGCGAGAAGGGCGCCTCAACCCCCATCGACCCCTCCGCCCTCGGCTACCAATGGCAGGTCAGCGGCGACAACTCCACCTGGGAGGACATTCCGGGCGCCACCGCGCAGTCCCTCTCGCTCGAAGGCTATGCCGGCCGCTACGTGCGCTGCACGCTCACGACCGCCGACGGCAGCTCGTCGCGCACGACCCGCAGCCGCAACAAGGTCGCCGCCGCCGGCTCGGTCAACCTCGTGAGCGTGTCGCTGAGCAAGACCGGCAAGCTCGCCCCGGGCGACACCATATCCGCAACGGCAAAGGACGCAAGCGGCAGCGACGCCACCTCGAACGCCATCGTGACCTGGTCGTGGTATGCCAGCGACTCGCCCAACGGCACGGGCGGGAAGATCGCCGACGCCACGGCCCCAACGCTCGCCGTGACCTCCGACCTTCTGGGCAAGTACGTCTACGCAAGCGCGGACGGCGGCTACAGAGCAGCCAAGAGTCCCACGGCGGGCCCCGTGCAGGAGGCGGACCCGGTTGAGCCCGTCGCGCTTCCGGGCGGCTATGACGTCTCGAGCGTGACGCTCTCCTCCTCCGCCACGAACGCTCAGGTGGGGGCAACGCTCACCGCGCGGCCCCAGTACGAGAAGGCATCGAGCTGGGGCTCGTACGAGACGGACCTGCCCTCGGACGCCAAGCTCACGTGCGCCTGGTACGCGGCGGACGACGCGGCGGGCACCAACGCACGCGAGCTCAAGGCCGAAGACGGAGCCGACAAGACCACGCTCGCGCTCTCCTCGCCGCTCGAGGGCAAGTTCGTGTGGGCCAGCTGCGGCGCCCTCATGGCATCCGCCGAGAGCGAGAGGGTCCAGGTAAAGTCCGCAGGCAGCTACGACCTCCACCACGTCCTGCTGACGCCTGCCACGGGCACACTCCTTACCGGCGACACCGTGAAGGCAGCCGTCTACGCCTCGCAGCTCGCCGGCGGCAACGTGGACGTGACCGGCAAGGACGGCGTCGGCATACAGTGGTACGTCGCCGCGAGCGCCGACGCGCTGTCGGAGGGGTGGCAGCCGCTTGATGGCTGCACGTCGGCCACGCTGAAGGTTCCGCGGGCCGTGGCGGGCAAGTGCCTCAAGGTTGTGGCGACGAGCGGTGCCGCCTCGCCCGTCTCCACGGTCTTCGGCCAGCCCGTCGTTGACGGCAGCACGCTCGCGGGCGCCGTGGCGCGCCTCCAGGACAAGAACTGGCGTCCCACGCTCGAGTACGGCACGGACACCAACGTGAACGACGTGCTTCTCGCCAAGCTCGCCGACGAGGGCGTGGACACCGCGGGGCTCACCGTGCGCGTGACCAGCGTCTCGTTCTCCGACACCAGCGACAACGCCACCGTGGGCATCTCCTCCGCGGATGCGGACAACGGTGCCATCACGTACTTCTCGTGCGACACCGACAAGGTTTCGACCTGGAACATGTCCTCGCTCCAGACGGTGAGCTCGATCACGTTCTCCCTCACCCGCGGCGACGAGGCCGTGACGTATACCCCCACCCGCACCTTCCAGATGCCCTGGGATGAGGACGCGGCGCGCGCCGTGCTCCAGAAGAAGGCAGACGCCGTCGTGCTGGGCTTTGCCGAGGGCGACTCCGCGGACTCCGTGACGCAGGCGCTCACGCTGCCGGCGAGCCTGGGCGGCGCCAGGGCCTCGTGGAGCTCGAGCGCCACCTTTGTGACCGTGACCGGCGAGAGCTGGGGCAGCACGCTCACGGCAACGCCCGCGCGCGGCTCGACCAACGTGCCGGCGACCCTCACGGCAACCGTGTCCTTCACGGGCTACGGCATGCCCAAGGTCACGGTTACCAGGGACTTCCCGATCACCGTCAAGGCGGACCCCGAGGCCGTTGCCAAGGCTCGGGCCGCCCTTGCGGACAAGGTTGAGGCGGGCTTCGCCTACGACAAGGTCACGGCCTTCTCCACCGGGGAGGCCGTGGACCACACCGCGGTCTCGGGCGACCTACAGCTTCCCACCACGCGCACCCTGGGCGTGGACGGCAAGCACTGCCCCGTCTCCTACAGCAGCAGCGACCCCCACGTGCGCCTCAACGGCTACCACGCGACGGTCGTGCGCCCGCTGGGCGCGTCCCGCACCGTCGCCATAACCTGCACCGTCACTGACAGGTCGAACCCCGAGGTCACGGCATCCAAGTCGCTCGAGTTCACGCTCTCGCCGGTGAGCGAGCAGGAGATCGACGGGGCGGTCTCGCTCATGGAGGAGGCCAAGGCGGGTTATGCCCTGGCGCTTCTCGACGGACAGAGCGCCACCAACGTAACGGGCAGCCTGCACGCCTTTCTTGGCGCCTACAGGGATGCCTCCGGCAGGCTCTCCTGGGCGCGCGACCGCGGCACGCAGTCCGCCCACCCCGGCATCGTGCCGGTCAACCTGCCCGGATACAGCGACATGGGCGGCATGCCCTGGCGCACCTTCAGGTCGAGCCATCCCAACGTGATCTCGCACGAGCTTCTCGCCTACACCAAGCCCACCGACAACACGCGGGTGAGCGTGACCTCGCGCCTTTCTGACGAGCGTTTCCAGGCCTACCACAAGTTCTACAAGGACGACCCCACGGTGAGCGATATGCTCAAGGCCAAGTTGGCGAGCCTCGTCGACCAGGACGTCTCGGCCACGTTCACGGTGACAGGCGCCTCCGGTCAGGACGCGCCGCAAAGCGTCACCGCAAGCTGCGCGGTCATCGGCCCCAACGCCTCCGGCGCCAACGCCACCTGGGCACCCGAGACCTCGCTTGCCGTCGAGGCGGGAAGCAGCGCGGCCGACCTCACCAAGCGGGTCCTCGACGCCAACGGCATTACCTACGACGCCGGCCTCTACACCTTCGCCAAGGACGGCGCCTCGCTTGGCTACGACGCCGCAACGGGCAAGTGGTGGCAGCTCTTCATCAACGGCAGGTCCGCCACCGTGATGGCGTCGGACTACGCCCTTAAGGAGGGCGACCAGGTCGTCTGGTACTACTCAGCCTGGGGAGACTCGCTCCCCGGCCAGGTCACCGGCTCGGTGAAGGTGATCGGCAGGGACGCATCGGGCTTGGACCAGGTCTGGGCGGACACCACGTCGCTCACCCTCATGGGGGGCTCGACGGCGGCCGACCTCTCCGAGGCGGCGTTTGCCGAGAAGGGCCTCGCGCACTCCTCGTTCGCCAGCAGCATGGGATACTTCCTGAGCGCCATCACCTCGCCCGTGGACGGCCGCGAGCTGGGCTGGGACGCCACGACCGGCGCGTACTGGCGGCTGTTCGTGAACGGAAAGCCGTCACCGGTGGGCGCCGGCAGCGTGAGCATTGCCAACGGCGACGAGGTCGTGTGGTACTACTGCGCGGACTCTGACGGCCTTCCCAAGGGCGACGCCCTCGTCGTTGACCCTGTGGCCGCGCGTCCCACCGGCCTCAAGGCAGCCTGGCCCGGCTACAAGGGCACGGGCGAGACGGGCGTGGTGCGCTCCCTCTCGACGCCCGTGCCCAGCTCCGGGACGTATGCCAGGCTCGGCTGGGCGCAGTCGCGCCGCACGACCGCCATGTACGTCAACGCGAGCGACGCGATCATCGTGGACGGCGACGTCTACGACGTTGCGCAGACGCAGCTCTACCGCCGCGACGCCTCCACGGGCCTGGTGATTGACGAGGCGCGCCTGGCTGCGAGCGTGGACTCGACCGCTCGCCTGCGGTACGCCGACGGCCTCATCCTGGTGCCACTGCACGGCGGCCGCATCCAGGCGCTCACCGCGGACACGCTGACCACGGTCTGGGTCTCGGCGGCGCTGCCCACCTCCACCAGCCTGAGCGGCAAGGCCGTCGAGCAGCAGCCGCTCTCGTCCATTGCCGTGCGCGATGGCAGGGCGTACTTCTCGACCGTGGCCCCCGACGGCAGCGACTCCTGCGGCGGCTACGTGGCCTGCGTGAGCCTGGCGGACGGCAGCACCCTCTGGTCGCATGAGAGCGCGGACGTGGGCTACTACTGGACGGGTGCCGCGCCCACCTCCGCGGGTGTGCTTACCGCCAACGACGCGGGGCGGGTCTCGCTGCTCGACGCGGCCACGGGGCGCGAGCTCTCGTCGGTCGAGCTGGGCACGCGCTGCCGCGCGCAGCTTGCGGTGAGCGGGAGCACGGCGTATGCGGTCACGACCGACGGCACGCTGCATGAGATCCGCCTGGGCCCTGGCGGCTCGCTGACGGCCGGCCGCAGCGTGAGGTTCGGCTCGTACTCCACCTCGTCGCCCACCATCTGCGACGGTCTGCTCTACGTGGGCGGGTCCTCTCGCGCAGACGTGACGCGCGGCGCGCTCTTCGTTGTGGACCTCGCGTCCATGAGCGTTGCTCATGAGGCGCTGGTGCCTGCGACCACTGTCAAGGGCCAGGTGGGGACCGGAGACGTGAAGAGCGCGCCTCTGGTGAGCGTCGCCGCCGACGGCAGCACCTACGTGTACTTCACCTGCAACGGCAGGCCTGGCGGCGTGTACGCCTATCGCCTGGGCGATGCCGAGGCCTCCACGCTCTACCAGCCCGCAAGCAAGCTCTGGCAGTACTGCATGAGCTCCGTGGCCGCCGACGCGCACGGCAACCTCTACTTCTCCAACGACTCCGGCACCCTCTTCAAGCTGGAGGCGGGCGCCACCGCGCCCGCGCCGGGTGAGGGGGGCGAGAACGGTGGCGGCCCCACGGGCATCGGCGATGGCGGCCCCACGGGCAACGGCACCGGCGACAACACCCAGGGCGGCCCCACGGGCGGCAACGATCCCGCCACCGACGACGGCGGCTCTGCCGGCAGCGGCGGCGCAACGACACCGGCGGCGCCGCGTGTGCCCGGTGCCGCAGGCACCCCAACACCCGGCCCCTCCGCAGCGGCCAACGCCTCCGCGTCGGAGAACGGCTCGCTTCTCGGCGGCTACTCGTCAGAGGACGTGACGAGCGTCACTTCCACGCGCGCCGCGGAGCCCGCAGCCTCCGGCGAGGCCTCGCCGCGCGAGCGCGCCACGGACCAGTCAGCCCTTCCCGTCTGGCCCATCGTGGGCGCCTGCGTGGGTGCGGCGCTGCTCATCCTGCTGCTGGCCATGCGTCGCCGCGACAAGAGCGATGCCACCGAGGGGAGGCGCGGCTAGATGTCAGACAACGGCACGCCGGCAAACGGCCAGCAGTCAGCTGGCGGCAAGCGCACTGCCAGGGTGATCCTTGCGGTTCTCGCCGCAGCACTCATCGCATTCTGCGTGTGGGCGATGTCCGTCTACGCACAGGGTGGCGACCCGCTTGCCTGGGCAACGGGCTCCGCAGCGTTCCAGACCACTGCAGACGAGACGGACCAGGCTACCAGCCAGGACACTGCCTCCTCGCAGGAGGCGCCCCAGACGACCACCGTCACCACGGACGACGTCTACACCGCGCTCGCATCGCTCCAGTTTGACGGCACGGATGTCTCTCTCGAGAAGGACGCAGCCCACGTGGTCCTCTCCGCAGAGGGCATCTGGGTTGAGGAGGCAAGTGCGGACGCGCCCACAGACATGGCTCTTGCCTGTGCCCAGCGCTCCGCAGCCCTTGCCACTTGGGCCTCCGAGCAGGGCGTGGATATCCCGAGCGTCACCTGGATCTGCGAGGACGGTGCCGGTGCCGTGCGCATGGCCATAGCCATGCCCACAGACGGTGCCCCCACCACGGGCGACCTTCCCGCGCTCCTTTCGGGCGCGACCGGCTACAGCATCTCCGGTGACGTGTATGCACAGCTGGACGCCGGCGACGTCCTGCAGTTCGCGGGCACCGCGCCAACGCTTCCTGGCGGCACGGCCGTCTCCATCGACGCCGCCGTGACGTCTTCCGGCGAGAACCTCTCTGTCACGGACGTCGCAACGCGCCAGAGGGGCATCGGCTCCGGGGCGGCTGGCGCCACCGGTGCCGGCAGCGATGCCGACACGCCTGCGGCGGGTGCCGGCGGCTCCGCGTCGGCAACGGGCGGGCAGCCGGGAGGCGCACCCTCTCGGCCCGTGCCCCAGGATGCCAAGGCCCGCGTCACCGTGACCATCGACGCCCGCGCCGACGGAGGCTCGTCCAGCTCGTACCAGGTGTCGCTCGATCCGGGCGCAACGGCGTACGACGCCCTGGTCGCAACCGGCGCCAGCGTCAACGCGCGCAGCACGGCCATGGGCGTCTACGTCGTCGCCATCAACGGGTACGCCGAGAAGGACCAGGGTGGCGAGAGCGGTTGGAAGTATGCGGTCAACGGCAGCTATCCCGGCTACTCGGCGGGTGCCTGCGAGCTCTCGGACGGCGATGCGGTGACGTGGGTCTACGTCACGTCGGCATAGCGCACAGGAAGTGCGTCATACTCGTCCCATGCTGACCATGCGAGACACACACACCGCCTTCGACACCTGCCACCCGGCCGTCCCGGCAACCTACTTTGCCGCGACCGGCTGCATCGCGATCTTCGCGATGCAGCCGGTCTGCGTGGGCATCTCGCTCGCGGGCGCGCTCGCGTTCTCGTTCGCCTCGCGGGGATGGCGCCGCACACTCGCGGGCCTTCGTTGGCAGCTTCCCATGGTGGCGCTTGTCGCCGTGGCCAACCCGCTCTTCTCGGCGTCCGGGTCCACGCTGCTCGCCCGCCTTGGGCCCATGGCCATCTACCAGGAGAGCATCGCCTACGGTGCCTGCGCCGGGGCACTTCTCGTCGCGGTGGTCCTGTGGTTTGAGGGCGCCGCGTGCGTGCTCACGCAGGACCGGCTGCTTCAGCTGGGCGCACGGGCGCTCCCCACGGTGACGCTCGCGACCTCGATGGCGGCGCAGCTGGTGCCGCAGCTCATGCGCCGGTCGCAGGCCGTGCGGGCCGCCACGCTCGCCACCACGGCCGCCGCGCCCGCAGGCTCGCGCGCCCGTGGCGTGCGCGTGGCGGACCAGCTCATGAGCTGGTCGATGGAGGATTCCATCGAGCGCTCCGATGCCATGCGGGCTCGCGGGTGGGGTGCCACGGACCGCCGCAGCTGCTATCTGCCGGACTCCTTCCGGACCGCCGACGCGATCGCGCTCGCGGGCATCGCGCTGCTGGCGGCCGCAAGCGCGCTTCTCGCCTGCGTTGCCTGCTCGCAGTGGCGCTTCTACCCCACTATGCCCCGCCTTGTGGCCTGGTGGGGCTACCTGCCGTATGTCGCGCTGGTGCTCCTTCCCACGGCACTTGACCTGGGACAACGCATTCGATGGGGGAGGGTTGCATGAACGCGCTCGAGTTTGGGGACGTGAGCTTCTCCTATCCTGCAACAGGTGCCGAGCCGCACCCAACGCCCGTGCTCGAACACGCCTCGCTCTTGGTACCCGAAGGCGCGTTTGCGCTGCTCACGGGTGGTACAGGTTCTGGCAAGTCGACGCTTCTGCGCCTTGCCAAGCCAGAGGTTGCGCCAACGGGCGCGCTTGCTGGCCGCGTGCTCGCGTTTGGCAGGGACGTGCGCACGCTCTCGTCGGTCGAGTCCGCCCGTGCCGTGGGGCTCGTCTTCCAGAGCCCCGACAGCCAGATCGTGTGCGACACCGTGTGGCACGAGATGGCCTTTGGCCTGGAGAACCTTGGGACGCCTGCGCCCCAGATGCGCCGCCGCGTGGCCGAGACCTGCATGTTCTTCGGCATGGAGCCGTGGTTCCGCCGGCAGACGGCAAGCCTGTCCGGCGGTCAGCGCCAGATGCTCGCCCTTGCCGCGACGCTTGCCATGCGCCCGCGCCTGCTCCTTCTGGACGAGCCGACCTCGATGCTCGACCCGGTTGCCGAGAAGGACTTCCTGGCCATGCTCTTCCGCGCAAACCGCGAGCTGGGGGTGACCGTCGTGGTGGCGACGCATGCGCCGGCCTCCATGAGGGACGTTGCCACCTGCGCCTTTCGCGTGGAGGACGGCCGCGTGCGCGAGCTTTCGCTCGACGAGGCCGTCGCCGCCTGCGCGTTTAGGCCAGAAGACGTGGCGCGACCCGTTGGCAGGACCGGCGCTTGTGGCTCTCGACCCGCGCTCTCCCTTCGCGACACGTGGTTTCGCTATGGGCGAGATGCCGACTGGGTTCTGCGCGGGCTGGACCTCGCCGCGCCTCAGGGCGAGGTCACGTCAGTCGTGGGCGGCAACGGCTCCGGCAAGACGACGCTCCTGCAGCTTGCGTGCGGCGTGCTTGCGCCGCAGCGCGGGCGTCTCTCTCGTCCCCATGCGGCGTCGCAGGCATACCTGCCGCAGAGCCCGCGCGCCATCCTCTCGGCACAGACCGTCCGCGAGGAGCTCATGCTCTGGTCGAGGGGCGCGGGCTACGGCGAGGCTGAGGTCACGGCCATGATGGGGCGCCTGGGGCTTTCGGGCGTGGCGGCGAGAAACCCGCTCGACCTCTCCGGCGGCCAGCAGCAGCTCGTCGCCTTCGCAAAGCTGCTGCTCACGCGGCCGGGCCTGCTCATCCTGGACGAGCCTACCAAGGGTCTTGACGCCGCGGCTCGCACCAGGCTCGCGCGCCTCGTGCAGGAGCTGCGCGGAGAGGGGTGCAGCGTCCTTCTCGCCACGCATGACCTCGCGTTTGTCTCTGCCGTGGCGGACTCGGTCTCGATGCTCTTCGACGGGGCGGTCACCTGCACGGAAGGACCCGACGAGTTTCTCGCCGGGTCCTGGCTGTACCATGCGTGAGCCGTGGGGTGCGTGACGCCGCCATGCGCAAGTCGCTCGCGTGCCTTGCTAGAAAGTGAGGAACGGCTCCTCCATGCCCTCCTCCTCGAGGTCGTCCTCGGTGAGGCCGTCAAGGTCCTCCATGTCATCGAGCTCGATCTCGTCGCCGTCATCCTCGCCCCAGCCGTACGCGCTGGCGGCAAGCCCGTCCATGCTTGTGTCGGGAAGGGCGCTGGTCACCGAGCACAGGCCGTCTATGGCGGGCACGATCTTCTGCCACTGGGTGATCACCGGGTCCTGCGGCACGCCCTCAAGCTCAACGAGGGAGTCAAGGTAGATCTCGCTCGCGCCCTCCAGGAGGTCCGACTCCGTGCGGACGCTCGCGAACTTCGACGCGAACTTCTCGAGGGCCTCGTCCGCCGATTCCGCCTCGACCACGCACGGCATGAGGCAATAGTTGTTTGCCGGGTCCTTGTCATCGTTGTAGCTGAAGTTTCCAACGTAGAGCATGGGGCCTCCTCCGGTCGATGGTGCGGCACAAGCCCATCTTAGGCAATTCGACGCGGCTTGGAAGCTGTTTCCCGCAAGCGGGCGGTACGTTGTGGCATAGAGTGTTACGTGCGGTCCGCAAGGGGCGGGGGCTTGCAGGGGCACCCGCGGGATCTGTGAGACATCGGCAGGAGGGGAGGCGGACGCACCATGGAGGCGGGCAGTGCGGGCACCATGCGTCGGCGTCTCCTCGCCGCCCTTGAGGTGCCGTCGATCCTCGCCGTCCCCGTCGTCCTTGTGGCGTGCGCCGCCAATGGCGTGCAGGCGGCCGCGGGGCTCACGCTTCTGGTGGTGGTTCTCTGCGTGGGGCTCTCCCTTGCCGGCTACGAGGCCTCACGCCCGGCCTTGAGGCAGGTCATGCCCACGGCCACGCTCGCGGGGCTTGCCGCGGCGGGGCGCATCCTCTTCGCGCCCATCCCCGACGTCAAGCCCGTCTCGGCGATAGCCATTGTGGCCGGGGCTGCGCTGGGCAGGCGCGAGGGCTTCATGGTGGGTGCCCTGGCGGCGCTGGTCTCGAACTTCTTCTTTGGCCAGGGTGCCTGGACGCCTTGGCAGATGTATGCGTGGGGCCTCGTGGGCTACCTCGCGGGCGTGCTGGGGGAGCGCGGCATCCTCGAGCGGCGCGGCGTGCTGTATGCGTACGGTTTTGTCTCGGCGCTCATGTATGGGGCCATTCTCAACGGGTGGTATGTGATTGGCTACGTGGAACCCATCACATGGCCGACGGTGGTGGCGGCGTATGCGGCGGGGTTGCCGTGGGATTGTCTGCATGGTGTGGCGACGGTGGGGTTCCTCGCGGCGATCTGGGTGCCGTGGGGCGCGCGCATCCGCCGCGTCGTCGCGAAGTACGGGTTGTAGCGGCGAACGGGACCCGTCGCCCGAGGCGCCGGGGCCCGTCACTCCTCTCGTCACTCGTTCGCACCCCGAAGCTGTGACGGGCCGCAACACATTCGTGCCCGAAGCTGTGACCCGCGCAGGTCGTCACACGATCGGACCCCGAATGTGTTGCGGCAGGCCCCGGAGGAAGGGCCTCTCGTCACAGAATCGCACGCGAATGTGTGACCCGCGCAGGTCGCAACGCATTCGCACCCCGAAGCTGTGACGGGCTGCTAGCCGTAGCCCGCGCCCCGGCCTACGTCCGCCTCGCCCCCGGGCGCGCCCGCGGCCCCTGGCGCGCCGAAAATGTGAAGAAACCCGGGCTTCCTCTCGCCACCACTGCGCCCTGCGCGCCCTTCCCCTTGCGCCAGCGGCGGCAGAGAGTAGAATTTCGTAGGTTACATGGGTATCGATCGCGTCTGCAGCCCTCGCCGCCGCCACATGACGGCCTCCGGCCGCTCTAAGTGGGCTACCACCAAGCACAAGAAGGCGGCAATCGACGCCAAGCGCTCGTCGCTCTTCTCCAAGCTCTCGCGCAACATCACCGTTGCCGCCAAAATCGGTGGCGACCCCAACCCGGACAACAACGCCACCCTCGCCTCCGCCATTGCGCGCGCCCGCATGGTCTCGATGCCCAACGCCAAGATCAAGGCTGCCATCGACAAGGCCTTCGGTGCCGGCGCGGACGCCGCCGTCTACGAGGAGATCACCTACGAGGGCTACGGCCCCGCAGGCGTCGCCGTCTACGTTAACTGCCTGACCGACAACAAGAACCGCACCGCCGCCGACGTCCGCTCCGCCTTCACGCATGCCGGCGGCAACCTGGGCACCTCCGGCTCCGTCGCGTTCCAGTTCGAGCGCAAGGGCTCCATCGCCGTGGAGAAGGTCATCCGCAGCGACGAGAAGAAGGTCCCCGATCGCGAGAACGCCGCGGACGAGGACGAGTTCATGCTCGCCGTCGCCGAGGCCGGCGGCGAGGACTACGAGGACGCCGGCGACGAGTGGATCGTCTACACCGCCTACGACAAGATGCAGGACGTGCAGAAGGCGCTTGAGGCCCAGGGCATCGAGGTCAAGGGCTCCGAGCTCACGATGATGCCCACCACCCCCACCGACGTCACGGTCACGGATGCCAAGAAGGTCCAGCGCCTCATCGACCGCCTTGACGAGCTTGAGGACGTCCAGAACGTCTACAGCACCATGAACGTCACGGACGAGATCGCCGAGGCCCTCGCGGAAGACGAGGACTAGCGCGCCAAGAACGAGCACACCTACCGGCGCCGGGAGCCACGGGCTTCCGGTGCCGTTTTTCTTTGGCAGCGTCTCGCGCGAGAGAGGCAACGTCCACTAGGCTCGCTGTAGCGGGCCTTTTTCATAGCCGAGAAGTGCGGTCCATTTTGCTCAAGTACACTTTAGTCATATATAATTGAGCAAAACGCTAATGGCGGTGAGGGGATGAGACATGTTCGTCGGACGAAGCCAGGAGCTGGCCGTTCTTGAAGAAGCATATGCCATGGATTCATTCCAGATGGTGGTTGTGTACGGCCGCAGGCGCGTAGGAAAGTCGACGCTTCTCCGCAGGTTTACTGATAACAAGCCGGCTGTCCGATTCTTTCAGGCGCGTGAAACCTCTGCCTCCGAAAATCTACGGGCCCTGAGCGCAGTGGTTCTCGGGCAGGACGAAAATGGCCAGACGCCGCCAGCGTATCCGACCTTCGAGGCCGCTCTCGAAAATATGTTCAGCTATGCAGATGACCACAGGCTAGTCTTTGTTATTGATGAATATCCCTATCTCGCTCAATCCTATCCAGGCATCTCATCGCTGCTCCAGAATCTGATCGACCGCTGCAAGAACTCCTCCCACATGATGCTGGTGCTCTGCGGATCGTCCATGAGTTTCATGGAGCACCGGGTTCTTGGAAGCAAGAGTCCGCTCTACGGCAGACGCACTGCGCAACTGAAGGTCAAGCCATTCGACGCCTTCGACTCCGCAGCAATGCTAGCTCCTGCAGATGCAGTTCGTTCGGTCGAGTTGTACTCGCTCGTGGGAGGAGTGCCGCTGTATCTAGAGCAGCTCGATGGGTCGAGGTCAACGGAATGGAATCTTGCCAACCGCATTCTAGGGCTGAGCAGGTATCTCGATGCCGAGCCAGAGAACTATCTCTCACGGGAAGTGCGGACTCCAGCTCTGTATAACGCCGTAATCTCCTCACTTGCCCGTGGATGCACGCGTCCGGTGGATATCAAAAACGACATAGGTCTCTCGTCCTCTGCAGTCGCTGGCTATCTCAAGTCTCTCGAGGAGCTTGGCGTGATAGAGCGAATAGCGCCGGTAGGAGATGCCAACAGGAAGCACGCTCGATACAGAATCTGCGACTGCCTGTTTTTGGCTCACTTCTCACTTGCCGCGCGCTATGCGGAGCTGGTTGAGCGTGGCATGGAACGCCAGGCAGCAGAGAGAATCGTGCAGCGCGATCTGAGCACGTATGTCGGACATATATTCGAGGACGTCAGCAGACAATGGCTCCTGCGCCAGATGACATCGGGGGATGTACCCGTGCTTCCTCTTGAGGTCGGAAGATGGTGGGGGACAGACCCTCGCCGGCACGAGACGGTGGATGTGGATGTCGCGGCAATCGGACTAGACGGCGAACTTGTTGCCGGAGAGTGCAAGTGGGAGGCCAAACCAGCTGGCTCAGATGTGCTGGGCACCCTTGCGAGCAGGGCAGAGCTGGTGCGCAAGGGTGCGTCCCGTACCATCCTCTTCCTCTTCTCCAAATCGGGTTTTACCGATGAGTGCAAGGCGGATGCGCTTCGGCGGGGTAACGTGCGCCTTGTGACGGCAGATGAGATGTTCGGGCGGTAGCGGGTGCCGGCCAAATTGGCGCAGGGTCGCCAGAGGTGGCGCAATCCTGCTTGAAGTACAAACTTGGTTTTCAAGAACGGTGCCACTCGGCGGGCCCGCTCTAGTATTTTCGGACTCCGACACCGCTTCTTCTGATGGCGCAGGCGTGGCGGGCAGGGCACCCTCGCACTCGGCGGCCCCCACCGCCGCTCCGCCGGCCCCTCCTGCACGGGCAAGGAGGTCGAGCTGTCCGCCGTCGTCGCGGCGTCCGGGGCACGAGGGTCGAGTACGACGAGGAGCCCGACTTGGACGAGTACGACAGGGCCACCGTCCTCGCCCCTGCGTTGAAGACTGGAATCGAAGGACGCGCATTCCGTTCGGCCTTGCAGATGCTCGAGACCTCGTCGGCCTCGGTGCAAACCACTACATGCGAGCAGTGTCGGGTGCGTGGAGACCGCGACTGAGGTGTCATTAGACAACGACACACTGATGCGCAACATTCGCAAGAACGGGAACGCTTTGCAGGGGCCGTGGTGGACGTGTTACGGGCAGTGTGGCATGCCCGCAGAGGCGCGCGGCCGCATGGCTTCTCCTCTTATCCTGATGCCGCCGCCAGGCTTTCGATGCGATCTTCTCACATGGTACGATGACAACGGCTGTCTTATAGCACTGACACCGGGGGGAGGTCGTTCGATGGCAAAGCTCAATCCTGAGGTTCTCGAGTGGGCCGTGCGTCGTAGCGGCCTTTCCGATGAGCGGGTGACGAAGGCGTTCCCGAAGTACCCGCAGTGGCTCGACGGGAGCTGGGATCCCACCGTGAAGCAGCTTCGAGACTTCGCCAACAAGACGCACGTCTCCGTGAGTGACCTCTTTTCCGAAACGCTGCCCGACTACGCCCTGCAAATCGCGGACTTCAGGACGCAGGATGACCTGCCTGCCTGCGATCCGAGCCCCGAGCTTTTCGACACCGTGGACGCCATGCTCGCCCGGCAGGAGTGGATGCGGGGCTACTTCCTCCACGAGGACTATCCGGCAATCGGCTTTGTCGGATCCTATGAGTGGCACCCGCTTTCTGGCGCTACGGTTACTGCGCTCGCTCGCGACATGCATGTCTTGCTTCGTCTTGACGACGACTGGGCAAGGGCGTGCGCAAGCGAGGCCGAGGCGCTGAGGACACTCAAGGACGCGGTAGAGGCCGTAGGCATATCTGTGGTTATCAACGGCGTCGTGGGCGATAACACCAACCGCAGACTAGAAGTCTCCGAGTTCCGTGGGTTCGCCCTGGCGGACGACCATGCACCTCTCATCTTCGTGAACGGGCGCGACGCCAAGAGCGCGCAGCTATTCACCATCATCCACGAGCTTTGCCACCTCGCCTTTGCGCAAACGGGTGTGAGTAACGCCCCGGAGGACGAGGACAGCGACATTGAGATGGAGCGGTTCTGCAATGCGGTGGCCGCAGAGTTCTTGGTGCCGGCGAACGTACTCCTTCCTTGGTGGAGGAGCCACCCGTCCATGTCTTCCCACAAGAAGGTCGAAGCGGTGGCGCGCACCAGCAAGACAAGCTTTGTCGTGGTGGCCCGCAAGGCGCGTGACGAGGGGTTCATCGGACGAGATGAGTTCTTCCGTCTGTACGAGCAGCACAAGAAAGATGTCCCTTCTGCGAAGAGAGGCGGTAAGGGCGGGGGTAATTACTACCTCAACAAGCGCTATAAACTGGGGCGCGTGTTTTCCGATGCTGTGTTTACGGCGGTTCATTCGGGTTATCTGAGCCATCGTGACGCATACGATCTCACGGGGCTGAGTGTCCCATGCTTCCAGAAGTACCTCGAAGAGGTGGCGTAATGGAGTGCTACCTCTTGGACTCGAACATCCTCATAACAAGCGAGAACTTCATCCCGATGGATTTGTTTCCGAGCTTCTGGAGTGAAATGGGCAAGCTGCTGGAGTCGGGCGTGGCGGTACTTCACCAAACCGTGCTGGACGAGTTGGCCCGCAAACAGGATCCGCTTGTTGGGTGGATTGGAAGTCTGAGCAATGTTATGCCTTTATCTCCCGGCAACAGGACTCTTCAGCGGTATATCGACGTGTGCTCATGGGCTGACGGACAAAGCTATGCGCCCACGGCGCTGCGTGCCTTCAAGACGCAGGCGCGCGCCGATGCATGGCTTTGCGCTGAGGCATGGGCATCGGATATGACGCTGGTGACCTACGAGATACACTCGAACTCGCCAAACAAGGTGAAGATCCCGGATGTGTGCTCGGGTTTGGGCATCAAGTGGATGAATGGCTTCGACTTTATGCGGGCACAGGGCTTCCGGTTCTAGTGGTTTGCCAGTGAAAGGAGCGCTTCCGACACGAGCTCTCCCCAGGCTCCCCGCTCATGTCCGAGTTCAAAAAACCAATGTGTTCAAGGCCGAAACACCTGCTCTCAAACATGCAAGCCTGAAGCTATCGCACACGGTCGCAGAGCAGGGCTGGACAACAACCTCATCAGAACACCCCATGGGCCGTTCGAGCGAGGTTGTTGTTCAACCTCAAGTGCAAGAGGTGTGTCGTTCCGTGAGAATTCCCCAATCAACCAACACTTTAACTGCGATCTGCCGTAAGATAGCAAGAAAAATTATGGGGAAAGTCGCGTCACCGGTGTGATTCTCTGACAGTCCCCATAAGCAGATATCGTTATTACTCGGGGTCGCGTGTGCGTGGATCCAAGGGTCTCTAGTGAATCGAGGGTTCCCCCGCATAATTTCAAGGCGGGGGGGGGTGTTCCATGGGCGTTTGGCAGATGGACATGAAGTACGGCACCGCTCCGCTATCTGCCATCGTAGTAGCGTGGACATCTGCGGCACCCATGTTAATGGGTGGATTCTGCTCTTCGTGGGGATGGCTGCCGTGACTGCGAAGATGATAGCCATAGAAGGCCTAGATGGCTCTGGCAAGGAGACGCAGGCCAATCTGCTGTGCGAGGCGCTTGAAGCCCGCGGTGCGAACGTGGCCTCCATCAGCTTCCCGCGCTATGGCCATCCGTCTGCCGCGCCGGTGGAGGAATATCTGCGCGGCCACTATGGAGAACACGCCTCTGACGTGAACGCATACGCTGCGTCGGCACTTTTTGCGGTGGATCGTATCGGGAGTTACCTGGGCGAGTGGAGGAGGCTCTACGAGACCTCGGACGTGCTCATCGCCGATCGTTACACAACGAGCAACGCCATACACCAGCTGTCGAAGCTGCCACGCGATGAGTGGGAGGGCTTTGCCAGCTGGCTTTTTGACTTCGAGCTCAATAAGCTTAGGCTGCCCGCACCCAATAAAGTGGTCTATCTGCGGACGGACGTGGAGCTGAGCCAGAGGCTCCTGGAGAAGCGCTACGGTGGAGACCAGAGCAAGCGCGACGTGCATGAGCGCGACATAGGCTACCTGGTGCGTAGTCACGATGCCGCCGACTGGTGCGCGGAGTGGCTTGGATGGCTTACCGTGGAATGCGTGAGGGATGGCGAGATGCGCGGGCGCGAGGACGTGCATGAGGAGATCATGGCCAAGGCGGGTTTTAGATGAGCAGCTTCCATCCAGAACTCAGCGTGCGCCAGATCGAGGAAATAGGCAGAAAGCTTGCTGCCGACCGTCTTTCGCTTGTAAACGACGTGCAGCCCGCTGTGCATCCCTCAGGCAATGTGCTGTATGCCAAGTACGGCAAAAGGGCGCTCGACATTGTCCTCTCAGCCCTTGCTTGCACCGTTACGCTGCCGGTCAATGCGGTCATTGGTCTTGTGACGCTCGCCGATGTTGGGACGCCCCTGTTTTTCAAGCAGGTTCGCGTGGGTCGGCTTGGCAAGCGTTTCTCTATTGTCAAGTTCCGGAACATGCGTGACGAGCGGGATGAGAACGGCGATCCCCTCCCCCCCCAACAGCGAGTGACAAAATGGGGAAAGTTCGTGCGTAAGACATCGCTCGACGAGCTCCTCAACTTCTGGTGCGTGCTGAGAGGTGACATGAGTCTCATTGGCCCCAGGCCGCTTCCCGAGGTCTATCTCGAGCGTTATAGCGAGAGGCATATGCATCGGCTGGACGTGCGACCGGGTCTCGAGTGCCCCCCTCGAGACCTTTCCCAGGGCGTCTGGACATGGAACGACCAGTTCGAGAACGACATCTGGTATGTGGAGCACGTCTCGTTCAAAACAGATTGCATGATGCTTGGCAAGCTGGTCAAGTTTGCTTTTGACAGAAAGAGCGCCCAAGCGCGAGCCGTCGCGTCTCGAGGCAGTTTTATGGGCTACGATTTTGATGGCGTGGCCATAAACGATGCCCAAATACCTGCTGAGTACATCACCTGGGCTCAATCCCATGCCGACGATGCTTCCAAAGAGCAGAAAGCGATTGGTTAGATGACAGTGAGAGGTGCCATCAGAAACGCAGCAAAGCACCTTGTCCTGGGCATGCATGGCTCTGTTCTGCATGAGGCCCTCTACCTCGGACGCCGGATGGGCGCGCCCCACGAGATAGATGATTGCATAGACAAGTTTTCCAAGTCTGAGCGCATGTCCCAAGATGCACGCAAGAGGTTGCGTCACTCTATCCAGCGGGATATGAGAACTCACCTCATAATACCCGCCGAGTACTTTCTCTACGACTTCCCATCCAAGAGTGAGGCCCAGAAGCGCGAGTTTGTGGGCGACATGGAGCGCACGGTCCTGTGCGCCCGCATGTACAATTCCGTCCCAGAGGGAATGGTCTTCATGGACAAGATGAAGACCTACCAAGTGTTCTCGGCCTTTTTCCAGCGCGAGGTCATTGAGGTAAGGGCATCTACAGATTTCGAGTCATACAAGGCATTTGCCACCCGGCATGGCGCGTACATGGTAAAGCCCCCCGCCTCCTCGCGTGGCGAGGGGATACATAAGGCCGAGGCCCCACATGATGACAAAGGGCTGCGGGAGGCCTTCGAGGCGCTCATGCAAGAAGCCCCCGTCGTTCTGGAGGAGCTCATCGACCAAGGCGAGGACATGGCACGGCTTCATCCCCAGAGCGTCAACACAGTGCGCTACGCAACGTATTGTGAGGGCGACCGCATCACCACGCTCTGCTGCTTCGTGAAGATAGGATGTGGCTCAAGCGTCGTGGACAATGGCGGGGCAGGGGGCTTTCTCGCCGCCGTCGATGAGGATACGGGTGTCGTCACGACGCCTGGGCGAACCGAGTTCGGCAAGACCGTCGATGTCCATCCAGACACTGGTGTGGGCATCGTTGGATACCAGATGCCACAGTGGGACGAGCTCAAGAAGATCGTCTCGCAACTCGTGAGGGTTTTGCCCCAGCAGAAGTACGTCGGCTGGGACCTTGCCTTCTCTGGCACAAAGGGGTGGGTTCTTGTCGAGGGGAACAGTGGCGGCCAATTCGTCGGTCCGCAGATATCCACGGGCAAGGGAATACGCCCTCTCGTCCAGGCAACCTTTGGGAGTCTTTAGCCATGAGCACCCGTTCGCCTAAAGTCAGCGTCATCGCACCCATGTACAACGTGGAGCCATACCTGGTGCCCTGCATCGAGAGCGTCATCAACCAGACCTTGCAAGACATCGATCTGATTCTCGTTGACGATGGCAGCCCAGACAGGAGCGGCGCCATTGCCGACTCGTATGCCGCCCGCGACTCGCGCATCAAGGTAATCCACAAGGAGAACGGTGGCGTGAGTGCCGCGCGTAACGATGGGCTGGCCGAGGCGACTGGAGACTACGTCTTTCTGCTTGACTCGGATGACCTGCTTGCCCCAGATGCGCTGGAGAACATGCTCGAGGCCACGCACAATGGTTCCTACGATGTGGTTCTTGCCGACTACGCCACCTTTTCTGGCGACCCCGGGACATCGGCTCGGACATACCACGTTGCCAACGCCCCGTTTCGCTCAAGCGATCGCGATGCTCTTGATGCCGTGCAGCTTGGCGTCTTCAACATGGGGCCTGCCAATATCGAGAGCGGCGACATCAGGATACTGAGGGGGACCGGGGCAGCCTGGCACTATCTGATACGCAGGTCGCTCATCACAGATAATTCCCTGCGGTTCGATGCCGCGCTCAAGGGCCTCTTTGATGACGGCTGCTTTAGCCTTGACGTCCTCGAGCTTGCTTCTTCAATAGCGTATGTGCAGAAAGTCACCTATTACTATCGGTATGTCCCAGGCTCCATAACGAGAAAGTTCGGTGCCGCGCCCTTTGGAAAATACGAAGCCGTCTACCATGCCATCGAGCGGTTCATCCATGAGCATGGCAAGGGCAGGCGGTTCGAGCGCGGCCTCTGCCTCAGGAAGTTCATCTACCTCAACAAGTCGATGCAGACGTACTTCTTCCACCCCGCAAACCCCGCCCCAGAGTCAAAGCGCTACCGCGAATTTCTTGAGGTAGTTAGGTCTCCTGAGTATGAGGGGGCAGCACGGCTTGTAGACGGCAAGGCACTCGGATGCACGCGAAGCGGGATCCTCCTCGCATGCCTTCGCATGAGGTTCTATTGGGGCTACTGGATGTTGAAGAAGCTCACCGCTGGCAGAGGGTGACTTGAGATGGAAGGCCAACTCCAGCGCGCCCCCTCGATAAAGAGGAACTACCTCTATCAATCGGCATACCAGCTCCTGCTGATTCTGGTGCCGCTCGTCACCACCCCCTACCTCTCGCGCGTGCTTGGCGCCGAGCAGGTGGGCGTGTACTCGTACACGTATTCCGTGACGAACTACTTTGTCATGTTCGCCACGCTGGGTATGTCCACATATGGCGTTCGTGAGATTGCTGCCTGTGGCAGCGACAGAGGCGCGCGTACCAAGGCCTTCTGGGACATGTACGGATCGCAGCTGGCGGTTGGCGTTATCGTGGCCGTCGCATACGGCCTGTACGCCCTCACCAACCCCCGCGGCGGAGCGATAGTCACGCTTGTGTGGGGGATGTGGGTTCTCTCCGCCCTGCTCGACATCTCTTGGCTCTTCTTTGGCGTTCAGGAGTTTAGGATGCCAACGATGCGCTCCATGGTCACGAAGCTTCTGAGCATGGTTGTCATCTTCGCATTCGTGAAGAGCCGCGACGATCTTTGGGTCTATTGCGCCGCCATAGCCGGAAGCTTCCTGGCAAACCAGGTTCTTCTCTGGCCCTTCCTGTGTCGCTATGTGGGCGTCCGCCGGCCAACGCTTTCCGGAATGCGCTATCACCTTGGCCCTAACCTGCGGCTCTTCATCCCCGTTATTGCGATCAGCTTCTACGTGACGCTCGACAAGATAATCCTTGGCGTGATGACGGACATGGAACAGGTTGGCTACCTCGAGTACTCAGAGAAGCTCTCGCGCATGCCCATGGCGCTTGTTACCGCAATGGGTACGGTCATGCTGCCGAGGATGACGGCCGAGCTCTCCGCTGGGCGCAGGCGCGAGGCGCGCTCACTTCTGGAGAGCTCCATATGGGCCATGCTCGCCATGGCCTTCGCCATGTCGTTTGGGATCATGGGCATCGCTCATGAGTTTGCCCCCATCTTCCTGGGTGGCGAGTTCGCGAACTGCGACATACTCATGTGCATCTTTGCCCTCATCATCCCCGTGGTTTCCACGACCAACGTGCTTGGAAGGCAGTACCTGCTTCCAACGAATCGCGACAACATGTTCACGATTTCCGTGTGCATAGGCGCGGTGGTCAATGTGTGCGTGAACCTCGTGCTGGTTCCCATGCTGGCCGCTACGGGCGCGGCCATTGCGACCGTGTGCGCAGAGACCTCCGTCCTGCTTGTCCAGATCGGCGTGACTCGCAAGGAGCTCCCCCTGGCACTGTATGTTAAAAACGCGGTGCCATATGCGGTGATTGGGGCCATCACGACGGCGATCATCCGGCTTGTCGCCGGCCTCTCCTATGGTATGTGGGGCTTAAGCGTGAAGCAGCTTGTTCTCGAGGTGCTCGTGGGGGCCGTCGCATATGTGGCGATGGCAGCGGCTTGGTGCCTCGTGACGAAGGATCCGCATGCCATGCCGTTCGCCAGGGGTATCGCCGAAAGGTTGGGGCGGAAGTTTCCCAGCAGGCCGAAGGGAACCTAAGCTAGGTGAGGCTCTTGTGTGCAGGCTGGCTTTCATGCCGAGCATGTGACGTAGCGAAGAAAGGTAGCAATCCAATGTCCAATGAGTCGAATCGGATTCTCGTGACCCGCTCTTCCATGCCTCCCCTTGAGGAGTATTTGGAGGAGATCGCGCCGCTGTGGGAGTCGCACTGGCTCACCAACATGGGACGAGAGCACAGGAAGCTCGAGGCCGCGCTCAGGGAGCGCCTGGGCGTGAAGAACATCGCGCTCTTCACGAATGGCCACAGCGCGCTGGAATGCATCTTGGAGGCCTTGCAGCTGCCCCGGAACAGTGAGGTCATAACGACGCCGTTTTCCTTCGCAAGCACCACGCATGCCATCGTGCGGAAGAACCTGATGCCCGTCTTTGCGGACATCAAGGCTGACGACTTCACGCTCGACCCGGAGAGCGTCGAGAAGCTCATCACCCCGCGCACGGTTGCCATCGTGCCGGTACACGTGTATGGGCTGCCCTGCGACGTGAAGGCAATCCAGGATATCGCTGATCGGCATGGGCTCAAGGTCATATATGACGCGGCCCACGCCTTCGACGTGAGGGTCGATGGCCGCGGCATCGCCGATTTCGGTGACGCGTCCATGTTCAGCTTCCATGCCACGAAGGTCTTCAACACCATAGAGGGTGGCGCCGTGTGCTTCAGGGACACTGCGCTGTATCCGGTGCTCGAACAGTGGAAGAACTTCGGCATCGTGGGGCCTGAGAGCGTGGTGTACTCGGGCGGCAATGCCAAGATGAACGAGTTCTGCGCAGCCATGGGCGTGTGCAACCTGCGTCACCTGGACGATGAGATCGCAAAGCGTAAGAAGGTTGCCGAGCGCTACTGGGAGAACCTTGCCGACGTTTCCGGCGTGCGCACCTTCCAGCCGGCCGAGAACGTGCGGCACAACTACGCCTATCTGCCCGTGACCTTTGAGCCAGACGTGTTCGGTGCGACGCGCGATGACGTGTTCGATGCGTTGGCTAAAAGAAACGTGGGCGCGCGTAAGTACTTCTACCCGCTGATTAGCGACTATGAGCGCTACCGGGCCATCTACGCGAGCGAGCGTACTCCGACGGCGGTTCATGCCGCCGCGACGGTGCTTGCCCTTCCCATGTATGCGGACCTGTCGCTTGAGGATGTGGATCGGATCTGTGCCATCGTGAAGGGGGTGCGTCCCTGTGCCTAAGACGCTTCTCCTGCTGGGAGGATCGCGCTACTCGATGCCCGTGATCGAGAGCGCTCATGAGCTGGGCGTACGAGTGGTGACCTGTGACTACCTGCCCGACAACTACGCGCATGCGTACGCCGACGAGTACGTGAACGCGAGCGTCATCGACTGCGATGCCGTGCTGAAGGTGGCCAAGGACGTGCGCGCCGACGGCATCATGTCCTTTGCGGTGGACCCGGGCGTGACGAGCGCAGCTTATGCGGCGTCGAGGCTGGGGCTGCCCTTCCAGGGATCTCACGAAGCCGTCTGCACGCTGCAAGACAAGCAGCGCTTTCGCACCTTCCTGCACGACAACGGCTTCAACTGTCCGGAGTTGCACGTATTCTCGTCGGCCAAGGATGCGGTAGAGGCTGCCGGCGGCCTGACGTATCCCGTCATCGCCAAGCCCGTGGACTCCGCCGGCAGCAAGGGCGTCACGCGCGTGGACGATCCGGGGCAGCTCCGAGCCGCTGTCGAGCACGCCCTGGACTTCTCACGCGGCGGGCGCTGCATTGTGGAGCAGTTCCTGGAGAAGAAATGCCCCTCGAGCGACGCAGACGGGTTTACCGTGGATGGGCGTTTTGCGTGCGTGTCGTTTGACTCGCAGTACTTTGATCCCGCCTGCGGCAACCCGTATGCGCCAGCCGCCTATGGCATGCCGGCGGAGATGCCGCTTGAAGCGCGGGCTGAGCTCGAATGCGAGTTACAGCGGCTGGCCGACCTCTTGCACCTGGGGAGCGGCGTCTACAACATCGAGACCCGCCTGGCCACCGACGGAAAGCCCTACATCATGGAGGTGTCCCCGCGTGGAGGTGGCAACAACCTGTGCGAGATGCTGCGCCATGCCTCGGGCGTCGACCTTATCCGTGCTGCGGTTGAGGCTGCGCTCGGTATGCCGGTGACGGGCGTGCGTAGTCCAGACTACGACGGATTCTGGTACCAGCAGATAGTACACGCCCGGCAGACAGGGACGTTTAGGGGTATGTGGTACGCGCCGGGATTTGCCGAGAAGCACCTGGTAAAGGAGTCGATCTGGGCAAGCCCGGGCACTCACGTAGAAAACTTCGACGCCGCGAACTTCGCCTTCGGCAACTGCTTCCTGCGCTTCGACAGCCACGAGGAGTTGGACGAGTTCCGGGCGCACGAGGACGAATTCATGCGAGTGGAAGTGGAGCCATGAAAACCATTCTTCTGATGGGCGGCAAGCCCATTGGATCGACTGAGATTGCCCGATACGTGAAGGGCCAAGGCGACCATCTTATCGTGACGGACTACCTAGACCCCTCTGATTCGCCTGCAAAGCGCCTTGCCGACGAGGCCTGGAACGTGAGCACGGCCGATATCGCCGAGCTGGCCCAGAGATGCCGTCGAGCCCGGGTCGACGCGGTCATGACGGGCGTACACGAGTTCAACATCGAGCGGACCATAGAGCTCTGCGAGGCCCTTGGGCTTCCGTGCTGGTGCGACCGCAGGCAGTGGGACTCGTTCGAGGACAAGCCGACGTTCAAGAGGCTTTGCCGGGAGCATGGCATTTGCGTCGCACGCGAGTTCTGCGCGGACGATGCGGGCTCAGTTGAATTCCCCGTCGTGGTCAAGCCGGCGGATGGCAGCGGTAGCCGGGGGTTCTCCAAGTGCCACCACGCAGACGAGCTGGCTGCGGCGGTTGCCAAGGCGCGGGAGTTCTCTCCCACGGGGACGGCGTTCGTGGAGGAGTTCGTGGAAGGCGAGGCGGTCATCGTCCACTACACCGTGCATGGCGGCCGTGCCTACTTTACGGGGATCGCAGACAAGCACTCCGAGCGCATGGGCGAGGGCGGGGCACCCATCATGGCGCTTCAGGTGGCGCCCTCCGTACACCAGGCTCAATACCTTGCCGAGGTCGATGCCAAGGCGCGGGCCCTCATCGAGTCCCTGGGCCTGCGCGAGGCCCCCCTATGGATCGAGGCCTTCCATCGCGATGGGCGGTTCGTGTTCAACGAGGCGGGACTGCGCTTTGGGGGATCGATGACCAACCACATGGTGCGCGCCTTGTGCGGCGTAGACCAGATGGCTCTCATGTACGCGGATGCCACGGGGGAACCCTACGACATGCCAAGGCCGGAGCCGCGCGAGGGCGTGTGCTACGCCGTGCTTCCCACGCACCTGCGGGCGGGGCGCATCGCATCTGTCGACGGCCTGGACGAGTTGGAGGGAGACCCCAACTTTGTGGCAGCTGTTCTCGTGCATGCAGTGGGGGATGAGATATCAGGCTGGGGATCGGCCCAGCAGGTGTTCGCCTACCTGCACTTCTGCTCTCCCAACGCATCGGGTCTCATGGCATCGATGAAGGGGGCCCTGCGCACGCTCTCCGTCAGGGATGATGGCGGACGAGAGCTGCTCACCAGCCTCTTTGACCCCAGCAACACCCGCGCATACCCGCGGTTCCTTGTAGACGACCTCAATGGGGAGTGATCTTATGTCTGCCGACGGCAATGCCTCTGCACTGCTTCTCACACGCTCGGAGCTTCATACCGCTTGGGACGGCGACGTCGAAGGCGTCGTTGATGCCGTTGAGGACGGCTTTCGGGCCTATTCTGCGGGCGAGGTGATCCTGCCCGAGAAAGCCTCGCAGGTCTTTGACCAGTCCACGCAGAATCGCATCAACTGCATGCCCGCAACGGTGAAGCCCCTGGGGCTCGCGGGCGTGAAGTGGGTCTCGGTGTTCCCCGATAACCCCTCAAGGCGCGGATTGCGCAACGTCGGTGGAGTCATGGTGCTTTCGCGCATGGAGGATGGCGGCACGGTCGCCGTCATGGACGCCTCAATGCTCACCTCCATCCGCACGGCTGCGGTGGACGCCCTCGCGGCTCGCTATCTGGCTAGGAAGGAGGTCCGCTCCGTTGCCCTCGTGGGCACCGGGGAGCAGGCTGCCTACCATGCCCGCCTGCTCGCGCCAACAGGCAGCGGCATCTCTGTGCGCGTCTCAGGAAGGACAGCGGCGCATGCCGACTCGCTTGCCGAGAAGCTGCGCGCGGAGGGACTTGATGCGAAGTCCTATGGCTCGGACATGTCACAGGCCGTAAGCGGGGCGGACATCATCGTTACCGCGACCAGCGGCCAGGTACCTGCGCTCAAGGCCGACTGGGTTGCCGGCGGCGCCCTCTACTGCCACGTTGGCGGACGGGAGGACGAGTACGCCGTTTCCAAGAAGGCCGACATGATCGTGTGCGACAACTGGCACGCGCTGAAGCACCGCGGGTCTCCCACCATCGCCCATATGTACGACGAGGGTCTGCTTGGCGACGAGGATATCTACGCCGACCTCGGAGAGATTGTCATGGGCGACAAGCCCGGCAGGACATCCGACGACCAGTTCATATACTTCAATGCCATCGGGCTCTCCTTCGTCGACGTTTCTGTGGCAACATGGTTGATGAGACGCGCCCGCGCAAGGGGACTTGGAAGCCTCTTTGATTTTGGCCGTTAGGAAGTGAAGACGTGACCCTTGTCTGCCTGCTGCTCGTCCTTGCAAGCCTTTGCTTCCTGATGTATCGCTGGAGCGGCAAAGACCCAATATCGCCCCCATTTTTGTTCTCGCTTGGATTTGCGGCCTGCGCCTTGTTCACGCTTCTCTTCAGCGAGCGCTGGCAGTATTCCATGAGCGGCACCGTCTTCCTCGTCGTTGGTGGCTCCGTCCTCGTCTTCTGCCTGGTCTCTTACGGGATGTCATTGCCTGGTAGGCACGAAGAGACGCGGGCGGGGCAAAAAGAGGCGGATTGGTTGCTGCCGAACCACCGTGGCGCCCTTGTCGCCTTCGTCCTGCTGGAAGCCGCCGTGCTTGTCTGGTCGGTCTACCAGATAAGCGTTTCATTTCCAGCTTCAAGCATTGCGGGATCGATCGGCAGGTTCAACTCTGTCGTGAAGTTCACAGACGCAGGAGCCAATGTCTATGGCTTCCCCCTCAAGCAGCTCGTGAGTGCCTCGGGAGTGCTCGGCTACGTCTTCGGACTGCTGCTTGCCCAGGCTCTTGTCTTCAAAAAGGCAGACCCCCTGCTTTGTCTGATCGGCCTGATGCTTGCTGCCTCGATTGAGGTTGTCAACGCAAGTCGTACCATGGCGGTTGGCTTCTTCTTTAGCACGGCGATAGCGTATCTCCTCTTGAGAAGAATCAGAGACGGCCGTTTCCCAGAGATTCGTATGAGAACGGTGGCCTGCATAGCAATACTTTTAGCTGTCTTCCTGGCCACCTTTCCACTTGTGGCACAGGTGGTGCAGGGTCGTGTCACGTCGTCTGACCACACGACGTATATGTCTGCATACATTGGTGCCCAAATACCAAACCTAGACACATTTATCCAGTCTGGAATGCATGAAGCCAAGAGATCAATCTGGGGCTATATGACTTTCAGGAACTCCATTCGCTGGGTCGGCATGCATTTTGGGATTCCCGAATTTGTCTATCAGTACGATTTGCCGTTCAATCAGATCAATGGATATGCGACGGGAAACGTCTACACGACGTTCTATGCGTTCATCTATGACTTTGGCTATCTTGGCTGTTTTGTTCTCACGGTCCTGATGGCGGCCATTTCGTGGTTGGTATATCGCCAGGCAAGGAAGGCAGACGGTGGCCCATTTCACAGCATGTGGATTATCATCTATTCAATAGTTGCCTACGCGCTTCTCCTGTCGTTCTTCTCCAATAAATTCTATGAGGGCTTCTTCTGCATCCCGATGCTCAACCGTCTCCTGTACCTGTTCGCAATCTATTGCGTCTTTCTCTTCTTCGGCGGTGGGAAGACAGAGCTCATGCGTCTTTGCACAAAGGCGGCCCACGGCGCACCAAGCGGGTCTGCGCCGCAACGCGAGGGGGGTGCCCGCAGTTCCGAGCCATGAGTGTGGAAAGATGGGCATGCGCTGCCGCAACGCGAGGGGGTGTCCAGCATAGGGCGAGCGGCATAACGGCGTCGGCTCACGATGGACCAGCCCCAAAGGCCTCTGATGCGAGCGCTTCTCGGTGTCCATGCCCCCTTCCCCTGCGTTTGCCTGCGCGAGCGGGCTAGGGTGGCCGCTCTGTGCAGCGGATTTTCACCTCTCTCCCTGTTGCGGTAATTTGATGGCGGCCATCGGAGAATAAGTAAACGGTTGGCCGGCGGCGGGCCTTTCCGGTGCCGTTTCGGACGGATGGAGGGGACAGGAGAGCGGGCCTTCCGGGTAGCGCCCCCATCGTTTGATTGCCTCCTGCCCCTAGGATGCGCCCTCGCTCAGCGCATCTATTTTTGCATGGTTACCGTGTTGGTTGACTCTCACCAGCCAAGTGCGCCAGCGGCATGCGTATCATTGAACAAACGTAAGGCATTGCAAAGCGAGGGGAGCTGTCTGCATGAAGGGCATCATCCTGGCCGGCGGCTCCGGCACGCGGCTCTACCCGCTCACCACGGTCACCAGCAAGCAGCTGCTGCCGGTCTACGACAAGCCCAT
>SFGZ01000014.1 GCA_004557505.1 Coriobacteriaceae bacterium | reverse complement strand
CCGGACGGGGACTGGGGCAGGAAGACCTCCTTCGCCACGGTCGACTTCTACCCGTCCGGCGACCTCTTCTCCGCGCTCCTCGACATACCCGACTACCCGTCTGCCTGAGCCCGCCTCGCCTACTTACGCCTGCGGTGGAAGCGGTCGAGGAACTCCTGGTACTCCGCCTTCTCCTTCCGGAACGCGATGGTGAACGCCGCCGTGAGGATTGCGAGAATTACCAGGTAGATGGCCGCAAACCCTACCCAAGTCCCAGGCTTGTCCGCAGGGAGCCACTGCCCGAGGACCGCGCAGCCCGAAAGCGCGATGAAGTACGTGACGCCAAACCCCGCCACGCGCCTCCCGTAGCTCAGGCGAGACGCCGGTCGATAGTTGAACCATAGCTGCTGCAATATGCCCCCCGCCAGGCAGGCGAGCATCCAGCTCATCGCGCTGCCCGCGACCTCGCCCAGCGCACCCGTCTGGATGACCGTTCCCATCGTCCACACGAGCGCCGCGGCTACGGCCGCGGCGCTTCCTACAAACACGCCCATTGACACCGCGCGCGCTGCGCTCTCGTGCTCCGTTCCGTCAAAGACACCGTACAAAAGGTCGTTTCTCTGGGCGCTCATCGTGCTCTCCTCCTGTTGGCCTGGCGCGTTTTCCGTTGGTCGCCAATCCTATCTCGTGACTCCGATGCGCTCTTTTACCTGGTGCGCATAGCTGCGCGAGACGATTGTCTCGCCGCCGCCCCTAAGGCCAAGCAGCAACCTGCTGCCAAACTCGGGCCGAATTGTCTCGACGTTGTCCAGGTTCACGAGCTCTTGGCGGGAGGTGCGTACGAAGTCGGTGTCGTGCAGGGACGTCTCGAGCTCGCCCAATCGAGAGGGGCTGTGGAGAATCGTGCCATCGGTGAGCTGCACCAGCGCGCAGTCCCCGTTGGACCTGATGCTCGATACGCAAGAGAGCGGGACCACGCGACGCTCGATTCCCGTTGCGCTGATGTACGCGGCAAGCTTCCCGCCAGCGGTTCTCAGGCTGTCGGCAATGCGCTCCGCTCGCTTGTCGCCGGGGGCGCTGAGTACTGTCACCTCGATGTCTTGCTGCCCCTCCCGCTGGATGAGCCGTACCTTCATGGATTTTGTCCCCTCCTCTCTTGGCTTGACTTGAAGGTACACGAGCAGGGCGCGTCCCATGCCGGCAATCACCTCAGTTGCACAAGGTTGGGCCCGAGTTGCACGGCTGCGCGCGGGCTGTTCAGCCGAATCCCGAGGCTTATCCGAACCGTGACAATTGCCTAACCGTTGCTTGATACGCCGAGGGAACCATCACGGCAGAGAGGGGCTGTGGTGAGGAGGTCATCATGAAAACTCGGAGAGTGGTCAGCGTCATTCTCGCCGCCCTGTTTGCAGCCGTGCTGGCTGCGTGGCTTGTTGCGATGCCGGGGGAGGGCCCAGTCCTCTACGTGCTTGGCATCGTCGCCTTTGGGGTGGCATGCGCGTCATGCGGGCTGGTTGCCGTGCGTCCCAACGCCCTCCTCAAGGGGAATGGCGCCGCAGATCAGCCGCTTGTTATCCGAGCGATCACTTTTCGTACATCGTAAGGTGTACGTTGGGGTTCTCAAGCGCTGCCCGGGCGACCACGGTGCAGAGGGTCCCAAAAAACGTGCGACGCTTGGGATCGGGGTCGTCGCGATAGCGCACGACGTCGACGCGCGTGCTCTCTGCCATGTCGCCGAGGCAGTCCTCCAGCGCGGCGAAGTTGTTGCCAAAGTAGCTGGGAAGCCTCAGCTTCCTTGCTATCTGCTGGAATATCTCCTGCTCGGAGGCATCGCTTGCCTCGCGGATCTTCACGGTTGCCATGGTTCCTCCTAGTAGGGCTGCTTGAAGGTCTTGTGGTGGCCGGGCGTGTAGTATACGAGGCCGTCGGTGGAGTACGCAATGCGTTCTGGCCTGCGGCGCCCAGCCTGGTAGTTGGCATCGCGTTCGTGCTACGTGCGGTCCGGTGCGTCCGGTAGCGCGTGGTCATCATTGTAGACGCCGCCGCTCTTTTCCCAAGGCCCCTCCCTTTGACGGGGCGTGCGACTTCTCTCGATTGCAGGCGGTCGTCCCCGGATGGCCGAGGTGGGGCGCTCTGAGGGCCGAATCTCCCGGCGCTTCTGTATAAAAGTGCCTTATCGAACGGGATGTCTGGAATCGTTGCACAAAACTGCCCTATCGAACAGCCCCATCCTCCCAGTTTGATCAACAATTGAACTAAGAATCCGTTATTATGCATATAATTATTTAAATATCCAAATAAATGCAACTATAGTTACAATTTTGATGAGTGGTTTTGAAGGGGCGCGTTCGATAGGGCGTTTTTGTGCAACCGATCCTTCAGAGCCGTTCGATAGGGCGTTTTTATGCGTTCATGACATACGAACGCCTTGATTCTGGGATGCTCGCAGCCTTTAGAAGGGGACGTTCGGTGACCAAGGGCCCCATCCTTCAAGCGCCCTACGGCAAAACCCCGCAACAGGAGCGGGCCCCGAGGCTGACTGGCCTCGGGGCCCGCGAACACGGCATAGCTTTCAAGCGGTGCCGTGCTACTCGGCAGCAAGCGCCTCGGTGATGCTTGCCGCAGCGGCCTTTCCTGCGCCCATGGCCAGGATGACCGTGGCCGCACCGGTCACGATGTCGCCGCCGGCCCAGATGCGGGGGTTGGAGGTGCGACCGTTCTCGTCGGCCACGATGTAGCCCCACTTGTTGAGGTCCATGCTGCCAATCTTCTTGGCGAAGGGGTTGGCGTTGGTGCCAATGGCGGAGATGGCCACGTCGCACGGGATCTCCTCGATGGCGCCCTCGATGGGCACGGGGCGGCGACGGCCGGAGGCGTCGGGCTCACCAAGCTCCATCTTCTGGACCTTCACGGCGCACACGTTGCCGTCCTCGCCGGCAAGGAACTCAAGCGGCGAGACGAGCGGCATGACCTCGACGCCCTCGGCCTTGGCGTGGTGAAGCTCGGCGCGGCGGGCGGGCATCTCGGCCTCGGTGCGGCGATAGGCGATGATGGCGCGCTCGGCACCCAGGCGCTTTGCCGTGCGGACGGCGTCCATGGCAACGTTGCCGCCGCCAAAGACCACGACCTGCTTGGCGTGCTTGGTGGGGGTGTCGTATTCGGGGAACTTGTTCGCCTTCATGAGGTTCACGCGGGTGAGGTACTCGTTGGCGAAGTACACGTTGGGCAGGTTCTCGCCGGGGATGTTGAGGAACTTGGGCAGGCCGGCGCCGGTCGCAACGTAGATGGCGTCGAAGCCCTTCTCGTTGAGAAGCTCGTCGGCGTTGGCGAGGTTGCCCATCACGGCGTTGAACTCAAACTTGACGCCAAGGTCCTTAAGGCCGTCGATCTCGCGCTTGACGACCGCCTTGGGCAGGCGGAACTCGGGGATGCCGTAGACGAGCACGCCGCCACCGGTGAAGAACGCCTCGAAGACGGTGACGTCAAAGCCGTTGCGCGCAAGCTCGCCGGCGCAGGTGATGCCGGAGGGGCCGGAGCCGATGACGGCGACCTTCTTGCCGTTGGCGGGCTTCATCTGCGGCTTGCTTGCAAGCTCGGGCTGGTCGCCCAGGAAGCGCTCAAGCTGGCCGATGGCCACGGGCTCGGACTTCTTGCCGCGGATGCAGCGGCCCTCGCACTGGCTCTCCTGCGGGCACACGCGGCCGCAGATTGCGGGAAGCATCGAGTCCTCGTGGATGATGTCGAGGGCGGCGCCAAAGTCCTGCTCGCGAATCTTCTCGATGAACTGCGGGATCTTGATGTTGACCGGGCAGCCGTCGACGCACAGGGGCCGCTTGCAGTCCATGCAGCGGTTGGCCTCTGCAACGGCCATCTCCTTGGTGAAGCCCTTGTCGACGGGGCGGAAGTCGCGGGCGCGCTCCTCAGCCGGCTCCTCGTTGTCGGGGGTGCGCGGGGACTTCATGTCGGGGACAAAGCGACCGTTTACCTGTGGCATGCGCAGTTCGCCTCCTCATAGGCCTTGAGGGACTGGCCCTCCTCGGTACGGTATGCAGCCTGACGCGCGCGGAGGTCGTTCCAGTCGACCTTGGTGGCGTCGAAGTCGGGACCGTCGACGCAGGCGAACTTTGTCTTGCCGTCGATCTCGACGCGGCAGCAGCCGCACATGCCCGTGCCGTCGACCATGATGGGGTTGAGCGACGCGGTGATGGGGGTGCCGTACTTCTCGGCCGTAAGGGTGGAGAACTTCATCATGGGGACGGGGCCAACGCAGAAGACCTCGTCGACGGCCTTGGCTTGGAGCAGGCGCTCGAGCGGGGCGGTGACGACGCCCTTCTCGCCGTAGGAGCCGTCGTCGGTGGTGATGTGGATGTGGTCCTCGGGCAGAAGCTCGCGGAACTGGTCCTCGAGAATGAGCAGGTCCTTGGTGCGGGCGCCCATGATGGCGTGGACCTCGTGGCCGGTCTTCACCAGCGTGCGCGCAACGGGGTACGCAATGGCAAGGCCAATGCCACCGCCAATGACGCACGTGGTCCCGGGGGCCATGACCGTGGGCTGCCCCAGCGGGCCGGTGACGTCCTCGATGGCGTCGCCGGCCAGCGTGTGCGTGCTTGGCCATCTCCGGCGCCTCGATGCGGAACTTGAACACCTTCTCCGAGAACTGCGTCTTTTCGAGGATCTTATACATGAAGCCTGACTCCTCTCCTAAAGCCGCTTCAGATCTGGCCCCCGAGCGAAGATGCCCAAGGGCTTCCAACCTCACTAGTTTAAATGTTGGGCGGCATCAAGGTTGCCCTCAACAGCGCCTCCACGCTTTGCGGTCATGGGTTCGAGGGTGAACGGCTGTGGGACGCGCGACGCCGGTCGCGGACGGTGCGACGCCGGTCGCGACCGGCGAACCCCTAGCGCAGGGCGTCCGCGGGCATCCCGTCTTCGATGACCCGCTCGCAGAGGGACGCCGCGTCTTGCGCCAGGATCTGGAACTCGTCCAGGAAGCCGCCCTTGAGCTCGCGCAGGACGTAGTCGGCGACCTGCATCCTTCCGGGCGGGCGGCCAATGCCGCAGCGTATGCGCGAGAAGTCCCTCGTGCCCAGCTTGTTGGCTATGGAGCGCAGGCCGTTGTGCGCGTTGAGGCCGCCGCCCCACTTGGCGCGCACCTCTCCCGCCGGCAGGTCGACCTCGTCGTGGACAACCAGGATCTCCGCGGGGGTCACGTGCTCCTGCCGCATGAGCTTGGAGAGGGGGCCTCCGCTTGTGTTCATGAAGTCCTGCGGCTTGGCGAGCATGACCTCCCGCCCGCCGATGAGGGCCCGGGCGACCATGCAGCCCGCCTCGCTCTTCCAGTAGCGCGCGCCGGCTCGTTCGGCCAGCGCGTCGACGGTGGCAAAGCCGATGCTGTGGCGCGTGCGCTCGTACTCCGGGCCGGGGTTCCCCAGGCCGCACACGAGCCGAATCTCCTTGGGGCGCGCGGGCATGCCGCTCCTCTCGTCGCTGTCTGTGCTCACGGTAAGGATACAAGGGTAGCGCATGCGGCATGCCCCGTGTCCGCCTACCGCGCCGCCCGGTCGTGGTTCACGGGTCGGTAGAACAGCTTTGCCACCTCAGCCGGCTCGCGCGTCTGGCCCAGCGCCCACATGGTCTTTGCCACAAGGGCCTCCGTGGTCATGTCGTCCCCGCGAAGGATCGCCGGCTCGTTGGCGTAGGCGCTTCCGACCTCGTATACGCCCAGGTCAAGGCCCTCTTCCGAGACCTGCGTGGTGAGCACGACGGTCTTGCCGCGCCCAATCCAGTCGAAGATCGCCCGCTCGAAGCGAGCGCCCTCGCACTCCGGTATGCCGCCTATGCCAAAGGTCTCGAGGATCACGGCGTCGTAGCCCGGGTCCAGCGCGTCGAGGATGCCCGGCCCCAGCCCCGGCGTGAGGCGCACCACGACCACGCGCTCGTCCAGGCGCTCGTAGACGCGCGGGCGCCCCTCTCGCCGCGCCGGGCGGGCTCCCGCGCCGGGGATGGTCATGCCCTCCCGGCCCTCGCGAACGATGCGGTCGTTGCGAATGATGGCCGGCAGCGGGTAGTTCACGCTGGTAAACGCATTGAAGCTCATGGTGCGCTGCTTGTGGGCGCGCGTTCCCACAATGACCAAGCCGCCAAACACGATGGACACGTCGCGCGAGTCGTCGTCGGTGGCATAGAGCAGCGACTGGAAGAGGTTGAGCTTGGCGTCGGTGAAGGGGTTCGCCATGGGCTGCTGGGAGCCCGTGAGCACGATGGGCTTGGGGCTGTCCTGGATGAGATACGAGAGGGCCGCCGCCGTGTAGGCCATGGTGTCCGTGCCGTGCAGCACCACAAAGCCGTCGTAGTCGTCGTAGACGCCCATGATGGTGGCCGCGATGCGCCTCCAGTCGCACGGGCGCATGTTGGTCGAGTCGATGTTCATGGGCTGAACGATGTCCAGGTCACAGAGGCCACGCGCCTGCGGTACGTAGCCGGCAAGCTCCTCGCCGGTGAGTGCCGGGGCAAGCCCCGCGCCGCCTTCCTCCGGCATGGATGCGATGGTGCCGCCCGTAGCCACCATGAGGATCCTCTTCATGCGTCCCTCCGTTCGAGAAGTGCGTGGGCCGAGGTGGCCGACGGCCGAGAGGCGCCGGCGTCCGGCCAGCCTGCGCGCCGGCGTCCGGCCAGAGGCGCAGGCCGGCCAACCTGCGCGCCTACGCCTCCGGTCTCACCAGGATGGGGATGCTGTCCAGCTTGTCCGCCGTCGCCGCAGGCAGGTAGACCGTCAGGCGCGCGCCGCCGGTGGGAAACTCCGCCCAGCCCCCGTCATCGATCGCAACGGCGCCTTCGACGCCCAGCACGCAGCGCCACGTCTCGCCCGCATGCCCCGCGCCCACGCACATGCGCTTCGAGGCGCCGCCGGCGCGCGTGGAGAGGAGCACCGCCGCGCCCGAGACCCCGTGCCGAGCGGTGCCCTCGCGCGTCCACCCAACGAGGTCCCTCTCATCGAACCAGTCGCGCTGCACGCCGTAGGCGAAGCGGCGGCGGACCTCCATGAGCAGCTCAAGCTCGGGGACGGCAGGGATCTGGTCGTTGGGGAGGCCAAAGAGGTCGCCCATGAAGACGCAGGGGTAGCCTGCCTCGCGCAGCAGGATGAGCGCGTAGGCAAGCGGCTTGAACCAAGGCTCCACCGTCGACTCGAGGGCCTGGTCGGGCTGGGTGTCGTGGTTGTCCACAAAGGTCACGGCGTGGATTGGGTCCGCGCTCACCAGGCTCCCGTCCAGGATGTGGGTGAGGTCGATGCCGTCACCGGCCGTCGACGCGCGGTAGAAGTTGAAGTGGAGCGGCACGTCGAAGAGGCTCATGGCCCCCTCGGGCCCCAGGTAGGCCCGAAGCTCGTCCACGCTCTGCGACCAGTACTCGCCCACGGCGAAGAGCTCCCTGCCGGTCTTCTCGCGCATGCGCGAGAGCCAGTCGAGGTAGAACGAGCGGCTCATGTGCTTCACGGCATCCAGGCGCACGCCGTCCACGCCGGTGAGCCCCAGGTACCAGGCGCCCCACGTGGCAAGCTGGGCGCGCACGCGCGGGTCGTCCAGGTCGACGTCGGCGCCCATGAGGTAGTCGTAGTTGCCCATCTCGTGGCTCACCTCGTCGGACCACTCCTTGCCCACAAAGCGGTAGACGCCTGACGTGCCCCCAAGCTCGTCGTAGTCGACGCCCGTGAAGTCCGTGATGCCCCACTTGTAGTGGTCGAGCCGTCCGGCGCGCCCCGGGAACTCGAAGCGCGTGTAGGCGCGGATTCCGCGCGGCTCGCCCACCGGCTGCGTGCGGTCTTGGCCGTCGCACTCCTGGGCCAGCACCAGCTGCGTGCCGTCGGCGCCCATGCGGTGGTTGAGCACCACGTCGGCCAGCACGTTGACGCCTCGCTCCCGGATGGCGCGAATGGCGGCCAGGTATTCGTGGCGCGTGCCGTACTTGGTGCGCACCGAGCCCTTCTGGTCGAACTCGCCCAGGTCCCAGAGGTCGTAGACCCCGTAGCCCACGTCCTCGGCACCCGCCTGCCCCTTGTATGCGGGCGGCATCCACACCGAGGTGAAACCCTCCTCCGCGAAGCGCGGGGCCATCTTGGCGAGGCGCCTCCAGTGCTGGCCGTCTGCTGGCAGGTACCAGGAGAAGGCCTGGAGCATGAGCCCGTTCTTCGTGTTGATGGCCATGGCGCCTACTTCCTGGGCTTGATGCCCAGGCGCTCGCGGCGTGCCACGGCATAGCCCTCGACGTTTTTCTGCTGGCTGCGCTCGATGGCAAGGGCGTCGTCGGGCACGTCATGCGTGATGCAGGAGCTGGCGCCCGTGATGGCGCCGGCGCCTATGCTGACGGGCGCCACCATCATGGTGTCGGAGCCTATGAAGGCCCCGTCGCCGATGGTGGTGCGGCTCTTGTGTACGCCGTCGTAGTTGCAGGTGATGGACCCGCCGCCAACGTTCACGCCGGCACCCATCTGCGTGTCGCCGATGTAGGAGAGGTGCGGCACCTTGGAGCCCTCGCCAACCACGGAGTTCTTGAGCTCCACGTGCGTTCCGGCCTTGGCGCCGCGCAGGAGGTGGGTGTGTCCGCGCAGGTAGGCGCGGGGCCCGCAGTTGGCGTCGTCGTCAATGGCGGAGTCGACAATCACGGTCTCGTCCACGGTGCAGTTGTTGCCCACGGTCGCGTCCTCAAGGCGGCTGTTGGGGCCAACCACGCAGCCCTCGCCCACGGTCGTTGTGCCCCAGAGGAAGGTCTGGGGAAGCAGGACGGTGTCCCTTCCAACGGTGGCCTCGGGGCCAACCCACACCTGCTCGGGATCGAGCATCGAGACGCCCGAGCGCATGAGGCCCTCGTTGATGCGTCGCTGCATGATCTTTGTGACCTGCGCCAGCTGGACGCGGTCGTTGACGCCGAGAAGCTCCTCGTAGTCGTCGCAGTGGACGGCCGAGACGGGCTCGTCCATGCCGGCGTAGACGCCCACCATGTCGGTGAGGTAGTACTCGCCCTGCGTGTTGTCGTTGGTGAGCCTGTCGATGTTTGCCGAGAGGCGCTCGCCACAGAAGCAGTAGGCGCCGGCGTTGCACTCGAGGAGCGTCGCGCGCTGCTCGGGCGTGCAGTCCTTGTCCTCAATGACGGCGCGCACCCCGCCGCCCTCGATGAGCACGCGGCCGTAGCCGGCTGCGTCGGGCGGCGTCATGGTGAGCAGCGTGCAGGCGTTGTGCCCGGCGCGGGTGGCGTCGACCAGCGCCGAGATGGTCTGCGGGCGAATGAGCGGCAGGTCGCCGTTGAGGACCACCGCGGGGCCGTCAAAGCCCCCCAGGGCGTCGCGCACCACGCGCACGGCGTGGCCGGTGCCGAGGCGCTCGGCCTGCTCGACGAACTCGACGTCTCTCTCGCCCGCAAAGTAGGAGCGGACCTCATCGGCGCCGTTGCCCACGACAAGCACGACGCGCCCGATGCCGGCCTTGCGCGCGGCGTCGACGACCCACCACGCGAGGGGCTTGTCGAGGACCTTGTGCATGACCTTGGGGTGGCTGGACTTCATGCGCGTTCCCTCGCCGGCGGCAAGGACGATCGCGGTGACGGGCATGGCTGCCTCCTGTGTTCGCGGTGGTATGTGCATATGGGCCGTCCTGGCGTGTGTCGAGAGGCCGCATGGCAACCCAATGATAGCTCAGGCATGTGCAGGGCCCGAGGGCCGGGGGACCCAAAGGCCGGGCCCTCGCGGCCGCGCCGTCCCTAGCCGTGACGCCTGCCCCGCGCCCTTGTGCCGAGCATGGTCGCAAGCGCCACCACGGGCAGGCTCGCCGGCGGGAAGCACAGGGCAAGCACGCAGGTGGCGAGCAGCCACTTGCCCGTGGCGGCCCCCACGAGCGCACCCGTCGAGAGCGCAACCGAGAGCATGGGGTCACTCCCGGTGATGGCGGCAACCGCGTATCCGGCGGCGACGCCGCAGAAGATGAGGGGGAAGAACTCCCCGCCAACCCAGCCGGCCTCCACGCAGAGCTGCGTGAGGGCGAGCTTCGCCATGCAGGTTGCAAGCAGCAGCCCCGCGCCCATGCCCTGCCAGGCGCCCAGGAGCTCTCTGGTGCCGGACTGTCCCGAGAAGAGCACCCCCGGCAGCGCCACGGCGGCAAGCCCCAGGGCGACGCCGCAGAGAACCGCCCTGGGAACGGCCCCCATGCGGCCGCACGCGCGCTTGGCCAGCCCATCGGCAAGCCCGGCAAGGCGCGCGAGCGCCCAGCCGAGGGGCAGCGCGAGGAGTGCCCACGGGGCGCTCGCATCAAGCCCAAGGTAGTTGATGCCCTCGAAGCGGGGAAGGCCCGCCCCCGGCCCAAAGAGGCGAGAGATGCCAAGCGCGCCCAGCACAAAGCCCACGGCCGCCATGGACCAGAGCAGGATGCGGGGCCTGCGGGTGTAGCGCCTGCCCTCGTCGCCCGCGGCGGGGGAGAGGGCCCTCCAGGCGGCCGCGAGCGGGTGCGATGCGTCGCGCACGGCGGCCACGCCCGAGCGGCGCATGCCGTGCATGGCCATGGTGCCCAGCGCCGCGGTGAACCCCGAGACGCCCGCCTCGGGACCGACGGCGCCGCCAAAGGCAATGGGCAGCGCAAAGAGCGCGAGCGCCCAAGGCCAGCTCCCCACCCGGTAGCCACCCTCGTTGCGGCACTTGCCCACCACGACGTCCAGGGTGTCGAGCGAGAAGCCCGCGCGGCTGGTCGCCACGCCCACAAGGACGCCGCCAAGGGTGCAGAGAAGCGCCGGCGCCACCGTGGCCGCGGGCTGGGGGAGCGCCCTGGCGAGGCCGTCCCACACCACCGCCTGGAGAAGGTCGGCCACCTTGAGCGTGGCGAGGCATCCGGCACCCACCACGACGCCCGCCAGGAGCGCCCAGAGCAGCAGCACGAGAGACACGCGCAACAAGGCGACGCCGCGGGGGGCCTTCCCCGCGGCGTCGATGATCCTCTCGCGCGCCTGGGGCCTCTCGTCCGGCATGTGCCTAGACCTCGGAGTGGCCCGCCGCACCCTGGGAGACCGAGTTGTTGGTGTAGACGTTGTAGATGCAGGTGGCCAGGGGCTCGGCGACGCTGATCTGCTTGATCTTGGAGCCCGGCTTGTTGGCGGCCTCGCAGGGGATGGCGTCGGTGATCACGCACTCGACGATGGGCGCGCTCTGCAGGCGCTCGACGGCCTCGCCCGAGAAGATGCCGTGGGTGGCCGAGACGTAGATGTCGCCCGCGCCCATCTCCTTGAGCTTGTTGATGGACCCCACAAGGGTGCCGCCCGTGTCGATCATGTCATCGTTGATGATGCAAGTCTTGCCCACGATGTTGCCAATGACGCCCATGACCTCGGCGGCGTTGTGCTTGGGGCGGCTCTTGTGGGCAATGGCCACCTCGCAGCCAAGGTAGTCGGAGAGCTTCTTGGCAACCTTGGCGCGGCCCATGTCGGGCGAGACGACCACGGTGTTGTCCCAGTCGAAGTCCTTGGTCTTGAAGTAGTCGCCAAAGTTGTAGAGGGCGGTGAGGTGTGTCACGGGTATGTCGAAGAAGCCCTGGATCTGGCCGGAGTGCAGGTCGAGCGTAATGACGCGGGCCACGCCGGCGGCCTCGAGGAGGTTGGCCACCAGGCGGGCGGTGATGGGCTCGCGGGCGGAGGCCTTGCGGTCCTGGCGCGCATAGCCGTAGTGGGGGATGACCGCCGTGAAGCTCTCCGCGCTTGCGCGGGTGGCGGCGTCGGCCACGATGAGCGTCTCCATGATGAGGTCGTTCACGTTCTTGCCGGCGATGGTCTGGATGAAGAAGACCTCGTCGCCGCGGACGGACTCCTCGAAGCGGGCGTATATCTCGCCGTTGGCGAACTTCTCGATCTTGAGGCCTTGGAGCTTGAGGTGGAGGATGTCCGCGATGTTCTTGGCAAGCTCGGGGTTACTGGTACCAGAGTAAAGCTTGATTTCCTTTTTGTAGGTGGTGGGCTTGCTCAGGTCTTCGTACATCGGCTGCCATCCTTCCGTCTGGGGTCCGTCCCGGCTTCTCACACCAGACAAGATGATAGCTCAGGTGATGTTCCGCATGCCACATCGGCATCAGACGGCGCGGGCGGCACGGATCATGCCCCGTGTGCGGCACCGGCGATGCGGCCGGCATCAGACGGCGCGGGCGGCACCCTACTTGCCCAGCCCCGTGCGCCTGCCGAGGTGCGACCAGACCGCCGTGAGGGTCGAGACGATGATGATGACCCAGGGGGCGACGGGCACCTCGAGCGGGCGGCCAAACGTGGGCATCATCGCGGTGACTCTGTCTTGGGAGGCCGCGATGCGATAGTAATTCTCCAGCCCCATGTTGGCTGCGATGACGATCGCGCACCAGGCGAGCGTGAGGGCCGCGATCGCGAGCATGACTATCATGTCCAGGTCGTGCTTGCCCTTGGGCTTGGGGAGCCTGCCGCCCTTGAAGAAGGGGCGTATGGTGATGAAGATCAGCGCCATGACCATGAGGATCCAGATGACAAGGCCAACGTTGACGACGATGGTTATCAGGTTTGGGAACGAGTCGGCGCCTGGGCCGGAGGGGATGCTGACGCGAGAGGACGAGGCGTTGTGACTCGCGGGCCTAGCGAGCGTGTTGACGAGGCTGCACACGTCGAGCATGCTCCACTCCCCGCGGACAAGGGTCGAGATCAGGGGCACGTCGGAGAGGCGCGAGAAGTCGACGCCCGGGAACGCCGAGAAGGACACGCCCAGAGTGATGAGGGCGTACCTGAGCACGGGCGAGGCCACGCAGGGCATGAAGAGCGCGACGAGGGTGACGGCCTTGCCGACAAGGGAAACGAGGGTGTGGGGGGAGAGGGCCGCCGGGGCCTGCGTTGGGCTGGCGGGGGCGGCCTCGGCTGGCTGAGGGGCCACCGGCGTGGAGGGCGCAGCGGGCGTGGAGGGCGCCGTGCTCAGCCTCGTGCCGCAGTTGGCGCAGAATTTGCTGCCGTCGCGCACCTCTGCTCCGCAGTTTGGGCAATACATGGCGCATCCTCTCCTCCATATGGGCAGCGATGCTGCACCGGTGGGTGCGCGATCGCCGCCATCCCGCTCCCTGCGCGGGGGCGAGCAGGGGGACTGGCTGGGGTAGTAGGATTCGAACCCACATTCCAGGCACCAAAAACCCGTGTCCTAACCGTTGGACGATACCCCAGTGCGCGCGACGCCCGCCAAGCGAGCTTCTCGGCTAGTGTATCAGAGTGTGGGCGCGCGAGGTACCGTGCGTTCTGCGCGCCGGGAGGGGGTCGCAGCATGATGAAGGCAATCCAGAGGTTTGGCGGCGCGCTCTTCACGCCGGCCATGCTCTTCGCCTTCGCGGGGGTCGTGGTGGGGCTGGGCACGCTCTTCACCACCGAGGCCATCATGGGGCCAATCGCGGCCGCGGACACCACCTGGACAAAGGCCTGGACTGTGGTGCTCGACGGAGGCTGGACGGTCTTCAACCAGCTGCCGCTGCTCTTTGCCGTGGCGCTTCCCATTGGCCTTGCCAAGAGGCAGGCCGGCCGCTGCTGCCTCGAGGCGTTTGTCTCGTATCTCACATTCAACTACTTCGTGAGCTCGATGCTCTCGTCGTGGGCGCCGGGGCTGGGCGTGGACTTCTCGGCCAGCGCCGGCAGCGCCCAGGGCGTCGCGACCATCGCCGGTATCCGCACGCTCGACATGGGCGTCGCGGGCGCGCTGCTCGTCTCCGGCGTGGTGATCGTGCTCCACAACAGGCTCTTTGACACCCACCTGCCGGAGTGGCTGGGGGTCTTCTCGGGGTCCACCTTCGTGTACATGGTCTCGTTCGTCGCGATGCTGCCGCTTGCGGGCGCAGTGGTGCTGACATGGCCTAAAGTCCAGGTGGGCATGCATGTCTTCCAGCAGATCATCCTCGGCGCGGGCTCGGCGGGGGTGGGGATCTTTGTCTTCCTCGAGCGCGTGCTCATCCCGTTTGGCCTGCACCACCTGCTCTACGCACCCTTCTACTACGACAACGTGATCGTGCAGGGCGGCATCTACGCCGCCTGGGCAAACGCCCTGCCCCGGCTTGCGGCGGCGGGCCAGCCGCTTGCGGACCTCGCGCCCTGGGCCTCGCTCACGGCCACGGGATGGTCCAAGCTCTTTGGCATTCCCGGCATCGCCGCGGCCTTCTACGCCACCGCCAGGCCCGAGCGCCGCAAGCGCGTGCTGGCGCTTCTCGTGCCCGTGACCCTCACCTCGATCCTCTGCGGCGTCACCGAGCCCATCGAGTACACCTTTCTCTTTGTGGCACCTCAGCTTTTTGTGGTCCACGCGGCCCTCGCCGCCTGCCTCTCCATGGCCATGAACGCCTTTGGCGTGGTGGGGGTCTTCTCGGGCGGTCTCATCGAGATGTCATCGCTCGACTTCGTGCCCCTCGCGGCGACGCATGGCCAGACCTATCTCGTGGCGCTGGCGATAGGCCTGTGCTTCTCGGCCGTCTACTTTGTGGTCTTTCGTTTTCTCATCCTGCGCCTTGACCTCAGGACGCCGGGGCGCGCGGGCGAGGGGGACGTTTGCCTCAACACGCAGGACGAGTACCGTGACGCCCATGGTATGCCGCGCGCGCAGGACGGCAGGCGATTGGGGGCCGATGGCGAGAAGGCCGACGTGGACCGGGAGGACGCCTATGCCCTGCGCCTGGTGGAGCTCCTCGGCGGCGCCGGGAACATCGAGGGCATCACCAGCTGCGCCACCCGGTTGCGCGTGGACGTGCGCGATCCGGGAAGGGTGGCGGCAGGCGGGGCCTTCGTTGCGGCCGGCGCGAGGGGCGCCGTGTGTGCCGGTCGTGCGGTCCAGGTGATCGTGGGGCTCAACGTGACGCAGGTGGCAGAGCGCGTCGAGAGGGCGCTGGGGCTCGACGGGTGAGGCGGCGCGGTGCCGCCGCCCGCCCTTCGTCACGGGGCCGTCGGCAGCGGGCCCGCCGATCAGCCTGCATGGCGCGGCACCTCGTCGGCCCGCCTTGTTGAGACCTTGAACAAGTGGTTGAATGTCACAGGGACAAGTTGTTGAGGCGAAGATGCGGTGTTGCGATTGGGCCGTCCGTACCCCGCCGCGTGCGATGAGAGGCAGGGCTGGCTTGGGCGAGCGTGTGACGGCATTCTTCGACATCGACGGGACCCTGGGCTGGACCGACCCGGCTGCCCGTGAGCGGATGAGCGACGAGGAGCGCAAGCTCTCGCCGGTTCCCAGCCTCGCCGTGTCAGACGCCGTCAGGCGCTTCGTGGCCGCGGGCAACCGCGCGTTCATCTGCACGGGACGCTCGCTGCTCGACATTCACCCCAAGATGGCCGCCCTGCCCTTCTCGGGCATGGCCTGCCTGGCCGGCGCATACGTGAAGGTGGGAAAGGCCGTGCTCCGCGACGTCGCCCTGCCGCCCGAGGTGCTGGCGTGCGTGGACGAGGTGCTTGCCGAGACGGGCGCCGGCGCGCTGCTGGAGTCCGCGCACGGCTCCGTCGACGTGCGCGGCGGCACGACCGGCGCGCACCAGCCCTCGCCCGCGAGCGTGGCGGGGGCCCTCGAACGCATCCCGGGAGGTCGCGCGCACAAGGTCGTGCTGCCCACGCCAGCGGCCAGGCTCGTGGTCGAGCGCGTCTCCGGCGCGGTGGGCCTCTCCATCATGGAGCTCGAGCTGGGCAACAGCGAGGTGGGCCTTCTCGAGAACTGCAAGGGCGGCGCGGCGAGGACAATCCTTGGCTACCTGGGAGACGCCGGCGCCACCTACGGCTTTGGCGACTCCGAGAATGACCTCAGCCTGTTCGAGCAGGTGGACATGCCGGTGGCGATGGGCAATGCGGCGCCGGCGGTGAAAGCCGCGGCCGCGTTGGTTACCGACACCGTGGGCGACGACGGCGTCGCAACGGCCCTCGCCAGGCTTGGCCTTGTCTAGGCCGCTGGCATCGGTGTCGCGATGACGGGCAAGACGCACATTGCCATCGGGGCCGCCGCCGCGCTTGCGGTGGCGACGTGCATGCCCCCGTCGCTGACGGGTGGGGTGCCGGCGATTGCGGGCGACGCCTCGACGCTGGCCTGCCTTGCCGCAGGGGCGGTGGGCGGCCTTCTCCCCGACGCCGACGTCTCGACCAGCGAGGCATCACGGCAGCTGAGAAGGGCGTGGTGGCTTCTCGTTGCCGTGGTTGCGGCGGCGTTTGTCGCAGACGCGCTGGTTGGGGCCAACCTCGGGGCGCGGGCCGTCGCGTTTGCGCGCGCCGCGGGGGTGTACCAGGTTGCTGGTGTCGCCGTGGTCGTGGCGGTCCTCGCCTGCGGGCGCGCGTCCGGGCACAGGGGCTTCTCGCACTCGCTTATCGCGGCGACGCTCTTCTTTGGGGGCGCGTACCTCGCAGTGCCGGGGCTTGCGCTGGCCCTTGCGACGGGGTATCTCTCACATCTTGCGATCGACCTGCTCAACAAGACGCCCGAGCGCCTCTTTTGGCCGGTCTCGCGAGGGCAGTCCCTGGGGCTGTGCAAGGTTGGGGGCATGGCGGACGGCGTGCTTCTCGTGCTGGGGGTCGCCGCCGTGGCCGCCCTGATCGTCGCGCAAGACCCCCGTGCCGCTACCTTCTTGATACGGTGGTGAAGCAGAAGAGTTCGGGGTGGTGGCGCACCTGGGTATACTCGAACATCACGCCGTCTGAGTTGTAGGACTGGCTCTCCACCACCGCCACGCAGTTGTACGGGTCGAGGTCCATGTAGCTACAGTCCTCGTCAGTCGCAAGCTGCACCGTTATGCGGCGTCGGCTCGTGAGGATGCGCATCCCCAGGTCCCCCTCGAGGTAGCTGTAGACGGACTTCTCGGCCTGATCGGCGGTGAGCCCGGTGACGGCTGAGGCCAGGAAGTAGTCGTGGTCGACCTGGCGCGCGACGTTGTCCAGCGTGCGGACGCGCACCACGCGCACAAGATCGACGCCCTCGGTAAAGCCGGTGCGCCGCGCAAGCCCCGCGCCGCAGGTCACATGTTCAAATGACTTGACCTGCGTGCCAGGCACAAAGCCGTTTCTCCGCGCGTACTCGCCGAAGGATTCGACGCCCTCGAGCGAGCCCTGGGCGTTGTGGGCCTCGCGCTGCCATATGACGCGCACGCCCCGACCGTGCATGGGCTGCACGTAGGCGTCGTCCGCAAGCATGGAGATCGCCCGGCGCAGCGTGTTGCGCGAGCACCCGTACTCTGCCGTAAGCTCTCCCTCGGAGGGAAGAAGCTCCTGGTACGAGTAGGTGCCCTCTTGGATCTTGCCCTTAAGGTCACGGTAGATGCCCTCAAAGATTGCCTTAGGCATGTGGTCTCTCCTCGATCGTGGACCGTCGGCCTTCCCGGATATGGCAGGAGCAGAACGTCTCTGATACCAGATATCTTAGAACTCCTGGAGGCCATGCAGACGAGTAAACGGTGACCGTACGGACGAGCATGGCCGTCTACCTGCGAGAATAGCAAATGCGACACAACTCATGCCTACCGTTCACCACAAAATGGGGACCGCTTATTCAAAACTTGTTTGAACAAGAATGCCCTCACGCTATTGTCATAGGCAAGGGACGGGGCGTTGTCCGGGAAGGCTCTGCGCATTGGCCCCGCAATGATGCGAGAGCGGCGAAAGGCGTCGTTCGAACAGGAAGCAACGGGAGGATCACGATGGGGAACATTTCGAGGAAGCAGTTCATCACGCTCGGCGCGGCGTCGGCGGCGGCCCTTGGCCTCGCTGGCTGCGGCGACGGTGCCAGCTCGTCTGACACCGGCGGCGCCGGCACCGATGGCCATTCCGGCAACGTCTACTGGCTCAACTTCAAGCCCGAGCTCGACGAGACCGCCCAGGCCCTTGCCAAGGCCTACATGGAGAAGTACCCCAACGTCAAGGTCAAGGTCCAGACCGCCGCGTCCGGCACCTACGAGCAGACCCTGACGTCCGAGATGGACAAATCAGACGCCCCCACGCTCTTCAACATCGGCACCACCGCCGGCGTCAAGGAGTGGGGCTCCAGCGCCATGGACCTTTCCGGTACCGACATCGAGAAGGCCCTCTCCACCACCGACTACTCCTACAAGGACGACAAGGGCCGCCTGGTCTGCGCCGGCCTCTGCTACGAGACCTACGGCATCGTCGTGAACTCCGACCTGGTCGAGAAAGCCGGCCACAGCGTCAGCGACATCAAGGACTTCGACTCCCTGAGGGCCGTCGCGGAGGACATCCACAAGAACGCCGCCACGCTGGGCTTTGACGCCTTCGCCGCCACCGACCTCGACGACTCCTCGTCCTGGCGCGTGACCGGTCACCTTGCCAACCTCGAGTACTACTACGAGGAGAGGGACGAGGGCGGCTGGGACGCGACCCCCGCCACCATCAAGGGCACCTACCTCCCCAACTACAAGAAGATCTTCGACCTGGCCATCAACAACTCCGCCGAGGATCCCACGACCCTCTCCACCGGCGGTCACGATCCCTCGACCGAGTTCACCAGCGGCAAGGCCGCGTTCTTCCTCACCGGCTCCTGGGACTACGCCACCATCGCCGCGGCCCAGAAGAACACCACGATGATTCCGTACTACTGCGGCGTGGCCGGCGAGGAGAAGGCCGGCCTCAACAGCGGCACCGAGAACCGCCTCGCCATCAACGACAGCGCCTCCGACAAGGACAAGAGGGCCACGATGGACTTCTGCCAAGGGCGACAACGGCTACCTCAACAAGGCCGAGGAGCTCTCCAAGGCCGGCAACTACACCATGGACTGGGCCACCAACTACCAGCCCAACGTCGACCAGTACCGCAAGGGCCTGGTGTCCGCGCTCAACGCCTACACGGCGGATCAGTCCGACGCCAACTGGGAGACCTTCAAGACCGCGTTCGTCGACGGATGGGCCCAGAACTACAAGGTCGAGAACGCCTAGCCCCATCTGACCTCTGACTGGCATGCGGGGCCGGGCGTCCCTTCGGCGCCTGGTCCCCGTTCCCTTTCTCACGCGGGAGTGGAAAAGCATGAAAAGCAAAGCCCTGGCGCAGAGCTCCCAGATCAAGTCGGCGAGGCGCTTCTGGTGGCTCTTCCTCCTGCCTGTGACGGCCGCGTTCTGCATTGGCTTCGTCTGGCCGTTCCTACAGGGGATCTACCTCTCATTCTGCAAATTCAAGACCGTCTCGAGCGCCCAGTTCGTCGGTCTCTCCAACTACGCCTCCGCCTTTGCGGACGAGTCCTTCCAGCACTCCTTCTGGTACACGGCGCTCACGGCCATCGTGTGCCTCGTCCTCATCAACGTGATCGCGTTCGCCGTGGCCTACGCGCTCACGCAGGGGATCAGGGGCTCCAACCTCTTCCGCACGATCTTCTTCGCGCCCAACCTCATCGGCGGCATCGTCCTTGGCTACATCTGGTCGATGATCTTCGACGGCATCCTGCAACAGTACGGCACGTCGGTGGTTCTCGAGACCAAGTACGGCTTCTGGGGCCTCATCATCCTCATGTGCTGGCAGCAGATCGGCTACATGATGATCATCTACATCGCCGGCATCCAGGCCGTTCCCGAGGACATGATAGAGGCGGCCAAGATCGATGGCGCGACCAAGGCGCAGACCCTCTTCAAGGTGATCATCCCCAACGTGATGCCCTCGATCACCATCTGCACGTTCCTCTCGCTCACCAACGGCTTCAAGCTCTTCGACCAGAACCTCGCGCTCACGGGCGGCCTGCCGTACGAGCAGCTCTCCGACGGATCCACCATCAACACAACCGAGATGATGGCCTTGAACATCTACAACACGTTCTACTCGGGCGCCGGCGCGTCGCGCGGCGCGGCCCAGGCGAAGGCGGTCATATTCTTCGTCCTCGTGGCCGCCATGGGCCTTGCGCAGCTCTCGTACACCCGCAAGAGGGAGGTGCAGCAGTAATGGCAAGCCATCCACAGACGCTCGCATCCGAGGCGCGTCGCAAGAAGGCCCTCACCATCGCATTCGCCGCCATCTGCATCGTCTGGGTCCTGCCGGTGGTGTGCGTGGCGATCAACTCCTTCAAGCTGAACACCTTCGTCAAGACCGAGACCTTCGCCCTGCCCACCGAGGAGAGCTTTGCCGGGTGGTCCAACTTCATCACCGGCATGACCTTCGGCAACTACCCGTTCTGGAGCGCGTTTGGCTACAGCGCCCTCATCACCGTGCTCTCCACCGCGCTGATCCTCGTCTGCTGCTCCATGGCGGCCTGGTACATCGCCCGCGTGGACTCCAGGTTCTGCAAGCTGCTCTACACGCTCTGCATCTTCTCGATGGTCGTGCCCTTCCAGATGGTCATGTTCACGCTGTCCAAGACGGCCGACACCCTGAGGCTCAACACGCCCTGGACCGTTCCCGTCGTCTACCTTGGCTTTGGCGCCGGCCTCGCGATCTTCATGTTCGTCGGCTTCGTGAAGTCCATCCCGCTGGAGATCGAGGAGGCCGCCGCAATCGACGGCTGCGGGCCGGTGCGCACCTTCTTCCTGGTCGTGCTCCCCATGCTCAAGCCAACGCTCATCTCGGTTGGCATCCTCGAGATCATGTGGGTCTGGAACGACTACCTCCTCCCGTACCTGGTCCTGGACATCAACCAGTACCGCACGATCCCCATCCAGATCCAGTACCTCAAGGGCAGCTACGGAACGGTCGATCTGGGCGCGACCATGGCGATCATCCTCATGGCCATCATCCCCGTCATCGTGTTCTACCTCTCCTGCCAGAAGTACATCATCAAGGGCGTCGCTGCCGGCGCCGTCAAGGGCTAGGCCAAGGAGCCGGCCACGTCTGAGTTCGCCCCCTTTTCCGCCCCCTCCGCAGGATCCCACCGCGGCCCTGCGGGAGCCCCCAAAGACATGCGGCCCATCGCGGGGAGGGTGCGAGCCCCGGCCGCGACCTAGGAAGGAACCTAAGAGCAATGGCAGAAGTCAGCCTAAGGCACATCACCAAGATCTATCCCAGCGCCGAGAAGGCCAAGAGGCGCCGCTTTGGCAAGAGGGCCGCCGAGCCCGAGAGGAAGAGCAGCCTCAAGGTCACCGACGAGGGCGTCGTGGCGGTCGAGGACTTTGACCTCGACATTGCCGACCGAGAGTTCGTCGTCCTGGTCGGCCCCTCGGGCTGCGGCAAGTCAACCACGCTGCGCATGATCGCCGGCCTGGAGAGCATCTCCGGCGGCGAGCTCACCATTGACGGCAAGGTCATGAACGAGGTGGCCCCCAAGGACCGTGACATCGCCATGGTCTTCCAGAGCTACGCCCTGTACCCCCACATGACCGTGTACGACAACATGGCCTTCCCCCTGAAGCTTCGCAAGGTCCCCGCCGACCAGATCGACCAGAAGGTCCGCCAGGCGGCGGAGACCCTGGGCATCACCCAGTACCTCGACCGCAAGCCCAAGGCCCTCTCCGGCGGCCAGCGTCAGCGCGTTGCCATTGGGCGTGCAATCGTGCGCGACCCCAAGGTGCTCCTCATGGACGAGCCCCTCTCAAACCTGGACGCAAAGCTTCGCAACCAGATGCGCGCCGAGATCATCAAGCTGCGAAAGCGCATCAACGCGACCTTCGTCTACGTCACGCACGACCAGACCGAGGCCATGACCCTCGGCGACCGCATCGTGATCATGAAGGATGGCGTGGTGCAGCAGGTCGGCACCCCGCAGGAGGTCTTCAACGCGCCTGCGAACCTCTTCGTGGCCGGATTCATCGGCGTGCCGCAGATGAACTTCTTCGACGGCCACCTCGAGAAGGGCGCCTCCGGCTACGTGCTCCACGCCCTCGACACCCAGATCGCCGTCTCGTCCGAGACGGGCAGTGACCTCGCTGCCGCCGGCGTCACCTCGCTCGACGTCACCGCCGGCGTGCGTCCCGAGCAGATCCAGCTCGCCGGCGCGGGCGAGCCCGGTGCCATCTCCGGCACCGTCGACGTCTCCGAGCTCATGGGCTCGACGGTCCACGTGCATGCGAGCGCCCAGGGCTACGACTTTGTCCTCGTCATCCCCACCATCGACTTCGACGGCGCCCTTGGCAGGTCCTTCGCCGACGGCGCATCCATCTCCTTCAAGTTCGAGCCGAACGCCGTTCACTTCTTTGACAAGGCGTCCGGCAGGAACGTCATCAAGCCGTAGCCTTCCATCCCTCCCGCGACCTCGGCTTGGTGCGGCCCTGACCCGCCTTCCCGGACGGGTTGGGGCCCTTCGCGGGGGCGGTCACGGTGAAGGCATGCGCGAGAGCGCATCACGAGAGAGGGAGGCCAGACATGGAGAGAGCAAGTGGCGTGCTCATGCCCGTCTCGTCGCTTCCGGGCCGCGTGGGCATCGGCACCTTTGGCCGCGAGGCATATGACTTCGTCGACTTCTTGGCCCGCACCCACCAGCGCTACTGGCAGGTCCTGCCCCTCACCACCACGAGCTTTGGTGACTCGCCCTACCAGTCCTTCTCCGCCTTTGCGGGGAACCCGTACTTCATAGACGTCGAGGACCTCGTGCGCCTTGGCTATCTCTGCGAGAACGACCTTGTTGTCCTGCCCTTTGGGAACGATCCGGGAAGCGTCGACTACGGCACGCTCTTCCGTGGCCATAGGGCGCTGCTCGAGCGCGCGCTTCCGAGCTTCTCGGCGGCACCCCCCGCGGACTTCGGTGAGTTCTGCGCGGCGAACGCCTCCTGGCTCGATCCCTACTGCGAGTTCATGTCCATCAAGGAGGGGCTTGGCCTCAAGGCCTACTACGAGTGGCCCAAGCGGTATCGCAGCCGTGGGGAGGAGAGCGCGGCCCTCTGCGACAGGCACCCCGAGCGTATGCGCTACCACCAGATGACGCAGTACTTCTTCTATCGCCACTGGAAGCGCCTCAAGGGCTATGCCAACGAGCGCGGTGTCCTTGTCATTGGCGACATCCCCATCTACGTCTCGCGCGACTCCGTCGAGATGTGGGCCGCGCCGGAGCTCTTCCGCGTGGACGCCAACGGAGCCCCCGTCTGCGTTGCCGGCACGCCGCCCGACCAGTTCTCCTCGACCGGCCAGTATTGGGGCAACCCCATCTACGACTGGGCCGGCATGGCCGAGGACGGCTACGGCTGGTGGGTCGAGCGCCTGCGCGCGAGCCTTAAGCTCTACGACCTCCTGCGCATAGATCACTTTCGCGGGTTCGAGTCCTTTTGGTCCGTGCCCTTTGGCGCGCCCGACTCGAGCTTTGGCCACTGGGTCAAGGGACCTGGCAGCGACGTCTTCGACGCTGCGGCCGAGCAGCTGGGCAAGCTGCCCATCATCGCGGAGGATTTGGGCTTCATGACGCCCGAGGTCATCGCCATGCGTGAGCGCACGGGCTTTCCGGGCATGAGGATCCTTCAGTTTGGCTTCGACGCCGAGGGTGACTCCCCCGACCTGCCGCACCGCTACGTGAGCAACACCGTGGCCTACGTGGGGACGCACGACAACGAGACGGCCACGGGCTGGCTTCTGGACTCCGCCACGCCCGACGCCCGCGAGAAGGCGGCGCGCTACCTCGCCCTTGCGCCCGGCGAGACCGTGGCGCAGGGCTGCAACCGCGCCATCGCCGCCTCGGTGAGCGACACCTGCATCTTCCGCATGCAGGACCTTCTGGGGCTGGATAACTCCGCCCGCATCAACACCCCCGCGACCGTCGGGAAAAACTGGCGCTGGCGCATGCTCGCCGACGCCGTGACGCCCGAGGTCGAGGCAGAGCTCTCCGGCCTGACCGTCACCTACTATCGCGAGGCAGGGGGACAGCCCCCTCGCCTCGCGGAGTGACGCCGCATGAGGCAGGGGGAGCCCCCCGCCTCATCAGAGGGAGGGAGCCTTCCTTGCCTCACATGCCCTCGAACGCGGCGCAGATGGCGTCGAGCAGCAGCACGGCGTAGGTCTGTGCGTCGCTGACGGTGAAGGTGCCCTCGATGTTGGGGCCCACGGGCAGCTCGATGCGCACCACGGGCGCGGGCTCGCGGGAGCTCTCGATGGCGGTGCGCAGGCGCAGCGGCAGCGTGTCGACGTCATCCATCGCCACGTTTGAGGTGGTGGCGCCGTCCGGCAGCGGAGCGGCCGAGAGCACGAGGACCGCCTGGGCGCCCTTGCAGGCATCGGATGACGCAGAGTTGACAAGCTCGAGCCCCGAGGCGTTGGTCGTGGCGCTTGCCAGGTTCCAGATGCGGCCGGCCACGTTTCTCGAGACGGGATCCTCACCGGTGATGCAGAGCTTCACGACCTCGAGCACGCCTGCCGCACGGGCAAAGCCCATGCCGCCCTGCGGGTGCGGGCCTGCGGCGGGGTTGCCGCCCCAGACGTGCCTCAGGCGGTCGATGGCGTCGAAGGTGTCGGGGAAGGCCATGCCGTCCGCCAGGAGCCCCACGCTCTCCTGGAACTGCTTGACCGCGGCCTCGGTGTGCGCGCCGTACTGCCCGTCGACCTCGCCGCACGAGAAGCCCAGCACGTTGAGGCGCTCCTGGAGCTGCCGCACGTCATTGCCGTGGAAGTTGGGGAGGCGCAGGTAGAGCGTGCGGTCGCCGAGCTGGTAGCACTCGTCCACCAGCGCCGCCCAGGTGGCCGTGTCGATGGCCTCGCCGAGCGGCAGCCCGTGGTCGAGCCTGAAGCGCGCGACTGCGGTGGCCGTCGAATGGCCGAAGGCCTTCTCGGCGCCCTCGGCCTCGTCGATCCTGTATCCCAGAGAGCCCAGGCGCTCCTGGATGTCCTCTACGGCGACGCCTGACGCGCCCTCGCGAATAGGTTCCATACCCTAGTTCCCCCCGATATCGTGGGCACGAGGCAGCATTCGGGCTAGCCCCTGCGCTCCACGAAGAAGTCTGCCATAGATTCGAGGACCGCGCGCGCGTCCCCCGCGAGCTCGATGCCCTTGAGGCGGCCCTTTGCGCTGTCCGCGAGCTCGCGCGCATAGCTCCGCACGGCGTCAACGGCACCGGCCCCCTCCATAAGGTCGACGGCGCGCTCGAGCGTCGTCGCGTCCGTCGCGTGCGACGAGAGGATGCCGAGAAGCTCGTCTCTCTGGGCGCCCGGCAGGCGCCCGAGCGCCCAGCACGCGATCATGGTGCGCTTTCCCTCGGTGATGTCGCTCCTGAAGTCCTTGCCCTGCGCCCGGGCGTCGCCAACCAGGTTGAGCAGGTCGTCCTTCAGCTGGAAGGCAAGGCCGGCGTCCATGCCGAAGGCGCCCAGGGCATCCACCTGCCCGTCTGTGCCGCCCCCGCAGACCGCGCCCACGGTGAGCGGCGTCACCGCCGAGTAGTACGCGGTCTTGTGGGAGGCCATGCGCAGGTAGTCGGAGACCGAGACGTCCCAGCGTCCGTCGCGGACCCAGCCTAGGTCGAGCGCCTGGCCCTCCAGGGTGCGACGCTCCATCTCGACCAGCTCGCGCATCACGCGCAGCCGGCGCGCGTCGTCGAGCGCCGGATCCGCCAAGACCCCGCCAATGACCTCTGTCAGCGCAAGGTCGCCCACGTTGACGGCCACGCCAATGCCCTCGGTGCGGTACACGCAGGGCTGGCCGCGGCGCATCTCGCCCTCGTCGGCGATGTCGTCGTGGACGAGGGCGGCGGACTGGAAGCTCTCGATGGCCGCCGCCGCCGCGAGGGCGCGCTCGGGGCTCCCGCCCACGGCCTCGCAGCCGAGCAGCACCAGCGCGGGGCGCGTGCGCTTGCCGCCCGAGCGCGTGAAGCGCGCGAGGGGGTCGTACAGGTAGCGCGCGAGGTCGGCCTCGGCGCCCTGGCCCTCCACGGGTGCGGGAAGGTGCCTGGAGATGTAGTCCTCGATGCGAGGCCTACGCCCTGCGAGCCAGGCGGCAAAGAGCGCGCCCCCGTCGCCTGCGCCCGTGCCCGTGGTGCCGCTTGCCGCCATGGTTAGCCCTCGTAGCCGTTGGGGTTGTTGGACTGCCAGTTCCAGGAGTCGCGGCACATGTCGTCGATGTCGAACTTGGCCTCCCAGCCCATCTCGCGCTTGGCCTTGGAGCAGTCGGCGTAGTTTGCGGTCACGTCGCCAGCGCGGCGCGGGTCGATCTGGTAGGGGATGTCCTTGCCGCAGGCACGCGAGAAGGCCTTGATGATCTCGAGGACCGAGGTGCCCTTGCCGGTGCCGAGGTTGAAGATCTCGACGCCGGTGCGGCCGTTCATCCACTTGAGTGCGGCGGCATGGCCGGAGGCCAGGTCGCACACGTGGACGTAGTCGCGCACGCCGGTGCCGTCGGGCGTGTCGTAGTCGTCGCCAAAGACGTGTACGCACTCGCGCTTGCCCACCGCGACCTGCGCGACGTAGGGCAGGAGGTTGTTGGGGATGCCCTTGGGGTCCTCGCCCATGAGCCCCGAGGGGTGCGCGCCGATGGGGTTGAAGTAGCGGAGGAGCACGACGTTCCACTCGGGATCGGCGGTGTGGAGGTCGGTCAGGACCTGCTCGATCATCCACTTGGTCCACCCATAGGGGTTGGTCGCGGGCTTCTTGGGGCTCTCCTCGGTGAGGGGGAGCGCGTCCGGGTCTCCGTAGACCGTGGCGGAGCTGGAGAAGATGATGTCCTTGCAGCCATGGCGGCGCATCACGTCGACGAGCGTGAGGGTGTTGCCGAGGTTGTTGGCGTAGTACTCGATGGGCTTGCCCACGGACTCGCCCACCGCCTTGAAGCCGGCGAAGTGGATCACGCGGTCGATGCGGTTCTTGTCGAAGACGGCGTTCATGGCCTCGCGGTCGTTGACGTCGCTGCGGTAGAAGGTGAGGTTTGCGGCCGCCGCGTCGCCCACGATGGCCTTGATGCGCCCGATGACCTTCTCGGACGCATTGGAGAGGTCATCGACAATCACCACTTGGTAGCCGTCTTGCAGAAGCTCGACCACGGTGTGGCTGCCGATGAAGCCGGCGCCTCCGGTGACGAGTACGCGGGTGTTCTGGGGGTCTCCTGCTTCGCTCATGGGTTTCCTTTCGAGTTGTGTGCCAAGGTACCTCGTGGCGAATAAGCCATGGAAACAGTATACGTTGCCGATGTGTACACATCGCCTGAGACAAGGGGACATCCCCTGTCTCATCGGAAAAGCCCCGCCGCGAGGCAGAGGGGCTGTCCCCTCGCGTCTCACGGCGGGGCCATCGGGCGCGGCATGCCAAGCCCGCGAGAGCCGCGTGGCTAGTCCTCGTCCTTCGAGAGCCAGGAGAACATGGAGCGCACGCGCTCGCCGGTGGTCTCGATTGGGTGGGTGTTGATCCTCTCGCGCTCCTCGAGCAGCTTCTTGTGGCCGTCGTTGCAGTCGTCCACGAACTCCTGGGCGAACGAGCCGTCTTGGATGCGCCTCAAGATCTCCTTCATGGCCTTGCGTGACGTGTCGTTGATGACCTTGGGGCCGGCGTAGTACTCGCCGTACTCGGCCGTGTTGGAGATGGAGTAGTTCATGAAGTGGATGCCCTTCTCGTACATGAGGTCCACGATCATCTTCATCTCGTGATAGCACTCGAAGTAGGCGAGCTCCTCGGGGTAGCCCGCCTCGGTGAGGGTCTCGAAGCCGGCCTTGACCAGCTCTACCAGGCCGCCGCAGAGAACGGCCTGCTCGCCGAAGAGGTCCTCCTCGGTCTCCTCGGCGAAGGTCGCCTTGATGAGGCCGGAGCGGGCGCCGCCCAGGGCCCATGCGTAGGACATGGCCAGCGGCCACGCATCGCCGGTGGCGTCGGTCTCGACGCAGACCAGGTCGGGCACGCCGGAGCCCTCGGTGTACTGGCGGCGCACGATGTGGCCCGGCCCCTTGGGGGCGACCATGACCACGTTGACGCCCTCGGGGGCCTTGATGTAGCCGTAGTGGATGTTGAAGCCGTGGGCGAAGGCCAGGGTGTTGCCCGGCTCGAGGTTGGGTTCGACGAACTCCTTGTAGACCGCCGGCTGGGTCTCGTCGGGGGTCAGGATCATCACGAAGTCGGCCTCCCTGGCGGCCGTCGCCATGTCCGTCACCTTGAGGCCGTGCTCGCGGGCCTTCTCGGCGGACTTGGAGCCCTCGCGCAGGCCAACGCGCACGTCGACGCCGGAGTCCATGAGGTTCAGCGCGTGGGCATGGCCCTGCGAGCCGTAGCCTATGATGGCCACCTTCTTGCCCTGGATGATGGATGGGTCGCAGTCCTTCTCGTAGTAGATGGTGACGGCCATACTGTTACTTCCTTTCGTCTGTGCCGTTCTCTGCCGTGTCTGTCCCGCCTCCCGCCGGGTGGCGGTTCGAACCCGTGTGGGGCGCGCGGTGCGGCCCGCGGGCGCGTTGCGCCGGACGTGCGCGGTGCGGCCCGCGGGCGCGTGGCGCTACTGGTCGTGCCCGCGCGACATCGCGATCTTGCCGGTGCGCGTGAGCTGGCGAATGCCGTACGAGCGGAAGAGGTCCTCGAGGGCGTCGAGCTTGCTCTCGGTGCCGGTGGCCTCGACCGTGAGGGTGTTCTTGCCAACGTCCACGATGTTGGCGCGGAAGACGCCCGCGATCTCGATGATCTCGTGGCGGCGCTCCGGCGAGCACTGCACCTTGAAGAGCACCAGCTCGCGCTCGATGGCGTCATCCTCGGTGAGGTCGGAGATCTTGAAGACCGAGACGAGCTTGTGCAGCTGCTTGGTGATCTGCTCGAAGCCGACGTTGTCGGCCTCCACGATGATGGTCATGCGGGAGACGTTCTCGTCCTCGGTTGGCGCCACGGTGAGCGAGCTGATGTTGAAGCCGCGGCGGCTGATCATGCCGGTGACGCGCGAGAGCACGCCCGGCTTGTTCTCGACCAGTACGGAGAGGATGTGCTTCATCATTCGTCACCGTCCTTCTCGCCGCCCGCGGTGGCGGGGCGTCCGTCCTTGCCAAAGCCCTTGCCGGTGACGCGCACGCCGCCCAGCGTCACGTCCAGCGCACCGATGATGTCGTCGATGGGCGCGCCGGGGGCCACCATGGGGTAGACCGTCTGATCCGTGGGAATCACGACATCCAGCAGGTAGGGCTCTGTGGAGGCGAGCATCTCGTCCAGCGCGTCCCCAACCTCCTCCGGGCGAGAGATGCGCCTGCCGCGCCAGCCGTAGGCATCCGCCAGCTTCACGAAGTCTGGGACGGACGGCAGCCTGGTGAACGAGTAGCGTTCGTGGTAGAAGAGCTTCTGCCACTGGTAGACCATCCCCAGGGCGCTGTTGTCAATGAGCAGCACCTTGACGGGTGTGCCCTCCTGGACGGCGGTGGCCATCTCCTGCACGTTCATCTGGAACGAGCCGTCGCCGGCGATGCAGACCACCTCGTCATCCGGGCAGCCGATCTTGGCGCCGATGGCGGCGGGGAAGCCAAAGCCCATGGTGCCGGCGCCACCGGACGAGAGGAACGTGCGCGCGTGCTCGCGGCGGACGTTCTGGTGCGCCCACATCTGGTGCTGGCCCACCTCGGTGGTGACGATGGAGGCGTCGGGGTCGAGCTTGTCCGAGAGCATGGAGAGCACGACCTCGGGCGCGATCTTGTCGGGGTAGTCGACGGAGCTGGCGAAGTCGGCGGTGTAGAAGGGCCAGCGCTCGCGCCACGAGCAGACCTCGGCAAACCAGCCGCCGTCCACGGGCCTGGCGCCCTCCTTGCGCAGGCGCTCGTTGAGCGAGGCGAGAACCACCTTGGCGTCGCCCACGATGGGCACCGTGGGGTTCACGATCTTGCCGATCTCCGCCGGGTCGATGTCGATGTGGATGACCTGGGCGTGCGGCGCGAACTCCGAGACCTTGCCGGTCACGCGGTCCGAGAAGCGGGCGCCCACGGCTATGAGCAGGTCGCACTCCATGACGGCCATGTTGGCGTACTTCGAGCCGTGCATGCCCACCGGCCCCAGGTTGTGCCTGTTCGAGCAGGGCATGGCGCCCTTGCCCATGAGCGAGGTCACCACGGGGATGTCCATGGCCTCGGAGAGCTCGACCAGCTCCTGGCAGGCATGGCTGGTCACGATGCCGCCGCCGGCGTAGATGAGCGGGCGCCTGGCGTCCATGATGAGGCGCGCCGCCTGCTTGACCTGCCGCGCGTTGCCGCGGTAGGTGGGCTTGTAGCTGGCGATGCTGATGGAGTCGGGGTAGTGGAAGACCATTTGTGCGCCAGAGAGGTCGCTGGGGACGTCGATGAGGACGGGGCCCGGGCGGCCGGTGGAGGCGATGTAGAACGCCTCGCGGAAGGTGCGCGTGAGGTCGTCGGTCGATTGCAGGAGGAACGAGTGCTTCACGATGGGTATGGTGATGCCCACGATGTCCGACTCCTGGAACGAATCGGTGCCGATGACGCCGCGCGTGACCTGGCCGGTGATGACCACCATGGGCACGGAGTCCATGTAGGCGGTCATGATGCCCGTCACGGTGTTGGTGGCACCGGGGCCAGAGGTGACGAGGACCACGCCCACCTTGCCCGTGGCGCGCGCGTAGCCGTCCGCCATGTGCGTGGCGCCCTGCTCGTGCCGAGCCAGTACGTGGTGGATGCGCTTGGAGTCGTAGAGCGCGTCGTAGATCTTGATGGCCTGGCCGCCGGGGTAGCCGAAGATCGTGTCGACGCCCTCGCACTCCAGGCTCGCGATGATCGCCTGGGCGCCGGTCATGGTCTTGCCCTCGTGCTCGGAGTGGCTGCCGGGGCCGAACGGCCGGCCCTCGATGGCCGTCTGCTTGCGCTCGAGCTTCTCGGCGACGGATGCCGCGTGGCTGTCGGTGCTTGTCATGACAGGTACGCCCCCTTGTCTGCGCTGGTCACGAGTTTTGCGTAGCGGGAGAGCACGCCGGTCGTGTAGCGCGGCGCGGGCGGCTCCCACGCGGCGCGGCGACGGGCCAGCTCGTCTTCGCCAACGAGCAGGTTGAGCGTGCCGGACTCGATGTCGATGGAGATCTCGTCGCCCTCGCGCACCAGGGCGATGGGGCCTCCGGCGGCGGCCTCGGGACTCACGTGGCCCACGCAGGGGCCCTTGCTCGCGCCGGAGAAGCGCCCGTCGGTGATGAGCGCGACGGACTTGGCGAGCCCCATACCGCAGATGGCGGAGGTGGGGGTGAGCATCTCGCGCATGCCGGGACCGCCGGCGGGGCCCTCGTAGCGGATGACCACGACGTCGCCGGGGTTGATCTTGCCGCCGAAGATCGCATCGCAGGCGGTCTCCTCGGAGTCGAAGACGCGCGCGGGTCCGCTGTGCCTGTACATGCCTGGGTCGACGGCGCTCTTCTTGACCACGCCGCAGTCCGGCGCGAGGGAGCCGCGCATCACCTTGAGGCCGCCGTCGGGGGAGTAGGGGTCGCCGATGTGGCGCACCACGTGGCCGTCGACGGGCGGGCACTGCTCGACCCACTCGGCCATGGTGCCATGGCAGGTGTTGGCCGTGAGGTCAAGGTGGCCGGAGCGGCCCAGCTCACCGATGATGGCTGAAACGCCGCCCACGTCGTTCAGGTCCTGGATGTGGAGCGGGTCGGCGGGCGCCAGGCGCACGATGTTGGGCGTGGCGGAGCAGGCCTTGTCCCAGTCGTCCATGGTCACGGGGCAGCCGGCGGCGTGCGCGATGGCGGTGAGGTGCAGCATGGTGTTGGTCGAGCCGCCAAAGGCCTGGTCAAGTGCCATGCCGTTGCGCACGGCGCGCGCGTCGATGATCTGGCGGGCGGTGACGCCCCTCTCGAGCAGCTCCATGACCTTCATGCCGGCGTGCTTGGCCAGGCGGATGCGCTCGGAGTAGACGGCGGGGATGGTGCCGTTGCCGGGGAGCGCGATGCCCAGGGCCTCGGCCAAACAGCAGATGGAGTTGGCCGTGAACATGCCCGAGCAGCTGCCGCAGGTGGGACAGGCGGTGTTCTCGAGCCAGTGCATCTCGTCCTCGGTCATGGTGCCGGCGGTCACCTGGCCCGCGGCGTCAAAGAGGCTGTTGAGGTCGGTCTGCTCGCCGTGGCGTCCGCGACCGGCGAGCATGGGGCCGCCGGAGACCAGCACGGTGGGGATGTCCAGGCGGCAGGCCGCGATGAGCATGCCGGGGACGATCTTGTCGCAGCTGGGGATGAGGACCATGGCGTCAAACTGGTGGCCCTGGACGACGCACTCGACGGAGTCGGCGATCACCTCTCGGCTGGTGAGCGAGAAGCGCATCCCCTCGTGGTTCATGGCGATGCCGTCGCAGACGCCGATGGTGTTCACCTGCAACGGGGTTCCGCCGGCCATGCGGACGCCCGCCTTGACGGCCTCGGCGATCTTGTCCAAGTGGATGTGGCCGGGGATGACCTCGTTCTGGGACGAGACGACCGCCACCAGCGGGCGTTCGAGCTCCTCGTCGGTAAGTCCGTCGGCCTTGAGCAGGCTTCTGTGTGGAGCGCGGGCCAAGCCCCGTTTTATGGCATCGCTTCGAAGTTCCATGGTCACCTCTCGCTTCCTGCGCAGCCTATTTCGTGCGAGAAATGCGATTTCAGGTGAGACGCGGTACGTTCTCCCGATGCCCGTCACGGTGGACTCCGGCCCGAGGTAGTTGCGCGTCCGCCTGCGTGGGGGTGGCCCAGATGCGGCGCGCGTTCGCCCGAGCAGCTCGAGGGAATGTTCCTTGCCAACCACCGCGGGTTCTCATTGGCCCCGCTTGCTGTGGGATGGCGTGGCAAGTACTCGCCCTGTCATCGCATTTGCTCTGAAACTGTTCGGACGATTCTACGTCATCTCTCGAAGGCGCATGGTAACGAGGGGGTAAATTCTGCCTACGGGCGACATTGGGCGCACGAGTGGCGGCGGCGGGTGTGCTGCGGCGGCGCGCGCGGCGGGGCGGTTAAACGTCCGGGAAATGGCTAAACGTCTGGAATCCGCGGCAGTGGTGGCGGCTCCGCCGGTTTTAGACGGTTAGGGGCGGTTAAACGTCCGGGATTTGCGACAGCGTGGCGGCTCCGCCGGTTTTAGACGGTTAGGGGCGGCTAAACGTCCGGGAAATGGCTAAACGTCTGGAATCCGTGCGTTGGGGTGGCCCGGCGGGCATTCGAGGTAGCCCGATGGGCGTTCGCCTCGCCCGGGCAATCCCGATCCTGCGACGGTATACTTGTCTGAACAAGTGGTCCCGGCCCGCGCCCCGCCCACGGCTCCCACGGCTCCCACGGCCCGCGCCCGCCGCCGTGCCCGCCGCCGATGCTGCCCCGGCGCATCCGCGCCCTCGGCCACGAAAGGAAACGTCCGCCACCATGATCGAGGAGTACAGAAAGGCCCTTCATCGCGGAAAGCGTGACCTACGCCGTGACACATCGGCGGGCGTCTACCCCTATCTGCCGGCGCTTGATGCCGTGCTTGCTCCCGGTGACACGGTCGGCGAGGTGCGTCTCGGCACCATGGAGATCCCCCTCGAGAAGGTGGTCGGCACCCGCACCGAGGGCCGTCAGCGCTCCTTCTCGCGCACCTTCATGCCCGTGCTCGCGCCCACCACGGAGTTTGCTGCCAAGTGGTCGAACCTCTACGCCATCCAGGCTACGGAGGGTCTTCGCGATCCCGTCAAGTCTACGAGTACATGCACCGCTTCTGCGTCCAGGAGGGTAACAGGCGAATCTCCGTGATGCGCTACCTGGGCGCCCGCCCCATCGAGGCCGAGGTCGTGCGCCTGCTCCCGTGCCAGTGGGATGCGCCGGAACACCGCCTCTTGGACACCCCGCCCTCCGTCGTGGCCGAGCGCCTGGGCCGCCTGCGGTCCGAGCTTGCCCTGGCAGGCCCGCGCGAGGCCGTGGTGCTGGTAAGCGAGCCGGACGCGCCCTCTCCGCCGCAGCCCTCCTACGGCTGGAAGGAGCACCTGGTGAACAGGCGTGCGCTCCGCAAGAGCGACGGCATCGCCTCACACGAGGAGGGGCTTCTCGGCGCCGGCCAGTCCTACAGCCAGCAGTGGTAATCCGGCGTTAAGCGGTGGTAGGCTACCTTCTTATGATGCTGCCCGATGAGCAGGGCGGCCCTTCGAGAGGGGATGTCGCCCATGTCCGTCGAGAGCGTCCGAGCGTACCTCGAGCCCTTTGGCGTTGCCGATAAGATCATCGAGTTCGACCAGTCGAGCGCCACGGTGGAGTTGGCTGCCCGCGAGCTGGGGTGCGAGTCGGCGCGCATCGCCAAGACGATGGCGTGCGCGGTGGGGGAGGGTGTGGTTCTCATGGTGTGCGCGGGCGACGCCAAGCTCTGGAGCGCAGCCTTCAAGCGCGAGTTTGGGACAAAGCCGCGCTTCGTGGCACCAGATGACCTGCTGCGGACGGTGGGGCACCCCATGGGCGGTGTCTGCCCGTTTGCCGTCAGGCCGGGCGTGCGCACCTATCTGGACGTCTCTCTGCGGCGCTTCGACCGCGTGTTCCCAGCAGCGGGAAGCGAGAGCAGCGCGATTGGCCTGACACTTCCCGAGCTGGAGCGCTGCTCGGCGGCAGAGGGTTGGGTGGACGTGTGCAAGGGCTGGCGAGAGCAGGCCGTATAGCGCACCGCTCCTCATCAGTCATGGAGCAATGCGGCGTGGGTGCCACCGCAGTCGACGCCCTGGCGCAGGCGGGGCGGCGTTCGCTCGTGACGGCGCGCAATTCCGCCCGGCCTTTCCGTCGGGATCTTGGTTGGGATGCACGCTATTGTTGCGCTGCGGCTCCGCTGGGGGTCGCCACGGGCGAAATGCTGCCCGTGGCCTGCATCGAACTCGCCCTCATTGCACAAACTCACGATTCGCTGCGTCGAAGTGCCCCTTGTTGCACGTGGTTTGGCGCACCCCCAAAGTGGGCCAAGGTGGCCAGGGTTAAGAACTTGCAGGTAGATCACTGTATAAGTAGTTGAACCAAGTGCCTGCTGCTCTCGCGAAGCGAATGACCACGTGTAACGAAGGGCACTTCGGCGCAAGTTCGTGATGGGATGTGTAACAGGGGCCACTTCGGCGCAATGGTGGCGTCGTCAATGGTCCCAGGAGTGAGGCGTTGAAGGAAGCCCGGCCTGCGTCAGCGCAGGCCGGGCCACTCCCTACGCCGCAAGGCCCGCGATGACGCTCACCATTGCGAGAATGACGCCCACAATCGACTCGCCGCCCAGCATGCCGGAGGCAATGACCACGCCGGCCTCCTGCGCGTCGGCGTCGCGTGCGGCCCGCTCTCCCTCTGGCAGGCCGGCCGTGCGCGCAGCGCGAACGCGGTCGATCACCCACTTGAGCGCAGCCCCCAGCGTCGCGGTGAACGACATGTAGAACGGCAGGTAGACGCCAAGCCCCAGCATCATGGCGGGAAGCCCCGCCCAGTAGAGCGCGATTCCCGCCGCAAGGCCAATCACGAACGCGGGCACGCTGGGAATGCCCGTGACCATCGTGGCCACGACGCTCGCCTGCGCCGAGACAAACTCCCTGCCCAGTCCAAAGGCATCGGGACCGTAGGCCTCCACCAGGGCCATCATGACGCCCGCCGAGACCACTGCCCCCAGCGCCCCGCCGATGGCCTGGCCCAGCCACTGGGCGCGCGGGTCGGTGCCAAGGATGCTGCCGGCCTTGAAGTCGTTCATTACGTCGCCGGCAAGTCCGCAGGCCACGGCCACCACGCCGGCGATAAAGAAGAGCTGCACCTCTCGCACCTGCGAAAACGTCGAGACAAGAAGCAGCACGATAAGGCCGAAGATCTCCATGGGATCGATGCCGGTCTGCCCGCACGACTGCGCGCTCATCGCGGTGGTCACGAAGGCGAGAAGCACCACCACGATGCTCACGACCGGCGGGAGGCCCAGCCCCATGCACATGAGGACGACGATGGCGGCGGCAATGACCGCGAAGGTGCCGGCGTCGGTGCGCACGCTGCCGGTGGCGAGTGACCTCTCGGCGCCTGCGGCATCGTCGCTCGCGTCCCGCATGCCGCGCACGATGCCCGCAAGCTGCGGCACAATGTCCTTTGCCACCACAGCGAGGCCGGCGCCCATCATGAGCCCCATGCCCAGGCTCCTTACGACGCCCTGCGCCGCGTCGACGCCCCAGAGCCCAACGGCGCCGCCCGCCACCACGATGCCAAAGTTGGCGAGCAGGGCGCCCGCGAACCACCAGGTCACGGCCACGCCGCCCACGAGGAAGCCCACCGAGAGCATCATGGGGGAGTTGTAGATGCCAAAGCTCACGCCGGGGATGGGAAGCGCCGCCAGCATGGTGGGGATGGCGCCGAGGGCGTCGCGCAGCACGGCGTAGGCGCCGGCGAGCCCCATCGAGGCGAAGAGGCGCCGTCCGGTCTTGCCGCCGGCCTCGGTTGCGCGCAGGGTCTGCGCCGCCGAGGCGCCCATGGGGAACTCGAGGTCCGTGTCAACGATGAAGTGGCGATGGATGATCGCCGTGGCAACAAGGCCCAGCCCGGTGCCGGCAAGAGCCACGAAGAGCGTCTGCGCAAAGCCAACCTCGCCGACGTACCCCAGCATCCATGCGCCGGGGATGGTGAAGGCAAGCCCGCCCGCGACCATGGCACCGGCGGACATGATGGTGTGGGTGACGTTGGCCTCGTTGAGGCTTGCGTTGCCCAGAAGCTTGAGGAAGAAGAGGGAGACGATTGCCGCAAACACGATTGGCCACGGAAGCGCGCCAAGCTTGAGCGCCGTGTAGGCCGAGGAGGCGGTGATGATGACGCAACCGATGCAGCCAATGATGACGCCGCGCGCCGTCAGCTGCCCGCGCCACGAGGCGCGGCGAGAGGGATTGTCCATGTTGTTCTCCTTTGCGTATATCCGCTCCCCCCTGGTGGCCGGCAAAGGCAGGCCGAGGAGTCGGGTTACCGGTGCCCGTGCGCCGGACATGCGCGCGGACTTGCTAGAGTATAGCGAATGGCCGCTGCAACAGTGTCGAAGGGAGCGCGCATGGGAAAGGGCGAGCAGGCCGAGCCTGCGACGGGCGAGAGGCGCTGCGTTCTCGCCGTTGACGTGGGCAACACCTCCACCAGCTTTGGCCTCTTCTCGGCGGATGCCGGCGAGACGGATGAGCCGTTGGGAACCTGGGAGCTCACCACGCCCGAGAGGCTCACCGCCGACGAGGCCCGCATGCAGGTCGCCCAGGTCTTGGGCGTGCTTGCGCAGGATGTGGCCGAGCAGCGCTCCCTCGCGCCCGAGCGAGCCGCGACCTTTGCCGAGCCGCCGCTGGACTCGATCCTCTCGTGCGTGGTGCCGTTGCTTACCGAGGCCTGGTCGGCGGCCCTGGCCACGGCCTGTCGCACGCGCCCCGTGGTTGTGGGGCCGGGCCTCAGGACGGGCCTTCGCATGCGCTACCGCGACCCCGCCGAGATAGGTCCCGACCGCATTGCCGACGTTGTGGCGGCACGCGCCACGCATGGGGCGCCGGTCGTCGTGGTGGATTTCGGGACCACCATGAACGTCGAGGTGCTCGACGGCGACGGGGTCTTCCTCGGCGGGATCATTGCGCCGGGGCTTGCGCTTGGGGCGCAGGCGCTCTCTCGCGCCGCCGCCCGCCTGCCCGTCATCGAGCTGCAAGTGCCCAAGGCGGCCGTTGGCCGCTCTACGCGCGAGGCCATGCAGTCCGGCGTGGTGTTTGGCGAGGTCGCCCGCGTGGACGGCCTGCTCGACCGGGTCTTTGCCGAGCTGGGCGGAGAGGCGCGCGTGGTGCTTACGGGAAGCGGCGCCTCTCGCGTGGCGCCGCTCATGTCGCATGCGGCTGTGGTGGACGAGACCCTCACGCTTCGCGGCCTTCACCAGCTGCGGCTTGGGGCCGTCCGTCGGGGATAGCCGCTACGCGCGGGGCCGTTTGCCGCTGCATGCAACGGCGGCCCGGGCGGGGTGTCCCGTCCGGGCCGCCATGAGTTGTCCGTGCGGGGCATCCCCCCGGCCGCCGCGAGTTGTCCGAGCGTCTTCGCCTAGAAGCGCGGGTAGAGCATTGTGGGATAGGTGGTCACGTTCTCTTGCGGGCCATGCTGTCCGCGCATCTTGTTCACGATCGCCTGCGCCACCGCCGCCACCAGCACGGCTCCAAGGAGTAGGGCAACCATGATGAGAAGCACGACGAGGATGATGAGCGGGCTGGATGTGGAAATGCTGGGCATATGCCGTCACCTGCGACTTTCCTGGAAGGCCTTCAATTTTCAAATCATTTGTAACACGTTGGAAATACTGTTTCAAGTATGTTTCTCAGACTTCTGCGCAAGCGGCGGAGCACTGCCCCGGCGGTGCCGTCGCGGCGGTGTCGTCGCCGTCGCGAGCGGCGCCAGAAGGCTTCCGCGCAAGCGGCGGCGTGGCGGCGCGCTACTCGTCGAGCCAGGCAAGCAGGTAGTCCACCACCAGGCCGTATGAGCGCACGCCGGCCCTCTCGCCAAAGCTCTTGAGATAGGCATCGTTGACCGTGGTGCCCACGTCCTCGAAGGGGCCCTCGTAGGCCTGGTAGTGCGCCCGGGTTGCCGAGCGGTCCTGCATCACGAGCGCAACCCCGGTGCCGTTCTCGCCCGCAAGCGCCTCCAAGACCACCTGCCGGGCGCGCTCGGGGTCCTCTGCAAAAAGGGCGTTTGCGCAGTAGTTGAAGGCGGAGTAGTAGCCGGAGTACGAGAGACGCACGTCGTCGCTGGCGGAGCAGGCGAGAAAGGCCGAGAAGTTGGCCTCCTCCTCGCTGGCGATGCCCAGGCGGTGCGCAGCCTCGTGGCACATGGTGAAGGGCAGCTCGGCGGTTGCGGTGTTGGGGGGAACGCCCGGCTCGGCGGTGGCGGCCCAGAAGATGCCCGTGTGGCCGCTGAAGAGCAGGGGCTCGCCAAGGAGCAGGAGCGACTTTACGGGTGCGGTGCTGCCCGAGAAGGTCTCGCAGCGCTGGGCGAGCGGCGCGTAAGACGCCCCGGCGATGCGCGCAAGCTCGTAGAAGTCCTGTTGGGAGAGGGTGCCGTCCTCCTCGCGCGGGACCAGCGCGGCACGGGACGCCGCCTGGTCGAGGTAGTGTGAGGTGGCGCTTGCGAGCTGGTCCTCGCTGTGCTGGCCAACCTCAAGGCCAAGGTCCTGGGAGAGCCTTGGGGCGTAGTGGTTGAGCGCCCAGCCCGCGGTACCCAGGAATGCCGTTGCGGCCACGATCAGCGCCACCACCGAGAACCACGGAAGCACCCGCTGGTGACGACGGATGCGGCGCGCCAGCGTCGCAATGGCCGCCACAGCAAGGCCCGCGAGAAGCCAGTCCCACACGGCAAATGGCACCACGGACGTGACGTCTGCCAGGGCGGACATGAGCGCCCTCGAGAATCGACGGTAGCCGGGGAAGAAGACTGCTTGCAGGTCTGGCTGGGAGAAGAGCAGCGCGAGAAGCGGGCAGGCGGCGGCGAGGGCGACGGCTGTTGCAAGGCGGATCCCCGTCATCACGTCGCGCGTCGGTGGGCTGCCCTCCGGCATGTGCTGCTCCTCTCGTGCTTGTGGTCCCGTCTAGTCTAGCCCCTACCGCCATGACGGTCTTGCCGTAGGCCTGCGGATGTCCTCATCCTCATGAGATGGCCCTTGCGAGCTGCGAACAAGCCAAATATCTAAGTGTGAATAACTTAGAAAATCTTAGATTTGATGTATAGGGTCAAGCCAATCGGGAACATATGAGAGTGAACCCAGGGAAGCCCAAGGCAGAGGCTTCCATCACACAAGAAGGAGTGGTACGTATGGCTGGCATGGTTCCGTATAGCAACTACGAGCAGGCACTTCGCAGGGCTTGGCCCTTTGGCGCGTTCGATGACTTCTTCGCCCCGCTGGCGGCCGTCGCCGGAAGCGATCGTGCCTTCAGGATGGACGTCGAGGACGCGGGCGACAAGTACGTCGTGACCGCCGAGCTCCCGGGCGTCGGGAAGGGCGATGTCGACGTCGAGCTCGACGAGGGCAGGCTCTCCATCTCGGTGGACAAGAAGGAGTCCGACGAGCAGAGGGGCAGGAGCTACCTCCACAGGGAGACCGGCGAGTGGAGTGCCACGCGCGGCGTATACCTGAAGGACGCCGCCACCTCCGGCATCACCGCGAAGCTCGACGGCGGCGTGCTCACCGTGAGCGTCCCCAAGCGGGCGGACAAGGCGGGCGCCACAAGGGTCGCCATCGACTAGCGACGCTGATCGCCCCGGATGCGCGCGGCGGCGTCCCGGCTTCGGCCGGGGCGCCGCCTCTTTTTGCGCAAGTCACCGTGACCTCACGGACGCCCTGGCCCGCCCGCCGCTCATCGCCTGCATGTTTGATTTGAACATATTTCAAAATCTGGAGTCATTACGGACGGCATGGGGGATGATACTCTCTGTTTTGCCTCAGGCGTCGCGTTGCCCAAGGCGTCGCGTTGCCCACGCAATGCCTCAAGGCACGAGGGGTCGCCACAAGAGCAGCTGCCCGTAGGAGAAGGAGAGATTCATGTCCGCGTTTGCGTCCATCAAGGCCAAGGCCATCGGCATTGCCGTCGACCAGGGAGTCAACATGCTCTACGACGACTTTGACGGCAACCTGCCCAAGGTCGAGTCTCTCATCAACAAGTTCGCCGGTTCCGGCGACGCCATCAACGACGCCCAGCTCGGGCTCTTCAACATGGTCATGGGCTACATGAAGGATCCCACCAACAACTGGCGTCGCCTCGTCGACAACATCATCAACAACGTTGACAGGGACGTCGTCAAGACCTTCGTACACAACTTCTTCGTGAACTCCGTCACCATCGGCGGCGCGCGCCAGCGCGAGGTCAACGACACCGAGGGCTGCAACTGCCCCTGGGCCATCCTCATGGACCCCACCACCCGCTGCAACCTGCACTGCAACGGCTGCTGGGCGGCCAACTACACCAGCGCCAACCACAAGGACCTCACCTTCGAGGAGCTTGATTCCATCATCACGCAGGGCAAGGCCCTGGGCACCTACATCTACCTCTTCACCGGTGGCGAGCCCATGGTGCGCAAGCACGACCTCATCCGCCTGTGCGAGAGGCACCCGGACTGCTTCTTCTCGGCCTTCACCAACGGCACCCTGGTAGACGAGGCCTTTGCCGACGACATGCTCCGCGTGAAGAACTTCATGCCCGCCTTCTCGATCGAGGGCTTTGAGGAGGCCACGGACTCTCGCCGCGGCAAGGGCACGTTCGAGCGCGTGACGCACGCCATGGACATCCTGCGCGAGCGCAAGCTGCCGTTCGGCGCGTCCATGTGCTACACCAGCCAGAACTTCGACTCCGTCACGAGTGACGAGTACATCCAGCTCCTCGTGGACAAGGGCGTCCTCTTTGCCTGGATCTTCACCTACATGCCCGTTGGCAAGGATGCCCCGGTGGAGCTTTTGGCCACGGCCGACCAGCGCGCCGGCATGTACGACAAGGTGCGCAAGGACTGGCGCAACAACGTGCCCATCTTCTTCGCCGACTTCTGGAACGACGGCGAGTACACCGGCGGCTGCATTGCGGGCGCCAGGCGCTACCTGCACATCAACGCCGCCGGCGACGTGGAGCCCTGCGCCTTCATCCACTACTCTGACTCGAACGTGCGCGAGAAGACGCTGCTTGAGTGCTACAAGAGCCCGCTCTTCAAGAGTTACCAGGCCCACCAGCCGTTTGACCCCAACATGCTGAGGCCGTGCCCGCTGCTGGACAATCCCGGCATGCTCTCCGAGATGGTGCGTGAGACGGGTGCCAAGTCAACCGACTACGTTCACCCCGAGGACGTGGACGAGCTCGAGAGCAAGACGCGGGCGGCGGCTGCGGCGTGGGCCGATAAGTCCGCGCCCATCTGGGCCGCCAGTCCCAAGGGCCGGCTGTCCGACCGTCTCGCCAAGCAGACCGGCGACCCCAACGCTTGGATCAAGTACTAGGTGTGTGCGGGCTTAGGGGGCGCGGGCTTGTGACGGTTGGCTCCGCCGGATTTAGACGGTTAGGCTCGCTTAAACGTCGGAATCCCGCGTCTCCCGGCGGCTCCGCAGGTTTTAGACGGTTAGACCGCCCTAAACGTCGAGAATGCGCGGCACCCCGCCGCCCCGTGCCGTCCCATCGGCCTGCGGCGCGCCCGCCCGCGCTCGGCGCGTCCGCCCACGCGCGACCTGCTCGCCCATCCTCGCAAGGCGGTAAGATATGGCCTGTTCGAAAATGGCTCAATCAGCCCGAATGGCTGGGTCATCCCCGGTGGCATTCGGGCCCCAAAGGCCCCAGCGGCCCTCCCGAAAGGAATGCGCATGATTCGCGAGCTCTGCAAGGACGACGCCGTCCTCTCCAAGAAGTGCCAGCGCGCCACGCCCGAGGACGCGCCTCTGGCGCAGGATCTCATTGACACCCTCCGCTCCGTCGAGGACGGGGCGTGCCTGGCGGCCAACCAGATTGGCGAGGCCAAGGCCGTCGTGGCATATCTTGATGACAACGGCGACGCCCACGTGCTCTACAATCCCCGCATCATGATGGGGCTCAACGCCACGCGCACGGTCGAGGGCTGCCTCTCGCACGACGAGCCGTCCAAGGTCACCCGCTACGGCAAGGTCAAGGTCTCCTACGACGAGCTGGCCGACGGCAAGCTCGTGCCGCGCCGCCGCGACCTCACCGGCTGGGAGGCCCAGATGGTGCAGCACATGGTCGACCACTGCAACGGCAAGCTGGTCTAGGGAGGCAGCGGTGGCGGACGAGAAGAACGTCGTCGACCTCGACCTGCCGATGGGCGAGCTCTTTTCGCAGCATCCGGGCCTTTCCGGCCTTCTCGCCGAGATGGGCATGGGGGACGTGGACGTCGAGAAGACCCTTCCCGAGGTGGCCTCGGGGCTGGGCGTCGAGACGAGCGTGATCGCGTTTGCGCTCGAGGCCTCGGGCTATGACGTGCGGGGTCTCAAGACCTCAGGCGATGGCTACGAGAGTCCGCTGGGCGATGTGATGAGCGTGCTCTTCGACAACTCCTTCCACGGCAAGCCGCTCCCGGAGGCGTCCTCGTCCGGTCCCATGCTGGCTCACATGGAGATGGCGATCCGTCGCGCACAGGATGAGGGTAGGCTTTCCGGGTGAGACAGGGGGAGCTTCCCTCTGTCTCGCTCGGGGAGACGTTAATGAGACAAGGAACCCCCCTTGTCTTTTTGGGAGGAGACGCGCATGGCAGAGAGGGGCATGAACAGGAACGCGCAGCGCTCCATACGCCTGCTCAAAGAAGCGTTCATAGAGTTGGTCGCCGAGAAGCCCCTTGAGAGCATCACGGTTTCCGACGTGGCGCGCAAGGCCGACCTCAACCGCGGCACATTCTATGCTCACTTTGACAACGTTGACGACCTCATGAGGTCCGTCATGTCCGACACGGCGGACACCATGTCGCTATTTCTCTCGAAGGCGTTGGAGAGCGGTTTTCTCGAAGAGCCCCTGCCCGTGCTCACGCAGGTGGGCGAATACCTCGACCAGAACAGGGAGCTCACGCGCAAGCTCGTCGAGTCGAGGAGTGCGGAACCCTTCGCCCTTGCGCTGAAGGCGTGCTTCCGCGAGTGGGTGCAGCAGCGCATCTCTCCGAACACGCCGCAGGAAAAGGGGGTCTGCGCCATGCTCACCGACTACGTGGCCGGCGGCGTGTTGCAGACCTACCGGTCCTGGCTCGTGGGGGAGTATCCCGGCATGGAGATCGGGGAGGTCAACAAGTACCTAAGCGAGTTCGTGCGCTCGACGGGCAGGGGCATCGCGGACCTGTGGCTGGGGTAGGGCGCTGAGAAGGCCGCGCGCCCAGCATCCCTTGGGCGCTCGCCGGGAACGCGGGCGCGCCGTGCTCCCCGAGATCCGCGCGACCAGGCGCGCGGTGCCGGGCGGGTGCCCGTGCGGATCACGGGCGCAATGCCGTTTGGCGCGCGGACCGCAATGGCGCACAATGTAGGCACTGGGACGCGAGACGGAGGCAACATGGAGACCAAGGACTTCACCCTGCACCGTGACGGTGTCGACGGAGACTTTGACGTGACGATGTACGGCACTGCCGGACAGCCGGTCATCGCGTTTCCCGAGGGGGACTCCTCATGCACAAGCTGGGAGGAGGGCGGCATGGTCGACGCCCTTGCCGGGCTCATCGATGCCGGGCGCATGAGGCTCTTCTGCGTGGATTCGGCCGACGGTGCCAGCTGGTATGCGGGCTGCGCCCCCACGGACTATCGCCTGGCGAGCCTTGACGGGTACTTCGACCTGATCGAGAACGAGCTCTGCCAGCTGGTGCGCGACGAGGCGCCCGCCTCCGGCGCCCCCATCGTTGTCGGCGCCGGCATAGGCGCGCTCAACGCGACTGTCGCCATGCTGCGCCGGTCCAGCCTCTACGGTGGCCTTCTCGCGCTCTCGGGCACCTACGATGCCGCGTGGGTTGTGGGGGGTGCCATGTCCGACGGCTGGCGCGCCTTCTCGCCTGTGGACCTCGCGCGCGGGCTTGGCGACAATCCGTTGCTGGCAGAGGCCTTGTCTGGGTTACAGCTGGCATTTGTGTGCGGCACGGGTGCCGGCGAGGAGGGCGGCGAGACCCAGCGGACGCTCCAAGGCGAGCTTACGTCCGCGGGCGTCGGCGCGACGTTTGAGTACTGGGGCGCCGACGTGGACCACAGCTGGGGCTGGTGGCAGGAGGAGGCCAGGCAGCTCCTCCCGTGCCTGCTGGAAGAGAACGGGCTTCACCGGCGGTATGCGGCGTCTATCGTGGGCGACGCCCGCGCGGCCGCCGAGAGCGCGGGCGCGGGCCTCGCTGGCGCTGGTGCCAGGCTTGAGCAGGCGAGGGAGCGCCTTGCCCAGGTGCGCGACGCGCTGGCTGCGGCCGAGGAGCGCATCAAGGCCGAGCGGCAGTCCGTTGCCGAGCACGCCAGGGAGGCGGAGCGCCTCGCCGCGGTTGCGCATGATGCGTGGGCCGAGAAGGACCGCATTGCCGCGCTGCTCGAGGACGCCATTCGCAAGGGCAATGAGGCGCAGGTAAAGGCCGATGCAGCCGCCACAGAGCTCTCCTCGGCGCAGTGGATCGCGGGAGAGGCCGAGGCGGCCGTCGCAGGCGCGAAGTCCGAGCGGGCCGCGGCTGAGGAGGAGGTCGCGCGCGCTGCGGAGGCCGTCGAGGCCGCGCGTGCGCGCGAGGCCGAGGCGAAGGCCAGGTTGCAGGCCGTGCTCGACGAGGCCTTGGCGGCGGAGCCCGAGGAGGCTCCGGCGGCCGAGAAGCCCGCGGCTGCCAGGAAGCCGGCGGCCGAGAAGCCTGCGGCGGCGAAGGGGCCCGCGGCTGCCAGGAAGTCGGCGGCGAGCAAGAAGCCCGCCGCAACGGGGAAGCCCGCGGCAGCCAGGAAGGCTGCGGCCACGAAAAAGGCGGCCACCGGCACCAGGCGTCCCCCTCGTTCTCGCAAGGCTTCCGGCAGCGACGGCTCCGCGCGCTAGGGGGCGCCCCTCCCGCCCTGACGCCCAAAAGCTCCCCGACGCCATCCCGCGCGAAGCGCGCTCCGACACCGCATCCATGCGGGGCGCGTTTTCGCAGAGGCGCTCCGGCAGCCGGGGCTTCGGCGCAATCCTCTACAGCAGCGGGTCGAACGCGCGCGCGTACTGGGCGAACAGCCGGTCGAAGAAGTAGGTGACCCCAAAGGTCGCATAGATCCGGTGGAGCGACGACCCCTCGCTCGCGTCCCTGCCTATGGCCAGAACGTCGTTGAAGATGGCGTGCAGCTCGGCGTCCTCGCTGGCCGTCACAATGGCCTTGTATGCGCGGCACCGTTCGATGGCCCCGCGCTGCCTGCGGGCGAACCCGTTCGATGTGGTCACAACAACGAGCAGGTCATTGGGGGTGAGGGTGTCGAGCATTCGGGTGCTGGGCGAGTTCTCGGCCACCAGGTGGACGGTCTTGTCCTCCACGAGCATGGCCTGCTGGAACTCGCGCAGCGCCAGCGTCGACGACTCCGTCGAGAAGACCACAATGTTCCCGCACGTGTTGAGCGAGTTCACGATTGGCAGCAGCCCGCCTTTGGCGACAAGCCCGTCTATCTCGGTATATATGGCGTCGAGATCCCTGTGCAGGTTGCGGTGCTCGTCCCTCTCGGCCCAGGCATAGACAAGGTAGTGGCGGCGCAGGGCGTTGAACTCGTCATCGGAGAGCTCGCCTGCCTCCTTGATGTGGAAGCCGATCTCGCTCATGCTGCCTCCTGGTTGCTGGGTGGCCGTTCTGTACGGATAAGGATACTCTACGCAACGCGCGCGGCGTCCGTGGCCGCTTGCCCGAACGACCCCGTGAGCGTGATGCGGGCAAGCCATCGCGGCCATTGTGGCATCCGGGGGCGCCAGCGCGGGAGGCGCCTGCGTCGGCGGCTCGGCCCGCGCGTGGGGGCGATCTCGATGGCGTGCCAGTGCGGGAGATGCCGTCCGCATGCGTCAATTACCGTTTACCGGAGAAAAGTAACCGCTCACGCATATGTTCATGTGACGTGCATGCCCATTCCATATTCTGTTCACAGCGCACTCAATATACTAAGTGCTTGGAAGTTATGGCTGGGGCGGCGGGAGCTCAGGTGTGGCGCCAAGGGCGGGCCAATGGCCTCCCCGGAGCGGCTTGCACCAAAATCGCCGCAGGTAGTTAGGCATGTCACAAGCTGGGGGGATGCTGGATGGCGCATCAGGGGGAGCACAAGTTTGAGGTGGGTGAGGAGTTCTTCCTCGACGGGGCGCCCTTCAAGATCATTGGTGGCACCATTCACTACTTCCGCATCCATCCCGATGACTGGCATCGCACCCTCTACAACCTCAAGGCCCTTGGGTTCAACGCGGTTGAGACCTACGTCCCCTGGAATGCCCACGAGTCCGTCCCGGGAACATTTGACTTCACGGGCGGCCTCGACGTGGCGCGGTTCCTCGACATGGCTGCCGAGCTGGGCCTCTGGGCAATTGTGCGTCCCTCGCCCTTCATCTGCGCGGAGTGGGAGTTTGGCGGCATGCCGGCATGGCTGCTGCGAGACCGGCAGATGCGGCCGCGCTCGGCGGATCCGCGCTTTATCCAGCGCGTGGCATCGTACTATGACAGGCTCATGCCCATCCTCGTCGAGCGCCAGATAACCCATGGCGGCAACATCATCATGATGCAGGTGGAGAACGAGTACGGCTCCTACTGCGAGGACAAGGGCTACCTCCGCGCAGTCCGCGACCTCATGGTCGAGCGCGGGGTGGATGTGCCGCTGTGTACCTCGGACGGCCCCTGGCGCGCCTGCCTGCGCGCGGGCTCGCTCATCGACGATGGCATCCTGGCAACGGGCAACTTCGGCTCGAGGGCCGGCGAGAACTTCGCGCGGCTCCGCGCCTTCCACCAGGAGCACGGCAAGACGTGGCCCCTCATGTGCATGGAGTTCTGGGACGGCTGGTTCTCGCGCTGGGGCACGGATCCAGTCCGCCGCGACCCGCACGAGCTTGCCGAGAGCGTGGGCGAGGCGCTCCGGCAGGGCAGCATCTGCCTCTACATGTTTCGCGGGGGCACCAACTTTGGATTCATGAACGGCTGCTCGGCGCGGCACACCCACGACCTGCACCAGGTGAGCTCGTACGACTATGACGCCCCCCTCGACGAGGCGGGCAACCCAACCGAGAAGTACTTCGCCCTCCGCAGCACGCTGCATCGCCTCTTCCCGGACATCGCGCAGGCCGAGCCCATAGCCCAGGAGGCGGCAGGCGTCGCGGACATACCGCTCGCCGCCCGCGTGGGGCTCTTCGAGACCCTCGGCTCCCTTGCCACGCCGCAGCACTCGCAGCTCCCCAAGACAATGGAGGACCTCGGGCAGTCGTACGGCTATACTCTCTACCGCACCTCGATCGAGCGTGACACACGCGAGCCCGAGCGCCTTCGCGTCATCGACGCGCGCGATCGCGCGCAGGTGTTCGTCGACGAGCGCCTGGTGGGCACGCAGTATCAGGAGGAGATAGGGGAGGACATCCACGCCGAGCTTCCCGCACCCGAGGTGCGTCTCGACGTCCTGGTGGAGAACATGGGCCGGGTGAACTACGGCCACAAGCTCCTCGCCGACACCCAGCGCAAGGGCATCCGCACCGGCGTCTGCGTCGACCTCCACTTCGTGACCGGCTGGGACCAGTACTGCCTGCCGCTCGAGGACGTCTCCGCCATCGACTGGGAGGCGGGTGCCCACGCCGGCGCACCGACCTTCTCGCGCTATGACTTCTCCATGACGGCTCCCGCCCCAACCTACGTGGACCTCACGGGCTTTGGCAAGGGGATCGTCTTTGTGAACGGCACCAACGTCGGGCGCTTTTGGGAGGAGGGGCCGATCATGTCCCTCTATGTTCCCGGGGGGCTCCTCCGAGCAGGCGAGAACAGCATCGTCGTGTTCGAGACCGAGGGGCGCCTTGAGGATCGCATCTCCCTGCGTCCCGGCCCAGTGATACGTCCCATTGAGAGAAAGGGAGTTGAGGAAACATGATTGTTGGGGTCCGCATTGACTTTCGTCTCATCCACGGGCAGGTGGCAAACCTGTGGGCAAACTCCAAGCAGGTCAGCCGCTTTTTGGTCGTGGACGACCAGGTGAGCCAGGACGCCACGCAGAAGCAGGTGCTTCGCATGGCAACGCCCGCAAGCTGCAAGCTCTCGGTCCTGCCCGTCGAGAAGGCGGCCGAGAACATCAAGGCTGGCAAGTATGACGCGCAGCGCCTCTTCGTCGTGGCCAAGAAGCCGGAGACCCTGCTTCGCCTCATCCGCGCCGGCGTCGAGATCACCGAGATCAACGTTGGCAACATGACCGCTGCCGACGAGGTCAAGCGCGTCGGGCGCAACATCGGCATGGACGCTGGCGACGTCGCCGCGTTCCAGGAGATCCAGTCGCTCGGCACCGTGCATCTCTTCATGCAGCTTGCACCGTCGAATCCGCCTGAGGACTTCAAGATCTAGGCGTCAGGAAAGGAGCCCCACCGCGAACGGGAGACCGCGGTCGCTTGATGGTACTAGGGACAACGTAAGAACACGCTTTACGAAAGAACGGAGGAATTGACCATGATTCAATGGTGGCAGATTTTGTTGCTTACGCTCTACGCTGCATACCAGATCCTGGACGAGCTCGGCCCGTATAGCTCTGCGGGCCAGGCGGTCTTCGCCGGCCTCATCGCCGGCCTGGTCATGGGTGACCTTAAGACCGGACTCTATATCGGTGGCATGATGCAGCTCACCGTCCTGGGCGTTGGCACCTTTGGCGGCGCGTCTCGTATCGATGCCAACTCCGGCACCGTCCTTGCCACGGCGTTCGCCGTGTCGCAGGGGATGGATCCCGAGCAGGCCATCGGTCTCATCGCCGTGCCCGTAGCCGCTCTCATGGTTTATACCGACATCCTTGGCCGCTTTGCGAACACCTTCTGGGGTCACCGCTGCGACGCCGATGTCGAGAAGATGGACTGGAAGGCCTACAACCGTCACTTCCTGCTCGGCGGCGTCTCCTGGTCTCTCTCCCGCGCGCTGCCCGTCTTCCTCGCGCTCGCCTTTGGCGGCGACGTGGTGGCCTCCATCACCGCTGCCCTCAACGGCGACCTTGCCTGGATTGGTAAGGGTCTCACCGTCGCCGGTGGCGCCCTGCCCGCCGTGGGCTTCGCAATCCTTCTGCGTTACCTGCCCGTCAAGAAGCACGTCGCCTTCCTGCTTCTGGGCTTTGGCATCACCGCGCTGTTCGGGACCGCGTTTGCCAACATCGGCACCCTCGGCGGCGACGTGGCCGCCCTTGGCGCCGCGGCCGGCCTCGACGGCGTGCCCAGCGGTGCGTACAACACGCTTTCCATGCTGACGATCGCCGTTATCGGCCTTGCCATCTCGCTTATCTACTACAACAACAACCAGGCGCGCTCTGCCGTTGCCGCTGTCGCACAGGATGGTGATGACGATGACGAGCTCTAAGAAGCTGTCCAACGGTACCACCGGCTACACGCTTCAGCCGGAGGACTTCCGCCAGATCAACACCAGGAACCTCGCGGCCTTCCAGCTGGGCTGGAACTACGAGCGCATGCAGCACACCGGCTACCTCTGGATCATCCTGCCGCAGCTGCGCAAGATCTATGGGGACGGCACGCCCGAGCTGAAGCAGATGGCCAAGCTCCACTGCGGTCCGTTCTTCAACACCTCCAACTTCCTGAACACCATCATCACGGGCATTGACCTTGCCCTCGAGGAGCAGGACGGCGTCGATAGCGCCGAGGCCGTGGCTGGCCTCAAGACCGGCCTCATGGGCCCCTTCGCCTCCATTGGCGACTCCATCTTCGGCTCGCTTTTGCCCACCATCTTTGGCGCCCTTGCCGCCAACATGGCCGTTCAGGGCAACCCCCTGGGCATCTTCATCTGGGTTGCCGCGAACGTCGTCGTCGACTGGTTCCGTTGCAGGCAGACTCACATTGCCTACGAGCAGGGCATGAAGCTCGTCACCACGATGAGCGACAAGCTCAACGCCATCACCGACGCCGCTGCCGTCATGGGCGTCTTCATGGTTGGCGCGCTGGTGGCCACCAACGTGGGCATCACGTTCGCCTGGGTGCCCGAGATCGGTGGCGTCCCCATCAACTTCCAGAACATCTTCAACATGATCATGCCAAAGCTCGTGCCCGCATGCCTCGTCGGCTTTGTGTACTGGCTGCTTGGTAAGAAGGGCATGACCTCGACCAAGGCAATCTTCATCGTCCTGTTCCTTTCCATCGCGCTCGGCGCCCTCGGCATCATCGCCAAGGGCTAGCTCGTCCCCCTATCGGGGAACCCGGGGATGCGTCTCCCTCCCATGAACCTGTGTCCCCGGGTCTCCTTGCCCCGGCAGGCCCTTGGTGCCTGCCGGGGCATTGTCTATGATCGTGTCGTCTGAGTTCTCATCTACGCTAGGAGGCAGCGCATGCATCCCTTGGGCATCGCAACCATCGTGGCAGTCGTGGTCTACATCCTCGCGCAGGAGATTGCCAAGCGCGTCATCGACGCCAAGCTCCAGGACCTCTACGCCGCCGGGCGCTACGACGAGTGCATAGACCTGCTCAACAAGCCGCTGCCGCGCATCCTCCAGACCACCTATCAGCAGTATGTCCAGCGCTTCACGGTCTACGAGGCAAAGGGTGACGCCAAGGCGGCGTCGTTCACGCTCGACACGCTGCTTGGCCTGCGTCTCACAAAAAGGCACAGGCTCGAGGCCGTCACCAGGGCCTTCAACTACTACGTGCGGCAGGGGCAGGGCGCAAGGAGCAAGGAGATGCTCGCCGAGATAGCGGCGTCCGGCAACCGCGAGCTTGCGGCAGACTGCCGCCTCACCTATGCGATCGTCTTCTCCGGAGAGCATGGCTACATCGACCAGATGGAGGCCCTGCTCGAGAGGGCCGATCCCGTCCAGAAGCCCAAACTGTGCTTCCTGCTCTCCAAGCAGTACGGCAACGCGGGCAACCGCGAGAGGGCGCGACACTACCATCGGCTTGCCGAGCAGGCCGAGCGCGAGCTTGCGGCCTAGTTTTCGACCCTCATGCTCTTGCGCGTCCCGAACTCGATCTTGAAGTAGTCCCAGCGCTTGTAGCTTAGGGCGTGCTCCGCCACGCGACCGTCCGAGAGGGTGGTCAGCTTCTCCTGGCGCACGCTGGGGACCTTGCCCTTGAGGCCAAGGAGCTTGGCGGCGCGCGGCGGCGTTGGAAAGACGATGTCGTCCTGCTCGGTAAACTGCTCGTCATCGAGGTGCAGGCCAAAGTCCTCGCGGAAGCGCGTGTAGATGGAGGTGTAGTAGTCCTTGCCCCGCTCCGGCATCACGAAGCGCGCGGGGATGTGGGACTCGGTGACGAGAAACGCCTCACTCTTGATGCGACGCACGCGCAGGAAGGCGTAGTAGCCCTCGTCATCGGGAAGCCGGAGCTTCTCGCGTATTGCCGGGTCGGACCCCTCCTCCATCGAGATGACCTCGACCTTCTCCTCGTTCCAATGGTCCGCAAAGACCTCGATGTCGCTGAACTCGACGAGCTTGTGCTTGCGGGAGCGCGAGACGAAGGTCCCGCGGCCCTGCTGGCGCACGAGGTAGCCCATGGAGACTAGGTTGCGAATCGCGTGGATGACCGTGATGGAGCTCACGTCATAGCGAGCGATGAGCTCCGCCTCGCTGTAGAAGCGGTCTCCCGTGCTAAACTTGCCGTCTTGGATTTCCTGGCGAAGCTCGTCTTCGATGAGTTGATACTTTGGGATGCGCATGGAGCTTCTCCAGAGCTGTGTAGTGCGACGTTGAGCGGTCTGTGGAGCAAGCCTCCATCAGAATTTTACATATAGTATAGTTGAGCCGCACGGGTGCATTTGACATGTCCGGCACGTATCACGGAACCGCCATCGAATTCCGCGACGGCGCCACGGCCCGCGGCGGCCCTGGGGCCCTAGAGCACGGCACCCCTGTAGTTGGCCTCATAGGCGCCAGAGAACCCAAGCTCTATTGCGGCACCGTCGTAGGCCTGCATGTTGGGGTTTCTCCCCGCGCCCCAGCAGCCAAAGACCCACGAGCCGTACTCGTCGATGGTGCGCTGCGAGTAGGACATGAGCTCCGCGCGCAGGCGAGACTCGTACGATGGCTCCCCGGGCCGGTCCTCCTCGGATATGAGCGCTCCCAGGCGAGACGTGAGGCGGGGGACGATCTCCCGGGCGCGGACCTCCCAGATGAGGGAGAGCTTGGAGATGAGGCCCACCCGCTCGCAGAACTCGTAGGATTTGGGCGGCAGCATGCGATGGGCGTCAGGGCGATACGGGGTGCCAAAGAGGTAGGCCGCGCGCTCGAGGACCATGGACTTCTCGCACGCCCGGGCATTCTCGAGATCCTGCAGGTAGGCCTCGAGGAGCGACTCGGGCCATAGGGCAAGCCCTGCCGCTCGGAAGCGGTTGAGCACCAGCCCAAGCGACGTCGCGTCGCAAGGCGGGTTGGGCTCTTGGAGCGCGCGCTCGAAGTCCTCGTCCTCGCGACCCAACACGGTCTCGACAAGCTCGGATACAGACATGTGCCCCACCCCTTGACCTGGTCCTGTACCGGCGATTGCAGAAAGGGGCACCAGCTGCGCCGGTGCCCCGAAGGTGTCGCGCGTCGTGCGGGATGGCCCCTACTCGCCCTCGACCTTGCCGGGGAGCAGCAGGGCCGAGACCGTCGACACCGCGTACGCGCCGATGCCAAAGTAGAGCGCCGGCACGTATGACTGGAAGGTGTCGAAGAGGAAGGCGCCCATGAAGGTGCCAAACGAGGGGCCGATGCCCATGATGATGAGCGTCGCGAGGCCCCAGATCTTCCCGAGGGACGCGCCGCCGAAGACGGTGCCCGCATAGCCTGCGGCTCCGCCCGGCTCGATGCCCCAGTACACGGCGAGCAGGACCATGCCGAGGATCACCACGGGAAGGCTTCCGCTGAGCGCGAGGAGCACGCCCGCGATGCCGAAGAGCGGGGACACCACGAGCATGATGCGGCGCGCCGGGCGCTCGACGCCCATGCGCTTGACCAGGGCGTCGGATGCCTTGCCGGTGAGTGGCATGGTGAAGATGCCCGCGAGGCCTATGGCCATGTAGATCACATTCGCGAGCGGCATCCCCAAAAGCGACGGCTGCGTCCAGCCAAGGTCCACCGTGAAGTAGCGGACGATCTGCGACCAGATGAGGAACTCGCCCATCACGGCGAACATGAATGCGAGGATGTCGCACCAGAGGGCCCGGGTCCTAAAGGCCTCGCCCACGGTCCACACATGCGCCGGTTTGGCGGCGTCGGCCTTCTTCTTGGGGAGGGAGTCCAGGCCAAAGGGCTGGGCACCCACCTTGTCGGGCATGGGCTTGGCCACGGCGGCGGCGACGAGGAGCATCACGGCCATGATCACCGAGAGGACCTTCATGCCCGCAGACCAGCCGGCGCCCTTGAGGATGGGGGAGACGACGATGGTGAGCAGGAGCTGGGCCATGGGGGCGCCCATGAAGGCGAGGCCCCACTTGGTGCCGTACTCGGTGCCCACATACCACTTGCGGCACGAGATGGTGGAGGAGACCCAGAGCATGCCCGTGCCCACGCCGGCGAAGATGCCGTAGGTGACGAGGTAGACCGGGAAGGACCAGCTTGCGCCCTCGGGGATGAAGGAGGTGAGGAAGAAGCCCAAGAAGCAGCAGACGGCGCCTATCGCGTAGGCGGGGCGCGTCCCCCTCCTGTCGATGAGGCCACCCGAGAAGTACGCGGTGATGGCATAGAAGGTCATCATGAAGCAGTAGCCGAGCGAGGCCTGGGTGGAGGTCCAATCCATGCCATCCATGAGGGAGGACTGCATGATGGAGAACGAGGAGCGGTAGCCGAAGAGGCAGAAGACCGCGAGCCATGCGGCGATGACCGTGCAGGTGCCATACTTTCTCGCCGTCTCCTTGGTGATCTGCTCGGTTGTCAGGCGCTCGGGTTCCGGCTTCTGGGGCGCTGCTTGTTCAACAGCCATGGGAACCACCAATCTATTCGAGTGGGGTAGGGTTCGTTCAAAGATTGCCCCGGGGAACCAGGGTTCCCCGGGGCAAGATCCAATCCCTAGGGTTGGAGCATACGGATGGTGCGGGGAAAGCTACGCCTCGACCTTCTCGGCCGCCCCGCGCTCGAACTTCTCGCAGTTCTTGGCGCCATTGTCGGCGAATGCCCAGAACTTGTCCTCAAAGCCCGTGCAGGTTCCCATGTTCTGCTCGCCAGCCTGGTAGTGGCTACAGAACTTGCACTTGAAGCCCGGCGTGAACTTGGGGCAGGTGGGCGTGTCGATCTGGACGGTGATGTCGCCGTTGGCGTGGCAGATGCCCTTGGCCACGTCGACGGGGATGTAGTTAGCGCAATCAGAGTGCTTGCACATCGTGGGAATCCTTTCTCAAGAAGGTCGCAGAGACGCGGCGCCGGGTGAAGCCAGCGACGCGGATGAGCAGGGTGCGGTAGTTCTCGGGGTGAGCCTGTGCCTTCTTGAGCACGCGGGAGTCCACGATGTTGTACTGGATGTGGAAGCCGCCCTTGCGCATGTAGGAGCGGGTGAGGTCCAGGAGCTTGCGGGAGCCCTCGACGCCCTTGGCGGCACTCGGGTGAATCTTGAGGTTCATCTGGGAGTTCTGCGACATGGAGTGATCCCATCCCGTCGCGGACTCGAAGAGGGCGTACTGGCCGTGGGTGTCGGTGCCGGGGTAGGCGGACATCGATGCGTCGGCGAACGTCGTGCCCTCGAGACGGCCATCGGCGGTGGCGCCGGTGACGGCACCCTCGGGGCCGTGCGTGGAGACGGACATCTGGCACACGTAGAGCGGCTCAGCGTACAGGGACTCGAACTTGTGCGGCATCTCCTCGCAGAACCAGCCCTCCCATTCATAGAGAAGGTCGTCGACGTAGGGCTCGTCGTTGCCGTACTTGGGAGCGCGCAGGCAGTCCGCGTGAATCTCGTCGTAACGGCCATCGTCGTCGTCGCGCTTCTCCTGGTCCTTCAGGGACTCGGAGCCAACCTCCTTGGACGTCTTGTAGCCAAAGTTGTTGTCGAGAGCGTCCTTAAGCTGGTCAAGCGTGTACTTCTTGTCATCGTAGACAAGCTTCTTGATGGCCGCGAGGGAGTTGATCTGGTTGCATACGCCACAGCACTCGATGTTGAACGTGGCGTTGTAGCGATACCCCTTCTGGGCGACGCCAAGGCCCACCTCAAGGCAGTTGGGCTTGAGCAGCGAGTTGACCATCGACGGAGTGAACTTGCGCCAGACGTCGTGCTGGATGTTCATGCACTTGTTGAGCACCTCGACGGACTTCTCGTAGTACGCCTTGTACTGGTCGACAAGGTCGTCGAACGTGTCGAAGCTGCGGTTGTGCGGCTCGAAGACCTGAAGGCCGGTGCGGCGGTCGAAGCCGTTGTTAAGCGCGAGCTCGAGGATCTTGGGGTTGTTCAGGAAGTGGACGCCAACGGAGGTGGGCTGGCCGGAGCCGCCGGGGATCCAGTAGAGCTTGTCGCCGTGATGCAGGGGCATCCAGGTGCCAGGCGAGGTCTCGAGGCAGCCGCCCACGGACCAGGCGCGGGACTCGCGCACGGTCATGCCCTCGTGCTGGTACTGGTTCTGGATGAACTCCATGGCAACGCGGTTGTTCATGACGGCGGGATAGCCGGCGCCGGTCTTGATGCACTCCATGCACTTGAGGAGGAACTCCTCGGGCGTGGCCTCGTCATAGAGCAGGGAGAGCGTGGGCTGGGTGGTCTGGCACTTGATGCCGGCCTCGAGGATGAGCATCTCAAGGCGGTTGGCCGCGGACTTGCCCTCGCGGTCGAGGCCGCCGAGGCACACGTTGTTAAAGGTGTTGCCCGAAAGGACGCCGCCCACGACGCCGGTGCATGCAAAGGCGTCGATGCAGGTCATCTTCACGCGGTAGAGCTCGTTCCACTCCTCGGCCTCGTCTTCGGTGAGGCGACCGGCCTCCATGTCCTGCTCGAAGTAGGGGTAGAGAACCTGGCCGATGCGGCCGGGGGACAGGCCGGACATGGCGTCCTCGTTGAGCTCGGCAAGGTGCAGCAGGTAGATGGCCTGGAGGGCATCCTTGAAGGTCTTGGGCTTCTCGTGGGCGATGCGATGCATGCGCTCGGAGATCTCAGAGAGCTCGGCGCGGGCGCTCTCGTCCTCGGTGCAGGCGAGCAGGCGGTCGGCCTCGCGGCCGTAGTTATTGAACCAGGCGGAGAGGCCACGGCAGAGCTCTGCCATCGCCTTGTAGTAGTACAGGCGGTCCATGCCGGAGATGCCGTCGCCGCCGGCCTCGCCCGCGACCTCGCCCGCGCGCTTCTCGCACTTCTCGATGAGCCCGTCAAAGCCGTGCTCGAGGACATAGTAGTAGTTCATCACCTCGCGGCCCTGCGGGATCGTGAAGCCGGAGTCAAAGTTGGAGACTACCGACTTCATGATGTTTTCCTTGATCTTGTACTCGGGCACCATCTGCTCGTACTTGCGGCCCACGTCCTCGACGGACTTGCCCGCCCATGCATAGGCCAGGCGGTGCATCGCGGGGACGATCTCGCGGCGGACGCCGTACTTGCCGCCCACGGAGACCACGTTGCCAAAGCTCTTGGTCACGTTGCCGCCGCCGGCACCAAAGTGGGAGACCTCGGCGCTGGACTCGGCGCCCGTTGCGAGGGCGGCCTTGTAGAGGTCGGAGTCCTTGTCCATGAAGAAGCTCTCGGTGAGCCAGGGCAGCGGGGCAGAGCCGCGGTAGAAGCCGGCCTTGGCGCCCACGAGCAGCTCATGGGGCCAGATGGGAGTGTCGAGGTGCTGGAAGACGCTCTTCAGGCCGTAGGCGCGGCGCATGATGGGCACCTCGCCCTCGTGCTCGGTCGCGGCGCGCGTATACCAATAAGACTCCTGCACATCAAGCGACGACAGGGTGTCGAAGTAGATGTTGCGCAGGTAGTTGGCGCGCGGCGTGGGCTCCTTCTTGACCGTGCGGTCCTGGATTTCCTTCGGGGCCTCTCCGTTGGCCTGGCTCTCGAGCGACAGCCCTCTCTCTGCCAGCACCTCGGTCAGCTTCATCGGATGGAGTTGTGCCATTCTGACCTCCTCGATAGAAAACCGCGGCGGCTTCCTGCCGCCCCTTTCCAACCGTCATTGTGTGGCGGGGTCAGCAATTTGAGATGGGCCCTGGCTCGTGTTCGCCGGTCGTATTTTCCCGTCATCGGATGACGCCAAAGGTTGTATATGGGCCCAAGGTCGCAGGTCCGCTCCGCGAAATCCTCCTCGCGACGCGACCTTGGCACTACGGCCAAAAGGAGCCCATCACCAATAATCAGGAGCTAAACGAGCGATGGTCACAAGCCGTGGTGCTTGCCGATACGAAGGGAGCCAGGCATGAGGAGGAGTCTTTCCGCGCCGTTGAGCGACAGGGACAGAGAGCTCAAGGGAAGGATCTTCGACATTCAGTCCTACAGCGTCCACGATGGCCCTGGGTGCAGGACGCTCATCTTCATGTCCGGATGCCCCTTCCGCTGCAAGTGGTGCTGCAACCCCGAGAGCTTCTACAACCGTCAGGGCAAGCTCTATCGCGCGTCCAAGTGCGTGAGTCGTGCCGACAAGCGCTGCACGCGCTGCATGGATGCCTGTCCGTATGGTGCGGTAAGCGACAACTCGCAGGACCCCGACCATCCCATGAAGTTCGACTGGGACAAGTGCCACGTCTGCACCACGCTTGAATGCGTGGATGCCTGCTTCGACGATGCTCTGGTCACCATATCCGAAGAGTACACGGTCGAGCAGGTAATGCGCATCCTCGAGCGCGACCGCCACTACTGGTCCGGCAACGGCGGCGTGACCTTCTCGGGCGGCGACCCCATGTTCCAGCCAGAGTTCCTGCTTGCCGTGCTGGAACGCTGCGACGAGGCCTACATACACAAGGCCATCGAGACGGAGGCCTCCGCCGCGACCGATGTCTACCTGAACGTGATGCGCCACATGGACTTTGCCTTCAACGACCTCAAGAGCATGGATGCCGAGAAGCACCGCGAGTACACGGGCATGGGCAACGAGCAGGTGCTTCAGAACATCCGTGCCCTTGCGAGCTCGTCCTGCGCCACCCGCCTCATCCTGCGTACCCCGGTGATTCGGGGCTTCAACGACACCGATGAGGACTTCGACAAGATAGGCGCATTCATGAGGGAGGTGGGGCTGAACGAGCTCAACATCCTCCCGTTCCACCGGCTTGGCGTGAGCAAGTGGGAGGAGCTCTCGATGACGTATGCCTTTGCGGACGACAAGCCCACGCCGCCCGAGAGGCTCGAGAGCCTCCGCAAGGTGGTGCAGGGGCATGGCATTAGATGCTACCTGGGGAGCGAGACGCCGTTCTAGCGCCTTGGGAGCGGGGCGCAGCGCGCCTCTCGGCCGCGTCCCGCGATGCGCTAGCCAAAGATGTTGGACATGAAGTCATCTGCGACGAGAACGTGGCGCAGGGCCTCCACCTCGTCGTGGTTGACGGAGCCGTCTGCGGCGATGCGGCTGAGGGCCTCCGAGGGCGTGTGACCGTCGAGGATCTCCTCGCAGAACATGAGCATGAGGGCGCAGGCGCCGTCGGTCGTGGCGTGGTCGACGTCAAGCGAGAAGCGCTTCCCCTCGTTCCCAAAGACGCGAGCGAGCTCCGTGCGCGCGCTCGTGCCCTCCCAGAGGTCGCCGAGGTAGGAGAGCACGCCCTCGATGGAGCCAAAGCGCGGCACAAGGTCGAGCGTGAGGTTGACCATCTCGTGGACGATGGCCTGGGGCTGCTGCTCGAGGTTGACGCTCTGCGTGAGGACGTCGGTCCAGCGCAGGACGTCTGACTTCACAAGCGTGCCGTGAGGGCCCTCGATCCTGGCGGGCCGCTCGGCGTTGCCGGCAATCTGCTTGTCGGCGACGCGCAGCACCTGGTCGAGTGACATGGAGCGCTGCATCATGCGCTTGCTGCGAACCAGGAGCATCAGCACGTAGTAGAGCCGGTCGAAGAGAACGGGCTCGAAGGTGAAGATGTTGGCGCCCGAGCGGAATGCGGCCAGCCGCTCCTCGGCGGAGTCGTGCGTCGAATAGATGACCGCGGGCTGCTCCACGATGTTGTAGCGCTCGCGGAGCCGGCGGCATGCCTCGTAGCCGCTCATGTCCTGGAGCTCGACCGAGAAGATCACGACGTCGATGCGGTAGGAGCGAATGATGCGGAAGGCCTCCTCGGCTCGGTAGCACATGACCACATCGCAACCGTATGCGGCGAGACCCCGCTTGAAGCGCTCGTGCGTCTTGGCGTCCGAGCACACAAAGAGGAGCTTGGCAGGCCGCATGTCGCTATCCCCTCATCGATTGGCGGGGGTTCTCGTCAAGGGTGTCCGCGCACTCGCAGATGAGCTGAACGCGGTTCTTCACGTTGAGCTTGGCGAGGATGCTGCTCATGTGCGTCTTGACGGTCTTCTCGCTGAGGAACAGGCGCCCGGCGATCTGGGAGTTGCTCAGCCCGTCGCACACGAGGACGGCTATCTCGTTCTCCCGTGGGGTGAGGACGGGGGAGAGGGTGCGGGCGGTGCCTCCGGAGCCTGCCGAGGGCTCGAGGTGGACATCGAGAAGGCGACACGTGCGCTCGAGCCATGAGGTTGCGTTGCCAAGCTCCTCGTGCGTGATGACGGGGAGGTCGAACTTTGCCTGGAGCCGCTCGGCGTGCGGCGCGTCATCAAATACGAGACCGTCGCAGCGCCACAGGGCGACGAGGCGCGCATTGAAAAAGACGGGCATCGCAAAGGATGTGATGCCAAAGTTGCAGGTGCGCAGCAGCGGATCGAAGACCCTCCTGCTCTCGAAGTAGCTGACGACCTCCGCGACGTCCTGCGCCGCGATGCCCGAGCAGTCGTGTGCCATGCCGGACTGGGCAAAGTTGCAGAAGCCTAGCTTGAGTGAGGGGACAAGGAGGGGCTTGCCCTGCGTGTCGACGAGAAGGAGCGGAATGCGATAGTCACGCACGAAGCAATCCTGGAAGTCCTGAAGGGCTCCCTTGCCCACCATGGAGACCCATCTGTCGGCGCTCACCCCTTTTAGCTGGTGGCTGCCACTGTCAACACTCCTGAGCATTGCACAAACCTCCCCAAGACAGCCATTTCACGTTATTTGTCCGTATGTCGCTGCGCGTACTCCCATACGCGAGAGGCCCCTACCGTTTGCGGTTGCATATGATCCCAACTTCCGCACTTTGTTCCATTATGCCCATTGGGGAGCGAGCTATGCGTAATTGTTCGGCAATCGCGCAAATTGCACAGCGCTCGCCTCTTCCCACCATCAGCGGGAACCGCGCGTTCCCATATGCTGGCGGGGCCTACGCCAGCGGCGCCACGTGGGCGGGCACGCCGCCAACGAACGAGAGCGAAGGCTCGCCGGCGACGAGCGGGCGCGCGTAGCGCAGGTACGCCTCGGTCACGCCCATGCCGTCCTCGCGGATCATCTCGGGGGGCACCGCCTTCACGGCGTTTGCCACGCGGCTCACGTCCACCACCTCGTAGCGCACCTCGTAGGGTGCGTCGGAGACGCGCGCGAGCGCGCTCATGACGCCCGTGGCGCCCTCGAGGGCGGCGTTCACGCCGCAGGCGCCCAGGCCGGCGGCCTCGGTGAGGTCGGTCTGGCTCGCCAGGTGGGAGGCACAGCGCTGCGTGGTGCAAAGCTCGACGGCGCGGGCCTTGCACCCGAGCTCGCGACGAGCGAGGTCTGCCAGGTAGCGGCTCGTGCCCGAAAGCGCGGCCGCATGCCCAAAGGCGTCAAGGCGCGCCGTGGAGCCGGCGCGCTCGCAGACGGGCGTCCCGTCCGCCGTGCGCACGCCCTCGCTCACGGCGACGACCACGGTGTTCCTCTCGGCGATGAGCTCCGCGAGTCTCTGGAGAAGGCCCTGCTCGTCAAGCGTCACCTCCGGAAGGAGCACCAGGTCGGGCTCGTGTCCGCCCGCCTCGCCGGCAAGGGAGGCCGAGGCGGCTAGCCAGCCGGCGTCGCGGCCCATGATCTCGACGAAGGTGACGCTCTTGAGGTCGTAGACGTCGGCGTCGCAGGCCAGCTCGTCCACGGTGGCGGCTATGAACTTTGCCGCGCTGCCGTAACCGGGCGTGTGGTCGGTGAGGACAAGGTCGTTGTCGATGGTCTTGGGCACGCCGACAAAGCGGATCTCTGAGCCCGCCTCGGCGCCGTAGCGGGAGAGCTTGGCGATGGTGTCCATGGAGTCGTTGCCGCCTATGTAGAGCACCGCGCGGGCGCCAAGCTTTCCGAAGCGCTCGAAGAGCCTGCGGTAGGGCGCCTCGTCCGCTGCGGGATCCGGTAGCTTGTAGCGGCAGCTCCCCAGGTAGCTCGATGGCGTGTGGGAGAGGAGCCCGAGCTGGGCGGGGCCTTGCAGCCGCTCGTCAAGGTCCACCGCGCGACCGTCGAGGAGCCCCTGGATGCCATAGCGCATGCCTATTGCATGAAGGCCTGCGCCGCGCGCGGCGCCCACGACGCCGGCCAGGCTCGCGTTGATCGCTGCCGTGGGTCCCCCGGACTGTCCCACCAGCACGTTGTTGCCCAAAGCCATGTGTGCCCCCTCACAGCGCGCATCCTGCCGGCACGAGGATACCGCACGCGGCGACGTGGCGGCGCAGGGTTTGCCGGCGACGCGCTTGTTGACAGCGTTTCTCTATTATGTAATGGAGGGGTAAGCGCGTCGTTTCCCCGTGGTAAGGTAGCACGGTCCCAATGTCACCCTAAAACCCGGGGGTCACACACAATGTTCGAGGCGCTTTCAAGCTTCTTCTCCCTTATCGTGCAGCCGGCCCACGACCTTACCGGCAGCTGGTGGGCGGCGATCTTTCTCTTCACCCTGTTCTCCAAGGTCATCCTCATGCCCCTCTCGGTGTGGTGCCAGAAGAACAGCATCGTGATGGTGCAGCTCATGCCCGAGCTCTTCCGCATCAAGTGCCGCTACTACGGCGACCGCGAGACCATCGAGGAGAAGCAGAACGAGCTCTATCACGAGAGGCACTACCACGCCCTGCTCTCGCTCGTCCCTTTGGCCATCCAGGTGGTCATCCTCTTTGGCCTGGTGGACGTCATCCACTCCATCACGGATTCCGGTGCGCCCGGTACGGAGTTCCTGGGTCTCGTGCCCATCGAGAGCGGCGGCGCGTCGCTCGTCATGCCGCTTTTGGCGGGTCTCTCGGCCGTGGTCATGGGCTGGGCGTCCAACCACATCAATCCCCTCCAGCGCGAGCAGTCCCGCGCCGAGAAGAACACGACCAACGGCATCTCCATCGCCCTCTCGCTCTTCCTGGGCTTCTACGTGGTGTGTGGCATGGCCTTCTACTGGGTGTGCTCCAACCTGCTCTCGATTGCGGTGCAGGCGCTGTGCAACGTGATTGTGAAGCCGCGCGACTACATCGATTACGAGGACCTCAACAAGGCGCGCGACGAGTTCGTCGCCATGGAGGAGGCCACCAAGGGTGACCGCAAGTGGTACCAGCCCAACCCCCTTGCCCGCCGCGCCAAGGCGGACTACAAGCGCTTCTTCAAGGTGGACGGCAAGCACCTGGTGTTCTACTCCGAGAGCTCGGGCTTCTACAAGTACTTCCAGGGCGCCATCGAGTGGCTGCTCAACAACTCCGACGTGCGCATCCACTACCTTACGAGCGACCCCAACGACCAGGTCTTCGACATCGCAAGGCGAGAGCCCCGCCTCATCCCGTACTATCTTGACCAGAAGCGCCTCATCACCCTCATGATGAAGGCGGACGCCGACGTTGTGGTGACGTCCCTCGGCGCCCTCGACGTGTACTACATCAAGCGCTCGTACATCCGCAAGGACATCGAGTACATCTACATGTGCCACCACATGACCTCGATGCACCTGACGGGCACCAAGCAGGAGTACGACAACTACGACACCATCATGTGCGTCGGCCCCCACCAGAAGGCGGAGATCCGTGCCATGGAGAAGGCCTATCGCACGCAGAAGAAGAAGGTCCCCGAGATCGGCTACGACCTCCTCGACCGCGAGATGGCGGACTACGAGAAGATGCCCCGCGAGCGGCACGAGCGCCCCATCATCCTCATCGCGCCTTCGTGGAACCCCGACAACATCCTCGACACCTGCATCGACGACATGCTCGACCGCCTGCTTGGCCACGGGTACCACGTGATCCTCCGACCCCATCCCGAGTACGTGAAGCGCTACCGCCCGCGCTGGGAGGCACTGGTCGAGCGATACTCCAAGGTGAGCCCCGACGAGCTCACCATCGAGGCGGACTTCTCCGGCCACTCCTCGATCCTCGAGTCCGACGTCCTGGTGACCGACTGGTCCTCCATCGCGGAGGAGTTCTCGTTCACCACGCTCAAGCCGTCGCTCTTCATCGACACTCCCATGAAGGTCACGAACCCGGACTGGGAGCAGGTTGGCATCACGCCCACCGATATCACGCTGCGCAACCAGATAGGCCGCTCGCTCGACCCCGCGGACCTCTCCGACCTCGAGGGCGTCATCGACGACATGGTCTCAGACCCCGCGTCTTGGCACGACAGGATTCGCCAGATCCGGGACGGCTTCATCTACAACCTTGGCCACGGCGGCGAGGTAGCCGGCGAGTACATCCTGGGCGAGATCCTCGCCAAGCAGGAGGGCAAGGACATCACCGCAGCCGGTGCGTTTGGGACAGGGACCCATGGCGGTGACGATGAGTAGCCGCTCTCTCAAGGCGGTCGGCCCGCGCCGCGTGGCGGCATTCCTGCTGGTCGTTGCATGGGACGCCCTGGGCATCGTCGCGATGAGCGGCTGCCTGCTCACGGCGATGGCCCGTCCCGCCCTCGCCTACGTGGACCCCTCGGTCATGACCTACACCATCCAGGCGCTCGCCGCCGTGGCGGTGGCCCTCTCGGCGGTCCTGGGCGTCGCGGCGCGGGAGGCCCTCGCGCCGGCGCCCACCGCGCGCGGCGACGGGTGCCGCCGCACGGGGGGCCTGCCCTGGGCGCGCCGCCTCGCGCTCTCGCTTCTGGCCTGCGCGCTTCTCGTCCTCACGGTGCTTGTGGCGGCACCGCTGGAGCTTGTCTCCGGAAGTTCCAGCAGCCTGATCTTTGGCGTGCGCCAGATCTGGCGGCTGGTGGTTCTCGCCGGGCTTGCCATCGCCCTTGTCGGCGGCCTTGCTCTGACGGTGTTTCGCGGCCGCGCGTTCGACGTCGTCGTCGCGGTCGTGGCGGCCATGGGCGTGGGGGCATACGCCCAGGCCATGCTCATGAACTCGAGCCTTCCCGTTGCCGACGGGAGCCTTGTCGACTGGACCCAGTACAACACCATCGCCCTCGTGAGCCTGGTCGTGTGGGTTGCCCTCATCGCCGTCTTTGTGACGCTTGTGGCCAGGTGCCCGCGTGCGGGCAGGGCCACGCTCGCCATTGCGAGCGCCGTCCTCATCCTGGTGCAGGTTGCAGGCGTCATCGGCATCGTTGCCGAGGCGGAGGCCGAGCCGGATTCCATCACCGTCACCGAGAAGGGCCTCTTCGACGTCTCTCCCAAGAGCAACGTGGTGTGCTTCGTCCTGGACATGACGGACACCGCCGACGCCGAGCAGGCATTTGCCGACAACCCCGCCATGCTCGACGGCCTGGACGGCTTCACCTGGTACCAGAACAGCGTGGGATCGATGATCCCCACGCGCTATGGCATCCCGTCCCTGCTCACGGGCGTTAGGCCGAAGCCGGGCGAGGGTCCGGCCGACTTCCTCGCGAGCATGTACACAAGCAGCTACTTTTTGGATGATGTTGCCGCCCAGGGTTACACCACGGGCGTTTACTCCGACACTGCGGACTGGATCGAAGGTTGGGATGGCTATTTGGGACAGCGCGTCGAGAACTTCGAGTCCACCTCGGAGGTCGCGAAGGAGGCCCTCGACTGGCGGGGCACGCTGGGCGTCCTGTACGGCTGCGCGCTCTACCGCGACCTCCCGTGGGTATCCAAGCCCTTCTTCTGGTTCTACACAGACCAGATCAACCAGGGCATGGTCTCGAGCGCCAGCGCCTCGTCCCCCGAGCTCACCCCCTATGCCATGGACGACCCGGCCTACTTCGCAAAACTCAGGGAGAGGGGCCTTGCGACCAACGACGAGGACGCCTCCTTCCGCTTCATCCACCTTATCGGCACGCACTGGCCCTACACCATGGACGCCAACGGCAACAAGGTCGCGGAGTCGGCCGACTGGGAGTCCCAGATGGTCGGCGCGTTCAAGATCGTCCGCGCCTACCTCGACGAGCTCAGGCGCCTGGGGCTCTATGACAGCACGACGGTCGTCATCACCGCTGACCACGGAACCTGGTACCTCACGCCGGACGAGATTGATGGCGTCTCCACCCCCATCATCTTCGTGAAGCCGGCGCAGCCCGCCGGGGCCGATTCGGCGCCCTGCCAGATCTCCCAGCAGCCCGTGAGCCACTACGACCTCCAGGCAACGATGCTCAAGGGCATGGGCGCCCCGCAGGACGTGCTTGACCACTACGGCGAGCACAACCAAGCCATCGAGGATCGTAGCGACGCCCCCGACCGCCTGCGCCGCTACCTCATGACGACGAGCAACGGCAAGCTCGACACCAGCTGGCGCGAGTACGAGGTCTCGGGTGACTCCCAGGACTTCTCGAACTGGCGCCTTGACGGAAACGACTGGATCATCACAGACGAAGACGCCGAGCGCATCTGGCGCTGACGCCGACGAGGACGTGGAGGGGATGCAATTGAGAGGGACGAGAAGACGACTGATTGCGGCGCTTGCGCTGCACGACGCTCTCTACGCGGCCGCCCTCGCGGCCGTGTGGGTGCTTGTGCCGGCCCGTCCCGCCCTCGCCTACGTGGACCCCTCGGTCATGACCTACACCATCCAGGCGCTCGCCGCCGTGGCGGTGGCCCTCTCGGCGGTCCTGGGCGT
>SFGZ01000025.1 GCA_004557505.1 Coriobacteriaceae bacterium | reverse complement strand
TCCCTGGAGAAGAGGCTATCGGCCGGCAGCTGGTACCCCATAGTCGGAATGCCGGTACTCGGTAGATGGAAACGAGGTACTAATTGACCGTACTAGTCACGTAAAGTAAAGCAAGCAGATAATCTTATATGTAGCTACATGTTTGGACGCTGGAATGCGTCTGCAGTTTATGTCTCCAAGAGACATTCAAAACATATGCTGCTATTGATGTTCCGCTGAGTCTAAATCTCGAGAAAAGCTTTTCCTATCGGCGTTCTTCCGGGTCTGTCTCCCGATTGCTTAGGCGTGATCATATAACCATACTGGGATAATCGATATTAGTTAGGACTCAAAGCGCAACGTCAACAAATAACTCAGACAAGGGACTGCGGTGGTGATCCTGGACCAAGAAAAGGTTGCACGGAGGACCGCATGTACAGCACAGAGCAGCGCAAGCTGGCAATCGAGACCTGCATCAAGCTCGACCTGAGCGCGGCAGACATCGTCGCCCAGCTGCCCCCGCTCAGGGAGGTCGCGAGGCCCGCGGGCTGGCCGGCGGCGCGGTCCATGGTCCCGGGGGAGGGAGAGTAGGCATGCCGAGGGGAATCATCTACGTGATGACGACGGTCGTTCCAGGCCTCGTCAAGATTGGCAAGACCGGCTGCCAGAACTTTGAGTCCAGGATGTACGGCCTCGAGCGCAACGGGTACTTCAACGTCGTCGGGCTCAAGAGGTACTTCGCCATCGAGGTCGACGACTACGACGCAAAGGAGGAGCTACTGGACGAGATATTCTCGAAGTCCCGCGTGCCGGGCTCCGAGCTCTTCGCGCTCGACGTCAATCTCGTGGTGCAGCTCCTCTCCTCCCTCGACGGCACCAAGGTGTACCCGAAGGACGAGAGCAAGGAAGACGCGTTCGACCAGGCGACCGAGCAGCGGGCGGCAAGCTCCGACTGGTCGTGCATCCCCGACGGCACCTACCACATGGACCCGCATGTCAAGGGCATGCACGGGGCCAGAGCCATAATGGTCGCCTCGGGCGGCAGCTTCGTGGTGAAGGCCGGCAGCGTTTGCCTCACGGACCCCTCCGACAAGTGGAGACCAGAGGCGAGGAAGACCGCATTGATCGAGAACGGGGTGCTCCGGCACGACGTGACGTGCAGGGCGCCCTCCACCGCGGGATGGGTGGTGCTGGACAGGTCGAACAACGGCTGGAAGGTCTGGAGGGCCGAGGACGGGCGCTACCTCGATTCGCTCAGGAAGTCTAACGATTAGCAACCCGCAGTTGGGAGGCGCCCCGACGCCGGAGAGCCGCCCAGCCCCCTCTCCACCCCCCGCCGTCGTTAGGTGTCCCTGACGGCGGGGAGGGCGGCCGCGGGAGGGCTTGGCTGCGGCCGTGGCGGTAGTGTGTTTGATAGCCTCGGAGTTGCGGGTTGGGGGTAGTACCGCTTTTCCGTACCGTTCTCCCTAGGCTGCAAGGGCTAGGCTTTGCCTATATGCCAAGGGGCTCATCGAGCCCAGCGAACGCCTGATCTTCTTTGTGTTATTTGTTGTTCACTGGAAAGTGACGCAGATGGTCATCGGGCAGCGAGCGCCGTGGTCATCAGGAATTGAGCAGATTGGGCGAGGAATGGCCGTGCCCCAGGCGTCAGGGGCACGACGTGCGCCTCTCCGTGGGCCGCACGGGCTCCTGCCACGACAACGCCGTGGCGGAGTCCTTCTTCGCCACGCTCAAGAACGAGATGTACTCACTGCGCCCGTGGGCGACCAGGGCGGAGGCCCGGCACGCGGTCGTGGGGCTCATCGAGGCCTACTACAACCGCCGGCGCCCCCCACTCGACCATCGGCTACCAGGTCCCGGCCGAGCGGATGGCGGCCTTCATGGAACGGGCGGAGCGGGCCTTCTCGGAGGACGAGGGGGCGATGCCGATGGCCGCCTAGAACCGACCGATTGCCTGTCCGATATATTGAAACAGATCAGAGGTCCTGTTCCGGCTCGAGGAGGGCTTCGGCGCGAGGCCCGAGGCGGATGCCGCCGGCGCCCGGGTCGTCGTCGACCCCGCCGCGCCCGGCGCCCAGAAGCTCGACGCGGCGGTCAGGGCGTGGGCGGCGATGCGCGCGCGGAGGGGCTCGGGGGAGATCTCTGAGGAGGAGTACGTCGACTGGAAGCGCGGGTTCACCGGAAGGTAGATTTCGGCGGTTATGGGGGCAATCCCCGCGAAACGGAAAACGGTTGCCCCCATAACGGGCCATTTTGCGCTGGATTCGAGGAAGGGCTTCAGCGCGGTGCGGGCGACGCCTATGGCTTGACGGCCCGTTTGATAAAATGACTAACTGGCGGTCGCTTGCGGAATTGACCTTTGTGCATACTTCCGTCGGCAAGCCCCCGAACGATAAAAACGCGTTGAGTTCATTTGAGTTCAACGCAGACATGGATTTCGGGGTGAATCCGTGAACATGATAGACACTGAGACACTGCAGAGACGGGAGGGTGTCCCAGTACAAACTCTGATTACTTTAGAGTGGGGGTAAGCCGTTTGGCATGAAAGACATAGAGAGCATCTGCAGAATCGCAGTGGTGCAAGCGGAGCCCGTGATGTTCGACAAGAGCGCCTCGCTCGAGAAGGCCCTTCGCTGCATCGACGAGGCCGCGGCGCATCATCCGAACCTCATCGTTTTTCCCGAGCTCTTTATCCCCGGGTATCCCGTTGGGATGAATTTCGGCTTCAGCATAGGGAGGCGAAGCGAGGAGGGTAGGAAGGACTGGAAGCGTTACTACGATGCCTCTGCCGTTGCGGGGGAAGCGGAGTTTCAGCGGCTTGCGGAGGCGGCACGGAACACCGGTGCCTACATCAGCATCGGCTTTTCCGAGAGGGACGCCGTCAATGGGACGCTTTACAACAGCAACGCCATTTTTGAGCCGGACGGATCGTGCAAGGTGCATAGAAAATTAAAGCCCACGGGTTCCGAGCGGGTTGTATGGGGGGATGCCGACAAGGGGTACTTCCCCGTCACCTCAACGCCGTGGGGGCCGATCGGCAGCTTGATTTGCTGGGAAAGCTACATGCCGCTCGCTCGCGTGGCTCTGTACCAAAAGGGCATCACGATATACATCTCGCCCAACACCAACGACAACCCGGAGTGGCAGGCCACCATTCAGCACATAGCGATAGAGGGCAAGTGCTTCTTCGTTAACGCTGATATGGTCATCAGGCGCGAGTCGTATCCCTCAGACCTGCATGAGGGGGATGTCGCGTCGCGGTTTCCGGAATATGTCTGCAGGGGCGGAAGCTGCATCATCGATCCACGCGGACATTACGTGACGGAACCGGTCTGGGATGAGGAGGCTATTATTTACGCGGAGCTCGATATGGGCCTGACCGTATCTTGCAAGATGGAGCATGACGTGGTCGGGCATTACGCACGCCCGGACGTCCTCGAGCTGAACGTCAACGAAAAATAGGCTGGGGCGATTACCAATCCCGCAATCATGGCGGGTTGGTTGGCCAGGGGAAGGATTTCCTGGCGCGATTCGAGGTCGCCGTGGCGTGCAAGCGATTCGCTGGCTCGCGGTTTCCCATGGCGGCATACATAGCCTCATGCATCGCCCGGTCAAATTGAGGCGATGGGCGAGTTCGGCAGGTACTACGAGAAACGCTGGGGGTGCGGCATGTGGCGCGACAAGGCGCTCGAGGCAGTTGCCCGCGAGCGCCTGAAAGCGGCCTACGCCATCATGCTCGACCAGCTCCCCTACCTGGCTGCCTAGGCCCTCTCAAGACCACTTGGAAAAGCGCTCTCCCGTCGGGCGCGTCGCGGCACGCCGAAATCTCCTCGAAGGGTTGGGAAAGCCATAGAGAAACCTCGCGCCTTGCTACGTGAGGAGCAGGCGCACCTCAAAGACACTGCTCGGCAAAAGGCGGTGCTGTCACTCGACGATTTCGTATCCCGTGCGCCCGAGAATGTCCAGCGCATTCTGGTAGCTCTCCTTCTTCATCAAAACGTAGTCGGTGTTGTAGGTCGAGATGGCAAAGATCGAGATGCCGTTCTCCGCCAGGATCTCCGCGATGCCGGCCAGTATCCCGATGAGGGAGAAGTCCAGCACCCCCTGGATGCGGAAGCCCTTCCACCCGTCGTCACGCTCAACAACGTTCGACGGGACATCGCTGGTGGCGCATACCAGGGAATCCTCTTCATCCGTCTTGCCGATGAAGCAGTACTCTGCGCCAAGGTCTACCAGCGAGTAGTCCTTCACCTTGCATACCGAGAAATCCTGATCGAGCTTCTTCAGTTCCATGATGCCTGCTCCTGTCACATTCCGATTGAATAACCCCATTATCCTTGCTGACTGCTCCCTCCAGCTGGACGCTCCGAATCCGCAGCCGTCTCATTGGCATGGCTATACCGTCGGTCTCTGTGAGCGGACCCCTCTCAGCGCGGGCACTTGCGCAAGGCACACGCCGGCGAGGATGACGGCCACGCCCAGCCATTCGACGGCGCCGAGGGGCTCGCCGAGCACGATCATGGCGATAAAGAGACCGGCGAGGAGCTCGGCGGCCGCCATGACGGTGGAGAGGCCGGCGGGCAGGTGCGGGGAGCCCAGGCCGAAGAGCAGCACCGGGTGTGTTGTACCACTCTATGCAGCCATCGATCCTCTTCCCGAGCTCCTCCAGGCTGACGCCCTCCCAGTCCCTCCCGCAGGACATCTCGTTCTTCGGCAGGCTGAAAGTCGAGTTCTTCTGCGGAAGGGACTGGCAAGGCGTTGCAATGGATGAGTTCATGGGGAAGCTTGACGGCTGCATGGTCTGGTATCGGGACAGGCGCCGAAAGAGCGACCTGGGCCATGTCAATCCGATGCAATATCGCAAGAATCTGGGACTAGCAGCATAGGATGTATTCGGTCCAAGATTCCCACCGCATCTCCGACTGGTAGCTTCTAGATTGCCATTAACACGGAGGCGCCCGAGAACCTGCTGCGCGACGAGCGGGGCAAGCACCACTTCCATGCCGACGGGCCCAACGAGCTGTGGATCACCGACGTGACCGGGTCCCGCATCCCCGCCGGCAAGGCGTGCCTCTCGCCCATCGCGGGCTGCTCCGGCGGCATGCCGCCGAGCTGGCCGGTCTCCACCTCGCCCGACGCCGAGATGGCCAGCCCGTCGCTGCCCGGCGCGTGCAGGCGGCTCGGCGAGGGCGGCCATCCCAGGATCCGCCCGGACCGCGGCTGCCATTGCCGCTGGCCGGGATGGACAAGGATATGCGATGAGAATGGCCTGGTCAGGTCGATGCCGGGGAAGGGTTGCAGCCCCGGCAGCGCGAGGTGCGAGGGCTTCTTCGGAAGATTGAAGATAGAATTCTTCCACGGCTGCGACTGGGCCGGGGTCACGATCGAGGAGTTCATGGACATGCTCGACGCCTATCTCAGATGGCATAGGGATGTCAGGACAAAGGGCGATCTGGATTACAGGAGCCCCATGCAGTACCGCAGGGACTTGGGCCTGCTGGCAGCGTAGGATGGATTCGGTCCAGGA
>SFGZ01000013.1 GCA_004557505.1 Coriobacteriaceae bacterium | reverse complement strand
CCATCGCGTCGGCCGCCTCGACGGCGCCGACCATGCCCTTGGTCTCGATCATCCCGAGTGCCTCAGTCGTGCTTGCCATGCTTGTTCCTCCCTGGGTCTAGTGCCTGCGCCTGCGCGCCCGCGCTACCTGACTACCTGAACTGTTGAGCCGCACTTGACATGGAGGGCGTTTGCCTCCTCGGTGTCGATGTGACAATCGAGGTTGCCGCTCTCCGTCACGCGGATGATGACGTTGTCGAGCGTCCCGCCGCGCTCCCCGCCGACCTTGAGCGAGACGACCTGGCCGTCGTGGAAGCCGCGCTCGGCGGCCTGGGCGGGGTTCATGTGGATGTGACGGGCCGCGACGATGACGCCCTCATCGAGGACGACCGTGCCCTTGGGGCCGATCACGGTGACGCCCGGGGTGCCGTCCAGGTGGCCCGAGAGCCTGATCGCCTGGGGGATGCCAAGCTTGAAGGTGTCACCCGCAAGGACCTCGACCTGCGTCTTGGGACGCAGGGGTCCGAGGATGCGGACCTTCTGGATGACCCCCTTGGGGCCGGCGAGCGTGACGCACTCCTTGGAGGCGAACTGCCCGGGCTGGCTCAGGTCCTTGATCGGGGTGAGCTTGTAGCCGGTGCCGAAGAGCTGCTCGAGATGCTCCTTGGAGAGGTGGATGTGGCGACCGGAGACCCCCACGGGGACGACGTTGGCGTCGACTGCGGGCTTGGGCTTGAAGAGGGCCTCGACCTCCTCCTTGGTCCAGATGCCCTTCTCGAACGCCGCGGAGATGACGCGCTCCAGCTCGTCTGCGGAGAGCGCGGGCTGCCTGGCCCCGGTCCCCTCGTGGCGCCCCTCGTGATGGGCCTCCTCATGGTGCCCCGCCACGGACGTCGCCTCAGCATGGGGCGCGGACCCCGCGGTGGCGGAACCCGTCTCGAGGGGGACCCCGCGCTCCTTGGCGATGTCACGAGCCTGGGCGGTCACGATGGTGTTCTCGTCCACGACGAGCTTCTCGTGGCGCTCGGCGGCTGCGATGACGTCCTGGGCGCTGATCAGCCTCTTCATCCCGTCCTCCTTTCCTAAAGACTCACGTCTTCGTCGATGATTCCTACGATCACTGCGTCAACCGGGGCGTTCTTCTGGAACTCGTCCCTCATGAAGAGGTAGGCGGAGGACCCGGTGGTGACGATGACCCGGTCGCCGACGCCCGCGCTGATGGTGTCGACGCAGATCAGCTGCTTGCCGGCCTCGTCACCAGCGACGACCTCGACGCGCATGAGCTTCATGCCGTTGAGCTCGTCGTATTTGCGGGTGGCCCAGATGGAGCCGATGAGCTTACCGACAATCATGCGTTCCGTCCCCTCCGTCCCGGATCTTCTTCAGGCACTCCATGACCTCTGCCGTTTCCCCGGCGATGGCGAGCATCACCATGTTCTGGGGACAGGAACCCCTGACGTCGGTCACCGTCACGCCTGCGGTCTTCTCGGCGATGTCGCTCGCCACGACCATCTCGATCAGCTTGCCCTGCACCAGGCCGACCGCCGCGGGGTGAAAGTTTTCGCCCCAGCGTGCCCCGCTCCTCTGTCGGATGATCTGCATGGTCCCTGGGGCGGGGGCCTTGATCACCTTGATGTCAACCATCCTGGAGCCCCCCGGCCGTAAGCCTGCACCCCAGCGCGATGCCCATGGGCGTGACGAACATGGGGTGGCTGGGCTTGTGGACCTCGATGCCAAGGCGCTTGCGCACCCTGTCCTCGATGCCCGTGAGCTCTGCCGTGCCGCCCACCAGGATCACCTCGGGGACGTCGTAGCCGCTGCACGCGCGCTGGATGATCGTCGTGACCTTGTCGATTGTGGGGGCCACGATGGGCAGGATCTCGGCGTGGTGCTCCGGGCACCTCTTGTAGCGCTCCGCGTCGTCGAAGGTCATCCCCTTCGCGCCCGCGAGGACGAGGGAGAAGTGCGTGCCCCCCGTGGACTCGTCGATGCACTCCACGACCTTCCCGCCCTTGAAGACCGAGATGCCCGTGGTGCCGCCGCCGATGTCCACGACAGCGCCGTCCTTGGTGCCGATGAGGAGGTTGGCCGCGGTGGGCTCGTCGAACACGGCGATGCACTCCATGCCCGTGCTCTCGGCGACGTTGCGGACGGCGCCACCGTCGAGCGACCCGGTCTCGGGTGGGATGGCGACGGCGCACTCCTCCAGCTCGACCCCGAGCTCCCCCTCGATCTGCTCCTTGAGCTCGCGGGCGATGTCACAGGCGCCCACGTAGTCGACGACCATGCCGTCCTTGACCACGCTCGCGAACCGAAACTTACAGTCGACGGGGTTGCCGTCCTCGTCCAGGACGACGAGGACGATGAAGGCGGTGCCCAGGTCCAGCCCACAGTAGAGCCTCTGGCCCTCCTTGACGGGCCTGGGGTGGTCAATGCGGTCCAGGAGCTCCCCGAGCCTCTGGTTCGCGGCCTCCAGATCGACCATCGCCTACACCTCCCCCTCTGCTCTCGCGACTGACTCTTCCAGCTCCTTGCACAGGAGCGCCGCCTCCGACACCCAGGCGCCTATGGTCCGGGCGTCCTCCGGCCTCGCGGCGTCGCGGGCGTTATCCCATGCGCGGGCATACCGGCCGAGCTGCGCATGCACGTAAGCCATCTCGAAGAAGGCGGGGTGCATGGCGGCGTCGAAGGCCGGCGCGGGCGGCGGGCCGGGCGGCTCGGCCGTGACGTCGCCCTTGGGCTGGTCGGCGACCAGGTCTGCCGGGGTGCGCGCTTCCTGCCACCTGCGGCCGAGCGCCTCCGCCCTGCGGGCGACGGCGTTGTCGATGCCAAGCGACCTGCGCGCCAGCAGGCGGAGCCGCGCGCCCAGGAGGTTGGCGTCGTGTACGAGCGCCCCAAGGTCGCAGGGGTCCGCGCCGCGAACGCCCCTCGCCGCCCGGCCATGGGCCTTGGGTGGCCGCGCGGCCTCGCCCGAGTCGAAGTCGACCCTGAAGTCGATCAGGAACTGGCGGGCGCCCGGCGTGAGACGCGCGTTGTCCGGGAGCTCATAGGTCCCGAACGGCGCCTTGGCATAGGCCTCGCGAAGCTCGTCCTCGGTTACGTAGCGCATGCCTTCCTCCCCTCTGGTTTCCCTGCCCCGGATGCCCGGGGCGTCCCTCGTGTCCCGCCGCTAGTGCCGTACGAGGCTGACCTTGAAGTCCGCGTCCTTGATCCAGCCCTCGACGCGGTTGAGATCGTCCTCGGAGAGCGACGGGTCGTCCTTGATCTCGTAGTCCCTGCCGAGCGACGTGTACTTGCCGACGCCCAGCTTGTGGTACGGGAGGAGGTCCACGCCGTCGAAGTTCTTCTGGTAGCGGTAGGGCTTGAAGAACGCGATGACGGCGTCTATCTCCTCCTTGGAGTCGTTGACCCCCTTGAGCAGGGGCATGCGGACTCGCACGTTGTATCCGTTCTCGAGGAGGTCCCTCACGTTGGAGAGGATCTGCTCGTTGTTGACGCCCGTCCAGTACTTGTGCTTGACGGGGTCCATCTGCTTGATGTCGAACAGGAAGAGGTCCACGTACTGGGCCATCTTCATGATCGTCTCGGTGGGCGCGTACCCGCAGGTCTCGATCGCGGTGTGGTATCCGCGGGCCTTGGATGCCATGAGGATCGACAGGGTGGCCTCGGGCTGTGCCAGGACCTCGCCGCCGGAGAGCGTGATGCCGCCCCCGGACATGCGATAGAAGTCGCAGTCCTCGTCGAAGAACTCCACGATCTCGTCGACCGAGCGGTCATCTCCCATGATCTGCAGCGCGCTGTACATGCAGGCCTGCTCGCACCGTTGGCAGCCAATGCACTGGACATTGTGGTCGACCACGTGCTCGCCGCCCACCATCTTGTGTACGCCCACGGGGCACACGGCGGCGCACGCACCGCAGTTGACGCAGTTGGCGCCCTTGAACATGACCTCGTGCCCACGCAGCTGGCTCTCGGGGTTGGAACACCACTTGCAGCGAAGCGGGCAGCCCTTCAGGAAGGCCATGGAGCGCACGCCGGGGCCATCGTACATGTTGTACTTCTGAAGGTTGAAGATGCGCGCCTTGCGCTCGACGCCCCCCTGCTCATGGCTCATGGCAACCTCTCCCCTCTTTCTCGTACCACGACGTGCGACTTCTCCATGGCCCTTCCCGGCCGTTGACTAGAACTTGGTGAGCATCGTGCGGCTGATGATCTCGTCCTGGACGTCCTTGCACAGCTCGTTGAAGAACGCGGAGTAGCCGGCGACGCGAACCACTAGGTCGCGGTGCTGCTCAGGGTGCTTCTGGGCGTCGATGAGGGTCTTGTTGTCCAGGTAGTTGAACTGCATCTCGCCGTTGCCGAACATCGATGCGGTGCGCAGCAGCGTGATGAGGCCGTTCTCGCCCTCGGGAGTGTCCAGCAGGCCGCTCATGAGCTTGAAGTTGTGGACCATGCCGATGTTCATGGCGTCGTTGGAGAGCTTGGACACGGACTTGATGATGGCGGTGGGTCCCCTGTGGTCGGCGCCCTGGCTGGGGCTGATGCCGTCGGAGAGGGGCGTCCAGGCCTTGCGGCCGTTGGCGGAGGCACCGGTCATCTCGCCGAAGGGCGTGTTGTTGGAGATGGAGAGGGTGCCGGTGGACATGTGCGAGTAAAGCGTCTTGAAGTTCAGGTGGATGTGCTCGGTGTAGTCGACGATGTCAGCCGCGATGCTGTCGGCGTAGTCGTCATCGTTGCCGTACTTGGGGGCGTTGAGGCAATCCTGGTGCATCTGCTCGTAGCCCACGAAGTCGGCCTTGAGGCCCTCGCAGAGCTGGGTGAGGGTGTACTTGCGGTCGTCGAAGACGAGCTTCTTGATGGCGGCCATGGAATCGGCGTAGGTCGCGAGGCCCGTCCACACGACGCCGGGACCGTAGTTGTAGATGGCGCCGCCGGCGGAGACGTCCTTGCCGCTCTCCATGCAGCCCTCGAACATGATGGACATGAGGGGCTTGGGGGCAACGTCGCGGGCGACGCGCTGTGAGATCACGGTCGCGACGTCGGTCCACTTGGTGACGTAGTAGATGGTCTTCTTGACCGCGACGTCAAACTCCTCGTAGGTCTTGTACTGCTCGGGGTCGCCCAGGTCGGGAGTGACCTGCTTGCCGTACCACAGGGGCACGCCGTGGTTGAGGGTGAGCTCGATGCAGATGGGCCACTGGGTGTAGGAGGTCGAGGTCCACTGGTACAGGCGGCCGGACTTCTGGGGCTCGACGCAGCCCATCATGCAGTAGTCGCGCGCGTCCTCCACGCTGATGCCCTTGGCGAGCATCATCTTGATGTGCGTGTCGTCGAAGTGGCACGCGGGGAAGCCCATGCCCGAGCGCACGATGTCGACGATCTTGCGCATGTACTTCTCGGGGGACTTGTTGTTGATGCGGCAGGCGACGGAGGGCTGGTACACCTTGACATGGCGCACGGCGTCCATGAGCAGATAGGTGAGGTCGTTGGTCGCATCGTGGCCCTGGCGGGTGACGCCGCCCAGCGTCATGTTGACGAAGGGCTGGTAGCCGGCAAAGAACTCGGACTGCCCGCGGGCGGTGACCCACATCATCTCGCTCATCTTGATGAGCATGCAGCCGGCGATGTCGAAGGCCTGGTACGGGGTGATGCGGCCGGTCTCGATGTCTGCCTTGTAGAACGGGTACATGTACTGGTCCACGCGGCCCAGGGACATGCCAGTCTGGTTCTCCTCCACCGGCAGCAGGCTCTCGATGGTGAAGACGGACTGCACGGCCTCCCAGAAGGTGCGGGGCTTGTGGGCGGGGACGTAGGCCAGGATGTCGGCGATCTGCTCCAGCTCGGCCTTGCGCTTGGGGTCGGCGCACTTGGCGGCGAGCTCCCTGGCGTGGTCGCTCATGCGCTTGGAGTAGATCATGACACCCTCGGTGGTGTCGATGACGCTCTTGTAGAAGTAGATCTTGTCCAGGTCGTCGGGGTTGGCGTAGTCCAGCTGGGCCAGGTGCTCCTTGGCCTCCTGCTGGATGTCGAGCATGCCCTTGCGCATGAGGATCACGTCATACCCGGGGTTCGAGTCGCCGCCGCCGCTCGTCGCGTGGTAGGAGCAGTCGGAGACGAAGGACTCGCCGGAGAGCTCCCACACGCCGGCCTCGCGGTACTGGTCCTCGCAGATCTCGTCCTGCGACTTGCCCTCCCAGAACGGGAACAGGACGTCGCGGCAGTACTGCTTGTCCTCCTCCGAGATGTAGAAGGGGTCCTGGGGACGGTCCCCGATGGTGTCGAGCTCGTCGCGCAGCCAGCGCCAGGCGAGGTCGGGCGAGAAGGCGCCGGCGCGGGGCGCGCCGCAGGGGGCGCCCACGACCAGCTCGTCGTCCTGGATGACGAGGGGCGCGGTCTCGCAGCAGCGGCGGAACGCCTTGGCGCGCAGCTCGATCTTGGGCATGCCGGGGTTGGCCTTCATGATCTCGGTGACCGCGCGGGCGCGGTATGTGGTGATGCTCGGAACCTGCTTGAGGAAGTTGGCCTTCAGGCGGACCTGGCGGTCGGTGGGGCCGTCGGGCACGTCGTAGGGGGTGTCACCGCACGCGGTCGCGTGCTTGCTGGGGGCGGGTACGTCGAGCTGGTCCGCCACCTTCTCGAACATCCTGCGGACGGTGGCGCGCTGCTCGTCGGACATGTCCTTGGTGGCCTCGGACAGCTCCTTCGCGAACTCCTTAATGTCCATTCTCACTCCTCTTCAAAACTGTTCTTCATTGCCTCGACCACGCCGGAGAACCAGTCCCCCGACTCCTTGCCAATGCTCTCGGACCCCTCGTCCCGGCCCTCCCGTGCCGCTCCGGGGTCTGGAAGGTGAACCTTGATGGCGACCGGGGGGTGGTCGCACGAGCTCGCCCGCCCCAGGAGGTCCCGGGCGGGGGCGCCGCCCCCTATGCCCACCTGCCGCCTGCGCACGAAGTCGCCGTAGGTGACGCCGAGCTCGGAGGTGGTGGCGCAGTCCCACCCGGTGACGGTGAGCGTCTTGGGCAGGTCGCTGTGGCACCCGATGCAGCCCAGGCCGGTGCTCACGTTGACGAGGACCCTCCCCACGGGTTTCTTGAGGATGAACTGCCTCACGACCTCGGGGTCGTTGGAGAAGATGGCGAGCGCGTTGCCGTGGCCGCTGTTCAGGATCAGCTCGATGCACTTCTCGCAGGCGGTGCGCCAGCTGTCCTCCACGTAGTACGAGAGGACCGGGCCGTACTTTGCCTTGGAGAAGAAGCTCCGGTCGCTGACGTAGGGCTTCTCCACCACGAGCACCTTGGTCGTCTCGGGCACCACGATGTCGGCGCGGCGCGCCAGGTCGAAGGCGCTCTTGCCTATCAGCTCGCGGTAGGGGCGCCCGTCGTCCGTGAAGAGCGCGCGGACCAGGCGGTCGGCCTCCTCGTCGGAGAGGAAGTGGCACCCGCGCCGGCGGAGCTCCGTCTGGAAGCCGGCGTTCACGGCCCTCTCGACCACCACGCTCTGCTCGGCGCCGGGAAGCATGCCGTAGCAGTAGGACTTGCCCAGCACGATCTCGTCCGCGCAGAGCGAGAGGTCGGCGGTGGACTCCACGAACACCGGGTTGTTCCCCAGCGTGGCGTAGTACACGTCCCTGCCCGCCGCGTCGAAGGAGCGCCCGTCGGCGTCCTCGCGCGAGTCGATGACCACCCTCACGCAGGGCTGGGAGCAGACCCACTCCTCCCCCTCCGGGCAGAAGATGCTGAGGAAGCCGACGGCCTCCACCGGGTAGTGGCAGAACTCGGCGATCTTCCACACGTCTTCCATGACCTTTCCGCACGTGCCGTGGATGCGGGCCGTGGCGGAGAAGACGATGGGGCTCTTGGAGCGGACGGCCATGAAGAGCTGGCTCAGCATGGTCGGCACCGCAAGCCAGTCGGGGAGGAGCGAGACGACGACGCCCTTGGGGAGGCAGACCTCGGAGGAGCCGTTGCGCGAGCGCACGATCCGCTGGACCGGCGTCTGCGAGCAGACGTCGTCGAGGAGGTCCGTCACGACCCACTTGGTGAGCCCGGCCTCGTCCTCGGGGGAACAGTAGTCGCTCTCCGCAAAGGCCTCCTCGGCGTACTCCTGCGCCTTGGGGAGAAGCCCCTCGCGGAGGTGGGTCAAGAAATCGTCGACGAGCGTGCCCGGCAACCCCTCGAGCGCCTCGGCGGACTCCGCCGCGTGCTCCAAGAGGATGCGCGCCTCCTGTATGGAGAGAAGGTCGTTATCGATGAGTGACATGGCACACCCCCTTAGTAGGGAAGGAGCTTCTCAACCGTGTACTTGTCGGTGATCTTCTTCAGGCTGGGATGCGGCCTGGGGATGACGACAGAGCTGTAGACCTCGGCGCCCAGGGCCTCCACGGCCTTGACGCCGGCCTCGACGGCCGCCTTGCACGCGGCGACGTCGCCCTGGACCAGGATCGAGATGTAACCGGAGGCGGTGTTCTCGTAGCCGATGAGCTCGACGTCTCCCGCCTTGCACATGGCGTCGCCGGCCTCGAGCACCCAGACGAGGCCAAAGGTCTCGATGGCGCCCAGAGCGTTCATGCCCTCACCTGCCATTGCTCCTCCTCCCTAGTTGTAGTCGACGTCGTGAACGGAGACGACGTCACCGATGGGCGGCACGGGGCGCTTCATGACGTTGTGGGCCGTGAGTTTTCCGATGCTCGAGGCGGCCTCCACGCCGGCCTTCACGGCGGCCTCGCAGGCGGCGACGTCACCCGTGACGATGATGGTGACCAACGTGGAGCCGATGTTCTCGTAGCTGATCAGCTCGGTGTCGCCGGCCTTGAGCATGGCGTCGGCCGCATAGAGCGCGGGGACCATTCCGATGGTCTCGATGAGACCAATGGCCTCCTCACCAGTGTATCGCATGGCATACTCCCCTCTATTTGATGTAGGAATTGATGGTGTCGCGCTGCTCGGGAGTGGCGGTGTAGAACACGCGCAGCCCGCCGTTGCCGTCAAGGTCGACGCGGGACTCGCCGATGAGGCCGTTCTTCTCGGCCGTCATGAGCGCCTCCTGCATCTTGTCGCGCTTGAAGGCGGTGAAGCCGGCGTAGTCGCCCTTGAGGGCGTCCATGACGTCGTCCACGCCAGCCTCTCCGACCGTGGTGAAGTACTTGAGCATCGCGTAGTTGAGCGGGCGCATTAGGCCGCCTCCTTCTTTCCGAAGAGCTCCTTGGGGTCAACGGCAATCGTGAGGATGCCGACGATCATCACCACTGCCGCGATCCACGCGATGGGTGCGAGCGCGTAGCCCTCGATGTTCATGATCAGGCCGACGACGATCCAGGTGACCAGGGGGGCGACGAAGGTGTAGGTGCCGTTGCAGGCCATGCCAAGGGCGGTGCCGCACATGGAGTTGCCGCGATACCAGCTGGCGAAGGACTTGTAGGCCGAGAAGCCCGAGACGATGAAGCAGGCGATGGTGGGCAGGTCGGTGACCGCCGCGCCGACGTAACCGTAGGTCTCACCGAGGGACACGCCGCCGACCAGCGCGAAGACGGGGAGGATCACGAAGAGCTCGACGACGCCGGACACGCACTGGCGGATGGTGATGCCTATCTGCGTGTCGATCATGCAGGAGGCATATCCGGCGATGCAGCCCTCGGCACCCCAGCCGAGCGCGGCGACGAACGCGAGCGCCAGGCCCAGGGCCATGTTCGAGGAGGAGTCGCCGGTGAGGCTGGCGGATCCGATCAGGAGGCCCGCCAAGACGCAGATCCCGATGCCCGCGATCTTGCGGGGGCCAAGCTCCTGCTTGTAGAGGATGCGGGAGAGGATGGAGCCGATCGCGGGGTTGAGGGCCGCGATGGGGACCACGATGGTGCCCGCCTGAGAGAGGGCGATGATGTACGCGACGGTGGCGATGGGGCCGCCGACGAGCGCGCTCATGATGAGGATGATGCCGGGCTTGGTGTTGATCGTGCGGCCAAAGTCGCCGAGCTTTCCCTGCTTGGCGGTAATGCCCAGCGCCCAGAGGGCGCTTGCGGAGTCGTTGATCGCGCTGGCGACGGTGGGCAGGATGAAGACGGCGAGGAACGCCGTGGGGCTGATGGCGCTCACCCATCCCAGCCACAGCTGGGAGCTCTCGCCCGCCGTGATGAACGCCGTGTAAAAGCCGTACATCAGGCTGGAGAACAGGGCCACGAGGATGCCCTTCTTGAAGAAGCTCGCATCGAGCTCCCTCTTCTTCTGCTCGGCGATGCCGCCGGTAGACGAGACCGCAGACGTCTCTTCCATGCCGTCACCTTCCCTTAGGAAACCGTCACGTTTTGCCACGCACACATGGATATAGTGCAAAGCTTCCGTAGCGAGAGGTTAAGCGACTTCCAAGACGAATGGCGAGTTTCGCTGGTTCGGCGGTGAGGCCCTGCCATTTGCGGTTAGATTTCTACCGCTCGCATAATTCTCAACACGACGGTTGCGTTATAAAAGTCTTGAAATGTTTCAGAAGAAGATATTTATCGGATAGCAAAATCACTTGAGACTATTCCTACCAATTCTCAGGCATTTTCCACCACGCCCGCTCTCGCAGGCATCATTACTTTAATTTGTTGATGCAGGGTGCGAGTCGTTCGCGTTGAGCTCATAAAAGATGAGGTGAACAGAGGGTCTTGCAATCCACCTTCGACGCCGTCCCAACAGCGAGATTGCATGCGATTTGGCGGCTGGTGCCGCGCACGTGATCCCATGCTGGCCCCCACAACCCTTCCGCGACGTATGGGTTTCGTTGTAGCATACATATATATGCATTATTATTCGTATCAAAATGCAAAACAAGGAAGGCCATTCCGACCTTTTGAGGCCGTGCGGATATATGGGCGCTCCCCTCGCCTCTCGCAAGGCGCGCGGGATTGTCGCGAAGACGCGCCGCAGGCGTCGGGGAGGCGAGGGCGATGCCCCGTGCATCTAGGCCCTCTACCTGAGGAAACGTTAAATCCCCTTTCCCCCCTGAGAGAAACTCTCCCGCGGAGGAGCCCACAGGTGGCCCCCGCCGCCGGCTGTGGGGAGAGGCGCCCAACCGTTCCGTCCGCGTGAATGCGGGATGGCCCTCCCCCGCAGGCAGCGCTCGTCCGCAGGTGGCGACCCATGTCTGATTGGCTACGCACCGCGGGCCCCTCCCCCACGGGCGGCGCTCGGATTCGTGCTCGGCTCGCCCGCCCGCGACGCTCGGCCGCGGGCCCGCCAACATAAGGCCCGCGGCCGTTGGCGCTGGGACTCCCGGAGCCGGCCCCTACGGATGGGCCGGCCCCTACAGGTCCTGCAACGCATAGACGTCGAGGGGGCCCTTGCGCAGCGCGGCGATGGCCTGGATGAGCGCCGTCGCGCCCGACATGGTCGTGGCCATGTCGACGCCGCGGCTCACCGCCTCGCCCCTGATCTTGGCGCCGTCACCGCGCGAGCTGCCGCCGCGGGGCGTGTTGACGATGAACGCGATCTCGCCTGCGGCCATCATGTCGAGCACGTTGGGGCTGCCCTCGCTGATGGGCCGCACGACCTCGCACGGGATGCCCGCGGCGCGCAGCGTCTTGGCCGTGCCGCGCGTGGCCACGAGGTCGTAGCCCAGGTTGGTGAGCGAGAGCGCGACCGGCGCGACGGAGCGCTTGTCGCGGTCGCACACCGAGACGAAGACCTTGCCGGACATGGGTATCTCGTAGTCGATAGCCTCGCGCGTCTTCGCGTATGCCTTGGGGAAGGTCGTGTCGATGCCCATGACCTCGCCGGTCGACTTCATCTCGGGCCCAAGGTGGACGTCGGCGCCGGGGAAGCGGCTCCAGGGCATGACGGCCTCCTTCACGGCATAGTGCGAAGGCGTGCGGTCCTCGGGCGGAAGGCCCAGCTGGGCGATGGTCTCGCCGGACATGATGCGGGCGGCGCAGCGGGCGAGCGGCACGCCGGTGGCCTTGGACGAGAAGGGCACCGTGCGGCTGGCGCGCGGGTTGAGCTCGATGACCAGGACCTGCTCGTCCTTGACCGCGAACTGGATGTTGAGCAGCCCGCGGATGCCCACCGCAAGCGCCAGCTTGCGGGTGATCTCGCGCACGCGCCCCACGATGGAGTCGGAGAGCGAGAAGGGCGGCCAGCAGCACGCGGAGTCACCGGAGTGGATGCCGCACTCCTCGATGTGCTCGAGAACCGAGCCCACGTAGCACGCCGTGCCGTCGCAGAGGGCGTCGACGTCCAGCTCGATGGCGTCCTCGAGGAAGGCGTCCAGGTACACGGGGTGGTCGGGCGAGACTCGCGTGGCCTCGGCCATGTAGGTGCGCAGGTCGCCGTGGTCGTAGACGATGGCCATTCCGCGCCCGCCGAGCACGTAGCTCGGGCGAACCAGCAGCGGGTAGCCGATGCGTCGCGCGACCGCAGTGGCGTCCTCCATGGTCTCGGCCGTCGAGGAGGGCGGGTACGCTATCTGAAGGCGGTCGAGCAGGCTCGCGAAGCGGTCGCGGTCCTCGGCCAGGTCGATGGCCTCGGGTTGGGTGCCCATGATGGGGACGCCGGCCGCCTTGAGACGCCCGGCGAGGTTGATGGGCGTCTGGCCTCCCAGCGTCACGATGACGCCGACGGGCCTCTCGACCTCGATGACGTTCATGACATCCTCGAAGCTGAGCGGCTCGAAGTAGAGGCGGTCGGAGGTGTCATAGTCGGTGGAGACGGTCTCGGGGTTGCAGTTCACCATGACCGTCTCGTAGCCCTTGGCCTCAAGGGCGTAGGCGGCATGCACGCAGCAGTAGTCGAACTCGATGCCCTGGCCGATGCGGTTGGGGCCCGCCGAGAGGATCACCACGCGGGGCTTCTCGGCCTCAACGTGCTCGCTCGCGCCACCCGACTCGTAGGTGAAGTAGTGGTAGCTCGTGCGCGCGGCGAACTCGCCGGCGCAGGTGTCGACCGTCTTCACGAGCGGGCGGACCCCCACGACCCCGCGCACGGCGCGCACGACCTCCTCGCTCGTCCCCGTGAGGTGGGCGAGCTGCCGGTCGGAGAAGCCAAGCTCCTTGGCGGCCAGCATGCGATCGTGGTCAAGGCCGGTGAGCCCCAGCTCGGATATGGTGCGCTCGGCAGCGACGATGTCGGCGATGCGGTTCAGGAACCAGCGGTCGATGTGCGTGAGTCCAAAGACGCGCTCGACGCCCCAGCCGCGGCGGAGCGCCTCGGCCACGTAGAGGATGCGCTGCGGGGTAGGCGTGGCGACGCGCGCCTCGAAGGCATCCTCGTCGAAGGAGTCGTTACCGTCGGCGCCCAGGCCGGCGTGCCCCTGCTCAAGCGAGCGCATGGCCTTCTGGAGCGCCTCCTCGAAGGTGGAGCCTATGGCCATGACCTCTCCCACGGCCTTCATGCGCGTGGTGAGGGTGGAGTCCGCGCCCTTGAACTTCTCGAAGGCGAAGCGCGGGATCTTGACCACGCAGTAGTCGATGGATGGCTCGAAGCAGGCCGGCGTCGCCTGCGTGATGTCGTTGGTGATCTCGTCCAGCGTGTAGCCGACGGCGAGCAGCGCCGCCTCCTTGGCTATGGGGAAGCCCGTGGCCTTGGAGGCCAGGGCGGAGGAGCGGCTCACGCGGGGGTTCATCTCGATGACGATGACGCGGCCATCTGCGGGGTTGACGGCAAACTGCACGTTGGAGCCGCCGCAGGCGACGCCCACGCGCTCGAGCACGGCCAGAGAGTAGTCGCGCAGGCGCTGCATCTCGAAGTCGTTGAGCGTCTGGCAGGGCGCCACGGTGATTGAGTCGCCGGTATGCACGCCCATGGGGTCGAGGTTCTCGATGGAGCACACGACGATGCCGTTTCCGGCGGAGTCGCGCATGACCTCCATCTCGATCTCCTTCCAGCCCTCGAGGCTCTGCTCGATGAGGACCTCGGAGTTGGCGGAGAGCGCCAGCCCCTCGCGGGCGATGCGCACGAGGTCGTCGTGGGTGTAGGCCATGCCGCCGCCGGCGCCGCCCAGCGTGTAGGCGGGCCGGATCACCACGGGGTAGCCGATCTCCTCCGCCGCTCCCTCGCACTCCTTTAGGGTGTGGGCTATCTCGGAGCGCGCGACCTCAAGGCCGATGTCGCGCATGGCCTCGGCGAAGAGCTCGCGGTCCTCTCCCGTCTGGATGGACGCGATGTCGCAGCCGATGACCTCCACGCCGTACTCGTCGAGCACGCCCTGCTCGGCCAGCGCAACCGCGCAGTTGAGGCCCGTCTGGCCGCCCATGTTGGGCAGCAGCGCGTCCGGGCGCTCCTTGGCGATGACCTTGGCCACCGAGGAGGCGGTGATGGGCTCCACGTAGGTGCGGTCCGCGGTCTCGGGGTCGGTCATGATGGTGGCGGGGTTGGAGTTCACGAGCACGACCTCGTAGCCCTCCTCGCGCAGGGCCTTGCACGCCTGGGTGCCGGAGTAGTCGAACTCGCAGGCCTGGCCGATGACGATGGGGCCAGAGCCGATGATGAGGATCTTCTTGATGTCGGTGCGCCTTGGCAACTAGAAGCGCCTCCCCTCGCGGACGTCGATGGCAAGGTAGTCGTCGCGCCCGTCCATGAGGCGCGAGAAGGACTCGAACATGTACGCCGAGTCGTTGGGGCCGGGCTTGGCCTCGGGGTGGTACTGCATCGAGAAGGCCGGCAGGTCGAGGAACTGGATGCCCTCGGGCGTGCCGTCGTTGAGGTTCACGTGCGTGAGGCGGATGCGGCCGTAGCGCTCGTTGGCGACGACGGGGGCCACGCGCATGCGGCTCCAGGAAAGGAGGCTCTCGGGGTGCTCGGCGAGGCCGCCGGAGAGCTCGGGGACGAGCGGGCCGAAGCTTGGGAAGACCGGACCGTAGTTGTGGTTCTGCGCCGTGATCTCGACCTTGCCGGTGAGCAGGTTCATCACGGGCTCGTTGCCGCCGTGGTGGCCGAAGGCCAGCTTCTCCACCCGCGCGCCCGCGGCCAGGGTGATCATCTGGTTGCCCAGGCAGATGCCAAAGACGGGAAGCCTGCCGAGGATCGCGCGCACGGTCTCGGGCACGAGGGGCACGGTGCTGGGGTCGCCGGGACCGTTGGAGAAGAAGACGCCGTCGGGCTCCATGGCGAGGATCCTCTCGGCCGGCGTGTCCCACGGGACGACCGTGACCTCGGTGCCCGCCGCGGCCATGCGTCGCGCGATGCCGGCCTTCTCGCCGCAGTCGACGGCCACGACACGGTGGCGCGCCTCGCCCTTGGGCCTCACGACGCGCGGCTCGTCGCAGGAGACGTCTGCGACGTAGTTGTGCTCGGAGATGCGCGGGGACTCGCGCACGCGGCGGACGAGGCTCTCGGGGTCGAGGTCGGTGGTGGAGATGGCCGCGCGCATGGCGCCACCCCCGCGGATGGCCAGCGTGACCGCGCGCGTGTCCACGCCCTCGATGCCCACGACGCCGCGGGCCGCCAGGAAGTCCGGCAGGCTCGCGACGCTCTGCCAGTTGCTTGGGGCATAGCAGGCGTCATGGCAGACGAAGCCCCTGAGGTGCAGCGCGTCCGCCTGCATGTCCTTCTCGTTGACGCCGTAGTTGCCCAGCTGGGGATAGGTGAAGGTGACGATCTGGCCCGCGTAGGACGGGTCGCTCACGATCTCCTGGTAGCCCACCATGGACGTGTTGAACACTATCTCGCCGAAGGTCTCTCCCTCTGCGCCCACGCTTCGACCCCTGAGGGCCGTGCCGTCCTCGAGCGCCAGGAGGGCCTCCCGATGCCTGCCGCCATCGATCAAGGGGTTCACAGCAACACCGTCCTTTCCGCGTGCAGCACAGCCGGTGCGCCATAAAAAAGGAGCCGCGCGCAGCGTGCGCGTGCTCCCGAGAGGCTGGGCCAGATTCTGCGCTATGGACGCCTTCTCGGTATCTCGTACCGCTCGTTAAAGGTCGTTGCAAGTATACGGGTCATGCATGTTTCGCTGAGCGGATTCAACAAGTCTGCAACAATCCCCCACGGCTTGCCACAAATATGAATATCTGTATGGGAGACAAATACTTTGTTTGGTGCAGTGGGTGGTGCGCGGGGCGGCCCGCCCCGCCGATTCCGGACGTTTAGCAATTATCCGGACGTTTAGCAATTATCCGGACGGTTAGGCCGGTCTAAACGGCGAAATCCGGCGGCACTCTCGCGGCTCCGCCGTTTCCGGACGGTTAGCCGCCCCTAAACGTCCCAAGAATTCCTAACCGGCGAAATCCCGCGGCTCCGGATGGCGGCCCAAAAAGCGGCCCTCCGGGGGCGCAGTTCACACGCCACCGGGGGGCCGCAGATCGCGAAGTGTCACGACGCCAAAGCGCGCCCCTTGCCGAGAAGGACGCGGGCTAGCACACGCCCTGGGCCATCATGGCCTCGGCAACCTTGAGGAAACCGGCGATGTTGGCGCCAAACACGAGGTTGCCCTCGTGGCCGTACTCGCTTGCCGCTGAGGCGGCGGACGTGTAGATGGAGTTCATGATCTCCCTGAGCTTCTCGTCCACCTCCTCAAAAGTCCAGGAGAGGTGCTCGTGGTTCTGGCTCATCTCGAGGCCAGAGACCGCAACGCCACCGGCGTTCGCGGCCTTGCCGGGGGCAAAGTAGACGCCGCTCTCGATGAGGAACGTGGTGGCGTCGGTCGTAGTGGGCATGTTCGCGCCCTCGACCACGTACGCGCAGCCGTTTGCCACGAGCTTCTTGGCATCGTCGAGGTCAAGCTCGTTCTGCGTGGCGCAAGGCATCGCGACGTCGCACTTCTCGCCCCACGGGCGCTCGCCCTCGTGGTAGACGGAGCCAGGCTTGCGCTCGACGTACTCCTTGATGCGGGCGCGCTCGACGTCCTTGATCTGGCAGAGCAAGCCGAAGTCGATGCCCTCGGGGTCGTAGACGTAGCCGTTGGAGTCGGAGACGGTCACCACGTGGGCGCCGAGCTGCTCGGCCTTCTGGACGGCGTACTGGGCTACGTTGCCGGAGCCGGAGACGCAGACGGTCTTTCCGGCAAGCTCCTCGCCCTTCTCCGTGACCATGTTCTCGAGGAAGTACACGGCGCCGTAGCCCGTGGCCTCGGTGCGGGCGAGCGAGCCGCCGTACGAGATGCCCTTGCCCGTGAGGACGCTGGACCACTCGTTGCGGATGCGCTTGTACTGGCCGAACATGAAGCCCACCTCGCGCGCGCCTACGCCGATGTCACCGGCGGGGACATCGGTGTCAGGCCCGATGTGGCGGCAGAGCTCGGTCATGAAGCTCTGGCAGAATGCCATGACCTCGCGGTCGGACTTGCCCTTGGGGTCGAAGTCCGAGCCACCCTTGCCGCCGCCCATGGGCAGCGTGGTGAGGGAGTTCTTGAAGATCTGCTCGAAGCCGAGGAACTTGAGAATCGAGAGGTTCACGGACGGGTGGAAGCGCAGGCCGCCCTTGTAGGGGCCGATGGCGGAGTTGAACTCGACGCGATAGCCGCGGTTCACCTGGACCTTGCCCTCGTCGTCAACCCACGGCACACGGAACATGATGATGCGCTCGGGCTCGACCATGCGCTCGAGAAGCGCGGCGCGCTCGTACTCGGGATGCGCGTCGAGCGCCGGCTGGAGGGTGGTCAGGACCTCCTTGGCCGCCTGGATGAACTCGGGCTGGCCGGAATAGCGCTCCTCCAGCTGTGCAATGACCCTCTCGGAATACGTCATGAAGTCTCCTGTCCCTTGATCTTCTGGACCCGTTCCAGACGCGCAGCGAGCTTCCCCGAACGCGCATATCGCTGAACATCATAGAGTTAGGAACGATCTGGAAACGGTCTATTCCTCGCTGGAATCACGATGGAAATATGCTTGAAACCGAACGCCGGCCGCGCGCTGGCTGGCGGCTGGCTGATGGCTTTGGCGTGGCGGCGGGCCATTGAAGCGACGCCGAAACTACCCTATACTTCACAGAGTTCGGGGCGTGGCGCAGCTTGGTAGCGCATCTGCTTTGGGAGCAGAGGGTCGCTGGTTCGAATCCAGTCGCCCCGACCAGAGATTCGCAGGTGGGGCGGGGTAATCCCCGCCCCATTGGTTAAGGGTTTTAGGCGCTCGTCAACTAGCGACCACTAAGGGAACCTGAAAGTCTCCTTAGCGTGCATGCCGACAGAACGCAAGAAGCGCCCGCGCCCCGAAGGGCGAGGGTGCTGCTGGCGATATCTGTCTGATTCGCAGGATGGGCTAAGGTGGCGCAAACCGTGGCGTTTTTTGCAGGCATCTGCCGAAAGGCTCTCTGATTGCGCTAGTCCGTGTCGAAGCGCGGGCAGTCCACGGCGCTGCCCCAGCCGCCGCACGCCTGGGCGAGGCGGTCGGCCCAGGGGTCCGTACCTTGGAACTCGTAGCGTGGCACCGCGTGCCCGTTGACGTCTTCGCACATCCTGTCGAGCGCCTTGGGCTGGTCGGGGTTGGTGAAGTGGTAGAGCCTGCCTCCGACGAGCCAGTAGAGGCCGCCTACGCCCTCCTTGGTCGCCTGCGCCGGGTTGAAGATCACTCCGAAGTCTGCCATGTCCTCGTCCTCCTCAGTGTCGTTGCCGTCACTCGTTGCCGGTGCGGCCAGTGCCGCGCTGCCGGCGGTGATTCCGAATGCCGCGAGGTAAGCGCGCGCGATGTCGTCGAGGCGGGAGTTGAAGGTTCCCACGTCACCGGAGTTGGTGATGAACCCGTTCTCGGCTAGCCGGTAGTTGATGCCGCGCCTCGCCGCGCGGTTCGGGTTGGCGAGGTCGGAGCGCTCCACGATGCTCTTGGAGCGTCCTGGGAAGATCGCGGAGACGGCGTCCGCCAGCGCGCGGTCGTGCGCGTCCGGCCCCCCGATGCCGGCCTTGATGATCACATGGCCACCGTGGGCGCCTGGGCCCGCCGAGTCCATGTGGAGCTCCACGAGCGCGTCGCCGCTCGGGATGGAGAGGGAGTCGATCCCCCTGTCCGCGTACCAGTTGCGGCTGGTGTCCAGCAGTGTCACGGACGGGCCGCCGAGCTCTGCGATCCTGGCCCCGAGCGCGCGCACGCGCTCGGCCTCGCTGTAGCCGTTGCCGCAAGCGCCGGGGTCGCCGGCGCCGTGGCCGCATATCACATAGAGGTGCATTCCCCCTCCTCCTGGCGGTCCCTGCCGCCCTCATCCTCGACGGTCGTCTGCCGGTGGAGGCACCTGGGGCACGTCCACCAGCGCTGCACCAGCCCCTCGTGGCTGTGCTCCATGCCCCGCTCCTCGCGCATCTCCGCCCCGCAGAGCGGGCAGCGCGGGGCGCCGCTAGTCCGCTCCATCGTCGGCCCCCCTCATCGCGTCGGAGACCGCCTTCGATTCGAGCAGGCGGTCGAGGACGCGGCTCCCCGCGAGCCCCGGGTTGAGCTTCACGAGGTTCTCGCAGACCGAGACGAGCTCGTTGGCGCAGAGCCCGACGATGGCCGCCGTCACGACGGGCGCGCCGTAGCCAAGGTCGATGCCCCCGATGAGCATCCCGTCCGCGACGTCGGCGACCATCACGACGCCGAACTCGCTGGCCTTGTGCCAGAGGCCCTGCCTCATGACGCTCGACTGCACGCGGCCGTCCTTGGCCGCAGCGCAGAAGCCGAAGAGCATGTCGAGCACGATCAGGACGCAGAGCGCAACGAGCGCGACCTGAGCCTGCTGGGTGTCCCTGATGGGCTGGATGAACACGTCGATTGTGTGTGGTGCCATTTGGTCCCTTCCTCTGTGGTGGTCCCGGGACGTGCCCTATCCATGCAGGGCACCCGTCTCCCGCTCGACAATCGCCCTCGCGGCCTCCCGCTACGGGGCCGGCACGTCACCGATTTCCATGTCGCCGCGAAGGACTCGCCGCGCGTACATCTCCGCCATCACGCACGCCTCCCCTCTAGCTCCGCCGCGCGCGCCGCGTGGCGCTCCTCGTCGGTGGCCCCGTCGCGCTTGATGGTGAGCGCGACGGTCACGACCGCGAGGGCCAGCGAGCCGAGCGCGACCAGCTGCTCGAACGTCAGCGGCGTCATCCGCGTCTCCTTAGGGGTCGTTACCTCTGGCCTGGTCCGACGAACGCGTAGAACTTAGCGCCCTCGTCCGTCCACCCGGCGCCTACCATGCTCGAGATCTCGCTTGCCTTCCCGGTGTACACGTGCATGCCGTTGTACGGGTTGTACAGGCTGTGGACCGCGCAGAGCTTCAGGCCGCTGCCCCCTTGCGTCTGTGCGTAGATTCCGGTGTTGCTTACGGTCAGCACGTTCGCTTTTCCGCCAGCCGGTTTCGAGTTGATGGTCGTCGCGACGTCGCCGATCTCTATGTACGAGCCGTGATTGCCCGAGATCTCCGCGTCCTTGCCAGACTTCAACATAAGGACTTTGCCGCGAGCAGGGTAGATTGACCCTCCCCCACCCTGTCCGGCAGCGATGGTGAGCATCCCCATCAGCATGGAGGCTACAGCCCCGCCGAATGTCGCGATGACGTTCCCGGCATTGTCCAGCACGTCGAAGCTGTCCTCGTCCATGTGCGTGCGCCCGGTCGAGTACGTCTTGCCGTCCGCGCTCTTGCCGACGGTGATGCCGGTGGAGTCCGCGCGTATCAGGGTCGCCAGCGAGTCCGCCGTGGACTTGGCAGAGCTGGCCGTGCCCTGGGCGGCGCCCGCCGCGCTCTTGGCCGCGTTCGCGGTCGCCTGCGCGTCCGTGCCCGCCTTCCTGGCGTCCCTGACCGCCTGCGTCGAGGCGAGGTCGGATGTCTTGGTGTAGTCGCCGAAGAGCGCCGTCACGGAGTCGCGCGCCTGCGTCACGAGCGAGTAGATGCCGCTCGTGGCCGACCTGCCGTCCGGGTCGGTGTAGGTGCTCTCGCCCCTCACGAGCGACTTTATGGACGTGGCCAGCTGCTCGAACGTTGACTTGCCCACATAGGTCTTGGCTGCGTCGTTCTTGGTGACGTACTCCTCGGAGACCTCTGACCTTATGCCGTCAGCAGACCTCGAAAGCTCGGTCTTCGTCGCGTACGCCGTGCTTGCGTCGTCCTTCTTGAGATACGTAGCCTCGATGCTCTCGGTAACGGCCTTAGTCTTCTCGTCAACCTCGGTCTTGGTGGAGTAGGTCGCGTCGGCGCTCGCCTTGAACGCGTCGATGTCCGCCTGCGTCTTCTTCACCTCGTCATGCGCAAGGCTCGCGGACTGCGCCGCCGCCTCCACGTCGGCCCGCGTCCTGTCTCCGCTCCCCACGACGCCGGTCACCACGGGGTGCCCGTCCGAGACGGTCACGATCACGGCGTCCCCGGCGCGCACGTCGGTGGTGGTCGGCATGTCGACTGCGGGACTGTCATTGTCTGATGCGTAAGTAACGCCATTGAGCAGCACGCTCACCCTGCCGCCCGCCGAGTCCCCCGCCGCCGTTCCATATAGCACGGTGGCGGTGCCCGGCTCTTGCGCGCTGGATGCGCTGAACAGCGCCTTTGCGATTGCATACTTATCCATGCGGTCTCCCTAGTTGCCTGGGCCGTCTATGCCGTTCATTTCCTCGCTGAAGGCGTCGGTGCGCTGCAGCGTGAGCTTCAGTTGCATAGTGCCGAGGTCGATGGCCACGGAGCGCACGAGAACCTTCGTCCGCTGCGTCCCCGTGCCGTCCTCCGCCGGGATGCTCAGCCAGCCAACGTCACCCTCCCAGACGGGGAAGTACTGCGTCGTTACCGTCCATGTCTCCGTCTCGCCGGGCAGGTGCGTGAGCGCTACGCCAGCGCGACGGTCAATCTCCTCCTGCGTCTTGGTCGGCATCTCGTCATCGTTCAGCGTGCGGTAGTCCGTCACGGCGAAGCCGCGCACGCCCTCGCTTCTTGGCCCGGACGATAGCTTGGCGTAGCCGTCCAGCTCGCGCTGCTCGTTTGACTTTACGTACTTCTTGTCGCCCTTCTTGTGGCCATTCGAGTCCGACTTGTAGTACTCGCCCTCCCATTTCTCGACCTCGACTGAGTACTTGCACGAGATTGCCACCTCGCTTGGAAGCTCCGCATAGTCGGAGCTGCGCGACACACCGTCGTGCATGACGCCGCGCGGGTCGGTGGATGACAGCTCGAACGTTGGCGTCGCGTAGGCCGGAAGCGTCCATGTCCGCAGCGTCACAACGCCGCTCGCGTTCACATCCAGCCGGATGTTCGCAGCGCTGGCGAGGTCGGCGCATACGTCCATGTACGTCTTGCCAGACTCGTATATCTTGTCATCGGCGAGCACGAACCCACCGTCGCCGGTGTAGTCCTGCCACTTCCGCAGGTCGGACGATAGCAGCGACTGGATGGCCGATTTCGCGGTCTGGCCCTTGCGCACAACGAGCGGCGCGGCGAGCTTCTTCTGCGTCAATGCCCAAAGCATCGACTGGCACGTGAGCTCTCCGTGCCACTCCCCGTCGCTCCACGAGCCGTCATCCGACGTTACCAGGTACGTCCCAATGACCGTGGAGTATCCCCACTCATCCACAAGGTAGTGGATGCGCACGGCGGAGTTGCGCTGCCATCCCCCGCCGACATAGCTCACCTTCGCCGACGTACGGCTCTTCGAGAAGTAGTTGGCATCCACAGAGCAGCCGGAGAGCGCGACGCCGCCGAGCGTTCCAATGGTGCCGTCAAGCGCCGTGGGGCTCACCATCTCAACGATGATTCTGCCGGTATGTCGCTGGTCGCGCCAGTCATGCCCGCTCGCCGTCAGGAGGTTCATGTCACACGCTCTCCTCTGTCATCGTCACGCTGGCGGTCGTACACATGTGGTCTACCTCGTAGGACACGGAGGTTATCGCCACGTCATAGACCATGCCGGACGGCGCGCGGTAGCGTACGTGGCCCACCTTCTGCAGTTCCTCCAGCGCGAAGACGGCTGGCACGCCGCTTGGGGTCTCCGTGTCCTCCTCAACGAACGCGCCCTCGACGGTCATCGAGTGCTTACGCGACCCTGCATATGTGACCGCGTGTTCAGTCCTTCCCTGAAGCGCCACGTCCTCCATGTCCGGGTCCAGCTTGTGAGACTCGGAAAGGGCGTCGCCCTTGCGCACCTCAAGCAGGACGTGGCGGCGGCTACCGTCTGTGCCACTCCAGTCGAAGGCATGGCACGGCACAAACGACTGGTCGGTGACCTTGGCAGAGCGCACCGCCCACAAGTCGCCGTCCGCGCTTTGCGTCATCCAGTTGACCTCGACGCCATCGGAGCAGAAGGGCGGCTCGGCGATGAAGCTCACCGTGCCGTCGCCGTTGTCCGTGGGGCCGAAGCACTCTACGTAATCGCCGTATCCGGTCGTGACGTAGCAGAGCACCTTGCCGAGGTTCCTCGCCGTCACGACTAGCGTGCGCCCAGTGCCGACCTTGACCGTGACGGAGCCTATGTCTACAGTGCCGGTGTTCGCGCTCACCTTGACGGTTCCTGACCACGTGCGCCACGTCCAGCGCGAGCACATGTCGTTGCCGACCTGGTACTCTACCGTGAGCGTGTGGCCCTGCAGCTGGTTGTAGCCCGCAATCTGCGACCACGGCACGACTATGGAGCCGTCCGCGTCATACCAACCGGAGTCTCCGGACACAACCCCGGAGAACAGGCTTCTTCCGAACTCGTCGCGGATGCCCGTCACGTATACGTAGGTCACGCCGCCGGAGTACGAGGAGTCATAGCCGATGTGCAGCCCGTCGAACGACCACCCGGCCTCCGCCTTGAGCGCAAGCACTGGCACGACGTAGTTCCCGTGCGTCGCAGACGCCCAGTTGCCCACGACGCGCTCGGCGCTGCCTGCGCCCTGCACCCGGACGCGCACCCACACCTGGCACCCCTTGTAGCGCGTCGTGTCGTATGACGTGTCGATGCCCGGCGCGTACCACGTGAGGTTCCCGCTGCTGGCGAATCCGGAGGCCTCGGTATGCGTAGCCCCCCACGAGCCCCACTCGTTCGACCACAGCGGCATGTACCGCACGCACCACTGCAGCTGGTAGGAGTTCTTGCCCACCATCCACGCGTCCGTGCATGTCCACGACGGGTACAGCCTGTTCTGGTAGACGCGGTCGCCTCCCTCGTGCCTGCCGGGCGCGCTGGACAGGTACGGCTCGGACGGCACCGGCACATGAGCATCCGTCGCCCATGTGGGCACGAGCGCCCAGCTGCTGTGCGTCGTTGCAGTCCCGTCCGAGAGCGACACGTTGGCATCGGAGGCGTTCGCCTCCGACGCCATGAGGCACGCCGTGCCGTTGGCCGCGCCAAGCGTGACCACGGCGCACTCGGTGCCGCCCACGCGCGTGGTGCCGTGCTGCGTGACGCGCCAGCGCTGAGCGCGCGAGGAGTCGTCGGAGTATATCTGGACGTTCGTCCCGGCGGAGACGGAGCCGTTCGCGATGTCCACCATCTTGCCGGAGCTGATGTCGCGCAGCGACCATCCGTTGCCGCTGTCGTGCATGTAGAACTTCTGGTTGTTTCCGCCGTTGGCCGGGTGGACCATCACGTTGGTGCCGTCCACGGGGCGCGCCTGGTTCACGTCGAGCGCAAGGTTCGTGTTCGCCATGAGCCGCAGCTCGTACAGCCCGCCCGACTGGAAGAGCCTCCACGGGACGAGCGCCCACTGCTGGTCGAGCGACGTACCGACCGGCTCCACGCTCGCTGACGCGCCCACGGCGTCTCCGGCGAGGGCGAGGGCCTTCCCCGTGGCAACGTTTGTCAGGCGCACTACCTTTGCCGACTGGCCGTCCACGGTGGCGGTGGAAAGCTCGGTCACCGTCCATCGCGAGTCGTCGGTTGCCGCGCCGGGAAGCTCGCGCACGCTTGACCCAGACGCGCCGATGCAGAGGTTCGAGTACGCCGACGCGAGCGCGTACCCGGTCCCGCTCGCCGACAGCCTGAAGAGCTGCGAGTCGCGGTATCCGAAGAGCCCCGTCCTCGCGTAGGGGTCGCCCTGCCACATATCCACGCACACGTCGAGCGTGGGCAGGCCGTAGCACCAGAAGGCGGTTCCCTCGTCCGTCCACCCCGCCGACACGCACCGGTCGCGCTCGGATGTCGACGCGGTGAACAGGTGCTCGCCGCTCCACTTGTTGCAGAGCCTGTAGACGGGCCAATCGCCGCTGGAGTCGGCCTTGAAGGCGATGCCCTCGCCCGTCCAGCCCGCCGCAACGAGGTTGTCGTACTCGCCCTTGTCCGTGGTGTACATGTGCATGTACGTCCAGCGGTTGTAGAGCCTGTAGACGGGCGTGGACGCGGACGCGCTGGTCCAGAACGCCACGCCCTCCTTAGTCCACGTGCCACCGAGCCGCACGTACTCGCCGTGGTCCGTCGTGAGGTAATGGTACGGCGTCGCGACGGTCTGGTTGTAGAGCCTGTACACCGGCGTCGATGGCATGGCCCACTTGCCGGTGTCCGAGCGGTAGCCGTTCACGAGGTAGTAAGTGCCGGAATAGTCCATGCTCACCCCATGTCGCTGATTCTCACGAGCTCGCCCATGAACGCCATGAACGCGCCCTGGATGGCGGCGTCATCGTTTATCCGAGTGCCGTCGATGTATGTGTTGTACGTCGCCCCGCCGTTGGGGCCGCCCCACTTCCGCACGACCTCATCGGCAATGAGGTTTGCGAACGGTTGGCCGTGCTTCGATGTCAGCGGGACGATGTTGGTTCCGTCGTAGTACTCCGGGCCGTCCTCGCCGATGTAGTCCGTCGAGCTAATCCACGTCGGCTTTGTGAACACCGCGCCCGTGGCGTGCCCGCGTGCCCTGACGATTCCGCCGCGCGCGTTGCCGTCGCCGCCACCGCTGAAGATGTTCTGGAAGATGTTCACCACACCACTGAGTGGGTTGAGGTGGGACGAGTTCCACTGGGCAATCCATCCGAGCGCGTCCGGAAGGTTGCCGGTCACCAGAACATTGCCGTCTTTGTCATTGAGAGACGAGCCATTCCACGTGTAAAGGTTGCCTTGGGCGTCAGTGAGCGAGAGATCGTCCACCTCTGCAGTGCCGTCCTGCTGGACGAGGGAGCTGCCGTTCCACGTCCAGAGGTTGCCCTGGGCGTCCGTGAGCGACACGTCATCCACGACTGCCTGGCCGTTCTGGTCGACCAGGGTCGTGCCGTTCCACGTGTACACCTCCCCCTGCGCGTCCACGAGGCGCTGGGTGTCCACGTCGACATTGCCCTCTTTGTCCAGTATGTCCTGGTCGTTGTAGTTCTGAATCTCCATGATGAGCGCGTCGAGGTTCCCGCCGCAGTTCGAGAGCATCGCCGAGAACTGCTCCTGCGAGATGTTCGACATGTCCTCTGCCGAGAGTCCCGCGCCCTGCATCGCCTGCGAGAATGAGTCCATCGAGATGCCGGACTGCTCCAACGCCTGCGAGAGGTCGGACGCGCTCACCCCAAGTTGGTCGGCCACGACGGATGACATCTCTGCGGCAGACTTCGCCGCAGCATCCATGCCGACGTTCCATGAATCAAGGTCGGCCACGATTGACGCCGTTGTGCCGTCGTAGTCGTTGGCGAGCTGGTTCAGCCCATCGTTCGTGAGCCACGACAGGTCATCCGTGTCTGCCCCAAGCGCGCGCAGCGAGCCGGCGAAATCGTCGGCGTTGACGTGCGCGGCCTCAAGGTTCGCACTGAGCAACGGCATCGACGCCACAAGCTGGGTGTATGCGTCCGCGCCCTCCTGCGCCGCCTCCGTGTTCTGCCCGAGCGCGTCAGACGTGGCCTGAATGGCCGCCGTCGCGTTGTCGTAGTCGGTGGTGGCGGCCTCAAGCTGCTTGTTTGCGTCCGAGCGTGCCACGGTGTCCTTCACGGAGCCCTCTATGTAGTCCTCGCGCACCTTGTTGGTGAGCCCCAACGAGTCGGCGGTCTGCTCCGCCTTCGAGCGGGCGTCGTCCATCACGTCGTTGACTGCGTTCTGCGCGGTCGCCATCGCCTGCGCGGCGTCAGCTTGGGCGCCGTACGCCTCCGTGAGGTTCGATTGAAGCGCGTCGGCCTTGGCCTGCGCGATGCGGGAGTTGGTGAGGTCGTCAACGGACTGTTTGAGGCCCTGCACCACTCCATCCTGGTCGGCGTACTTGCCCGCCAGCACGTCCTCCTGCGTGATGTTCAGCCCTGTCTGGTCGTTGAGCGTCTTGAGCGCCCACTCAAGGCGTCCCTTGGCCGCAGAGTCAAGGTCCGTCTTGCCGATCGCGCCGTCGATGACCTGCTGGACGGTGGTGAGCGTCGCTATCTGCTCCTCGGCCTTCGAGTTGTTGTCCTCGATTACCCTGGCGTGGTTGTCCATCTTCTGGTTGAACTCGTCAAGGTTCACGGTCGCGTCGTGCGCCCTCTCGCCGATGGTGCCGAGGGCACCGGAGAAGTCCTGCGTGTCCGTGGCCTTGCTCATGGCGTCCGAGAACGTCTGCACGGACTCGTTCAGCGCGTCCTGCTTCTGCTGGTCCTCCATCGTCTTCCCGACGAGGAGCGCGATCCCCGCGACGGAGGCCGCTATCGCGATGCCCCACGGGCCGGTCATGACGCCTGCGAACTTCTCGGCGACGCCAGCCGCCCCGAGCATCCCCTCGCTGAGCGGGCCGGATGCCTTTGTGGCGAGGTCGAGCAGCTTCCCGCTTGCGATGCTTGCCACACCCCCGGCGAGCTTCGCTCCCGACACGAGGGGCGAGAACGCCGACTTGGCAACGTCCATCCCCTTCAGCGCCACCTTGACCCCCACGATTGCGGGGACCAGCGGGCCTATTGCCCCGGCGATGTCCGACACGACCGGCGCAACCTTCTCGGCGATTCCAACCACGCCGTCGATGATGGAGACCATCTCGTCCCCGTTCGATACGAGGAAGTCGCGGACCTGCGAGAACCCGCCCTTGACGATGCCGAGTACCGTCTCGACATCCGACGATAGCGTGCCCCTGTTTCTTGAGAGCACGTCCGAGAGGTCGCCGAACGCGGTGTTGATGCCGCCCTTGACTTCGTTGATGACGCCGACGATGTTCTCGCGGCCCACCTCGTCCATTATCTTCTCGACGCCCTTGGTGACGGCGTTGGACATGTTGTCCATGGCGGTCTGCACGCCGCCCTGCGCCGTCTCCGCCTGCTCCTTGAACGAGGCGATGCCCTCGCCGCCCTCGGTGTCGAGCCTCGATATGGCGTTGAGCAGCTGGTCCATCGAGATGGTGGCGTAGTCGAACCCCTGCTTCTCGGCGTCCTTTTCGTTGCCTCCGCCGAGCGCGTAGTAGAGCTGCGTGGCGTTGGCGGTGGGTCCGAGCATGGCCTTCGCGAGCTGGTCGAGCTGTGCCGGTGCCGCGCTGACGAGCGACTTCCAGTCCTGCATGTCCGGCTTGCCCTTGGAGACCATCTGCCGGAACTGCTCCATGGCGGCGTTCACGATGCCCTGCGACTGGCCACCGGCGAGCAGCATGTCGTTGAGACCGAGCCCGGCGTTCGTGATGTCAGTCAGCGACATGCCGTAGTTGCGCGCCGAGGTGTACAGGCCCTGCACGGTCGACGCCATGTCGTTGAGCGCGGTAGGCAGGTTGGAGAGCCGGTCGCTCATCGTCTTGATGGACGTGCTGGCCTCGTCCGAGCTGACGCCGAGGTTGCTCATGACGGTCGGGTAGTTCTTGAGCGTGTCGAGGCGCGAGACGGCGGAGCCGACGTGAGAGCTGATTGCATCCATTGCCTTTGACGTGATCGTGGAGAACGCGCCGACGAGCGCGCCGGACTTCGCGAGCCCGCGCGACACGCCGTCCGAGACGCTGGAGCCGAGCTTGGCCGAGCCGGAGCTCACGTTGACGCCAGACAGCGCCTTGTTGACCGATGCCGAGAGGTTGTCGAACTTCGGCGTGATGGTCATCTGGGCAGTTCCGACGTTAGCCATCGTCCACCAGCTCCCACTTGGTCGTTTCCATCTTCTTCTTGGCCTTTTTCGCCTTTTCGAGCGCGTTCCTGCGCTCGTACACGTCACCCGGGCGCGTCACGCGCTGCGCCCCCTCAGTGGTTCCGGTGGCGGAAAGGCGCTCATGCCTCAGCAGCAGGTCGCAAACGTCCGCTATCGCCCCATGCTCCGCGCTCCACGCCCATTGCGGGTTGAGCGCGGCTAGGTATGCGGAGCCGCTTGGCAGGCAGTAGATGAGGTCCATCGCCTCGTCCGCCGCCACGTCCTCGTAGCGGACGCCGTACCAATGGCGGAAGTCCGCCCTGAGCTCGCGCACATAGAGCCGCCCGTCAACGCGCCTCACCGCGCCGACGATGCGCCCCTCCTCGAGCTGCGCGAGCCTAGCTAGTTTTTTGCCGACTGCGCACGCAGGACCTGCGCGATTGCGAGCGAGTAGGCGTCCACGTCCACGGTGCCGTCATCGTCCGTGCATCGCTCCTCGATGGCCTTGGCCTGGTCGTCCCCGACAAGCCCGACGAACAGTGTCTCGATGTCCTCGTCTGACAGCTTCCCGCGCTTGCCCAGAAGGTCGGAGAGCCGCTTGTCGTGCATCCGCCTGATCGGGATGCTGACCTCAAGCCCGCCGAGCACCCTCACCGTCGCGACGTGCTCGCGCGCCTCCTGGATCGCCGACACCTTGGCGTCGACGGAACGCGCCTTCCCGAGGTCGTAGTTCGCAATCGCGGCGTACTGGTCGAGCTCTTCCCTGCTCATCTGCTTCAGGTACTCAGGTCTCATGCATCGTCTCCCAACGTCAGGGCTCCGGGCGCGTGGCCCGGAGCCGATGGTTCCATGCGTGCGTGCAGGCGCGCCGTGGCTACGCGCCGGGCTTCGCGTACGTGATGTAGTACGGGTGTCCCTTTGCGTCGTTGCTGGCGGAGAAGGTCATGCCGCAGGCGATCAGCGAGCCCTGCTGATGGGCCACGTCATCGATGCTCCCGATTGACGCGCGCGGGAAGATGGTGAGACGGAGCCTCCCGTTATCAAGCAGTTCGGCGAATGCCATGATCACGCTGCGCGTGGGGACGCGCGTCGGAGTGATGGACTTGATGGAGCCGTCCTCGTCAGTCGTGACGTTGGCCTCGCCATAGCGCAGCTGGGCGACGGTGTCGCGGTCGACCTCGACGAACTCCGTCTTGAAGGTGTCCTCCTCGTCGCTGACCTTGTTCAGCAGCGGTGCGCCGTGCCATCCCTTGAACTTGTTGGATGTGGTGGACGTGGACTCCGTGTAGCCGTTCTCGGAAAGCTCGCCGAGATTCTTCCACTTGCTGCCGCTCGCCTTGAACGTCTCGAGGTAGTTGGCGGCGGTGATCGCGGAAACGTCCGTGGTCAAGTCGAAGTTGACGAAGCACGCGGCGCCGTCTACAGGAGAGCCGGTCGTGACGTTGCCGGGGTTGATGTTGTCGAGGTCAGAAGGTGTGGCGGTCGAAGGGTCTTCCATTTATAGCTCCTATCGAATGTTGGTTGTGAGTGTGTACGAGCCGTACCAGCGCGGCGTCGGCGGGTCAGTCGATTCGTCAGGGTCCGTGCGCAGGGTCTCCTCGACGCATAGCGCGTAGCCGGACACGAACGCCTCTCTGTCACGCTGCAGGGCGTCCATGAACCCGGACGCCTTGATGGCAAGCGACGCCGCCTGCGCCTCTGTCGGCGCGTACGAGTAGACGTCCACGCCGGGGCTGTCTTGGTATCGGTTGAGTCGATGGCCGCCGTTGCGCTTCACGACAACGAACGACTTCGGGCGCTTCTCCGGGACGTTGACGTAGGCGGGTACCCCGAGCGCCCTCTCAAGCCTCGCCCGCAAGTCAGCTTGGACGTTAAGCATCGGTGCCCCCTAGTGGTTGAAGCTTTCCAGCGTCTTGTGCTCGCGCTCGTCCCATTCGCCGAACCTCCCGCTTGTGGTGACGATTCCGAGCGCGACGCCGTACTTGTGGCCCTTGGTCGTGTAGCTGCGATACGGCGCATGCGTGAGCGGGCTGCCGTGGTGGTACTTCTTGCGTATCCGCTCAAGACCGGCAGAGTTGGCGCTTGCCGCTATCCCCTTTGCCACGGCATCCAGAGCCGCTACCACGCCTGGCTGCGACAGCGCCTCGCGTATTCCCGCGAGGTCGGGCTTGAAGCTTGCGTCACCCATCGACCCTCCCGACTTCTGCGATGGTGTCCCACGCTGTTGGGCACGGTGTGGTGCGGTCTGGGCTTCCGGACACGCGCAAGGCGGCGTCGGCGTCGCGCTCGTCCATCCCGCGCGCCACGAGGGCCACGCGGCGGTGGGTGAGGAAGCCGGGCAGCTTACCTGCCGTCCACGCCTTGGGGAACGCCAGCGAGTAGCTGACGCGGATGCCGTCCGGCCTGAGCGAGTCCGCGAGGTCTGAGCCGGAGAATGGGCGCACGAGCACGTTCTCGACGCGCTCGGAGTCCCATTCGTACACCGGCTCGCCCATCTCGTCCTCGCCGGTCTTGCGACGCGTGAGGACGGCCACCGTCTCACCCAGCATCAGAGCCTCCCGTACGACGGGATGACCGTGCCTGCGCCCTGCGTGGTGCCTAGCGAGCGCATGAGGGCGCGGAGCGCGTCCCTGTCGAAGTAGGCCGCGCCGGATCCGTTCGCGTTCTGGAACGAGCCCGAGAAGCCGTTCGCGGAGAACGTCCCCTGCGTGAGCCCCGTGAGGTCGCCGAACGCGTCCACGGACGGCTTCACGAGCGCCTTGCGGCACGCGTCGGTGACGAGCGCGCGGCACATGAGCAGCTGGTCCTCGGTAAGCGCCGTCGACGCCGTGATTCCGGCGCGCGCCCGAAGCTTCGCGCTCTGCTGGGCGAGCATGGACTCCACGCGCGCCGCGTCGGACGCGGAGTCCCCGGTGTCGGTGCGGTACTCGTCCACCGTCGCGTAGCTGGTCATGCGTCCTCCTCCGCGAGGTACCCGGCCTTGCGAAGCTCGGAGACGCGCGCCTTGGTGCCCTCGAAGACCTCTCCGGGGCAGAAGACGCGCCCGTCCTCCTTGAGGCCGGTGAACGCCGACACGACCACGGCCTTTGCGGTCGTGGCCCTGCGGCTCGTGGCCGTCCTTGCCGTTTTAGCCGTGGTCATGCGTCCTCCCTGCTAGGCACCGGGTGCGATGGTGCCCTTGACGATGTAGTCCGGGACCTCGGCGAAGAGCGTCGCGCCGGTGAGCACGTTGGTCTCGACGGACACGTGATCGTAGACGGCGTTGTGGTTGACGCCGATGAGCCCGCCGTCGCTCTGCGTGTAGGAGAGCCCGGCCTGCGCAAGCTCGCCGAACTCGGGCGCGTAGAGGTGCAGGTTCTGGCTGGCGGTCACGATGGGGGCCTTGGCGGCGACCTTGTTGGTGACGAAGACGTTCTGGACGCCGAGGAAGCTTTGGATGTAGGTCATGCCGTAGGCGGTCTGCGTGGTGACCGAGGCGTCCGCGAGGTAGTCCGCGATGTCGGCGCGGTTGACGAAATGCACGAGGCTGTAGGCCGCGCCGTTGTCGTTGTTGGTCTCCAGCGTGTCCTCAAGCTTGGCGTCCATGTACGCGAGGCATGCCTGGAGGTTCTTGCCGGTGGCGGTGCCGGTGCCGGTGCCGAGGAACGCGAAGAACTGGGAGAGGATGTCCGCGCGGATGTCGGCGAGCATCTTCTGGTCCGTGCGCACGACGGCGGGGACGGCGCCATGCTCGGCGATGGCCTGAGCGGACGTGACCTTGCGGTACGGGCGCATCTTGACCTTGCCGATGGTGGTCTCGGCCATCGTGTACTTGGAGAGGGACACGAGGTCGCCCTCGACGTAGGCGGAGCCGGAGCTGCCGTTGTCATCCTTGGCATCATTGAGCTTGCCGGTAACCTTGTGCTGGGCGAGCGTGTAGCCCGCGCCGACATGCTCCGGGGTCACGATGCCGAGAAGGCGCATGAGGTTGTCGGTGTCCTGGTTGAAGTTCGCGATGAACTCCCTGGTGAGTCCGTAGTTAATGGCTGCGGAGTCGGTGAGGTTGGCGGGTGCTGCCATACTGTCTACCTTTCTACTGTCCCTCGTAACCGCGCGCGTATGCCATCACGCGGTCGCTGGGGTTCGTCATCTTGCTGATGGTCTCGTCGGACATGCGCATGGAGCCGCTGGCTGCGCCACCCTTGTCTGCCGGAGCTGCCGTCGAGCTCGCCTTGGCGAACTCCGCGATGGCCCTGGCGGTGGCGGTCATGGATCCCTCGTCCTCGCCGCTGATGAGCGACGCGGGGACTCCGGTGGCGGCGGACACCTTCGCAACGAGCTGGGCGTGGGCCTTCTCGGCCCTGAGCGCGTCGGCCTCGGCCTTCGCAGCCGCCGCCGCTTCCTGAGCCTTCTCAAGCTCGGACTTGGCGGCCTCCTGCGCATCGTCGTATGCCTTGGCCTTCTTCGCGAGGTCGTCGTAGTCGGCGTACTTCTCGCGCGTCTCGCGGCGGACCTTGCCCATGAGCTCGTTCACCTCGTCCTGGGTGAACGTCTTCGGCGTCTCCTGCTGCTGGGTCCCATTCTCCTCGGCCATTTCGGCTCCAATCTCCCCCGCATGGGGGTCGTCGTGAATCCCGCCTTTGGCGGTCGTCCATCCGTGTTTCGCCCACGGCGGCGAGATATGAAAAAGGCCACCCGTCGGTGGCCTGATTCAGCTTTTGGCGCTGCCTATGCGCGCCGCTTCTTCTTCTCGTACGCGGCCTTCCACCCCGCGTGCTGCGACGCTACGTTCTTGGCGTGCTGCGCGGCCCTGTCGGCAGAAGTCATGGGCGTCTGCTGGTCGACCCCAAGGCCCGGATAGCCCGCCTTTAGGCGTCCGTTCTTGTACCGGTTCTTTCGGGTCACCTTGAGCTTCGCCTCGTGCTTCGAGTGGTCCTGTTCCAGGTACCTCTGGTAGCCCTCGTCGTAGTCGTGCTTGTCGTAGCCCTCGACGCGCGGGGACTCCTCCCACGACGGGACCACCTGGCAGTGGCAATCGTCGTGGTAGTGGTTCGGGTCGAGTCCGCCCGCGCTCATCTCGCTGAGGTAGGCGAACCCGCGCGACGCGAGCATCTGGCAGAACGGGCATCCGTTGGCGTAGCTCCTGGAGCGGCGCGGGATTCGCGCGAACCTTGGCCTCCTCGGGTCGGAGCGCCCGCATGCGTACATGGTGCTCCCGCTTGCGCGCTTGACCTCGTACCCCACGCGGGACTGAAGCGCTGCGATCATCGCGTCGGACGCGTTCGACCGCACTATGCCCCGCGTCGCGGTCTCGGTCGCGCCGGGGACGTATCCCGTGTCCTCCGCGCCCTCGTAGCCGTCGTCGTTGCCGACCATGATGCCCCGCAGGCCAAGGTAGAACTGCCTCGCGAGGTATGCCGCCTGCTTCGTGCCGCCGTTGCACACGGTCTGCATGGCGTAGACGATGGCATCCTCGGCTTTCGGGGCCGCAAGATCGATGGAAGAAAGCGCCTTCTCGAGCGCCTGCTTGTTGGCGGCGCTGATTGCCTCGGTCGCGTTCGCGAAATTGTCAATGTAGGCGCGGGGGATGACATAGGCCATGGGCTACTCGCCTTCATCTTCCATCGTCTCTGCGGCGGCGGTTGGCTGGCTCTGCGTGGTGCCAGAGAACACCTGCCGATATGCGTTCTCCTTGAACAGCTGTTGATAGGCGATCTCCTGCGCCGTGTCCTCCTTGGCGAGCATGAGCCGGTCGATGGTGGCCTGGTCGAGCCCAACGCCCTCGTAGAAGACGCGGGTGCCGATGATGCCCTGGTCGATGGACGCGAGCTTCGTCCAAGCGTCCGCGCGGCTTGCGAGGGTCGGCATGGACGGGTCGCGGAACGACGCCATCACGCCGTTCTGCTCGTCCGTGAGGCCCGAGAGCGCGACGCCCTGCGACACCGCCATCATGAGGCGCGCGACCTGCCAGAGCGAGTCCCTGAGGCCGTCGTTGATGCCCTGCACGTCGAGGATGAGCGGGTCGTTGCTTGCGCTGAGCGCGTCAGAGCTGGTGTAGGTGTTGCCCATCACGCCGAGCTGTGCGAGCGGGACCAGAGACGCGCCCGAGAACCTTTGGGCGTCGTTCTCGTAGGTCGCGATGAAGTTCTGCGCGTCGCCTGCGGGGAACTGCCCGAGGGTCGGCGTGTCGCCGTCCTCGTCCTTGGTGAACGCCCAGAGCGAGCCTAGGTAGGCGCGGAGCTTCTTGGCCTCGTCGGTCACGAGCACCGGCTCGCCGGTCTGCTCGTCGATGACGGGCTTGCCGTCCTCGCCAACGAGCGGCTTCGAGAAGATGTCGGCGGCGATGCCGGTGGCCCAGCGCTGCGGCGTCGTGAAGAACTCCGCCCCAACGTCCATGCGGAGCACGTCGCGCACGGCCTTGTCCACGATGGATGTCAGCTCCGGCGTGAGCACCGGGTGGCCGAGCGGCTTGTCTATGTCGGCGTCGTTCACGAGCGGCACCATGAGCATCGCGCCCACGGGGTTGCGCTCGTCCGACGCCGTGCGCCACTCCCACGTGTCCGGGTCGCGCCCGAAGACGGTCACGCGGTCTGGCAGGTGGAGGACGTAGCGGCTCGCGTTGCCCTCCCTGTCCACGCCAGCGAGGACGATTCCCGCGCCTATCTGGTCGGCGTCCTTGTCCCAGAGCATGCAGCACTGGTTGGCCGAGAACGCGCGGACCTTGGCGGCTGGCTGTCCCGCAGCGCCGCGCATCACGGTGATGGCGGAACACCCATGCGTGAGCATCGAGCGCGTGGCCATGCGCACGAGCTGGCGCAGGCGGTTCTGCGTCACCAGCGCGTCGAGCGTGGGGTCTGACTCGCCGCGGAAAACGAACCCGTCGAACCGCGAGCGGTTGACCCGCACGTCCACGGCCTTCTGCGCCCAGCCGACCACCTCGTCCACGTGGTCGAGCGTCGGCGGGATGGCGATACCGAAGTCCTTGATGGGGTTGCGCATCTCGTAGTACTGCGTGAGCCGCGCGTTTCTCGCGTTGACTGCCGCCCACGTGTCGAACAGGTCATCCAGTACCTGCGAGAGGCTGTCGGGGACTCCGGGGCCGCTCGGGCGGGCGGGGTCCACGCCGTCGAATCGGTTTGTCTGCTGCATCATGCCCTTCCATCCGCATGGGGCGGGAGTATCACTTCTCGCATGACCGTGATGGTTGGCAGCTCGCGCACCGTCCTGACATGCACGACCAGCTCAAATCCATCCTCAAGCACAAGCTCGTCGGACTCTGCGCGCGCCACGAAGTCCTCAGCGTGCGCCATGATGTACGCCCCTGCATCAGCGACCGTCTCAACGGCCATCTCGCGAGCGTGCATTGCGTCAAATGTCTCGCTCACAGCATCCTCTGCTTCCTCGCCGGGTTGCGCCGCGTCGTGCGGACGGCCCAGACGGCCAGTGCGCACGCCTCGACCGGCTCCGACTGGTGCATGCCGTCGCTGCCGAAGCCCCAGCCCCCGCTGTGGCCTATCGGTCTGACCGTGGCATAGAGGGCGGACGCGTCGAGCGCCGACTGCCTCGTATGCTTCACGGTCCCGTCCTTCAGCCCATCCACAAGGCCGGTGGCGGCGGTTATCACGTTGCCTGCGTTCGGTCGCACGACGAACCCGCGCGGACACTCGAGGGCGTCAAGCTGCTCGCAGAGCGTGCCCGCGCCGTTGAGCCCGTCCACCAAAACGCACGCGGCCTTTCCGCGACGCGCATAGAGCGCCTCCGCGAGGGACTTCGTGCCGCCCGCCGTCGTGCCCAGCTCCACCAGCTCTGTCGCGACCTCGCCCTTGGCGTTCATCTTCGCCCCGGCGAGGGCGTACGCGCTGCCGTCCGTCGTGAACTTGACCGCGAGGGCCGTCTTCTTTCGATAGAGGCCTGCTATTGCCTTTATCTCGGCCTTCTTCCACAGGTCGCGCGGTATCGCCGCCTGCGACGTGCGCGATGGAGTCCACCAGCCCAGCCGCTCTCGCGCGAAGTCCTCGGCAGACATCGACAGCTCGCCCTCGATGGCGGTCTCGTCGATGAGCGTGCCGAGGCTCGGGTTTGTCTCGTACCACCGCGAGCGGTCGGACACGTCTCCAATCTCGGTGACGGCCCATTCCATCCACGCGAAGGACGGCACCTTCTCGCCATGCGCCTGGTCGTGCATGGTCACAAACACGGTTCCGGGGCACTCCGGGTTGGGCGGCGTTCCGAGGTATATGACCTGCGTGTTGTGCTTCGAGCTTGCGGAGATGGTCGGGAGCGACGCCGCCTGCTGCGCCGCGGTAAGCTCCTGAGCCTCGTCGTAAACGATCACGTCGTACGAGCGGCCACGCGCGAGGGAGTTGGTGCGCGTCGTGAAGCGGATGTACCCGCCGTTCTCAAGGTATATCGCCTGCTGCCCGTTCGTCTTGCGCACGGCCCTGAGCATGGCGTGCAGCTCCGCGTTGTCCTCGTCCTCGAAGACGTTGGACAGGTCGCGGAACATCTCGTCCGCAGTGTCTCCATGCTGGCAGGTGTACAGAATCTTCTCGCCCTCGGCGACGATGCCGTAGAAGCAGCGCGAGCGGGCGTCCCATGACTTGCCGTTCTGGCGCGGGACCGACAGCGCCGCCGCGTGGAACGCGTACTTGTCGCGTGCGTCACGCGCGAGGAGAACGTCGAGGACGTGCTGCTGCCATGGCAGCGGTTCGCCGAAGAAGGCGCCCGCAAGCTGCGTGCCCATCGGCCCGTCGGTGGTGGTGGATGCCGTGGGAAGCCGCTCGAACGTGGGCTCCTGCCGTGCCTCCATGCGCCACCTCCGTTATCGGCTATCCCTGGGCCCTGGCCGCCTTCCTCTGGCGGTCGGATATGACCAGCGAGAGGACGGACGCCTTCTTGGAGCCCCCCTGCTCCCTCGCCGGTTCGTCGCAGATGCCGAGCTGCTTGTTTATCGCGCGGATCTCGGCGCTTGCCTGTTTCATGGTCGAGAGCTGCGGCAGCGCCTTTATGTCGCCCGCGTCGTTCTGGTAGGCGACCTGCACGCCCCCGTTCGCGCCGATGTCGTCCATGCACTGGTCTATGACCTGGTACCAGCTGACCAGCAGCGCGAGCGTCGGCGCGTCGGCCTGCGAGAAGTCGCGCCCGGCTGTCAGCTCGTCCCACTTTGCGGAGCGGAACGGGTCGTTCTCGACGTTCGCGGGCTTCGCGAGCTTTGGCATTGGCACCTCCTCGCGGCATGAGAAAGGCCCACCGCCTCCGATGGGCCTGCCGATAAATAGGCAATAAAAAAGCCGCCTCGAAGGACGGCTATTGGTAAGCACCCGGATTTGAACCGGGGTCTCCTCTATCAAGGGCACTCCAGGCTGTGCTATGACTTACCTTGCCTATATTTTTCCCAATCAGATAGAACCCTGTCAACCATTTTTCGCTCTTCAGCCGACAGACGAACCGGCTTGCCGTTGGGGGAACCCTCGTTGTGCAGGTAGCCGATATGCGTATGGGGAGACATCCCGTGGTGGTCAGCTAGGTCAATCTGCTTGCTGCGCTTGTTCTGACCGTCGAAGTATACGACCGACTTCACCTCGCCACGATCAACGATGGCATATACCCTTCCGCGCGTCATCGTTTCCATGAGGGTCTCGGAGCTCTTGCTGTTTTTCTGAACGTACTTAACGTTCCCGACGGTCAGCACCGAATGGTACTGGCTACCGTACGGGTTCTTTGGGTTTCGGCGCTTATCGACGCTCCACCCGCTGCTGGCGCCCCTACCACCCAAACTAATACCCCATGTTCCTCAGTACATCCTTCTCCGCGCGCTTGCGCGCACGCTCGTATGTTGTTGTCGTGACATACCGGCTCGTCGCCTCACCGAAGCCATTCACGAATGTGTGCGCGGGTTTCGGCTTGGCGGTGCTCGTAGCAGCCTTCCGCGCGGCATTAGCCTGCAAGCGCCTCATGCTCTCGCTCTGGAGTTCCGAGTACCTCGCCTGCGCCTTGCGGTACCGGTCGCTGTCGGCCTTGCTTCCGCCGCGCCGCTACAGGTAGGCAACGTGTGCCTGCGCCGTCTCTTCCATTACCTTGCCGAGCCGGTCAATTTCGCTCACCAGTCGCTTGTCGGCCAGGGAGCGTACCCCCCGGCTAGCCTTCGAGCTTTGGCTGCTTGCGCCTCTACCGCCCATTGGCCATCCTTTCCGTGACGCCGTTGGCATATTCCACGACCTCGCAAGCCCCGAAGTCGAACCCGACATCGCCTCCGTACAGCAGCACTCGGGACGGCTCGAGCCTGCGCATGGCCTCGGACATCCCGTCATGCCACACAGCCAACGCGGCGGCGTCATCCTTGACGCCCACCGTCGAGACGGCCACGACGGAACCTCTCGGGATGCCGTCGAAGCAGAATGTGTAGCTCTCCGGCCCAGCCCACGAGAGCGTGGGCACCACCGGCAGGGCGTCGCGCTGCCATATGAGCCCTACCGCCCGCGAGCGGTAGACGTTCCACCGCAGCATCGGCAGCGGCATGTCCATGTACAGCGAGAAGTCCGGCGTGAGCACTGCGTCATAGCCCTTGAGGCTCTGCTCGTACCCAACTGGGTCCGCCCAGACTCTTTCGAACTGGTAGTCGTCGATGAAGAAGTGGCAGCCAAGGCCGCGCTTCGCGTCCCTTGGCGTACTCTTCGCGTAGTTGAAGCCCTGCAGGCGCTCCGGCACCACCGCGATATCAGAGATTCCCATGCTCGGCATGCCGCTTGGCGTGCAGTCATCCGCGCTCACGAGGTCCAGGTGGTAGTGGCGGTCGGTCCTCAGCCGCTCCGCTCCGTACGGGCGCGCCTTGCTCTTGAAGTCGAACCCGAACCGGCTCATGTCGAGCGACTTGATGCCCTTGACCTCGTGCTGCAGCAGAGTCCGGTTCCACGTCGCGGCCTCCGCCGTGCGGTTGTCGGCCAGCCTGAGCGCCCTCACCTCGTCCTCGGTGAGGCCGTCCGTGTACACGACCCACTCGTTAGGAATCTCGTCGTAGCCAAGCTTCTTGAGCGCCTTCACGCGGGTGTGGCCGTTGACGATGACGGGGTGCTCCGGGGTGCCGCCCTCGTGCTCGCGGTCGCACACGATGGCGCCGCGAAAGCCGAACTCCCGTATCGACGCGGCCACGCCGTCGACTGCCTTGTCGTTGTCGCGCGGGTTCCCGGCGTATGGCACAAGGTCATCTAGGCGCATTCGGCACTCCACCTCGCAGCGTCACAAGGAAGGCCTCGCATATTTGAATACCTCGGGGGGAGAAAGGCCCTAAGCCGCCGGGGTGGCCGAGGCCTCGCGAACAAAAGACCCCCCTGGGTATTGTTGAAAACTCACAAAATTTTGTTGAAAACTAGCCATTCAATGTTGAAACCCTGCATCTGGCACGATCTCGCGCGAGCCTTGTTCGCATTTACCAGTCGGTCGACTGCTCTACTTGCTGCTGCAACCCGACTGCCTTGCCTCGGCGAATCGCCGCCAGCGCGGCACGCGCCATGGCGCACCACTGCCGAGGCGTTGTCGCGCCACCCATCGACGCAACGGTCAGCTGCACCTCGCGAACGACAGCGACGGGCTTCGCGCCGCGCCACGCGTTGCAGCACCTGTGGGCCGGGAGGCAGTTGCCCGGGTCAAGCGGCGACCCACCCTGGGAGACAGGCACCGCCTCGTCGACAACGCCCTGGAACGGGTCGAGGTTGGGGAGCGACGGGTCTATTGGCAAGCCGCAAATCCAGCACGGGTCGCCCCTGCCGAGGACCCGCGCTCTCAGCGCGTCGCGGCGGTGGCCGTAGGCCCGGCGCGGGTTTGGCTTGCCAGATGACATGCACCCTCCATCGGGCGTGCCCCCGGTCATCCGGCGCCGCCCCTACCATCGCCCCCGCGTGAGCGTGGTGCGCCCCAGGTGCGACTACCGCCCCCAGATGCGGGAGCGCCCCACGGCGCACGCGACGCCGTGGGGCTCCGTCCCGCTCAGGTTCCACGATTGCATACTCTCACGTTCTTGTGCGCACCGCCACGCACGGATGCGCACGACCGCGCAACCTTCCCGCTACGCCTCGGCGATGCCGAGCCCGTCGATAACGCGCCGGATGCCGTAGGAGTCGATCACGTCGAGCGCGTACGGCACCGCCTGCTGGCACCAGCGCTCGCTCATGCCGGTGCCCGCCGCAACGGCCCCCCACGTCTCGGCGGCGCAGAAGCGCCACCACAGCGCGTCGGCGTAGTCGGCGCCCATGAGAGCGGCGACCCCGCCCGAGCCGGTCTGGTCGCTCCCGTAGATGACTGAGCAGGCCAGGTCGATGAGCGCGTAGTCCTCCTCGCGGCGGCGGCGCACGCGGCGCTCGTAGTCCAGGCGGGCGTCGGTGGCGGCACGCACGTCGTGGTCTCCGCCGCGCACAGAGGGCTGGTACGACTGGGCGTGCAGGCCCTCGCGCGACTCCATGCGCGCGAGGGTGCGCGAGATTCGATCGGCGTCCTTGGCCGCCTCGCGGGTGGCCTCGAAGAGGTCACCCGCGCTCTGGTACTCGTACAAGCACACCACCCCAATCGTCAGTGCCGCCGATGCCTACGGAATGCCCATGAACGGCCACAGGGGGCCGTATGCGGCCATGAATCACATGCCTTCGACGATTGCCCATTCGCGGCAATGTCGGGCCGCAGAATGGCTCACAGGGCCTCGACCCTCACCCATATGCCAGCCGGGTCGCTCCACGCCTTGGCGAGCGACAGCTGGACGATGAGGCGGTCGTCCTCCATGAGGCCGCAGCGAACCATGCAGTCCCCGAGCGTCTTGAAGACGTTGTCGAGGTCCGGCACGTCCGCCATGGGCTCGCCCTGGGCGTGCCTGCCCCCGGTCGGGAAGCACAGCCGGACGGTGACGCGGGCGGGGCCAGCGACCGGCTCCTCCGGCGCGATGTGCCTGAGCGTCGCGCAGAGCGGCGTCCTCGGCCGCCGTCCACCTCGGCCGCCCGCGCCGCAGCCCGGCCCGGGAGTAGACGCCCATGCGGTTGGCGCGGTAGGTCACCTGCCTCCGCGTCCTCCCAGGGAGCAGGCGCGGCCACCCGTCCCAGGCGGCCCCGTGCGCCGGGTAGAGCGCCCTCACGAGCGAGTCCTCCTCCCCCGTCCACCTACGGCCGCGCATCGCGCGCCCCCCGCTCCACCGAGTCCGCCAGGGCGCGCAGGCCCTCGCGGGCGCGCATCTCCCCAATGGTGCGCATCGTGCGGCGCTCCTCGATCCTCGCGTCGCGCGCCGCCGCGAAGAGGTCATGGGCTGTCTGGAAATCGTACGGGTCGACCACACTTGCCTCCAGCCGCTAGAAGGGCACGTCCTCGGAGTACACGTCGGGCACCGGGGCCTCGGCCGGCACCGGGGCCGGTGGCTGGCCGTCCCCGGCGGCCTGCGGCCTCGACAGTATGTCGAGCGTGTCGGCGACGACCTCGACGCGCTTGTGGCGCACGCCGTCCCTCTCCCACGAGCTCGCGCGCAGCCTCCCCGAGAGGGCGACCCTCGTCCCCTTGCGCAGGACCCTGCCCAGCGCCTCGGCACGGCGCCCGAAGACGGTGCAGCCGATCCAGCTCACGGTGTCCGCCCACTGGCCGTCGGCCCCGCGCCGGCGCTCGCCCACGCCCAGGGAGAAGGTGAGCACCGCCGTGCCCCCGGTCGTCGACCTCAGCTCCGGGTCTGCTCCGAGCGCCCCGGAGAGCGCCACCGCGTTGATTCCCTCGCTCATTCTCGACCTCTCTCACGCATCTGTCGGATTCTTACCTGTTTTATGCCCGGGGCCGTCGCCGGGAGGCCCCGTCCTCGCGCCGCCGCCTGCGGATTCGCGCCCGTCCGGGACGCCCTGCG
>SFGZ01000001.1 GCA_004557505.1 Coriobacteriaceae bacterium | reverse complement strand
GCAAGGAGGTAATATACGCTCCCCGCGGGCCCGGGGGAAGGGGCGGGGCGCGCGTCCACGGTTCCTACACAACCCGCCGGGGCGCCGGGGGGCGCCGGGGGCGGGCCGTCAGGCGCCGGGCGCGGGCCGTCAGGCGCCGGCGCGGACCATGCCACAGGAGGCGTCGAGCAGGCGGTCGCGCTCCCCCTCTGTAGCCGCCTCTGCATAGACCCTCACCACGGGGTCTGACCTTGAAGGGCGCATGAGGACCCAGGATCCGTCATCGAACTGGAGGCGCAGGCCGTCGGCATGGCTGACCTCCACCGGACGGCGCCCTGCCACCGAGCCGGGGTTGAGGCCAGGCAGGACGTTTCGGAAGGCCTGCGTGGCGGCGGGGTCAAGGCGCACGTCCCTCCGCGTGTAGCGCATGTGGCCGATCTTGTCGCCCATGTCGCTCACGAGCTGGCGGACGGTTCTCCCGCTCTTTGCCACGAGCTCGGCAACCAGCAGACAGGTAAGCAGCCCGTCGCGCTCCAACAGGTGGGAGGGAAACGCGAGGCCCCCGTACTCCTCGACGCCGAGCACCACGTCACCCTCGCGCATTTCTCTATATATGCGCGAGAAGCCGACAGGGACGGGCGTGAACCGGCAGCCCAGCCGGCCGGCCTGGCGCGCGATTCGAGCCGAGCACGTGAGCGTGGCCACGACACGCCCGGACTTGCCGCGAGTCTCGACCAGGTGCCCGAGAACCAGCGGGGAGAGCTCGTGCGGCAAAAGGATCTTGCCGTTCTCGTCGACGACGCCCGCACGATCGCCATCGCAGTCGAGCAGGAATCCCATGTTGGCGCCGGTCGAGGAGACCGCCTGCTCGCACTCGTCCGCCCATGGGTCGCAAGGCTCGGGATGCAGGCCGCAAAAGTCCTCGCACGAACCCGTATGGATCTCCGTCACCCTGCACCCAACGCGCTCGAGCGCCACGGCGAGCACGCCCGCACCCGCACCGTACATCGGATCGACCACGACGCTTGGCGCGGCCGCGGCGATGGCCGCGCCGTCCACAAGCGTGACGAGGTCGTCAAGATACGGACCCGAGAAGTCCTCCACCTGGTAGCCCCCGCCATCCGCAGGGGGCTCAAGGGAGATGTGCTGCTCCACCGCGTCGAGGAACTCGCGCGACACCGGCCCCCCGTCTGGGCCACGAACCACAAGGCCCCCATACTCGCAGGAGCGCTCGCTTGCGGTAAGTATGACGGCGCCGACGGCGTCATCCCTCCTTGCGCAACACCACGCCACGACGGGCGTGGGGCACGGCCCGTCAGAGACAACCACGCGCAGGCCAAAGGACGAGAGCGCCCCGGCGGCGACGCGGGCGTACTCGGCAGAGTTGTGGCGCGTGTCATAGCCAACGAGAATCGTGGCGCCTGGATGGGCGTCCGCCCAGAGGAGGCCGAGCGCATCGGCCACACGCCTGACGCCCGCCTCGTCGAAGCCCTCGTCCAGGCGGGCCTGCCAGCCATCGGCGCGGAAGCGGATTATGTTGGAGCGCCTATCCAAGAGCCCCGTCACCAAATGCCTCGCGGAAGCCCTCTGAGGTCTGGGGGTTCTTGAGCGCCATGCGCGCGTTGGTCGCCGCCCACGCGGCCGGGGTGCCGGTGTCGCATCCCTCTGCGGGATCGACCACCAGCGCATACATCTCCTCCTCGGCGAGCAGGCGCTGCATGGCGTCGGTGAGCTGGATCTCGTCGCCGGCACCGGGCGCCTGCGTGGCGAGGAGCTCCATGATGCGGGGCGAAAGGAGGTAGCGGCCGACGATGAAGAGGTGCGACGGGGCGTCCTTGGGCCTGGGCTTCTCGACGAGTCCCGTCACCTTCCAGACGGCGCCCTCGTCCTCCTCGCCGCCCCTCGCCCCGTCGAGGTGGCCCACGCACCGGCCGGCGATGATGCCGTAGCGGCTCACCTGGTCTGCGGGGACCGGCGCGACGGCGATGACCGAGGCCCCGCCATGCTCGCGCGAGACCCGCGCCATGCGCACGCACATCTGCCTGTCTGGGACAAAGTAGTCGCCGAGGAGCACGAAGAAGGGCTCTCTGCCGATCTTGTCGGCGGCACAGTGGACGGCATGCCCAAGGCCGCGCGGGTTGTCCTGATAGGCAAAGGAGACCGGTAGGGTTGAGGCCTCGTGTACGCGGTCTGCCGCCTCGCCCTTGCCGCGCGCGCGAAGCATCCCCTCGAACCCCTCGTCAACCGAGAAGTACTGCTCGATCTGGGGCTTCTCGCGCGAGTTCACGATCACGACGCCATCGACGCCCTGAGGCTCGAGAGCCTCCTCGACCACATACTGGAGGATGGGCTTGTCGAGAACGGGCAGGAGCTCCTTGGGCATGCACCTTGTCGCGGGCAGGAAGCGCGTGCCAAGACCTGCTGCCGGGATAATTGCCTTCATAGTGACTTCGTTCCCTTCGATAGTGGGCAGTTGCGGCATACATCACCGGAGACACCATACCCCCGCTCATGCGCCGCCTGCCCCACCTTCCCCTAGCGGCAGGTGCCTGGCCGACGCGCGGCCGCAAAATAGGGCGCCCATCACACGGCGCACACGCCGGATGCATCAAATGGACACGAAGCTAATCCGGAATGTTGACGCCCTGCTGCGCAAGGTAGTCGATGAGGCGCGACATGGTGTCGGCGGAGAGGACGTGCTCCATGAGGCAGGCCTCCTCATCGGCGCGCTTGGCCTCGACGCCGAGGTCGGCCTCGAGAAAGGCGCGCAGCGCGCGATGGGCCCGCCAGACGATGGCGGCGTACTCCTTGCCCTCGGGGGTCAGGGTCACGCGGCCATAGCGGCTCTGGTTGACCATGCCCTCCTCCTTGAGCATCGAGAGGGCCTTGTTGACGCTTGCCTTCGACACGTCGAGCTGCTCCGCGACGTCGACCGAGCGGACGCCGCCGTCTGGCTCGCTCGACTCCGCGGACAGCCGGTAGATCGACTCGAGGTAATCCTCGCCCGCCCTCGTGAGAGCGTGATCCTGGTTTCCGTCACCCGTTAGAGCCATGAGAACTCTCCCCCATCTTGCTGTACGCGCCGTCCGGCGCGTGTCCTGGAGTCATTATCCCCAAGTAATCAGCTCTTTGGCACGGAGGCAGGCGTCGAGGCCGCAGATTCGGCAGATTGCGAGGAGGCCGCCGCTGCCGACGTGGGCTCGGACGCCGCGCTTGTGGCCGAGGGGCCCTCGTCAACATAGCCGTACTGATCGACGTCCAGCGACGAGGGATCCCCGCCGGCATCGATGACCCTCACCATCTCGCCGAGGGCATCCCAATTGGCGACGACGTAGGAAACGCCGTCAACATCCTGCGGCACGGAGGGGACATAGGCGGTGTAGATGTCGTTCTCCGCATCCATGCCAACCATCTCGGAGGCAAGGGCCACGATGTCTGGGACCGAGAGGTCGGTGGAGATGACGTCTGCGGTAGCCTCGACGAGGCCCACTATCTTGGTCGGGTCGTTGGTCGCCATGAGCTGGCTGAGCATGGCCTTGATGAAGGTGCGCTGGTGGCGCATGCGCGTGTAGTCGCCGTCGGGGAAGTGCCGGCACCTGCAATAGAAGAGCGCCTGGGCACCATTGAGCGTCTGGACGCCGGGGTCCAGCTCGGTGACGTCATCGAAGTTCTCGGTGTCTCTCATGTGCTGGTCGACGTCGACCGTCACGCCGCCCATGGCGTCGGTGAGGGTCGAGAGCCCGTCGAAGGCGATCTCCGCGTAGTGGGAGATCCGGACGCCGCACTTCTCGCTCACGATCTGCACCATGCCGGCGGCGCCGTCATAGGTGTGGACGCCGTTGATCTTCATGGTCGTGCCCTTCCACGTGACCATGGTGTCACGCGGTATCGAGAGGAGCGTCACGCGCTTGTTGGGCGGGTCGATGCGAGCGAGGATGATGGTGTCCGCACGGTAGTCCGTCTCGCCTGGGCGGCCATCGGTTCCGAGGAGCAGCACGTAGTAGGGGTCATTTGGCGTGGCGGGGGCGTCATCGGTCGTGCCGGCCAGGCTCTGCTGAAGCTCCGGGGTGATGACCTGCCTGTTGTTCATGCGGGTCTGCACGCTGTTGATCCAGAGGGCGAACGCCGTGCCGCCGCCAACGAGGATCGCGACGAGCGCAATGATGGCACCACGCACGACGCCCTTGAAGATGCTGTGCTTGCGGCGCTTTCTGCTGTAGCGCTCCACATTTTCACGGCTGTACTCGTCCGACGCCTTGGCTCCGGAGCCACCCGCCTCGGTCCTCATGTGCTTGCTCATCAGCCGCTCCGCATCCTATCCGCGCAAGGGAGCTAGTCCCCCATCGCATCCTCGTCATCAGGAACCGTGTCTCGCTCCGCCTTGGCGCCCAGCGAGACGAGCTTGCTCACGAAGCCCTCGTAGCCGCGCTCGATGTGGTGAATGCCGGAGACCGTCGTCACGCCGTCGGCCACGAGCCCGGCCATGACAAGCGCCGCGCCGCCCCGAAGGTCCGGCGACTTTACCTGCGTGCCCGAGAAGCCGGGCACGCCATGCACGATGGCGTGGTGGCCCTCGATGGTGATGTCGGCGCCCATGCGCTGAAGCTCGCTCGCAAACATGAAGCGGTTCTCGAAGACGTTCTCGGTGATGATGCACGAGCCCTTGGCGAGGGCGAGCAGGCACATGGTCTGCGCCTGCATGTCGGTGGGAAAGCCCGGGAAGGGCAGCGTCTGGATGTCGGCGGGAAGGATTGGCCCCTCGCGCCAGACGGTGCATCCGTGCGCCCCCCGCTTGACGGCAAGGCCCATCTTCTCGAACTTCTTGAGGACGAGCCCCAGGTGAACGGGGTCGAAGCCATTCACGGTGATGGGATCGCCACAGAGCCCGCCTATGGCGAGGAAGGTGCCCGCCTCGATGCGGTCGCCCACAACGGTGTGCGTGACGGGGTGAAGCTCCCCAACGCCCTCGATCTCGATGATGGGAGACCCGGCGCCGCGGATCTTTGCGCCCATCTCGTTGAGCATGTTCGCCAGGTCGATGATCTCCGGCTCGCGGGCGGCGTTGTCGATGATGGTGGTTCCCTTTGCGTGTACGGACGCCATCATGAGGTTCTCGGTGGCCCCGACGCTCGCAAAGGCGAGCGTGACCGTATCGCCCGTGATGCCCGCGGGCGTGGAGGCGTGCATGTTGCCGTGCCTGACGTCAAACCGGACGCCCAGCTCCTCAAGCCCGAGGATGTGCATGTCGATCTTGCGCGCGCCTATGTTGCAGCCACCGGGCATGGCCACGACGGCCTTGCCGAAGCGCGAGATGAGCGGCCCGAGGACCGCGGTCGAGGCGCGCATCTGGGCGACCAGCTCGTAGGGGGTCTCCCACTTGTCGACGCTCGACGTGTCGATGACCAGGGTGTGCCTGTCGAGGACGTCGATGGTGGCGCCAAGGCGCTTCAGGACCTTGCCCATGACGTGGACGTCTGCGATGTTGGGGACGTTCTTCAGCGTGGTGACGCCCGGGGCCATGATGGTTGCCGCCATGAGCTTGAGTGCGGAGTTCTTGGCACCCTCGACCGTGACCTCTCCCGTTACCGCATGCCCGCCCTCGACCTTGATGACGTCCATGTTCCTCCCACATATGGCAGACGGCCCCGCTTTCGCGGGGCCGTCTGGGTCTTAGCTCTGCTTGTGCTCCGCCGCTTGTTTGAGCAGTAGATTACACCACTTTACCTTGTTCTCCCAGTACGCGCGACGCCCGTCTAGCGCGTCGAGGGCGTTCAGCGTGTCGAGGGCGGTGTCGCGGGTCTCGCGCACCACGTCCGGCTCGATGTCGTCGACGAGGCGGGCGTGGTCGGCGAGGATGATGACGCCCTGCTCGTCTATCTGGGCGTACCCGCCCAGGACGACGACTTTGGTGGTGCCACCGCCGTCCTCCTCGCGGAGGTGCAGGCGGATCACGCCGTCGCCCAGCGAGCAGATCTCTGGCGCATGCCCCGGCCACACGCCCAGCTCGCCGGAGTGCGCGGCGAGGATGAGGCTTGCGACGGGGCCCTGGTAGAGCAGCCTATCCGGGCGGACGAACTGACAATTGAGCTCGGCCATGTGTCTTCCTAGCCCTCGGACTTCTCGTCGGCGGCCTGCTGCATCTTCTTGGCGCGGGCGCGGACGTCGTCGATGTTGCCGGCAAAGCGGAATGCCTGCTCGGGGATGTCGTCGCACTTGCCGTCGATGATCCAGGCGAAGGAGCGGACGGTCTCCTCGACGGTGCAGTACACGCCGGGCACGCCGGTGAACTTCTGTGCCACGTGGAAGTTCTGCGAGAGGAACTGCTGGACCTTGCGGGCGCGGGAGACGGTGAGCTGCTGCTCCTCGGAGAGCTCGTCCATGCCCAGGATGGCGATGATGTCCTGGAGGTCGGAGTACTCCTGCAGGATCTCCTGCACCTTCATGGCGACGCGGTAGTGCTCCTCGCCCACGATGGACGGGTCGAGCGCGGAACTCGAGCTGGCCAGCGGGTCAACCGCCGGGTAGATGCCCAGCTCGGTGATGGAGCGCGAGAGGACCGTGGTGGCGTCGAGGTGCGTGAACGTGGTTGCGGGGGCGGGGTCGGTGAGGTCATCGGCGGGGACGTAGACGGCCTGGACCGACGTGATGGAGCCCTCCTTGGTGGAGGTGATGCGCTCCTGCAGCTCGCCCATCTCGGTGGCCAGCGTGGGCTGATAGCCAACGGCAGACGGCATGCGGCCGAGAAGCGCCGAGACCTCGGAGCCCGCCTGCGAGAAGCGGAAGATGTTGTCGATGAACAGCAGCACGTCCTGGCCCTGGTCGCGGAAGTACTCGGCGGTGGTGAGACCGGCGAGGGCGACGCGCATGCGTGCTCCGGGCGGCTCGTTCATCTGGCCATATACCAGGCAGGTCTTGTTGATGACGCCGGACTCGCTCATCTCGAGGTAGAGGTCGGTGCCCTCGCGGGTGCGCTCGCCAACGCCGGTGAAGACGGAGGTGCCGCCATGCTGCTGGGCCAGGTTGTTGATGAGCTCCTGGATGAGAACGGTCTTGCCGACGCCGGCGCCGCCGAACAGGCCCGTCTTGCCACCGCGGACATAGGGCTCGAGGAGGTCGATGGCCTTGATGCCGGTCTCGAAGATCTCGGTCTGGGTGGTGAGCTCGTCAAAGGCCGGCGCGGGATGGTGGATGGGATAGTACGCAACGTCGTCCGGCATGGGCTTGCCGTCGACCGGCTCGCCCATGACGTTCCAGACGCGACCGAGGGTCGAGGGGCCCACGGGCATCATCATGGGGCGGCCGGTGTCCCTGACGCGCAGCCCGCGCTGCAGGCCGTCGGTGGACGACATGGCGACGGTGCGCACGACGTCGCCGGCAAGCTGGGACTCGACCTCGAGCACCGCCTTTATGTGCCCGATGGGCGTGACGTCGTCGACGGTGAGCTCCGTGTAGATCGAGGGAACCTTGCCGTTGAACTGCACGTCCACGATGGGGCCGACGATACGGATGATGCGCCCTTCGCCGACGCTCTTGTTGAGCTTGTTGTAGGTGGCCTCCTCGAGGGGGGTGCGCACCCGGTTGGTGGTTTCTGCCATTAGTAGCTGTCCTCCAATGCAGCCGCACCGCCAATGATCTCGGTCAGCTCGGTGGTGATGGCGCCCTGGCGCTCGCGGTTATAGGTGCGGCCGAGCGAGCTCAGGACCTCTTTCGCGTTATCGGTGGCCGACTGCATGGCACGACGGCGGGCGGCGTGCTCGGCAGCAGCCGAGTCGAGAAGCGCGTGGAAGATGACTGTCTTGATATAGGCGGGCATCAGATAGCCCAGGACCTCATGCGCCGAGGGCTCGAAGGTATAGTCGGAGTAGAACTTGTGGTCCACCTCCGAAAGGGCCTCCTTCGCGCGGGGCGCGTTGGGCATCATGAGCTTCTCCTGCGTGACGGGAAGCAGCTGCTCGGTGACCTGCGTCTGATCGACACGGTTCTTGGCGTGCCAGTAGCACAGCACGGCACGGTCGATGCGGCCGGAGGCGTAGGCGTCCATCACGTACGTGGCGATGCGGTCCGCCTCGTCCTGGTTGGGCTCGGACGAGATGCCCACGAAGGACATCACGGGCTTCATCTTGCGGAAGGTGAAGTACTCGGTGGGCTTCCTGCCACACGTGATGAGCTCGGACGAGACGCCCCGCTCCTTGAGTGCGGCCATCTCATGCTCGACGACGCGCTGCTGGAGCAGGTTGAAGCCGCCCGCAAGGCCACGGTCGGAGGCGACGAGAATGAACAGGACGCTCTTCTCGACCGAGCGGCTGCGGAGCAGTGGCTGCGCGTCATCGAAGCCGGCACCCGCGACGTTCGCGAGCATGTTGGTGATGGCTTCCTTGTACGGGGTGGCCTCCTCGGCCTTCTTGAGCGCCGAGCGGATGCGCGCAGTGGAGATCATCTCCATGGTGCGCGTGATCTGCATGGTGCTCTTGATGGAGGACATGCGCCGCTGTATTTCGCGAAGGTTGGCCATCGCTCGCTACTCCCGGCCCTTCTCCGCGTCCCGGGCGGGCCCCGTCATGCTCTCGGGAGCCTCGGTCTTCTCGGCGAAATGCTCGACGTCGCGCTCCTTGGCCTTATTGGGGTGCTCAAGCATGAACTGGGCCTTGTAGTGCGCGATATGCTCCCTGAGGCGGCGCTCCTGGTCCTCGGAGATCTTGCCCTCGAGGAGGGAGGCGCGAAGGGCGGGGTGCCTGTCGGCCATGTGCTCGGCAAGCCCGTCGCGGAACAGGCTCACGTGGTTGAGGTCGATGTCGTCGAGGAAGTCCTCCTTGCCGGCGAAGACCGCGATGATCTCGTCGGGTGCGGCGAGGGCTGCAAAACGGCCCTGCTTGAGGAGCTCCATCATATGGGCACCATGGTTGAGCTGGTACTGCGTGGTGGCGTCCAGGTCGGAGCCAAACTGCGCGAAGGCCTGCTTGTCGCGATAGGCGGCAAGGTCCAGGCGCAGCGTGCCGGCAACCTGCTTCATGGCCTTGTACTGGGCGTCGCCGCCAACCCTGGAGACCGAGATGCCCACGTCGACGGCGGGGCGCTGGCCCTGGAAGAAGAGGTTGGTCTGCAGGTAGATCTGGCCGTCGGTGATGGAGATCACGTTGGTGGGGATGTAGGCGGAGACGTCACCCTCCTGCGTCTCGATGATGGGGAGCGCCGTCAACGAGCCGCCGCCGTTCTCGTCGGACAGCTTGCATGCGCGCTCGAGGAGACGGGAGTGCAGGTAGAAGATGTCGCCGGGATATGCCTCGCGTCCGGGCGGACGGTGCAGCGTGAGCGACATCTGGCGATAGGCCACGGCCTGCTTGGAGAGGTCGTCGTACACCACGAGGACGTGAGAGCCGGGGTGCGCGGCATCCGCGGGGTCGCCGTTGGCGTCGTTGTACATGAAGTACTCGCCGATGGCCGCGCCGGCCATGGGGGCGATGTACTGCAGCGGCGCGGAGTCCGCGGCAGTGGCGGCAACGATGACCGTCTTGTCGAGCACGCCGCGGCTTGCCAGGGACTCCCTGATCGAGGCGACCGTCGAGGCCTTCTGGCCGATGGCCACGTAGATGCAGAGCATGTCCGTGTCGCGCTGGTTCACGATGGTGTCGATGGCAATAGAGGTCTTGCCCGTCTTGCGGTCGCCAATGATGAGCTCGCGCTGGCCACGGCCGATGGGCACCATGGCGTCGATGGCGAGAAGGCCCGTGAGCACGGGCTCGCAGACCGGCTGGCGCGCCATGATGCCGGGGGCCTTGAACTCGATGGGGCGGCGGTGCTTGGAGTCGATGGGGCCAAGGCCGTCGATGGGCTGGCCCAGAGGGTTCACCACGCGGCCGAGCATCGCGTGGCCAACGGGGATGTCCATGACGTGGCCGGTCGTGCGGCACTCGTCGCCCTCCTTGATGGAGTCGACGTCGCCGAAGAGGACGGTGCCAACCCTGGTCTCCTCGAGGTTCTGCGCCAGGCCATAGACGCTGCGGCCCGTAACAGAGCTCGTGAACTGCAGAAGCTCGCCCGCCATGGCGGTCTTGAGGCCGGAGACATACGCGATGCCGTCGCCCACCTGCGTGACGACCGACGCCTCCTGGCGGTCGACCGTTGCGTTGATGGCGGAAAGCTGCTCGCGCAGGGTGCCTATGATGCGCTCAGAGCTGATCGACGAGTCGATGGCGACCTGCTCGTTCTCTGTCACTGCTCTTCACCTCCGATGAATGCCGAGGAGAGCGTCTTCCTGATGTGCGAGAGCTGGGCGCGCACCGAAGCATCCATGCGCTTGCCGCGCGCCTCGAGGAGAACGCCGCCCAGGATGCTGGGGTCAACGCGCTCAACGAGATAGACGGGTGCGTTCAGCAGCTTCTCGGACTGTGCCCGGACCTTGTCACGCAGCGCGTCGTCCATGGGGACGGCCGTCGTGGCGGTGACCGACACCGTCTTGTCCTCGCTGTCCAGGAGCTCCTTGTACTGCTTGGCCACCTGGTCGATGAGGTCCGCGTCGTTCTCGGCCTGCATGGCGGAGAGGGTCTCCAGCACCTCGGGCGAGAACTTCTTGGCATGCTGCCACTGCACCAGGTCCGCGTTTGCGCGGCCCTCCTGCCGGGCCGCGTCGAGCAGGGCCCTGGTGTAGGCCTCCGCCTTCTCTTCCTCGGGTCGCTTAATGCTCATCGGGGGCGCTCACTTCCGCGAGGTACTTCTCAGCAAGCCTGCGCTGCTGATCCTCGGTAAGGTCGTTGCCAATGATCTTGCTCGCGATCTCCACGGAAAGATCGACGACGGAGCTCGAGAGCTCGATCGTGGCCTTGCGGCGCTCGGAGTCAACGGCACCGCGCGCCTTGGCGATGATGTCGGATGCCTCGTGCTGCGCCTTGGCGAGGATCTGCGAGCGCTCCTCCTCGGCCTCCTTCTTGGCCTCGGAGATGATCTCCTCGGCCTTGCGCTTGGCATCGGCGAGCTTGTCCTCGTAGCTCTGCGCCTGGGCCGCGGCCCGCGCCCTGGACTTCTCGGCGGAGTCGATGTCGTCCTGGATCTTCTGCTGACGCTTCTCCATCATCCCGAGGATCGACGGCCAGGCGAACTTGGCCATGATAAACCAGATGATGAGGAAGGCGATGAGCGCGGGAGCGAACTCCGCGGGCTTGGGCAGAAGGAGGTCGGCCCCGCTGGGGCTTTCAGCGAGGGCAATGGTGGGCAGCGAGAGGATCGTGCCCAGCATGAGACCGGCGACGGCCGCGATGCGCGCGCTCCCCTTCATGTTCCTGTTCATATGTCCCTCCAACTCAGCTTGTACGTCGTATCGTCCCATGGGCCTAAGAGGCGATCAGCGTCACAACGAAGCCGATGAGGGCGAGCGCCTCGACGAACGCGGAGGCCAGGATGAAGACCGTAAACAGACGACCCTGCACCTCGGGCTGACGTGCCATGGAAGTTGTGGCACCATAGGCCGCCAGGCCAATGCCGATAGCCGCGCCGATGACACCGAGACCATAACCGATAACTCCCACGATTCCTCCTTTGTCACTCGCCTGGACCCAGGCGAACACTGACGTCGTGCTATGCAAAAGCGGTCATGTTCCGCTTGTTGCCCAATGAATTTACTCGCCCTGTTCGACGAGCTGGATATAGACGGCCGAGAGCAGCGTGAATACGTATGCCTGGATGACGGCAACCAAGATCTCGACCAGGTAGATGACGATGAGGATGAGCACCCAGAAGACCGAGGCGCCGGCGCTGCCAAGCGCCGCCACCGAGAAGCCCTGCAGCAGGGGCTCGAAGAAGAGCGTGGCCAGGATGGCGAAGGTGCCCATGACCACGTGGCCCGCGAACATGTTGCAGAAGAGTCGGACGGCCAGGGTGATGAGGCGGAGGAACGTCGAGAAGAGCTCGATGATCCACACCATGACGCGCATGGGAAGGGCGAGGCCGCTGGGGGCAAGGCTCTTGAGATAGCCGATGACGCCCATGCGCTTGCAGCCAAGCACAATGAAGTAGACGAAGGAGCAGAGGGCAAGCGCCGCGGTGACGCCGATGGTGCCGGTACCGGGGTGGCAGCCGGGGATGATGCCCACGATGTTGTTGAAGAGGATGAAGAAGAACAGGGTGGTGATGAACGGGAAGTGCTTCTTCCAGGTGTCGCCCAGGATCGACTTGCACATGTCGTCGCGCGCGAACTCGACCACGTACTCGACGCCGTTCACGAACAGGCCCTTTGGCACGAGGCTCTCGGCCTGCTTCTTCTTGAAGATGAACATCACGATAAGGAGCAGCGCGATGGCGACACACATCCAGAAGAGGTACTGGGTGAAGCCAACCGTGGTATCCCCAACGATGGCATGGCTCATGAAACCGTCGAGCAGCTCATCCATTGCCTCGGGCAGCTTGGAAAGCGCATCCACTATTCGTCCTTCCTTCCACTTCGTCCCCGTACAGCCGAGAGGCAGCCTTCTGAGGTACCCCCGATTGCGCGTACAGCTCCCATTCTACTCGCTCCACACAGGGAGTCATTCGCATCTCCCGTGTACGGCAATGAACGGAGGCCCGCGCAACCGAGCGCTCTGCTCGCGCCTTCGTAAGGCAAAGGCTCGGATGCTCAAAAAGCAGAATGGGATGTTAGCACTTTGGGAGTACGGTAGGACCAAGTTCGGACGCATGTTTTGAACGTAGTTCAAAAAACAACGCCTTTACCCTATGGCAGCTGGGGAAACACCGGCAAAAAGGCGAGCGTTCCGGCCCTTTTGGCTGGCTGCGGCATCATCAAATTCGCACGGATGACACAAATCGCGCGCACAGGCGGCGCCGACGAGGCACTACCAGGGTAGGACCAAAGGAGTACCCCGGAAAGCCCTATGTGCGGGGGCTTCTCGGCCACGAGGCGAGCCCCGCGGCGGTCACAATGGCAAGGAACGAGAGCGTCGCAGCGCCGCCGAACGGTAGCGTGGCGGCAGGGTTTGCCAGGTGAACGGCAAGGATGGCGAGCTGGATCCCAAAGAACGACGCCAGGATGCCCCCCAGGCCCGCCGCCACGGAGGGGTTGCCCCTCCCTGCGGCTTGGTGGAGCGCGAAGAGGACGGGCGTGGCGGCGAGAAACCCCGCCGCCACGCCCAGGACCACCAGGGGGGCCACGCTACTTGGTGCCGTAGATGCGGTCGCCGGCATCGCCCAGGCCGGGCAGGATGTAGGCGCTCTCGTTGAGGCACCTGTCGACCGAGCACGTGTAGAGGCGAACGTCGGGGTCGTAGTCCAGGACCGCCTTGACGCCCTCGGGGCACGACACGATGGTGAGGCAGCGGATGTCCTTCACGCCGGCGTCGCGCAGGAACTGGACGGCCGCGGTGAGCGAGCCTCCGGTGGCGAGCATGGGGTCGACCACAAGGCAGATGCGGTTCTCAACGTCCGGCGGAAACTTGCAGTAGTACTGGTGTGGAACGTGGGTCTTTGGGTCGCGATACATGCCAACGTGGCCCACGCGCGCAGAGGGCACGAGCGTGAGGATGCCGTCGACCATTCCCAGGCCGGCGCGGAGGATGGGGATGATGGCGACCTTCTTGCCGGCGATGCGCTTGCAGGTGGTCTTCTCGAGCGGGGTCTCCACCTCGACGTCCTCGAGCGGGAAGTCGCGCATGGCCTCGTATCCCTCGAAGATCGCAAGCTCGGTCACAAGCTCGCGGAACTGCTTGGTGCCCGTTTGCTTGTCCCTCAGGATGCCCAGCTTGTGCCGCACCAGGGGGTGATCGACAACCGTGAGCCTGCTCTCGTCATACTCTGCCATGTACCTTCCTTCCCGTGTGGGGCAAGGGGGACCTCCCCCGCCTCCTTGGTGACTATGCATGAGACGGGGAGACCGCCCCCTGCCTCTCAGAGCTCCGGGTAGAGGGGGTGCGCCTGTAGGAGCTCTTTGACCTCGCCGGCGACGCGCTCTTGGACGGCGTCCTCGCCGAGCTTGGTCACGGCATCGCCGATGAGCTGGCCTATGCGCTCGCACTCCGCCTCGCCAAAGCCGCGCGTGGTGACGGCCGCGGAGCCCACGCGGATGCCGCTCGTCACGAAGGGAGAGCGCCGCTCGCCGGGAATGGTGTTCTTGTTGACCGTGATGCCAACGGCGTCAAGGGCGGTCTCGGCGTCGCGGCCGGTCACGTCTCCGGCGGGCGTGAGATCGACAAGCAGCAGGTGGTTGTCGGTGCCGCCGGTCACGAGCCTCAGGCCGCGCGACTCCATGCCGCGACCGAGCGCCCTCGCGTTGGCGAGGATGGCATCGGTGTAGGCGGCGAACTCGGGGCGCAGCGCCTCGCCGAAGGCCACCGCCTTGCCGGCAATGACGTGCTCAAGCGGGCCGCCCTGCGTGCCCGGGAAGACCGAGGAGTCGATCCTCTTGGCGATGGCGGGATCGTTGGCGAGGATGATGCCGCCGCGGGGGCCGCGCAGGGTCTTGTGCGTGGTGGAGGTCACCACGTCGGCATAGGGCACCGGCGAGGGGTGGCGGCCCGTGGCCACAAGGCCCGCGATGTGGGCCATATCGACCATGAGGGCGGCGCCGTTGTCGTGCGCGATCTGGGCGAAGCGCTCGAAGTCGATGGTGCGCGGGTAGGCCGACGCGCCGGCGATGATGAGCTTGGGCTGGTACTTCTCGGCCTTCGCCGCCACGTCATCGAAGTCGATGCGCTCGGTCTGGGGGTCAAGGCCGTAGGAGACCACGTTGTAGAGCTTGCCCGAGAAGTTGGCGGGCGAGCCGTGGGTGAGGTGGCCGCCGTTGTCGAGGGCCATGCCCATGATGGTGTCGCCGGGCTTGGCGAAGACGACCTCGGCGGCATAGTTGGCCTGGGCGCCCGAGTGGGGCTGGACGTTGGCGTAGGCGGCGCCGAAGAGCTTCTTCACGCGGTCGCGCGCGAGGTTCTCGACCTTGTCCACCGCCCAGCAGCCGCCGTAGTAGCGGTGGCCGGGCAGGCCCTCGGCGTACTTGTTGGTGAGCAAAGACCCGACTGCCTCCATAACGGAGAGCGAGACGAAGTTCTCTGAGGCGATGAGTTCGATGGAGTTGCGCTCTCGCGTGAGCTCGTCGCCGATGGCGGAGGCAAGCTCGGGATCGGTGGCACCCAGGTGCTCAAGATGCATATGGCTCTCTCTCCTTCTTGGGCCGGCTGGCCCGCAACGTTGGTGGCTGGCAGATGGTGGTCGCGCGCGTGGCTACAGGCCGAACTCCTCGCCAACGCCGGCGAACGACGGGTCGTCCTCGCGCATGACCTTCTCGACGCGGCCGGCATGGCGACCGCCCGCAAACTCGGTGGTGAGGAAGGCGTCGACGATCTGCTCGTTTGTCTCGAGCGGCACGAAGCGGCCGGAGAGGCCGATGACGTTGGCGTTGTTGTGCTTGCGCGCGAGCTGGGCGAACTGGACCGTCTGGACGGGTGCCGCGCGGATGCCGGGCACCTTGTCGGCGGTCATCGAGATGCCGAGGCCGGTGCCGCAGATGACGACGCCGCGCTCGGCCTTGCCCGCCGCGACGTAGCGGCCGACCTTGTCGCCAAAATCCGGGTAGTCGCAGCGCTCGTCCGATATGGGCCCAAGGTCGACGACGTCATGGCCCTCCTCGCGGAGGTGCCTGACGATGGGGCCCTTCTGATCGAAGCCTGCGTGGTCTGACGCTACGGCAACGCGCATGTGGGTTCCTCTCTCCTCTTGGCAGGCGCCCGCCTACGGCGCGACCCTTGTCTAGAGAATAGCGCGCGCAGGCACGCGCCGCGACGACCATTCGCTCACGCGAGCCGCGTCTTCGCGAAAAGGCTACCCCGGAACGCCGGCGAGATGGGCCGGACCCCGACGGCGCGAGGGCGGCCCGCCCCGCGGGCCATGGGGGCGGCCCCGGGTGGCTAGGCCCCGGCGGCGCGCAGGACGTCCCGCTCCGCGATTGCGCCCTCGCGCAGGACGCGAGGAGCGGCGAGCGTGCAGTCCACGATGGTCGAGGCGATGGCGATGGGCGCGGGGCCGCCGTCCAGCGCGAGGTCGACGGCTTCGACTATCTGGGGCTCGACCGATGAGCCCGAGGTCGCCGAGGGCTCGCCGTGCGTGTTTGCGCTGGTCTGGGCAAGCGGCCCGACGCGGCGAGCCAGCTCGCGCACGAGCGCCGAGTTGGGGCAGCGGAGCGCCACCGTACCCGTTGGCGCGAGATACTCGGCAGGCAGGGCGTCCGAGGCGGTGACCACAAGGGTGAGCGCGCCGGGCCAGTACGTGCGAACAAGCGCGAGCGCCCAGGCGGGGACCGCCGATGCATAGCGGGGAAGGTCTTCCGGATCTGCGACGAACAGCGGGAGCGTTTGGGCGGCCGGGCGGTTTTTGATGGCAAAGATGCGCTGGTGGGCAGGGTTGCCTGGCGTTGCCGCACACACGAGGCCATAGACGGAGTCCGTGGGCGACACAATGACGCCGCCCGCCTCGAGGGCCTTGGCCGCAGCGTCGAGCGCCTCCGGCGAGGGGACATCCTGACTCACGCGCAACACACGACCCATTGTTCCTCCCGTGAACGCCAGATGCGGGGATGTCCCGCGCTGTTGAACAATAGCACGGGGGCGGGACCGCTCGGCCCCGCCCCCCTCCGTTCTCCCCGTTCTATGCGCTAGGCGCGACGGCGCCTCCGCAGGCGAAGGAGCCCGGCGGCCCCCAGGCACATGGCGCCCAGGCCCATGGCGGCCGCGGTTGCGCCGCTTCCACGGTCGGCGGTGCCAGGCAGGGCCTGCGTGGTGGACGCGGGCGCGGCATCGCCGCCGCCAGGGTGGTTGCCCGTGCTGGCAGTGCCGGAGTCGTGGCCCAGTTGCGTGGCCCCCGAGCTCGGATTGGTACCGGGGGCGGGGTTGGGGTCCGGGACGGGCGTGGGGTCCGTGCCAGGCTCGGGGTCCGGGGTGGGCTCGGGGTCCGGGGTGGGCGTGGGGTCCGTGCCAGGCTCGGGGTCCGTGCCAGGCTCGGGGTCCGTGCCCGGCTCGGGGTCCGTGCCCGGCTCGGGGTCCGTGCCCGGCTCGGGGTCCGTGCCAGGCTCGGGCGCAGGCTTCTCGACCAGCTGCTCCACGGCGGCGTCAAGGGCTGCGGCGGCAGCGTCGACGGACTCCTGGCCCTGGGGGCTCGCCAGTTGCGCCCGGGCCACGGCGAGGGCCTGAGCGAGGGCGTCCCAGCTCTCGGGGGTATAGGCGGCCTCGTCAAGGGCGGCCGCGGCGTCAACGGAGCGCGCCAGCGCCGCGGTGTCGGGCGCGGTAGGCTCAGGCACCTCGCTTATGCGCGTCACCTTGAGGTTGTCGAGCACGAAGTCCTGCTGGCCGTTCGAGCCCTTACCCGCGAGGCTTCCGTCCTCCCAAAGGCCCACCCAGGTCTGGCCGCTCTCGTCACCCGTGACCTCTACGGAGACGTGCCTGGTCTGGCCATCGCCGGCCGTGGAGGCGAGGATGCCCGTGAGGTCGGCGTCATAGGCGCGGGGGTCTGCCTTCTCGCCCACACCAGAGACGAAGCGGTAGGCGCTGGGTCCCGACTGGTAGTCGAACTCGACGCGGTACGTGACTCCGGGCTCGAAGCGCAGGTTCTGCGGGATGGTCTGGTAGATCATCCCCGTGTTGGCCGCGTGATGCTTGAGCGACCAGTTGCCGGAGAGCGCGTCGCTCACCTGCTTGCCGCGCCAGCCGTACTGGGTGTAGGGGGCGTTGAGCTGCGAGAGGTGCGTGCGCGAGTCGCCGCCACGCTGCGTCCCCGAGAGTACGAAGGGATAGTAGCCCGAGACCACGTCCTCGAAGTCCTGTTCGAGGTTGCCGTTCGCGTCCTGCGTGGGCATCTGGCTGGCAACGACGCGGATGTCGTCCAGGTAGGTCGAGCCCGTGCCTGCGGTGCGCGCGAACCAGAGCGTTGCCGTGGGCTGCTCGGCCGTAAACGACACGTACATGCGCTGCATGTGGCTGTTCGCGCCATGCTTCTGGTCGCTGTCCACGTAGTTCTGGAGGATGGAGCGCGCGGTGCGCTGGGAGGACGTCGCGCCGCCCGTGTCCACCGAGAGCGTGGCGGTGGCGTCGGACTCGTTGCCCACGTAGGCCTCGAGCACGTAGCGGGTGCCGGGGGCGAGGTCGCGCAGCGTGGTGCTCAGCGCCACGTCCTTCTCGGTGGACGAGACGGTGAGTCGCTGGTCTCCCGTCGTCGCATGGGTCACGCTGACGGCGGGGCTATCGACGTCGCCGGACCACACCGACCCGTCAAGGCTCGCCCCGTCGGCATAGGAGTTGAACCCCGGGTCGGTCACGTGCGTGCGCTCGCCGAAGGCCGCCTTGAGCGCGGGGGCGACGGAGCCCTCCCTCACGAGCACGTAGGGCGTGGCCGCCTGCGCGTTGATGGTGACCTTGCCGCCGGCGATGGAGTAGTTGTCAGCCTTGACACGGCCCTGGTCGGTAAGCTGGTAGAGCGTCGCGCCCTCCCACCCGTCGGGGAGGGTCCAGGTGGTGCTGCCGCCGTCGTAGTTGAAGTGGTAGAGCTTGGTCTCGCCGGTCGTGGCGTCCGTCCAGGGCAGGAGGTACGCCCCGTCGCGAAGGACCTCCCGGCCGTCGAGCGTGATGGTGCGCTCGATGATGGCGTCGGAGCGGCGCGTCTCGTTCCGCTTCACCACGACGGTCTCGCCCTGCTCGCCCTTGAGCGTGATCTGCTTCTCGCGGTTGGCTGCGGGGCCCTGCTCGCCCTCGGCGTAGTCCTCCCACTTGGTGACCTGGTAGTGCTGGAGGAACTTGGTGGGCAGGTTGATGAGGAAGGTCTGGGTGATGTAGCGGTTGTAGTCGGCGTCGCCGCCCCAGCCCTCGAAGCCGTAGAGCTGGTAGCCGCCGAGGAGCGGGTTGTCGGCCGTCCCGCCGAAGGCGGGGTTGTTGAGGACCTGGACGTCGCGCAGGTCATTGCGGATGAAGCGCACGACCTCGCTGTTCACGCCCTTGGTGCCCGACCCTCCGTAGTTGGTGTCGGTCGCCCAGTGGCTCCAGGTGGAGTCATACTCCCCCTCGTAGGGGAACTCCGTCGAGAAGCGCCAGCCCAGCGAGTTGATCTGCCTGGCGATGTTCCTGGTCTCCCAGGCGTCCTGATACCAGACATCAAGGTAGATGAAGTCGAGGTTGGTGCCCGAGGCCTCGCAGGCGGAGAGAAGGGAGGCGTCGCCGGGCTGGACGTCAACCGTGCCCTGCGAGTCCTTGACGTAGGCGCCCTTCTCCCAGTCGAGGCTCAGGTGGCTCGTGCCGTTGAGACGGTCGGAGAGCTGGACGAGGCGCTTCCAGCGCGCCCCGGAGCTGAGGTCCCAGAGCTTGTTGATGACCACGGACTGGTCGAGCCAGCCCCAGCCGTTGCCCTGGCCGGATATCATGTCCTCGTTGAACGAGCGGGCCTCGGGGTACGCCTCCTGCGCGTTGATGTGGATGCCCACCTCGGTGCCGTACTGGTGGGCCACCTCGATGAGGTCCTTCAAGCCCTTGACCCCGCCCTCGCGGGTGGAGATGTCGGCGTACTCGGAGTTGGCGGAGTCGTGCCCCTCGTTGCCGTAGCCCTTGAGCATGACCGCCTGGGGCAGGCCGTCGGTGTTGAGGTAGACCTTCTTGATGTTGTCCGCCGTCACGGAGTAGGGGTTTGAGACCTCGCTCGAGAAGTTCATGACGATGCGGTAGTTCACGAGGTCCTTGATGCGCTCGGACCCATAGGGCACGTTCATGATGTCGCGATAGGCGATGGCGCCGTCATTCCAGTCGATGGCATCGTCCTGATTGAGGTCACCGGCGATGCAGACCTTCGCCTCAGGTAGCTCGCTTGCGGGAAACTCGCCTTGGTAGCCCTGGGCGTTCTTGTCGCCGCGCTCGTAGTACCACGGTGCGCTCGTGAGGCTCATGGTGTCGAGGCCGTTGTTGCGCACGATGCGCCTGTCCCCCTCGGCCTCGGAGTTGCTCCACACGCCCGCGGAGAGGTCGCGGTTGGTGACAAAGCCGTACATGAAGCTTTCGGGTTTGTTGGGCTCGAAGCCGTTGGCGAAGGTGACGAAGCGGTCTCCGCTCTTGTTGGTGTCGGTGGACATGACGGCACCGGCGAAGGTCGCCGCGGCGTCCGCGGCGACGTCGGCCGCATCGACGGTCGCGAGGTTCAGGCCGGGGATGTCGATGGTCGCGATTGCCGGGCAGCCGGCTGCCTTCTCGACGCTCGTGACCTTGTAGGTGACGTTGCGCCCGTCAACGGTTATCTTGACGCCCATCGTGAGGGAGAGGCCGCCGGTACCGCTCATGGACAGCTCGTAGGTCGCCGTGGAGCCTTCGATGGCAGATGTCACCTGCGGGGTGAGCTGCTGGCCGTTGATGGCGACCGTGGTGAGCCTGGCCTCCTGGCCGCGCATGAACGCGGGCGTGCCGCCCTTGGTCTCGTAGCGGGCCACCGCCGGGAAGTTGGGGTCCACGTAGACCTTGAGGCTGTCGGACTCGATGGTGCGGAACTGGGAGAGGTCGACGGTGGGCTTGGGAGAGAGCGAGAAGTCGCACTCGTTCTTCTCGGCGCTGCCGTCGAGCTCGAACTCCTTGCTCTGCGCCACGTAGCCCGGGGCGGAGGCGACGACGGTCTGCTGCTTGGCCTCGACGTCCTTTATGGTGTAGGTGCCGTCATCGCCCGTCGTCGCGGCGAGCGGCCCCACGCGCACCGTGGCGCCTGCGAGGGGCGTTCCGTCCTCCTTAGTCACAGTGCCGGTGAGATCCGCCAGGTTAACGTATTCCTCGGTAAAGGACTGCCCGGCCCGATCCGCCGCAAAGGCCCAGACGTCCTCCATGCAGTCCTTCTCGCCGATCTTGAACTCGGAGAACTTGAGGGAGGTGTTCCGCTGCTTGGTCATCACGCCCGCATGCGCGCCCTGGAAGCCCGAAACGGCGTCGCCCAGCCCCTGGACCGAGGCGGAGGCCTTCTTACCGCCGACGGCGAGGCCTACGTTCTCCCTGTTGACCGTGATGGAGATGTCGAGGGGCGCATCCGCGCTGGGGTCGGGCAGATCGCCGCCAAACGAGCCGTAGGTCCCCTGGCCGTTGCTCTTGTACTGCCAGTACCAGTGGCTGGAGGAGTCCCAGCCGATGTAGGCCCAGTTGTCGTTATCGACGTAGGAGTAGAACACGCCCAGGTTGTTGCTCGTGATGGGCTGGAGCTTGAGCGAGACGGTGTCGCCCGCGGTCACCTCTCGCGAGGTGTCCAGGAGCAGGGCCGGGCCTGCCGCAGACGCGTTGCCATACTCGTGGCCGCCGCCGTTGTTGCTACCGGAGGTGACGGTGATCCACTTGCGGCCGGAGGGGAGCCTGAAGCTGTCCTCCGCGTTCCATACGTAGCCCTCGGCGCTCCCGGCATAGGGTGCGAACGAGGTCGTGGCAAGGGGCTTCTCGCCCACCGTCACGCCCGAGAACCAGAGGTCTGTGGAAGCGCTCCCGTAGGTGGCGCCGCCAAAGCCGACCTTGCCCGCCTTGTCCTTGAGGGCGACCATGCCGGCATCGCTGACGCGCGCCTCCGTGCCGTCGACCGACACGACCATGTCGCTGCCCTCATACCGCACCGAGAGCGAGAGGGGCACGCCAGCGGAGGGCTTGGGCAGGCCTGAGATGGCCCCATAGGAGCTCTGCCCGTGCTGCCAGATCCATCCCCCGGTGTCATAGGCGACGAACCCCCATTCGTCGTCGCTGACGTACTTGGTGACGAGGCGGAAGCGGGTGTTTGCCTCCTCGCTGGAAATGACGACCTTGGCCGAGATGGCGCCCGAGGTGAGGGACGCGTCCTCGCTCAGGACGAAGGCCTCGGGCTTGGAGCCTCCAAAGTGGCCGTTGCCGTTGCCCGGCCCAGAGGTGAGGTGCGCCATCGTGATCGCATTGTCGGCGGCCCGTGAGACCGTCGGGAAGGCCAGCCCCACCGCCAGAACGGCGAGAGCCAGCGCAGCGGACGCAAGCAGGCGCAGCGGCAGGCACATGGGACGGCTGCCGACGCACACCGGGAGGTATGTCGTGTCCATCTCGCTCCTTAGATGCCGAGGTTCGTGATACCACACACCATTATCAGGATGTGCTACTTAATATATGAAGTTAAATCGGCAAGCGACACCTGAGAGACAGCTCAGCGGTAGGCGTGGGCGCGGATGGCGGACGGGGCTGTGCCGGAGGGCGGCTTTGGGGCGACGGGCCGACGCGGCTAGCCCTCGCGCACGGCGACGAGGACGCGGGGGCGATGCGTGAGGTCTTCCCTCACCTCGGCGCTGGCCCAGCCGCCCTGGGCGCGCACCAGCACGGCGGCGGCCCCAACGTTGTCCTCGAAGAGCTCGCAGCAGAGCATGCCGCCCGGCGCCAGCGCGCGGGGCGCCAGCCCGAGGATGCGGCGGAAGACGTCCAGGCCATCCTCTCCCCCGTCGAGCGCAAGGCCCGGCTCGTAGCCAATGACCTCCTGCGGAAGCGTGGGCACGACGGCCGAGGGGATGTAGGGCGGGTTGGAGACGAGCACCGAGAAGGTGCCCATGAGCCGTTGGTCCACGGCCGAGGCGAGGTCTCCCTCGACCACGCCGACCGCATGCGCAAGCCCCAGCGCGTCGCGGTTGCGCATGGCCAGAGCCACCGCCTGCGGCGAGAGGTCCGTGGCCACCACGCGGGTGCCCGGGCGCTCGCTTGCAATGGAAAGCGCGACGCAGCCGGTGCCGGTGCCGATCTCGAGCACACGGCAGCCGGGCCCGACCAGCACGGGCGGCTCCGCCGGCCCGGCGCCCTGCCCGCGGGCGGCGTCCCCCTCGGCAGGCTCCACGCCCCGGGACGATGCATCTCCGGCGTCCGAGGCAGAGGCCTCGCCCCCCACTGGTTCGGGCGCATCGCCCAGGATGGCGGGAAAGGCGAGCGGTGCCGCGTCGACGCCCTCGAGCGCGGCATCGACCAAGACCTCCGTCTCGGGCCGCGGGATGAGCACGCCGCGCTCGCAGTGCAGGACGATGTGGCGGAAGGGCATCTCACCGGTCACGTACTGCAACGGCTCGCCGCGACCGCGGCGCTCCACCGCGTGGTGCATGGCGTCGAGCTCGGCCGGGGTGAGCGGCTTGTCGAAGTTCATGTAGACCTGGACCCTGGAGAGCCCCGTGACGTCGCTCAGCAGCCACTCCGCCGAGAGCCGCGGGTGCTCGTCGCCCCTGCGCCCGAGGTAGCCGCGCGTCCAGTCCAGGATGCGCTTAATCGTCCATGTCTGGTTGGCCATGCCTCGCCCTACACCGCCTGCGCGAGCTTCTCGGCGCGGTCCGCTGCGGCCAAGGCGTCGATCACGGTGTCCAGCTGGTCGCCGAGAAGCACGCCGTTGTACGTGGAGTTGAAGCCGATGCGGTGGTCCGTGACGCGATCCTGCGGCTGGTTGTACGTGCGGATCTTCTCGGAGCGGTTGCCGTGGCCAATCTGCGAGAGGCGCTCGGCGCCCTGTTCGGCCTGCTGGCGCTCGAGCTCGGCCTCGTAGAGGCGTGCGCGCAGCATCTGCATGCAGACCTCGCGGTTCTGGATCTGGGAGCGCTGCTCCTGCGACTGCACCACCGTGTTGGTGGGGATGTGCGTGATGCGCACGGCCGAGTAGGTCGTGTTGACGCCCTGGCCGCCGGGGCCGGAGGAGCAGTACGTGTCAACACGCAGGTCCTCGGGGTTTATCTGGATGTCGATCTCGTCGGCCTCGGGCAGCACCGCGACGGTGGCCGTGGAGGTCTGGATGCGGCCCTGGCTCTCGGTCTTGGGAATGCGCTGGACGCGGTGGACGCCGCTCTCGTACTTCATGACGGAGTAGACCTTCTCGCCCGTGACCTTGAACTCTATGGTCTTGAAGCCGCCCGCCTCGCCGGGGCTGGCGTCAAGCACCTCGATCTTCCAGCCGTGCGACTGGGAGAAGCGCTGGTACATGCCGAAGAGGTCGCCGGCAAAGATGGCGGCCTCGTCGCCGCCCACGCCGGCGCGGATCTCGACGATGGTGTCCTTCTCGTCGTTGGGGTCGCCGGGGATGAGCATGAGCTTGACATCGTCCTCGAGGGCGGGGAGCTTGGCCTCGTTCTCGGAGATGTCGGCCTGGAGCATCTCTTTTTCCTCGGCATCGGCGGCCTCGTGGAGCATCTCCTTGGCGGCCTCGATGTCGTCGAGGGCCTGGAGGTACTCGCGCGCCTTGGCCACGAGGGCGGCCTGGTCGGCGTGCTCCTTTGCGATGCGCGCGTACTCCTTGGGGTCGGAGACGACGGCCGGGTCGACCATCTTCTGCTCCAGCTCCTCGTACGCGGCAATGATCTTCTCGAGCTTGTCGCGCATGGCGGTTCTCCTTGCAGGTGGGCCGCGGCACACGGCGGGCCGTGCGGTGACGCGGCATGACTAGTCAGCATTGCAAAGTCTACCACCGCAGGGACGCTTCGATTCAGGCGGCGGCGCCCCACACGTGCGGCTCACGGGCCGCGCGCATGAGACGCCATGCGAAAAGCGCGCCGGAGTCGCTCAGCGCTCGACGAACTCGTAGCCATAGCGGGAGCGCAGCCAGGCGACGGTATGGGACGTCGCGCCATCGCTGAGGTAGATGGTCGTGTCAGCGGAAGCATCATCAGGCGTCGCCGTGGGCAGGAGGCTTACGGCAGCGAGGTAGGGCGTCTCGCTCGCCGTGCCCAGGATGCTTCTCATAGAGGTATGGTACTGATAGGTGCCAGCGGCGTCGCAGGCACCCACCATCGACTGGAACATCGGCACCACGCAGGTTGCGCCGTTCTCGTCGATGTCCTGGCCAAGCGCCTCACGGAGTGCCGCGTAGTCCCCGGATGGGACGGCCTCGGTATGCCAGGCCGCGTCCTCCTGGGAGTATGGCGCGTACTCCTGGTAGCCCACCGTCACGCGCGGCGAGCTCGCGTCGAGCAGGACCGCGTCGATCTGCGCGCGAAGCGCCTCTGTGGTTGCGGGGTCGCGGACAAAGTCCTCAACCGTCCGGGCCATCTCGCTGTCTGCGGCAGGCAGATCGTCTCCGTTGAGAGGCAGCAGGTACTGGCGCATGACGCTGGTGCCGTCCTTCATCTGGTACGCGATGACCATCGTATAGGTGGCCGTCGTCACGGGCTCGCCGCCGGCGGAGGCCAGGCCGGCAAGCGTGCCGTGCAGCCGGCACACGCGGTCCACGCCCCCCTCATCCTCAAAAGGCATGGAGACGGCAGACACGGTCGCACTCCTGACGTCTTCGGGCTTGGGCACAAACGCCGCCGCGTCTGCGGCAGAGCCCACGCAGGCGATGCTCGCCACAAGCGAGACGGCCGCCGTGGCCGCAAGCGCCGGGATGCGCCCGCGCAAGGCCTTGACGCCGTGACCCATGATGACCTCGGCCACCGCAAAGACCAGCACCGAGAAGACCACCGGCAGGACGCATGCCAGCTGGGGAGAGACGCCATGGAGCATCGAGGCCAGCTGAGAGGAGACGCCGTAGCGGTTCGAGAGCGACGTCGCAAGCACAAGCCCAGCGACGGCAAACCCAACGAGCAGGCTGACAAGCACGTTCACTGCGGTGCGGACGGCCGGGCTCACAAAGGGATCGCCGGCACGCTCGAGGTTGCGGCGGGAGAAGACCAGCGCCGCCAGCGCCGCGCACGCGAGCCCCATAATGGCATAGACGGCCACGGCCTGCACCAGGGCAGCGTCGAGAGAGCGATCCGGGAAGGGATGTGTGCTCGACCAGGAGGCCGACAGCTGTGCAAGGCGTGCGAACGGGCTTGCCCAATCGAGCTCCTCGACGGACGCCCACATCACCGATGGCGCGACGATGCTGTAGAGGGTCTCCGCAAACTGTCGCGCGGCAAATGCGTAGGCGTTGGCCAGAAGATAGCACAGCAGGGCGTAGACCGGTCGGCCCGCCAGCTGTACGCACAGCGCAGAGAGGCCGCCAAAAGCAAGAATGAGCAGGGCGTGTCTCACCACCCACGGCAGCACCGCCGCCGCCCCTTGTCCAAAGCCGAGCGTCGCGGCAAAGACAAAGCCGGATACGCCCACGGCGACGAGGAGCGGAACCATACCCGCAAGCGCAGCCGCAAGGAAGATGGCCCCTCTCCGCAGCGGAATCATGCCGTAGAGCTGCGCCGCCCTGCGATCGTAGAGCCACGAGAACGCGCCTGCGACCGCCGCAAACGAGACGATCGCGGAGAGGGACAGGACGGCAAGGGCAGACTGCGCAAGCTCATATGCGGGGTCTTCGGGCGGGGTTGGCCCGGCGATTCGCAGCGCCAGGGGAACCAGCCAGCAGAGCCAGATGACAAGGTAGCCCAACCCAAGATACAGGCACCTCTGGCAGGTGTCGAGAAAGAGCCCCAGCGCCGGTGAGGGAGCGCGACGCCCCCCGTGCATCTCACATGATGCCATCGTCATCGCCTCCAAGCACGCAGATGAACCGCTCCTCCAGGGAGAGCGGCAGGACCTCGAGGTAGGACGGGTGCAGCGCGGCGAGCGCCCCTCGCACCTCGTCTGCGTCCCCACGCACGAGCAGCGTGAGCACGCGCCCCTCACTGGACCTCTGGATGATGCGGAGGCCTGCGGGAAGCCTCGCGCCCTCGGGTAGGACCACCTGCACCTTTGCGACGCCCTCCGAGGGCTGGGATAGGTCGACCTCCTCGCGCATAAGGCCCTTGTCCATGATGCCCAGATGGTCGCAGACGCCTTCGAGCTCGCGCAGATTGTGGCTGGTCACGAGTACCGTGAGGCCCCTCTCCGCAACCTCGTCGAGCACCAGGCGCCACATGCGCCTTCTAGCGAGAGGGTCGATGCCGTCCATGGGCTCGTCGAGCAGCAGGACGTCCGCGCGGACGGAGAGCGCGAGCCAGATGGCCGCCTGCGCCCGCATGCCACGGCTGAGCTTGCGGAGCGGCCGGCTGTGGTCGATCTCGAAGCGCTTCTCCAGCTCGAAGTAGCGCGCGAGGTCAAAGCCGGGAAACACAGCGCGGTAGAAGTCCGCCATGCCGTCTGCGCTCTCGGAGCCAATGAAGTAGGGCTCGCTGGGGACGCAGGCGATGCGCGCCTTGACGCCGGGGTTCTCGAAGGCCGGCTCGCCCAAGACAAGGGCGTCGCCGGACGTGGGGCGCATGACGCCGCACAGGTGCGAGACGAGCGTGGACTTGCCGCACCCGTTGGGCCCCACAAGCCCGTAGACCGCGCCTGCGGGGACGGTGAGGCTCACCCCGTCGAGCGCAGGCGTACCGTCGAAGACCTTCCGCAAGTTTCTGACCTCAATGGCCGATGACATCACCCTTCGCCTCCCCCGACTCTTCGCCCAAGCTCCTCGGACGTCACGCCCAGGGATCCGAGCTCTTGGACAAGCTGGTCGAACTGTTCCAGGAGCTCGCGCCGACGCGCCTTCGCGGCGCTCGAAACGTCTGCGACGAAGCTCCCCTTGCCGCGCACCGAGGATATGCAGCCCTCCTGCTCCAGCTCGCGATAGGCGCGCTGGATGGTGTTGGGATTCACGGCAAGGCGCGACGAGAGTTCGCGCACCGAGGGCAGCCGCTCTCCCGGTGCGAGCACGCCGGCGAGGATCTGCTGGCGGTACGCATCGCGCACCTGCTCGTAGATGGGACGTGGGTCCTGGTAGCTTATCTGGATCACGACACCTCCCGCCCCTCTGGTGGACGACCTGGCTAGCAACACGGACGTCTGGCATCCAGGTCGTCCGTGCTAACTGTACTAGTTAGTTTAATACAGTTAAGACGGCAATGGCCCCCGTCGCCGGGCGCGTCGGCAAACGGTAGCTGCCTCGGGACAAGGGGTGGTCCCCTTGTCTCAGGCGAGCTTCTCGCCCATGAGCAAACCCATCACCGAGGCCATCATAAGGCCGCGGGTCCAACCCGAGGAGTCGCCCAAGCAGTGCAGGTGCCGGACGTTGGTGTCGAAGTTCTCGTCCATCTGGACGCGGTTGCTGTAGAACTTGACCTCTGGGGCGTAGAGCAGCGTCTCGTATGAGGCAAAGCCCGGCACCACGCGGTCGACGGCCTTGATGAACTCGATGATCTCGACCATGGGGCGCATGGGCATGGCAGCGGTGATGTCGCCGGCCTCGGCATCGGGGAGCGTAGGCACCACGTTGGACTGCGAGAGCTCCTTGGGCCAGGTGCGCTTGCCGTCGAGGATGTCACCGAAGCGCTGCACCAGGATATGCCCGGCACCCAGCATGTTGATGAGCTCGCTCACGCGCTGTGCGTAGAGGATGGGCTTGTCGAAGGGACTCTTGAAGTTGAGCGTGCAGAGCACCGCCACGTTGGTGTTGGGGCTCTTGCGGTCCTTGAACGAGTGGCCGTTCACCACCGCCAGGTCTCCGTCGTAGTTCTCCTGGCTCACAAAACCGCCGGGGTTCTGGCAGAAGGTGCGGACCTTGTTCTTGTAGGGGTTGGGGTAGCCGATGAGCTTGGACTCGTAGAGCACGTCGTTCACGCGCTCCATGACCTCGTTGCGCACCTCCACGCGCACGCCCACGTCCACAGGGCCGGCCACGTGGCCAATGCCGTGCTCGTCGCACATGGCGTCGAGCCAGCTTGCGCCGCGCCGCCCGGTGGCGATGATCGTCTCGCCCGCCTCGATGCGCGTCTCGCCGTCACGGTTGCGCACCACAAGGCCACGGCATGCGCCGCCCTCGATCACGACCTCCACGCATTCGGTCTCGAAGAGGATATTCACGCCGGCGTCAAGCAGGTGTGCCTCGATGCGCGCATAGAGCTCCTGTGCCTTCTCGGTGCCGAGATGGCGAATGGGGCAGTCCACGAGCTTGAGGCCAGCGCTGATGGCGCGGCGGCGGATCTCGGCGACGTCATCGGGGTGGCCCAGGCCCTCGACGTGCGGGTCGGCGCCAAAGTCGAGGTACATCCGGTCGACGCGGTCGATGGTCTTTTGCGCGAACTGGTGGCCGATGAGCTCGGGGAGGTCGCCGCCCACCTCGCGCGAGAGCGAGAGCTTGCCATCCGAGAAGGCGCCGGCGCCCGAGAAGCCCGTGGTGATGCGGCACGGCTGACAGTTGACACAGTGACCTACCTTGGCCTTGGGGCAGCTGCGCCGCTCGACGGGCAGGCCCTTCTCGACGATGGTAATGGAGCGCGAGGCTCCTTTGCCGATGAGGCCCAGCGCCGTGAAGATGCCCGCCGGGCCCGCGCCCACGATGGCGACGTCTGTATGGATGGTGGTGGTCGTGTCTGCCATGTTCTCCTTGTTCCTCTCCGCAAGGGGCCCGCGCCGGGGGCGCGTCCCTCTCACGTGCTCATTCTGCATCAATTGGCGCCGCTGGTGGACGCAGGACGGAGACAGGCGGGGTGAGCGGGGCGGGAGACGGGCGCAGGGGACGGCGCGCAGAAGGCAAGCGGGCGGGGCGCGGAAGGCCGTCCCGGCGGCGACGGGCGGGCGCATTTCTGCAGAGAGATCCGAAGAAGTTGGGCATACTTGCAAGAAGCCAGCCGCGCGCGCCAGCCAGTCGCGCAGTCAGGAGGATTCATGCCCATCCAGAAGCCCGAGCCGCTTGTGATAGGGAACAAGGCAGTCTACACCCTTGCCTCGTATGGGCCGGTGGACGTGCAGGCACACGTCGCCCGCACCACAGACGCAGAGGTCGAGCTTGCCATCAAGACGCTGGTGCGGGAGGCGGGAGGCACCGAGAGTGATCTCGCCGACCCCGCCTGGGTCGCCAGCCACTTCGACGGCCTCGAGGACGAGCGGTGCCTACGCGAGCAGACCCGCGCATACCTCGGTTCCCTAAGCGAGGACTCGGCCGAGAAGCAGAAGGCCACGGGGTGTCTCGACGCGCTGGCCGAGCGGCTGTGCCAGTCGGTGCCCTCCTCGCAGGTGGCGCAGGTGAAAGACGCGCTGTTCCAGGACATCGCGCAGCAGATCGCCACGACCGGCCAACCCGTCGGGGCGGTTCTCGCGCAGATGGGAGTGCGGGAAGACCAGCTCGACACGATGCTCCAGAAAGAGGCCGTGAGACAGGCCGAGCATGAGGCAGCGCTCGACGCCTATGCAAGCGAGAAGAAGATCAAGGTCGACGAGACCGAGCTGCCGCACCTGCTTCGGCTCTCGCCCACTAACGCGCAGGCGCTCATCGCCCGCGCGAAGGCGGTGGGCCAGATGGACCGGCTGCTTGAGGCCGCCCGCCGCGCGAAGGCCCTCGAGACCGTGGTCGCGGAGTGCAACTGCACCTACGTGCAGGAGACCGAGGACGACGCCGAGAAGCGCCTCCGCAAAGTCGAGGCCGCCATGCGTCACCATGAGGAGCTGGCGCGCCGGGCGAAGGCCGCGGCAGCGAAGGACGGCACCGACGTCGGCGCGGGCGAAGGCCCGGGCCCTGGACTCAAGCTGGTCTAGCGCGGCCGCGACGCACGGATGGCGATAACGCAGCGGGGAGGCCGACGTCGGTCGGCCTCCCCGCTATGTGGTGCCAGCTATGGGCGAGCGCTACTCGGCTGCGGCCTCAGCGGCCTCGGGCTCCGCAGGGGCCTCGGCGGCCTTCTCGGCAGCCTTGGCGGCCTTAGCGGCCTCTACCTCGGCCTTCTTGGCATACTCGGCGGCGCGCTTGGCCTTCTCGGCGGCCTTGGCCTCCTTGGCGGCCTTGCGGGCGGCCTCGAGCTCTGCGGCCTTGGCGGCCTTGGCCTCCTTGGCGGCCTTCTCGGCATCGAGCCTGGCCTGGGCAGCACCACCGAACTTGTTGGCGAAGCGCTGGACGCGACCGCCGGTGTCGACGAGCTTCTGCTGGCCGGTGTAGAACGGGTGGCACTTGTCGCAGAGGTCGATGACGAGCTCGGGCTTGGTGGAACGCGTCTTGAACGTGTTCCCGCAGGTGCAACGGACGGTGCACTCCACGTAGTTGGGGTGAATTCCTTGCTTCATTGCAGGACTCCTTTTGTCGGTCCTGGTTTCCGACCAGGACAGGGGTGGTGATGCCTTGGCACGGATTACTCCGACCCAAGGCGGTCAAGCTATCGGAGTATAGCAAATCAACCGTAAGGGGTGTGTGGAGAATCGCTGGCCGCGGCGAGGGCGCAACGACGCGATTCTCACCGCTCGCCCCTCTCGAACAAAGAGTGCCGCTTGGCCCTGCTGGGCCATAGCGACATGGGATAGCAGCGTTCCGCGGGGCCCAGCAGTCAGATGGGAACCGCGCGCGGCGGAAGACGCCAAAATGACACGCAAAAGCCCGGAAGTGAGGACCGTTTCCTTTGCCTATGGCTCTCAGGGAGCGTCCCACAGCCACCTCGAGCAGAGGTCGTCGTTGTATTTTACCAGTTGATCGCCCTCGGACGGAGCTTGGAGCACCCACGTCGAGACAGAGGGCCGTCCAGGGCCTGCCGATCCACGCTCACTTCCTGGCTTTTGCGTGTCATTTTGGCATCTCTCACTGCGCGCGTCACCTGCCGGCGCCCGCTGCGAGGGTGCCCCCGCAGCGCCCGACCTCGGCGGCCCCTCGGCCCACACCCCAAAAGTGAACACGATTTCAATCCCGACTCCGTCGCAACGGCGTTTCCCCAGAAGCCAGCTGCCGCCCATTGAAAACGTGTTCGCTTTTGGGGCGATGCGGGGGGCGCACGCGCGGTGGGCGCGGCCTGCGCGGACGCGGTGGCAGGCCACGAGCGGCGGTCGTGGCTGCTCGCGGCCGCCGCCAGCGCCCCTCGCAAACACATCGCCATCGCGCGTGTGTTCTAATGTCATCGAAACACGCCATGCGGGCGAGCCGAGGCGGACCCGCCTCCGCGCTTTGCCACGGTTGTTCTCACCAGGGAAGGATGCCCATGTTTCTCGCGATTGACGTTGGCAACACCCAGACCACGCTCGGGCTCTTTGACGAGGACGGCACCGTGGCGCACGGCTGGCGCATGGCGACGAGCCACACGGACACCTCCGACATGATCGACGCCCGCCTGCACGGCTACTTCAACAAGGACGGCCTGGACCAAGCGCGCGTTACGGCCGCAGGCATCGCGTGCGTGGTGCCCGTGCTCACGCGGGCCTGGCACAAGTGCCTGCTCGACCGCACGGGCGCAGATCCGCTGGTAGTGACCCCCGAGATGGACTCCGGCATGCGCATCGACATGCCCGACCCCACCCAGGTGGGCGCTGACCGCATCGCCAACGCCGTGGCCGCACGACTCACCTACGGCGCGCCGGTCATCGTGGTGGACTTTGGAACGGCAACCAACATCGACGTCGTCGACGCTGCGGGCTCCTATCGCGGCGGCGCAATCTCGCCCGGCCTCATGCTCTCGGCGGCGGCGCTCTTCTCGCGCGCGGCCAAGCTCTCAAGCGTGCCCATCGAGGCACCCGCCCACGCGCTGGGCGAGACAACCGAGGCCGCCGTGCAGTCCGGCATCGTCGTGGGCGCGGCCGCCCAGGCGGAGGGCCTGGTAGCCCGCATCAAGCGCGAGCTGGACATTCCCAACGCGCCCGTGGTGGGAACCGGCGGCCTCGCGCGTACCGTGAGCGCGGCAACGGACCTCTTCTCGGCCGTGGACCCCGACCTCACGCTGCGCGGCATCCGGGAGATCTGGCTGCACCAGCAGCGCTAACGCCCGCCGACAGCCCGACCAGCCGCCGAGACGCCCGCCGCCTACGGCGCCGCGCGAATGGAAGCCTGCTCGGGCGAGACCTCGACCTCGCCGCCAAACTCGTTTCTCACCGTGGCACGCCCCCACACGTCGACGCCGGCAAGCGTGCCCCGCATGGCCACGCGACCGTTGGGATACACCAGCTCGACGGGCTTGCCCATAAGCGTCACGCGATCGAAGTAGTCCGAGAGGGCCGGCGCGAGCGGCCCCGCCATGGCGCCATCCTCGCCCACGACCGCGGCCCATGCGCCAACGCGGGCGAGGATGGCGCCGCACACCGCATCCGCAACCCGCTCGTCTGCGGGCAGCGCGCCCGCATGTGCGTCGCCCGCCACGTCAAGCGCCAGCGAGCAGACCACAAACATGCCCCCGGCGTACCCGGCGCTGGTCCGCACGCGCGCAACCAGGCCACGGCCGTCCTCGCACACGACGTCCGCCGGCCATCCAACGCCCACGCCGGCGACGCCCAGCCGCTCAAGCCCCTCGCAGGCGCCAAGCGCCGCAACGTAGGGAACGCCCGAGAGGCTCCCCATGCCCACCTGTGGCCGCAGCACGCAGGCGATCTCAAGCTCCCCGCCATCGCGATGCGAGAGGAGCTCGCCGTGCGGCGCGCCCCCGCGCGCACGCTCCATGGCCCGCTCGGCAGCTACTCCCATACGATTTCCCCGAGGTCGGCCATCACGTGGCCAACGCGATCGTCCGGGTCGACCACGTCCACGCCGGCGTGGCGCAGGAACCGCACCGGGTCGTGCATGAGGTCCTCCATGGGCACCAGCACAAAGTCACGCTCGCCAAGGCCCGGGTGCGGCAACGTGAGGCGCCTGCCCGCGTGCGTCTCGCCCTCGACCCACGCCAAGTCGCAGTCGATGGTGCGCGGACCGTTACCCGCCTGCTCAGGGTTGCGCTCGCGACCCAGGGCGTCCTCCACGTCGAGCAGCTGCCCCATGAGCACCAGGGGGTGGAGCTCGGTGCGTATTTCGGCGACGGCGTCGGCAACCGGGGTCTCGATGCCGTAGGCGGGCTCCGTCTCGTACGCATGGCTCACCGAGACCACGCATGTGAGCGGGATGTCATCGATCATCTGGACGGCACGGGTGATGTTGGCGAGGCGGTCGCCCACATTGGAGCCGAGCGCCACGAAGCCCTGGCGGGAGTCCTTGTGCGAGACGGCCCAGAAGGCGTTCACGGCCCGTGCCGTTCCGGCGACATCGTGGACGCGCAGGACGCGGGCACCGTTCTGGATCGAGGAGATGCAGACGCCGTGAGTGGCGGGATCCGTCTCGCCCGCCTGCCCGGCACCGATGACGGCACCCACGAAGCGCCTGCGCGAGACCGCCGCGAGCAGGGGGTAGCCCATCGATGCCATGGAGCGCGTCGCACGCTGGATGACCACGTCCTCGTCGGGGAACTTGTCGAACCCCGCGCCCGGATCGAGGCAGATGCGATCGTGCGCGACGCCGGCCCGCATGAGGGTGCGCGCCTGGTCGCCCAGGAAGCCCATCACCTGGCGCATGATGGGCGCCTCGTCGGGCAGCGTGAAGCGATGCTGGGAGGCCATGGGGCGCGGGGCGGGCGAGCGCGTGGGGCGGGAGTCGTCGAGAAGGACCTCGCGCCGGGGCGCGCGCGAGCCAAGCCCCGCATGCTCCCAGTGCATGATCACGCAGCCGCAGTCGGTGTCGGCCGCAACCTGCACCATGTCGGGGCTGGTGAAGCCGGTGGCGTCGTTCACGATCGCGGCCCCAAGGCGCACGCACATCTTGGCGACATCCGGGTGACACGTGTTCACCGAGAGGATGGCGCCCTCCGCGACCAGCGCGCGAATCACAGGAACCACGCGCTCGGCCTCCCCGTTGGAGCTCAGGGGCTTGCTGGAGGCCAGGGCCCCATGGCCGGGAAGCACGGACGCGGCCCCAACGTCGATGATATCCGCGCCCTCGTCGAGCATCTCGAGGCCGCGCTCGGTGGCGGCCTTGGTATCAACGCCGCCCTTGCCGTCTGGGAAGGCCTCTGGCGTCACGTCGAGAATGCCCATGATGCGCGGGCGCGCGAGCGAGAGCTCGCGCGAGCCGACGAGCCAGGTTGCGTAGTTCTCTCGGAGCACAGACATCGACCTCCCGTTGACGGCGTCGCGCCCGGGCGCGACGGAGGCGGCATGCTCCCGCCCCGCATTCAGGATATTGTAGCGTGTGCCCCTGGGCCCTTGCGGATGGCCGGGCCGAGAGGAGAAGAACCCCACGTGCGGCGGCGCGGGCGGCCGGGCGGGCGGGAACGGCCGGGCTGCGGCGCGGGCGGACTCCGGGACGCCCGGTGCCGGGACGCCAGGGCGCCGCGGCCGGACGCCGCCCGGCAACCGCCGAAGCGCCCCGGCGCTAGAAGTCGAACGCCCTTGCGATGTCGCAGGCGCACACGAGGCTGGCGGCACCATCCTGCGGCGTGGGCTGCTTGTTGACAATCACGAGGTCATCGCCCTGGAAGTACTGGACGAGGCCGGCCGCCGGGTACACCACGAGCGAGGTGCCGCCCACGATGAGCATGTCACAGGACTGGATGGCTTCGGCGGCGCCCACGAGGGTCCTCTCGTCCAGCGGCTCCCCATAGAGGACCACGTCGGGCTTTATGCGGCCACCGCACTCCTCGCAGCGGGGGACGCCCGTTGTGCCCATGACCCACTCCGCCGAGTACACGCGCCCGCAGCGCTGGCACACGTTGCGGTGTACCGAGCCGTGGAGCTCGAAGACGCGCCCCGAGCCCGCCGCCTGGTGCAGGCCGTCGATGTTCTGGGTGACCACGGCAGAGAGCTTGCCGTCGCGCTCGAGCTCGGCCAGCTTGCAGTGAGCCTGGTTCGGCTTTGCCCCAAGGGCGATCATCCGCGTGCGGTAGAAGTCGAAGAACTCCTCGGCGTGCGAGAGGAAGAACTCGCGGCTCAGCATCTCCTCGGGCGGATACTTGAATTTCTGATGGTACAGGCCATCCTCGCTCCGAAAGTCCGGGATGCCGCTTGCCGTGGAGACGCCGGCCCCGCCAAAGAACACCACGCGCTTGGCGCGCCCGACCCTCCCGGCGAGCTCCTGCGCCGCCTCGGAGACGTCCGAGACCACCTTCGCACCAGACATGACGCACCTCCTCGACGAATGGGTAGAAGAGTATTTCCGATGCTAGCACCGAGAGGAGTGGTTTCCATGACCGACCAGCCACAACGCGAGGATGACATAGCCGAGCGCACGGCCGAGAAGCCCCAGGCCACCCAGCCCGAGAGCGCTCCCGCAGAGGCAAACGGGACGGCGGCGCAGTCCCGGCAGGCACCGCTCGCACCGCTCGAGAACAACGTACGCGGCTGCGCCCTGGTGATCGAGGGTGGCGCCATGCGCGCAAGCTACGTCTCTGGCCTGGTGAACGTCCTGCTTGAGCAAGGCATCTACTTTGACTATGTCTGCGGCATCTCCGCAGGGGCAAGCGTCGCCACGAACTACGTCTCGCGCGACATGGCGCGCACCAAGCGCTCGTTCGTGGACTTTGCGGCAAATCCCAAGATGGGCGGCGTGGGGTCGTTCCTCCGCAAGCACGGCCTCTTCAATGCCGACTACGACTACCTGGGCTGCATCGAGGACGGCTCGATGCCCTTTGACTGGCAGACCTTCCAGGCCAACCCGGCGCGCGTGCGCATCCAGGCATTCCAGCGCGACACCGGTCGCACCGTCGTATGGGGCCGCGACCACATGCAGACGCTCGAGGACCTCATGGCATGCGTGCGGGCAAGCTCGACCATGCCCGGCATCATGGAGCCCATCGAGATTGACGGCCAGGTCATGCTCGACGGATCGCTGGGCGTGGGCGCGGGGCTTCCCAACCATATCGCGGAGGACGACGGCCTCGAGAGGCTCTTCGTCATCACGTCCCGCCCGGCGGGATACCGCAAGCGCGAGCTCTCCGCCGTCAGGCGGCGCGGCGTCATCCGCATGATGAAGGACCACCCCTATGCGAGAAACGCCATGCTCACGCGGCCCGGGCGCTACAACGAGGAGCTTGCGCACCTGGATGAGCTCGAGGCGTCCGGCAAGGCGCTTGTGGTGAGGCCGCTCGAGATGCCCGTCACGCGCGCCACCCGTGACGTGAGGGAACTCGAGCATGCCTACCTGCTTGGGCACGAGCAGGGCATCGCCGAGCTGCCGCGCTGGCGCGAGTTCCTGTTTGGCGAGTAGGCCGCCAACGTGGCTGGGGAGCAACGCCTCCGGATGCGCGCCTGACTTTGCGGGAAGCGGTGCGGGGCGGCACGGGACGCGGCCGCTGCCCGCATGTGCTACGCTCTGAGAGGCATTTGCGATACCACACCACCCCGTGCGGCCCCGCGCCTCACGCATCACAAGAAGAGGACGCATCATGGCAGACACCACCCGCAGCCTGCGCTTTGTTTCATGGAACGTCAACGGCCTGCGCGCCGTGCTCAAGAAGGAGCCGGGCTTCGCCCAGATCTTCGACACGCTGGGCGCAGACGTCTTCGCCCTGCAGGAGACCAAGTTGCAGGAGGGCCAGGTCGAGCTCGACCTGCCCGGCTACCACCAGTACTGGAGCTACGCCGAGCGCAAGGGCTACTCGGGCACGGCGGTCTTCACGCGAGAGGAGCCGTTGCAGGTGGTGCGCACGATCGGTTCGCCCGTGGCGGACGACGAAGGCCGCGTGTGCGCGCTCGAGTTCCCCAACCTGTGGTTCGTCGACGTGTATACCCCCAACTCGAAGGCGGGCCTCGCGCGCCTGGACGAGCGCATGGAGTGGGACGCGCGCTACCGCGACTTCCTCTCCGACCTCGCGCGCGACAAGCCGGTTGTGACCTGCGGGGACTTCAATGTGGCGCACGAGGAGATCGACCTCGCCCGCCCGGATGACAACCATGGGAGCGCGGGCTTCTCGGACGAGGAGCGCGAGAGCTTCACCAGGCTTCTGGAGAGCGGGCTTGTGGATACGTTTCGCGAGCGCCACCCTAACCTTGCCGGCGCGTACAGCTGGTGGAGCTACCGCATGCGCGCCCGAGAGCGGGGCATCGGCTGGCGCATCGACTACTTTCTCGTCTCTCCGCAGCTCATGCCCAAGACGACCGGGGCGGCGATCCTCGATGACGTGTACGGCTCCGACCACTGCCCCATCGAGCTGGAGCTGGAGCTTGAGCTGTAGGCCCGCCGCAGCCACCCCGTGCCGCGACGTCGCGGCACGGGGCCTCCTACGCCAGGCCGAGCATCGTCCCCGCGGCATGCACGGCGAACGCGACCGCCCACGCCACGCCGCATTGGAGCAGCACCACGCCAAACGCATAGCGGCCGCCGAGCTCGTTGCGCACGGCGGTAATCGCCGCCACGCACGGCGTGTAAAGCAGCACGAACACCAGGAACACGAAGGCCGTGAGCGGCGTGAAGACCGTGGCCAGCGCGGCGGGCGCGTCCCCCACGAGGACCGTGAGCGTGGCCACGACGGACTCCTTGGCGGCAAAGCCGGTCATCAGGGCCGTCGAGGCGCGCCAGTCGCCAAAGCCCAGCGGCGCGAAGACGGGCGAGATGGCCGACCCCATGATGGCCAGCAGGCTTTTTGATTGGTCGGTCGCCATGTCGAGGCGCACATCGAAGGTCTGTAGGAACCAGATGGCCACACTCGCCACAAAGATGATCGTGAACGCCCTGGTGAGGAAGTCCTTCGCCTTGTCCCAGGCCAGGCGCAGCGTTGTCGCGACGCTGGGCATGCGATAGTTCGGAAGCTCCATCACAAAGGGCACGGGCTCGCCCTTGGACGTCGTGCGCTTGAGGATCAGCGCCACCAGCACGCCCACGACCATGCCGATCACGTAGAGCGAGGCCATCACGAGCGGGGCGCCCTTGGAGAAGAACGCCGCGCACAGCAGGGTGTAGACGGGAAGCTTGGCCGAGCAGCTCATGAACGGCGTGAGCATGATGGTCATCTTGCGGTCGTGCTCCGAGGGCAGGGTGCGCGTGGCCATGATGGCCGGCACCGAGCAGCCAAAGCCCACCAGCATGGGAACGAAGCTCCGGCCTGAGAGGCCGATCTTTCTCAGCAGCTTGTCCATCACGAAGGCCACGCGGGCCATGTAGCCGGAGTCCTCGAGGATGGACAGGAGGATGAACAGGGTCACGATGATGGGCAGAAACGAGATGACCGCACCCACGCCGGCCATGACGCCATCGGTGACCAGCGAGTGGATCACGGGGTTCACGTCGGCAGCGGCGAGGGCGGAGTCGATGGCACCCGAGGCCGCGTCCACGCCTGCGGCCATGAGGTCCGAGAGGTTGCCGCCCACGAGGTCGAAGGTGAGCCAGAACACCACGACCATGATGCCGAGAAAGCACGGGAGGGCCGTGAGGCGCCCGGTGAGCACGCGGTCGATGCGCGTGGAGCGCTCGTGCTCGCGGCTCTCCTGCGGCTTCTTGACGCAGCGGGCGCAGACGGCCTCGATAAACGAGAAGCGCATGTCAGCGAGGGCGGCGAGGCGGTCGGAACCGGACTCCTCCTCCATCTGCGAGATGATGTGCTCCACGGCGTCGAGCTCGTTCCTTTCGAGGCCAAGCGCCTTGATGACCAGCTCGTCGCCCTCGATGAGCTTGGTCGCGGCGTAGCGGCCGGGCAGCCCGGCGCGCGCGGCATGGTCGGCGATGAGCTCGCCGATGCCGTGGATGCAGCGGTGTACGGCACCGCCGTCCGGGCCGTCCGGGCGGCAGAAGTCGATGCGGCCCGGACGCTCGCGATGGCGGGCCACGTGGATGGCGTGCTCGACCAGCTCGTCCACGCCTTGGTCCCTGACGGCCGAGATGGGCACCACCGGCACGCCCAGGAAGGACTCAAGGGCGTTGACGTCAACCGACCCGCCGTTCTCCGTGACCTCGTCCATCATGTTGAGGGCGATGACCATGGGGACGTCAAGCTCCATGAGCTGCGTGGTGAGGTAGAGGTTGCGTTCGATGTTGGTGGCGTCGGCGATGTTGATGATGGCGTCGGGCTTGGACTCTATGATGAACCGGCGGCTCACGACCTCCTCACCCGTATAGGGCGAGAGGGAGTAGATGCCCGGCAGGTCCGTGACGGTGGCCTCCGGGTGGCTTCTCATCTGGCCGTCCTTGCGGTCAACGGTGACGCCGGGAAAGTTGCCCACATGCTGGTTTGAGCCCGTGAGCTGGTTGAAGAGCGTGGTCTTGCCGCTGTTCTGGTTGCCGGCCAGGGCAAGCGAGAGGGGCCTGCCCGCGGGAACCACCCCGCCTGACGCACGGGGGCGCAGCTCGCTCTCGCCGATGGCCGGGTGGCTCGTGACGCCCGAGGCCACCTGCAGGCGGACCTTCTCGTGCGCGTCGTGGACATTCGCGAGGGAGATTTGGGCCGCGTCGGCGGCGCGGATGGTGAGCTCGTAGCCGCGCAGGCGGATCTCGAGCGGATCCCCCATGGGCGCATGCTTGACCATGGTGACCTCGGTGCCCGGCGTGAGGCCCATGTCGAAGATGTGCTGGCGCAGGGACTTCTCCTCGCAATCCACCGAACTCACGACGGCGTCCTTGCCAATCTCGAGCCTGTCGAGTGTCATGCCTCTCCTTGCGGTGGCCGTGGCACGCGGAAGTGCGCCCGACCGATTGGGGTGTTCAGTCTGTTCGGGCTAACTTTACCCCGTTTGGAGAGGGCGCGCACTGACAAAGCGCGCTCACGCCCCGGCCACACGCCAACGCTACTCGGCCATGGGGCCGATGACAGACTCGACGACCCCCGCGAACGTGGCCGCGTCGCGGCAGGCCACAAGCTCCTGCGGGAAGTGGACCTCGTCGAGCAGGGCGTCCACCGCCTCGTGGTGCCCCACCAGCGACGAGACGTGCGCATCCGAGCCAACCGAGACGCTCACGCCCAGCTCTGCGCAGCGCGAGACAACCTGGCGGCAGCGCTCGTAGGAGCCTGCGCGCTTCTGGGCGATGAGGCTCGACTCGTTGACCTCGATGAGCTTGCCGCGCTCCTTCGCGGCTCCAAGCACCGCGTCCATGTCAAAGTCGAGGCCCGTGCGACCGATGTGCCCCAGGATGAGGACCTTGGGATCCTCGAGGACGCGCAGGTACATCCGCGTGATCTGGTTGCGAGAGGCGCCGTGGGCAAACTCCTTGCCATGGACGCTCGCGATGACGTAGTCGCACTGCGCGAAGGCCATCCGCTTGAGGTTGTGCGGGCGGGAGAACCTGCCGCCGGTCATGCTCTCGTCAAAAAAGATGTCGTGCCCAAAGATGTTGCCGTCGAGGTCGACGATGTCCGCCTCGCACCCCCGGAGCAGGCGCACCCCGTGCCATCTGCGCGGCCACGCCCATAGGTTGAGGAAGTACTGCCAGTCCTGGACGCTCTGCCGGGCGTACAGCATGCTGGAGTAGTGGTCCGTGATGCCGAGGAGCTCCATGCCCTGGGCCGCCGCGGCGCGCACGTCCTCCTCAAGCGTCGAGTACGCATGGCGCGAGAAGAGCGTGTGGCAGTGCGTGTCGCAGAGGATCTGCCGGCCGGGCGCGGGCCGGGGCTGGGACACGGGGGCCTTGGCGGCCGTCACGGCCCTGCTCGCGCGTGAGATGCCAAGCCCGAACGACGTCCGCGGGGAGGCCTGGTAGGAGCCACAGGCATGCTCGTCCCTCTCGGCTGCGCGGCACTTTGAGCCAGGGCGCTCGCACACGTTGCGCGTGCGTACGATCCCCGTGCGCCTCCCAAAGAAGACGCAGTCTCCGCAGGTGTTCCCCGACGTGCGAGACGACATGCCCGACCCCCTCCCGGCAGATCCCGTTGCGTGGCAGGCCCGCGCCCGCCGCGGCGCTTACCTGTAGCTCTCGGCCAGCTTCCGCCACGCGGGCATAGAGTTCACGATGGTCTCGTAGCTCACGCAGTAGCCGACGCGCACCCAGCCCGTGCAGCCGAAGCTGTCGGACGGGACGGGCAGCAGCTCGAGCGCCTTCGCGCGCTCGAAGAAGGCGTTGGCGTCGGGCTCCAGGGCCTTGACCCACAGGTAGAAGGCGCCCTGCGGCTCGATGTAGCGGTAGCCCAGCTCGGAGAGTCCGCGCGTGAGCGCCTCGCGGTTGCGCGCGTAGGCCTCGACGTCCGCGGGCACGTCGCAGCAGTCGGCGACCACGCGCTGGAAGAGCGCGGGCGCGCAGACGAAGCCCAGCGAGCGGCCCGCGCCTGCGACGGCGGGGACCAGGCGGTCGTGGTCGGGGTTGGTGGGCGGCACCAGCACCCAGCCAATGCGCTCGCCGGGAAGCGACAGGCTCTTGGAGTACGAGTAGCACACCAGGGTTCGGTCGTAGGCGGCCGGGACCCAGGGCACCTCGACGCCGTAGGAGATCTCGCGGTAGGGCTCGTCAGCGACGAGGTAGATGGCCGTGCCGAGGGCGCCCTCGCGCTCGCGCAGGACGTCTGCCAGCGCGGCAAGGTTCTGCGCCGAGTAGACCGAGCCCACGGGGTTGTTGGGCGAATTGATCACGACGGCCTTCGTGCGGGGCGTGATGGCGTCACGCACGGCCTCGGCGTCAATCTGGAAGGTCTCCGGGTCTGCCATGGCCTCGACGCAGGCGGCCCCGGCGGCCTCGACCCACACACGGTACTCGGGGAAGTACGGGGCGATCACGATGACCTCGTCACCGGGGTTCACCACCGCGTGGAGGCTGATGGAAAGCGACGCCGCGGCGCCACAGGTGAGGTAGAGGTCGCCGGCGGTCGCGGCGCCCTCGCCATGGCGGCGACAGAGCGAGGCGGCCAGCCTCTCGCGGACAAAGGGCAGGCCAGGGGCCGGCGTGTAGCCGTGGAGCTGGGCGGGCGGCAGCCGGAGCGAGCGCTCGATGGACTCGCGGACGGCGTCCGGCGAGGGGATCGAGGGGTTGCCAAGGCTGAAGTCGAAGACGCCCTCGGCACCGATCTGCGCCTTGCGGGCGGCGCCGTAGGCGGCAATCTCGCGGATGGACGACTTGGACGCCCCGTAGGCGTAGCTCTGCTCGTTAATCGACATCGGCGTTCCTTTCTACGGACTCGTGCTCGGGGGTTCCGGCGGTGCCCGGCGAGGCGGCGGCCGGCTCGGCAGCGGCGGCTGGGGCGTCGGCAACCGGCTCGGGCGCGTCGTCGGCGTCGGCCGGGGCGACCGCCCCGGCCCCGGCCTCGGCGTCCGCACCGCCGTCGGCAGCGGGCTTCTCGGCGTTTTCTGGGTGCTCGGCCAGGTACTGGTCCCACGTGCCGTCGAGCAGCGCGTGTACGGCGTCTCCCTCGACGGTCTCGCGCTTGAGCAGGACTGCGGCCATGGTCTCCATCTGGGAGCGCCTGGCCTCCAGCACCTCCTGGGCGCGGGCGTGGGCCTCGCGCATGATGCGCTCGACCTCGTCGTCGATGCGCTTGGCGGTCTCGGCAGCATAGTCGTTGTGCTGCGCGTAGTCGCGGCCCAGGAAGACCTCGTGCTGCGCCTCGCCAAAGACCTGCGTGCCAAGCTCCTCGCTCATGCCGTAGCGCGTGACCATCTCGCGGGCGAGCTTCGTGGCCCGCTCGAGGTCGTTGCTCGCGCCGGTGGTGATGTCCTCGCAGAAGAGCTCCTCGGCCGTACGGCCGGCGAGCAGCACGGCGATCTGGTCGAGCATGCCGTCGCGTGTCTCGAGGAAGCGGTCCTCCTCGGGCATCTGCAACGTGTAGCCAAGCGCTTGCCCGCGGCTCACGATCGAGATCTTGTGTACCGGGTCGGAGCCCTCGAGCACGTGGCCGACGAGCGCGTGGCCGCCCTCGTGGAACGCGATGATGCGGCGCTCCTTCTCGGTGATCACGCGACTCTTGCGCTCTGGGCCGGCAATCACGCGCTCCATGGCCTCCTCGACCTCGCCCTGGCCGATTCTCTCCTTGTGCCTGCGCGCGGAGAGCAGCGCCGACTCGTTCATGAGGTTGGAGAGGTCGGCGCCGGTGAAGCCAGGCGTGATCTTGGCGACGGCAGCGAAGTCGACCGTGCTGTCGAACGGCTTGTTGCGGGCGTGAACGCGCAGGATCTTCTCGCGCCCCTTGACGTCTGGGCGGTCGACGGTCACGCGGCGGTCGAAGCGGCCGGGGCGCAGCAGCGCCGGGTCGAGGATGTCCGGGCGGTTGGTTGCCGCGACCAGGATGACGGCCGAGTTGTCCTCGAAGCCGTCCATCTCCACCAGCAGCTGGTTCAGGGTCTGCTCGCGCTCGTCGTGGCCACCGCCCAGGCCGGCACCGCGCTGCCTACCCACGGCGTCGATCTCGTCGATGAAGATGATGCAGGGCGCCGCGGCCTTGGCCTGCTTGAAGAGGTCGCGCACGCGGCTTGCGCCCACGCCCACGAACATCTCCACGAAGTCAGAGCCGGATATCGAGAAGAACGGCACGCCCGCCTCGCCTGCCACGGCCTTGGCGAGCAGCGTCTTGCCCGTGCCGGGAGGGCCAACCAGGAGGACGCCGTGCGGGATCCTGGCGCCCATCTTCTGGTAGCGCTCGGGCTCGCGCAGGAAGTCGCGGACCTCCTTGAGCTCCTCCACGGCCTCGTCGATGCCCGCGACGTCGGAGAACTTGACCTTGGGGCGCTCCTCCTCGGTGGTCTGCGCCTTGGTCTTGGCGAAGTCCATCGTGCGGCCGTTCTGCTCGCCCATGCGGCGCATGTAGTACACGAAGACGGCCACCAGAAGCAGCGTGGGCACCACCGAAAGCAGGACGGTCTCCCAGACGCCGCCGTCTGCGGTGTCGATGGTGAACGAGGTCTCCGAGTGCCTGGCCATGAGCTCGTCCAGGGAGTCCGCGCCCACGTAGTAGCTCTTGAACTTCTGGAGCTTGGAATCGTCGCCCCTGTCGTCCTTGCTCGACCAGTAGTCGCCCGAGACGCTGCCATCCGATGTCTTGAAGGTCACCGAGCCCACGCGGTCTTCCTTGACTGCGGTCACGAACTCGTTGGTGGCCAGCGTGGTCACGGTGTCTGAGGGGGAAAGCGGGCCCCGCCCCGTCGAGAAGGCCAGGTACGCCACGATCGCCACGACGACGAGCAGCGTGACGACGAAGCTGCGCTGGTTCTGCGGACCGCGGTTGCCACCTCCCGGCACGGGGGGCATGTCGAGCCGGTTGTTGTCTGACACGAAAACGTCTCCTTGCGATAGCTTCCTGGGTGCGTTACCTGGAGTAGACCTCGGACTTGAGGATGCCCACGTAGGGCAGGTTGCGGTAGCGCTCGGCGTAGTCGAGGCCGTAGCCCACCACAAAGGCGTCGGGCACGTGCGCGCCCACGTAGCGCGGGGTGACGGCCGGCGCGTGGTTGGGGATGTCCTTCACCGAGAAGGCCGCGATCTCGATAGAGGCGGGCTTTCTCGACCGCAGGAGCTTCACCAGGTAGGACAGGGTGAGGCCGGAGTCGAGGATGTCCTCAGCCACGATCACGTGGCGTCCCTCGACCTTGGTGTCGAGGTCCTTCACGATGCGCACCACGCCGGAACTCTTGATGCCGTCGCCGTAGCTGCTCACGGCCATGAAGTCCACCGAGCAGGGCACGGTGATGGCGCGCATGAGGTCTGCGGTGAAGACGAAGGCCCCGCGCAGGACGGCCACGATGAGGGGGTTCTTGTCGGCATAGTCCTCGGAGATGCGGCGCCCCATGCTCGACACGATCAGGCGGATGTCCTCCTCGCTGAGGACGACGCTCTCCACGTCCGGATGCACCTCTGCCATTGCGATCCTCCACTCCCAACGGGCGGCCGCCGCGCTTGTCGGCCCGCGTGCCGCCTATGCTGTTCGGAGACTCAATTCTAGCAAGTGTGAGGTGCGAGTCGTGCAGCGAGCGCGCTCATCGGCCCTGATTCCCGCAACCCACACCACAGGGCCGGTGGGAGAGGTGCGCACGACGGGCACGAGCGGGCGCTCGGCCGCCGGGATGCGAGCCTCGTTGAGCAGGTCGGAGACCTTCTTCGACTGGCCGCGCATGCCCAGGGGGCACAGGACGTCGCCCGCGTGCGGCGAGTCGACCCAGAGCCGGCCGCCCAGGCTGGCGTCGATGCCGCAGGCGGCGGCGTCGAGGAGAACCGACGTCCCGGCCCACTCCCGGCCGTGCGAGAGGGCCAGCGCCGGGATGTCCGCGCCGTCCGGGGCGGGAAGGAGGCGCGCCGAGAGGTGCGCGGACGCGCGGCCGGGACGCGGGTCTCCCAGGGAAAGCTCGCCGGGAACCTCAAGCCAACCGGCGAAGTCGCGGGCCTTGGGCGTGCGGGCGCGCAGGAAGAGCAGACCGTACTCCACGCGGGCATCGGCGCCCATGGGGATGGACGCCGATCCGGCGCCTGCCGCGACGAGCGTGAGCACCTGGGCAATGTGGCGCGCCTCGAGCCGCGCCTCGGGGCAGATCCCGAGGATGGCAGCGCGCACCACGCGGCGGGCGACGGCCACCTCGCAGGCCGAGAGGCGCGCGGCGTCCAGGGCGATGGCGCCCTCCCCGCTGCGGCGCGTGAGGTCGCGCAGGGTGCGGGCGGCGACCGCGGTGAGATAGGCGTCCTCGTCCGAGAGGATGTCGCAGGTGGTCGAGAGGCTTGCCACGACGCGCCGGTTTCTCTGCTCAAGCACCGGCATGACCTCGTGGCGCACGTATGCGCGCAGGTAGCGGGTGTCGGAGTTCGTGTCGTCCTCGCGCCACACGATGCCGCGCATGCGCAGGAACTCGCAGAGCTCGTCATGCGTGCGGTCGAGCAGCGGGCGCACCACGCGGTTGCGACGGCGCGGGATGGACGAGAGGCCCGAGGCGCCGGTCCCGCGGATGGCGTTCATCACAAAGGTCTCGGCGCGGTCGTTGGCCGTGTGGGCCGTGAGGACGCGCGCGGCCGAGCGGGGCGTGCCCAGCTGGGCCGAGAGCTCGTTGGCCAGGCGGGCGGCCTCGCCGTAGCGCACCTCTCGGCCGGCGTTCTCCACGTTGCCGTCTGGCGAGGCCGCGGCCAGCGCGGCCACGTCCACGCGACGGATGGTGCAGGGGATGCCGTAGCGGGCGGCGAGGTCGCGGACGAACTCCTCGTCCTCGTCGGCGTCGATGCCGCGCAGGCGGTGGTTCACGTGGAGCACATGAAGGCGCTCGCGGGCGATGCGGGCGTGGCCGCGGCCGTCATCGATGTCCAGCGCGGAGGTTGCCGCCAGCACGAGAAGGGCCGTGGAGTCCGCGCCGCCGGAGACCATGAGCACGACGGGGGCGCGCAGGGCGTCATCGGTGCTGCGGGAGGGACGCGCGAAGGCGGGGGCGCGACCGGGGGCGGGGGCGCGGCGAGGGCCGCAATCGGCACCGGGACCTCCCAAGCCGTATCTGCGGGCAACGCTTGGCATGTGCGCTTCCTCCCCCCCTGGCAGCTGGCGCCGACGCATGCGCGAACCATACGTTCTCGATTCTACCCGCTGCATCCGCCGCCGACGCCAGCCGCCCCCTCCCCTCCCCCGGAAAAGTGAACACATTTTCAATTGCGACGTTGACGGGCTTCTCGTCAACTGGCCTTTTGCCGGCGGCGTTCCGTCCGGATTGAATTCGTGTTCACTTTTGGACGCCGAGAAGCGCCGGAGGGCACCACAGCGGCGATGCCTCGGCCATGCGGCGACGGGCGCGATGCCCTAGGTGCCATATTGGGCGCAAGCGGGACGCCCGCAGCCGGCCCGACGCTGATATGCAGAAATGTTATGTGGAGAAATAATGTCATTTTTTGCGTGATTCGAAAAGCGCGTTTTCTGTCAGAAAAGTGCCTGGCAGCAGGCAGATTTGCCCCCCGGATCCCATGCGATCTGACGGAATTCGGTGCGAGACCGCCAAAAAAACGCTCCGTGAGATTTTTTCTCGCCTCAACCGTCCTTTTGGACCCGCCGACAGCCCCCCAACCTGACACGAAAAGCGCGCACGTTTTCAATGCCACCCGCCATCTCCTCCACTACAACAGGGCTTTTGCAACGCGAGGCGTCCGACAGTCAAAAACGTGTTCACTTCCCAAGGCGGCGGGTGGCGTACCCTCTCGGCACGCGCCCGCACGCGCGCCCATGCGTCGAGCGGCACAGACCGTCCGCTGTCCGGGGGGAGGCCAGCATGAGAATCACGTTTAACAAACTCACTGCCCTGCACGTCCTGCGCGCCTGGCGAAGCTCGGGCCGCACGCTCACGGCAGACCGGCGCGGCCTCGAGAAATCCGTGGTTGGCCCACGCAAGTACTGGACCCGCCGGCGAATCGCCGCGTGCCTGGAATTCGTGGGCGTCAGCCTGTCCGACGTGCGCGGTCGGGTCCAGGTGATGGTCCCGCGCCCGGGCGCACGCATTCGCTCGCAAACCGCAAGGAACACCGTGTACGTGCGCGGCCTGCCGGCCAACTCCGTGGTCGAACTGCGCGCCGGGGTTCGCATCCCCTGTCCCGAGCTGCTCTTTATTGAGCTTGGGGCCATCATGCCACCTGCCGTGCAGCTTCTTGTTGGGCTCGAACTGTGCGGTCGGTTCTCGCGCGACGCCCGCGACCCTCGCGACGGCAAGATCACATACGGCATCAAACCCGTAACTACCGCCGATCGGATACGGTCGTACGTCTCCGCGGCACGCGACCTGGCGGGGCTTGAGCAAAGCCGCAGGGTAGCAGAGTGGCTCATGGACGAGGCATGGTCTGCTCAGGAGGCGCTTCTCAACGGCCTTGCCCGCATGCCCCTTCACGAGCTGGGATACGAGCTTGGCGAGATGCAGCTCAACCCAAGGCTTGTCGCGCGCGGGCCAATTACCTCACTTGTAAACAAAAAGAGCCGCGTGCCGGACTCGCTTGTGAGAGACACCAACGTTGGTTTCAACTATGATGGAGGTGCGCATTTTGGCGAAGACGGGTCCGAGGCGCCGGACGCTGGTCTTGTCGACGGCAGCGCGTTCGTTGCCATGCGCGAGGCGATGGTCGCCGACAAGCGCCGTGACCGCGACCTCCTGGTGCAGGGGCTCTCGGTTCTCCCCGTGACCAAAGAGGACTTCTACGAGCGCGGCGGCATCGATCGCGTGATGCTGCAGGCGATGTCACTTCTCGAGCGCACCGGCCAGCGGGACTTCTCGAAGCAGAAGCGCATGCTGAGAAGGCCACGTCTCGCCAATGAGCGACAGCGCCTCATTTGGTCGCTGCTCCCGGGGCGGCGCGGGAAAGAGCTGAGCCGGGAGCTTGCCCGGCATGAGCCGCCCTCCTCAACGGTCGAGGACTACGCGGTGGAGTTTGGCGACCACGCCATTGTGATAAGGCGCATGTAGGGCGGCGCGTGGCGAGACGAACGGCCAGGGCAAAGCGCGAGCGGCACCGGGCCGTGCGGCGGAGCTTGCGCCGAGGGCCTCTCCCGGTGGCGGGCGGGCCCGGGCGGCTCACTGCGGCGAGCGGGCCCCGGTGGCGGGCGGGCCCCGGCGGCAGGCGGGTCTCGGTGGCAGGCGGGTCTCGGTGGCGGCGAGCCCCGGCGGCAGGCGGGCCCCGGCGGCGGGCGAAAGTGAACACGAACTCAATCCCGCGTCGCGACAGCCAAAAGAAGCCCAGTTGCTGAGAAGTCCCCATCGGCTGCGATTGATTTCGTGTTCACTTTTGGTGGAGGCCGGATGGGCATAGCCGGGCCAAGGGCGGGTCGGGGCTCAGTGGAAGCGGCGCGCGAGACGCCCGAGTTTGGCGCACACGTGGAGCGCGTCCCGTCGGCAATTTGCGTCGCGCGGTGCTGCTACGCTGTCCGCTGCACGTCACCGCGCCCCCGCATCCCCGCGCGCCCGCCCACCGTCACCGAGAGGACCGTCCCGCATGACCCCACAGATCCACCTGCACGTCCTGGCCTCGGGCTCAAAGGGCAACGCCGCAGTGGTCGAAGGCCCCGCAGGCAGCGTGCTCGTCGACGACGGCATCCCCCGCCGCACGCTGCTGGCGCGCGCACGCGAGCTGGGCATCAGCATGGATGACGTCCGCGCGGTCCTTCTCACGCACGAGCACACCGACCACGTCTCGGGCCTGTCGGTCTTCGCCAACCACTTCGACGGCCCGCTCTTCGCCACGGCCGGCACCATCGCCGCGCGCGAACGCCTCTCGCAGCTCCCGTTTGAGGTCATCGGCCACACGGACTCGCTTGAGCTGTGCGGCATGCTGATACGTGTCTTCCCCACCAGCCACGACGTGGCGGACCCGGTGGGCTTTCGCTTCGCAACCGTGGACGGGAACGGCGAGCTGGTAGACGCCCTGGGCTACTGCACCGACACGGGCGCGCTCACCGACGAGGCCGGCCACGCGCTCACCGGCTGCCGTGTGCTCGCGCTCGAGTCCAACCACGACGAGCGCATGCTCGCCACGGGCCCCTACCCCGGCTTCCTCAAGCAGCGCATCCACGGTCGGCTCGGGCACCTCTCAAACGCCCAGGCCGCAAGCGCCCTGCCCGACCTCGTGACCAGCGAGACCGAGGTCATCGTGGGCATGCACCTCTCGCACGAGAACAACCGGCCCAGCGTGGCCGTGCGCGCGCTGGCCGCCGCCGTGGGTGCCGAGGCGGCAAACGCGACGTTCACGGAGGCGCGCACGCCCGACGGCCACCTCACCGTCTGTGCCGCCGCCCAGGACGCGCCGCTCTCAGTGTGGTAAGTGTGGTGTGGTAACGTGCCGCACAGGCGCCGCGAAGCCACACCGGACCGCACAGGCGCCGCGAAGCCACGCAACCGCCGCACAACCGGGGAGGCCCCATGCGCATACTGCTCGTCGAGGACAACGCGGACATAGTCCGCACGCTCACGGAGCTTCTGTGCTCCGGGGGCTATGACGTTGAGGCCACCCCGAGCCAAGACGGTGCCATCGCCCTGGGCACGCGCGACGAGAAGCCCTTTGACCTCGTGCTTCTCGACGTCACGCTTGAGCAGGGCAACGGATTTGCCGTATGCGGCGCGCTCAAGGCGGCCCACCCGCACCTGCCCGTGGTCTTTCTCACCGCGTCGGACGACGAGTTCAACACCGTCGCCGGCCTCTCGATGGGCGCCGACGACTACATCGCGAAGCCGTTCCGCCCGCGCGAGCTGCTCGCGCGCATCCGCACCGTGCTCCGGCGCTCGCAGCCCACGCAGCACCTCCTGCACCTGGGAAGCGTCACCGTGGACCCCGCCCGCGCACGCGCGACCAAGGACGGCCGCGAGCTGGACCTCTCGGCCGTCGAGTACCGCCTGCTGCTGCTCTTCGCGAGCAAGGCGGGCGGCGTCGTGACGCGCGACATGATGCGCGAGGCGCTCTGGGAGGACTCCGGCGCCTACGTCGAGGAGAACACCCTTTCGGTCTACATTCGCCGCCTGCGCGACAAGATCGAGGACGACCCAGCAAACCCGCGGCTCATCCGTACCGTTCGCGGCCTTGGCTACCGCGCGGCGGAGTAGCGCCATGCCTCGCGACCCAAGGTTTCTGGCGCTCCTCGGCATTGGCGCCGCAGCGACCGCCGCGTGCTGCGCGGGCGCCTGGTCGCAGGCCGGCGCGACCGCAGCCGCGTGGGTCGCCGCATGCGGGGGCGCCCTCGTGGCGCTGTACTCGCTGACCACCGGACTGCGCTACCGCCGCATAGCCGAGCTATCCGAGCACCTCGACCGCGCGCTTGCCGGCAGGCGCGACGTGAGCTTTAAGGGCATGGGCGAGGGGGAGCTGGCCATCCTCGCAAGCCAGCTCGACAAGACCGTGACGCGGCTCGTCATTGCCAACGAGGAGCTCGAGGCCGAGAAGCGCGCGCTCGCCGACGCCCTGGCCGACATCTCGCACCAGCTGCGAACCCCGCTCACGTCGCTTGGCATCGAGCTGGAGCTCATGCGCCAGGCGGCCTCCACGCCCAAGGACGCCCAGCGCATACGCGACTGCGGGCGCATGCTGGAACAGCTGCAGTGGCTCGTGTCCTCCCTGCTCAAGCTCGCCCGCCTGGACGCCGGCGTGGTGCGACTGGGTCGGCATCGCGTGGACGTGGCGGCGCTGGTCAAGGCGGCGCAGGAGCCACTGGCCGTGGCCGCAGACCTCGCCGGCGTGGCCTTCCGGACCCACGTGGGCCCGGGCTGCTCCTTCATGGGCGACGCCGCCTGGACCCGCGAGGCCCTGGCCAACGTGCTCAAGAACTGCGTGGAGCACACGCCCGCCGGCGGCACCGTGCGCATTTCCGCCAGCGAGGACGCCGTGGCCTGCCGCATCCGCGTGGAGGACACCGGCCCAGGCATTGCCGAGAAGGACCTGCCCCACGTCTTCGACCGCTTCTACCATGGCGCGGGCGATGCCGCCCGCCGGGACGAGGACGTCTGCAACCCCAGCGGCGTGGGGATTGGCCTGTCGCTCTCTCGCGCGCTACTCGTGGCCCAGGGCGCCCAGATCACGGCCTCCAACGTAAGCCCAACCGGGGGCGCACGGTTTGACCTGGTGTTTGCCAAGGTGACGGTTTAGTCACGCGCGAGTCACGGCCACGTGGACGCACGGGCGCACCATGGTGAGGTGACGCAACCACAGGCAATCGAGAGGAGCGCCATGGACATCTTGAGCATCGAGCACCTCACCAAGGTCTACGGGACGGGACCCGCCGCAGTGCGGGCGCTCGATGACGTGAGCCTGACCATCGCCGCCGGCGAGTTCGTAGCCATCGTAGGCTCGTCCGGATCGGGCAAGTCGACGCTCATGCACCTCATGGGCGGCGTCGACAGGCCCACCTCGGGCACGGTGCGCATGAACGGCGAGGACGTCTACAAGCGCAGCGACGAGCAGCTCGCCGTCTTCCGCCGCCGCGAGGTGGGGTTGGTGTACCAGTTCTACAACCTCATCCCCGTGCTGGACGTGGAGGAGAACATCACGCTCCCGGTGCGCATGGACGGCCGCAAGGTAAACGAGCAGCGCCTGCATGCGCTCGTCTCGTCTCTTGGCCTCAAGGGCTGCGAGCACCACCTGCCCAACCAGCTCTCCGGCGGCCAGCAGCAGCGCGTGGCCATTGGCCGGGCGCTCATGAACTCGCCGGCCATCGTGCTTGCAGACGAGCCCACCGGCAACCTCGACTCCAAGAACTCGGCCGAGATCATGCGGCTCCTGCGCTCGTCCAACAAGGACCTGCACCAGACCCTCGTGGTGATCACGCATGACGAGGACGTGGCCCTCATGGCCCAGCGCGTGATCGCCATCGAGGACGGGCGCATAGTCTCCGACGAGCGCAGGGGGTGAGCTCAATGGGGGTTTTCGCGAGCTTCACCCTGCGGTCGCTGCGCAAGAACCGCACGCGCACCGTGGTCACCGTCATTGGCGTGGTCCTCTCGACGGCCCTGCTCACGGGCGTGGTGGCCACCGCCACAAGCATTGCCTCGGCGCTTCTCGACCGCACCGTGGCAACCGAGGGATCCTGGCAGGTCTACGACGGGCTCCGGCCGGCCGAGGCAGACTCGGCCCTTGGCCAGCTGGCGACAGACACGCACGTGACGGCCGCCATGGAGTCCCGGGTGGCGGGATACGCCTCGTACGCGAGCGACGCCGACCTGAGCACCACGACGCTCGCCATCCAGACCTCGCCGCGGGTGCTTCGCGGCAGCGCGGACCAGGCACACGGCCTCACCGTCATGCCCACCGTGCGCTCCGGCCGCGAGCCGGAAGCACCGGGCGAGGTCATGCTGCCGGTCACGTTTGCCGGCGTCACGCTCACCGACGACGGCTCGGGCGCCTGCGCCACCAGCGACGGTGCCATCGAGCTGGGATCTGCCGTCACGCTGCCCATGGGCGCCGCACTCGACGAGAACGGAGCGCCCGGCGCGCCATCGACAACGCGCGGCTTCACCGTGGTGGGCTTCTACGTGCCGCAGCACTTCCTGAGAAACGACTTCACCGCCTTTGAGGAGGCGGGCACCACTGCGGTCGTCTCGCCGAACGACGTCCCAAGCCCCCTCTTCACGCGCGTGTGGGTGAGCACGGACGGCTTCTCATCGCGCGAGTCCCTCAAGGACTGGGCGGCACCCATCTTCGGCACCGAGGACTACTACCTTCACAGCTACCTGCTGGCATTCCAGGGCCTTGCCAACGACGAGAACACTGCCGTGGAATCGCTGCGCGACATGGTCGCCGTGATAGGCGGCGTCATCGTTGTGGCCGCCATCGGCATGATCGGCAACTCCTTCTCCATCTCGGTGGCCGAGCGCACGCGGCAGTTTGGCCTGCTCTCCTCGCTGGGGGCGTCAAAACGCCAGCTGAGGAGGACGGTGCTCATGGAGGCCGCCGCCATCGGCCTTGTGGGCATACCCCTGGGGCTTGCGGCGGGGCTTGCCGGAGTCGCGGCGATGCTCGGCAGCTCGGCACGGGCCTTCGACGCCATGTTCCGGGGTTCTCTTACGGGAACCGCCCAGGGCATACCCCTCGTGATAAGCCCCGCCTTGGTGGCCGGCATGGTCGCCACGTCCTTCCTCGTGCTGCTCGCGAGCGCCTGGGCGCCGGCATGGCGCGCCAGCAGGGTCTCGGCCATCGACGCCATACGCCAGCAGCGGGACGTCAGGCTCTCGAGGGGCGCGCGGCGCGCGGTCGAGAGGGCGCAGGCCGCTGGCACCGTGCCCAGGACGCCGCTGCTCGAGCGCATCATGGGCCTCTCCGGCCTTTTGGCGAGCAGGAACCTCTCGCGCTCCAGCTCGCGCGGCCGCACCGTCGTGGTGTCACTTGCGCTCTCGGTGGTGCTCATCGTGCTCTCCGGCGCCATCTCCCTCTACATGGTGCGCCTCATGACCATTGGCAACGACCTTGGCGCCACCAGCCGGTCCGACATGGTGCTTGCCGTCATGAACGCCCACATATCCGACCAGGGCTCCACATCCAAGGGCACGCTGGGCCTGGCGCGAGACATCCAGGCCATGTCTGACCGGGTTGATGGCCTTACCCCGGGCAAGGTCATCGTGAGCGGCACCGTCCAGGCCGCGCTCCCCGCGGGGAGCGTGTCGGAAGCCGGCCAGGCGTTTCTCGCCGACTACAACGCCGGCATGGGCAACATCTCCAGGGACGGCTCGTACGCAGGCACCATGATCGTCTCGTTTGTGGATGATGACACCTGGGCCGCCCTCTGCAAGGAGGCCGGCGCGAGCGGCACCACGGCGGAAGACGGCAAGAGCCTGCCGGCGCTGGCGCTCAACGTGCTGGCAGAGTGGACCAGCTCGAACGGGGCAAAGGTGGCGGCCCCATATGGCTCGCCCACCACCGCCACGGCCTACGAGCTGCGTGACCAGCAGTCATTCCTGGCGCTTATGCCGGACGGCGGCGCCGTGGCCCAGACGTGGGAGAGCACGGGGGACAACACGGGGGTGACGCGGCGCCAGACCGGCCTCTCGGACGCCATCGCGGACTCCGGCACCATCTCCTTCGTGGGATCGCTCGACTCGCTGCCGGCCCAGCTCGGCGACGCCAGTCTCACGGCCTCCCCAATGCTCGTCGCGGTGATGCCGGTCTCCGCCCTCGAGGCGCGCCCCAACCTCTTCTTGTCGGCAAGCATCCTGATGCCCTTCTCGCTCGCCGAGGGCGCCGACCCCTTTGACACCGGCAACGCCCTCCAGGAGGCCGCCAACGCCACGGTGGGCACCGATGGCTCGGCAAACGTCGTCAACAAGGTGGCTGAGAAGGAGACGGCGGACGCCATCGTGGGCCTCTTCAAGCTTCTGGTGACGATCTTCTCGGTGGTATGCATGCTCATCGCCGTAGCAAACGTGTTCAACACGCTCTCCACGAGCATCATCCTGCGCACGCACGAATTTGCCGTGCTGCAAAGCGTGGGATTGGGGCCAAAGGGGTTCCGTCGCATGCTCGTGGCGGAGTGCGCAAGCTATGCCCTGCGCGGCCTGGGGTTTGGCCTGCTCTTCTCGGCGGGCGTGGTCTGGCTTTTCTGGTCCGCGTTGCAGCCCGTCGCAAACGTCTCCTTCGAGCTGCCTTGGGGCTATGTGGCCGGGGCCATCATGGGCGTGGTGGCGGTGCTGGGGCTCTCCGTGGCCTACGCGCTGCGCCGCAGCCATGCCCTGAACATCGTGGACGCCCTTCGCGCGGACGCGATATAGGCTCCGCCGCGCCGTCTGGCGCCTGCTGCCCAGCTTTTGTATTTGCGCACGCCTCCGACACAATGAGCGCGCAATAGGTGGTTTGGGGGCCTTGCGTGCTCTATGATGTTGGTACTGCCGTGCAGACCGCAACCGGAGGCACGAACACATGGACAACTACGACGACCTGGACAACCAGGGCAGCGCTTCTTCCCGCCCGCAGGTGACGCCCGAGGGGTCGCACTTCTCGGCACCGGGCAACGCGCAGGATCGGCGCGCGGCATCGCCCGGCCAGACAATCATGGCGGACTGCTCTGGCGAGAACTCCCCCGCCGCAGGCTTTGGCGAGACGCCCGCGCCCGAGGCGCGAGAGACCGCGCCCAGGCCGCAACGCTACACGCGCACACGGACGCCGCACAAGACCGTCGCCCCCATCGATGACTTCGACAACCAGGCAAGCGCCGACGGCTTCGAGGGCTTCACGCACGACTCGGGCTATGCCAACGGGGGGTCCATGCTCTCCGGACGCTCCTACCGCAAGTCGCGCTCAGAGATGTCGCAGCTGCGCCGCGACCTTCACTATGGCCAGTACCTCGAGATCCCCAAAGGTCGCCGCGACATCTTCGCCTCGCGCGAGCGAAAGATGCGCATCCGCTCGGCGGTCGCGCTCGTCGCCGTGATTGCGGTGCTCTGCGTGATCGTGTTCTTCGTGTGGCGGTACATGCAGGACAACTGGGGCGCAACGGGCTAGCGGGCACGCCCCCATGCGAGCGATGCCCGGCTATCCCCAGGGGTCACGCTCGAACAGCGGCTCGGGGCGAGGACGGCGGTCCGAGTATGGGTCGTAGCCGTCGTCATCCTCGTTCTCGGCGCGAATGAAGGGCTGGTCGGAGGGGTTGACTTTCTCGGCCGCCAACCTCTTCTGCGCAATTGCGTCCCTGGACGCGACGTTCTCCTCGCCCATGTGCGTCACTTCCCGTAGTAGTTTGTGATGGCGATGTAGCTCGCCAGGTCATTTCCGTATTCTCCCAGGTCAAGACCATCATAGTGGCTCTTGGGCGCGATGGTGACGATAGCGTTGGTCGCAGACCCGCCAAGGCTCCCCAAAAGCACGCTCCACACGTAGTCGCCCTGCTGTCCGTAGCCGCAGATGAACGAGAGGCCGGTCCGGTCGATGCTACGCGAGGTCTGCGCCGTGTCAACCGTGCAGGAGGAGACGAGGTTGCTCAGGCCGCAGGCGTCCATCACGGCCGCAAGCCCGCCCGAGCCAATGGACGCGCCCGACGAGACCGCGGACGCCGATGCCTGGAGGCGCACGCCGCCCACAGGCCTGCCGCTGGCAAGCGCACTGGTGCCCGCCCACGCCTCGGCGACGTCGGCTGATTCGGGCGAGTCCGTGATGGTGATGGTCACGGCGCCGTCGGCGTAGACCGCATAGGCGTCGCCGTTGGGGTACACGCCGGTGGACGAGACGGAATATCCCTGCTTGGCGAGGTATGCGTCAAGGTCGGCAGGCTCGATGCCAAAGTACTCGGCAATGTGGCGGGCATCGGTCAGCCTGGGTGCCGGCACGTACAGAGTGACCGTGGAGCCCTCGGACACCTTGGCGCCCGTCTCGGGCGAGGTCGAGAGCACAACGTTCTCGGCGCCCGTCTGGTCGCTGTACGAGACCGAGCACGCAAGGCCCGCATCCTGGATGGCCCGCTCGGCGTCGGCAAGGGAGAGCCCCACGACGTCGGGCACCTTGAGGGGCTGCGCCACCGTGAGCGTGATCTGGTCCGTCGAGACAAACGCCTCGCCCTCGCCCGGGCTCACCGCAAGCACCGTGCCCTCGGCCTCGCTGGAGCTCTTGTACGCGATGGCGATGTCCTTGGCACCCTTATTGAGCAGGGCCGTCTTGGCACTCGTCTGGCTAAGCCCCACAACCGAGGGGATCGTGCGCGCCGCGGCCACGGTGACGGTCACCGAAAGGTCGTTTCCCGTGCGCGTGCCCGCAGCGGGATCCATCGAGACGACCTTGCCCACCTCGTCATCGGAGAGGACCTCCCTGACGGTCACGCTGAAGCCAAGCGGCAAGAGGGTCGAGCGGGCCTCGGTCTCGGTCTTGCCCACCACGTTGGGCACGGTCTTGCCGCCCCAGTACTCGCTCTCGTAGGTGTACCTCACCACAAAGGCGGCGGCGGCGAGAAGCGCGGCGGCCACGAGGACCACGGCCCATGGCCGCACGCGGCCACGCCGCTTGCCGTCGGCCGTGACCGGGGAGTCTATGGACACGGGCGCATAGGGGGTCACCCGCGTGAAGTCGGCATCGTTGATGGGGGCGTATGGGTCGTCCATGGCATCGATGCCGTCGGGGCCCTCCTGGCCCGCCGCGACGGCATGGGGAACGACAATGGTGGGCGTCTCGTCCTGGGCGGCGTCGGGGGCGTCGGCGGGAGTGCCGCTCTGGGCGTCATCCGGGGCGGCGTCGGGGGCGTCCGCGGGGGTGCCGCTCTGGGCGTCATCCGGGGCATCCGCAGGGGCAGGCTCCTCAACGAGCTGGGTGGCGTCCGGGTCGGCAAGCTGGGTGGCGTCCGGGTCCGCGAGGCGCGTGGCATCCGGGTCGGCCTGCTCGGCGTCCTTGTCAAGCTCTGGATCCTCCATGTCACAACCTCCCCGAACCAACGAGAGCAGCTTGCCCTTTATTGTGCCCCAACAGGGCGGATCGCGTTGTGGAGGCCCAGCCCGAGGCAGCGGGCGGCAGGCCGCCGCGACACAGAAAGCGGCCCCGGAGCCCGGGCTCCGGGGCCGCTGCGTCAACGTCGTATCCAAAGGCGTCGCCGGGCACGAGGCGCTGCCCCGCGCGCCCTACTCCACGGAGTCTGGCTCGACGGGCACGTCTCCCGAGGTAGACTCACCGGCGTCGGCCCCCTCGGCAACTGCCTCGGCAGCACGGCGGCGGCTCTCCTCGCTTGCCACATCGTCGCGCACGGCAAAGAGCCTGTCGTCCTCGCCGACATCCACCTTGACGGTATCGCCCTCGCCTACCTTGCCGTCGATGATGAGGTTGGCCACGTTGTCCACAACCTGGCGCTGGATCAGGCGCTTGAGCGGACGGGCGCCGAAGACGGGATCAAGGCCGTCGAAGGCAAGCGACTGCTTGGCCGTCGACGTGAGATCAAGCGTGATGCGCTCCCGCGCAAGACGCGCGCGAACGTCTTTGAGCTGGATGTCCACGATCTTCTCGATGTCGGAGAGCCCGAGCGCATGGAAGACCACCACGTCATCGATCCTGTTGAGGAACTCGGGCCTGAAGGTCTGGCGCAGGGCGTCGTTGACCTTGCGCTGCACCTCGTCGGGATCGCTCTGCGCGTTGGCGCCGGCGATGAACTGGCTGCCCACGTTGGAGGTCATGATGATGATCGTGTTCTTGAAGCTCACCACGCGGCCCTGGCCGTCGGTGAGGCGTCCGTCGTCAAGCACCTGCAACAGGACGTTGAAGACGTCGGGGTGCGCCTTCTCCATCTCGTCGAGCAGGATGACGCTGTACGGGTGCCGGCGCACGGCCTCGGTGAGCTGGCCGCCCTCGTCGTAGCCCACGTATCCCGGAGGCGCGCCGATGAGCCGCTGGACGCTGAACTTCTCCATGTACTCGGACATGTCGATGCGCACAAGTGCGCGCTCGTCGTCGAAGAGGCACTCGGCCAGCGCCTTGGCCAGCTCGGTCTTGCCCACGCCCGTGGGGCCAAGGAAGAAGAAGCTGCCGATGGGGCGGTTGGGGTCCGATAGCCCGGCGCGGCTGCGGCGCACGGCTGCGGCCACGGCCGAGACGGCCTCGTCCTGCCCCACGACGCGCTCGTGGAGCTCGGCCTCGAGGTTCTTGAGCTTGTCCATCTCGCCCTGCATCATCTTGGACACGGGCACGCCGGTCCAGCTGGAGACCACGTCTGCGATCTCCTCGGACGTGACCTCCTCCTTGAGGAGGCCGCCGGCCTCCTGCTTCTGAGAGAGCTCCTGGGACGCGACGTCATACTCGCGCTGGAGCGAGGGGATGGTCGAGTAGCGCAGCTCGGATGCCTTGGCGAGGTCGCCGTTGCGCGTGACGCGCTCCATCTCGCCCTTGGCGTCCTCGATCTGGGACTTGAGGTCCTGGACGTGGTCGATGGCCTGCTTCTCGTTCTGCCAGTTGGCCTTCATGCCGTCGAGCTTCTCGCGGGTGGTTGCTATCTCGCCGCGCAGCTTCTCAAGCCGCTCGCGCGACGCCTCGTCCTCCTCCTTCATGAGGGCCTGCTCCTCGATCTGCATCTGGGTGAGCTGGCGGTCAATGGCGTCGATGTCGGCAGGCATGGAGTCAAGCTCCATGCGCAGGCGGCTGGCCGCCTCGTCAACGAGGTCGATGGCCTTGTCGGGCAGGAAGCGGTCGGAGATGTAGCGGTTCGAGAGGTCGGCCGCCGAGACGAGCGCCGCGTCCGTGATGCGCACGCGGTGGTGCTGCTCGTACTTGTCCTTGATGCCGCGGAGAATCGAGATGGTCTCCTCGACGCTGGGCTCGGACACCATGACCGGCTGGAACCTGCGCGCAAGGGCCTGGTCCTTCTCGATGTACTTGCGGTACTCGTCGAGCGTCGTGGCGCCGATGGCGTGCAGCGCGCCTCGGGCCAGCGCCGGTTTGAGGATGTTGCCGGCGTCCATGGAGCCCTCGGTGGCACCGGCGCCCACGATGGTGTGCAGTTCGTCGATGAAGAGGATGATGCGGCCGTCGGACTTCTCGACCTCCTTGAGCACGGACTTCAGGCGGTCCTCGAACTCGCCGCGATACTTTGCGCCGGCCACGAGGGCGCTCATGTCAAGCTCAACGAGGTCCTTGTCGCGGATGGTGGAGGGCACGTCGCCCGAGATGATGCGCTCGGCCAGGCCCTCGACGATGGCGGTCTTGCCCACGCCGGGCTCGCCGATAAGCACGGGGTTGTTCTTGGTGCGGCGGCTGAGCACCTGGATGGTGCGGCGGATCTCCTCGACGCGGCCGACGACCGGGTCGAGCTTGCCCTGGCGAGCCAGATCCGTGACGTTGCGGCCGTACTTGGAGAGGGCCTCGAACTCTGGCTTGGAGTCCTGGCTGGTCACGCGCTCGTCGCCGCGCAGGGCGTCGTAGGCCTCCTGCACGCGCTTGCCCGTGACGCCCGCGGACTTGAGGATGCTGCCGGCCTTGCCGCGCTCGTCCGCGAGCGCGCACAGCAGGTGCTCGCTCGTAACGTAGGAGTCGCCCATCTTGGTGGCGAGCTTTTCGGCGGCATCCGACACGCGCACGAAGTTGGTGCCGGCACCCATCTGCGAGCTGTCGCCCGTGACCTTGGGAGCGCTGGCGATGGCCTGGTCAACCTGCGCCTCGATGGAGGCCGGGTCCGCCCCAACGCGCTCGACGATGGCCCGGATGTTCTGCTCGCCAGAGCTGAGCAGGGCCTTGAGCAGGTGGATGGGCTCAACCTGGCCCGCCTCGGCATCCGTCGCGATGCCGACGGCGGACTGCAGCGCCTCCTGGGCGGTGACTGCCCACTTGTCAATTCTCATATGCATCACTCCCTGTGGTCCGCGCGCTTTGGGTGACGGCGGATTTCTGCTTATCGAGGTTGAGTATTCCCGCTTGGGAGGTGATGTATACAGAATCTAAGTGCTTCTAATATAGATTTTCGCATGCGTTGACACGCAGGGTTTCCCTGCCGGGGACGGGATGCCAGCCAGCGGCCTAGGCTCGCGCCGCGGACCCGCGCCCCGGGCTCGCCCGCCAGCGCCCCACGCCGCAGCCCAAAAGTGAACACGAAATCAATCCAGGGGCAACGCGCGGCGGCGTTTTCCCAGGAAGCCGATTGGCCGGTCGTTTTCATGTTCGCTTTTTTGGGACCGAGGCGGAAAGCGAGGGACGGCGGCGCAGGTCGCGGGCCTCGGGGCGGCGCGGTACGACGGCCCGGACGACGGTGTGGGGAGCCGAGCCGCCCACGGCCTCGGGGCACCTGGGCCCTTTGGGCAAGGTCGGTCGCAGGTCGGAAAATCGGGACACCCAAGGCACCGAGGCCTCCGCCACGGCCGCCGTGGCGGCAACTACGATGCGTCCGGGTCCGCGGCCTCTCCCCAGACGTCCGTCGCCGCAACGTTCCGGCGCTCGCCCAGCCACCACACAAACGCGCAGCCGGCGAGAAGCGCGAGCGCCGCCGCCACGGAGCCCTCGATCCCGAAGACGGGATCGTACGCAACGCCCGCCGCGGGCGTGGTGCCCGGCGCAATGCCAAAGAGTGCGAACGGGATGACGTGCCCGCTGTTGGGAAGCCCAAGCAGGACGTTTTGCATGAAATTCCAAGAGGCGTGGGCCGCAAACGCCATCCAAGGGCTGTCAAGCCGCCACACCATGAGCCCAAAGAGCACCCCAACCAGCACAATGTTCACTATCGAGAGCGCGGTGACGCCCGTGTTCAACAGGTGGAGCACACCAAAGAGCAGCGAACTTGCGACCACCGCGACAACCGGGCTGCCGCTCGTGCGCAGCGTCTTCTGATAGAGGTAGCAACGGCACAGCAGCTCCTCGGCGGAGGACTGCACAAAGACCGTCACGGCGAGAAGCACGAGCCCGCCCACGTTGACGCCCACCAGCGAGAGGCTCACGCTGCCCGTGGCCACGGCGATAAGTGCGCAGACACCGTTGAGCACGAGGCCCACGAGAAGCCCAAGGGCCAGGTTCCCAGCCGTGTTGCCGCGCGTGAACGTGCCCACCGCCCGTAGCACCGGCCGCGAGCGCCGGCTGAAGCGCAGGTAGACAAGGGCGACTATCCAGATGCCGACGAACATGAGATACGGGCACGCGGAATAGAGCGCGCTCGCCGCAGAGGCCGACTGACCCGTGATGCCAAGCGGTGCGGCACTGTCGGTCTTGAGCGCGAGGATCATCGCATCCGTCTCCCCGCCCGCAAGGACGCCATAGGAGGCCACCGTGACCACCGACGAGATGAGGCCACCCAAGACCTGGCCGAGAAACACCATCCCCATGACCCACACATAGTTACCCGCGAGGCGAGCCGCCGCAGCCGGCGTGACCCTCTTGTCCATCCGCGTTCCCCCTCTTCTCGTTCAGCCTGCCCGCGCGCCTGAGCGCGTCTCTCAGAATCCACTCAACCTGCGCATTCGCGGAGCGCATGTCATCCTCGGCCCAACGCTCGATAGATTCCCAGACCTCGGGGTCGACGCGCAGAGGATATTGCTTGCGGGTGGCCACGTAAAGACACCTCCGCTAGTATAGCGAGCCGGTGTTTACGACGGGCTGCGCCTCGGACTCGCCACAGAGCACCACCATGAGGTTGGACGCCATCGTAGCCTTGCGGTCCTCGTCGAACTCGACGACGCCACCGTCGGAGAGCTCCGAGAGGGCCATGTCCACCATCGAGACGGCGCCCTCCACGATCTTCTTGCGCGCGGCGATGATGGCCTCCGCCTGCTGGCGGCGAAGCATCGCGGGGGCTATCTCGGGCGCATAGGCGAGGTGCGTCAGGCGCGCGTCATCGACCTTCACGCCGGCGGGTGCCAAGCGCCGGTCAAGCTCCTCTCGCAGGCTCGCGGAGACCTCCTCGATGTTGGAGCGCAGCGTGATGGAGGTGTTTGTCGAGTCATCGTCCTCCATGTGGTCATAGGCGTAGAGGCTCGCCACGTGACGAAGCGCGGTCTCGGCCTGCATGGAGACGAAGGAGATGTAGTTGTCCACGTCGAAGAGGGCCTTTGCGGTGTCGGCTACGCGCCACACGACAACGGTCGCGATCTCGATGGGATTGCCCTGCTTGTCATTCACCTTGATGCGCTCGCCGTTGTGCGTGCGCACGCGGAGCGACACCTTGGTCGAGATGCCAAGCGGCATCTTGACGGTAAGGGAACCAGTCCCGCCGCCCTCCTCGGCGATCTCCCCGTCTGGGCCCTTCGCGCTGATCTTGCGGCTGTAGAAGGGATTCGCCCACCAGAAGCCCGACTCCCGCACGGTTCCCACGTAGTTACCAAAGAGGAGGCACACCTTCGCCTCTCCCGGCTGTAGGGCAATAAATCCGTTGCTCATGACGAGCGCGCAGATGAAGAGCACGATCCCGCCCACGAGCAGGAGGGCCGCCGTCGCGGGTGCCGCTACGCCGGCGTCATCGGCCGCGACAAACTGCACGATCCCACAGACAAAGGCGGCGACGGAGGCAACGTAGCCAAGGGCTGTCAGCACGAGGACCCCCCAGCCTGAGCGGGCCTTGATGTTCTTCTCGACGGTCATGGCGCTTCCTTTCTCTAAAGTCAGGCGGTTTGGTGCCGCTAATGGTCTCAATGTGATATCACTATGATACACATAAGCGAGAGTGGCGCAAGGCCTCTTTTGTCGAATGGGCCGCCGAGAGCGACTGGCGCGGGCGGCCCTCCGTGGCAGGTGCCCGCCATATGACGAGAGGGGCCGGGCAGCCACCGTGCAACGAGCGACTCGGCCGCAGCCACCATCCAGCGGGGCGCGCCGCGCCTCCATGCAAAACGGGGCCGCAGGTCAGACCTGCGGCCCCGCACGCCACGCCCTTGGGTGCCCCTACTTCCTGCGACGCAGGCGCGCGAAGACAATCAGCGCGGCGCCGGCGACAAGAAGCGCGACCAGCACCAGCACGGGCATGCTTTCGTCGCCGGTGCTGGGCGTTGCCGGCGCCTTGGGCGAAGGCTTCGCCGCCCCGGCGCCCGGGCCCTTGCCGGATCCGCCCTCACCGGTCTCGTTGACGTTGCCGGACGTGTTGCCGCCAGAGGTGTTGCCGCCGGACGTGTTGCCGGGGGTGTTGCCGGAATCGCCCGTGTCCCCATCGGACGGCGCGTGCGTGTCCCCGCCCTCGGAGGGCTTCGACACCTTGAGGTCGCGCAGCGCGTTGGTCACGGCAACGCGCGCCGCCGCAACCTCATCTGCCGTGCCGGACTCGAGCAGCGCCTTGGCGGCGTCGACGGCCGCCCGCAGCGCGGCCACGGAGTCCTCCGTGTAGGCACCGGCGTCCACGGCCTCGGCCGCCGCGATGGCCTCGTTGAGCGCCACGACGCTCACCAGACGGGCGCGGGCGTCAATGATGGCCTGGCCAAGGGCGCGGCTCTGGGCGGGGTCGTGCTCGGCCTTCGCGGCGGCGATCGCCTCCGCGAGCGATCCCCAACTCGCAGTCGTGTAGTCGCCCTGAGAGAGGGACTCGGCGTCGGCGACGACGGCGTCGAGGTCGTAGGCGACAAGCGCCGCCTTGGCGTCGCGCAGCGCCTTGGTCGCAGCCGCAATCTCCTCGCTTGTTCCGGAGCTCATGGCAGCCGCGGAGTCATCGTAGGCCTTCTGGTACGCGGCGTAGCTCTCGTCGGTGTACCCGCCCTCGCCGGTCTTCTCGAACTCGGCGCGCTCCGCGGCAAGCTCCGCCGCATCGACGAGCTTCGCCTCGGCGGCGACGAGCTCGTCGGTTGCGTCCTTGAGCTGGGTCGGCGTCGACGACTGGTTGGCGAGAAGGCCCTTCAGCGCCGCAAGGGCCGCGTCATACGCGCCGCGCGTGCTGGTTGTATAGGTTCCGGGCGTGAAGATTGCCTCCGCGTCGCGCACCGCCTGGGCGGCGCGGTCTGCGCCGACCTTGTCGAAGACCAAGCCCTCGCGAGCCGCCTTGAGGGCTGCGACAAGGGCCTCGCCGTCTGCCTGGGAGAGGTTGTCGGCCGCCTCGAGCGCAGATGCCGCCGCCTTGCAGGCCTCGGCGTAGGCCTGGTAGCTCCCGGCGGAGTAGGTCCCGTCGTCGTTGGACACGCGCTCCCCCACAAGCTTGCCAAGCTCGTCGCCGGCGTAGCGCTCGACCTTGGAGGCCAGGGCGCTCTCGAGCGCGGTCTTCGCAGAGTCGACGTAGCCCTGGGTGGCGTTGGCTGCGTCCAGCGCGGACTTGGCGTTCGCGAGCGCGGCGTCGAACGACGCCTTGCTGTCCGCGGTCCATGTGCTCGCGTCGGTGCCCAGGGCAGCGTCGTAAGCTCTCCTCAGCGACTCCTTGTCAGCGGCGACGGCCTCGTCGAGGAGGAACAGCTCAGCGATCTGCGGCCTCGTGCCGTCCCAGGTAATGGTGACGTCCTTCACGGCCGCGAACGGTGCCGTGCGATCAGCGGCGACACCGGCGGGGGTGGGTCCGGAGATGGGCTTGCCAAGGAAGGCGAACTCGGAGATGGGCTGGTCAAGCCTGCCAAGCTCGATCTCCTCGGTGTCCGTGTAGGAGTCGCTCGTGTAGACGGTCACCTTGACGGTGGCGTTGCTCGGCGTGCCGGCGGAGACGATGCGGATGCCCTGCTTGGGGGCACCGCTGGCGGAGAGCGGCTCGGATACGTGGTACGTCACGCTGCCGGAGTCGTCCAGGGGGGCCCAGGCCGTGGACGTGGCGTCGTCGATGAGGTATGCGGGCGACATGTTGGGCTGCTCGACGCTGGTCGAGATAACATCCGCGTCTCCGTAGGGCGAGACGTACTCGCCCCCGTTGATGAGCAGCTCCCCTATCTCAACCCAGCGATAGGTGTAGGTCCCGGTGAAGCGGATGCGCAGATAGCGCGCAGTCACGTTGAGGCTCTCCGTGCCGTTGGGGTCGTTCTCGTTGCCCTGCGTCGCGGCGGTCTTGGGGTTGGACGTATACATGTTGCCGGGGTTCTGGGGATCGTGCGTGAGCCAGGCCGCCGTTTTGGCCGTGTCGCTATTGAACTCGTTGGGTACCGCCTCGCCGCCGTTGATCTTGAGGATGGGCGTCCACTCAGGCGCGTCGGGGGTCTGCGCCGCCTCAACCACGCCGTTGCGGATGAAGTCGAGGCTGGCCTCGGGCACATAGTAGGCGATGGAGCGGATGGTGCGCTCCTGTCCCAAATCGAAGGTGATGGTGTCGCCCGCGTTGGGGCCATGGTTGTTCTTGTAGGCGGTGGTCACGTCGCCGTCGAAGACCTTATCTGCATTGAAGGTGCCCACGACGCCGGTCTTGCCCACAAAGGAGGGACCGGACTTCATCGAGTAGCTTGCCGAGAAGCCCTGGAAGGAAACGCTTGCGCTGCCGGTGGCGCGGACGCCCACAAAGCGCGCGGCCACAGGCGCCGAGGCGGCGTCGTACTCGGCCCACTCGAGGGCGTTCTGCGAGTACGCGAGCGTCGCGCCGGCGGGAAGTGTTGTCTGGCCGGCGTCGATGGTCACGCCGTTGCGAATGGATCCCAGGTCAACGGCCAGGTAGGAGCCGTCCTCAAAGGCGACGGTCCCGTCCGAGAGGGTCGCGACCCCATTCTTGGCGGAGGCCGAGAGGGACACCCCCTCGATGTTGGTGCGGACGACGCCCACACTGCTGGGCTTGCCGCTGGAGGCGGTGACCTCGTTCAGGACCCACCAGCCGTTCGTGTTCTGCGTGGCGCGGATGCGGATGGCCGTGACCGTGCGCCGCTCGAAGTTGAGGGTCTGGGTGGTAGCGGAGGTCACGTCGGCCACCTTCTCCCAGGAGTCAGACCCCTCGTCGCGCACCTCGAGCACGCCGCCGCCAAGAGCATCGCCCACGCCGCTGCCGTTGGGCTTGTTGCCCTGGACGATGCGAACGCTCCCCACGGCCTTGGGCTGCGAGAAGGTAATTGTCACCGCGTCGTTTGCGGCGATGTTCTGGCCGCCGCCGGTGCCGGTCGCCCAGAGGGCGGTGGCATCCTGGCCGTCGATGACGTTTGCCTCGGCGTACGACTGGTAGTGCCCCATGCCCTGAGAGAGCGTGACTGTGGCATCGCCCACAAGCTCGCCCTCGCCGGCGTTTATCGCGATCTCCTTGATGGTGGGCCAGGCGTCTCGGGCGTTATCCTGCGTCGCCACGATGCGCACGCCGTAGGCGCCCGCGATGCTCAGTCCGTCGGCCCTCACAACACGGTCCGTCTCATCGGCATGGCCCTCGACGTCGTGCCACTCGGTGCCGTCATACCACTGTAGCTTTGCGTGGTCCATATAATTCTTGCCGTCGCCCTGCGCGATGGTCACGCTTGTAAGGGTGAAGGGGTGCATCTTGGTGATGCCGAAGTAGGTGCCCTGCGTGAGCTTGTTGGGTGACTTGTATATGACGCTCGTCGAGAGGCTGCCATCGTAGGCGTTGGCGGTGTCGCCGGTGGGGGTGTCGGTGCGGTTGGTCACGAAGCGCGTGATGTCTGCGTTGGGGTTGGCCGCGAGCTCCGTCTGGGCCGCCACATACTCCGCGAGGGCGTTCACGGCGGGCGTGATGTAGGCCTTGCCCACGCGGGCGTACTCGGTGTGGTTCACGTAGTGGTAGCCATTGTTGTTGGCGGCCTCGAGGGAGGCCGTTGCCGCGGAGTGGTGGGAGAGCAGTCCCGCGGTGTCGCCGTCGAGCTGCGCGCGAAGCGCCGTGAGGTCCTCGAGGGCGGCGGTGGTGAGCTCGTCCCACGTCTCGATCCACGGGCTTATCTGATTGAGCATGGCCTCGTTGCCGGCGTTGGCCTTGTAGTCACGCGCGACCTGGCGCAGCTCCGAGAAGAGCTGCTCCATGCCGGCGATGTCATCTGTGGTGACGCTGCCCGAGGAGAGCTTGGCGCGGAAGTCGGCGAGCTTGTCCTTGATGGCGCTAGACTCCCCGTTCTCCCAGGTCACGCCGCCGCCGAACATGCGCAGCATGTGGCGGGAGAGCTCGCGCAGGGCGTTGGAGCCCTTGGTGGCGATGGGCGAGTTGTGGTCGACGTAGGAGTAGGCGTCCTCCCATGCCTGGTCTGCGTGGTCGTAGCCCTGCCACAGGTTCCACGTGAAGTCGGCGTTCATGAAGATGGCCTGCTTAGAGGGCTCGGACTGCTGCATGGGGTTGAGCACCACACCCTCGACGCTGCCGGGGGTCACGTCGGCGCCCAGGAAGTTCTTGTAGCCGCCCATGTGCAGGGCGTCCTTGTCGTTGTCAGAGCAGGGCCAGTTGATCCACATGAAGGGGGAGCGTCCGGAGCTTGCCTTGAAGCTGGTGGCAAAGCGGTTGTCGATCTTGCCCCACACCTGACCGCCGGTGTTGACCACCTGGATGTTTTCGGGGAGGTCCTTGTACCAGTACTCGCCGAAACCGCTGTAGTGGACGGGGCAGAAGATGATGGTGTCCTTGAGGCCGGGATACTCAAGACTACCGTCGTCGTTGGTGGCCTTCTGCTGCTCGTGGACCCAGGCGGTCATGTCCTTGAGCAGCTTGGTGTAGAGCGCGGGGCCTTGATCGTGCGCATCATCGGCGAGAATGGCGATCTGACGGACCCCATGATCCATGACCTGCTGAAACTTGGCCTTGAGGGTTGCCACCGAGCCGTCGTAGTTATCGTTTGTGATGGGGTTGTTCATAAAGGGGTGCAGCGCATAGACGAAGCGGCACTTGGAGTCGTTGCCCGCCTTGGCGAGCGGGTCGATCTTCTCGCGCAGCTCGTCATCGGTGTAGAGCTCGCGCCATTTGGCGTTGTGCTTGGGGTCGTCCTTGGGCGCGTAGACGTAGGCGTTGAGCTTGTAGTAGCCGCCCCAGCCCATGAGGTTCACGCGGTCCTCGGTGCTCCAGGGGTTGCCGTAGTAGCCCTCGATGAAGCCGCGGGTCTTGACGTCAGCGTAGTCGCAGATGGTGAACGCGCGCAGGGTGGCCCCGTCGGTCTGCTGGAGAATCTGGTGGAGCGTCGTGAGGCCGTAGTATGCCGCATCGGTGCTGTTGCCCAGCACCACGATGCGATCTGCGCCATCGGTTGCGGGCAGGGAGGCGAGGAGGTAGGCGTCGGTCTGGTCGAAGAGCCCCTCGGTCAGGGTGAGGGCGCCGGCTTCAACAAGCTGGTCGACGTACGCATCGACGGCGCCACCGGACCCCTTCACGCCAACGAGGACGGAGGTCGTGCCGCGCGCCGAGGGCACAGACGCGGCCTCGGTGGCCGACATACCCTTGAGGGCGAGGGCCTCGTCCAGACGGGCCCGGGTCGCAGCGTCGATGCCGTCCTCGATGACCGTCGTGGCGCCGGAGCGCAGGGTCTGCGAGCCGTCGGCATAGGCGACGCTATGCGGCGTAGGGTAGATCTGATAGGCCTCGTCCGCAAGCGCGCGTGCGGGAGCCAGCGCAAGCCCCAGCACGACAAGCGCCATGGCGGCGAGCAGCCCCAGCACCCTCGAATTGAATGACCTCATTTTTTTCTCCTTGCGTCATATGGCATGCGGGACGGCGCGGGCCGCCCCGCATGCAGGTGAGCTTCCCTAGGCCTGCGAGCGCCTCCTGCGGATCACGGCGCCGGCGGCGATGAGGGCGCCGGCGGCGGCGACCGGCAGCGTCACGGCCACGGCGGACGGCAGCGGGTCCCCGGCGTTGGGCAGGGGTCTCTTGGCCGCCGTTGTGCCAGACGGGGAGGCCTTGCCCGGGGCCGTGCCGTTGGTGCCGGGAGCGCCGCCCTGGTCACCGCTGCCCTGGCCCTCGGGGCCCTTGGGCGCTGAGGGGTCGACGGGGGCATCGGGACCACTCGGGTTGTCGGGGGCATCCGGGGTTCCGGGGGTGTCGGGGTTGCCGGGGGTGTCGGGGTTGCCGGGGGTGTCCGGTGTTCCCGGGGTGTCAGGGTCAGCGGGAGTGCCAGGGTCGCTCGGGTCGGCTGGGGTGTCGGGGGTATCGGGAGTGCCCGGGGTGTCGGGATCCACGGGTTCGACGGGAGCCTTGTCTGTGGGCACAAGCGCGAGCATCGCCGAGCGCAGCGATGCCTTGGCGGCGTTCACGCCCTCGCGCGTGGGGGCATCCGAGGCGAGCAGCCCCTTGACGGAGGCGAGCTCCTCCTGAAGGAGCTTCCAACCGTCGGCCTCATAGGCCTTCTCGTCCAGGCCCTCGGCCTGCTTGACGAGGGCGGCAAGGCCCTCGGTGTCGATTGCCGTGTCCACGTAGCGAACGCGGATCTCGGCGGCGCTGGCGAACTTGTTCTTGTTCTGGGCACCGGCCCCGTCCGTGGTGATGAAGTACAGGCGCACGTTGGTCGCGTTTGCCACGGGGGCGTCGAAGGCGATGGTCTTTGCGCCGGCGGAAGACTCGAGCGTCCCGGAGGCAACGGTCACATAGCCCGGCTCGGTCGCATCGTCCACCGCCGAAGGCGCCCCGCCGTCCTGGGTGCGCACGTCGACGCGGTACTGGAGCAGGCGGCCGTTGGCCGAGCCTCCACGCGGCACGTAGACCAGGGCGTCAACGGTGCGCGCCTCGTCCAGCGCCACGTCGATCCAGTGTGGCATGGTGGTGTCGGCGGTTCCCTGCCACTGCGAGTGCCAGAAGCTTCCCTCGTCACCGTCGATCGCGGCCGCGGCGGGGCCGTTGGGCGCGGCCTCGCCGTGCAGCTCCTCGGAGCACGCCGTCACGCTCGTGAGCTTGGCGAAGAGCTCGCTCGAGGAGCGTGGCTCCAGGCCATCGATGGCTGCGCGCAGGGACTTGGCGTAGAGGTCGACGGCCGCCTGGCTGGCCTTGGGCAGGTCGCGCAGCACGTTTTCGCGCGCCGCCGTGAGCGCGGCCACGCTCTGGGGGGTGTAGTCATCGAGGTTGGCGGGGATGAGGGCCAGAAGGGCGTCGACGTGGGAGTAGTCGGCGCGATCGTAGCCAAGCTGGGCAATGCGGGCGTCAAGCTGCTCCTTGAGCGATGACACCTCGTCTGCCGAGGGGTTCACGGAGTCGACGACCGCGCGGGCGCGGGCGGCCAGCTCGGCGAGCTGGGCGTCGTCCTTCTCGGCAAGGATGCCGGATGCCGTGACGAGGGACTGGTCGAGCGTCATGGTGGAGGCGAAGTCGGCCGTACGGGTCACGCGCACGTTGTCGACGTAGCCCTTGAAGGCGCTGGTCTTGCTGCCAATGCGCTCCACGGGGAACATGCAGGTGGCCTTGAGCTTGGTGTCGGCATCGGTGCCGAGCTGCTCGACCAGCTCGCCGTTGACGTAGAGCGACACCTTGTTCTTCTCGTTCTTGAACTCGAGCTCGACCCAGGTCCCCACGGGCAGCTCGTAGTCAAACGAGTAATCGTGGTTCTCGCGGGTGATGCCGACCTTGCCGGTGGAGCCTTGGACGGCCTTGATCTGGCCGTAGTCGCTCTCGAAGAGAACCTGGTCGGAAGCGTCGGAGCTGGTGCGCTTGACCTTCACGCGAAGGTCGCTGCCAAGGCTGACGGTCTTGAGGTCGGAGCCCACGCTCGCATAGCTCTGGCCGCCCTGGAGCGAGAGCGCCTTCACGCCGTCGACGGTGACGAACTTGGCGTTTGCACCCTCGACGAGGTTGTTGCCGTTGCCCGAGGCGTCCGTGAGGTCATCCAGGCCCCAGTGGGCAATCACGCCGTCCTCGTTGGCCACCGTCTCGTAGTCGAAGTTGGTCTGGGGAACGAGGCCCACGGCGGACACGGCATCCTGGGCTGCCCCGAGGTCGCGGGATCCCTTGCCCCATGCAGCGGAGGCGAAGAGTCCGGCGGACTGGTCGATGAGCCGGTAGACATCGTACTGGGAGACGCCGTTCTCGCGCTTGCCGCTCATGTCGTTCCACACAGCGAAGGCGCCGCCCAGCATCTGCGCATCGCCTGCGGGGATGGTCACGTTGCCCATGGTGTTGATGGCGCCGTTGTAGACGGTGCCGGCGTCAAGGCCGGTGCTGTGGTAGTAGCCGCCGTTGGGGACGATGTAGTACTTGGTGTCAAGGGAGTCGATGAGGCCAAAGCCGAGGTTGTACATCTCCTTGGCATCAGCCCAGCCGGTGCTCCAGATGTTCATCTGGCGGCGCTGGCCGTTGGCACCCGTGCCGGAAACCGCCACGGAGCCCTTGATGTGGGTGAGGCTGCCCCACACGCGAGCGGTGAGGCCGGAGTTCTCGGCGTAGCTGAAGAGGTCGTTCACGAAAGTGCGGTATGCGTTGCCGTTGGCCTCGAACTCGTCCGCGCCGATGTGGATGGTGGTCTGGCCGTCAAAGACGGGGTTGTCGCCGGTGGTGTACTCGTCCCAGATGGAGAGCGCAAACGCGAGGGAGTCCCTGTACTTGTCGCCCAGAAGGTTGAGGTGGTCGTTGCCACGGTGCGTGGCCGAGGTCGGGGTGCGCAAGTCGGGACGCACCTTGGTGAGGGCCAGGGAGTGCGCGGGCATGTCGAACTCGGGAACCACGTTCACGCCCATGGCACGGGAGTCGGCAATGAACTGGCGGAACTCGTCCTTGGTGTAGAAGACGTCGGTCGAGGTGAGGTCGGCCTTGTTGAGGCCCCCGTTGCCTCCCGCCTTGATGTCGGACTCCAGGCGGAAGCCCGAGTATGCCTGGTCGACGGTCTCGTTGGTGTACTCCTCGACCCAGATGTAGTTGTCGGAGAGGTGTACCTGGAAGTCGTTCATCTTGTACCAGGAGAGCTCCCGTGACATCTGGCGCAGCCAGTCCATCGTGAAGGTCTTGCGGCCCACGTCCAAGATGAGGCCACGCACCTTGTAGAGCGGGTAGTCGCGGGCGGTGCCGCAGGCGATGGTGCCGTTGCCCGAGGACTTGAGCGCCTGGAGGATGGTGCGGGTTGACCAGTAGGAGCCGGTCTGTGTGCGCGCGGTGGTCACGACCTTGTCGGTGACCTCCATGAGGTAGCCCTCATCCTGGAGGCCCAGGGACTCGTCGTCCGTGAGGGTGAGGACCACGTCACCCGCCGCAGCCGAGTGGGCATCGCCCTTTGCGACGGCAAGCTCGCCGTCAAAGAGGTCGGCGTAGTCGGCGGCCAGCGCCTCGGCGGTGGACTTGAGGGAGTCGTCCGCGTAGAGCACGCGAGAGCCCATGGAGAAGGAGCCCGTCGTGCCCTTCCACTCGCGGAGCTCGGGGACGACGGTTGGCGCGGGGTTGTCGCCATCGGCCTTCTGATGGGCGCCGGGTACGGTGACGGTGAACTCCTTGAACTGGTAGGCGCCCGTCTCCTTATTGGTCGCCTTGAAGGAGACCTTCACCTGGGTGTCGACGACGGGCTGGTAGATGGGGATGTTGCCGCTCTCGTCCTGCGCGCCGATGACCTGCTCGTAATCGGTGCCGTTGTAGGCCGCCTCGATCTTCTCGGAGGAGGGGATGGTCACCTTGAGGGTCGTGTCGCCCCTCTTGGGGGTCTCGACCTCGATGGCGTCGATCATGCCCTGCACGGTGTCAACCCTAGAGACGGGCTCGCCGCCGTAGACCTCCATCTCGTAGAGGGAGACCGTGCCCCAGGCGGCACCGCCGTCGGGATCGGCATTGGTGCTGCCCGTGATGAGCAGGCGGACGAAGCGAGCCTGTTTGACCTCGTCGAGCCTGATGGTGTCGGTGGCGCTCTCGGGGTGGCCGTCCTTGGTGTAGACGTTGGTCCAACCCTCGTCGGTGGCAGGCGCGGTCTCGCCCGAGGCAATCTGGAGCTTGTAGCCGGTGGGTTTGCGCTGCTCCCAGTAGAGCCTCACGGTCTTGACGTTGCGGAGCTGCCCCAGGTCCACGTAGATCCAGTGGGAGGTGTTCTCGGGGTCGTCGGAGTTGGCGCTTGCCCAGCGGCTGGTCCTGGCGGAGGAGTTGCCGTCGAAGGCCTTGTCGGCAGTGAACTGGGTGCCGGACTCCACGCTATCCGCCTGTGCCGCCATGCCCCTGGCAACGTTGGCCGATGGGTCCTGCGGCGCCACGGTCTGGTGGTCGAAGGCCTCAAGCTCGTAGATCGAGACGGTGTCCCACTCCACGCCGCCATCGGGGTCGGTTGCGGTGAAGGAGTCGATGTGGAGACGCACGTAGCGGGCCTTGACGGCAGCCTGGAGATTGATGACGTCGGTTGTGGATGCCGGGCGGTCACTGGAGACGAAGGCGTCCTTCCAGGCGTTGCCTGCGGCGTCCGGGGCGGCGTCACCGGTGGCGTACTGGATCCTGTACGCCGTGGCCTTGCGGTTCTCCCAGAAGACCCTCACGGACGCCACGTCCTTCTCGGCCCCCAGGTCGACATAGATCCAATGGGGGCCGCCGCTGGCGTCGCGGGCGCTCCCCCACCTGGAGGTGCGGCTGGTCTCGTCGCCGTCCGTGGCGTTTGGCGCCCGCACGGAGTCCGCCTCCTGGCTGTCTGCCACGGCGGTCTTGTTGAGCGCGAGGTTGTCGCTGGGCGATGCGGCAAGCGCGCGCACCGGAAGGAGCGCAAGCTGCGCGATGATCGCGAGAAGCACGCAGGCGACAAGTGCCGCGTGAGCGCCCGATCTGTGTCGTCTGTCCATGTGGACCACCCGTCTTCCCTCATCCGGCAGGCAGACATTCATACGGATGAATATACATGGCGACTCTTTGCGCACGGATCCCCAAAGGACGGGCAGTCGGTGAGCGGAAATCGCCTCTAGCAGGTAATGTTTACGTACTCACAGGTTTCTCAAAGCTATGTGTACCACGCTTGGACATGGGACTCTCTTGCATTTCGGTTGAACTCGCGGGATCGAAAATAAATCAAATTTACAATTACTTGGCTCGGCGGGCGGCACCATAATTTCGGTAATTGGTATATTGAGCGCAGGACCGCCAGCGCCAACCACCGAGACCCACCGCGGACGGGACCCGCGTCGGCAGGCCCCGTCCGCATGGCCTACAAGGGGCTGCGCTTGCGCCTCAGGAGCACGGACGCGGCAAGGGCACCGAGGCCGCCAGCGGCAAGGGCGCCCGCGAAAGGTGCCGTCGGATCCCCGGTGCTGGGGATGGGGCCGGCCGAGGGCGGGCCGGAGGGGCCTTGCGCCGCAGGGGTCGTGGCACCGGTAGCCACGCCGGCAGCGGTGCCGGTCGCGTCACCCCCGGTGCCCGCGGGGCCGTCATGGCTGCCGACCCCGGTGCCATCGCCCTGGCCGCCTGCGTCAGCGCCGCCGTCTCCCCCATTCGGAGTCACCGGATCCCCGGGGCCGGCCGAGGGGCCGGCGTCCGGCTTGTCGCCCGGGTTGGGCTGGGGGCTCGGCACGTCGCCCGGGTTGGGCTTGACGTCCGGCTTGTCGCCCGGGTTGGGCTGGGGGCTCGGCACGTCGCCCGGATTGGGCTTGGGGTCCGGCGTCACCGGACGCGCGGGGCCCTCGTAGGTGAAGTCGATCGCGGCCGGAATGGAGGCGCGACCGGTACCGTCCTGCGCCACAATGCGGACGAAGTACGCCTTGCCCTGCTCGAGCCCCTCCAACGTGGCAGCGGGCTCAACGCTGCCACCGATCTCCTCGCCGTTCACGTAGAGCCTGTAGCCCGTGGCCCCCTCGACGGCATCCCAAAGGAGCGCCACCCCGCCATCCGCCTCAAGGGCGCTTGCGGAGAGTCCGGTGGGGGCGGGCAAGGCGTCATCTTCCACCGCCGCGAGGGTGGTGGCGCTCGTCTCGATCCGCTTGACCACGCGCCCCACCGAGTCAAGGGCGTCGACGCGCAGCGTGTATGCCGTCTGGGGCGAGAGGCCCGTGAGGCGCAGGCCGGGCGTCTGGATGAGACGAGGGGGCTGCCCTTCTGCCTCAGGGATGGTCGTCACGCGATAGCTCTTGGCGCCATCGATCTCGTCCCAGAGCGCCACGAGGGCGCCGGACTCGACGCCCGACACGACGATGCGCGCGGAGGCATCGGGCTCGATCTCGTCTGAGGCGGGCGCAAGCGCGGCCTGCGCCTCGGCAAGGGCCTGTGCTGCCGAGCGGGCCTCCTCCGTGGTGGTGCCCTCGGCGTTCATGGCGTTCACGGCACGGGTCCGTGCCGCGGCAAACGGCGCCCACGTCTCCGCCGCATAGGTGCCCTCGAGAAGGCCGGAGGCCGCCTCGATGGCCTCTTGCAGCGACGTCTTGTCCGCAGCCGTGCTGGGTGCAATGACCTCGAACCAGTCGACGTTTGCCTTGGTCTGGCCCGCGCCGTCACGCGCGACCGAGGTGAGCGTGATCGTGTGCTCCTCCGCGTCAAGGCCGGTGCGCTCAAAAATCTTAACGTTCTTCTCGTCATTGCCCGCGAGCGAGAGCGCCTCGTCTGCGACCTCGCCATCAAGCGTCACCCTGAAGGCAACGTTGTCGTTGTGACGGGCGGCGTACACGCGGATACCCGTGCCCTCGAAGCGCAGGGTCACCGAGTCCCCAAGCTTGGAGGTCTCGGCCTTCGAGCCCCCGTGATGCCCGGCTTCGCCCCAGCTGTACCAGGAGCCGGTCCACGTGAGGCGCGGGTCGTCGTTGAGGGTGCCCGTAGCGTTCACCGGCGGCGTGCCCTTGGCGTCGTCGATGGCGGTGAGGGACTCTCCGGCGGGGGCGACGCGAATGTCGAGGGACCCGCTGACAGATCCGCTTGCGGCCCTCACGGTAAGGACGCCGGAGCCGCTGGCGGTGAGCAGACCGTTCTCGTCGATGGTGCCTGCGGCGCTACCCTCGGCTGTCGAGACGGACCAGCGCACGTCGTTCGCGCGCGCGTCGGCGGGCTCCACCTGGGCCTCAAGCTGGAGGGTCGAGTCGGCCTTTGCCAGGGTGGTCATGCCGCTTTGCGAGGTCACGGTGATGCCGGTCACCGGCTTTGCCGTGGCGTCGAGCACCTTGAAGCCGTCCAGCTCCACCTTGGTGCGCGTGGACTCCGCGCGCTTCTGGTTGATGGCACGCAGCGCAATCGCATGGGGCCCAGGCTTGAGGTCGTCTGCCGAGAAGACCTTCTGCTGGCGCTGCTGCCTGGCCGAGTAGGTGTCGACGGTGTCGACCACCTTGCCGTCAATGGAGACCTCGAGCATGCCGCGGTCGTAGTTGGTGGCGGTGTAGACCTCGATGCCCGTGCCAATGAAGTGAAGCGTGGCCGTCTCGGCACCAGTGGGGGCCTCGAGGTACTTGATGGTGTCGTTGAAGTTGCCGTCGGAGCCGTTGTTCCAGTTGCCCCAGGGCCCAGCATACGTCACGTAGGGATCCTGGTCGTCAACCATGCCGAGCGTTGGGCAGACCGCGGGGGCGTCCGGCAGCCGGACAGCCTCGCTCGCAGGCCCACGGCTGGCGCCGGCCGCCGCCTGCACCTTGTACTCCACGTTTTTAAGAAAGTCGTAGCACGCGGCGTCGGTCAGCGTAGTCTGCGTTGTGGCAGAGCCCACGGGCAGCCAGTCGCCGCCGTCGACGCGGCGCAACACGGTATAGCTGACCTCGGCCCCACTGGCGTCAACGGCGTCCCAAGAGATGGTGGCCGCATCCTGGGACGTGCGCTCCGCGCTCACGCCCTGGGGCGCATCCGGGCGCGCGACCACGGGGATCGCAGAGATGATATAGGTGGTGCCGACCGTGGTATCGAACGAGATCCTGTCCGCAGAGAGCGCCGTGAACTCCACGGGCGTACCGTCCTCGGTTGTGACGGCCGCGTATGCTGCGTCAGCGGCGTTCACCGTGGCCACACCGCCGTTCCTGGACTCGATGCGGGCGGTGCCAAGGCGACCCTGCGCCCAGTCCATCGAGACGACAAAGCCGCCGCGTGCCACAAGCCCGCTCACCGAGCCGTGGTCCCAATCACCGGGAAGTGCGGGCAGCAGGTCGATGTAGCCGCCGGAGCTCTGGAGGAGCATCTCCGCGATGCCGGAGGTGGCGCCAAAGTTGCCGTCGATCTGGAAGGGCGGATGGGTGTCCCACAGGTTGGCGTAGATGCCGCTCTTGAAGAGGTCGCCGACGAGCTTGAGGGCGCGGTCGCCGTCGCGCAGATGCGCCCAGGTGTTGATGCGCTGGCCCATGCCCCAGCCGGTGCTGGTGTCGGTGCGCAGGTTCATGGACGTGCGGGCCGCCTCGAACCAGGCAGGGGTGTCTTGCGAGACGAGCGTCCCCGGGAAGAGCCCCAGCATGTGCGAGAGGTGACGGTGCGAGTAGCCCTCGCCCAGGGCGTTGCCAGCGGCGTCCTTGTTGTAGGCGTCCTCGATGTACCATTCCTTGACCTGGCCGTCGGCACCCACCTCGATGGGGGTGCGGAGGTTGTCGAAGCGGTCCTGCCACACCGCGAGCACCTCGGGGTCCTCGCCCACGAGCTTCCCCGCCTCGATGGCGTCATGGAAGAGCTGCCAGACAAGGGCCTGCTCGTAGGTGTTGCCAGCCGTGCGCGGGCCCTGCTCGGGCGAGTACGCGGGGGACGAGACGTACCTGCCGTCCTCGTCCTTGACGAGCATCTTGCTGTAGAGCTGCGCCTCCTCGCGAAGCGCAGGGTAGATCTGGGTCCGCAGGAGCTCGATGTCGCCGGAATAGCGATAGGCGTCGTAGGTGTTCTGGAGGATCCATGGCACGGCCGCCGGCGACCAGCCCCAGCTGAAGACCCATCCCGGGCATGTCCAGCCAAAGGGGGTGTTCTGGGTGTGGGCCATGAAGCCCGCGCCCTGCGTGTCGCCCGCCTCGGTCTCGATGCCCGCGTAGACCTTGGCGGTCACGCGGCCGGGCTCGCGCAGCGAATCCACGTAGCCCAAAAGCGGCGTTGCGCACTCGGCGAGGTTGGTCGAGTAGACCGGCCAGTAGTTCATCTGGAGGTTCACGTTGAGGTGGTAGTCGGACGACCACTGCGGGCTGTTGGTGTTGTTCCACACGCCCTGGAGGTTGCTGGGGAGCTGCGAGTCCTCGCGCGAGGAGGCAATGGTGAGGTAGCGGCCGTACTGGAAGAGCGTGGCCTCAAGCTGGCGCCTCTCGGCGCCCGTGGCCGTGCCGGACTTGTATGAGGCGAGAAGGTCGTCGGTGGCCTTGGGAGAGACGGCCTCGCCGGAGCCGAGGTCGAGAGACACGCGCGCCATGAGGGCCGAGTGGTCGGCCACGTGGTCCGATCGAACGGCCTGGTAGCCCCTGCCTCGCGCGGCGTCCGCCCTTGCCTGGACGCGGGCGAGGAGCCGCTCCGCCGACTCGCCCGTACGGTAGCTCGGGTAGTCGTTCTTGTAGTCGGTTGCCGCCGCCACATAGATCGTGGCCTCGGTGGCCCCGCTCACCACGAGCTTGTCCCCCCGGGCCGTGACGCTGCCGCCCGCGGCGTCAACCGTGAGGACCGATGCGTATCTCAGCTGGTTGTCCGCCACGGCACCGGTCGTGGTGATCTGGCTTCCCGAGGCTACGACCGTCGCGCCCGCCTGCTTGGAGGGAAAGCTAATCTCCAGCTCGAGCGTGCCCGCACCCTGGGCGCTCAGATGGCCCACCACAACCTTGTCGGGATGGCTGGCAAAGAACTCGCGGGCGAAGTGGGTGCCGCCGGCATCGAAGGCCACGGCCGCAACGCCGCTCTCAAGGTCGAGGCTGCGCTGGTATCCCGTGGCGTCGCCATCCGCGACGTTGGCGTTCTTGATGTAGATGTCTCCCCAGGCCTGGTAGGCACCGTAGCCCGCGTTCGAGCCCGCGCCCACGAGCCGGTTGCAGAGGTTGGACGCCTCCGCGCTCCTCCCCTCGGCAAAGAGCCGCTGGATCTGCTTGAGAAGGGCGCCGTCCTGCCCAACGGACTCGAGGTTTCCACCGTTGTACGTGGGACGGGAGCTGCTGGGACCACCCGTCCAGAGGGTCTTCTCGTTGAAGGTGAGGTGCTCGGTGACCACGTCGCCGTACACGTTGGCGCCCATGTCGCCGTTGCCTATGGGAAGCGTGCGCTGCTGCCAAATGTCGTTGGCGGAGCCACCCGCCGCCGAGGCGGACTCGTCATACCAGAGGCGCAGGGGGCCGCCTCCGCCCTCCGAGGCGGGCGCCGTCCCATGGGCCTCCCCGGTCGGCGGGATGGCGAGGGCAACGCCGGGCATGGTGAGAAAGGCCGCGAGCAGCGCGGCCACGATCGCTCTGAGGGGCTTGCGCGAGAGGGCCCGCGCGTTGTGGTGGTGGGTCATGGGCACATCCATTCAGGTCTCACCGGGAGCCCCTTGCCCCGCCCTGGACGCGGGCGGGCGGGGCTCCCGCCTGACAGCTGCTACGTGAAACGCCTCTTGCGGATAGCGGACGCGGCGACGATGGCTGCGACCGCCGCGGCGGCAAGGCCCGCCGCCATCGAGGGCAGCGTCTCCCCCGTTCGGGGCAGAGTGCCGCCGCCCGCACCCGCGGGCGCGCCGGGTGCCGCAGGGGCCTTTTCGCTGGAGGGGACGAGGGCGCGCATGGCAGATTCCAGAGAGGCCTTGGCGGCCTCGACGGCCTCGCCCGTGGGGGCGTCTGTGGCAAGCAGCGCCTTGGCGCCTGCGAGTTCGTCCTGGAGGCGCTGCCAGCCCTCGGGTTCGAAGGACCTCCCGTCCAGCTCCGACGCGCGCTCGACCAGGGCGGCAAGGCCGTCCACATCCGCCTGCGGCCTCTCGGGGGCATCGGGACGCCCCTCGGGATCCGTGCCGTCCACGCCACCACCGGGGCCCGCCTCCGGGTCGGTCGGGGTCGTGGTGCCGCCGGCACCGCCGGTGCCTGGCTGCTCGGGATCGGTCGGCTCGGCGGGGTCGGGATCGGCGGGGTCGGCGGGCTCGAAGAGCGCCGTAACCACGATGTCCCGCGCCGTCTCGTCCGAGGCGCTGCGAGCGACGGCGTGGGAGGGCGCGTCGGCGCCTGCGGCTGCCCGCGCGTTTACCCGCACCTGAACGGGGGCGCGACCGTCGCCCGTGACCTCGACAGGCTCTCCGTCCATGGTGATTGAGCGGATGCGGTTGCCCTCGTCCGGCGTCACCGTAAGCGTCACCGTACCGGTTTCGTCAAACGCCGAGAAGCCTGCGGGCTCGACGCTGCCACCCGTGCCCGCCTGACCCACCACGCCCGCCTGCTCGGGCCTTACGAGCGTGACGTCGATCTTGTCCATGCGCGGCGACGACTCGGCGGGGCCGGTGAAGACGAGCGTGGAGGAGCCCGCGCGCGTGATCTCGAAGGTCAGCTCCACGGTCTTGAACTCGTCGGCGTTGCCGTTGCCCGCGACGTGCTCGCCGCTGCGGATGACGGCGGCGTCGCCCGTCTGAGCGTCGGCCCAGGCGACCTTGTTCGCCGTAGACCCGCTCTGGTACGTGAGCGTCGCCTTGTAGCTGCCCGCACGCCTTGCCACGAAGGGGATGCTCAGGGTGTCTCCCTGCCCCACCGCGTCCACGATCTTGCCCCCGCTCGCATCAGGATTGTCGATGACCTTCATCGGCCATCCGTTGTCCCCGGTGGTGTCGTTCCTAAGCTGGGACTTCTCGAGCTCGATGGTAGACGTCTCGCCCATGACGGACGGGAAGTCGAAGGGGGCGTCTGCGGTATAGGCCCCGCGCTCGACGAGCGCCTTCTGCGCCGCCTCAAGGGCGGCCACGCTGTCATGGATCTGGTCGGCCGTCGGGTGGGCGCCATCTGCCATAAGCGCCTGGGCGTCCACGATGGCGCCCCTCAGCCCCTGGACGCTCTCGTCGGTATAGAGCCCGACGTTGGCGAGAGCCTCGGCCGCCTGGAGGGCGGCGGAAAGGCGCTCGGGGGTGAAGGCGGTCTCGCGGTCGCGAATGGTGACGACGGCGCGGTGCCTCCTTCCGACCACGGCGCTGTCCGGGCTTAGCGAGCCCATGCTCACCGAGAAGTACCCGTCGCCGGTGGCGCCCGCACCGTCGGAGTTGCGCTTGGTCCGCACCGGAACCTCCTTGTGCGTCTCGCCGTCGGCGAAGCTCACCTCCACGGGCTCGGTGTAGAAGTCGCCCTGAACGGCGGTGCCCGGCTCAAAGCTCACGAGCACGCTCAGCGCCCCGGTCGAGCCGCCCTCGCGCGTGATGCCCAGCATGTGCGTGGCGTCCTCGTCCATGTCAAACGCGCTCTCGTCGAACTCGAGCATGCCGACGCCCCCGTTGTCGAGCACCCCCGCAGCGTCGATGCCAAGCGCGGAGCTCAGGAGCTCGATGGTCACGTGGTGGTTGCCCGGGGCGAGCGTGCCGGACTCCCAGAGGAGGGCGGACACATCCCGCGCGCTCGCCTTGGTGTCGATGTCGATGGGATCCTCGTCGTCGATGGTGATCCTTGCCTTGCCGTGGCCGGGATCGCGCGTGCCGACGAGCATGAGCTTGGTGCCCGTGAAGTCGAAGGAGGCCTTGGAGCCCGCCTTGTTGCTCCACATGCTCGTTCCCTCGACGCACTCGGCCAGGGGCTGCTGGTTCCACGTCCCACTCGTGGCCATCTCGGCGTTATCGATCACCTTGAGGCCCGCCGGGATTGAGCTCGTCCGCTCGAAGCCGCTGGAGAGCTTGAAGAGCCCCACCGAGCTTATCTGCGCGGGCTCGCTGCCATATACCGCAAGCTCCACCTTGACCTGCTTGGCCTGGATGGGGGAAAGCCTCAGCACGCGCTTGGCGCCGATGGTGGTGCCGCTCGCGCACTCGACCCACTCGCCCGCGTCATCCGCGCGATAGAAGACCCTGAAGCCCGAGATGCGCTGGCCGTTCTGGATGGCCTCCTCGAGCGAGACTGCGTCAAAGGTCTGCTTGCTGGGCAGCGTGATGGTGAGCGTCTGGGCGGGCGTGGACGCGCCCGCGCACCAATAGCTGTCCCTGTCGCCGTCCAGCACCTTGTCGGCCCCGTAGCCCTGGGCGTCCTGCCAGGTGCTTGATGCCTCGACCGTTGCCTTGGCCCGACCAAGCTCGGCGTTCTCCTGCGTGAGGTCGTCCGCGAAGGACTCCCTTATGTTGCGCCCGAACTCGTCCACGCGCTCCCTGATCGCGGCGTCGACCGTGCCCGTGTCGTTGGGCGGCACGTTGAGCAGGAGCGTGGCCCCGCGCCCCACCGAGGAGAAGTAGATGCTTGCCAGCTCCGCCATGGACTTGGGGGTGCTCTTGGACGGCCCCCAGAACCAACCGCTGGTTATGCGGGTATCCGCCTCGGGAACCAGCCACGTGGTGCCGTCGGGCGAGCCCTTGACGTGGTTGCCCTCCTTGACGAAGGGGGTGGCGAGGTCCTTGGAGTTGGGGTCGAGGGTGGCCATGTTCCAGTTGGTCTCGGGCGCGATGCCGTTCTCGTTGCCAAGCCAGCGGACGGTCGCCTCCGCCCCGCCCTGGAAGATGAGGCAGTCGGGACCCTCAAGCTCGCGGATGGTGGCGTCCCACCTCTGGAAGTCGTAGGTCTGGTCGAACTGGCCCTCGCCCTTGGCCCCGTCCATCCAGACCTCCACGAACTTGCCGTGGTTGCCGTACTTCTCGTTGCCGAGGATCTCCCTCAGCTGCCCGTCATAGAAGTCGTTGTAGTCGCCCGGAGTGCCGTTGCCGTAGCTCTTCTCGTGGATGTCCCACGGCGAGAGATAGAGGCCCATGTCCAGGTCCTGCTCCGTGCAGGCGCGAGAGATCTCGGCGAGCACGTCGAGCTTGCTCTTGGTCGACGCCATGTCGTAGTCGGTGAGCTTGCTGTCCCAGAGGCAGAAGCCATCGTGATGCTTGGCTGTCACGATGAGACGCTTGAATCCCGCGTCCTTGATCATGCGCACGTAGCCGTCGGCGTCAAAGGCGCTGAGGGCATCCATGTACTGGACCGCCGTCTTCATGCCGTTCTTGCCGTACTTCTCGCCCCACTCCTCGCCCGACATCGTGTTGGGCCCGAAGTGGCAGAAGGCGGCGAGCTCCTGTCGCTGGTAGGCGTACTGGGCGGCGTTGGGCACCACCGAGGAGGCGGGGGGTGCCGAAGTGGTGCCGGGGGTGCCGGGGGACACGGTGAGCCTCACCGCGTCCGTCGCCTCGAGAGATCCCGCCTGGAAGTGTACGGTGCCGGTGTGCTCTCCCGCCACGGGCAGGCTGCCGAGCGACAGCTCCCAGATGCCGTTCTGGGCGCGGTCGTTGTTGTTCTGGGCATTCGGCGCCTGGTAGGGACGAGGCTGCGAAACCCTCAGGGGCTGCTCGGCCCCGTCGTCCCACACGACCTTGGCCGACACATCGTCTGCCGTGGTCATGGGCATGTAGGCATGGGCAAGCACGGGCGTGACGGCATCGCCTGCGGTCACGGTGGCGTCCGTGGCCTCTACCAGCGGCTTGTTGGGCAGGCCGTCCTCCGCGTAGAAGTCGGCGCCGAGGAGGGTGAGTGCCGGCACGGTGGCGGCGATGCGACCCTTGAGGTCGTCGAGCCTGCCTTCGCGGCGGGCCTGGGGAGACCAGGCCACCTCGGCCAGCGCCGCGGCTCGGGGATACGTCGGGAAGAAGAAGTCCTGGATGGAGCGGACGTGCTCGTTCCACATGGCGCCCTCGACGCCCGCCATTGCCCCCTCGGACACGCCCATGTCGGCGGTGGGGTCGAAGTTGTATACGTCATCCAGCCCGACGATGCCATTCGCCCAGGTGGCGCCCCAGATGCTCTCGCCCGCCTTCTGGGGGAAGTAGCACCTGCCCGCCCAGGAGTAGATGACCCTCGCCCCCTGGCTTGTGGTCTTGGCCGCCACGGCCTGCTTCCCGCCATTCCAGAACTGGATGACGTCACCCGACTCCATGCTCGCGTCGACCCACTCGTTCCAGCCGATGGGCGTGAGGCCCTTGCCCCGCACCACATCGCCTGCCTTGGTCACGAACTGCGCGTGTACGCCGGGCTGCTTCTGGTTCATCTTGTGGGCCTCGTCTCCGCCGATGTGGACGTATGTGGCATCGGTGAGCTCGGCGACCTGGTCGATGACGTGCGAGAAGAAGGTCCATGTGTCCTGGTTACCGTAGTCGAGGTAGGTCTCGCCAACGTTGCCGTTGGTCTGAAGCGGCGCGGTGAGATACTGAGCCGGGTCGGATATGGCGGTCCCATCTGCCGCGCGCGTGCCGTCATGCGACGATCCGGGGGTGTTCAGCTGCGGAATGGCGTGCAGGATGGCGGCGGAGTGCCCGGGCACGTCGACCTCGGGGACGATGCGTATGTGGTGCTCTGCCGCATAGGCCGTGATGTCCCGCAGGTCGTCTTGGGTGTAGTAGCCGGAAACGCCGCTCTTGGCGTTGCGCTCGGTGGGGGCCATGGCACCCTGCCCAGACTCGCTGGTGAGGCGCGTGTAGTCAATGGCGTCGCCGGCCTCGCGGCCCTCGTTGGTGATCTCGACGCGCCAACCCTGGTCATCGGTGAGATGCAGGTGCAGGTAGGAGTACTTGTAGAGGGACATGACGTCGATGGCCTGCTTGACCTCGTCCACGGTGAAGAACGAGCGTGCCGGATCGAGCATGATGCCGCGGTAGGAGTAGCGGGGCTGGTCCGAGATGCGCAGGGCCGGCATGTCCCAGGGGCCGTTCGTCGTGAACTTGGCCACCGAGAAGGGCCCGAGGAGCTGATAGATGGTCTGGCTGGCATTGAAGAGCCCATGGGCGTCGGGCGCGGTGACGCTCAGCCCCTGGGCGTCGGCCGCAAGCCTGTAGGACTCCTCCGCCCCTCCCTCGACTATCGCATAGGTGATGTCGGGGGCGTCCCCGGCCGACTCCGTAACCACCGGCAGCTCGTAGCCTGTGGAGACGCGCAGGGTCGCCGCGAGCTTCTCGGCCTCGGCGCGCGCGGCCTCGGACGTGGCGACTATCTTGGAGGATGGGGAGAGCACAAAGGCCTCGCCCGCAGCCGCCTCGTACGAGACGGGGGTGGGGACGAGCGCGGGAAGGCCCTCCGGGCCCGCAGGCTCGTCAGGGTCGGGGGTTGGGGCCTCCCCGGCCCAACTGCCGAACACCTCGAACTCCCAGAGGCTCGTCGCCCACTCGGCGCTCTTCTGCTTGACGTGGACGCGCAGGTGGCGGGCGGAGACGCCCTCAAGCCGGGTCGACACCTCCGCACAGGCGGCACCATGGACGTTGTCAGCGACAACCTCCCAGCTACGCCCGTCGTTCGACGCCTCTATCGCGTATGTCACGGCATACTGCTTGCTCCACGTGACCGTCACGTGGTCGACGTTTGCAGTGGCACCCAGGTCGACGGCGATCCAGGTGTCGTTGGTGTTCTGGCTGTTCCCGGCCGACCACCTGCTGGCGGAGGTGCTGCGGTGGTTGGCCGTGTCGGCTCGCCACTCCTGGCCCTGGCCTTTGTCGCCGTCGATGGCAAGCTCGGGGCCCCACTGGCCCTGGACCTCCTGACCCGAGGCGCTTGCGTGCGTGGTGCCGAGAAGGGCGAGGTTCTGCCCGCCTTCGGCAAGCGCAACGGTATGCCCAGCTGGAAAGGCGCCAAGCGCGAGGCTCATGGCAAGCAGGGCGGCAAGGGCCCCTCGGGCGAAACTGCGTGTTTTCATCATGGCTCCTTGTCTGCTGCTGGCGCGCGGCGGGCAATGACTCAACATGTCAACATCATAAGTTGGCATGGCGGCAAAACCCTACGGAGAGTCCCCCATGCGCAGGTCGGCAAGTTCGCCTCTGCGCGCAGAGGTCGGGGTGTGGATCGGAAGGACGAGGGAGGACGCCCGGATGGACGCCCTCCCGGGTTGGGGCGATGCTATCGGCGCCTTCTCCACGCGACGGCCCCGGCGGCGACGCCAAGGGTGCCCAGCGTGCCGAGGACGCCGGCAAGGGAGGACGGGTCGCCGGTGTTGGGGACCTCGGCCGCCTTGGGCTTGCGGGGCGCGGGCTTGTCCTTGTTGGCGGAGGAACCGCTGTTGCCGGGCATGTCAGCGTCGGGCTGCCCGCCGTTACCGGGCGTGTCGGTGCCAGGTGTGTCGTCGCCGGGCGTGCCGGTGCCGGGCGTCTGGCCGCCGGTGCCGGGCGTGCCGGTGCCGGGCGTGCCGGTGCCGGGATCGGGCGGGTTCACGGGGTCGGACGGATTCACGGGGTCGGACGGGCCGACGGGGGCCACCGCCTCGACCCTCACGTCGAAGCTCCCCTCGTGCCCCTGATAGGCAACGGTAACCTCGAGGTGCGCCGCCTCGGCGAGCGCCGCGTCGAGAGACGGGTCGAACGAGAAGGCCGACGCGGTGTCTGCGCCATAGGCCACCTCGGTCGTGGTGCCGTCGCTCCAGGAGAGCTCAAGGACCAGGCCGGAGGGGTCGAGCTTCTCGCCCGCCTTGTAGATGGTCTTGGCAGGGGCGGTCTTGACCGCGATGCCCTGGAGCACGGGTGCCGCCACGTTGATGGTGGTCGTGCCCTCGACGACGCCGGAGTAGTCGCCGATGCCCTCGACCGTGACCGCGGCCTGACCGGGCTGGGTGGGATTGGCAATGGTCACGAGATAGTCCACGCCATAGGTGAGCTCGCCATTCTTGCCCGTGACCTTGACGCCGACGTCGGTGGGGGTCACGGGGTGCTCGGCGTCCACGCGCTCGACGGTCACGCTGGCGGGGATCTCCACCGTGATGCCGTTCTCGGCGTTGGAGATGTCAATGGTCTGGGCGGCGGTGCGAAGGCGAATCTCGGCGGCGCTCATGAACTTGTCGTTGCCCGAGTCGCCGTAGGTGTGAACGGCCTTCAGGCGGAAGTGCTTGGCGGTGGTGGGCTGGTCGAGCGTCGCGATCTGCCAGTCGCCGGTGTAGGCGGCGTCCGTCGGAGACTCCCAGGTGCCGCTGCCAACGTCCTTCCACGTCTGGCCGTCGTCGCTTGCCTGGACCAGGTACTCCGTCACGGTGCCGTTCTTGCCGTTGGCCTGGCGGGGCAGGTAGCGGAGGGCCTCGATGGTCGCGGGCTCCGCCAGCTCCATGGATACCCACAGCTGGTCAAAGGGCGCGAGGGGGCTCCACTCCGAGTGGTAGTGCGTGTTGGGCAGGCCGTCGAAGGCAAGCGCAACCGGCCCCTCGTTGCCCGTCCCGGCATGCGCGCTGCCGGTGGTGGGCGTGATGCGCGCAACCGGATAGTCGCGCGAGTCGTCGGCGGGCGCAAGGCCCACGTCCTCTGCGGGTGCCGCAAGGTTGATGGCGAAGGCGGACCTCGTGGCGTGGTCCTCGGACTCGAGGATGATGTTCACCCTGTTCTGGAAGGCGGGCAGGACGGTGATGGCGGCGTTGTCGGCAGGCACGGCGTCGACCGCCGCGGAAAGCGCGCGGGTGGAGTAGCTGCCGCTTGCGAGCGCCGCAGCGCTGACCTGCCTGCCGTTGACCGCAAGGCTCTCGAGCGAGGCCGTGGTGTTTGTCGCAAAGCTGCCCTTCGCCTCGAGGAGCTGGATCTCGGTCACGCAGACACACGGCTTGGCCCTGCTCGCCAGCGTCCTGTCGGCGTTGGTGAAGGTGAACTTTACGAACGTCGCCAGCGTGGGATCGAAGTCATAGGTGTAGGGCTTCACGCGGCCGTCCTGGGTCCCGACGGTCTCCTTCGTGGCCACCTCGCGCCACTCCTTGCCGTCCTCGGAGACCTCGACCTTGGTGGTGCCGGCATCAGGGAAGCAGGCGGACCATGCGTCCTCGACAAAGTAGACGACGGCGCGGCCCAGGCGCTGCTGCGTGTTGTAGTTGAAGGTGATGCTCGAGGTGGCGTTGCCTTCCTGGGCGTAGGCGTAGTTTGACCAGCAGCTGGGGTTCGCGCTTCCGTTGCCCGGGGCGTGTGCGGTAACGCCGTCGTTGACGGCCGCGAGCGTGTCGGACTGCTTGCCCTCTGGCACGCTCTGCGAGAGGCTCATGAGCGCGCCGGACTTGGCGACGTTATCGCCAATGGTCACGGTCTCGTTCTGCACGCGGACGGTGGCGGTGACGGTCATGTCCTTGCCAAAGACGTTGGCGGTTCCCTGGACGGTCACGGTGCCGGCGGCGTCATAGGCACCGGCCGCAGGCTCCTTCCACTTCACGGGGAAGCTCGCGTTGAGGACGCTGCCGTCGGCCATGGCGGCGGGGCGGGACTCGGGCAGGATCGCCGCGGTGCCCACGGGCGTGGTGGTGGAGTAGTTGAGGAGGGCGGCAACCTCGTCGAGGACGGTGACGGTGCAGGAGACCCTAACGCCGTCGACCTCGCCGGCCACCTGGAAGCTCCCCGGGGCAGAGAGGGCGTCACTGCTCACGTCCTCCCAGGTCACCGCCTTGTTCTCGGCGGTTCCATCCGTATAGCGAACCTCGATCTGCTCGGGCAGCGAGAGAGACGTGCCCGTCTTCACGTAATGGAAGCGCGAGTAGCGCAGGCTCGAGACGGACTTCTGCGCGGACGTGCCACCCGTGCCTGCCGAGGAGATTGTGACGGTTGCGGGCTGAAGGCCCTCGGAGGTCACCTTGACGGCGATGTCGCCGGTGCCGTTGGCGCGCACGATTCCCACGAGCTGGCCGGCCCAGGCATTGCGGTTGTCGTCCCGGTAGGACTGGTGGTCGGGCGAGGAGCCGTTATCCACGCCCGCGAGCTCGCCAGCGCCCGAGACCTCGAACTTCACGTTGTTCTGCGCGTCGGGGACGATGTTGCCGTCCTTGTCCTTGACGCTCACGGTGACGTAGGCAAGGTCGCCGCCAGAAGAGATCTGAGCTCGGTCGACCGTGGCCTCGAGCTTGGTCGCCGCGCCGGTCGTGGTCACGCTCTGGCGGCCATCCCAGTCTGCGGTCGAGAGCTCCTGGCCGCTCTCGTCATACGCCTTGGCCGAGATGGTGCCGTCCGCATAGGGGACGCTCCAGGTGAGGTAGAGGTTTTCGTGATTGGCGTTGCTCTTGCCGGCGCCCTCATAGACCTGGTAGGTGTAGCCGGCATCGGTGGTCTTCTTGGTGAACTTCTTCTTGCCGAGCGACTGGGGCTCGGTCGACCCGGCGGGGGTGAAGAAGAGCTCGACCTCGGGGGCGTCGGTATAGACCACAACCCTCACGTTGTTGCCCACCTTCTTCACCATGTCGCTCTCCCATGCGGGGAGGATGTGGAGGGTGTGGACCGAGTCGTTCCACTGGCTCTGGTAGAGGTAGTAGGAGTCCTTGGGCAGGCCCGCCGTGTCGATGATGCCAAAGTAGGAGTTCTTGGGGGCTATGCTCCAGTTGCCGCCCTGGGTGCCGGGGGCGGTGCCGTTCCACGGAGTGGGCTCGCCCAGGTAGTCGAAGCCGGTCCAGACGTACTCGCCGGCCACGAAGTCACGGGTGATCGTGTCGTACCAGGCCTTGGAGGCGACGTGTCCCCAGCTCACGGCCGAGGTGTCATACGAGGTCAGCTGGTGGCCGCCTGCGTCGGCCTGGCTCCCCAGCGTGCTGTACACGCCGCGGCTGTTGACGGCCGACGCGGTCTCGGAGCCGTAGAACCTCCACTCGGGATGCGCGCCGTGCAGGCGGTCGTACATGCCGCCGTCGGCGTAGTTGATGCCCGTGAGGCCGCCGGCAGCGAAGATGTTCTGGGGCGCGTATGCAGTGCTGCCGCTCTTGAGCTGGTTGTCGCCAAGCGTGACCGGGCGCGTGGGATCCGCCTCCCTGGTCCACCTGATGAGGTTCGCCTGTGCGGTGGCGTCAAAGCCCGCGGAGGAGCCCGTGGTCATCTCGTTGCCTACGGACCACATGATGACGGAGGGCGAGTTGTAGTCGCGTGCGACGGTCTGCTTGAGGTCGAACTCCGCCCAGGTCTCGTCGGGGGCGGCCCCGAGGATGTGGGACTCGCCGATGGCCTGGTTGAAGAAGCGGGCGTAGTCGTTGCCGTTGCCGTTCTTGGCGGCGGTCCAGCCGTCAAAGAACTCCTCGTCCAGAAGGATGCCCTGCTCCTGGCAGACCTCCACCAGCACGCGGGACGGGCTGTTGTGGGAGGTGCGGATGGAGTTGCAGCCCATCTCCTTCAGGATCTTCACCTGGCGCTCGACGGCCGCGCGGGTGTCGACGGAGCCCAGGGCGCCCTGGTCCTGGTGCATGCAGACGCCCTTGATCTTGACGTTCTCGCCGTTGAGCGAGAAGCCCGTGTTGGCATCGTAGTTGAACCACCGGTAGCCATAGGTGGTGTCGTAGGTGTCAACGGTCTGGCCGTCCACCTTGACCTCGGTGCGCACCGTGTAGAGGTTGGGGGAGTCGGTGGACCAGAGGCGTGGGTTGGAGGCCTCGAGCTGCGCCTCAATGGTCTTGGTCTCCCCTGCGGCAAGGGTCTGGGCATCGGTGGTGACGGAGCCTATGGCCTGCTCGGCGCTGCCGTCCTTGGGGAAGACCGTCTGGACGAGAGACACGGCGACGTCCGCGTCGCCGCTGTTGGAGATTGTCGACGAGAGCTTGGTGGTGACGGAGCCGCCGTTCTGCGTCTTGAGGTCCGGCGAGGTCACGCGAACGCCGTCCTTTGCCACGGCGACGCTGCCGGTCACGACGAGGTCCACGTTGCGGCCGATGCCCGAGCCGGAGTACCAGCGGCTGGAGGGCGTCTGGTGGTTGACCTTCACGGTGATGACGTTCTCCTCGCCCGCCTTGAGATAGGGCGTGAGGTCGAACGAGAAGGGCGTGTAGCCGTAGGGGTGGTTGCCCAGCTGGGTTCCGTTCACCCACACGGTGGAGTCCATGTAGACGCCGTCGAAGTCGATGCGCACCTGCTTGCCGGCGAGCGCCTGGTCGACGTAGAAGCTCTTGCGGTACCAGCCCACGCCGCCCGGCTTGTAGGCGCTCTCGGCCTCCATTGAGGAGGAGTAGCTCTGGTCGATGCTGTAGTCGTGGGGCAGCGTGACGTATTCCCACGTGGAGTCATCGAAGGCCTGCGCCTCCGCACCGCTGGCGTCGCCCAGGTAGAACTTCCAGTTGTCGTTGAACCCCTGGGTGCGCGCGCCCGTGTCGCCTACGTTGTTAACGTAAACAACTTCCGGCACAGATGACATCTGCATGGAGGACTGGGAGCGGATCTCTGGCGTGTCCGCAGCCCCCTCCGCAATCGCGGCGACGGGGGTCGCCGAGAAAATCATCGCCCCCGTGGCGAGGGCGGCGAGCGCCCTTCTGATGCCAAGGGAGGCATGTCGCCTGCCGCCTAGAGACCGTTCGATTGGGGACGCATCTGCGACCATGGTTGCTCCTCCACCTCAGCCGGGCCCACGCGAGGATGGGCAGACACAAAAACATGCAGGTTTGCCACGCTGGATTCTCGCAAATGGAGAGGGAGGGGCCTGGGTCAATTAGGCAAGCGGGGCCAAATCGCCGCCTAATGGGTACGTTAACAATTCTTGGCTCGCGCATCTGGGGCACCTCACGCGCGCCCCCACGCCGAGCGCGCAGGCAGCGAGCGCGGGGCGCCGTACGGGACGGGGCGGGGCTGCCGCGCCGATTCCGGACGTTTTGGAATTATCCGGACGGTTAAGGCGGCCTAACCGGCGAAAAGCCGCGGCATCCCGGGGGCTCCGCCGATTTTGGACGGTTAGACCCCCCTAAACGTCCGTACTTCTCGGCCAGGGTCACGATACCCGCCGCTCGCCGCAGATAGGTACCACGCGAAGGTACCACGCGAACACGCCAGATAATATAGTTACGGATGGCACGCATCTCTCGCCGTATTTCTCGCCGCCACACCTGCGGAGAGACGCAGCCATCGCACACGATCCGCACGGACGACAGGAGACTTGCATGGACGTTCGACATGAGCAGGATCGGCTTCGGAAGGCCGGTGCCCTGCTCCTCTCGCTGACGCTCGCCTTGGGTGCCGTCCCCACCGGTGCCCTGGCGCAGTCCCAGGCACAGGCACCAGGGGAGCTTGCGGAACCAGCCCCCGCCTTGGACGCCCCCGCCGCGGACACCTCGGCCCCCGCCGTAACCAAGGCAGAGGCGAAGGCCGAGACGGAAGCAGAGGTTCCCGGGACGCAGGATGACGCGCGGCCTACCGCTGACGACCTCGCCACCAACCCCGCGGGAGAGACGGAGGCCCCCGAGATCGGCCAGGCACCCTCGCAGCCCCAAGAGGACGCGACGGCAGCCAACCCGCAAAACGACCCGCAAGCGAGCGCGCCGGCGAGCGGTGCCGACAGGGCGATCCCCGCGACAGGCGAGGCGACCGCCGCGGGGGCCGAGGCCGCCCCCGCGGACAAGGAGGACGAGGCGGGGACGCAGGAAACTCGCACGGGGGCGGCGGACGAGCCCGCCCCCTCCGCCGACGGTGCCTTCGTCCCCACCGTCAACAAGTACCCCATCTCGACCAGCAAGGAGTGGGACGCCCTCACGGCAGACCAGAAGAGGGCGGCGTCCCAGGACTTCTATGGCATGGATCAAAACCTCAAGCAGTACTTCGAGCCGGCGCCCGGGCTTGAGCAGGATGACCACATCAACCTTCAGGTGTGGCGCAAGAGCGCCAATACCGGCAAGATGGAGCGCGTGCGCTTCAAGTATGGCATCACCGGCTACTTCGTTCCCGGCGAGCGCATCTATATCTTCATGAAGCTCGCCCCGGGAACCACGTTCTCCATGAAGAACGAGTTCCGCGTGGGCTTTGGATTCCATGCCCGCGGCGTCACCATAACCGATCCTGTGAACGGCATCGCGAGCATCCCCGCCACGTACACGTTCCAGAACCCCCAGCACGTCAAGCTTGACGGGCAGCCCTGCGATCTATGGGATCACAATGACCAGCTCTACAACGAGAGCGCCGGGCAGCTCTGGCCCGCCCCCAACAAGAACCTTCCCCGCCAGGGCCACAAGATCATCGACAACGACTTCGTCTCCGGCTCCAACCACTACCTCTCCTTCGAGTACACCATCCCCGACATGGTGTGGGACGGCGCCTTCACCTATGGTTCGGGCAGCACGGGTTCGGGCGGCACCATCGGGGCCAAAGCCCAGGGGTTTGCCATCGAGCCCATCGCTGGCATCGACGTCCGCTATGTTCTGGACAGCGACTACCGCAAGGCCGTGGGCATCGACAGGCCCGAGGCCGAGCAGCCCATCGAGCCCAGGAAGGATCACGACCCCTTCTCGATCATTGAGGAGCTCGAGGACAAGCAGCTCAGCGAGATGAGTCCGCTGTATTCCGAGGAGTACGGCGCCCTGCTCTTCCCGACCACGAAGACCTTCCGCGCGCACGACGAGAACGGCGCGGTGCAGACGTATACCGATGACTTCTTCAAGTACTCCGCGAGCGCCTGGAGATGGTCCGAGTCCAAGAAGCCCACCTACCAGGAGCTCATCAAGGACATCCCCGGCTACAGATACGTGGCGGACGACTTCGAGCAGAACCAGAACGACAACTACGGCGACGGCAGCATGACGAAACTCCCCAAGTTCTCCGTTGTGATGGACGGGGCTGGACTGCGCTTTATCAAGCACTTCTACGTCACCTATGAGAAGCTCCCGGAGCCGCCAGAACCGCCCACGCCGCCCGAGCCGCCGGTGCCGCCCGAGCCGCCCACGCCGCCCGAGCCGCCGGTGCCGCCCGAGCCTCCCACGCCGCCCGAGCCGCCGGTGCCGCCCGAGCCTCCCACGCCGCCCGAGCCTCCCACGCCGCCCGAGCCTCCGGTGCCGCCGGTGCCGTCAGAACCGCCGGTGCCCTCGGAGCCTCCGACCCCACCGACTCCGCCCGAGCCGCCGGTGCCGCCGAAACGCGCGAAGCTGACCAGGGCGCTTCCCGCCACCGGCGACGTATCCTGCGCTCTGACGCTCGCACCGCTGGCAGGTGCCGGCCTCGGCCTCTGCGCACTCGGCAGGCGGGCCTCCCGCAAGAGGGATTAGGCACCCTGACGCCCGTCGGGTCAGGTCAGCCCCCGCCGGCGCAAGGCCTGCAAGTCCTGCAAGCGCAAGCCGCGTGACCAAATCGCAAGGCGCGACACCATCATGAGGGCCAGGGACGCAATGTCCCTGGCCCCCTCTCTTGCATATCAGCGCCTGTCGCGCAGATGGCCCCTCACGATCTCGCCATCACCTTGCCTCGTTGCCGCCGCTCTCGAGGAGCCCACGCATGACCTGCTCGGGGCTTTGGCCGTCGTAGCGGGCGAGCGCGGTTATCCTCTCGCGCATGCGGTACTCGTGGACCTCGTCCTCGAGCTGGCGCACGCGCGCACGCAGGTGGTCGATCTCCTCGTCCCGTTCGCAGGCGCGCTCGCGCATGTCCATGATGCGCACGACACCCGCCAAGTTGATGCCCTCGTCGGTGAGCTTGGAGATGAGGTTGAGACGGTCGATGTCGGCCTGTGAGTACAGGCGCGTGTTGCCGCGCGAGCGCCCGGGCGTGACCAGCCCCTTCTGCTCGTACACGCGCAGCGTCTGCGGGTGCATGCCCGTGAGCTCTGCGGCCACGCTGATCATGTACAGGGGCTTGCCCCTGTCGTGAGGCCCGCGCGCTCCGCGGGCATCGGATGCGCCATCGTTACGAGCCATAGCGCTCGACATCCTTTCTGTACTCGCGCTTGTCGGCATCCATGAGGGCACCCAGGCCGTCGCGCTCCTTCTTGCTGAGCGATGTGGGAACTTTCACGCGAATGGTCACGTAGAGCGCGCCGCGCGTGCCCTTGCGCTTGACGTTGGGGGCACCCAGGTCTCGGAAGCGGAAGCACTTGCCGTCCTGCGTGCCGGCGGGCACCTTAAGACGGACCTCGGTGCCGGCGGGCGTGGGGACGTCGACCGTCGAGCCGAGCGCGGCCTCGTACATGCTCACCGGCAGCTCCATGCGGATGTCCGCGCCGTCGCGCTTGAACAGCGGATGCTCCTCGACGTGCGTGGTGATCACAAGGTCGCCACGCTGACCGCCGTTCGCGCCGTACTCCCCGCGACCGCGGTAGCGCAGCTTGCCACCATCCACGGCACCCGCCGGGATCTTGACGGTAAGCGCCTGCTCCTCGCCCGTCGATGGCACGCGGTAGGACACCTTGCGCGTGGCGCCGTTGAGCGCCTCGGAAAAAGTGACATCGATCCGCATGGTGAGGTCCCCGCCCTTGGCGGGACGCTGCGCTTGCTGGCGGGCCGCGCCGCCAAAGATCGACGAGAAGTCAAAGCCGCCGAAGCCGTCGCCGCCCATGCCGCCGAAGATGTCTGACCAGTCGCCGTTGCCGCCCACGTTGGTATAGGTGTACGTGCGCCTGGGGCCGCCGGATCCGCCGAAGTCCGCGCCGGGGATGCCGCCAAACATGAGCAGCTGGTCGTACTCCTTGCGCTTCTTCTCGTCGGAGAGCGTGGTGTAGGCCTCGGAGATCTCCTTGAACTTCTTTTCGTCGCCACCGGCATCGGGGTGGTACTTTGCCGCAAGCCTGCGGAATGCCTTACGGATTTCGTCCTGGGTGGCGTCGCGCTTCACGCCCAAGATGTCGTAGTACGTCTTCTTGCCACTGGCCATGGTTTCGCACGCCCCCTCTCATATCAGCGCGCCCGGACCAAGCGGCCCGGGCGCCGTCATTGCTACTTTTCCTTCGCGGCGTCATCGCCCGAGCCGGAGGCCTCGTCGCCACCGTCCTCGCCTGGGGCGCTGCCGTCGGCCTTATCGACAGGGGCGTCTTCCGTCGGGCGCTTGGGCCCGCCGTAGGTGACGGTCACCATGGCCGTGCGGATCACCTTCCTGCCCATGCGATAGCCCTTCTGGTAGACCTGGTCGACCGTCTCGTCATAGCTGTCCTTGTCCTCGCGGCGGCCGACGGCCTGATGCTCAAGCGGGTCGAACGGGTCGCCGGCGGGATCGATTGGCTCGACGCCCTCTTTGGAGAGAACGCCCACCATCTTGTCGTGGACTGCCGAGACGCCATCGACGAACTGCCTGAACTGCTCGGACGTAGCGTCCTGCCCCACGCCGGAAGCGTGCTCGATGGCGCGCTCCATGTCATCGATGACCGGCAGCAGGCTCACCACGAGCTTCTCGGCGGCGCGCTCGCGCTCGTCCAGTCGCTCCTGGGCGGTGCGGCGACGATAGTTGTCCCAGTCTGCCTGGAGACGGACGAGGCGGTCGGTGGACTCGGCGGCCTCTTTCTTGGCCTTCTCGATGTCCTCCGTCATGTCGCTGAGCTTCTTCTGCAGCTCGTCGCGCTCGGAGCGGAACTTCTTCGCGTCCTCGGCGGCCTCCTGCTCAAGCACCTCGTCGGCGGCCTTCATGGCAGCGGCGCGCATCGCCGCGTCGTCTTCCGGGTCGATGTCACCGGGAACGGGGCTGGGGGCGGCTGACGCCGCGCCCTCCGCGGCAGCCGGAGCGTCCTTGGGCGAGGACTCCGCCTCGCTGGGCTGCTCGGCACCAGGCTTCTTCTCGTCTGCACTATCGATTGGCACTTTCACGTCATCCTCCTCATGCGTACCAGGGGGAGCGGCCCTCTCGGCCGCCCCCTCGACATGTTGTCTTGGAGAGCCGGCACCGCGGCATGGCCGCAGTGCCGGCCCCAAAGCTAGTCCTTCTTCTTGTCGTCGTCGACGACCTCGTAGTCGGCGTCAACCACGTCATCGGCAGAACCGGCGTTGGAGGCGTCGGCGTTGCCGTCTGCCGTCTGATCCTGCGTGTTGGAGTACACGACCTCCGCCAGCTTGTGGCTGGCCTCCTGGAGCTTCTCGCCAGCGGCCTTGATGGCGTCGATGTCGCTGCCCTCAAGCGCCTTCTTGGCGGCGTCGACCGCGTCCTGGACATTCTTGCGCTGGTCCTCGGGCACCTTGTCGCCAAGGTCCTTCATGGTCTGCTCGGTGGAGTAGCACAGGGAGTCGGTCTGGTTGCGGACCTCGATCTCGTCCTTGCGCTTCTTGTCCTCCTCGGCGTGGGACTCGGCGTCCTTGACCATGCGGTCGACCTCGTCGTCGGAGAGCGCGGTGGAGCCGGAGATGGTGATCTGCTGGGACTTGCCGGTGGCCTTGTCCTTGGCGGTGACCTTGACGATGCCGTTGGCGTCGATGTCGAACGTGACCTCGACCTGGGGCACGCCACGCGGCGCGGCGGGGATGCCGGTGAGCGTGAACTTGCCGAGCGACTTGTTGTCGGCGGCCATCTCGCGCTCGCCCTGCAAGACGTTGATCTCGACGGACGTCTGGTTGTCGGCGGCCGTGGAGTAGACCTCGGTCTTGCTCGTGGGGATCGTGGTGTTGCGGTCGATCATCTTGGTCATGACGCCGCCCATGGTCTCGACGCCCAGCGACAGCGGCGTGACGTCGAGCAGCAGGATGCCGGAGACGTCGCCGGTGAGGACGCCGCCCTGGACGGCGGCGCCGTCCGCAACGACCTCGTCGGGGTTCACGGACATGTTGGGCTGCTTGCCGGTCATCTGCTTGACGAGCTCCTGGACGGCGGGCATGCGGCTGGAGCCGCCCACGAGGATGACTTCGTCGACGCCGGAGATCTGCATGTTGGCGTCACGGAGCGCCTTGGTCACGGGTGCCTTGCAGCGGTCGAGGAGGTCGCGCGTGATGCGCTCGAACTCGGCGCGGGTCAGCGTGTAGTTGAGGTGCTTGGGGCCGCTGGCGTCAGCGGTGATGAAGGGCAGGTTGAGGTCGGCCTGCTGCGCGGCGGAGAGCTCCTTCTTGGCGTTCTCGGCGGCCTCCTTCAGGCGCTGGAGCGCCATGGGGTCCTTGCGCAGGTCGATGCCGTTATCCTGCTGGAACTTGTCGGCAGCCCAGTCAATCACGCGCTGGTCCCAGTCGTCGCCGCCCAGGTGGTTGTCGCCGTTGGTGGCCAGAACCTCGACGACGCCGTCGGCGAGGTCCAGCAGCGACACGTCGAAGGTGCCGCCGCCGAGGTCGAAGACCAAGACCTTCTGGTCCACGCCCTTCTTGTCGAGGCCGTAGGCGAGTGCCGCCGCCGTGGGCTCGTTGACGATGCGCTGGACGTTCAGGCCGGCGATCTTGCCGGCGTCCTTGGTAGCCTGGCGCTGGGCGTCGTTGAAGTACGCGGGGACGGTGATGACGGCGTCGGTGACGGTCTCGCCCAGGTACTTCTCGGCGTCGGCCTTCATCTTTCCGAGGACCATGGCGCTGATCTGCTCGGGCGTGAAGTCCTCGCCGTCGATCTCGACCACGGCGCGGTTGCCGGTGCCGCTCTTGACGGTGTACGGGACGGTCTTGAGCTCGGAGCTCACCTCGTCGTAGCGACGGCCCATGAAGCGCTTGATGGAGAAGACCGTGTTCTTGGGGTTGGTGACGGCCTGGTTCTTTGCGGCCTTGCCCACGATGCGGTCGCCGTCGGAGCGGAAGCCGATGACCGACGGCGTGGTGCGGTCACCCTCGGCGTTCACGATGATGGTGGGTTCGCCGCCCTCGAGGACTGCCATTGCGGAGTTGGTTGTACCAAGGTCAATACCGAGAATCTTGCCCATGGTGTGCGTTCCTTTCTTTCTGCGTCGCTTCGGCATTTGCCGTGCTTGGCGCTTTGTTCGTTCTCATACGTTGTGTCTTATGCCCCCTGTGGTTCTACTTTATACATTATCTAAGTCTCATCACATGAGATTTTTTGAGGGGCAGACTTTAGGGGGTGCGGCACGGCAGCCCCCTTCTTCGTTGGTCCTGTGCCACGCTCGCCTTGACGTGGCTCAAAGGCACCCCTCACCTGCGGCTCGCAACCAGCGGGTGCCCGACCGTCCATAAAAAAGCAGCCCGCGATTGGTAGAAAAGGGATGCAGGCTACCATAGCCTGAGGACTGCCGGCACACCCCAAAGGCCACAATCCCGGAAAGGCACGCCATGAGCTTTCGTGACAACCTCCAGCACCTTCGCGCCACGCGCAACATGACCCAGGAGCAACTTGCCATGCTTTTGGGGGTCTCCCGCCAGTCCGTGACCAAGTGGGAGGCCGAGAAGAGCTACCCCGAGATGGACAAGCTCATCAAGATCTGCCAGCTCTTCGACTGCACGCTCGACGACCTCGTCTGCGGCGACCTCACCGCTCGGCCCGTCGAGCAGACCGCAGTGCCCGCGGGACCCGCAAAGGATATCTGCGGCTATGACGATCACTGGCGGGGCTTCTCGGCGCGCGTCGCCTGCGGAAGCGCCCTATGCGTCCTGAGTCTCGCCGCGCCCTCGCTTCTCGAGGGGGAGGCTGGGGTCTCGTTTGGCCTGCTGCGCGTCTCGAGCACGAGCGCCCTCGGCACGTTTCTCATGTTTGCCCTCATTGCCCTGGGCTGCGCCCTACTCATACCCGCCGGCATCTCGCACGCGGCGTTCGTGCGGGAGCATCCCTTTGTCGAGGACTTCTATACCGCCGAGGACAGGCGGCGCGCCTCCCGCCTGCTCTCTACCTTTGTTGCGGCAGGCACCATACTCGTACTGCTGGCCATTGGCACGTCTGCGCTCTTCGAAGACAGCGGAGGCAAGGATGCGGCATTTCTCGCCACCATGGCCGCAGCAGTCGGGACGTTCGCGTGGGGAGGTCTGATGTACGGCAGCCGTGTCAACATTGCCGCCTACAACCTCAGTGCTGTCGATGATCTCAGCGACTCCGAGATCGATATCCTTCCGCTGGAGGAGGCCGAGCGCGCGGAGCTGCGAGCCACGCGCGAGCGCAACAAGCGCATAGAGCGCGCCTGCGGCGTCATCATGCTCGTCGCAACCATCGTTGGGATAACGTGGCTGTTCGTGGGTAAAGCGCTCGACCCCGCGGGCACGGCGTCAACCGGCCTCAGCCTGTCTCGCCTCTTTTGGCTCAGCTGGGTCGTGGGCGGCATCGGCTGCGGACTCGCCACCATAGCCATCAAAGCGCGCTAGGGCGGTGCGCTATTTTGGCCCCGAATTACGCACGGGTGTAATTCTGCCGCGCAAAGGCGCAGGAGTCGTCTGGATCAACCTCAGTCGTGCGTAATTCGACAGCGGGGTGGAAGCCGAGCATGGCCCTCGAAATGCGGCAAAGCAGAAGGCGCCCGGACCCCTGCGAGGAGATGCCGGGGCCGGGCGCGACGCCGTGCCGCCGAAAGACCTGCGACGGGCTTCTCGGCCGGAGGCAAGGGGGCGTCGGCAGGGGCCCGGAGTCGGGCGCGCGGGGATGCCGCTGCAGTTCGAGAGCGCCCTCAACGACTACCGCCACTGGTACAGGGACTCGAGGCTCAAAGCCTTCATGGGCGGAGACGGGCGCACCCGATACGAGGCCATCTCGGGGAGGAAGAAGAGGCTGTGTCTGCGGGCGTAGGATGACCGGCGGCAATGGAGCTCGGTCCAGCAATGCTGCCGCAGTCCCCCGTGCGTAATTCCAGGACGGCGCCGCCGAGAAGGCCACCCGGCCACGCCCCGCGCCTACAATCAAGAGGTGAGACTCAACCACGGGAGGTACCCATGAAGCTTCTCATAGCATCCGACATCCACGGCACCGCCGGCTGGTGCGCGCGCCTCATGGACGCCATCGACGCCGAGAACCCCGATAGGGTGGTCCTTCTCGGCGACCTGCTCTACCACGGGCCGAGAAACGACCTCCCCGATGACTATGCGCCCAAGAAGGTCATCGGCATGCTCAACGGCATTGCCGAGAGGGTCATCGCCGTGCGCGGCAACTGCGAGGCCGAGGTCGACCAGATGGTGCTCGACTTCCCCTGCATGGCCGAGTACAACGTCCTGCTCGATCCCGACGCCAACGATGGCGCGGGGATGACCATCTTCCTCACGCACGGCCACGTGTGGGGGCCGGGCATCCACAACTCGGTCGACGTGTGGCCCGAGCTGCCGCAGGGTTCGGCGCTGGTGTATGGGCACACGCACAAGAAGGTCAACCAGACGAGCAGCTCTCACCCTGGGATTACCGCGTTCAACCCGGGCTCGGTTGGAATCCCCAAAGACGGAACCCACAGCTACGGCCTCTACGAGGGCGGGCGCTTCGAGTTCCGCATGTGGGACGAGTAGGGCGGCACACCCCGGCCGCGCGTGGCAAGGCGCGGCAGTGGCGCGGGCGCCCGTCTGTCGGGCCGTCGGCGCCGTAGCGCGTCGGGCGGTTACTGCGCGGAGTAGCGCTGGCCGTCGATCTTGAATGACAGGACCTCGGCCTTGACCCGCGAGGCATCCGTGGACGACCTGTCGCCGAACACGGCGCTCTCGCCGGCCGCCCACGAGTATGCGCTGGTGAAGGCCTCTTCCACCCGGGTGCCCGAATCGTCGTAGAGCCCAAAGACCACATTTACGTCCCTGAGGTCCCGGCCGGTCGTATTGGTGACCGTGGTGGCGTACTCGTATGAGCCGTATCCCTTATCCGTCTTATCAAAGGTAGCCTTGTCGAAGATCTCCTGGACCTCGCCTACCATCTGCTGCTCCGGAGTCTTCACGTCCTCGTCCAGCTGGTCCGCGACCATGCTGGGGGCAGAGGTGCTCTCATACGAGCCGGTGCAGGTCCCGTAGATACCAAGCGCCATGCCCTCTTTCAGGCGGATGTCGCCGCGAACCGAGTCGTCGACTCTCGCATACACGATGTCCTCGTAGCCGGAGATACTGGTGGCGAGATCTACCTCCGTCTTGTCATCGTCCTCCACAACCCAGTGGACAGTGCCGACGAAGTAGAGCTTCTGGTCCTTGTAGCCATCGGGGTCGACGGCGACCGTGGCATAGTCCAGCTGCTGATAGCTTGCCGGATCGAAGGGCTCTGAGGAGGGCTTCGGGGAGTCCTGGACGGCAGGGGCATCCTCGCCAGTGGCAAAACCCCCTCCGACAAGAGGCTCCCCGCCAAAGGGGAGTTTCCAGCCGACGGCGTCCGCCACGCTGCACGCGACCATCACCACAAGGGCAATCACGAGGAGCACCATGATGCGACGCTTCCCCTGCGCCTCTCCCCGCTTCCGAGCCCTGCCTTCGTCCCGTTCCATCTGGCTTCCCCCTGTTCAGCCGGCGCCCCCGCTGGCTCAGCATAGCATAGGCGCCGGCAGGCCCGATCCGAGGCCTCGCCCACTCCCCCGACATCAGAACTTGTCGACCATGCCGTCAGCGTCGGCGTGGAGCTGGCGGATGGTCTGGGGGATGAGGTCGAGATCATAGGGGGTCATCTGGTAGACCCAGTTGAGCCAGTTGCGATAGAGCAGGTTCGCGTGCGCGCGCCACGTGAAGATGGGCTGGTTCTCGGGGTTATCGTCCGGGAAGTAGTTCTCAGGCAGGCGGATGGGCAGGCCCCTGTGGAAGTCGCGCCAGAACTCGTCGGAGAGCGTGTCGCGGCCGTACTCGAAGTGCCCCGTCACGTAGACCTCGTGGAAATCGGCGGTGGCGATGATGGCCGGGCCACTGGTGAAGCCGTCCGAGAGCACGTGCAGCTCGGGATGGCGGGCAAGCTCGTTGGTGTCGATGGCGGCATGGCGCGAGTGCGGCATGTAGTGAACCTCGTCGAAGCCGTTCGTGAGGAAGTTGTACTCGTCGCACAGCCGCTGCGGGAAGACGCCGAAGAGCTTGGCGCCCAGTTGCTTCTTGGGGATGCGGTACAGGTGCCAGAGCCCGGCCAGGGCGCCCCAGCACAGATACATGGTGGAGATCACGTGCTCCTGCGACCAGTCGATGATCCCGCAGAGCTCATCCCAGTAGTCGACGTCCTCGAAGTCCATCTGCTCAACCGGTGCCCCGGTGACGATGAGGCCGTCGTAGTTCTTGTCGGCGAACGAGTCGAAGGTGTCGTAGAACTTCACGAGGTGGTCCTGCGAGACGTGCGTGGACTCGTGCGTGGAGACGCACATGAAGTCGCAGCTCACCTGGAGCGGAGACTTGGAGATGAGGCGCAGGATCTGGGTCTCGGTCTCGATCTTGGTGGGCATGAGGTTGAGGATCGCCACGCGGAGCGGCCGGATCTCCTGGCGTTCGGCGACCTCTTCCTCGAGGGCGAAGATGCGCTCCTCGTGCAGGATCTTCTTGGCAGGCAGGCCATCTGGGATGTTAATGGGCATGTGCGTCTCCTTGGCAGGTGCGTGACGGGACGAGATGGGGGGCGTCAGCGACGGGTGGCGCGGGGCGCGGCTAGCGCATCCGACGCATTCGCGCCGTGAGTAGAGCCATGTTTGCCCTGTTCCAGCTCATGCAAGGTCCTCCTCGCCGCGCACCCCAACCGGCACGCATGCCATGACAGTATAGAGGAGAGCGGAGGGGCTGTCCCACGTCTTCATGCGGCGATATTGTCGCGACGGTGGAAAAGCGCATGTACATGCCCCATACTGTGCAGCATGGATACATCATTCGCCGAGCTCGGGCTAAACGAGCAGATCCTCGCCGGGGTGGACGCCCTTGGCTTTGAGTCGCCAACCCCCATCCAGGCGCAGGCGATTCCCGTTGTCCTTGCGGGGCGCGACGTGGTTGCCTCCGCACAGACGGGAACCGGCAAGACTGCGGCCTTCGCCCTGCCCACGCTCCAGCTCGTCCAAGGCCAGAAGGCCCCCAGCAAGGAGCCGCTCGCCCTGGTGGTAACCCCCACGCGCGAGCTTGCCGCGCAGATAGACAGCGTGGTGAGCGTGGTGTGCGGGCAGACGGGCCAGCACGCGGTCATCGTGATGGGCGGCACTAAGTTCGAGCGGCAGATCGCGCAGCTTGAGCGTGGCTGCGACCTTTTGGTTGCCACGCCGGGGCGCCTGCTCGACCTCATGGAGCACAACCACGTGAGCCTCTCCAAGGTGCAGGTGCTCGTGCTCGACGAGGCCGACCGCATGCTCGACATGGGATTTTGGCCCAGCGTCCGCCGCATCATGCACGCCTTGCCCGAGAAGCGCCAGACGCTGCTCTTCTCGGCGACCATCCCGCCGAGCATCAAGAGCACCATCGACGCCTTGCTGAGAGACCCCGCCTACGTTGAGATCGCGCGCGTGGGCCAGACGGCCGACACCGTGGAGGAGCACCTCTGCCCCGTCACGCAGGGACAGAAGGCCCAGCTGCTGGAGAGGCTCGTGCGCTCGGGCGGCGCCTCGGGCGAGCGCCCCGAGCGCGTACTGGTCTTCTGCCGCACCAAGCACCGCGTGGACGACGTCTCGAAGATCCTCAAGAGCTCCGGCCTCAAGGTGGACGTGATGCATGCCGACCGCCCGCAGAAGGCGCGCGAGAAGGCCCTTGAGCGATTCCGCGAGGGCAAGGTCCAGGTGCTCGTCGCCACGGACGTGATGAGCCGCGGCATCGACGTCGAAGGCATCGACGCGGTGGTCAACTTCGACGTGCCCATGGATCCCGAGGACTACGTACACCGCATCGGCCGCACGGGTCGCGCCGGGGCGACGGGCCACGCATACACGTTCATGGCGCCCGACGAGGTAAGCCCGCTGCGCGAGATCGAGTACTTCACCAAGAAGCTCGTGCCCGTGTGGGACCTGCCCGGCTTCGCCTACGACGAGGGCCGCATCACCCCGCAGCCCGGGCGCTCCACCGCCAAGCCCAGGCGCACGATGTTCTCCGGCTCCAAGGCCCGCGGGCGCGGCTTCGGCGGCGGCAGGTACGGGCGACACTTCTAGGGGCCGCGGGGTGTCGGCGCCCGCACTCCCGCAAGCAGGCGCCGACACCCCGAATCCCACGGCCTATCCGCGTGCGAACTCGGACGTTGGCACTCGCACGGCACGCGAGCCCTCGGCGAGAAGATCCTCGCCGTCCAAGGCGGCGGCGTCGAAGGGGATGCCTGCGAGCGCCATCATCGTCGGCGCCTCGTCCACGAGCCTGGCCCCGGCGAAGCGCCCGGGAACCACGCCCGGGCCGGCCACCACGAATGGCGGCTTGGGCCCGCGGAACGGCAGGTGGCCATGGGTCGAGACGGCATAGCGGTAGTCCTCGCTCCCCGCCGGCGTGACCAGGTCTCCCACGCACTCCCCGCCTATCCCGTAGTTGGGCGCGGCCTCGACCATCAGCGAGAAGTCGCCGTCCAGGTGGAAGCGCTCTCGCAGCTCGCCTTTCTCGAAGACGTCGGCGACAAGCCCGTCTATGACCAGCGGTCTCAGCGCCTCACGCGCGGCGGCGAGGGCGCTCTCGTCACGCGCGAAGAGCTGGCCGGAGACGCCGCAGCTCTGCACGTAGGCACGCCAACCCGTGGGCACGCCCCTCTTGTCCACGTCTATCAGGCCCGCGCGGGCGAGGAGGACGTTGGGGCTCAGCCTGTAGTCCACGCGGAGGTGCCCGTGGTCGCCCAGGACCACGATCACGGTGTCGTCGTAGGTGCCGGCCTCCTTCATGGCGCGGATGCAGCGGCCGAGAAGCGCGTCGTGCATCCTGATGGCCTCGAAGGCCTCGGGCGCAAGGACGCCAGACTCATGGCGTGCGTGGTCGAGCTGCGCCTGGTGCGTAAAGAGCACGTCGGGCCTCTCGTGCATGATGAGGTCCTCCACGCAGGCGATGTCGAACTCGTCGAGCCAGGGGGTCGCGTTATTCCTCAGCATCCCCTTGTGCGCCTCGTAGAGCGCGTACCCTCCCCCCGTGCAGGCCCCTCCGTAGATCTCGTCGAGCGAGGCGGACAGACGCTCTCCCGAGCAGACCACCTCGGGATCGGCCTCCCAGACCTCGGGCACACAGCTGTCTATGGGCTCCGCGCCCGCCGTCACGGGCCAGCCCACCGCCGCCGTGGAGAGACCCGCGCGCTTGGCCCAGTCGAACACCGTGGGCACGCGCATGGCGGAGTAGCCCCAGTACCAGTCGCGGTCGCCCGTGGGCGGATCGAGCACCTGATTGTGCGGCACGCCATGGCGATCCGGCCAGCAGCCGCTCATGACCGAGGCGTGGCACACGTAGGTGAGCGTGGGGTAGACGCACTCGACGTCCTCGAAGACGGCCGCGCGCCCGAGCACCTCCGAGAACGCCGGGAGATGACGCAGCTCGGGGAGGTCGTCGGTGAACAGCGAGTCCACACTCATGACAAAGAGCCTGTGCATTGTCGCTCCTATCGGCCGCGCGGCGCGGCAACGTGGCAGCCAGAGGGCCCCTCCGGGGAAGACGCCGGGGGAGGCGAAGGGAGGGCCGCACCGGGGAGGGATGGGGAGGGGCCCAGGGGGCGGCCCTACTCGGAGAGGATGGGGTCTGCCTGCTGCTTGGCGTCATCCAGGCGAGGCTTGATGTCATCGGGGCTTCCGCCCATGATCTGGTCGATGGCGTCGGTGTAGACCTTGGACGCCTGCGTGTACCCAGCGTTCATATAGTCGCCCACAGCGTACTCGAGCTGGTCGAAGGCCACCTGGTACTGCGGGGTCTCGGCATAGGCCTCGCTGATGCGCGAGTCGTCCGCCGCAGACTGGCGGGTGAGCAGGTACCCGGTCTTGAGGTGGTTCTTGATGGCGGAGTCCTTCGAGGTCATGAAGTTGATGAACTCGCCGGCGGCCTCGCGGCGGGCGTCGGACACGCGCGAGGTCATGACCAGGTTGCAGCCGCCGGTGGGGACCTTGTTCTGGGTGTTGCGCGGGATGAAGCCCACGTTGATCTCGTAGCCACCCTGCTCAGCAACGGACAGGTGGTTGGTGAGGTCGGCCGTGGAGGTGACCCACATGCCCACCTGCTGGTTGGCGACGTAGGTGTTCAGCGTGTCAGAGCCATTGGAGCCCGCGCAGAACGAGAAGTTGTGGTTGTCGACGCCGTCCTTGAACCAGCGCACCATGTCGAGCGCGGGCTGCTCGTTGAAGGTCGCCTCCTTGGCGGAGAGATCGTCGCCGAACAGGGCGCCGCCGTTGCAGTAGGCGAAGGCCGTGAACGCCCAGATGTAGGAGTAGAAGCCGTATCCGCCCACGCCCACCTTGGCCAGCGCATCGGAGGCCTCGACCATGTCGCCCCAGGTCTCGGGTGCCTTGCCGGAGGCCACGCCCGCCTTGTCGAACAGGGTCTTGTTGTAGTAGAGCACGGGCGTGGAGCGCAGGTACGGCACGCCGTAGAGCTCGTTGTCGGAGTAGCAGTTCTCCATCAGGCCGTCCCAGAAATCATCTAGGTCCTCCTCGGCGACGAGGTCGGCAAGCGGCTGGATCATGCCTCCCTCGGCGAAGGCCCGCGTTCCGTTAATGACCATGACGCAGACGTCGGGCTCCTCATTGGCCGTGAAGGCGGTCCTGAGCTTGGAGTTGAGGTCGTCGTAGGAACCCTGCGACTCAGCGGTAACGTGGATGCCCTTCTCGGCGCCGACGGTGTCGTTGAACTCCTTGACGCGCTCCTCGTTGTTCTCCTTGATCTTGTCGGTCCAGCAGTACCAGTAGGTAAGCTCGATGGTGCCATCGTCGCCCCCGGAGCGCGAGGCGCCCGAGGGGCCGCAGCCCACGAGGCCGGCGGCCGCGGCGCACGCGCCTGCGGAGGCGGCGCCCCTTAGGAACTGTCGGCGGGAGAGGTTTGGCGAAGCGTTTGACATACCTGGATTCCTTTCGTTTTCTCGGGCGCCCCTGGCGACCCGGCGGGTACTGTCCGACGGAAGTTGTCTACTTGTCACCGATATAGGAGAAGGCCTTGATGATGTGCTTGTTCGCAAACCCATAGACCACCAGGATGGGCAGCGTGAGCAGGACGTTGGCGGCCATGAGCACCTGGTAGTTGATGCCGTTCTCGCTGGCGCGCATGCTCGCGACGCCCACGGGCAGGGTGCGCACCGTGTCGTTGGTGGTGAGCACCAGCGGCCAGAAGTAGTCGTTCCAGGTGGAGATGAAGGTGAGGAGGGCGCAGGTCACAAGCGTGGCCTTCGCCATGGGCAGGAAGAGATGCCAGATTATCTTGAGCTCGCTCGCGTGGTCGAGGCGAGCCGCCTCCACAAGCTCGCGCGGCATCTGGTTGAAGGTCTGGCGCAGCATGAAGATGTTGAATGCGCTGGTGGCGAACGGCAGGATGAGCGACGCATAGGAGTTGATCATGCCCCAGCGCGCGAACATCACGAACAGCGGCAGGAAAACCAGCTGCGCGGGGACCATCATCGTGACCAGCGTGATGCCAAAGAGGATGCCCTTGCCCTTGAAGTCGTACTGCGAGAAGGCGTAGGCCGCCGGTACCACGGTGAGCGCCTGGAGGACGAGCACGGACAGGCTCACCACCAGCGAGTTCAGCAGGTAGCGCCAGAAGGGGATACTGTCCATGACCGCCTGGTAGTTGTCCCACTGCGGCTCCGCCGGCAGCAGCGAGGGCGGAAACTGCATGGTCTCGCCCAGGGTCTTGAGCGAGCTGGAGGCCATCCAGAAGAACGGGAAGAAGAACACAAGCACGATGAGCGCGTTCGCGACCCAGCGACCCACTCTGCGCGGCGTGAACGCCGTCTTTCCTGATGCCATCTTCGGCAGCTCCTATCTGTAGTGTACGCGACGGGCGAGCAGCTTGAAATACGCGACCGAGAAGACCGCGATCATCACGAGGAGCACGACGCCGATGGCTGCGGCGGTCCCCACCCGGTTGAACTGGAAGCCATACTCGTAAAGCGAGTAGACCAGGGTGTTCGTGGCGTTCTGCGGGCCGCCGGAGGTCATGATCTGGATGGTCTCGAAGACCTTGAGCGAGGCGATGACGTCAACTATCACGAGAAAGAACATCGTGGGCGAAATCATCGGGAACGTGATCTTGGAGAACGTCGCCCAGCGCCCGGCGCTGTCCAGGCGCGCGGCCTCGTAGAGATGGCGCGGGATTGCCTGCAGCGCCGACACCAGGATGAGCGAGTCATACCCCACGCTCTTCCAGACCGAGATGAGGATCAGCGAGGCAAGCGCGACGCGCGGGTCGCCGAGCCAGTCCACAGGCCCCAGGCCGACGGCCGCGAGAAGCGAGTTGAGCAGCCCGAAGTCCTTGTTCATGATCCACAGCCACAGCAGCGCGACGGACGCGAGGCTCACCACGTATGGCGAGAAGACCACTGCCTGCAAAAAGCCGTTGGTCTTTGTGCGCTCGTACAGGTACACGGCAACGAGCATGCCCAGCCCCACGCCAAAGCCCACCACGAAGAGCGTGTAGATGAGGGTGCTGGCGACCGTCTGCCAGAACTGCGCGTCCGCAAGGATGGCGGCAAAGTTGTCAAGCCCCACAAACTTCATCTTGGGGGAGATGAGGTCCCACTTGAACAGCGAGAGATACCCCATGTTGAAGATCGGGTAGACCCAGAAGACGAGGAGGATGGCTATCGCCGGCGCCACTATCAGGTAGGGCTTCGCCGCCCCGAGGACGCGCCGGCCGCCCGTGAGCTCGCGCGCGCTCACGCGACCACCCTCCTCTCGTCAGCGTCAAAGAGGTACAGCGAGGCAAAGTCGACGCACAGGCGAACCCTTGTGCCCACCTCGACCTGCGGCTGATTGAAGGTCTTGAACGAGACGTCGCCGAAGCCCGCCCTCGCCTGATAGACTATCTCGGAGCCCATGATCTCGCGAATGGAGATGGCGGCGTCGAAGATGAGGTCGCCGTGCTCGGGGGTGTGCGCCTCCGTGAGCTCGCGCTCGCCGCTCGGGCTGCTGCCGACGACCCTCTCGGCGAACAGCACGCGGGAGGGCCGGAATCCCACCCAGACGGCCCGATCGGGAAGGTCGAGCACAGGGAGGCTCCCCCGCTCGAACACGTTCATCGTGGGAACGCCGATGAACTGCGCCACGAAGCGGTTCGCGGGATCTCCGTAGATGGCCAGAGGCTCGTCGGCCTGCTGAATCCGCCCGTTGTTCATCAGCACTATCTTGGTGGCCATGCTCATGGCCTCGGTCTGGTCGTGCGTCACGTAGACGAAGGTGGTCCCCAGGCGCTGGTGCAGGGCGATGAGCTCGGTGCGCATCTGGGCTCGCAGCTTGGCATCGAGGTTGGAGAGGGGCTCATCCATCAGGAAGACCTTGGGGTGCTTCACCATGGCGCGGGCGAGCGCGACGCGCTGGCGCTGGCCACCGGAGAGCTGGGAGGGCCTTCGGTCGAGATAGTCGCTAAGGCCAACGATGCGGGAGAACTCCTCGATGCGGCGGTCGCGCTCGTCCTTGGGAACCTTGGCGTTGATGAGGCCGAACTCGATGTTGCCGCGCACGGTCATCGTGGGGTACAGCGCATAGTTCTGGAAAACCATCGCGACGCCGCGGTCTCCTGGGTCGACGTCGTTCATGCGCACGCCGTCGATGAGGAGGTCCCCCTCGCTGATGTCCTCAAGGCCGGCTATCATGCGCAGCGTGGTCGTCTTGCCGCAACCGGATGGCCCGACCAACACCGTGAAGCTGCCGTCCGATATCTCGAGGTTCATATCCTCGATGACCGCAACGTCATTGTCATAGATCTTCCGTACGTGATGTAGCTCGATGGCCGACACGAATCCTCCCCGTCTCTTTGCCTAGGGACACCCTCGAGATGCCGCTGGCCAAAGATTATTGACCGCTCGCGTCATGCACCCGTAAGCTCCGCATACCGAATTTGCAACCGATTCCTGTCATGTGGGGGGTGACTCCGGCGCACCTTCGGCGCGCGGCCGGCGTCACCTCGACGCTGCGCCGCCAGCCCCATGCCGCTCCGTTGCCGCGTCGGCACATGCTGCGATAAGGTTGGTGGGTCATCGAGCGTCCGGAGGGGACCATGAAGCAGACTCGCCCGTACCCACAGGCCATCGTCACCAGAAAGGCGGCCCGATCCCTTGCCGGCGGGCACCCTTGGGTCTTCGAGGGAGAGGTCGTCCGCATGGAGCCGGCGCCAGCGGACGGGCGCACGGCGCAGAACGGCGACGTGGTGGACGTGGTCGAGGAGAACGGCACCTGGCAGGGTGCGGGGCTTCTCTCCGAGCGGAGCAAGATCCGCGTGCGCGTGGTGAGCCGCAACGCCAACGACCGCATTGACGATGCGTTCTGGGCCCGTAAGCTCCAGTGGGCGTGGGACTACCGCAAGGCAACCATGGGCTCGCGCGCGCTACCGGGCTGCGAGCCGGACACCAACTGCTGCCGCGTGCTCTTCTCCGAGGCCGACGGCTTCCCGGGACTTGTCGTCGACCGCTACGAGGACGTGCTTGTCTCGCAGGTGGGAACCGTGGGCATGCAGCGCCTGCGCCCCGCGCTCTATCCTCTGCTGCTGGACGTGCTGCGTGCAGACGGCCAGGACATCCGCGGCATCTACGAGAGGAACGACGCCCCCTCCCGGCTCAAGGAGGGCCTTGCGCAGGAGAAGGGTTGGTGGGCCGAGGACGGTCGGCCCGCGCCGGATAGCGCGCGCGTAATTGCACGCGAGAACGGCATAGCCTACGACCTCGACCTGGAGAACAGCCAGAAGACCGGCTTCTTCCTCGATCAGAAGTACAACCGGCGCGCTGTGCGCGAGCTGGCGCGCGGCCGGCGCGTGCTCGACTGCTTCTGCCACGTGGGGCCGTTCGGCCTCAATGCCGCCGCGGGTGGCGCCGCCTTCGTGCGCGAGGTCGACGTGAGCCAAGCGGCCATCGACCTGGCCCGCGAGAACGCCCGTCTCAACGACCTTGACGGCACGATGGATTTTACCTGCGCAAACGTGCTTGGGTACCTTCCTGCGCTCGTCTCGGACAAGGGGCGCCTGCGCAAGGAGGGAGGCCCCTTCGACCTCATCGTCCTGGACCCGCCGGCCTTCACCAAGAGCCGCGGGACCGTCGAGCGCGCCGGCCGCGGCTACCGCGAGATCAACGAGTGGGCCATGCGCCTTTTGCCGCGCGGCGGCTACCTCGCAACATGTAGTTGCAGCCACTTTATGACGCGCGACCTTCTCGCCCGCGCCATCGCCGAGGCCGCACATGGCGCCAACGTGCAGCTGCGCCAGGTCGAGGAGCGCCAGCAGGCACCGGACCACCCCATCCTGTGGGGCGCGCCCGAGACCCACTACCTGGACTTCTTTGTCTTCCAGGTGGTGTAGGGCGGGGAAGGCAACGCGTCCCCTCTACGATTTCACACCGTTCCGCACGAGCCTACGCCGCATTGCGCCACCCAGCGAGACCGGAGGGGGCGACCGACGCTCCTAGTCCCTGCTCTTCCGCCGCGCGCGGAAGAACGCGCGCAACTGCTCGGCGGCCTTGTCCGCCAGTACGCCCGACGTCACCTCAAAGGCGTGGTTCAGCCGCGCGTCATGGCTCACGTCAAAGAGCGTGCCCAGCGCGCCGCCCTTGGGGTCGGGCGCGCCGTACACGCAGCGATCCACGCGCGCGTTCACCATGAGCCCCGCGCACATGAGGCAGGGCTCGAGCGTCACGTAGACGGTGCATCCAAAGAGCCGCCAGCGGCCCAGCGTGCGGGCAGCCTCCTCCATGGCGAGGAACTCCGCGTGCGCGGCGGGATCGGCGTCCTGCTCGCGACGGTTGTGCGCGCGAGAGACCACCCGCCCATCGCACACCACCACCGCACCTATCGGCACCTCGCCCTCCTCCGCGGCGGCATTGGCCTCCTTGAGGGCAAGCCGCATAAACCGCAGGTCATCCGCAGCTGCACCCTCGTCGCTGCCCCGCTCGTCTCGGCCCATCCCTCGCCCCTCTCGTATGGTCGCGGACCCAACTTTCCCAACGCATGCGTTTTTCCCGGCGTATGCGTTAGGATATATCCACGCACCCAACGGAGGGGTGGCAGAGCGGTTGATTGCAGCGGTCTTGAAAACCGCCGGGCGCCTTGCGTCCCGAGGGTTCGAATCCCTCCCCCTCCGCCTCCTGCGTCCAGCTACGAAGCACCGCACAGCGCCCGCGTACCTGGTACGTCCGCCACGGCCCGCCCGCTTGAAGGGAGCCCCTCATGATCGTCGCCATCATCGTCATTGTCATCGTCGTCATTCTCGTCGCCTGGTTTGTGAGCATCTACAACGGCATCGTTCGCAAGGACAACCGCTGCGACAACGCCTGGCAGACCATCGACGCGCAGCTCCAGCGCAGGAACGACCTCATCCCCAACCTGGTTGAGACCGTCAAGGGCTACGCCGCGCACGAGTCTGGCACGCTCTCGGCCGTCACGCAGGCGCGCGCCGCCGTCATGTCCGCAACGACGCGCGAAGAGAAGATGGCCGCCTCCAACGTGCTTTCCGACACGCTCAAGTCGCTTTTCGCCGTCTCTGAGGCGTATCCCGAGCTCAAGGCCAACGCCAACTTCCAGCAGCTACAGTCCGAGCTGTCCGACACCGAGAACAAGATCAGCTACGCGCGCATGAGCTTCAACGACTGCGTGCTCGAGTACAACAACGCAATCGAGACCTTCCCCGGAAACGTGGTGGCCGGCTCCAAGTTCCAGAAGCGCCAGGGCTTCGAGGTGCAGTCCGAGGCCGCGCGTCAGGCGCCGCAGGTCAAGTTCTAGTCTCGCCGATAGGCGCGGGCCCAGTGCGGGCGGGGTGACGTCACCCCGCCCGCACCTTCTTGCGACGTCATGCGCCGGCGGCGTCGCGAGCCGCCGCCCTGACGCCTCCCCAACGTGGAGATTAATCAATCGTTACGCAAACGCGACGGCCCCAGCGCCCTCTTGGCGCAGGGTCTCGTGTACAATGACCCGTGCGCATGGCCATGCAGGCCGCGCGGTCATCAAGGGTCAAAGAGAAAGGTTTCCATGAAACCCCGACCTCACAGTCGATGATCCCCACGGCGTGCTACAGGCAGCCCGCCGCATGGGGTGCCGTTTCGCCACATATGCCGAGTGCATAGCCTTCCCCGGGTACACGCGGCAGAGAAGGAGCACGCATGATCTACCTCTCCCAACTCCTGGGAAACCCGGTTCTCGACCTTGACGGCGAGAAGATAGGCACCGTTTCTGACCTGGGCATCGCCACCGGCGAAGTCTTCCCTCGCGTGACCAGCCTTGCGTTCATGGGGCCCGGTCGCACCCCATTCATGATCAGCTGGCGCAAGTACGTGGACGCCTACGACGAGAACGAGGTGCGCCTCAAGGTCGTCGCCACCGACATACGCTTCTCCTACCTCCAGCCAGAGGAGGTCCTGCTCGAGCGCGACATCCTGAACAAGCAAATCGTCGACACCCGAGGCATGCGCGTGGTGCGCGTGAACGACCTCAAGCTGTCGGACACCAGCTCAACCCAGCTGCGGCTCCTTGGTGCCGAGGTGGGTGCCCGCGGCATCCTGCGCTCGCTCTCCCCCGGCATCGAGAGACTGGCGCTGCGCATTTCGGACACGTTCGGCAAGCGGCTGCCCGAGAAGATCATCGCGTGGAGCTACATGGACCTCGTGGAGCGCAATCTCTCCGACGTCAAGCTCTCCGTCTCGCACAAGACCCTCGACGACATGCACCCCGCCGACATCGCAGACATCATCGAGCACCTTGACCCACGCCTGCGCGGGCAGGTCTTTGCCCAGCTCGATGACGAGCAGCGCGCCGGCGCCATGGCCGAGCTGGACGACGACGCCATGGCCGCGCAGATCATGGGTGGCATGGACGAGGCCGATGCGTCGCGGATCCTCTCCGAGATGGACCCGGACGACGCGGCCGAGCTCGTCTCCGAACTTGACTATGACAAGGCCGAGAAGCTCCTCAAGCTCATGGGCGTCAACGAGCGGAAGGCCATCCGTCAGCTCCTGGGCTACCGCGAGAACACGGCCGGCCGCATCATGACCTCCGAGGTGGTCTCGCTTCCCGGGGACAAGACCGTCGCCGACGCCGTCGAGCGCCTGCGCGGGCTGGACGAGGATTTCGAGAGCGTGCGCTACGTCTATCTCACCGACGAGGACGGCAGGCTCTCCGGCGTGGTCACGCTGGGAAGGCTCATCGTGTCAGACCCAGAGACCCGCCTCAAGGACATCGCCACCACGGAACTCAAGACCGTCAGCCCCGAGGACGACCAGGAGGACGTGGCGCAGGACATCGCCAAGTACAACCTGCTGGCCATGCCCGTCGTCTCGGACGAGGGCAGGCTCCTGGGCATTGTCAGCGTCGATGACGCGCTGGACGTCCTGGAGGAGGAGCACGCCGAGGACCTACAGATCGCGGGTGGCACCAGCTCCGACTCGGACGGCACCGAGCATGCGCACGACCTGGTGTGGCTGCTGCGCCGCAACGCCTGGTTCTTCTTCTGGGTTGTGGCCACGGCCGTCATCACCATTGCCTTCAGGGCCGACGCCAGCACCTTCATGACGGCGCTCCTCTCCTGCGCGGCCATGCCGCTCGCCCTCGTGGTGGCCGACGACTCCGTGAGCTACGTCACCAACTTCTTCCTCGTGAACGATCCGGATGACGACGGCTCCCCCTCCATGCTTGGCTTCAGCCTGCGCAGCCTGGGGACGGGCCTGGTGTTTGCCTTCGTGTGTACGCTGCTGGTGCTCGCCTTCGTAAGCCTCGCGACGCCGGACGCGGCAGACGCCACGCTGGCGCGCGCACTGCGCATGGGCTTTACCGCCGCAGCGGTCTCGATCCTTGCCTCGTTCGCCATTACGCCCATCTACCTGGTTGTTCTTCGCAAGCGAGACGAGCGGAACCAAGAGACCTCGGGCTTTGCGCTCGCCATCGTCTCGATGATAGTCGCCGCCGTGGTGTTTGCCATCTCCATCGCCGTGGCCGGCGCGACCGGAATCGTCCTGGGGTAGGCCGATGACAGAGACAAAGAACGGCACAGCGGGGATGACTGGGAAGGCGGGGCGCCTCGCGATTTTCGCGGCCATGGGGCCGGGCCTTCTCACCGCCATGGCCGGCAACGACGCCGGCGGCATCGCGACCTACTCTTCGACCGGCGCCACGTACGGCTATGGCATGCTCTGGACCGTCCCGCTCATGTGCATCCTGCTCATCGTGGCGCAGGAGACCGCCGCGCGCATGGGCTGCGCCACGGGCAAGGGCTTCGCGGCGCTCATCCGCGAGAAGTTCGGCGTGCGCGCCTCGGCCATCGCCATGCTCGCCCTCATCGTCTCCAACTTTACGGTAACCCTCTCGGAGTTCGCCGGCATTGCGTCGGGCATGGAGCTCTTTGGCATTCCGTTGCAGGTGAGCGTGCCCATCGCGGGCATCGCCACGTGGCTGCTCACGCAGAGCGGCTCCTACCACAGGGCCGAGAAGATCCTGCTGGCGCTCTCGTGCGTGTTTCTCACCTACATCGTGAGCGGCATCATCGCCAACCCCGACTGGGGCATGGCGATCAAGGACACGGTGGTCCCGCAGCTCTCGAGCGACCCCGGCTACGTGTCGCTGCTGGTGGCAAACGTCGGCACCACCATCTCGCCGTACATGCTGTTCATGGTGAGCTCGAACGTGGTCGAGAAGAACCTCAAGGGCTCAGACATTCCCGGGCAGCGTGCCGACAACGTCTCGGGCGTGATCGCGGCAGAGGTCACGACCTGGTTCATCATCCTTACGACCGGCACCGTGCTCTACCCGGCGGGCGTCACCGTGAACAGCGCGGCCGACGCGGCGCAGGCCCTTGTGCCGCTTGCGGGCCAGTACGCCTCGGCGCTCTTTGCGGCCGGCCTTGCGGGCGCGTCGTTCTTGGCGGCATGCGTGCTGCCGGGCATCACGGCAAGCGCCGTATGCGAGGCCTTTGGCTGGGAGCGCGGCGTTGACCGCAGCTGGAACGAGGCGCCGGCGTATCGCAGCATCATCATCGGCATCACGATCCTCTCTGCGGCCATCGTGCTCATCCCCAACGTCGACCTCTTTGGCATCATGATGCTGGCGCAGGTCATCAACGGCGTGCTGCTGCCGGTGCTCATGGTGTGCATGGTGCTCATCGCGAGCGACAGGCATGTCATGGGACAGTACGCGAACGGCCGCGTGTGGACGGGCCTCACGTGGTTCACCATCGTGGTGGTCGTCGTCCTCACCATCATCATGTTCGCGTTGCAGGCCATGGGCGTGTAGGGGGCGCGCGGCACGAGTCGGGCGCGGAGGCTGCGCCCGTTGCGGGGCCTATAGCTCGTATGGGGCCGAGAGCAGGCCGTTCTCTGTGATGATGCCCGTGATGAGACCGTGGTCGGTCACGTCGAACGCGGGGTTGAAGACGTCGACCCCCTCGGGTGCCATGCGCTCCCCGTACCACATCTCGGTGACCTCCTTGGGATCGCGCATCTCGATGGGAATCTGCGCGCCGGTGGGGGTGTCGTGATCGATGGTCGAGCTGGGGGCGCACACGTAGAAAGGCACGCCGTAGTACCTAGCTAGAATGGCCACGCCCGAGGTGCCGATCTTGTTCGCCGCATCACCGTTGGCCGCAACGCGATCGCAGCCGACAAACACCACGTCGATGCGGCCCTGCTGCATAAGCACCGAAACCATGTTGTCACATTGCAGGGTGGTGGTGATGCCGGCGTTGTAGAGCTCGAACGACGTGAGGCGAGCGCCCTGGAGCAGCGGGCGGGTCTCGTCGCAGTAGACGTGCATGTCGGTGCCGGCCCAGCCGCGCTCGAGCGCCGTATACATGGGGGCCGTGGCCGTGCCGTACTTGGCGGTTGCCAGCGTGCCGGCGTTGCAGTGGGTGAGGATGCCCACGGGCTGCCCCGGCCTCCTCGCCTGCCGCATGATCTCGAAGCCGATGGCGCCGATGCCACGGCTTATCCGCACGTCCTCCTCGCGGATGCGGCGCGACTCGGCGACGAGCTCCCGCCCGAGCTGGTCCACGGGCAGGTCAAGATGGTCTCGGCAGAACGAGTCCATGCGGTTGAGGGCCCAGAACAGGTTGACGGCCGTGGGGCGAGAGGTGGCAAGGTAGTCCGCGATCCCCTTGAACTGACGATAGAACTCCTGCTGGTCATTGGTATCAATCTTTGTGGCGAGCATGGCCAGCCCCTCGGCCGCGGCCACGCCGATGGCCGGGGCGCCGCGCACGCGGAGCTTCTTGATGGCCTCCCAAAGCTCTTCTTTGGTGCGCAGGTTGATGCGCTTTACCGTGCCGGGGAGCAGCGTTTGGTCGATGATGTCCAGAGACTCGCAGCCCTCAGGCAGCCTCACCGAGATGACGCGGTCGAAGAATTCCTCAACGCTCATGTGGGCCCGTTCTCCTCTCTGCGCCTGCAAGGCCGGTCGGACGGCGGGCGGGCACCGCCACGCAGGCCAGCCGTCTACTTGCTCGCCTTGTTGAACTCGTCCTTGAACGAGCCGAACATCTTACCCATGCTGCTGAGGCCGCGCCCCAGGGCGCGAGCGGTCTGGTCGCCGGCGCCACGATTGGACGGCTGCCTCCCGGCCTTGGCACCGGCGGGCCTGGCCGCCGAAGCGGGCCTGGCCGCGGCGCCCGCGGCGGATTTCCTGACGGCATAGGTCTTGGGCCCCGAAGCCGTGGCCGCGCGCTCCTCGGCACCGGCCTTGAGCGCAACCGCCGGCCCGGAGACATGTACGTCGGCAGCCTCGATTGCAGGGGGCTGGTTCTTCTCGGCCTCCCTGCGAAGCTTCTCGGCCTCCCTGCGGGCGCGCCCCTCCTCGCCCTCGGCGCGGGCGTCGTCTATGGCGCGTCTTGCCTTGCCGAGCGCCCTGCCGAGCGCAAACGCGCCCTTGTCGACGGCTTCGCTTGTTGCCTTACCAGCCTTATCGCCAAACTCCGCGCCGCGAATCCTCGCCTTTGCCGTGGCCTCGCCGGCCTTGGCTGCCAGGCCGCCGTTGAACCCCAGGGCGGAGGCCTCGTCCCTCACGACCATGCACCCCTTGGAATAGCCCACCAGCAGACTGGGCGGGATCTCCACCGAACCCACGAGCGCCGCGGCCATGCCACCGTCGCCCACCAGGAACTTGGTCACCCTGCCCGTGGACTCGTCAAACTCTGCATCGCCCACGTAGCCCAGCTCGCGTCCGGACTCGGTGCGGGCGTCCATACCAGCCCACATGATGCAGGAATCCCAATCCACGCCAAGGCGCTCGCAGGCCCGGGCGTCGAAGGCGCCGTCCTCGTTGACCACGCGCAGGCCCTTCTCGCAGGCGACCAGCGAGTCATAGGCCACAAAGACGTCGCCGCGCTTGACAACGCCCGCGACGTCAGGGCGCGCCACCAGGTAGCCCACCATCGAGCGCCCGTCGGGCGTGAACACTGCCATATGGACCTTGCCCAGCCTGGAGAGGCGCTCGCCACCCCGCTCGCCCGCGGATGCCCGCTCGCCCTTCTTGGGCTTCTTGGGGCGGCCTCCCTTGGCAACGAAGACCCTCTTGCCCTGCATGTCACTGATCCTTGTCACGGCGTCTCCCCCCCCCTACCGCCTGCGTGCCGAAAAGTACGATGGGCGCGCCCGTGCGAGCCCAAGGCGCGCCCAACATGGCAGCGGGGCACCCAGGGGCACCCCGTCGCGTCACGCACCCATGCGCCGCCCTCGCGAGAGGCCCGGCGGAGAACCCCGGCGACCCGACGATCTGGACGACCTACTCCCCGGACTTCTCGGCGCTGTCGACGACCTCGACGTGTACGGCCTGCGCGGCGGACTCGTTTGCGGCGGCAACGTCTCCGGCCATGCTCGAGACGCGATCGGTCACGGTACTGACGGCATCGGAGACCTGCGCGGACGTGCTGGCGACGGCCTCGGAGAGCGAGTCGCGGAGCTGGTCCATGCGCTCGCGGGCCAGGTCGACCTTGGCGCGAAGCTCGTCGGTCTTGGCGTCGACGCTGGGGCGAACGTCTCCCAGGCGGTCGGAGACGCTGCGCGCGCCGCGCTCGTAAGTGTCAACAGCGGAGTCCCAAGCGTCGTTCATGGCGTCGGCGGCCATGGCACGGCTCTCCGCGCCGGGACGGGGGGCCAGCATCATGCCAGCGACGACGCCTGCGGCAGCCCCGATGATGCTGCCAAGGACGAAACTAGCGGTCTTACTCATAAGATCCTCCTGTCGTTGCGGGACGCAGATGCGACCCTCTTGCTTCCGGCCACGGGTTAGGCCAGCGAGTGGCGCAGGCAAAGTGCCCTCCCGGGCAAATTACCTCACCGGGCGGGGGCGCGGCATGTCTGCCATATCCCAGTCACCGTCATCCTGCGTCGGAGCCTCTGCCGGCGCGGGCTCTGCCTGAGGTTCCTCGACAACGTCTTCCGGCTCGTCAAGCTCGCCGTCCAACACGGCCGAGGCATCCCGCGCGGAGACAGGCGCTGGCGAGACGAGCGTGGAATCGGGGCTTGCGGGAGCGGCGGCGGGTTCCGGCCCCACCGACTCCTCGGTGGATTCGGGCTCCTCGGCGAGCGGGGCATCCTCGTCGGCCTCTGGCGCCTGGTCATCCGGTGCCTGGCTGTCCGGAGCCTGAGCCTCTCCCTGGACGGCGGAACCCCGCCCCGCGTCCCCATCGCCACCGTGGGCGGGCTCGGAGACGCCCTGCACCAGCCCCACGATGCCGTCGACGATGGCGTCGACGTTGGGCCCGGGCTCGCCGCCGCCGGTGAAGGCCCACTGCAGGATCCACACGGCACTCGAGAGCGCCGCAGCGACCAGGGCATCATCCGGGCACGGGAACACCACGTCAAAGGCGCGCTCGTTGCCGGCCACGGGATAGGTGCGGCCGCAGGTGATGTCGCCGGCGATGTTGGTGCGCGCGAGGAGCTCGACCGTCATATGCTCGAGGAGGTGGGCAAGCTCGGTGTGCCCCATCGAGTCGCGGAAGAGCCGACCGGCGTCACCCATGCACACGTGGTCTGCCAGCTCGGGCATGAGATGGAAGACGCGGGCCGTGGCCTCGATGTCCTCGCTGGTCATGAGCGGGGCATCGGGGGCGATCTCCACGAGGGCATCGAGGTCCCTCGGCCCTACCGTGACCTTTTTGATTTCCACGAGCTGGGCCATCGTGCAGCTCCCCTTCTTTTTGCGCCCGCATGTGCGGACAGGCGATCAGGTCTAATCAGGTCTAGGCTCCATTGTAGTTAAAACCCGGCCCGGGCCATCGGCGCGTGGCCGGACGGCATGTGCCAGGCGGCGGCGCGCGGGGCAAAGCCCGGCTGAGACCAGGCCCTTAGGCGCTTTGTTCCCCTTCCTTGCCGCACGATTCGTCCGAATCGCCATCATGCTGCGACTTTTTACGCAATTTGGCGACGCGGGCCTGGAGCGGCACGGGAAGCGCGGGCTTATCGACAGGCTCGGAAGGCGACGCCTCGACGCCGTCCCCCCCGGACGCCTTGTCCTTGTCCCACTCGGGGGCCTCGGGCCGATCGCCTGCGCCAGCGACGGCCTCCTCGGTGGACTCGGGAGCCGTCACGCGCAGCATGGCCACGCGACGGCCGCGCATGGACTGCACGCGAAAGGTGTAGCCGTCCTTGGTGATCACGTCACCGGGTTGCGGGAGCTTGTCGGCCGTGTCGGTGATGAAGCCGGCAACGGTCTCGTACTCCTCGTTGTCCTCCACCGGCCAGCCCAGGTCGATGGCATCGTCGAGCGAGAAGCGGCCGTCGACCAGCCACTCGCGGTCGGAGAGCTTGGTGAGGTACTTGTTGTCGGGGTCGAACTCGTCCTCGATTTCGCCCACGATCTCCTCGACGATGTCTTCGATCGTGATGACGCCGGCGGTGCCGCCGTACTCGTCCACCACGATGATCATCTGGTCGTGGTTCGACTGCATCTCGGAGAGAAGCGGGATGATGTCCTTGGTGTCGGGAACGAAGTCCGCCGCGCGCATGTGGCGAGAGATCCTCTCGCCTCCGCGGCCGTCATCGATGATGGGCGAGATGAGGTCCTTGATGTGGGCGATGCCCACGATGCGATCGACGTTGCCCCGATAGATGGGGATGCGGCTAAAGCCGGTGCGGCGCATGACGGAGAGGACCTCGCTGAGCGTGGTGTCCTCGCGCATGGCGCACATGTCCACGCGCGGCACCATGACCTCCCGGGCGATGGCGTCGCCCAAGTCGATGACCTCGTGGATCATCAGCTTCTCCTCGTCGGAGAGCTCGTCGGAGTCGGTGACCATGTACTTGATCTCGTCCTCCGATACGTCCTGTCGATCGTCGGCGGACTTCACGTGCAGCAGGCGCGCGAGGCCGTTGGCGCTGGCGGAGGTGAGCCAGATCAGCGGCTTGACGACGCATGAGAAGCCGCGAAGAAAGCCCGCGACGCGCTTGGATACGCCCTCGGCATCGGCCATTGCGATGCGCTTGGGGACAAGCTCGCCAACCACGATGGAGACGTACGACACGATGAGGGTGATGAGCACCGTGGCCAGCCCGTTCGAGAGGCCGGGGTCCATGCCAAACCCGGAGAGCCACGAGCCAAGCGGCTCGGAGAGGCTGGTGGCGGCGTAGGCGGACGAGAAGAATCCCACGAGCGTGATGGCAACCTGGATGGCGGCGAGGAACTGCGTGGGATCGGCGATCATGTCTGCCGCGGTGGCCGCCCGTACGTCGCCCTCCTCGGCATCATGGTCCAACAGCACCTTCCGTGCGGTGGAAAGCGCCATCTCTGACATCGAGAAGTATCCATTCGCAATGGTGAGCAGAAATGTGACGAGAATCGATAAGGCTATGTCCATGCGCGGGTGCGCAACCTCCTTGGACGGCACGGGTGCAACTGCGCCGCCAAGCAGACGGCAGTCGCGGCTGTTTCTAATTCTATAAGAAATGCCCATTGAACGCGGAGTTGCGCATAAGCCGTAACCCAATGGGCGCGTATCGTCTTCATGCGTTCGCGAGGGCACCACATGCGGCTGATACCATGTGCTGTCCGATAGGCTGCCCAATGAAGGGGGCATGGTGTCCGAAGGCACCGATAACACACGGAATCCCCTCGATCCCATCCCCGATATTGACTGGGCGATGGAGACGGGAGATCCCGAGGACGGATTCGGCCCCATCTCGTACGGCCAGACGCGGGCGGACGCCGAGCCCGGGCGCACGCGCGTCATGCCAGCGGCTTCCGCGAGCGCTCGCGCGGGTGACACGCAGCCAAACCTGTATCGCCACGAATCACCTGGTGGCAATGGGTGCGAGCGAGCAGGCGTCGGGGAGGCCCGGGGATGCTGGCGCGCGAGCGGCGGCGCAAACGGCGGAGGCGGTAGCGCAGGCGGCGGAGGCGGGCACGGCCCGCGCCCTGAGGCCCGCGCGCAGAGGCCGAGGCGCAGCCCGAAGCGGGCGCGCCACGGTTTTCTGAGCTTTCTCTTGTGGCTCGTGATGCTTGCGTGCCTGGGGCTCATGGCGATCAGATGCATTCCCGCCTCGCACTCTGATGGTCGCGCGGTGCCGGAGCTTGTGTCATTCACGCCGATTCTGTTTGCGCCAGTGCTCGTGTGCCTGGCTCTGGCAGCCCTGTGGCGACGCCGGGTACTGCTCGTCGTGAGCGCCGCGGCCCTTGCAACAACCGCGGCGTGGCACGTTGGGTACTTCGTGCCAACGTCCCGCGTCAGCCCGTCGGCAGTGGCAAGCGCGCAAGCGTCGGCTTCCACGGGCGACGGCGCGGCGCGAATCATGACGCTCAACACGTACAACGGAAACGCCTCGGCAGCAGAGATCGTGAGCCTGGTCAAGCGCTACAACGTGGAGGTCCTCTGCCTCGAAGAGCTTACGGATGCCGAGGTGCGGGCGCTTGGCGCGGCGGGGCTCGACGCGGTTCTGCCCCACCGCGTGATTTCGGATGCCGCGTCGGAGATTAACAACGGCGGGCGCAATGGCATCTGGACGGCGGCGCCCATGTCGAACGTATCCACCAACCTGCTGCCCATCAACACGAGCTCGATGCCCGCGGCCGACATTGTGGTGGGCGGGACGACCGTGCGCGTTGTGGCCGTTCACCCCAACTCCCCCGTGCGCGGCGCCCAGGGCGAGTGGAGCCAGGGGCTTTCCGTCATCAAATCCCTTTCGGGATACGACCACGCCTACCTGCTCTGCGGAGACTTCAATTCGACGTGGGACCACGCCCGCTTCCGCGAACTTCTGGGCGACACGTTTGTGGACGCTGGGGAGCAGAGCGGGCAGGGCTTCCACATGACGTACCCCTCGAACAAGAAGGTTCCCCCACTCATCGAGATCGATCACTTTGTGTACTCGAAGTCCTCGGGCATCGTGGCAAGCAACCTCGAGACCGTTGCAGTCAGTGGATCCGACCACCGGGCGCTGATCGGAATTCTCGAGGCGTCCTAGCGAGGGGGTTGCAGCACCGCGACCTCTCTACGCCTCACGCAAGGCGGGGTTCTGCATCGAAACCGCCTCCGTTACACATTTTCTGAGGCTTTTACATCCAACTGCTCTACCTTGCACGTAGGTTCTGAACGCCTCTAAGTATCGTTAAATTATTACATACCATATATTGTGCTCTATTTTATCTAGTACACAAAATGCAGATGCCCATCCCTTGCCCCTCCCCAAAACCACGTGTAATGAAAGGCAGTTCGATGCACAGATTCGGAATTTTGTGCAACGGAGGCGGTTTCGATGCATCGACAGTTCTCAACCAAAGAGTCGCCGCACAAGTATCCTCCTCAACGCCACCTGACGGTCGCTCAGCGGCTTCCTCCGGTATCCCAACCGCCGCTCAAGCTGAACCGTCAATGCGTTGAGCGCAATCTCATCCCCCGTAATTCCGTTGGTCACAACCAGGGATTTGTACCCCGCCGATTCCAGCGCGCTTCGGCGACGCTCGTCCTTGGTCTTCTGCCGAGAGCTGAGGTGCGAGAGATCGCTGTCGTACTCTACGGTCACATGCTTCGACTTCCACAGGAAATCTGGTTTCACTCGGTCTTGCCCAGCAATTTCACGCTGTTCTCCCGTCAGCTCAATGGATCTGTTCATGACAAAGCCCCTAAGCTCTGCGCCGCCGCGACGCCTCGAGAGATTGAAGTACACCGCAAGAGCGGTCTCGCGCGGTGAATTCGAATCGGGCGCAGCAAGCTCAAGCGCCGCGCCTGCTCGGTGGGCGCCGCGAGCATCAAGAGCCATAGCAGCTCGAATGTATCTCACCAGCTCCCCATATGTCACCAACGGAGCAAGGTCGACATCCCAGCCTCTCTCTAACTGGTCGGATAGCCCGTAGGTACCAAGCACCTCCATAGCAATCGTCGCAACTTCAATGTCATCCCAGACGCTCGCAAGCTGCACCAGAACTGCCGGCATTCGGCATACGTATGTCTGCTCATCAATCTTGAACAAGCCCCCATCTGCGGATGGCCCGGTCCACCGGTGGTCCCTAATGAGAGGACAGTTGTGTCGAGCGCCCCCCTGCGTCAGCAGAACATCGAGTGGCCCCTTGCAGCAACAGGCATTGAGCGCCGCGTGTGCCCGCTCCGTCAACGTTTTGTTTCCCGTGCCGAAAACCGCGCCAGATTCCTCAAGAGTCATGTCGGTGCCAGCGACCAACTGAGCGACTCGAGATGACCGCCAGAAGCTCAACGCGGACTCGAAGCCGATAATCAGACGCGCACTCATGTACCGTCACCTCACAAACTCGGAAAGCAAGTCGTCAGCAAACTGCAAGAATTCTGTGGAAGACGAACGAGGCCGACTCGAAGAGTCGGCCTCGTTACCCCTATGTATCTGGCCAAACACCAGACGAGCTTCCGCTACTTCTCGCCGGCGGCGCGCCTCTCGGCGTACTCGGCAGCAAGCTTGGCCTGTATGTCATGCGGCACCTGCTCGTAGCCCGAAAGCTCCATCTCGAACTCGCCCGTGCCGCGCGAGAGCGACCGCAGGCGCGTTGCGTAGTCTGTGACCTCGGCGTACGGGATGGTCGCCTCGATGGTGGTCTCGCCACTGGCGACGCCCGTGCCAGCAGACATCCCCTCAACGCGGCCGCGCGAAGCGGAGACGTCGCCCATCACGGAGCCGGCATAGCTGTCTGGCACGGTGATGCGCAGGTGAGCCATAGGCTCGAGAAGCACGGGCTCGGCCTGGGCCACGGCCTTCTGGAAGCCGATGCGCGCTGCCGTCTTGAAGGCCATCTCATTGGAGTCGACGGGGTGATACGAGCCATCGTACACGGCGACCTTGACGTCGATCATGGGGTAGCCGGCAAGCACGCCCTCGCACATGGTCTCCTGCACGCCCTTGTCGATGGCCGGGATGAAGCCGCGCGGGATGTGCCCCCCAACGACCTCGTCCACGAACTCATAGCCGCTTCCGGGGTTGGGCTCGATGCGCAGCCAGCAGTCGCCGTACTGGCCCGCACCACCGGTCTGCTTCTTGTGGCGACCCTGGGCGGAGGCCACGCGGCGGATGGTCTCGCGGTACGGGATGCGCAGCGCCACGGTATGCGCCGTCACGCCCGCGCGGTCCTCCAGCCGATCGAGCAGCACGCTCACCTGCGCCTCGCCAATGGCCGAGATGACCGTCTGGCCCGTGTCCTCGTCCCGCTCGACCTTGAGCGTGGGATCGGCATCGGCGGCCTTCTCGAGAAACGCATACAGCTTGCCCTCGGTACCGCGCTTGTCGGGCTCGATGGCAATGCGGTAGAGGGAGTTGGGGAAGCGGAAGGCAGCGGCCTCTACCTTGCCGGTCACCGAGAGGGTGTCGCCGGTCATGACCTCGAGCTTTGGTGCCACCACGATGTCACCGGCCGCTGCGGACGAGACCTCCTCGGTGTCGCGACCGCACATGAGGTAGAGGTGCCCCAGGCGCTCGGTCTTGCGCGTGCGCGCGTTGGTGAGCTCCATTCCAGCCATGAGGGTGCCGGCCAGCACCTTGAGGAAGGAGAGGCGGCCGTTCTGCGGGTCGTTAAGGCTCTTGAAGGCAAAGGCAACGGGGCGGTCGTCGTCCGGCGAGATGTCAAGCTGCTCGCCGTTGACCAGCGGGATGCGGCCAAAGTCCGCCATCATGGGGAACCAGCCGACGATGGCGTCCATGAGCGAGAAGAGCCCTTCCTCACGCACGCACGAGCCCGCGAAGACGGGCACGAAGACGCGCTCGGCCAGGGCCTTGCTGAGAAGCCCCTCGAGCTCGGCCTGGGTGACCTCGCCGCCCTCGAGGTAGCGCATCATGAGCTCGTCGTCAGCCTCGACCACAAGCTCGGTGAGGTTGGCGCGCGCCTCCTCGGCGGCGGCCTGGTACTCAGACGGGATGTCGGTCACCACGGGCTTGCCGTCGGCGAGGTGGCGTGCCTTCATGCGGACCACGTCGATAACGCCGGCGAACGTGTCTCCGGTGCCCATGGGGATGGTGACCGCACCAAGGTTGTTGCCATAGTGCTCGCGCAGGGCCTCAAGCGTCACGTCGAAGTCCGCGTCGGGACGGTCGCAGCGGTTCACGAAGATGGCGCGAGCGAGCGAGAGGTTCTCGGCCGCGTACCACAGGCGCGTGGTCACGGTTCCAAGGCCACCGGCGGCGTCGACCACGAAGAGGGCCGTCTCGCACGCGCTCATGGCGGCGTAGGCGTCACCGACGAAGTCCGGGTAGCAAGGCGCGTCGAGCACGTTGATCCGGGTGTCCCCGCAGACGACGGGGGCGATGGTGGTGGAGATCGAGAATCCGCGCTCGCCCTCCTCCGCGTCGTAATCGAGCGTGGGCTTGGTGCCGGCGTGGCCACCCAGGCGGGTCGTCCTGCCCGTCAGGTGCAGCATGGCCTCGGCCAGCATGGTCTTGCCCACGCCGCCTTGGCCCACAAGGACCACATTCTTGACCTTCTCAGTGCTCGCTGTAGCCATGGTTCCTCCTCGAGCCGCATGCCAGGGCGGCATCGCCGGGGAGAATCGCAACGGCGAGGCCACCGTGCCTTTTTCACTGCACGGCAGACGCCGCGCGCTGGGTTCACTCTACCCGCGCGAGCTGCGACGGATTCGCACGCTTCGGGCAACGTAGGCGCATGCCCCGCAGGCGCGATGGCGCACGGGCAGAGCGGCGCGGGCGCAAGCCCATGCGGTCGCGGCGCAAAAGGCCCCGGGCGCGAAGCCCGGGGCCAGCAGACGTGATTGCACGAGAGGCGGACCGGCCGCGGCTAGTCCTGCCTCACGGCCTCCTCAGCCCTGGCGTCACCCTCGGCAATCATCTTTGCCTTGAGGGAGATCTTCTCGTTGGACATCTTGTCCGCGTAGACCTTCTTGCCGGTGGGGTGCTCCTCAAGCCACAGGCGCTCGGCCTCGGGCGCCCACTTCTCGGCGTAGGGCGTGGTGCGGGCACACAGGTGGTCAACGTCCTCCGGCGAGACGTACTCGGTGGACTGGGCTTTGGCATCACGCACGATCTTGGGCAGCATCTCGGGGTTCTCGAGCATGGGACAGGGGCGCAGCATGTTATCGTTCCAGGGGTAATGCTCGCGATAGGCCTGGAAGACGGGCTGGCGCAGGCAGTCGAGAAGATCCTGGTCCTTGATGTTGGCGTTGGAGTAGTGGATGAAGACGCACGGCTCCACGTCGCCCTTGGCGTTGATGTGGCAGAACACGCGGCCGCCGGCGATGCAGCCGCCGACGTACTCGCCGTCGTTCTGGAAGTCCATCGCGAAGATGGGCTTGCCACCGGTGATGCCACGCACCTCGCGGATGCGGCGCAGCATGTACTTGCGCTGCTCGACGGTAGGCATGAGGTCGGCGTTGGCGCCCTCGCCCACGGGCATGTAGTGGAAGTACCAGGCCCAGCGGGCTCCCTTGCTGATGATGAGGTCGAAGTACTCGTCGGAGGTGACGGCCTCGGTGTTGGCGCGGGTGTAGGCAGTGGAGGTGCCGAAGAGCAGGCCGTTCTTGTGCAGGAGGTCCATGGCGCGCATGACCTCGCCATAAGAGCCCTCGCCTCGGCGGGCGTCGTTGGTGTCCTGGTAGCCCTCGAGTGAGATGGAGAACACGATGTTGCCCAGCCGCCTGACCTCATCGCAGAACGGCTGATCGATGAGAGACGCGTTGGTGAAGATGTTGAAGAGGCAGTCGTTGTGCTCCTCGGCGAGGCGCAGGACGTCCTTCTTGCGCACCAGGGGCTCGCCGCCGGTCATCATGTATAGGTGGCAGCCGAGTTCGGAGCCCTGCGTGACGATCTTGTCGCACTCCTCGTACGTGAGGTTCTGCCACTTCTCGTAGTCGGCCGACCAGCAGCCGATGCAGTGCTTGTTGCACGCGCTGGTGGGGTCGAAGATGATGATCCAGGGCACGTTGCACTGGTACTTGTCGGCGTTGGCCGTGGTGTTGCGCAGGCCGCGGAAGGCGGCCTCGTAGCCGCCGTTGAGCACGACGGTCTTGAGCACATGCGGGTCGGTCTCGTCGATCACGCTCCAGAGGAACTGCTCCCACTTGGAGCCCGGATAGAGGCCGGCCTTCAGGCCGCGCGTGGCACCAGGGGCGGTGTCCTTGAGCAGGCCGCCGGCCATGTTGATGAGCTTGTCGAGGTTCTTCTCGCGGTCGGGACCCGAACCGGCCTTAATGATCTGGTCGAGCGCGATGCCGAACGCCTTGCGCTCTGCCGCGTGAGCAATCTTGGACTGCATTCCGTGCTCCTTTGCCAATGCGCTTCCCTGTACGCAATTTTTTGACTTGCGTTTAAATCTGAGAGAACTATACGCCCGCCGGAGCAAACATACAAGGGCATTCTGGCCCCTGCGCTGGGACTACGTAGATTGATGAGCCCGGGACCCCACCAAAGCCATGGCGTGTATGCTGAGATGCACACAGCGCCCTCGTTGACTGGAGAGACATGGGATATCGCACCTACACCTGCCCCATCGCAAAGTCCTGCGGTGGCTGCGAGTGGCTTGCGGTGCCCTACCCCATCCAGCTCGAGCGCAAGCAGGCGCTGGTCGAGGGGGCCTTGGGGCAGGCGGTGCGCCGGGATGGTGCCACGCTTGAGAAGATCTGCGGCATGGGCGAGCCCCGCGCCTATCGCCACAAGGCGGCCACTCCCTTTGCGCCGGGCTCGCGCGGGCGCGTGCGCTGCGGGTTCTATGCCGCCAGATCGCACCGCATTGTGCCCTGTGCGTCGTGCCTGGTGGAGGCACCCGGCGCACGAGAGGCGCTCAACGCCGTGGCGCGCGCGGCCGAGCGCTGCGGCATCCCGGCCTACCAGGAGGACCGCAGGGGCGGCGTGCTGCGCCATGCCGTGGTGCGCATGGGCTATGCTACCAAGGAGTGCCTGCTCACCATAGTCACCAACGGGCCAAGGCTTCCGCGTGCCGAGAAGTTCGTGACCGACATCCGTCGCAGCCAGCCTCAGGTCACAAGCATGGTCCAGAACATCAACGAGCGCCGGACCAACGCGATTCTCGGCCGCACATGTGTCACGCTGTACGGCCCGGGCGTCATGCGCGACCGTCTTCTGGGCTGCACGTTCGAGATTGGCCCCACGAGCTTCTACCAGACAAACCCGCAGCAGACCGAGGTCCTGTACCGGCTTGCCATAGCTGGCGCGGGCATCGTCCCCGGGATGCGGCTGCTCGATGCGTACTGCGGCACGGGAACCATCGGCATCTGCGCCGCTCGCGCATGCGAGGATGTGGAGGTGGTGGGCGTGGAGCAGGTCGGCGGCGCGGTGGCGGCGGCGCGGCGCAACAGCACCGCAAACGGGCTGGGCAAGCGCTGCCGCTTTGTGCGGGCGGACGCCACGGCGTACCTCGTAGCCGCAGCGCGCAACGGCCGTGCCGAGCGCTTCGACACGCTGATCATGGACCCTCCTCGCGCGGGCTCGACGCCGGAGTTCCTCTCGGCCGTGTGCGCGCTTGGGCCCGAGCGCGTGTCATACGTATCCTGCAACGTGCTCACGCAGGCGCGCGACATCGAGCGGCTGCGCGAGGGCGGCTATCGGCTGGAGCGCGTGCAGCCGGTGGACATGTTCCCGCACACGAAGCACGTGGAGTGCGTGTGTTTGATGACACGGGTGCGGTAACGAAAAGCCTTGTTTATCAGGGGTTTTGCGTGGTTTAATTATGGTGAGATGGTGCTTCGAGGGCTGTTTGGCTGTTCAGGGGAACTGGTCAACGGGTTTTCGGGGCAAATGCTTAAGAGGGTTGAGTAGTCGATTTTGCTTTTGGTTCATTTGAGTGGGTGAGATAGATATTTCACCTCGCACCTTATAGTTTCCTTATTTTTCTTTCGTACAGTTTAAGTACCGATAATTCCGCTTCTTTTACGACCCTGTGTTGATGGGCTCGGTGAGATAGTACTCGGTTTCTACTTCTTGTGGGGTGGCGTAGTCCAATGCTTGATGAAGACGCTTGGTATTCCACCAGTGAACCCACCGCAAGGTGGCCAGTTCAACTTCTCCTACTGATGTCCACGGGCCTTGCGCGTGGATGAGTTCGGCCTTGTAGAGCCCGTTGACGGTTTCAGCCAGAGCGTTGTCATAAGAATCGCCAACTGTTCCCACACTCGGTCGGATCCCGGATTGCGCCAATGCCGTGGAGTTCTTCAACGACACATACTGACTTCCCCTATCACTGTGGTGGATCAGCTGGTTTCCATGGATTCGACCAGCAGTAGTAAGAGCATGCTCTAAAGCTTCCATAGGAAGTGCATCCGTACGCATCGTAGAGCGTGTGGCAACGCCGACAATCTTCCGATTGAATACATCAATAACAAACGCGGTGTACGCGAATCCCGAAAGGGTGCGTACGTAAGTGATATCAGCTACCCACAGCCGCCCAGGAGCCTAGGCACGGAAATTTCGCTGAACCAAATCTGGGCGATGATCCGGGACTTTCGCACGGATCGTTGTCACCGGATTACGCCCACGACGCCGGCCGCTCACACCTGCTAGTTTCATCAAACGTGCGGTCTTGTCTCGTCCAATTGGGTAGCCTTCACGGTTCATCGCGTGCCACAACGAGCACGATTTTAGTTGAGGTAGGAACTAAACCCAGGACGCTTCAAATGAGTATGTAAATAAACTATATACTGTTACTAAGAAAGAAAACTATGTTAGCAGGAGGATAAAATGGTAACATTTATGCCTAAGTTATCTGAAAGAAAAAGAATATTAATGAACATATGCAAGAATAATCCTCAGTGGAAAAAACGTATGTTAGCAATTGTTCTCTTGTTGATTGTTTCTGTCGGTATTATAGTTTTCACAGTATATTTGTTGTTGACACATCGCACGACAACTTTTGGAGTGTTCATATTTCTTTGTGTAGGAATATGTTTATCGTGTGTACCGCTTTTTATTTCTATATCATTAAAGAATTCTTCAAAATATAAATGTGCGTTTCCGTATAGTAGCTATGCTAATGCAATGCTAGTTTTGTCAGATAATACCTTACAATATGTATTTTGGAGGGTTGGACCACATGAGCCTGCTGCATATAGTAGTAAACGTGCTGTGTATAACGACAAGGATAAATTTATTTATTCGATTAGAAAAACTGACATCAAAAAAATCACTATAGAAAACGAAATCTGTCAAATTACAGGATTAGGAACAATTCAAATACCCGAATGGGCGAGTGAAGATTCGTTCGTGAAAAATAAAAACAAGCTTTTTTCCTTTATTATGGCTTTTGAGGAAAAAAATGCAGATATGATTATAAATGAATGGAGGAATTAAAAATGTCAAAATCTGAAAGCTTGGAATACCTTAACCAAGCACGCTATTTTGTTGGCGCAGAGCAATATGATGATGCACTTGAATACATAAATAAGGCAATACTAAGCAGTCATATTTTGCAAATCATAACATAACTGAAGATAGATGGTATGAAGATGTACGATTTATAGACGGGACACGATACAGAGACCAAGTAGATATTTTAATTGGTGGAAGTCCTTGTCAGAGCTTTTCCGCTTCTTTTACGACCCTGTGTTGATGGGCTCGGTGAGATAGTACTCGGTTTCTACTTCTTGTGGGGTGGCGTAGTCCAATGCTTGATGAAGACGCGGGCTAAGCGCCAAAAGGGGATGCAGATGCAAAGCTGATGGTTTTCAATGAACAACGATTTCAGGAATTGGGAATTGAGCTTGATGTTCACGCCAAGTTTCCTGACCTAATTATTTTCAAAGAAGATACAAATTGGTTATACCTGATGGAGGCCTGTTCTTCACATAGCCCTGTAGATAATATTCGGTATAGCGAGCTAACTGATATGTTCTCAGGAAGCACCGCAGGGCTTATCTTTGTTTCTTGTTTTCCAGATATGGCAACTATGCGAAGGTATTTGCCCGACCTTGCGTGGGAGACAGAAGCATGGGTGGCAGGTAGTCCAACTCACATGATCCATTTGAATGGACACAAGTTCTTAGGTCCAAGATATGAGTAGCTGTCATAAAGGCACGCTCTTTTGCGACACCACCCAAGATGTCTCAAACAGGAGTCAGAAATGATTGAAGCAAATATCAAGATTACGATCAACACGCCTGTGACTCAGGTTTGGCAGAAGGTAACTGATTTTGGCAATCAGGACTGGCGGAGCGATCTGACGCATGCCGAGATGTTGAATGATTGCTCGTTTGTGGAGGTTGCCAAGAATGGAACGAAAACAGAATTTGAAATTTCTCTCGTCCAGCCGAATCAGCGGTTGGAGTTGAAGTTTGAAAATGACTATATCTCGGGCCAATGGATCGGCCTCTTCTGCGACCAAGGCACACAGGCAACGCTTGATTTCACAGAGCTGGTCAAATGTAAACGATGGTGGCTTCGCCCCTTCGTAGGTAAGCAGCTTCGTAACATGCAACGACAATACATGCGTGTCCTTTTGAGTGTTTTGGGCGCACATGAGATGGGTGGTGTCTTGTGAGAATAAGGAGCGTGGACATGCGGAACTCAATCTCTAAACAAGAGCTCACCAGCCTTATCCTTGATCGATATGAAGGTTTGAGTTGCAAAGAGGCATATAGGGAGACCACCTTCTTTTACAACCCTGACCAGCTATTGCCCAACGGTATTTATGTCTGCACGATCAAGTCTGAAGATGGCCCCAACGATAAAGCGTCGGATCTGAATCGAGCAGGTGTTTATCGGTTAAGTTGCGGCCTGCCTCCAGAAAAGTATTGCGACCTATTCGGAGCAAAACCCAAAAGACCGGCCAAAGGACAAACCGTAGACCTCGAAGTAGACTTCACTGCTTTAGATCAAATCATCCCGCATCCGATTTATGCCTGGATGGGCTGGGTCAGCGTCAATAACCCAGAAGAGGAAACACTACGCCGTTTTCTGGCGTTGATGGATTTCAGCTACAAGAAGGCGAAGCGGGCTTATATCAAGAAAACTTCGAGTAACTGAATATATCTAATGGTGGCGCACCTAAGCATCTTAACACCTCACCCCTCAAGATACCCCCCCCCCAAGATACAACCCAAGATGCCACCTAAGACAGGGCAGTGGCCACTCACCAACCGCCCACTCAACCCGACTTGAGTGACCTTTCCTCCCTCTCAACCTAGAGTTGAGAGGGTGGCTCAAATTGAAGGTCGCTATATAATTAGTAGGAACTTGAAACTCGACACGTTACCCAGAGCGAGCACATACACATTCTGACCGTGTGTTTTCCTCGTTCAATTCCCCAGAGCTCAGAAACTACCTATGCACGCACATATCAATCCGAACGGCTCGTGCCATGTGGAGTGCGTGGCCACGCTCGCGCGGCGGTAGCGGCGCGGCGTCGGCAAGGAGTGACGAGACGGGGTACGGCGCGGGAAGCCCGACACGGCGGCCGAGACGTGCGGCAAGCGAAGAGGCCGACGCACAAAGCGCATGCCGCCGCATGTCCACGCCATGCCAAGCCCCCCGATCCGCACCCTGTTACCGCTCCTGCCCGTAGTACGCATTCGGCCCGTGCTTGCGCAGGTAGTGCCTGTCGAGCAGGTACTGGGGCGCGGGGCCGCAGTGCGGGGAGAGCAGCTCGGTACCGAGCGCCATGCGGGCCACCTGCTCCACCACCACGGCGTGGTAGACGGCCTGGGCGGCGTCGCCCCCCCACGCGAAGGGGCCGTGGCTGCGCACGAGCGCGGCCGGCACGGCCGCCGGGTCGAGCCCGCGCCCCTCGAGGCCGCCGACGACGGCCCTGCCGGTGTTGAGCTCGTAGTCGCCCCCGACCTCCTCGGCGGTGAGGCCGCGCACGCAGGGCACCGGGCCGTAGAAGTAGTCCGCGTGCGTGGTGCCGTAGGCGGGGATGTCCCGGCCGGCCTGGGCCCAGGCCACGGCCGCGGCGGAGTGGGTGTGCACCACGCCGCGGACGCCGCGGCCGGCCCAGCTCCTGTAGATCCAGGCGTGGGTCGCCGTGTCCGAGGACGGCCTGAGCCCGCCCTCCACCACCCCGCCGTCCAGGTCGCAGACGACCATGCTCTCCGGCGACAGCTCGCCGTAGCCCACGCCGGAGGGCTTGATCACGAAGAGGCCCCTCTCCGGGTCGAGCTCGGAGGCGTTTCCCCACGTGAAGACCACCAGGCCGTGGCGCGGCAGGTCCATGTTGGCCTCGTAGACCTTCTCGCGCAGCTCCTTGAGCATCATGTCTGCCCTTCCTCTCCCGACCCCTATCGGGCCGAATCCAATCCGAGAATCTGTTTGTTGATGAATGTGGCGACGCCGTCCTCGAGCACCGGATCGGTGACAAAGCCGCCACGGCTGCGTGCAAGCTCAATAACGTGGGGAAGCGCGTTGCCCATGGCCACCGCCACGTCAGCCGCACTAAGCATGGGCATGTCGTTCTCCGAGTCGCCAAAGGCGTACGTGCGCACCGGCGGCTGGGGCAGGGCCGCCGTGTAGGCAAGGAGCCCGGTGCCCTTGTCGATGCCCTCGACTGTGACCTCGATCATTCCGTTGTCCAGGTGGTAGAGCACGAAGCTCTCCCGTAGGAAGCTGCTTTCCTTGAACTTCTGGAGCTCGTGGTTGTGAAAGACCGCCTTCGAGAAGCGCAGGTCGGGCTTGAGCGCGCGAATTCCCTCGGCGGTTGTGGGCGACGGCACCGAGGGAAACCAGTTCTCGCCTCGGTCGAGCGAGACGTTGAGCTCCACGCTCTCGAAGATTGCCGAGATGTCCAGGGCCTCCATCTCGCGAAGTGCCTCCCACACCAGGCTCGGCGGAATGGCCACGTCACGCACAACGCGCCCGCCCATCTCGACGTGCGCGCCGTCCATGGTCACGCATCCCGAGAAGGGCAGCGCCAGCACCTCTGGCACCACAAGCCCCCGCGGACGACCCGTGCAGAGCACGCAGGAGCCGCCTGCGGCCACAAAGGCGTCCAGCGCCGTGGCAACGGCAGGGGACGGCACACCGTTCGGCTGCTCTTTGTCGCGGTGGACAAGGGTACCGTCGATGTCGAAGAACGCATAGAGGCCGTCGGCCGTGCCAGGATTGCGGCGAGAGCCGGGTATGGTCGCCCGTTCGTCCACGTCAGTGTCCAGTCCGCGCAAACGCGGCGTCGATCCTATTGCGCACGAACGCTGCCGCCTCGGCCGTCTCGCGGCGCCACTCGTCGGAGCCCGCGTACCAGAACTCGGCCACGAAGCGGCGCACGCCCTGGCACACGACCTCGTCGAGCGCCCCCCAGTCGGTCGTACCCGTGCCAAACGGCACCTCGCGGTACCTGCCGGCGACGGTCTCCTTGCAGTGGGCGGCCACGATGTGCCCGCGGCCCGTCTTGCAGTCATCCGCCACGGATTTGCCGTAGAGGAGGCTCGCGTTGGTGAGGTTGCCCATGTCGGGATAGACGCCCAGGTAGGGGCTATCGATTTCACCCACGTACCTCATGGCCTTCTCAACGGTGTCCATGAAGGGGGTCTCCATGGTCTCAAAGCCCAGAAGCACGCCGCGCTTGGCGGCCATCTCGACGGACTTGGCGAGGTTCTCGGCAAACCACGCGCGCGTGTCCTTGGTGCCTTCCTCGTAATACACGTCGTAGCCGGCAAGTTGAATCGTGCGGATACCCAGGTCGCACGCAAGATCCAAGGCCTTCTCCATGATCTTGAGGCTCTTTGCGCGCACCCCGGGATCGCTTGCGCCGAGAGGGTACTTGCGGTGGCCGGAAAGGCACATGGAGCGGATGGGCAGCCGGGCCTCGTCCTGGACCCTCAAGAGCTCGCGTCGCCTGCCGGGCGTCCAGTCAAGGCGCTCGAGCCTAGCGTCGGACTCGTCGATGGAGATCTCGACGTAGTCAAAGCCGCTCTCACGGGCCACGCCCAGCCGCTCTCCCCAGGTGAGGTCGGCCGGCACGGCCTTCTCGTACATGCCAAGCAGATAAGGTGCAGCCATTGTTTCCTCCTAACTCCCCAAGGAGGAAGGGCCGACGCCCACGTGAACGGTCGGCCCTCCCCAACAGCGATCAATTGCGGGCGAAGGCCCTAGAGCACCGAGCGGAACGGGACGTTGGGCTCCTCTTCAAAGCAGTCCTCAAAGCCACGCTGGTAGACGAAGTACTTCTTGCTGGCGTCCGTGGGATATGTGTAGTGGCCGCCCACCTTCCAGTAGTACGGCTTGAAGGTGTAGCCCAGGCGCTCGCGGCGCATCTGGTAGAGGGTCTCGATCTCGTTGAGGTCGGCCTCAAAGTTGGTCCACACGTCCCAGTGGATGGGGATCACGACCTTGGCGCGCAATGCCTCGGCCATGCGCAGGATGTCGGAGGCCTCCATCTTGTCCTGCATGCCTACGGGGTTGCATCCATAGGAGCCAAATGCCACGTCAACGCCGCCGTAGAGCCTCTCGATGTCCTTGCCGTGCTTGGCAAAGTAGATGGAGTAGTGCGAGTCGCCGCTGTGGTAGATGTTGCCGCCCGGAGTGCGCAGGAGGTAGTTCACGGCCTTCTCATCCATGTCCATGGGGCACTTGCCCCAGAGGTCCTCGCGGTCCGGGCCAGTGGAGTCGGTGGTGGTGATGCAGGTGCGGTCAAACGAGTCCATGGCGATGATCTCGATGTCGCCCACCTGGATGTGGTCGCCGGGCTTGACCACGATGCAGCGATCCTCGGGCACGCCCCACCTAAGCCAGAAGTCCACGGACTTCTGGGGGCCGATGAACGGCACGGGAATCTCGCGCCCGTCGGCGTCGGTGGTGGTCATGCCGGACTGGATGACATGGGCCGCAAACTCCTTGGACATGTGGTCCTGGTGGTAGTGCGTTGCCAGCACGGCGTCCACGCGCTTGATGGCAAAGGGGTCGAAGACGTAGGGGATGTTGCGAAGGTTGGGCTGCATCTTGCGGCAGCCGGCCATGTTGGCCATCTGGTGGCCAACCTTCATCTTGCCGTCGCCGTGCGTGCGCTTGCCGTTGCCGGTCCAAAGGTCGATGGTGATGGCGGTCTCGGACGGCGTCTTCATGTAGATGCCGGTGCAGCCAAGCCACCACATCTCCACGGTGCCGGGGGCGGGCTTGGCCGCCTCCATGTCCTCGTTGAGCCACGTGCCCCACTCTGGGAACGTGTTCATGATCCACTTCTCGCGGGTGACCTCGTCAATTGCTGACATTGGTTCCTCCTTTGTCATTGCCTTCCTCAGCGTTTGGGCGCGCGGGGCGAGCATGCCCTGGCCAGGCCAGACGGGCGGCCGCGGCGGCCCGGCCCGCGCCCCGCATGTCCCTATCGCACAAGCTCGTAGAGCGCGACCTCGTCCGTCTCGCGATTGGCCGCCACCACGCGCTGCGTGCCGCTCTCGTCCATGGTGACCAAGCAGTTAGCAGGGCCACGGTCGTGGTCGATAGCCTCAACCTGGTAGCTACCATCGGCGTAGAAGACGCGCAGGAGATCACGTCCGCCCTTGCGGTTGCCCACCACGGCACACACGGTGCCGCCCAGCTCGCCGGACCAGATAGCGTGCAAGAACGGTCGCTTCTCGGGGTCTTCCCACACGCGCTCGTAAGTGTCTGACGCCGCACCCGCATGCCAGATGGAGAGGGTGTCGCCATGGAAGGACGAGAGGGTCAAGATCTCGTCCTCGCCGTCGCCGTCAAAATCAGCCACGCAGATGTCGCTCGTGGGCTGGACGATGAGGCAGGCCACGTCCCAGGACCCGACGGGAGTGGCGGGCGGCATGTAGCGGAAGACCCCCGCCGCCGTGGAGATGAGGGCGTAGCTCCTGTCGGGCGCCACCCAGAAGCCATGGTTTTGCAGCTGGCAGCCGGCAAGTTCGGTGAGCTCGATCTGGTTGGCGTCGTCGTGATCTTCCAGGCATCCGTCGAGCGGAGCCGCCCACACGGCACCCGGGCGCTGCCAGTCGTTCTTTATCTGGCGGCATGCGCCCTTGATGGTGCACGCTATGAGCCAGAGCTGCCCGTCAGCACCCGTGAGCAGGCCAAAGCGATGTACGTAGGGCAGGTCGCAGAGCTTGGTGCTGTCCCAGGTGCCGTCTGCGGCGCGCGTGTAGGTGCGGATGTGCGCCGTATCCCCGCCGAAGTTCGGGGAGAAGAACTCGCAGGTGGCAAGCAGCTGATCGTCCCGGCCGGGAACCTGCGTCACCGTCATGACGCCGCCCGGGCCCTCCGCCACGGTCTCCATCGCGGTGCCCTCAAGCGCAAAGCGGCGGATGGGGCCATCCTTCTCGACGCCCACCACAAAGCTCCGCGCGTCCGGGCCGTCGAAGGCACCGACGGCGTAGGCCTTGGGCATCTCGGCAATGACCTTCTTGGTGAACTCCATCGTGGCACCAGCCCCCTACGCCTTGAACTTCTCGGCCATGCCAGTCTCCACGAGGGCAGTCTCCATCTCCTTGTCGGAGAGGACGTTGCGCAGGCCGATGATGGTCACGCCGGCCTTCTCGGCGTCGGCGTACATGTCCTTGAAGTTGAGCGGGCTGAACACGATGTCGTATTGGCGCGCGCACGAGACGCCCTCGGAGAGCGCGCAGTGGTGGATGTCGGAGACGCCCATGCCGAGCTTCTTGGTGACGCGCTCGCAGGTCATTTTCATCATGAGGGAGGTTCCGGCTCCGTTGGCGCAGGCGACGAGGATCTTGGCGTTCATGTTTTTCTCCTTTCCTTGGGGCCGGGCAAGCCACGGCCCGAATCTTGCGAGGTGCGGTGGTGCTCGGCGCTACTTGATGCCGTCGGCACGCATCTCCTTGCACTTCTCCCAGTCCTCGACCTCAAGGAAGTAGGTCTCCTTGTGCTTGCGGTACTGGATCTGCGGGATGGCGATGAGGGCCACGGCGCAGAGGGCGATGCCGGCGTAGGAGAGGTACTTCATGACCGCGGTCATGGCAGGCCATACGACCGCCCAGTCCCACATACCGAGGTAGCCACCGTAGGCGGCGACGCCCACCCAGCCAGCGATAATCGCGGAGCCAAAGACCTGGAGCAGGCCGGAGACGAAGGGCAGGATGCAGCAGGCACGCAGTCCGCCCTTGTTGTTGGCATACACGCCGATAACGGCATTGTCAAAGAACAGGGGCACGAAGCCTGCCATGACCACCACGGGGCTCTTGAGCAGGATGAGCAGGCCGATGGCCAGGAACTGTCCCAGGGCGCCGAAGAGGAATCCGATGGTCACAGCATTGGGGGCGCCAAAGCCAAAGGTGACGGCGCAGTCGACGCCGGGGACAGAGCCCTTGAGAAGCTTGGATGAGATTCCCTGGAAGGAGTTGGTGAGCTCGGTCACAAAGGTGCGGACGCCCAGCTGCAGGATCGAGAGGTACACAGCGAACGAGAAGGACGTGGTCAGGATGTACATGAAGAAGTCTTGCTTCTCGGTCATGAAGCCACCGGCGACAAGGAAGTCACGACCCAAGATGACGAGGATGGCGCCAAAGAACGCGGTCATGAGGACGGCCGTTGCCACAAGGTTCTCGTTGAAGATCTTGAGGAAGCCCGGGAGCTTGATGTCATCGACGTTCCTGGACTCCTTCTTGGAGTGCCTGTTCAGCCACTCGGCGGCCTTGGAGGCGGTGTAGATGCCAAACATCTGCTGGTGGGCAACCGTGAGTCCGGCGCCGTCGGTGAGCTCTTGCGTGGGACGAATGCAGAGGTTCGAGCCCACGGCCCAGTAGAGGCCCAAAAGCACGGTCATGATGGCGAGCACGGCCCAGTCCTGGTCCTTCAGGGCGGGGAAGCAGAAGAGGATCAGCAGGAACGCCGTAGAGGCCTGCTGCACCTGCACGTGGCCCGTAGTGAAGAGCGCGCGGCACTTGGTCCACCTCTTGGCCGCCACAAGCACAATGTTCAAGACAAATGCAAAGAGCAGCAAAAACATGACGAGAGAGAAGGACTTACCCGAGATGAACGGCAGCGCGCCGGCACCCGTGTCCTCCATGGCGGCCTGGATGGCGTTCTGGCCGAAGTACGGGTCGATGACCATGGCCGAAAGGTTGAAGCGGGACTCCAGGCCCACGAGGATGGGGCGGAAGGCGGTCGTAAGGCCGGAGGAGCCCACCATGAGGATCTGGTAGCCGATGACGGCCTTGATGAAGCCGGCGAGAATCTCATACCATGGCTTCTTCAGAAGCGCATAGCCAAGGACGACGATGAGGCCGATGAAATACGCGGGCTGGGTGATGATGTTGCTGGCAATCCACGTCCAGACGCCCATCAAGATATCCATTGGTTTCCTTTCTTTTAGGGGACGGCACATCCGCCCCTTTCCGTTTGGGCCGCCTAGGCGTCGACGAAGGAAGACTCGTCCACCATGCCGTCAATGGCCAGGAGATCCTCGGCTGTGATGGCGGACCTTAGCTTCTCCACCGCCTCGTCGTTGGTGAGGACCGCCATCAGGCGCTGCATGTTCTGGAAGTGCTCGGCTTGATTCGTAGAGCACAGGGTGAAGAAGATCTGGGCGTCTTTCTCGGGGCTGTGACCCTCCTCGTCAAAGTGGACGGGCTGGGCGCAGCGCATGAAGCCGATGCCAGTGCCGTTGCAGCCCTGGGCATTCTCGGTGGTATGGGGCATGGCCACGCCGGGCACGAGGACGATGTATGGCCCGTACTTCTCGACGTTCTTGATGATGACGTCCGCGTAGACGGGATCGACCAGACCCTCCTCCTCGAGGGGCTTGCAACACTCCCGCAGCGCCTGCCTCCAATCCAGCGGGCCTTCGGTGAAGGCATAGCGCCTCTTCTCGACGATTTCCTTCAGAAGCATTCGGAACCTCTCCTTTCCTACCTGCTCTTATGTCATGTTCCTCATGTTCGTTTTGTACATTTAAGAACGTTTGGAACATTTTGTTATGCCTATAATCACTTAATCGCGCAGAACATTCGTTCATTTTACACAGATTTACTGTGGACGGTAGGATTATTTCTACAAACGGTCATTCCAAACATTCATATTGTTCAATTTTGGTGTGCGTAGGTTGAATCTGGATTACAACGCTCAAAATGTTCGTCGTTAGACTACGCTAACCGATAGAAACTACCAAGTGATGCAGCCAGGGAGGTACGAACCATGGGTGCCGAGAAGACACGGCCGTTTGTGCAGCAGCGCAGGCAGATCATCGCGGAAATCCTCAGGGAGAAGGGACGGGCAAGCGTGACCGCGCTCGCCGAACGGCTGGGCGTCTCGCAGCTCACCGTGAGACGCGACCTTGACTACCTGGAGGAGCGGGGCATCGCCAGCAGGCGCTATGGGGAAGCCGTGCTTGCAGAGCGCTCTCAGCGGGGCGAGAAGCCGACCGAGGCAGGTCCCCTTGAGCCCCAGAAGGCCGCCATCGCCAAGGCGGCCGCCAAGCTCGTGCTTGACCACGAGCTGCTCTTTCTAAACACCAGCTCCACCGCCCTCGCCGTAGTGCCCCATATCATCGCCGAGGGCGTGACCGTGGTCACCAACAGTGCGCGGGCACAGCGGCTACCCATACCCCCCAGTGGGATGATCTTGGTCACGGGAGGCGAGATTCGCCCGCCGCGCGGTGTGCTCTCGGGGGAGTTCGCGCTCAACAACGTGCGGAGCGTGGCCGCGTCAACCTGCTTTGTGGGGTGTGCGGGCATCTCCCTCACGGCGGGTGTGACCTCGACAACGCAGCAGGAGGCCACCGTGAACTCGCTCATGGTAGAGCGCTCCGACCGCCTGGTGCTGCTCGCGGACTCAAGCAAGCTTGGCATCGGCGCCGGATTCTCATACGCGCCGCTCAACCGCGTGGCGCTGCTCATCACCGACACCGGTGCCACCGACGAGGACGTCCAGGTACTCCTTGAGGCCGGCATCCACGAAATCCGCCGCGTGGAGCCGGAAGCGTAGCGCGCGGCGAGAGGGACCCGGAGCCGGAACACCATGATTCCGACCCCGGGCCCTTCCTATCTGCTTGGTGCTTGTGACGCTCCAAGCCACCCGCGCACATAAGATTCGCTGAGAAGGCCTACGCCGGGTCCACTGCCACGGTGCCGTTGGCCACCACGTGTACGCGCCCCTCCGCAAGGAGCTGGGCCACGCGTGGATACAGCTCGTGCTCGACCTCGTGGATGCGGGCCTCGAGCTGCTCGACGGTCCAACCCTCCCCAATCTCCACCGGCCGTTGCGCAATGATGGGACCGCAGTCGTAATCGCTGTTGGCAAAGTGGACCGTGACGCCCGTGACCTTGACGCCGCAGTCGAAGGCGTCCTGGATGGCGTGCGCCCCCTTGAAGCTAGGCAGCAGCGCCGGGTGGATGTTGACCACGCGGTTGGGGAAGGCCGCCAGGATGGGATCGTGTACCATCCGCATGTAGCCGGCCATGAGCACGTAGTCGACGCCGGCGCGGCGAAGCTCCGAGGCTATGATCTCGTCGGCAACCATGGGATCGGCGTAGATCTCCTTTGAGAGCGTGAGCGTCTGGATGCCCGCCGCCTCGGCGCGCTTGAGCCCATACGCGCTTGGTCGCGAGCTCACGACCAGTCCGATGCTGGCATCAAGCCTACCCGCCGCAATGGCGTCGATGAGGGCTTGGAGGTTGGTGCCCGACCCGCTTATCAGCACCCCCAACTTAATGCTCATCGATAGGTCACCTCGCCCTTGCCTGCCACGCACTCGCCCATCACGAATGGCGAGAAGCCCTGTGCGGTAAGCCCCTCGCAGACCTCGTCCACGTCGTCTCGACCGCAGATGATGCTCATCCCAACGCCCATGTTGAAGGTCTTGTACGCCTCGTCGGGCGTGAGGTGCGCGGCGCGCACCATGTACGCGATGACCGGCGGCACGTCCCACGCGGGACCGCCCTCGCCGCCTCGGTCGACCACGGCGTCAACGTCGCCGGGCAGGGCGCGGTTGAGGTTCTCGGTGATGCCGCCACCGGTGATGTGGGCCATGGCGCGGATGGGCGCGCCGGCGCGAAGCGCACGCACCAGGCCGCCAGCATAGATGGTGGTGGGGCGCATCACGGCGTCCGCCAGACTCTCGCCGCCAAGCTCGGGGAGCGTCCGCTCGAGCTCCTCCACGGTCTTGCCCTCAATGGCCACCTTGCGCACAAGCGAGTAGCCGTTGGAGTGGATGCCGGAGCTGGGAAGGCCCAGGATCACGTCGCCCTCGCGCACCAGGTGCGGGCCGATCATCTTGGGCCGGTCCACCACGCCCACCACAAAGCCGGCCAGGTCGTAGTCATCCGCTGCCATGACGCCGGGATGCTCGGCCATCTCGCCACCAACGAGAGCGCAGCCGGACTTGCGGCAGCCTTCGGCAATGCCGCCCACGATTCTGGCCACGTGCTCGGCGCGCAGCTTGCCGATGGCGATGTAGTCTAGGAAGAACAGCGGCTCGGCGCCGATGGGCACCACGTCGTCCACGCACATGGCGACAAGGTCCTCGCCCACGGTCTCGTGGCGGTCAAGCAGCTGCGCGATGGCAAGCTTGGTACCCACGCCATCCGTGCCCGAGACCAGCACCGGGTCATCCATGTCCTTGCATGCGGCCACCGAGAAGCACGAGCCAAAGCCGCCCAGACCGCCAATGACCTCGGGCCGGCTGGTCGAGGCCACGGCCGCCTTGATTGCGTCGACGGCGCGGGCACCCTCGTCCACGTCGACGCCGGCGTCTGCATACGAGATGTGCTGGGGCTTATCTGCCATCTTGGACATCCTTCCTGGCTGGGATTGCGTCGATTGCCTCGGCTGCGCCGCCGCTGGGTGCGGGCGAGTTCGCGCGTGCGGCTCCGGACGCGACCGCAGGTCCGGGAGCAGGTCCGGACGCGACCGCGGATGCGCCGACCGTCTCGAGCCTTGCCGCCGAGTCCCTCTCGATCTCGCGTGCGATCTGGTCGATGGTCATGTGCGACTCGAGCGATGCTCCCATGAGGTTGTGCGGCTCGTAGCCAGGCAGGAACTTCTCCTCGTAGAACGAGCGCGGGACGGCCACCGGGTAGTCTCCGGTGAAGCAAGCGGTGCAGTAGCCTCCGTGCGGCACGCAGTCGACAAGCCCCTGGGGCGAGAGGAAGCCCAGCGTGTCGGCACCTATGAACGCGCGCATCTCCTCGAGCGACATGTTGGCGGCTATGAGCTGGTCCTGGTTGGCGGTGTCGATGCCATAGAAACAGGGCCACGTGACCATGGGCGAAGCCGAGCGCATGTGGACCTCGGTGGCGCCGGCGTCACGCAGCATCTGGACGATCTGCTTGGAGGTGGTGCCGCGCACGATGGAGTCGTCCACCATCACGATGCGCTTGCCGCGCACCACGTCGGGCAGCGGATTGAGCTTGAGGCGCACGCCCATCTGGCGCAGGGCCTGCGTGGGCTGGATGAAGGTGCGCGCGACGTAGCGGTTCTTGATGAGCCCGGTGCCATAGGGCAAGCCAAGCTCGGCGGCATAGCCCTCGGCTGCGGGAGTGCCGGAGTCCGGCACCGAGATGACGAGATCGGCGTCCGCGGGGGTCTCGCGCGCCAGGCGGCGGCCCATGTTGTGGCGCATGAGGTAGAACGAGCTGCCGTCCTTCGCGGAGTCGGGGCGCGAGAAGTACACGTGCTCGAAGATACAGTCGGCGCGGGGGCGGGCCGGCACGCCCTGCTCGGAGCGGAAGCCGTCGTCGGAGATGCGGATGATCTCGCCGGGAGCAACCTCGCGCACGTAGGTGGCACCCACGATGTCCAAGGCGCAGGTCTCAGAGGCCACCACCCACTCGCCCGCGCCCAGCCTGCCCAGGACCAGCGGGCGAATGCCGTGCGGGTCGCGGAAGGCATAGAGGGCGTTCTCGCGCGCGAGCACCATGGCGTAGCCACCCTCGAGCATGCGCATGGTATGCGCGATGCCAGTGCGCAGCCGATGGCCGCGCTGCGTGAAGTATCCGATGAGCTTTGCCGCGACCTCGCTGTCGGTATTGGAGCGGAAGGGGATGCCCATCTCGATGAGCTCGCCGCGCAGGGCGTCGAAGTTCACGAGCGTGCCGTTGTGAGCCAGCGCAATGATTACGTCATTGATCATCGAGAGGTGCGGTTGGGCAGACTCCCACCCCTTGGCGCCGGCCGTGCCGTAACGGCAGTGGCCAATGGCGACCTTTCCCGGCATGGCGGCGAGGTCCGCCTCGGAGAAGACCTGCGTCACCAGGCCCAGGTCCTTGCGCACGAGAACCGTGCGTCCGTCTCCCACGGCAATGCCTGCCGACTCCTGGCCGCGATGCTGTAGCGCCCGCAGGCCAAAGTACGCCATGCGCGCGGGATCGCGGTTGGGCGCCCAAACGCCAAAGACGCCGCACTCGTCGTGCAGCTTGTCGTCACCGGGCCCCTGCGCCTGCGGCACCGCGGTCACGACGCCACCTCGCTCTTGGGCGCGCACACCAAGATGGTACGACCGTAGCCGTCGATATAGTTGCAGGTGCAGAGGGTGAGCGCGTGGCTTGCCTTGCTGATAAGCTCCGGCGCGTCGGAGCGGCTGGTGACGGCCTTGGCGAGGAGGTCCGAAAGGTACGAGCGGAACTCGTCCTCGCTGCCCCAGTCAAAGACGCGCACGTTGGTGTCGTTCTCATCCGTGTAGTAGAGGAAGAGGGGTTCCAGCTCGTAGGCGGCGCTCTCGGTGACGTACCATACGGTGCCCACCGAGTCGAAGGCCTCCTGGTTGTCCATGTCGGCGATGGGCTTGAACATGGCGCCGTTGCGCAGGTGGTGGCCGTAGATGATGGTCTGCTGGTCAAGCATGCCGGGGGCCTTATTCTGGTAGTCCATGAAGACCTGGCCGCCCAGCGCGTAGCCACCCTCGGCGTTGGTGTGGAGGTACTTGTCGTTGTCCGACGCCTGGTAGACGGGGAAGCTCACCACGGTGTTTGGGATCTGCACCCAGCCCACGACCTCGGGGTTCACGGCCTTGAGGCCCGCCCAGTCCACCGTGGGCGCAGAAGCGCCCTCGTCGTCCACGGTGGCGTACGCCGCAAGCTTCTCGTTCTCCACGTCCTGCTCGTGGTACTGCCACTGCGAGTAGCCGTACATGCCCGCCGCCGCCACGATGAGCGCGATGCCTACGACGAAGAGCACCGCGGAGATGATGCGGTTGCGGCGCTTGCGCGGATCGCGGGAGCGCCGGCCGGAGAGGTCGTACGGATCGGTCTCGCGGTAGCCGTCGCCCTTCATGCGACGGCCATGGCGAGGGGGTCCGGCCTGCGCGCCCCTGGACGACGGGTCGTCGGTGACCACGGGGATGAAGCCGGCGGCGCGTTGGTCGCCGGCGGCGACGCGGGGCGCGGGAGACGAGCGCTTGTCCGACGGCGGCACGGACCCGCCTGCGGGCTTCTGGCCAAAGTGCTTGCCCTGACTGTTTGACACGTGACTGCCTTTCTCGGTCGTGACGGTCTGGCCGGGGCCTACGCCTCCGCCATGCGCTGCTTCATCTGGACGACCTTCTCGCGGTACTCCGGCATGGCTGCGCCCAGGATCTGGGTGGCATAGATGGCCGCGTTCTTTGCGCCGCCGATGGCCACGCAGGCCACGGGCACGCCGGAGGGCATCTGCACCATGGAGAGCAGGGAGTCCATGCCCCCAAGGTCGCTCGTCTTCATGGGGACGCCAACGATGGGCAGCGGCGTGTAGGCTGCGACAACGCCGCCCAGGTGGGCCGCCTTGCCCGCTGCGGCGATGATCACCTTGAGACCGCGGTCCGCTGCGGTGGAGGCCCAGTCGTGGACCTTCTGGGGCGCGCGGTGCGCCGATGCAATGACCAGCTCGTACGGAACGCCCAACTCGTCCAGCTGGGCGGTGCATGCCTCCATCGCCGGCATGTCCGACTTAGACCCCATGATGATTCCCACCAGCGGCTTGTCCGCCATAGGTCCCCCTTTGCGTTTGGGTTTAGAGACGTTTCACAGTATAGATGGAGCTGGGCGAACGGGGGCGCGAAGGGCCTATCATTATCCAACAGCAACAGATGTCATGGGACGGACACGAGCCGAGGGGTGCCGCATGGACGCAAAGGATCTGATTCTCTACAGGCGAGAGGGCGCGTACATCCCACGCATCGCCGCAGTGCATGACCTGTGCGGGTATGGCAAGTGCTCGCTGGGGGTTGCCATCCCCGTGCTCTCTGCGGCGGCGTGCGACGTGTGCCCGGTCCCCACCTCGCTCTTCTCGGCGCACACCAAGTTCCCAACATACTATATGCATGACACGACGCCCATCCTTAGGGACTACCTGGACGCCTGGGCCAAGGAGGGCATCGAACTTGATGCGGTCTACTCCGGATTCCTGGGGTCGGCGGCGCAGGTGGGTGCCATCCAGCGCCTCTACCGCGAGCATCCGAGGGCGCTGAGGGTGGTGGACCCGGTGATGGGTGACGGCGGACAGATGTACCCCACATACACGATCGAGATGTGCGAGAAGATGCGCGCGCTGGTGGCGGGGGCTGACATACTCACGCCCAACCTCACCGAGGCGCACCTGCTCACCGGGATGCCGTACCGCGGTCAGGACCTCTCGCAGGACGAGGTGGAGGGCTACGTGGAGCAGCTGGTGGGGATGGGCGCGCGACTCGTTGTGGTGAAGGGCGTGGTACGCGGTGACGGCCTCATCAGAAATTATGTGGCTGGCGAGAAGGTCGACCTGGTGGAGGTCGCGGGCGAGCAGCTGCCGTTCATGACGCACGGGACCGGCGACCTGTTTGCCTCGGCGCTCACCGGGGCAGTGATGTGCGGACGCAGCGTGTACGACGCCGTGGCGTTTGCCACCGACTTCGTGCGCGACGCCATGCGGATCACGCGGCTGCAACCGGACAACGAGGTGCGCGGGGTGTCGTTCGAGAGCCTGCTTGGGCGGGTCACCGCCCTCGTGCGGTAGGGGCGCGGGGACAGCGGCCGCCGCGAGCTGCGGCAGCGGGCTGCGGCCTTCTCGCCGCCACGGGCTGCGTGCCCGAGCTGCATGCCCGGGCCGCGCGCCGCTGATCCCAGACGTTTAGAAATTATTCGGACGGTTAAGAATTATGTGGACGGTTAGCGCCCTCTAAACGGCGAGAAACCGCGGCATCCCGGCGGCTCCGCCGTATTCAGACGGTTAGGGCCGGTTAAACGTCCGGGAAATCCCTAAACGTCGAAATCACGCGGTAATGGCTGCTCCGCTGATTCCAGACGGTTGGGGAAGCCTAAACGTCGAGAAACCGCAGCCTGTCTACGCCAGCGCGGCTCCACACGGTTGGGCGAGCGAACAAGCTAGCCCCGACGAGGCACGCCGTAGCGCTCGAGCAACGCCTTGAAGAACGGCCGGTTCTTGGCCTCTTCGAAACTAAACCGCACGATGGCGGCATCATACAATGTGAGGCGGGATTCCCGGCGTCTCTCGGCGAGAAGAGCCCTGCCGGAGACCCCCTTGCCTACGCCCCCACCGACACCGCTACGGTCGACATACTTTGCCGCGCCATCAAGCTCGCCGAATATCGGACGCCCCGTGCCGGTGTCCCAAACGTAGTCGATTCTGTATTCGCGCCCCGGGCATGCGGGATCATCCACAAGAACTTGCAGTTCAGGCACACAAAATCCCAGCTCGATGATAATGCCGCGCACCACCGACTCGCCGCCATTCTCGGAGCGTCCGTCCGCCAGGCGGATGGTTTGGAGTGCCCGCCGACTGCCGCGCGCGTGCGGGCAGGCGTGTACGAATCTCGCAAGGTCCTCTCGCGAAAGGCCGTAGTCGCGAAGGGCCGAGTCTGCGACGGCGAGACCTGTCGGCATGGGAAGCATTCGCAGGCAGTCTGCGATGGCCCTGTCCAATGGCACCACCCTGACGCCGGCCACAACCTCGCAGTTCTCACCATGCTCCGGACGCGCGGGATGCCTCACCACATGCTTGCCGCCATGTCCATTGCCTCCTTTTGTGTCCAAGATGTGGACCACGGAGGGATCTGGTTCGGAAACCTGCAGGCCATGGGCTATTGCAGCGGAGGTGGCGCAGAACGCCCACGACGGGTGCAGTGCGGCGACTGCACGGATCACGTGCAGCGATTGGGCGCTTGGCGAGAGGGACTTCCAGTAGGCAGTCCTCGCATACACGCGCGGAAAGGGTGCCACCACAATCCCCGATGCCATGCGACGCTCGAGGAGCTTCCTCGTTCGGTCGCTCTTCACGCAGAGACACATGCCTCGCTCCTCCGCTGCATCCAGCGCCTCGTTGACCTCTTCCTGTACCGAGCGCCAATATCCCCTGCTCACGACTAGCCCCCTTTGCGGTCGCCTTGGTGAGCTTCTTGTACCGAGCGGGGCGGGATCTATAACTGACACTTGTCTGACAGCATTCTTACGCGCAGCTCAGATGGGTTGTTTGGTATTCTTGGACTGAAAGAATTCTGTGAGCGGCAGCCTAGCGGTCGCAGAGGGTAGATTTTGCAGGAAATGTCGAAAAGGGCGATGTCCTCCGGTGGTGTGCCGCGTCACCCAATGTCGCGGCGTATTTTTGCACCGTGACACTTTTCTTGCCAGTTGCTGGCAATTCGGACGTTTAGGAATTATTCGGACGGTTAGGAATTATTTGGACGGTTAGCGCCCTCTAAACGGCGAGAAACCGCGGCATCCCGGCGGCTCCGCCGCATTCAGACGGTTAGGGCCGGTTAAACGTCCGGGAAATCCCTAAACGTCGAAATCACGCGGCTTGCCCCAACCGATGCCCGCCCCGCGGGTACCCGGCCCGCAGGCGCTACTTCGCGCCGGTACCAGACCCGCCGCTCGACCCCGCGCTCGAATCCCTGCCCTTGGGCGCATCGTCCTTGGGCGCGTCACCCTTGGTGGTCCCTCCCGTGAGACCGTTCAGGATTGCGACCGGGGTGAAAGACGTCGTGACCTGATCGCGCAGCTCCTCCTGTAGAGACTTGTCCACACCCGTGATGTTGCAGTTGAAGTTCACGCCCGTGGAGCTCTGGGTCTTGGACCACACAAACGTGATGAACGAGGTCACGTCACCCGTGGGCTTGAGGAATCCAAAGAGCTGCGAGGTCTTGAACCTGCCGTTCTCGTCCATATGGACGTTCACGTGGTAGATGACCGTGTTGACATTGGGGTTGAGCAGGCAGTTCACCGAGAAGGCCGAAGCCTGCACCTGCGAGCCGGCGAAGCACTCCAAAGCGTCGCTCGAGGTGGTGTCTATCACGGTCACCTCGACGGTGCCGGTGTTCTCGTCTGCCTCCTGCACGGAGAAGTCCTCCGGAAACTGCGTGAAGCCGTTGCCCCACTCCACGCCGCCGCGCAGCGCCGAGGCCACCGTGGCAACCGTCACGTTGTGCGCAAGGTCCGCCGTGTTCGAGCGGCGCACCACGCCAAAGACGACCTGCGCAACCACCACGATCACGAGGAACGCCATCACGAAGCCAACGGCGGTCTTCGTGATGACCTTGCCCACGTTGGAGCCGGAGGGGTCCTCTGCGGAGAGGGGATCCACGTCGACGCCGGTGCCCTTCTCCTTGCGCCGCCGGCGCTCGCGGCGGGCGACCTCCTCGTTGGAGTGGCCCGTCTCGTCAACGGTCTCGAAGAGCCTCTCGGCCTCGTCGCCGGTCAGGGCGTTGGTCTGACGGCGGGCCATCTCGCTCTTTGGGCTCGCCATCAAGCCCTCCCATCGCCTGAGGGGTCGTTCACTGGGCCAGCGGCCTCTCCCGGCGCGAGGCGATGCGCAATCGCGTCGCAGATAAGGGCGCCGACCACGGTCTTGGCGTCCTCGATCCTGCCGTCGAGAACCGCGTCGACCAGCTCGGGCAGGCCAACGAGGTCGACGTTGATGAACTCGTCGGCATCGGGGTTCGACTGGTGGTAGCTGAGGCCCGTCGCCATATAGAGATGGATGAGCTCGTCGCAGAAGCCGTCGGACGTCGCGATGGTGGCGAGGTAGGCCATCTTCTCGGCCTGCATGCCAGTCTCCTCGGCAAGCTCGCGGTGGGCGGCGTCGAGCGGATCCTCGCCCGGGTCGAGCTTGCCGGCGGGAATCTCCACCGTCACGCGGTCGAGGGCCGTGCGGAACTGACGCACCAGGCAGATGCGCCCTTCCTCGGTAAGCGCGACGACCGCGACGGCACCGGGGTGGCGCACGACGTCACGCACGGCGGTACGGCCATCGGGAAGCTTCACGCGCAGGCGGTTGACGTTGAAGATGCGACCGGTCCACGCCACGTCCTCGGAGATGGGATGCTCCTTGAGGCTGGCGTCACGCGGGTCGTCTTCGCCAAGCACGAGGTCGCGAGCCTGCGGAAGGCCGGACACGTGGTCCTGGCTCGAACGGTCGCCATCAAAGGTGAGGCCGTCCGCTGCCGAGCGCATGTCTGCGGTGGCCGAGCGAAGGTCATCCATCGTGGGAACCGCCTCGACGTACTGCGGGCGGATCTGCTGGTCGTTCGCAGGCGCGCCCTCGCAGGAGCACCCCTCGCCCATCTCGTCGCCCGTGTCCTGAACCCCTGCCACCGCCATGTGCCTCCAAATAGTAATGGACCGTGTCGTGCGGACGTGCCAGCCTACCCGTTGTCCCTGGGAAGGGCTGCCTTCGCCCCAATGTCGCGCCGCATGGTCTTTCCCTCAAAGTCGATAAGGTCGCACGCGGCGTACGCCTGGCGGCGGGCAAGCTCGAACGTAGGCGCCACCGCGGTGACGTCGAACACGCGACCACCGGCCGTGACCAGCTGTCCGTTGGCGTCGAGGGCGGTGCCGGCGTGATAGACGGTGACGCCATCCAGCGCCTGCGCGCGCTCGATGCCCGAGATGGGCTTGCCCTTCTCGTAGCTTCCGGGGTATCCGGAGCTGGTGAGGACCACCGAGACGGCCCAGTCGTCGTCCCAGGCGAGCATGTCGGGCGAGAGGGACCCCTTGTCGCAGGCGAGGAAGATCTCGATGAGGTCGCCCCGCATGCGAGGCAGGACCACCTGGGTCTCGGGGTCGCCAAAGCGGGCGTTGAACTCCAGCACCTTGGGCCCGTCCTTGGTGAGCATGAAGCCGCCGTACAGGCAGCCGGAATACGTGATGCCTTCGGCGCGAAGCTCGTCGACCACGCGCCGCTCGATGGCGACCATGGCGGCGTGCTCCTCGGGCGTGACCATGGGAACGGGCGAGTAGACGCCCATGCCACCGGTATTGGGGCCCCTGTCGCCGTCGAGGGCGCGCTTGTGGTCCTGAGCCGTGGCAAGCGGCACGAGCGTGGTGCCGTCGGTGAGCGCGAGAAGCGAGCACTCGGGGCCGTCGAGGGTCTCCTCCACGATCACCGTGGCAGCGGCGTCGCCGAAGCGCCCCGAGAAGCACTCCCGCACGCCGGCGATAGCCTCCTCGGCGTCCTTCGCCACGATGACGCCCTTGCCTGCGGCCAGACCGTCGGCCTTCACCACGCAGGGGCCGTCAAGGCGGCGGACGTACTCCTCGCAAGGCTCCTGCTTGGTAAAGGAGCGCCAGGCCGCAGTGGGCACGCCCGCGCGGGCCATGACCTGCTTGGCGAACTTCTTGGAGCCCTCCATGCGCGCGGCGGAGGCATTGGGCCCAAAGCACGCGATGCCCGCCGAGCGGACGGCGTCTGCCACGCCGTCCACGAGCGGGGCCTCCGGGCCAATGACCACCAGGTCGATGCCGTTCTCGCGCGCAAAGCGCGCCACGTCGACGGGCGAGCCCTGGTCAACGGGGGCAACCTGGGCCAGGGCGTCCATGCCGCCGTTGCCGGGAGCAACCCAGAGCCTGCCCGCGCGGGGCGACTCGGCAAGCTTGGCGAGAAGGGCGTGCTCGCGCCCGCCCGCACCCAAGAGAAGAATGTCGACCTTCGAATTGCTCACGTGTCCTCCCTCGACATCGCAACAGCATGACGCGCCCGGTGTACCCAGGCGCGCCGGCGTGTCAGTTAGTCCCAGTAGCGGTTGATGGTCTGCTCGCGGTCAGGCCCCACGGTGATGATGGAGACGCGCACTCCGGCCAGCTGCTCGAGGAAGTCGATGTAGTCCTTGGCCTCGCGCGGGAGCTGGTAGAAGTTGCGCACGCCGGAGATGTCGCTCTTCCAGCCGGGCAGGGTCTCGTAGACCGGCTTGGCGTGATAGAAGACGGACTGGTGCTCGGGGACGGTGGTGTAGCGCTTGCCCTCGCACTCGTAGGCGACGCAGACCTTGATCTCGTCAAGGCAGCCGAGAACGTCAAGCTTGGTGATGGCAAGGTCGGTGAGGCCGTTCACCCGGGTGGCGTAGTTGACGACCACGGCGTCATACCAGCCGCAGCGGCGCTTGCGGCCGGTGGTCACGCCATACTCGTGTCCCACCTCGCCCAGCTTGTCCCCAACCCAGTCAAAGAGCTCCGTGGGGAACGGGCCCGAGCCAACGCGCGTGAGATAGGCCTTGGCAACGCCCAGCACGCGATCGATGCGGGTGGGGCCAACGCCAGAGCCCGTCACGGCGCCGCCGGCGGTGCAGTTGGAGGAGGTCACGAAGGGGTAGGTCCCATGGTCGATGTCGAGCATGGTGGCCTGCGCGCCCTCGAAAAGGATGTTCTTTCCGGACTCGAGCTGCTCGTTAAGGAAGAGCGAGCTCTCCACGATGTACGGGCGGATGCGCTCGGCGTAGGGAAGGTAGGTTTCGCAGATCTGGTCCACGGTGTAGGCGGGAAGCTCGTAGACCTTCTCGAGGATGGGGTTGGTGTAGGCGAGGGCCGCCTCGAGCTTCTCGCGGAAGATCTTCTCGTCCAGCATGTCCTGGATGCGCAGGCCGGTGCGGTTCATCTTGTCCATGTAGCATGGGCCGACGCCGCGCTTGGTGGTGCCGATGAGGTTCTTGCCGAGCTTCTTCTCGTGCGCTCCGTCGAGGTCCTTGTGATAGGGCATCACGATGTGGGCGTTGCCGGAGATCTTGAGGTCCTTGCAGGAGATCCCCTGGGCCTCAAGGGTGTCGACCTCGCCGAGAAGGACTTCGGGGTCGACGATGCAGCCGTTGCCGATCACGGGGTAGACGCCCCGGTACATGACGCCGGAGGGCACCTGGTGAAGGGCGAGCTTGTGGCCGCCGGCGATGACGGTGTGGCCTGCGTTGGCACCGCCGGCGTAGCGGCACACGACATCGAACTCGCCGGAGATGAGATCCGTCACCTTACCCTTGCCCTCGTCGCCCCACTGCGTACCCACGAGAACTGATGCAGGCATTTCTCCCCCTCAAAAGAGTGTGACAGGACGGGCGGGCGCCGCTCGGCACGCGACACCCCTAACCACGCAAGTATACGGCATGGGCTGCGGTTATCGAAGGCGGCGCCCTGGGGTGCGGAAACATCCCACAGCCCCGACAATCCACCCGGCGCGGGGGCGGGCGGCAGTGGGGGCCGTGCCCCTAGCCATCGTAGCGCGTCGTGACCTCAAGGAACTTGGTCTTGTTGCCCACGAAGGTGAGAGGCACGTCTCCAAGGGCGCCGGAGCGGTTCTTGGCGATGATGAAGTTGGTGACGCCCATGTCCGGGCGGTCATCGCGGGCGGCCTCCTCCTCGTCCATCGAGCGGTCGAGCAGGATGACGATGTCGGCGTCCTGCTCGATGGCGCCGGACTCGCGCAGGTCCGAGAGCTCGGGGCGCTTGCCGGTGCGCTCGGTCACGCGGCGGGAGAGCTGAGACAGCGCGATGACGGGGCACTCGAGGTCCTTTGCCATGATCTTGATGCCACGCGACATCTCCGAGACCTCGGTGGCGCGGCTGTCGGCGCGGCGCATGCCGGCCGGCGGCGAGAGGAGCTGCAGGTAGTCCACCACGACAAGCCCCATCTTCTTGCCGTGGAGCATGCGGCGGGCCTTGGCGCGGATCTCGGTGACCGTGGTGCCGGGCGTGTCGTCGATCATGATGTCCAGGCCCGAGAGCTCGTCGGTGCCGCGGATGAGCTCGGGCCACTGGTCGTTCTGGATGCGCGCCGAGCGAATCTCCTGCAGGCCCACGCCGGACTGGGCCGAGAGCAGTCGCTGGGCGATCTCTATCTTGCTCATCTCGAGCGAGAAGAACGCCACCGAGGCGCCGTTGAACGCCGCATTCACGGCAAGGTTGAGCGCGAATGAGGTCTTGCCAACGCCGGGGCGCGCGCCGATGACGATCATCTGGCCGGGACGCAGGCCCAGGAGCCTGGAGTCGATGGTGGGGAAGCCCGTCTTGACGCCCAGCTCGGTGGTCTGGTTCTCGCACATATCCGAGAGCTGGTCAAAGAGGTCGCTCATGATGGAGCCGATGGGCTGGTAGCTCGAGCGCACGTCCCTGTTGGTAACGTCGAGCAGCATCTTCTCGGCCCGGTCCACGACCTCCTTGGTGTCCTCAGGGGCGTCGTACGCCAAGGCGGTGATCTGCGCGGCTGCCGAGATCATGCGGCGCAGCGTGGAGTCACGGCGCAGCATCTCCACGTGACGACGCCAACCCACCAGCGCGAGCGAGTTGTTGCCAAGATCGAGCAGGTAGGGATGGCCACCCACGCGCTCAAGCTCGCCTTGGCTCTTGAGGAAGTCTGCCAGCGAGATGGTGTCCACCGCCATGTTGCGGTCGAACATCTCGCGCATGGCGAGGTAGATCTTGCGGTTGGAGGGGATGTAGAAGTCATCCGGCTCAAGCTCGATGAGGCACTCCTGCAGCACGTCCTGCGAGATGAGCATGGCCGAGAGGACCGAGGACTCGGCCTCGGGATCCTGCGGCATCGCGACGTCGGACATCGCCGTCATCTTTGTTGGGTTCATGTCGATGCCATCCAGTGCCACGGCGCGGCGCTCCCTCCTAGGTCTCTGCTCGCCCCATCGTTGTCTGGGATGCTACCGCAACACGCGCGCGGCGGGCGGTGCGGCGGCGCGCGGCGCCGCGTCGAACGGCAGCTCGGGGCCCGCTGCCGTCGCGAGCCATCTACCAGCGAGAAAGAAAAAGGCCCTGAGGTCTTCTACACGCGATGTTGAAAACGTCGTACGTTGAGCGGGCACTTTGAGAGTTTTCAACGTTTTCAACAATTTGGCGAGCGGCGGGCCGGCGCGAGAGAGACCCGTCTCCCACAATAACCGCAAATATTCATTACGCTCTAGACGGACCAGCTGATTTGGCGCTAATATCCGCTCTTATCCTATTTCCCCAGTTAGATGGGCCTATAAAATGCATCTTTTGGATGCTTGCCCCGCATGCCACACGTGCATGCGGGGCAAGTTTGTGCTAGGGCGACTGTGCGCCGGACCTCTTTGCCACTAGCCCTGACCTGCGAGAATTGTTGAAATCCCCAGTTGAGGGCAGTTTTGGTCGAAAACCCCGAAGGCTATTCGGCAGCCTCGGCGGGCGCGGCGTCCTTGGCCTCGGCAGGCGCGGCCTCGGCAGGCGCGGCGTCCTCGGCCTCGGCGGCCTCGGGCTCCTCGGCGGCAGCCTCATCGCCCACGAGGACGATGACCTTGGCGTTGACCTCGCGATAGAGGTTGATCTCGACGGCGTGGCGGCCAGCGGTCTTGATGGTGGCACCACGGACGATGCGCTTGCGGTCAACGTCAACGCCAAGCTGGGCCTTGATGGCATCGACGATCTGCTGGGAGGTGACGGAGCCAAAGAGCTGGCCCTCCTCGCCGATCTTCGCGTCGACCTTCACGAGCTGCTCGTCGAGGGCTGCCTTGGTGGCCTCGGCGTTTGCGATACGCTCGGCCTCGCGCTTGGCGATGCTGCTGCGGCGCTGCTCGAGCTGCTTAAGGTTGCCCGGGGTGGCAGGCTGCCCTCTCCGCCCTTGCCCCGGAGCTCACCCAAGAGGATGACTTTCATGGGACACTCCTTCGTTCAGTCGGCTATGCCGACTTCTGATCTTGGTCCGTGGTGCCCTGGACGGTGGTCTTCGCGCCCCTGGGAAGGTGGCGGAAGTTCTTCCACACATCGATAAGCCCCACGATGGTCATGACGTAAAACTGGTCCTCGAGAAAGAGCCCGGCGACGATGGCGCACGCGCCTGCAAGCGCCCCCACATGCCTGGTCCGTATGAACCACGCGATGACGGCAAAGCCCTGGACCGCACATGCAATCCTGAGCGCAACCAAGAGGTTTGCCGAGGCCATGTCCACGGCGCCGGCATACGCTTGAGGAACCAAGCCCGCTGCCGTGAGGCCGAGGATGTCGGCCACGAGCACGCCGATGAGCCACACGGGCACATCGTACTCGGCGAGCGCGGGCATAGAAACCCGCAGCCCCTCCCGCCTTACGGACGCGCGGACGCCGAGAAGCGCGCAGGCGAACTCGGCCAAGGCAACAACGAGGTACGCGCTGGGCCAGTAGACCTGAAGCGTCACCCGCAGGGCCTCGACCTGTGCCGCCACCGAGACGGATGCCACGCCGACGCCGCTTGCATAGGCGTTTACGAGCTGCGTGATCTTGTCGGCCATGGAGGAGCCCGCCGACAGCAGCTGGATGACGTCCACGCCGATGAGCGCGAGCGCGCCGCACCCGATGAGCGCAAACCCAACCGAAGGCGACAGCCTGCTGCGCGAGGACGCCCACGCCGTGCCGACGGCCATGCCGCAGGCGACGAGGACGCTTGGGACCGTGGCGGCCTGGACCACGGCAGCGACCAGCGCCGCCGGCACCAGCGCACAGGCGAGGGTCGCGAGGGCCCGCAGGGCGTTGCGCGGAACCAGCGTGATGACCGCGCCGGAACCTATGGCAAAGCACCCGAGCATGGGGATGTACGCGGCGACCACGCTGCCGAGCGCACAGGCGGCAAGCCCGACGGCGAGCGACGACCCGCCGCGCGGCACCCGCGCGCCGTCTCCGGGGACAATGTCGCCCTGCTCGGGCGAGCCATCCTCGGGGTCGGGCGCGTTCCAGAGCGCAAGCGCCCTGGTCTGCTCGTCTGTGTCCTTCTCCGTCATCATGACCTAGTGGTTCTTTCCCACGGTGTAGGGCAGGAGCGCCATAACGCGGGCCCGCTTGATGGCAACCGCGATATCGTGCTGGTGCTGCGTGCAGGCGCCAGTGACGCGACGGGGCTTGATCTTGCCGCGGTCGGTCATGAACTTGCGGAGGAGCTGCACATCCTTGTAGTCGATGTACTCGGTGTCCTCCTTGCAGAACTGGCAGTACTTGCGACGCGGCTGGCGCTGAAACTCTTGCTTCTTCTGCTGAGCCATGTCTGGTTTGCCTTTCTAACGGCGACCGAAAGGCCGCCTTGCTGTTACTAGAACGGAATCTCCTCGTCGTAGACGTCTGCCGCGGGAGGCGTGGAGACGGGCGGAGCGGCGGGCGCGGGCGCGGGATAGCCCGGCTGTGCGGGGTATTGCGCAGGCGCGGCCGGTTGCGCGGGGTACTGCGCGGCGGGCGCGGCCGGTTGCGGCGCTGCCGCGTAGGGCTGCTGCGGCGCGCTGTACTGCGGGGAGGGAGCACCCTGCTGGGGTGCCACACCCTGCGCGGCACCCTGGTTTCTGGGCGAGAGGAACTCGACCTCGTCCACGACGACCTCCAGCTTGCTGCGACGCTGACCTTCCTTGTTCTCCCAAGAGCTATAGCGAAGCTTACCCTCGATAGCGACCTTGGAACCCTTGCTGAGGTAGCGCGAGAGCGGTTCGGCGCGCGCGCCGAACACGACGCAGTCGACGAAGTTGGGCACGTCCTCCCACTCACCCGTCTGCTGGTTGCGACGACGATCGTTGACCGCGACACCGAAGGAGAGAACCTGGGTGCCGCCGCCGGTGGAACGAAGCTCCGGGTCCCTGGTGAGGTTGCCTGAGATGTTCACCCTGTTAATGCTCACGTTGCTCACTACCTCTCTGATGCGGGCGCGCGGCCCGCCTTCCGCTGGCTAGTCCTTGTCCGTGCGAGCCACGATCATGTGGCGCTTGACGGCATCGCTGATGCGCAGGACTCGGTCGAGCTCTGCGATCTGGGAAGGATCTGCGTGGAAGTTGATGAGGGTGTAGTCACCCTCGGTGAGGTGGTCGATCTCATAGGCGAGCTTGCGCTTGCCCCAATCCTCGACGGAGTCAATGGTGCCGCCGTCAGTGGTGATGGCGACCTCGATGCGCTTCATGGTTCCGGCGCGAGTCTCCTCGTTGCTGGTGGGATCGACAAAGAACAGCAGTTCATAGGCCTTCATGGTGTCACCTCCTCTGGACTGATGGCCCTAGGTCGTGAAGGTTTGCGCCTAGGGCAGGAAGCATGCGATTTGGCATCATACCACAGTCGATACAGGTAAATCCCCATGCGATCTGCGAATGTGTGCCTCAATCCACATCCCCTGTGCCTGTCAGCATGACCTGGCCTCCACCGCCACGCGCCCCTCTCTGCCCCCAGAGCGTATAGCTCGCGTCCGGCACTCATTTGACGCTGGGCGGACAGCGCACATGCACGTAGCTGTCGGACAGCGTCCTGAGGGCGGGAGATGCCGCGCCCGCGGGCGACAAGGGCGCGAGACGGGAGGCGAGGCGTACATAGTTCCTGCACATATCTGGCCGGGAGGGTCCGGGGAGCCATGGCTGACGCCCTGGCGGCGCAAAAAGGGCAGGCACCCAACGGCACCCGCCCTGACCTTCAAATGGCGGAGGGGGAGGGATTCGAACCCTCGTACCCCCGAAGGGGTAAACGGTTTTCGAGACCGCCGCATTCAACCGCTCTGCCACCCCTCCGTGGGGTGAAAAGCGGCGCCCCAGTGGGACGCCGCTGGATTTACTGGCGGAGAGTCTGGGATTTGAACCCAGGATACGCTTTAGGCGTATACACGATTTCCAATCGTGCTCCTTCGGCCACTCGGACAACTCTCCAGGAACCGCGACGGCTAGTATATCGTAAGTCCTTGAGAAACGCGAAGCTTTTCTTGGTTCTCGCACAATCCTCCCCTGACCTTCATGCGCCAGCCCGGTCGGGCACCCAGACTCCTTGCGACGCCGCGGGCGGCGTCGGAGACACGACTCCGGAGGGTCATCCCTCCGCTTCCAGGACGCCCGCGAGGAACACCGGAACATAGAGGATGTTCCCCTCTCGTCGGATGTTTGTCTCGGCGAGGACGCAGGCGCGGTCGATGTCGTAGCCTCGTGTTGCCAGCGCATTATCCAGCGCTGCATGCGTGAGATACGAAGACCCCGACTTGACCTCAAGCGCATCGATGCTGCCATCTGCCCGCTCGACCACAAAATCAAGTTCGCCCACCTTCTTGGACGAGAAGTATCTCAAGGCCCGGCCCTGCGCCTTGAGCTCCTGAGCCACCGCTGCCTCATAGACGCCGCCCATGTTCATGGAGGCCTTCCCGTCTAGCAGGCCCGCGTAGGCGCTCTTGGGGTATGAGCTTGCGAGCATCCCCGCGTCCAGATAGAACAGCTTGAAGCGGTTGCGCCGCTCCGAGACGAGAAGCGGCCTCACGGGAGCGGCTACGCCATAGACGGGCAGGGCCACCCCCGCCTGGGTAAGCCAAAGGAAGTGGTTCTCCACCTGACTGAACCTATTAACGCCCTTGATGTCACCAAGCCTGAAGCGCCGCCTTTTTGAAGCGACCTCGCTGGGGATGAGGTCATAGATGTCACGTATGACCAGTCGTAGGCCCCTCGGAGCATACTTGGTGATATCGCTCCGATAGAGGCTGTGCAAGTCGCGGTGTATGCGGCGCACCTCATCAATATTGCTTGATGCAACAAAGGTGTTGACCGCATCGGGCATGCCGCCAACCATGAGATAGCGATGGAACAGGTCGAGCAGGCGGGCATACAAGAAATCAGGCAGCGCCCTCTCTTCGCTCAAACACTCACGCGCCATGTCGAAGACGGACGCCGAGAGCCCGCATGCCCAGCAATACTCTTCGAAGTCCAGGGGGTGCAGCTCCACCTGCGTGAGGTAGCCCACGGGAAGCGAGTCTATGTTCTCAAGCTTCACGCCAAGGAGCGAGCCGGCGAGGATGTAGCTGTAGTCCCCCTGTTGCACAAGATACTTGATAAATGTGAGGACATTCGGCGCCTCCTGAACCTCGTCAATGACAACGACGGTCTTGTGGGGAACGAGGGGCGTGCGAGCAACAACAGACATGCGCAGAAGGAGATCTTCGGCACTAACAGCCTGATTGAAGGACCCTCGCGCCGCCACGTCGTCGACAAGATCGAAGATGACAACGTTCTCGAACGCCTCACGGGAGAAGGCCTCGACTAGGAAGCTCTTCCCCACCTGCCGGGCACCCTTGACGAGAAGCGCCTTCTTGGAAGCACTCTCACCCCATGCCTGAAGAGACTGGTAGGCCTTTCTCGCAAGCATTTGAGCTCCTACATTTTTCGAAAATTCAATACGGATAAGTATTACATTTTTCCTAAATTTTAGATAGGCGTTCCTAACACTTTTCACGAATTTCGCGGGTTATCATGCGCCGGCCCGACCCAACCTGACACCCAGGCGTCGCGGACGGCGCTGGCACCCGCCACCCCGAGACGGGCTGGCCGCCGCGCGCGGCGCGTCACCTCACCGGCACCCGACGCTCTGCCACCGGTATCACCCGCAGCTCTTCAACACCCAGCTGGGCCTCATCGAGCTCGCGGGCCAGGCTCGCGGTGGACGGGGAGGCCCCGGTGCCCGCTATCTCGATCGAGAGCACGCCGTCCTCCATGTCGAAGTCGAGCAGGCGATAATCGCTTCCCTCAAGCCAGGCGACGGTGATGTCGGCCACCGCGCGCTCGCGGGCGGATGCCTGGATGATGCCCCAGCTCGTCACCGACAGGGGCACCGCAACGACCAGGGCGCCGACGAGCATAAGCACGTACCACACCCTCCGCATCCGCCCGGCCTCCTCCGAGCGCGCCGAGCGCCCCAGGCCGAGCGCCGCGAACACCGCGCAGCACATAAGCTGGATGGCGAAGAAGTTGGCCACGAACAGCAGCAGCGACCCACGCGCGGCGGTGAGGTCGCCCGCCTGGAGCGCCACGCCGACCACGCACAGAGGCGGCACGATCGACGCCGATATGGCTATCCCGGGCACCGCGTCGGGGATGTCATCACGCACCAGGGCGAGCGCCGCCATCATCCCAGACGCCAGCGCCACGAGGAGGTCGATCAGGCGCGGGGCGGTGCGGGCCAGCACCTCCTGGTTGGTCGCGGTGTTCACCGAGACCGGGGCTATCGCCCCCACCGCCGCCGCGATGCCCACGCACAGCACCGCACCCACGGCCGTGACCGCCAGCGTGCGGGCGGCCGCGCGGGCTCGGCCGGTCACGATGGCGAGGGCGCAGCCCAGCATGGGCGACATCAGCGGCGCTATGAGCATGGCGCCTATGATCACCGGGGAGGAGGACGCCGCGACGCCACCGGTGGCGATAACCGCCGCCAGCACGAGCCGCCAGAAGAACGACGAGTACTGCCGCCACGGATCGTTGATGACGACCAGCGAGTCGCGGCGTGCCCGCTCCAGCGTCACGGTGTCGACGTGACCACCCACCAGCACACGGCACACCGCATCTCCCACACGCCCCATAGGCCACGTCCCCTCTCTAGAGCATCACGAGCCGGGAACAACTTTACGCCTTTGGCGCGGGCGGCATGGGCAGCACCGAGAGGACCGCCGCCGGTGCCCGGCACCGCCCTTTCGACCCACGTCCCCTCCCACAGACGCGCTTTACGATAAAGTTGGAACGGAATTTTCACTGGCACCAGGGAGGCGCGCATACATGCCCGAGCTGTTCTCACGGTTTGGCCCCGAGACCGCCGCGGTCTCTCTCCCCGCCTGGCTGGACCTTCTCAGCGTGATGGTGGGCGCGGTCTCCGGCATCCTCGTCGCCCGCGAGCGGCGGCTCGATATGGTGGGGTTCGTGGGGCTCGCGATGCTGTGCGGCCTGGGCGGCGGACTCGTCCGCGACATGATCATGCAGGTGGGAGACGTGTACATGCTCAAGAGCCTGTACGCGATCCCGTCCACCGTGGGCATCGGCATCGCCGGGTTCTACTTTCCCACGCCCTTCGGCCGCTTTCCCAGCATCCTCGAGTGGACCGACATCACGGCCGTGGGGCTCTTCGCGTTGATGGGCACCGACAAGGCCATCGTCTACGGAACCCTGCCCTGCTCGGCCATCCTGATGGGCACGCTCACGGGCATAGGCGGCGGCATGCTGCGCGACGTCTTCCTGGGAGACGTGCCGCGCATCTTCAGGCCAAGCAACTACTATGCGCTGTGCGCCGTCGCTGGGTCGACCGTGTACTACGCGCTGGTGATGTTCGCGTGGCTCGGCAAGCCCTGGGCCGCGGTCGCATGCCTGGTGGCGACGGTGGGCCTTCGGCGCTGGTCGCTTCACTTCAACGTGGTCTCACAGGCGGACGTGGACCTCACGCCGCGCGTCACGGGCGGCGTGAGGCGCATCACGCGCAGGGTGAGAAGGTCGACCCGCCGGCGCGGGTGAGGCCTGCGGGGTCACGTCGCGGCGACCGTCGCGGCTGGCCCGAGCCTCCCCTCCGCGGAACCCTCCCCCACAAGGCGGCCCCCTCTCATCTCCAGGACCTCGTCGTAGCGGACGGTGTGGTTCTCGTCGAGCCTGTGCGTCACCGCTATCACCGTCACGCCGTCAAGCGCGAGCAGCGCGGCCTCGACCTGCGCAGCCGCTGCCGCGTCGAGCGCGGAGGTGGCCTCATCCACGAGGAGCACCTTCTTTCCGTGCAGCAGGGCGCGCGCAATCGCCACACGCTGGCGCTCTCCGCCCGAAAGGCGCGCGCCGTTCTCCCCCATCGGGGTGTCGAGGCCCTGCGGAAGCGCCGTCACAACGCCATCGAGACCGGCAAGCCGAATCGCCCTGACGATGTCATCCCGCCCGAACGTGCCCCAAAGGGTGATGTTCTCGCGCAGGGTGCCGTCGAAGAGAAAGACGCTCTGGTGGATGGAGACGGACTCTGGAAGCGCGCCCGCCTCGCCATCGACGAACACCGAACCCGCCTGCGGAACAAGCGCGCCCGAGAGGATGCCGAGCAGTGTGCTCTTTCCGCCGCCGCTCACACCCGTAATGGCATACTTGCGCCCGGCCTCGAAGCGCACGGAGCAGTCACGGAGGACCTGCCTCTCCTCTCCGTCATAGGCAAACGACACCCCTTCGAGGCCAAAGGTGTGAGCCGGGGTGATGCGGCGGGTGCAGGTCGTGCGCCCTCCGCCCTTCTCCGACTGGTTCTCGATGCTCCTGAACAGGGCAAGGATTTCTTGGCCCGCATGGACCTTCGCAAGCTTGGACGAGATCTCGGACGCGGGAGATATCACGTCGCCCGAGAGCTGCGTGACGGCTATCACGCTGCCGACGCTCACAAGACCGCTCAGGGCAAAGAGGCCCGTCGCTCCCATGATGCAGAGCTGCACAAGGACGCCAATCCCACCGCTTATGCCGCTCACAACGGCCGTGATCTGCGAGAGGTGCGCTTTGGATAGCTCAAGGGTGCGGGCGGCGGCGTCATGCCTTTCCAGCACGACCGGACCGATATGGTACGAGCGTACCGTCTCGCCGCCTATGGCCGAGTCCCTCACGCGGGCGTTATAGCGTTGTGTCTCCTCCACAATCGATCCCTGGGCGGCTGCAAGACGTCTGCCAAAGCGACGCGGAACGAATGTTGGCAGCGCGGTTGCCGCTATGGAGAGGATTGCGATAAGCGGATTGATACAGACGAGCATGACCACCGCGAACATGATCTGCACCACTGCCTGGAAGATGTCGATGATGCCGCCCAGCCAGTCCGTCTCGACCGTATCCATATTCTGCCCGAGCACGGTGAGGTGCTGGGCACTATTGGACGCGGTGGCGGCGTCGCCGCCCACGAGGCCTCCGGCGACCCTCGCGCGAACCCCCACCATGACCCGCTGGACAACGCTCGCCCGATACCACCCGCCTGCGACCACGAGGACGCCCAGGACGGCGGAATAGACGGTGGCGAAGGGGAGAAACCCCAGCACCTCGTCCGCGTTTCCGGTGGAGATGGCCATGGTGATGAGATCGAGGAACCTGCTGAGGAGCATGGCGAGCCCCACGTAGAGGGCTTGAAAGCATATGATCAATAGGGCAAGCGCGCACAGTCGAGCCCGGCCCGCACCATCAACTATGTAATCGAATCCTCGCATGAGTACCTCACATCCAAAGCGTTTGTCCCAATGGTCGCCAAGCGGACGGCGCCCACGCCGGTGGCCGATGCCACCTGCGTGGGACACCTGTCCTCGCTACCCGACTCTGATTTCGATCTTAATTACTATGGCACCGTCAACCCGATTGTCCGTATGCTTGATCCGTGTCCCCATCTGACATCACCTCCCTGTCCTTGCTGGCAAATCCATCTTCTGACCCAGGACGTGGGAAGGCCATATCGCATGGCGAGCAATTTAGACTTAGCGCGAAACGACAGGTTGGTGCCTTAGAGGTCGAGCTTCAGCTCGCGGCGTGCCCAGCCACGCATCGTGGCAGCTTGCTCATGCTCGTCGATAACGTCCAGATAGGGAACGACCGCCTCCATCCTCCGCCGCGCTCCTGCGGCGTCGCCCCTTCGCAGACATCCGCGCGCCTCCGAGTAGACGAGTTCTGGAAGGTAGCTGTAGATATGCCATTCGTGGCATTCGCGGCGCATCTTCTGGACAAGCTCCTCGGAGTCCTCGTAGTAGCCCTGTAGCTCAAGGCACTGGGCGAGGTTGAACTCGACGTTGATGCGCAGCTCGTAGCGCTCCTTGCTGTCATCCTCTTGGGCGTCAAGCGTGGCGACCAGCTCTCGACCGAACATGATCGCGTCAAGGGGCCTTTCCGCGTAGAGAAGGGCGGGCACCATGAGGGCGAGCGCCTGCGCCTCGTTCTGCGAGAGGAGCGTGCGCCTCATGTCCTTGAGGTCGATGTGCGGCTGGGTGAGGCGCACGGCCCGCTCGATGGTGTCGAGCGCGGAGCTTGCGGCGGCAGCGTCTGGCGTACCACTCAAAAGGATGGCAGCATCGAGCATAAGGTAGACCTGCCGATAGGTGGGCACCGCCTGAGAGTCGGCGTCTATCCTATCCAGAAGCTCCCTGCACTCAGCCAGCCGGCCGTCCTGGAGAAGGGTACTCGCGCGCCTGAGCTTATCCTCAAGCCCGCGATCGTGCTCCTTCTGGTAGTAGACGTTGCACAGCTGGTATGCGCCCGAATGCAGACGCGAGAGGAGCGCGTCGAGCACCTCCTTCGAGGGCATCTGGTGGCCGTTCTCGATGCGCGAGACAGTGATGGTGGAGCAGATGCCCTCGGCGAGCTGCTCCTGCGTAATGCCCCGCTGCCTACGAAGGCCACGGATGGCCTCGCCAAGTGAGTTCTGCCGGTCCATGCCCTACTTGTCCACCATGCCGTGGCGCACGCGCCACTTACGACGCTCGGTCTCGTTGAGGATGCGCTTTCTCATGCGGATGCTCTTGGGCGTTATCTCCACCAGCTCGTCGTCCATGATGTACTCGAGCGCCTCCTCCAGCGAGAAGGTGCGCGGCGGCGTGAGCTGCACCGCAATATCCGCAGTGGAGCTGCGCTGGTTGCCCAGGCTCTTGGTGCGTGCGATGTTCACCACGATGTCGCCGGGCTTCGAGCGCTCCCCCACGAGCATACCCTCGTAGCACTCGTCGCCGGGGCCGACAAAGAGCGTGCCGCGATCCTGGAGGTTGCCCAGGGCGTAGGCCACAGCCTTCTCGGTGGACATCGAGATCATGGCACCGTTCTGACGCTTGCCCAGCTCGCCCTCCATAGGGCCGTACTCGAGGAAGTTGTGGTAGAACACGGCCTCGCCGTGGGTGACGTTCAGGATGCGGTTCTTGAGGCCCATGACGCCGCGTGTGGGAATCCTGAACTCGAGGTGGTCCTGCTTCATGCCCGAGACCATGTTGGTCATGCTGCCACCGGAGTTTCCGAAGAGCTCGATGACCTTGCCGGAGTACTCGCCGGGGCACTCGACCACGGCCGCCTCGATGGGCTCGAGCCTGTTGCCGTGGCCGTCGTCCTTGAACAGGACGCGCGGGCGGCCCACCTGAAACTCGAAGCCCTCGCGGCGCATCTGCTCCATGAGGACCGAGAGGTGCAGGATGCCCCGGCCGGCCACCTCGACGCCGGTCTTGTCGGGCAGCTCCGCGATGCGCATGGTGACGTTGTTCTCGCGCTCCGCCATGAGACGCTCTTTAAGCTGGCGGCCACCCACGATGTCTCCTTCGCGGCCGACGAGCGGCGAGGTCGAGGCCTCGAACACGACGGACAGGGTGGGCGGGTCGATCTCGATGGGGTCGAGCTCGACGGGGCTGTCTGGATCGGTGTAGACGTCGCCGATGTCGGTGTGGTCCACGCCCACGACGGCCGCGATGTCACCGGCCTGCGCCGCGGGACATTCCTTGCGTCCCAGGTAGTCAAAGGTGAAGAGCTGCTTGACCTGGCTCATCTCGCGACTGCCATCGTTCTTCACCACAAGGATCTTGTCGCCTGCGTGAACGGTGCCCGAGTAGATGCGGCCAATGCCGATGCGGCCCACGTAGTCGGAGTGGTCCACGGTCACGCACTGCATGGCCAGAGGCCCCTCGGGGTCGACGTCGGGCGCGGGCATGGCACCGACGATCATGTCAAGGAGCGGGTACATGTCCGTGGTCTCATCGCTGGGATCGAGGCGGGCAAAGCCGTTGACGGCCGAGGCGTACACCACGTGCTCCATGGCGAACTCCAGCTCGTCATCGGTGGCGCCCAGGTCCATCATGAGGTCGAGGCAGTCGTTCAGGGCCTTCTCGGGGTTGGCGCCGTCGCGGTCGATCTTGTTGATGACGACCATGATGGCCAGGTGCGCGGCGATGGCGTGAGAAAGGACGAAGCGCGTCTGGGGCATGGGCCCCTCAGCCGCGTCGACCAGGAGCAGCGCGCCGTCTGCCATCTTGAGCACGCGCTCTACCTCGCCGCCAAAGTCGGCGTGGCCCGGGGTGTCGATGACGTTGATCTTGATGCCCTGGTACTCGATGGAGATGTTCTTGGCCAGGATGGTGATGCCGCGCTCGCGCTCCTGGTCGTTTGAGTCGAGCACGCGCTCCTGGACCTGCTGGTTCTCGCGGAAGGCGTGGGTGGCCTTGAGCATCTGGTCGACCAGCGTGGTCTTACCGTGGTCAACGTGGGCGATGATTGCTATGTTTCTGATCTGCTCCTGGAGCATGGGTACCTCTCGTCTAGACCGCCGGCGGCACAAGCGCCGACGCATACAGATTTCGCGGCAACTTTATACCAGCGCGAGGGTCGATTGACCCCACGGTGGCTCGTTCCACGCAAACTGCTATATGGTACGCCAAAGCGACGAGACGTGCGGGCGGCGGCGGGGCGAGGGGGCGGCGCGCTATTGTCCGCTCTACCAGCCTTCACATCAGGATCTATCGAGAGAACCCCTGTACTGCAAGACCCGATCTTTAGGGGCACAAAGAGGCAACGGCGACTACAATATGACCCGTACAAGCCCGCTTCTGGCTTTGAGAATGAAGGTGCAGGCAATGCTCTCCCGCCGAATGACACAGAAGATAGCCTCAGCTACCTTGGCGGCGGCGATTGGCCTCTTCCCCGTCTGCGCACTGGCCGATGAGCCGCAGGCGCTGGCACTTCCGACGAATCCCGCGGCAGTGGCGGCGCAGGTCCAAGAAGAGCCCACCGCCGGAAGCGCAAACGGCGACGTAGATGCCCCCGTCGTCGAGAAGCCGACCGCCACCGTAGATGCAGACGCATCCGTGCCTAAGACACAGGACATGGCTGTTACCGAGAGGCCCAGTGAGGCGTCTCGGCAGACAGGCGCCAAGGCAGACGAGAAACCCGGTGAGGCGGCCACCATCGTAACCAGCACCGACGCCGGCCCGAGCGACACAGCCGCCCAGCTCCAAGAAGGTGCCGCTGCCAATAAATCCGTTGGCGAGAACGACGTCGTCGGCGTGGGTACCACCAAGGGAGCCTGCAAAGAAAACCGCGCACCCGAAGTCCGCACGGCGACCACGCCTGCAACTGAGCCGACCGGCGCAATGGCATCCACGGCGACGGCCGCGGCAAAAACCTCGCCGGCACCAGCCGCAGCCGCGGCAATGACCGCGGCGAGCCAGGCGACCGTCAAGATGTACCGCATCTACAACCAGTGGTCTGGCGAGCACCTCTTCACCTCCAACATCAAGGAGCGGGACTTCAACGTGGCGCTCGGCTGGACCGACGAGGGCATTGGCTGGCAGGCACCCAAGACATCCAAGCACCCGGTCTACCGCCTCTACAACCCCTACTCGGGTGACCACCACTACACCACGAGCAAGGATGAGTACGACCATCTCGGCACCATCGGGTGGAGGCAGGAGAAGATAGGGTTCTATTCTCCGGATAACGAGAGTTCCGCCATTGCCGTCTACCGCCTCTTCAATCCCTACGAGACCATAGGCACGCACCACTACACACTCAGCAAGAGCGAGTACGACCATCTCGGCACCATCGGGTGGAGGCAAGAGAACGTCGGCTGGTACGCCATCGACAGCACCTCCTGCGACGTCACCGCCTCGTTCGCTGACAAGGCAGGCTCCACCGAGAGCGTCGTCTCCACGAACAAGGGCGGGGTCACCTACGTCGTCCTCCCCTCCTACGCCAACGCCAGCAGCGTGACGGTGGGATTTTCGGCCAACGGCTCGGCGCTTGACGCGCGCCTCACGCTCCCCTCGGGCGCGGCCAACATCGCGGCGGGCGGCACCACCGTCAACCTCTCCCATGCCATTGGCTCCACCATCGGCTACTCGACCCGCCTCGGATCGCACCCACTGGTGGTCCTCAAGTCCGCAAACGTAGGCACCGTCTTCGTCACGAGCGTCGATGCCAGCAAGGGCCGCGCGTGGGTCGAAGCCAGCGCCGACCACAGCGCCAAGGCCAACGTCGACGTAACGATGGTCGCCAGCGACGGCTCTCTGGTCTACGACAGGGACGGCGAGAGGCATTCCACCATCAAGGGCCGCGGCAACAACACCTGGTCATTCGGCATAAAGAAGCCGTACCAGATCTCCCTTAACAAGAAGGCTGACCTGCTCAAGACCGGCAGCGGCGACAACGCCAACAAAAAGTGGGTCCTTCTCGCCAACGAGAACGACGCCACGCTGCTCCACAACACCGTTGCCTATAACATGGGTCTCGAACTGGGCATAGTTGGCTGCGAGGGCACCCCGGTCGACCTCTACTACGACGGCGAGTACCGCGGCAGCTACTACCTCTGCGAGAAAGTCGAGATCAGGCCCGGCCGCGTCGACATCCACAGGCTCGAGAATGACGTCGAGAAGGCAAACAAGGGCACGGATCTTGACTCCCTCCCCACCGCCCGGGGCACCTACTCCTATAACGGCAAGGCATACGCCTACCAGTATGTCGCAGGCGTCAAGGACCCCAAGGACATCACGGGCGGCTACCTGGTGGAGAAGGACGGTGCCTACTACGCCAAGGAGACCTGCTGGTTTGACACGAGCATCGGCATCTTTGTGGTCAAGAGCCCAGAGGTCGCATCACAGAGCCAGGTCCGCTACATTGCCGAGCAGTTCCAGGCAGCCATCGACGCCATGCAGAACAACCGGTTCAACCTCGCTGGACAGGCGAGCTTCGACCTCGACGGCCTTGCCAAGAGCTACCTCGTGAGCGAGTTCACCAAGAACATCGACTTCTTCTACACCTCGACCTACTTCTACAAGGACAGGGGCAGCAGCGTCATCCATGCCGAGCCGCTGTGGGACTTCGACGGCTCGATGGGCGTGCGGACCGACGGGGACGGCATCTCGTTCATGAAGTACTCCGGCTACAGCGTTCCCGGCGGGCGCCACCTGCGCGGCATCCCCTCCATCCGAACGCGCGCGCAGGAGATATGGAGGCAGGAGCTGGGCCCGCTCATGACCAACGTGGTCCTCGGCGGCGGGGACGCCGTTGGCAGCAGGGGTTACCTCCGCTCGCTTTCCTGCTACCGCCGCCAGATCTCTGCCTCGCAGGCGGCCAACCAGGCGATCTTTGGGATGGGTCACTTCGCCAACGAGTTCGCGCCCTTCTCGACCTACGAGCAGAACTACCGGTACCTCGTCAGCTGGCTCACCTGGAGGACCGAGTGGTTCGACAGATACTTTGCCAACGCGAAGGCGCTCGATGACCACACGTCAAGCCACGGCGGGACGGACTACGGCCTGGTCTACGACCACAGCTACTACGTGGAGAACCACCCAAAGGTCATAGCCGCGGTTGGGGCCGACGCCAGCGCCGTTCTCGCCTACTTCGTCGAGAACGACATGCCTCGTGGGGTGAGGGCGTCTCTCAACTTTGACCCCGCCACGTACAAGGCGCGCTACGCCGACCTCTCCGCCGCCTTTGGCAAGGACTGGGCCTCGTACTACAGGCACTTCATGACCCACGGGTTCTACGAGGGACGCATGGCAACCTAGCGAGGGGGCCGGCGGGGCCTACCCCAGCAGGTTCTCCACCTCGCCCGCCGGGGCGGGGTCGGTCCAGGCAAAGCCGTCGCCTGTGCCCCTGCCGTCCACAAGCGAGAAGGCCGAGAAGCTCGTGCGCCCGCGCTCGCCAAACTCGAGCAGCACCGCGTCCTGGTAGGCGCCGCGCTCATCGGCGACGGCCCCCTCATAGGCAAGGGCGTAGCGCACGGGATCGCCGAGCTTCCCCGCGGCGTCGCCATGCGCCCGCGCGAGGTCGCGCACCTTCTCGCGGGCGCCCCCGAGGCACTCCTCCGGGCTGTCGTCGGCAAAGGTGTAGCTGGCAACATGGCCCACGGCATCCTCGACGGCGAGGATCACGTCCAGCGCCGCGCCTTCGGCCAGCACGTCGAAGGCCTGGCCCATGAGGGTGCTCGAGAGGTCGTCCAGCTCTGGCGAGACTCCCTGCCCATCCCTCTCAGCACCCATGAGACCTCCCTGTAACCGGCGGTTTTCTGACACACCCATGGTAGCCGTTCCGATGCCGGAGCACGGCGGCGGCGGGCGGGCTCACAGCAGACGCCCGAAGCGCCGGATGTAGGCCCTTCTCACCACCAGCACGAGCGCGGCATAGCCAGCCACCACCAGCGGCAGCGCGGCGAGGAACCCCGCGGGCAACGGCGCCATGCCAAGGTCGGCCCCCACCGCAGTGAACGGGATGACCAGCGAGAGCGCGACGGCGGCGACATCGAGCAGCAGCACACGCCAGTCGGCCATGCTCTGCGCGAAGGGCACGCGCTCGGTGCGCACAAGGTGGACGAAGAGCACCTGCGTGAGCATGGACTCGGCGAACCAGCAGGCCTGGAAGGTCGCGGCGAACAGCGCCGCAGCAGCAGGTTCCTCCGCGACGGCGTGCCACGTTCCGCCGGCGACGGCCGGGCACACCCAGAAGAACAGCAGCGCGAACGTGAGGATGTCGAAGACCGAGCTCGTGGGCCCAACCCAGCGCATGAAGCTCGCGATGGACCCGGGCCTCCACGCCTGGGGCGCCTGGAGCTCCCGCTCGTCGACGTTGTCCCAGGGGATGGCGGCGCACGCGCAGTCGTAGATGAAGTTGAGGAGCAGCAGCTGCACGGCGGTCATGGGCAGGAAGGGCAGAAACACGCTCGCCACCAGCACCGAGAAGATGTTGCCAAAGTTCGAGCTCGCCGTCATCTTCACGTACTTGCTCATGTTGAAGAAGGTGCGGCGACCCTCCACGATGCCACGCTCCAGCACGCCCAGGTCCTTGTCGAGCAGGATGATGTCCGCCGCCTCCTTGGCCACGTCGGCCCCGGAATCGACCGAGACGCCGCAGTCGCTCGCGCCCATGGCCGCGGCGTCGTTCACGCCGTCACCCATGAAGCCCACCACGTGCCCGCGGGCGCGAAGAGAGCGCACCACGCGGACCTTCTGGTCGGGCGAGAGCTTCGCAAAGACGGTGATCCCCTCGACCCGCTCCTCAAGCTCCGCATCCGAGAGCCGCGCCACGGCGGCGCCGTCGAGCGTCCCCTCCACGTGAAGGCCGATGGTCTCGCACACCGTACACGCAACCCGCAGGGAGTCCCCCGTGAGGACCTTGGGTGTCACGCCATGCTCGCGCAGGGCGGCGACCGCCTGGGCGGCGCTCCTCTTGGGCGGGTCGAGGAAGGCCAGGTAACCGATGAGCGTCATGCCCCGCTCGTCCTTGCCAGAGAGCACGCCCGCCTCGGCCGGATTAGCCTTGCGGGCCACGCCGAGCACGCGCATGCCCTTGTCAGCCAGGTCGTAGGCCGTGTCGAGGACCCTCTCGCGCATGTCGTCGCCGAGGGGCACCACGCGCCCGTCGTACTCGACCTCGGAGCAAACCTGGAGGATCTCCTCGATGGCACCCTTGGTGACCATGCGCCGACGCCCGTCGTCGTGCTCTACCACCACGCTCACGCGGCGCCGCTCGAAGTCGAAGGGCACCTCGTCCACAAGGTGCCAGCCCGACGCAAGCTCGTCGGCGTCTATGCCACGCGCCCCCTGGGACGTCCCGTCGGTCGCGCGGGAGATGATCGCGGAGTCTATGAGGTTGCGCACGCCCGTGCCAAAGAAGCTGTTGAGAAAGGCGTAGCGAAGCACGCGCGGGTCCTTGTTGCCCATGACGTCGAGGTGGCGCTCGAGCACTACGCGATCCTCGGTGAGGGTTCCGGTCTTGTCGGTGCAGAGCACGTCCATGGCGCCCAGGTTCTGAATGGCGTCGAGGCGCTTCACGATCACGCGGTCGTGCGAGAGGTCCACCGCGCCCTTGGCCAGGCAGGTGGTCACGATCATGGGAAGCATCTCGGGCGTGAGCCCCACGGCCACCGAGAGCGAGAAGAGCATCGCCGAGAGCCAATCGCCCTTCGTGATCCCGTTGATCACGAAGACGAGAGGCGCCATGACCACCATGAGCCGCAGGAGGAGCTTGCTCACCGAGGAGATGCCCTCGTCGTATGCGGTCTTGCCGCGCGCGCCGCCGAGGCTTGTCGCCATGCCGCCGAACATGGTGTTGGCACCGGTGGCCACCACCACGGCCACGCCGCTTCCCGAGACCACGGTGGACCCCATGAGCACGATGTTCCCGAGGTCGCCCGCCGTGCGCGTGTCGTTGGCGGGTCTGGCGCAGGGCGCGGCCGTGCGCTCGACGGGCAGGCTCTCGCCCGTGAGCGACGACATTCCCAGGAAGAGGTCGCGCGCCTGGATGAGGCGGGCGTCCGCGGGCACGATGTCGCCTGCGGCAAGATGCACGATGTCGCCAACAACCACGTCCGCCAGGGGGACCTCCACGCGCCCCGTGTCCTCGCGCTCCACGTTGCACGTGGTCTGGATGGTCTTCGCCAGCGCCGCCGCGGCGTCGTCGCTCTTTCCCTCCTGGACAAAGCGCAGGATCCCCGAGACGGCGATCATCGCGAAGATGATGAAGAAGGTGGAGGGGTCGCGGTCCGCGGGCGCGGCGAGGATCACGTCCGTGAAGAGCGACACCACGGCAAGGAGGGCGAGGATGCCCGTGAAGGGGTCTGCGAACGCCTTGAGGAACCGAACGACGGCAGGGTCACGGCGAGCGTGGGCCACCTCGTTGGCACCCCAGGCAGCGCGCGCGAGCTCGACCTCGCTGGCCGAGAGACCGCCTCTCTTGGCGTTGAACTCGTCGAGGGCCCCGGCGGCGTCGAGCACGGACACGCTGCGAAGCCATTCGAGCTGTGATGACCTGCGTGCGTCCCTCCTGGACGGCGTCGGGGCGCGGTGGGCGACAAGCCCCTTTGCGATGAGCTTGACGTTGGTGAGCAGCCTCATGGGCCACCTCCGATCCTGGGGATGTACACGGGAACGCCACATGTGGCGTCATGCCCGCAGGAACCGGCAACGAGGCTGGCAGGTCATGAGTCATGATGGGGCGCCGACCGCGCTACCGGCGGTGCCCGTCTCCCCTTTTGGCAGGCACCAGCCCTCGTAAGCGTGCGTTTTCTCGAACATGGCTACTGTCACCCATGGCTGGCACCTCCTTGTGTGTCGGGGGCTCCCGCCCCATACATGCAGACCATGGCTTAGCTTAAATGTTGATTATACCCGTTCTTCGGCGGCGACGGTGAGGCGGGGGAGACACTAAATAAGGGCCCTGCGGCGGCGACCGCAGGGCCCTCGGGCATGTGGTGGAGACAATGGGGTTCGAACCCACGACCTCAGGCTTGCAAAGCCCGCGCTCTCCCAGCTGAGCTATGTCCCCTTATAAATAATCACCCCAGCGGCGACTCGGCTAACGCTGGGGTGACTATTGTCAAAGGTGGTGGGCCTGACAAGGTTCGAACTTGTGACCTCCCGGTTATCAGCCGGACGCTCTGACCAACTGAGCTACAGGCCCAACGCAAGATGGAATACTACACCCCATCCCCACTCAGGGTCAACAGGCACGTCTCAGAAATCTTGAAGATTCTCGGCAGGGTCGGCGACGGGGCGTCCCCTGTGCCCAGCGAACCTCCCCCGCCGGACCTCCAACGCGCCGCGCACGCGCCCCGGCGCGCACCCCCTCAGATAGGCGTCGGCGCGCGGCGGGGTTGTTATGGCCATGCCGCGACGGGTAGAAGTTTTCATGACCCGGTTGTATGTTTCGCCAGTTTGGGTAGGATAGGCGGGCAACAGCACGACAGGGGGTGGCTATATGCTTACGGAAATGGACATCAAGACGGTGGTGATCGGCGGGGGGCCGGTCTCTTCCCTCATCGTCCTCAAGCCGGCAAGGCAGGACGAGAAGGAGCCGCTCAGCCTTCCCATCCGCATCGGGTCGGTCGAGGCCACGGCAATCAGCATGGGCGTCAGTCCCGAGGGCGGCGCGAGGCCCATGACACACGACCTGCTCAAGTCCGTGATGGAGTCCCTTGGGGGACACCTGCGCAGCGTCATCATCAACGACGTCTCGGGCACCACGTTCTACGCCCAGCTCGACCTCGTGGGCGCCGACGGCCACCAGGTAGTTGTCGACTGTCGCCCCTCCGACGCCATCGCGCTGGCCGTGCGCTGCGGGGCCACGCTCTTCGCCGAGCAGGCCGTGCTCGACGTGGCCGGCATGCCCGACTTCCGCGCCATCGAGGACCAGGAGCACGACCAGGAGATCAAGGACTTCCACGAGTTCGTGGAGGGTCTCTCCCCCGACGACTTCACGTGAGGCGAGGGGAGCCTCCCCTTTTGCTTATGGCACCGCAAGAAGAAAGGGCCTGGCAGCCGATGCGTCGGCTGCCAGGCCCTTCGAATGAGACAGGAGAAAGCAAACTCCCTGTCCCTTTGTCTCACTCGTCGAGCAGGTCGGGCGAGACCTCCTCGTCGCCGCCGATGTCGACGGACTCCTCCTCGTCGGCGTCCCTGGCACCGGCCGACGCGAGGTCGAGCGTGCCCTGGTTGGTGTCGTGCTTGGGCGCCCTCTTCTTGTGGGTGACCATGCGCGCCACTGCGGAGACCTGGTCGCTATTGGAGAGGTTCATGACCTTCACGCCCTGCGTGGAGCGCCCGAGCTTGGGGATGTCGCTCGTCTTGACGCGAATGACCACGCCCTCGACCGAGACGATCATGAGCTCGTGCTGCGGCCCCACCACGCGGCAGGCCACGAGGCTGCCCTTCTTTGCAGTCATGGCAATGGTGTAGACGCCCTGGCCGCCTCGCTTGTGCTTGGGGTAGTCGGCCACCGGGGTGCGCTTGCCGTAGCCGTTCTCGGTGATCACGAAGAGGTCACCGTTGCCGTTGGTGATCTCCATGCCCAGCATGGTGGCCCCGCCCTTGAGGGTGATGCCGCGCACGCCAGAGGTTCCCCTGCCCATGGCGCGCACGTCGGACTCGTCGAAGAGGATGGCCTTGCCGTCGGTGGTCACGAGGACGACCTTGTCGCCGGCGCGCACGCGCCTCACGTTAACCAGCTCGTCGCCGGACTTGAGGTTGATCGCGATGAGGCCGTCGCGGCGGGTGCGGTCGTACTCGGACATGGCCGTCTTCTTTACCATGCCGCTCTTTGTGGCAAACATGAGGTAGTCGTCGGCGGGGAAGTCGCGGCAGGTGATCACGGCCGTGGGGTGCTCCCCCTCGGCGAGCGAGAGCACGTTCACGATGGCCGAACCTCGCGCCTGGCGGCTGCCGATGGGCAGCTCGTGGACCTTCAGGCGATAGACGCGCCCGAAGTTCGTGAAGAACATCACGTAATCGTGGGTCGACGCCACGAAGAGGTCCTCTACGAAGTCGTTGTCCTTGAGCGAGAGGCCCTGGACGCCCTTGCCGCCGCGGCGCTGGGAGCGGTAGGTGGCGACGGGCAGGCGCTTGATGTAGCCGGAGTGGGTGACCGTGACCACCATGTCCTCCTCGGCGATGAGGTCCTCGACGTCGAGGTCCTGCGCCTCCTGCGAGGAGATGCTGGTGCGGCGCTTGTCGGCGAAGCGCTCCACGATCTGGCCCAGCTCGTCCTTGATGACGCAGAGGATCTTCTCGCGGTGGGCGAGGAGGTCGCGGTAGTAGTCGATAAGCCTGTGAAGCTCGTCTATCTCGGCGGCAAGCTGCTCGCGCGCCAGGCCGGTGAGGCGGCGCAGACGCATGGCGAGGATGGCGTCGCACTGCGGCTCGTCCAGGCCGAACCGGTCGTTCATGCGCTGCTTTGCCTCGGCCTCGGTCTTGGAGGAGCGGATGATGTGTACGATCTCGTCGATGTTGTCGACGGCGATGAGCAGGCCCTCCTTGATATGGACGTCCTTCAGCGCCTTGTCAAGGTCGAACTGGGTGCGCCTGGTCACCACGTCGATCTGGTGATCGATGTAGTGCTGAAGCATCTCGCGCAGCGTGAGCGTGCGCGGCACACCGCCCACCAGGGCGATGTCGATGGCGTTGAAGTTTGACTGCAGGGCCGTCCTCTTGTAGAGGTTGTTGAGCACCACCTGTGGGACGGCGCCCTGCTTGAGGTCGATGACGATGCGCATGCCCTTGCGGTTGGACTCGTCGCGCATGTCCGAGATGCCCTCGATCTTCTTCTCGTTGACCGCCTGGGCGATCTTCTCCTGGAGGAGGCCCTTGTTGACGGCGTAGGGGATCTCGGTGACCACCAGGCGCTGGCGGCTGTTCTTTACCTGCTCCACGTGGACCTTGGCGCGCACGGTGATGCTGCCGCGGCCGGTCTCGTAGATGTCGCGGATGCCCTCGGTACCCATGATGACGCCGCCCGTGGGGAAGTCCGGGCCGGGGAGCACGGTCATGAGATCGTCGGTCGTGGCGGCGGGATTATCTATGAGCATGTTCACGGCGGCGGCGACCTCGCGGAGGTTGTGCGGCGGCACGTTGGTGGCCATGCCCACGGCGATGCCCGAGGAGCCGTTCACAAGGAGGTTGGGGAACCTTGACGGGAGGACGGCGGGCTCGGTGAGCGACTCGTCGTAGTTGGGCTGGAGGTCGACGGTCTCCTTGTTGAGGTCGGCGAGCATCTCCATGGCCGAGCGCGTGAGGCGGCTCTCGGTGTAGCGCATGGCCGCAGGGGGGTCGCCGTCGATGGAGCCAAAGTTGCCGTGGCCGTCGATGAGGGGCAGGCGCATGGAGAAGTCCTGCGCCATGCGGACCATCGAGTCGTAGATGGCGGCGTCGCCATGGGGGTGGTACTTGCCCATGACCTCGCCGACCGTCCAGGCCGACTTCTTGTGGGGCTTGTTGGGGGTGATGCCCGCCTCGTTCATGGCATAGAGGATGCGCCTGTGTACGGGCTTCAGACCGTCGCGCACGTCGGGCAGGGCGCGCGCCACGATGACTGACATGGAATACTCGAGGAAGGACTGCTTCATCTCGGTTGCCATGTCGGTGGGCTTGAGCGTTCCGCCGTGGATGTCGGTGAGGTCGAGGCGGGTGCCCGCCTCGTCGGAGATCGTGTGGTCAAGCGACGCGCCGGCGAGGTTCCCTACGTCCTCGGCGTCCTCATCCGAGTCGTCATCGGCGTCGTCGTAGCCCTCGTCTTCCAGCTCGTCATCCAGTCCGTCGTCTTCGTCTGGTCCCAGGCCGGGCTCGAGGTCGTCATCGGCGTCTGCGGGACCGTGGTTCCTGTTATTATCGTCTGCCACGAGTTGCCTTTCTCATCTCTCTTGTAGCTCCTGGTGAAGGTCTTAGATGTCAAGGAAGCGCACGTCCTTTGCGTGCGTCTGGATGAAGTCCTTGCGCTTCTCGACCTGGGTTCCCATGAGGTCGGCGACGGCGCGCTCGGCGGCCATAGCGTCGTCGATGGTCACCTGCAAAAGGATGCGGTTCTTGGGCTCCATGGTGGTCGACCACAGCTGCTCGGGGTCCATCTCTCCCAGGCCCTTGTAGCGCTGGACGGTGTACTTGGTGGAGTCCTCGAACTTGTTTGCCTCCACGGCAAGCTCCTCGTCGGTATAGATGTACTTGCCGTGTTTCCTTCCCTTGGGTTTGAGCTGGTAGAGGGGCGGCTGCGCCACATAGACGTAGCCCGCTTCGATCATGGGCTTCATGTAGCGGTAGAAGAAGGTGAGGAGCAGGATGCGTATGTGCGCGCCGTCGACGTCGGCATCGGTCATGATGACTATCTTGTGGTAGCGCGCCTTGCTGATGTCGAACTCCTGGTCCACGCCCGTGCCGATGGCCGTGATGAGCGAGGTGATGGTGTCGCTCGAGAGCGCCCGGTGCGCCTGCACGCGCTCCACGTTGAGGATCTTGCCGCGCAGGGGCAGCACCGCCTGGATGGAGCGGTCGCGCGCCATCTTGGCGGAGCCGCCTGCGGAGTCACCCTCGACGATGAAGAGTTCGGTCATCTCGGGGTCGCGCACGGAGCAGTCGGCCAGCTTGCCAGGGAGCGCCGCGCTCTCGAGGAGGCCCTTGCGGCGCGTGGCCTGGCGGGCCTTCTGCGCGGCGAGGCGGCCCTTGGCGGCCTGTGTGGCCTTCTTGAGGATCTCCTTGGCCTGGTTGGGATGCTCCTCGAGGTACTCGGACAGGCCCTGGCTCACGACGCGGTTGGTGAGCGTGCGCATGTAGGAGCTGCCGAGCTTCGCCTTGGTCTGGCCCTCGAACTGCGGGTCGGGGAGCTTGACCGAGACGACTGCCGTGAGGCCCTCGCGGATGTCGTCGCCCGTGAGGTTGGGGTCCTTCTCCTTGATGATGTTCTGGCGGCGGCCGTAGTCGTTCACGGCCTTGGTGAGGGCGGTCCTGAAGCCCTCGAGGTGCATGCCGCCCTCCTCGGTGTAGATGTCGTTCGCAAAGGAGAGGGTGTGCTCGGAGTAGGTGGTGTTCCATTGCAGGGCCGCCTCGACCTCGCCCATCTGCGAGAAGGGCGCGTCCGCGTCGGACTTGCCCTCGATGTAGATGGGCCTCGAGAGGCCGGGGAGCACCTCCTTCTCGTACCTCTGGCCGTTCCAGCCGTTGAGATACTTCACGAAGTCGATGATGCCGCCGGAGTAGCAGAACTCGTCCACGCGGGGTGTGAGCTCGCGCTCGTCGGTGAGGATGATCTTGAGGTTCTTGTTGAGGAAGGCCGTCTCCTGCAGACGGTCATGCAGGGTGTCGTAGTCGTAGACCGTCGTCTCGAAGATGGTGTCGTCGGGCCAGAAGGTGATGGTGGTGCCGGTGGTCTTGGTGGTGCCCAGCTTGTTGAGCTTCTCGGTGGTCCTGCCGCGCGAGAACTGCATCTCGTAGACGCTGCCGTCGCGCTTGACCTGCGCCACCATCTTCTTGGAGAGGGCGTTGACCACCGAGACGCCCACGCCGTGCAGGCCGCCGGAGACCTTGTAGGCCTGGTTGTCGAACTTGCCGCCGGCGTGCAGGATGGTGAGGACGACCTCGAGGGTCGAGATCTTCTTCTGTGGGTGCTTGGCCACGGGGATGCCTCGGCCGTTGTCCTCGACGGTCACGGAGTTGTCCGGGTGGACCGTCACCTTGATCTTGGTGCAGAAGCCCGCCATGGCCTCGTCGACGGAGTTGTCGACTATCTCCCACACCAGGTGGTGCAGGCCGGCCGACGAGGTGGTGCCGATATACATGCCGGGGCGCTTGCGCACGGCCTCAAGGCCCTCGAGGACCTTGATCTCGCTTGCGCCATACGAGTTTCCGTTCTTGTTTGCCACGTGACTCCCCTCAGAGCTGAGCAAGATACAGGCTCAAGTGTACTCCAAGGGCACTTTTCTTCTCGGCATGGCAAAAATTGGGTGTCTAAAACAGAATCCCTGCGCATCAGCGACGCGGAGAGGCACTTCAGGGGCGAGAAGTCCCCTCACTCGTATCTCTGCTCTTTTCACGCCTAAACGACAGGCTTATGGCCTTGTAGACGCTCTTCCTGAGAGGTTCCGGCGCGGATTCGGCGAGCCTCTCGACGGCCTCCCGCTCGGCGGCGCTCAGTCTCGGCAGCGGGTCCTTGGGCGCCTCGTGCGCACCCGCACCCGCGTCGCGCGCCGCGCCCGGCGCGGCCGCGCGGGTGTGGCGGGACACGATGAACTCTATCTCGGAGACGTCGAGGCCGGCCATCGAGAGGCGCGCCCTGTAGACCTCGCGGTTCGCCCTGAAGTCCACGGCCCGCATGCGCGAGTCGACGTAGACGCCGAGAATCGGGGCGGCGCCCCTCACGTGCGGCTCCTTGAGGAAGACGCCCGTGGTGTGGGAGCGCTCCACGTCCCCGTTCACACTGTGCCACACATAGGCCGCCCGCTGGTTGGCGCTCATGGACCGGCGCGCCTCGGGACTCGAGAACATGCCCTTGAGCAGCGACGATATGTCCTTGTAATCCTCACCCACCAAACTCCACCACCTTGGAGCGCGAGAGGAGCTCGTCCGAGAAGTACCCGAGGTTGGTGGTGGTCACCACCGTCTGGATGCCGCTCTGGGCAAACTCCATGACGGACTGCCGGCGGGCCTCGTCCAGCTCTGACATCACGTCATCCAGAAGCAGGAGCGGGCGGGCGCCGGTGACGTCCTCTGAGACGAGCACCTCGGCCATCTTGAGGGCAAGCGCGGCGGAGCGTTGCTGGCCCTGTGAGCCAAAGCCCCTCGCGTCGCGGCCGTCGATGGAGAAGGCGATGTCGTCTCGGTGGGGGCCCACCGTGGTCTGCTGGCGACGCAGGTCGTCCTGGCGGGCCTCATCCAGGCGCTCGAGGAAGATGTCGGCAAGGTCGTCGCGCGAGAGGGCGAGGGGGTCGTCGCACACGGTGCTGTGGTAGGCGCAGTCGAGCTGCTCGCCGCCGGCGATGCTGCCGTAGACCTCCAGGATCTTCTCGCGCAGCCGCCCGAAGAGGCGCTGCCGGGCCTGAAGCAGGGTCGCGCCGCCGAGGGCCACCGACGAGTCCCACGCGCTCAGGAGCGAGGGGTCGGGCACGCCGTCTTTGAGCAGGCGGTTCCTCTGCTCCACCGCACGGGTGTAGGCGGCGAGGAGCTTGGAGTAGCCCACCGCCGCCTGGCAGCCAAACCCGTCCAGCTCCGCGCGCCTGAACGACCCCCCTCGCTTCACGAGCGAGAGGTCGTCCGGGCAGAAGAGCACGCTCATAAGCGAGGTCGGCATGTCAGCTGCCTGGCAGCGCTTGCCGTTGCGCGAGAACTGCCGCCGCTGCGGCGTTATGTCGCAGGCCACGTCCACCACGCGGCCGTCCCCCACCAGCCGCGCGCCTATGCGGGCGCGGTCGCGGCCGGCGAGGACGAGCTGCGACGGGGCGGGGTGCCGGAAGGACGCGCCGGCCGTGAGCATCTGCAACGCCTCGACGGTGTTGGTCTTGCCCACGGCGTTTCTCCCCACCAGGATCGTGGTCGTGGGCGAGAAGCGCACCTCGCGCCTGAGGAAGTTCCTGAACTGCTCGAGCCCGAGGCTCTCTACGAGGAGGCCCACGCTACATCCGGACGGGCATCAGCATGTAGAGGTAGTTGACCTTGCCGTTGGTCTTGAAGATGCCGGGCTGCATGTTGCTCTGCAGCTCGAGGACAAGCTCCTTCTTGTCCGTGACGGCGTTCACGCAGTCAAAGACGTAGTGGTAGTTGAGCGCGATGGAGAGACTCTGGCCGTCGACCTCGACAGGCAGGAGCTCGGTGGACTCGCCCTGGTCGGGCGATGACGCCGAGAGGCGCATGAGCTTGCCGTCCGCGTCGATGTCAAAGCGCACCGAGGCGTTGGAGACGGCCACCACCGAGACTCGCCTGAGGGCCGCTGAGAAGCCCTCGACGTCTATGCGCACCGAGGTGTTGCAGCTCGACGGCAGGAGCTGGCGATAGTCGGGGAAGTTTCCCTCGATCTTGCTCGAGATGAAGGTCGTGTTGCCGAAGTTGAAGACCACCTGGCTGTCGGTGGTGCCAATGGAGATGCGCTCCTCGAGGTTGGGCATCGAGAGCACGTCGTGGAAGACGGGGCCGGGCACGATGGTGCGGAACTCCCCCTCGCCCGTCTCGGCCGAGGCGTCGCAGACGGCCAGGCGGTATGAGTCCGTGGCGACGAGGCGGATGGTGTTGTCCGAGGCCGTGAGCAGGATGCCCTGCAGGATGGGACGAGTGGTCTCCCTTGAGGTCACCTTGTAGACCTTGTCGACCATGTCGGAGAGCAGCTCGCTCGGGAGTTCCGTGGCATCGCCGAGGGAGTACTCGGGGAAGGCCGGCCAGTCGGCGGGGTTCAGGGTGTTCAGGCGGAACGACGACTTCTCGCATGATATGGAGATCGTCCGCTCGCCGCCGTCGAAGGTCACCGCGGCGTCGTCGAGCGTCTTCACGATGCTTGTGAGCATCTTGCCCGAGACGACCGTCTCGCCGCCCTCCTCGACGTTCGCGGGGATGCGGTGGCGGATCGTGATGGTGAGGTTGTTGGTCTGGAACTCGAGGGTGCCCTCCTCGGCCTTGATGTAGATGCCCGAGAGCAAGGGGAGGGTCGAGTTGGTCCCCATGCCTTTGGCGACGACTGACAGTGCCTTGAGAAGTGAAGACTGGCTTACGGTGAACCTCATGGCTGCCCTCTCTTATCTATTAGTTCTTTATCTATATATAAAAGTAATAGTAGTAATAAGGCCCGTCTAAAAGTCGAGAACTAACGAACTCGCTGGTACATGCCATAACAAACCTTCTGATGCGTCTTCTTTGGGCCCGTGGTTCTCGACGGTCGGCGGCGTGTCGATAAGTCCCTCAACACCGCGCCCCCACTTTTCGAGGGCTTTCTTACGTCTTTCTCCCATCTTCTTGACTACGTGTTCTCGGTGATGTTGTCGCGTATCTGCACAAGGCGGTCGTGGTAGATCTTGTCCTCCTTGCGCTTCCTGTCGACCACCCTGATGCTGTTGAGCATCGTGGCGTGGCTCCTGCCACCAAAGTGCTCTCCTATCTCGGCGTACGTGGCGTCGCAGAGCTCCTTCGAGAGCCACACGGCGATGTGCCGCGCGGCCATGATGTCCTTGTTGCGCTTCTCCCCCACGAGGTCCGTGTGGGATATGTCGAAGTACTGCTCGACGGAGCGCTGGATCTCCTCGATCTTGTACTGTTTCTCTCCGTTGGGCCAGGACTCCTTGGCAAGCCGGTTGATGTCCTCGCGCGAGAGCTGGGTACCGTGCTGTTCGCGGTGCGTCTCGGCGATGAGGCACCGTTGGCAGAAGCCCTCTATCACGCGGATGTTCGTGCCCGCCCGCTCGGCCATGTAGCGGATGCTCTCCTCGGAGATGGTCCCCGTGATGCTCAGCCCCACGTGGCCCTCGGCCGCGTCCTCGTGCATGCGCTCGCAGAAGGTGGCGATGAGGCGCAGCTTGAGCTCGTAGTTTGGCACCTGGATAGACGTCGAGAACCCCGAGTCGAGGCGGCTGGTCACGCGCTCGTCGAAGGCGGCCTCCGTGCCCAGCTGCGAGGGAGAGCGGTCCGCCGCCAGCACTATCTGCTTGCCCGAGCTGGTGAGGTGGTTGAAGGCGTCGAAGAAGAAGTCGATGGTGCCCGCCTTGCCGGCGAGCTTCTGGATGTCGTCTATGATGAGGACGTCGATGTCGTAGTAGTGGTCGCGGAGGATGTCTGGCGCGGACCTCTCGCGGTGCGACATGGCCGTGGTGTAGTCGGTGATGAAGGACGAGCCGTCCTTGTACACGCAGACGCGCGTTGGGTCGTTCGCCGAGATGTAGTTCTGGATGGCGCGCAGGAGGTGCGTCTTTCCCAGGCCGCTCTTTCCGTAGATGAAGAGGGGGTTGTAGGTGCGGTTCTCGCCGTTGGCCACCTGGAGCGCCGCCTGGTAGGCAAAGGTGTTCTCGTCGCCCACGACAAAGCGGTCGAAGGTGAGCTTCGAGTCCATCTCGGAGATGTCGTCCACCAGCGGATTAGCCGCCCGCCGCTCGTGGCCCGCCGCGGCCTGGGCGCTGTCCTCGCCGAGCCAGGCGTCCTCGAGCGCGCGCGGCTGGGGCGTGTGGGCGGCCTCCTGCGCGCGCGCCGCCGGCTGCGGGGCGCTCGCCATCCAGCGCCGCGCCTCCTCGGGCGTCACCGCGGAGCTCGGCGCGAGCGGGGCCGCGTCGGGGTCCTGTACGAAGGAGATGTCGAGCGTGGTTGGCTCGAACGCCGCCTCGGTGAGGCACTCGTCGATGACGCCGAGGTTCTTCGACAGCCGGTTCTTCACCGTGCGGCTGTGCGTCTCGACGTGGAGCACGCCGGCGTCGAGCGAGGTGGGCGAGCAGCTCCTGAGCATGGCCATGACCGAGCCGGGCAGCCGGCGCTTGCTCACGAGGTCGAACATGTCCTGCCACAGTGCCTCGGTGTCTGAGTCGATCCCTGGTTCCATGTATGCATATCCCTCTCGGCGCCCGCGGGTGCGCGGGCTGCCCGTCCGTGGTGTGAGAGACCATTATAGGGAAAATGTTGAAAACTCAGGCCAGCGAATCCCCCGGCATCGAGGGCCACGGGAGATGTTGAAAACCTGGCACCGATGGCCGCGCCGGCGTTCCGGCACGGCCTCTATGCGAAGCCGCGCCCCAGCTGCGTGAGGTAGTACTTCTGGCCGACCTTCTTGAGGATGCCCATCTGGACCAGGCCGCCGAGCTCACGCGACCATGTGGGCGCCGACCTGCCGTAGGCCCTCACGAGCTCCGTGGGGCCGACCATCTCGTGCGCCGAGAGGTACTTTAGGACGCTTTGCGCGCGGTCGGAGAGGTTGGCGCCCCCCACCCCCTCCGTCCAGGCGGGCGGCTGCCACTGGGCAGGTGCTGCGGCGGGGGCCGGCCCGCCCCCCGGTGCCGCCGCGCAAGGGGGCCGTTGCTGGTACGCGGGCTGGGGATAGGCTCCCGGCTGGACCTGTGTCGGCTGGTAGGGCTGCTGGTAGCTCACCACGTAGGGTTGTTGGTAGATGTCCGGGGCCAGCGGCACCGGGTACGGCACCTGTTGCCCATAGGGCTGCGGCATCTGAGCCTGACCCCGGTCGGGCCCTAGCGGCTCGGCCCTTCCGGGCGCCGCGCACCTCTCGGCGTCCTCCCTTGGCCTGGTGGAGATGGTCACGACCGTCCCCCCGGAGATGTTGTCCTCTATGGTGAGGCTCCCCCCCTTGTCGGCCATGTATTGCTGGACATAGGGCAGCCCCGACCCGACGCCGCGTATGTAGCGCTTCATCTCCTCGGTTGCAGAGGTCGTGCCGTACTCCATGGCGCGGCCCTTCTCCTGTATGCCGGGGCCCTGGTCGGAGAAGCGCAGTGTGTTTCCGCCATCGAGGATCGTGATGGTGGGGGCTATGAAGTAGGCGTGTATGAAGTTCTCGACAATCTCGCGTATCACGGTGAAGGGGATCTGGCTTCCCTTCTCGCGTGCGAGGCGGTTGACGGTGGCGGTGATCTCTTCGAGATAGCCGCGTATGTCCGCAGGCTCTACGACCACCACCCGCGGCGCCGCCGCGGCGTCGTCATAGATGGCTATGCGTGCGGGGTAGCGCACGGCGTCGAGGGACCCCCGTGGCTCGGCGGCACCTTGCTGCGCGTCCATCGGTGGCCTCTCGCCCCTCTCGCCAGCGTCCCCGGGCGTGTTGTCGACGAACGGATAGAACGCATGGTCCATCCCGCTATACCCCTCGATCCTTTCGCCAGCCTTGACTTTTCAACCCCGTTTGAACCCTGGATGAAAACTTTCACAAGGATTTCTATGTGAATGGAAGTTTTCAACAAAAGATGAAACATGGTTGATAACTGGATATTCACCTGAAATTCCTGCCTGAAAAATCATAGCATCTGGAAGTAAGTTGTCAGTGGTCCAAACGACCCTTTTCATCCCATGGAATGTTTCTTGCCGCGCGGCGGAGTGCGGCGGATGTTGCGGGGAGGCCTATCATTATGGGAACGTCTTTGAATCCGTGCAGTTATTCTGCATTAAATTGACATCATGACAGCGAGACCCTTACAATCTTTTGGCTCAGGCCTCAAGACATTAGACCCTTACGGGAGGAATACATCATGAAGCGTACGTATCAGCCCAACAAGCGTAAGCGCGCGAAGACCCACGGCTTCCGCGCCCGTATGGCCACCAAGGGCGGCCGCAAGGTCCTTGCCCGTCGCCGCGCCAAGGGCCGCAAGAGGCTCACCGTCTAGCAGGACGTCATGGAGACCATCAAATCGCATGCCGAATTTGAGAGGGTCTTCTCGCGCGGAAGGCGCTACAACGACGCGCTGCTGCGTATTCGAGTGGTGTCAACGGGCGAAGGCGATCCGCCGCGGGTTGCCTTCGTCGCGCCAAAAAGGCTTGGAACCGCCGTCTACAGAAATAGGTGCAAGCGCGTCCTGCGAGAGGCGGCACGCGCTTGTTCGCTACCTCGTGACGGCTACGACGTAATCCTCTTCTCGACCGACAAGACCCATGGCAGCTCCCCCGAGCGCGTGGCGGCGTCCCTTGAGAGGTTGCTCGAGAGGGCCGGTGTTGTCGTGTGACTGAGTCCAGGGAGGAGTCCGCGCCCTCGCGCGCGGCGATGTGGGCCATCCGGTTCTACCAGCGCCGCATCTCTCCCTTGTTCCTGCCGCACTGCATCTACACGCCCACCTGCTCGGAGTACGCTCGACAGGCCATAGCCAAATACGGTCTGGCGGAGGGCGGGTGGCTTGCCGTAAAGCGCGTCATGCGGTGCCACCCATTCCACGCCGGTGGATACGACCCCGTTCCCTAATCGTCTGGGGACACACACGGAGGAACCATGTGGGATTGGATCATTAACTTTCTCGCCGGCGTACTCGCGGGCATCGAGGGATTCTGCGGGGACTGGGGCCTCGCGATCATCATCCTCACCGTCATCATCCGCGTCCTCATCATGCCGCTGATGAACAAGCAGGTAGAGTCATCCGCCCGCATGCAGGCCGCGCAGCCTAAGATTCAGGAGCTCCAGGCAAGGTACGCAGACGACCGGGAGCTCCAGGCCCAGAAGATGCAGGAGCTCTACTCTGACCTTCACTTCAATCCCGTCATGGGGTGCCTGCCGGTATTGCTTCAGGCGCCTGTCTTCTTCGCCCTGTTCACCGTCGCCCGCGATCGCATTCCCGCGGACGCGAGCTTCTATGGCATCATCCCGTCGCTTGCCGACTCCGCAGGCGGCATGATCGGCTCCACCGGCTGGGCTTCCGCCGCCGTCTACGTCTTCTTCGTCATCCTCTTTGGCGTCCTGACCTTCCTACAGATGGCGATCAATGCCGGCCAGGTGTCCGAGGACCAGCGCAAGCAGCAGCTTGGCATGGGTGCCGTCATGGCCGTCATGATGGCTTGGTTTGGCTGGGGCATCCCCGCCGGCGTCATCCTCTACTACAACGCCTCCGCGCTTTGGGGCATCGTGCAGCAGTACTTCGTAACCCGCAGGGTCATGGAGAAGGCCAAGGCGGAGGCCGAGCAAAGCATGCAGGGGCGACCCGCCGTCTCGGTCGACGTGGTGCGCAAGGAGAAGAAGCCCCGCCCGCGCAAGAAGGGCTAGCATCGAGACGCTACAATGTCTCATTCTGTTTAAAACAGTACTTTTATTCATTATTATAGATGTTTTTGTACTATATACCTACCTTTTTTAGGAGGTTGTGATGGAGGAAGGAACCTTTGGCGCGGTTGTCGACGACAGGATTGTCGAACCCGAGCTGACCTCGTCCGGCGACGATCGTGCTCAGGCCGGCACCGCCGACGAGTTCGCGCAGATTCGTGCCCACTACGAGGCTGGCATCGACCTGACTGACGAGGAGACCGATCGCATCGCGGATGTCGCCGTCGAGTACCTCCGCGGTATCCTCGGCCTGTTTGGCGAGACCCACTCCTCCATTGACGAGTATGACGACGAGGAGGGCAAGCTCATCCTTGACGTGAGCGGTGGAGACCTGGCCGTCCTCATTGGGCGCCACGGACGGACGCTCGAGGCGCTACAGACCGTCATCTCCACGCTCCTGAGCAGTCGACTCAAGTTTTACTATCCCATCGTGGTCGACATCGAGAGCTATCGCACCCGTGCCAGGAAGAAGATCGAGCAGATGGCGCTCAACGCCGCCTCTCGTGCCAAGAGTCAAGGGTCCAGGGTCAAACTTGCTCCCATGAACGCCTATGACCGCCGCCTGGTCCATCTCGTCCTCAGGGATGACTCCGAGATCGCCACGCACTCGGAGGGAGAAGACCCTGACAGGTGTGTAGTGATTGTACCGATCAAGTTGTAGACTGCTTTCCGGACGGATTGTTCTCCGGACGGGCTCACATGTTGTACAGTCTGGGAGGGTGATATCATCACCCTCCCTTTTTCTGCCAATTTCTTTTGATCCGCGAGTTATTGGCAGAGCGCCTTGCCCATGTGGCCTGATAGGTACCTCAGAGGAGAGACGATGGACCAAGAGTTACGTGAGTCACTTTCAAAGGAGCTGCTTGAGCTTGTAGCTGCGGACGAGGATCTGTCAAAGCTTGCACTGTCACCCGAGATGGCAGACCTTCTCGTCCATCATCTCGACCTCGTTATTGAGAAGAATCGCGTCATGAACATCACGAGAATCACAAGCGAGCACGAGGCGCTTGTGCTCCACATCATCGATTCCCTCCTTCTTATTGCCCATGATCCAAGGCTGCTTGACCCTGGATCCAAACTCATGGACGTTGGGACGGGCGCGGGTTATCCCGGGATTCCCCTGTCCGTTGTCAGTGGTTGTGAGGCTATGTTAGTTGACTCTGTGGGGAAGAAGGTTGCTGCCGCGCAGAGGTTTGTCGATGACCTTGGGCTCGCCGCCCAAATCACATGTCTCCATGTCCGCGTGGAGGAAGTTCCTGCCATCTGTCCCTCTCGGTTTGATGTCGTTGTGGCACGAGCGGTTGCCCAAACGAATGTTCTCATTGAATACGCAGCACCCTGCCTTAGGAAGAACGGCACCCTTCTCGTTGGCAAGGGCAACCCTAGCGAGGACGAGCTCCATGCCGCCCTTGCCGCCGCGAGAATCTGCGGACTCAAGGAATCCGGACGCTTTGAATACGAGCTTCCGCGAGGGCTTGGACACAGAACCATCCTGTGCTATAGGAAGGCTGGTAGCCCACGCATCAAGTTACCCCGGCAGATTGGGATGGCGAAAAGAGCGCCACTCGGCATCTAGGCCCTCTTCTCATTGTTACTTCGCAGCGTTGTATCAACTATATGGGCCTCCGGACACCAGATATCGTTCGGAGACCCATCTTTATGCGTTTGGCTGTCATGTGCAAACGCTTGTTTGTGTTTCACGTGAAACAGCGATTGACTTGAGTTTTCCAGGTTATAGGAAGCTCTATGAGACATCGTGTTCTCATACAACACAGGTTTCACATGAAACACCACAAAACAGAATAGAGCATAGAGAATCATTCTTCCTGAGAATGGGGTGACAGGCTATTTGTTCGTACCCTATGGACCATGGGCGCAATGAAAGAAGGCAGGCCTTGTCTTTTGCGGGCACATCACAACAGATTGGGCCATTAGGTGCAAAGAAAGTGAAATAAACTGGCTATCATGGTTTCACGTGAAACACGCAGTACTGATGGCGAATGCCATAGGTAGACAGCACGTGTCACATCCACTCGCAGGAGTTCGATAGATTGTCCTAGTTTCACGTGAAACAATACACTATGATTGTCGCACACCATATTGGTGAGCAAATACTGCTCAGACGTAGAGAGACTCGGCAATTGGGGGCATTCGTGGGGTATCAGGACGTAAAGCGTGGCTATACAAGCAGAGATCCAAAGGTTCTTGCGATAATCAATCAAAAAGGTGGCGTGGGGAAGTCTACTACGGCAATCAACCTTTCTGCGGCGCTGGGAGAAGCTAAGAAAAAGGTACTGGTCATTGACCTTGATCCGCAGGGAAACACGACAAGCGGATACGGAATCGAAAAAGAAGAGCTCGAATACGACATGTACGACGTCCTGCTTCAGAACCTCTCAATAGAGAAGGTGATAGTCGGCACTGTCGAGAACAGGGTCTTTGTAGCACCAGCGACAATCCAGCTTGCGGGTGCTGAGATCGAGCTTGTATCGGCAATGGCTCGCGAGAGCATCCTCAAAAACGTCATTGAGAGTATCAAGAGTGAGTTCGACTACGTTTTTATTGACTGTCCCCCGTCGCTTGGCCTCCTCACAATCAACGCGCTCATAGCCTCCGACCAGCTGCTGATTCCAATTCAGTGCGAGTATTACGCGCTTGAGGGAGTCACAAAGCTCATTGAGTCCATGAAGATGGTAAAGAATCGCCTCAATCCTACGCTGGATATCTTCGGTGTGGTGATGACGATGTATGACTCGCGCACGACGCTTTCGCATCAGGTTGTCAATGAATGCGAGAACTACTTTGGGCAGCAGATATTCAAGACATATATACCGCGCAACGTCAAGATCGCAGAGGCACCAAGCCATGGCTTGCCAGTGACGATGTACGCAAGAATGAGCAAAGGCGCGTCTGCATATACAAAGCTGGCAAAGGAAGTGATTCGTCGTGGCTAAGAAGACTGGGCTCGGCAAGGGACTCGAGTCGCTTATGGGAGAGGCAAATGCCGAAGTTGGTTCCCCCGCAAGTGATGCGACGCTGCCAATTACAAAGGTCAAGCCAAACAGGGGACAGCCAAGAAAGTACTTCAACCCTGACGAGCTCGCGGAGCTGGCGGACTCGATCAGACAGAACGGAATACTCCAACCTCTCATCGTGCGCAAGAAGGGCGCTACCTATGAGATTGTTGCGGGAGAGCGCCGGTATCAAGCCGCAAAGCTCGCCGGTCTCGATGAGGTGCCAGTCATAATCCGAGACGTCAGTGACGAGGACGTGTTCAAGCTCGCCCTCATCGAGAATCTCCAAAGGTCTGATCTCAACCCCATCGAGGAGGCCCAGGGATACAAGCTGCTCATTGAAAAGAATGACCTGACGCAAGAGGAGGTGGCGCGCCTCGTCTCAAAGTCCCGCTCTGCGATAACTAACACCCTGCGGCTCCTGGACCTTCCCAACGAGGTGCAGGAGCTTATGAGCGGTGGCAAGCTCACTGCGGGTCATGCGCGGGCAATCCTTGCGGTCCCCTCCGATGAAGGACGAATACGCCTGGCAGAGAAGGTTGTGGCGCAGGGGCTGTCGGTCCGTCAGACAGAAACCCTCGCACCGCTCTTTTCTGACAACAGCCAGGCTGAGCCGGTCCATCGGCGGGCCGTTCCCCAGTCCTTCAAGCGTGCGGCTCGACAGATGAGGCTTGCACTTGATACCAACGTGAAGGTCAAGACCGTTCGTGGGAGGAACAAGGTGGAGATTGAGTTTGAGAGCGAAGAAGAGCTCGCCCATCTCGTCGACCTCCTCACGAAAGACGAGGAGTAAGCATGAAGAAGCTACTTGCCACCGCGCTCGTCATCGCCTCAGCCGCAGGCATAGGTTATGTGGTCTACAGGGACGTGCTCTCTGAGGAGGCACGGGAGAACGTCCAGAGGATGGTCGAGACGGCGAGGGACTCGTACGAGCGGATACATGAGGTGATTGACTCGCTGAGGGGTGACGTCATGACAGACGACGGATTGCTACCCAATGTCCAGGTCACCATGCGCCAATGGAGGGATCTTGGCTATTAGGGGCAAGCCCCGCGGCACAGTGCGCAGATATTAGAACATATGTTCTAATATACTGGGGGATGGCCGCCGGCGGAGACGCCCACCCCCCTAAAAAAATCGGGGCTGCCGATGCCTATGCCCCCTGCATGCGTTGGCGGAGCTGCCCGCACGCGGCGTCGATGTCTGTCCCACGTGAGTTCCTGATGGTAGCCTCGACGCCAACGGACGCCAGACGCGCCACAAACTGCTCCGCGCGCTCGGGGGACGCCGGCTTGAGCTTGGAGCCGGGGACGTCGTTAAGCTGGATGATGTTCACGTGCGCCAAGGTCCCGCGGCAGAAGTCGCAGAGCGCGCCAAGCTCGTCCTCGTTGTCGTTCACGCCCTTGATGAGGGCGTACTCGTAGGTGGGCCTGCGCCCGGTCTTGTCAACGTACTCGCCCATCACGTCATAGAGGTGGATGAGCGAGTACTTCTTGACGCCGGGCATGAGGATGTTGCGCGTGCCCTGGTTGGCCGAGTGGAGCGAGACGGCCAGCGTGAACTGCTCGGGCTCGTTGGCAAAGCGCTTGATCATGGGGATGACGCCGCAGGTCGAGACCGTGAGGTGCCGCGCGCCAATGCCGGCGCCCTCGGGCGAGTTGAGGCGCCGCAGGGCCGAGAGCGTCGCGTCGTAGTTCATCATGGGCTCGCCCTGGCCCATCATGACAACGCTGGTGACGCGCGTGTTGAAATCGTCGCGCACATGCATGACCTGCTCGTATATCTCGCCTGCCGTAAGGGAGCGCGTGAGTCCCGAGCCGCCCGTGGCGCAGAAGGCACACCCCATGGCGCAGCCCGCCTGCGTGGATGCGCACACGGCAAGGCGGTTCTTCGAGGGCATGCCCACGCACTCGACGGCAACGCCATCGGTAAGGCGGAGCAGATACTTGCGGCTCCCGTCCTGGGAGACCTGCCGCGCCACCTCTTCGACGCCCCCAAGCGTGACGTAGTCTGCCAGCTGGGCGCGAAGCGCCTTGGAGAGGTTCGTCATCTGGCCGAGTGACGTTGCGTTCTTGACCCACACCCAGTCCTCGATCTGCTTCGCGCGGAACTTCGGCTGGCCAAGCTCGGCGAGAAGGGCCTCGAGCTGCCCGCGCGAGCAGTTCTTGAGATCGAGCTTCCCGTTGTTTCGATTGACGTCTTGCGTCTGCATTTCTGGCCCCTTGCCTTGTCGTATGGTGTGGTGGAGTATCGTATTTTGGTTACAGCCTCCGCGTGGGTTCGAGTCTACCGCACAGCGGAGAGATACGAGGGAGAGCGCATGACAACTCAGGACGTGTTGGGTCTCAGGGTCGCCGTCGTCGCCGGCGGCTGGTCCGAGGAGAGGGAGATTTCCCTGGACTCCGGGCGCGCGTGCCAAAAGGCGCTTGCCGAGGCGGGCTTCGAGGGCGTTGACCTGCTCGACGTCGCAGACGACGGGTTTGTCCAAAGGATCACCGGCGGGGGCTATGACGTGGCCTTTGTGGCAATGCACGGATGCTATGGCGAGGACGGCTGCATCCAGGGCCTCCTCGAGATTCTGCACATGCCCTACACCTTCTCGGGTGTCCTTGGCAGTGCCGTGAGCACCGAAAAGGAGGTCGCAAAGACGCTGTATCGCCAGGCCGGCATTCCCACGCCACGCGGCACCGACGTCGCCCCGGGCACCAAGCTCACGGACGATGACATCGACCGCATCGTGGGCGAGCTGGGCCTGCCGCTCTTCGTGAAGCCCGCCGCAAACGGGTCGAGCTACGGCGTGACGCGCGTGACCAGCGCCTCACAGCTGGCAGACGCCGTTGACCTCGCTACTGCCGGCGGAGGCCGCGCCCTTGTCGAGGAGTGCGTCGCCGGCACCGAGATCACCGTCCCTGTGATTGGCAACGAGGAGCCCAAGGCGCTGCCCATCGTCGAGATCGTGACCGGTGCGGAGTTCTACGACTCCAAGGTGAAGTACGAGCCCTCCTCAATGCACCACGTGATCCCCGCCCGCCTCGAGGCCGGCGTCTATGCCCGTGCGCAGGAGCTTGCCATCCGCGCCCATCGCGCCCTCTACTGCCTTGGCGCCTCGCGCAGCGACTTCATCGTGCGCGAAGACGGGACTCCGGTGATCCTCGAGACCAACACCATCCCGGGCATGACCGAGACAAGCCTCCTGCCCGATTCCGCGCGCCACGGCGGCATCGAGTTCCCCGAGCTTTGCAGGAAGTTCGTGGAGTACGCGCTCGAGGCCCACGGGAAGCCGGAGGCATAGCCATGGCCCCCGCCAGCGCAGGAGAGCGGGAAGGCGACGCCAAGCGAGCCGCGGCCGCCCTCGAGCGGCTGCTTCTCCCCGGGACGCCCGAGGGTATCCGCGCCAACTACCAGAGCCTTCCCAAGCGTGCGGCCACACATGGGTTTGACCTGCTCGAAGAGGACGTCGTGGTGCTCGATACGGAGACGACGGGCCTCTCGTTCAAGGACTGCGCGCTCATGGAGATCTCGGCCGCCCGCCTCAGCGGCCGCGAACCCGTCGAGCGCTTCGAGACCTTCGTGGATCCCGGGCGGCCCATCCCCCCGGAGATCCAGCGCCTCACAGGCATACGCGACATCGACGTCGCCGGCGCCCCCAGCCCGGAGGAGGCCGTGCGCGCCCTGGCCGACTTCGTGGGCGGCGTCCCCGTGCTCGCGCACAACGCGACCTTCGACCGCACCTTCATCGAGGGGGTGCGCGGCGGCGCCGAGGTGTCGGACACCTGGATTGACACGCTCGCACTCTCGCGCATCGCCCTGCCGCGCCTCTCGTCCCACCGGCTCTCTGACATGGCCGAGGCCTTTGGCTGTGACTCCGTGACGCACCGCGCCGGCGATGACGTAGACGCGCTCTGCGGCATGTGGCGCATCATCCTGCTGGGCCTCTCCGACCTGCCCGCGGGCCTTTTGGGGAAGCTCTCGGAGATGCATCCCGAGGTGGAATGGCCGTTCAGACCCGTCATCTCGCACCTGGCCGCCGAAGGGGGACCGGAGCCCTTCTCGCTCAAGGCCCTGCGCCACAGCCTTGTGGCGCTCGGTCAGGCGCGCCCCCGCATCGACGCCGCCGCGCTCGACGCGCCCCTCCGGGCCCCCTCGCCCGAGGCCATACGGGACGAGTTTAAGCCCGACGGCGCGGTTGGGCGCATGTATGAGAGCTACGAGACCCGCCCGGAGCAGGTGTCCATGGCGCTCGAGGTGCGAGAGGCCCTCGCCACTTCGACCCATCGCACGATAGAGGCCGGCACCGGCGTTGGGAAGTCCATCGCATACCTACTGCCGGAGGTCCTCTTCGCCCAGCGCAACAACGTGACCGTGGGCATTGCCACCAAGACCAACGCCCTCACCGACCAGCTTGTGTCCCACGAGCTTCCGGCCCTGGCACGCGCCCTGCCGAGAGGCCTCGCGTTCCATAGCCTGAAGGGCTACGAGCACTACCCCTGCCTGCATAGGCTCGACCGCGCCGCCGTGGAGGGCCTGCCGCTTGAGCTGGCCCGCAATGACGGCCGCTCCGATAACGCCATTGCCTGCGACATGCTGACCGCCATCGCCGTGACCTATGCCTACGCCTGTCAGTCGCCCGATGGCGACCTGGACGCGCTGGGCATCCGTTGGCGCTATGTGCCACGCCAGATGCTCACGACCACCCCGGGCGAGTGTCTGCGCGCGCGCTGCCCATACTTCCCCAACGAGTGCCTGGTACACGGCGCGCGCAGGCATGCCGCCAGCGGTGACGTTGTAGTGACCAACCATTCGCTGCTGCTGCGCAATGTCGCCGCCGGGGGGAAGATCCTGCCTCCCATCAGGCACTGGGTGGTCGACGAGGCCCACTCCTTCGAGAGCGAGGCCCGCCGTCAATGGGCGCGCGAGGTCTCGGGCGAGGCCGCCCGCGCCGCGTTCGAGCTGCTCGGCGGCACCAAGAGTGGGGCCCTCCATACGGTCATGGCGTCCGTCTCGGCGTCCAGGCTCGAAGGGGCGACCCTGGTGCAGGGGCTGCTCACCAAGGCGGCCGCGTCCGTCTCCCGCGCTTCCGTCTCCACGGCTGACCTCTTCATGGCCGTGCATGAGCTGGGCTCGCTTGCCAGGGGCGACGGCGGCTACGACATGGTGACCCTCTGGATTGACGACGGGGTCCGAAAGACGTCGCAGTGGGGGGCGGTGGCCGAGGCCGGGTCTGCCGCCGTGGCGCACCTGGACGAGGCGGCGAGGCACCTGGGCGAGGCGGAGGAGAGGCTCGCCGAGCTTGCGCCGCAGCTGGCGGCGGACCTCACGGAGTCGGGGCGCTTTGTCTCCGATCTGCTCGAAAGCCTCCGGCTCGTCCTGGGCGGAGAGGACCAGACGTACGTGTACTCCGCGGAGCTGTACCGCTCCAAGCGCCGCATTGGTGCCGAGAGGCTTCTTGCAGAGAAGCTTGACGTGGGCGCCGACCTTGCGCGGGACTGGCTTCCGGAGATGCAGAGCGTGGTGTTCACCTCGGCGACCATGGCCGTAAGGGACGACTTCTCCCACTTCGACCATGCCGTGGGGCTGGACCGCCTTGCCGACACCCTGCGCAAGGACGTGCGACTTGATTCGAGTTTTGATTATGATGGAAGTATGTCCGTCATCGTGACCAAAGACATGCCGGCTCCAAACGAGAGCAACTACCTCGATGCCCTCGTCGATCTTCTGTACAGCGTGCATTGCTCCATGGATGGGTCTGTGCTCACGCTGTTCACGAACAGGCGTGACATGGAGCGCGTGTACGCCGTGCTTGGGCCGCGGCTCGACAAGGTCGGCCTCGCGCTGGTTTGCCAGGAGCGCGGCTCCTCGCCGCGCCGCCTGCGCCAGCGGTTCCTCGCCGAGAGGCGCGCGTCCCTGCTCGCCCTGCGCTCGTTCTGGGAGGGATTCGACGCCACCGGCGACACGTTGAGGTGCGTCGTCATCCCCAAGCTGCCGTTTGCGAGCCCCAACGACCCCATCGTGCGCGAGCGCGACCTGCGTGAGGAGCGCGCCTGGTGGCGCTACTCGCTTCCCGAGGCGGTCATCTCGGTGAAGCAGGCGGCGGGGCGGCTCATCCGCACGTCAAGCGACTGCGGGGTGCTGGTGCTCGCAGACTCGCGCGTGGTGCAGAAGCGCTACGGCCGCTCTTTCACGGGGTCGCTGCCGTCCAAGAGCGTGACCACGCTCGAGACCGAGAACGTGGGGCGCTACATAGAGATGTGGCGCGCGTCGCACGAGCGATAGGCGCGCCCGCTCACGTATCGCCCAGCTTGCGGCGGGCGTAGGCGACGGCGAGGGCGTTGACCTCGCCGTCGCTTGCGTGTGCGGTTCCGGCGCACGCGGCGATGCGCCGGGGCAGCCATTCTCCGCCATAGTAGGGGATTCGGGCATGGACCACGGCGCCGTCGTCTCGCTCGACGCGCAGTCCCGGCCAGGCGAGGAGATCGAGGTAGCGCCTGTCGTGGAAGGTGATGCGCACCGTGCGCGCGCCGATGTCCCCTTGTGGCTCCGGGGAGACCTCCTCGGCGGGCACGGCCCGCACGTCCTCCATGCGGTCCAGGCGAAAGACACGGTTTCCACGGCGGGAGGGATCGTAGGCGTCAAGGTACCAGGCGCCGTCCGTGTTGCGCAGCCCTTGCGGGTCGACGTGGCGCCGTCTCGGAGCGCTGTCTGATATGCCCTGGTAGGTGAAGTCGATCATGCCGAGCTGGGATATTGCCCTCGAGCATTGGAGGATGGCCTCCGCCACGCGAGGGGCGTCCGCGGCACCCGTGGAGCATCCAGCGCCCGCGCCCCCGTCAAGCGTTCGGGCCATCTGCGCGTCCCCGGGACCCGCAGATGGCCCCGAGGGCGCGAGCGAGGCCGCAATCCTCCGACGCAGCGGCGCATCCGCGGGGATTCCCATGCGGTCGAGCGCGGCCTGCACCGCGACCGTCTCTGACCTGGTGAGGCGGAGCCTCCTCGCGTGGTTGTGGGCCCCGCCCTCGAGGGAGAGCCGGCCCGCGCCGCGCTCGGCGAGGGGAAGCGCCGCCGCCCCATCGCCACCCGCTGAGAGGATGAGGTCCATGCGCAGGCGCGCCTCCCGCTCGCTGATGCCCAGACGCCTGGCGATGGTGGTCACGTCGATGCTGTCGCCCGCATGATCCAGCGACGAGATGATGGCGACCAGCTCGCGGGCCTCTTGCAGGCCCCCCTTGCGTCCGGCTCCCTGCCTGCGGCTAGCCATGCGCGACCACCCCCTCGAGCTTTTCTCGCCAGGCCTCGACGAGCTCTGGCGGCGACAGTGGCGTGAGGTCCTCTGCGATGGCCCATGATGCCGCGTCATCGATGCTGCTCACCTCGACGCGCCACGTTGCGGCGGCGTGGGCCCGATCGTCCGCCGGTCCCGGCCCAAGCGAGCCCCTGCCGCCTGCGACCTGCGAGAACTCGCGAACCACATGCCCCGGCACGGCGAACGCGCCCTCGCATGAGGTGGGGCCCAGCTGGAAGGGAAGCCTCTGCCAATCGCGGACGTCGAAGTCCCCCGGAACCTCGAAGGGGGTCCCCAAGGCCTCCGCCGCCCGCCGCACCCGGTCTATGCGGTACGTGCGAGCGGAGCCGTCGATGACGCCGGAGGCGTCATCGACGCATGGCGCCACCATGTACAGATGCCCTCGCATGCCAAAGAAGCCGTATGGGGCAACCAGGCGATCGACCGCCCGGCCGTCCGCGCGCACGTATTCGATGCGCGCGGCGTGCCCCGAAAGGCTGCAACCCTGCAAGGTGACAAGCTGTCGGCTTGGAACCCGCTCCTCAGCGGGCAGCGAGGCCGAGGTGGGGCAGTCGAAGGCGCCGTCTATCTTCGAGAGCGCGATGCGCAGCTCCGATCCATAGGGGAAGTTCGGATCGTCTACGAGGGACAGGCAGGCGACGTCGATGGCCATGGCGTCTTCTTCGGAGAGCTCGGTGCTCTCGACAAATGATGTGCTGTCCACGCGCCAGAGCGTCTCCGGACCCGTGACCCTGCTCACCGTGATGCCGCATTCGGCAAGGGCGGCCCTGTCGCGGCGGAACGCCGTGCGATACGAGTCTGCCTTCGCCAAGTCGGGGTAGAACAGGCGCCACACGGCCTCATCGCGAATGGTGTCCGAGCTCATGAAGGCGAGGGCGAGCGAGGCGACCCTCCTGGCCTGCTCGTCGTCCTTCGAGAGCTCGGCATAGCCGTCCACAGCGTCCACTTCGATCCCCTCCGTCCTCATCGCGGCAACGGCGACCTCGCCCCCGCCGCGCGCTTCCCACCATCAGGACTAGACGATAGTAGAACGGAGGGCGTTCGGCGAGACGAAGACCCCACCCAACCCACAGAGCTAACCTGCCGCGCCAAACGGCGGATCATGTGCGTACGTTATGGGGGGAATTGACGTGCAAAAGACCGTCCGGGGGCCGCGGGGATGATATCGAGGCCCATCAAGACGTATACTCGACAAGGTATATGCGCACTCTCGCGGCCGAAGCGACCGCGTGACCAGCGGAGGACATACAGCATGGCCATGACACATGATTATATGGACTACCTGGAGGACCACATTGGCATCTCCCCGGCCAACAGCCAGGAGGAGTTCCAGGCCGCCCAGACCATCGCCGACCTCATGCGGCAGCATGACGTAGACGTTAACGTCGAGGAGTTTGATGCCCCTGGCCTCGGGCGCGCAGCGCGGTGCATCCTGTTCGTGCTGATGTTCGTGGGGGCCATCCTCTCGGGCACGGGCGTCTCCATTCCAGGCATCATCCTGGCCGTCGTGCCCGCCGTCCTTATGGTCCTCGAGGCGCTTGGCATCGGTGGGGGCATCCTCTCCAAGTTCGGGCCGGCCGCCCGCAGCCAGAACGTGGTTGCCCTGCATCGCGCCACGGGCGAGCTCGTCGCCAAGGGCAACAGGCCAATCGTCGTGGTTGCCCACTACGACTCCCCGCGTGACAGCTTCCTGTACGGAAGCCCGCTCTCCCACTACATCCCCATGCTCCGCAAGGCGCTCAGGTGGCTTGTCCCCGCAGTCGCCCTCTGTGCGCTGCTCCAGGCGTTCTCCTTCCTGCCCGCAGCCTTCCTCTCGATCCTCTGGGTGGCGGGCATCCTGCTTTCCGTCCCCCTCGTGGCGTTTGGTGCCGATGGCATCTACCAGCGGTTCTCGCGCTGTTCGCTTGGCTCCAACGACAACAAGTCCTCGGTGGCTGCGCTCCTCGGCATACTCGACAACGTCCGCCCCTCCAGCGAGAGGCCCGTCTCTCAGCGCGCCCTCGAGAGGGAGCGGCGTGAGTGGGAGGCGGCGCAGATTGCGGCGCCCGGCGCACGCCCGGCCGGGGAAGGCCCCGAACCCGCCCCGGTTCCCGAGCCGCAGCCCGAGGAGACGGTCGGCGTCCGCCATGGCAAGGACGTGATCGCCGTCCTGGGCATCCTTCCCGCCGATTGCGAGATTGAGTATGTCGAATCCTCCAGCGACATGAGGTCGTCCTCCATCGATGCCGACCAGACCAGCGAGCTGCCCGGAAGTCCCGTCCGCGCCGGCGCGCGCATCGCCGCCGAGACCCAGGCGGGCGCGTCCGACCTGACCGAGAGCCTTCCCGGGCCTGCGGCCGCCCCCGTGGATGGCGAGGGCGCCGACCCGGGCCCGGCCCCTGTGGCGCCCGCGTCGCAAGCCGGGACCACGGAGGCGGAGCCTGCCTCCCCCGACGCCACCATTGCCAATGACGCTGCCGTTGCCCCGGCCCCCGATGCCGGTCCCGTCGCGGGCGCCCCCGCTGCAAAGAAGCCCCGCTTCTTTGATCCCAAGAAGCTTGCGAGCATGTTCGACCGCTTTGAGAGCCACGGCGTCGGCGAGAAGGACGACTCTGGCCTCACCGCGACGCCCAACGACGACCTTGGATCCACGCGCCCGACGGCACCCGCGCCCCGCAAGCGTCCCGAGAAGCCCGATGATCCCAACTGGGGAAGGTCTACCTTCAGGCCACGTGTTTCCGACGTGGCCCGCCGCGCGGCGCTCTTCGACCTTCCCGACCCGTCGCAGGCGTCTGACCCGTTTGCGTCCGATCCGGACGCCACCCAGCTCGTGACCTCTCATCCGGCGGCAACCCCCTCCAGGAGGAGCATGGGAAACCTCCTGAGCGACGCGGATGCCAGGAATGCCCAGCGGATCCGCGGTGCTGGCGCGGATCCCGAGACGCCCGCCATCACCCCCACAGCCACCCCGAAGCCCGTTGACGCATCCCAGGACGGCCTGGACATCATTGCCGCGGATGACCTTCGAGAGCGTGAGCCAGAGCCCGAGCTCCGGTCCGAGAAGCGCCGCTTCGGCCTCTTCAACCGCGGCAAGGACAAGGCCGGCGGCCAGCCCCGTACCCCCGGCACCCTCGCCGGCAGCTGGCTGAGTGACGACCCCGACAACTGGGATGACGGATCCGAGTCTGATCCCTGGAAGGGTGGTGCCACCACCAGGAGCGGCTTGCGGTTGGTGCAGGACGTTTCTGCCGAGGGGGCGGGCGATTCCCCCGATGGCGCCCCTGCGGCGGGCGACGCCCCTCTCGCCGACTCCACCCTGGACACCGCCCAAGGAGAGCTGCCGCCCGCCGACGAGGCGCTTGGTGGCGCGACAGAAGGGGAGCCCGACGACGTCCCCACCGAGGACGACCTCCGCGCCGCGGTGCTCCACATGGGCGACGACGAGCTTGTCTGCCACGACATCTGGTTTGTCGCCCTCGGCGCTTCCGATCTTGACCATGCGGGCATGCGCTCCTTCCTGGCCGCGCACCGCTCTGCCATCCGCGGTGCGTTCCTCGTGAATCTCGACTGCGTTGGTGCCGGCGACCTCTCTCTTCTCACCCATGAGGGCTTCGAGCAGACCCGCCGTGCGGACAGGAGGCTCCTCAGACTCCTCACGGCCACGGCGTCCGATCTCCACGTGAGCCTGAAGACGCAGACGCATGACTGGGACGACACCGACGCCACCATCGCCATGCGCGCCTCCGTGCGCGCCGTGACGGTCATGGGCATAGGGGGAGACGGGCTTCCCGCGCTCTCCCGCACGGAGCAGGACGTGCCCGAGAACGTCGACGGGGACCAGGTCGCATCCGTCGCCGAGCTGGTCACGGAGATGATTCGCCGCTCATAGCCGCCCGCAGCAGGCTCGCGCGCGAGGCCGCGGGCTTCGAGGGGGCCGGCCGACGCCGGCCCCCTCTCCGTATGTGTCAACGAGCTCGCGCACGCCTCCCCGGCGTGCTCAGCGCCCCTCCCCCCTGCGCCAGAGCGCGAGGATTATCCCAGTGCAGCCAAGTGCCGCACAGGCACCGATGGCGGCGCGGGCCGTGGCATCGCCGGTCTTGGGCGTGCCCTTTCGACCGGAGCGGTCCTCGTCTGCGGGCGGCATCTCCTCCCGATAGTCGACGGTCTGGCTCGCAGAGCCAAGGTCCTTGTGGCTTGCGACCTCCTGTCCGCCACGGTAGAGAGACTCGAAGACAACCACCCTCCTTCCCTCAAGGGACGGGCCGTCCGTCTCGAATGAGACGGCAAGCGTGCCGTCCGCCTGCGTGGGGACAAACCGGCGCGCCGCCTCGATGGCATGGCCTTCGGAGCCGAGGACCGGCGCGCCGCTCTCCGCGTCCATGAGCGCGCCTTTCAGCTCGTAGCTGCTGCCGGGCACGAGCCCCTCATAGGCCACAACGTCGACGACGCATGTGGCGTCTCGCGGCAGGCCCTCGTGGGTGCCGGTCTTCTCGTCTGTCGCCGTTGTCTGGACGGAGGGTTCGAGCTCCTCGCGGTTGTCGATGGTACCCAGGTCAAGCAGCTCGTTGTGCCGGGGTTCGGGGAACTCGGTGGTAAGCCCGAACGAGACGAGCGCCCGTCCGCGGTTGGCATCGCAGCGTAGCTCCTGCACCTCGTAACGGTCGTACGGCAGCGCTGCAAGGCCCTCGATGGGCTCCTGGTTGGCATCGGTGGAACCGCCAAACCAAACGCCGCTCCCCGCGTCGAGCTTCGAGGTCGCCGCCTCAAGGCCTGCGGAGCCTACGTCAGGCGAGTCCGTCTCGCCCCCGCCCAGCGCGGCGTCATTTGCGTTGGTTCGCCGATTAGAGCCGAAGGCGGAGGAGTCGAAGATGCCGTTCTCGTCCGTCACGGCAACATGGCGCTCTCCCGTGGTGAGGCTGGTGATGAGAAACGCCACGCCGGCCATGGGCTCTTGCGTTCTCTCGTCCCGCTTCACAAGGCGGACATCCGTGCGCGCAACCTGGTCGCGCACGGCATCCTCCGGCTCCGTGAGGTCAACGATTGCGCCATCGTCCGCCACGCGGAACGTGGCTGACCAGAGCCTTGCCTCGCCATCCAGGAGGTATCCCTTGGGAGCGGAGACCTCGCGAACCGTGTAGGTGCCATACGGGAGGGAGCTTGCGCTGGTGGAGGCCGTGCCGCCTTCGTCCGTTGTCAGCGTGACCGCCATATCGCCCGGCCTGACCACGGCCCCATCAACCAGGACCGGGCTGGCGGAGGCGTTCGTCACGGCAAACGTGGCGCCTGCGAGCGTCGCAGAGCCAAGGGGCGCCCGCCCAAGGGTCTCGCGATCGAGCTTGCCAACGCGCACGCCGCCGCGGACCACCTGGTCGTTGATGGGCGCCAAGGCGGAGATCAGCGTTCCGTCCTCACGGATTGTCACGTCTGCCTTCCAGCTCGCATTGACGAGATAGCCCTCTGGGGCAGACGTCTCGCGGACGGAGTAGCGGCCGTAGGGAAGCTGATGGGAGCCGGTCGCCGCGTGTCCGTGGGCATCCGTCACAAGGTCGATGCCCGTGATGGCCTCGCCTGGGGCGTAGCTCACGCCTGCGATGACCACGGGACGCGCGGACTCGTTGGTTATCTGGAAGCGCGCGCCCTCGAGAGCGGCGTCCCCCTGGGGATTCGCGCCAGCGAGCTCGTGGTCGATCTTGTCGATGTCGATGCCTCCGGACGCCGGGACGTCTGGAAGCTCGACCTGGGCCTGATCCCCTCCATGGAGCACGAGCGTCTTCGTCCACCCCTCGTTGAGGAGGTATCCCTCCGGAGCCCTGGTCTCTCTGAGCACGTAGGTGCCATAGGGGAGGTCCACGCTGGGGAACTGGCCCTCGGCGTTGGCCGTGAGGGCGCACACCACGTCTCCCGGCGCGATCCTCTCGCCACCATACGTCACGGATCCCTTGGATGCGTTGGTGATGCTCACCTCGGCCCCCTCGAAGGTGGCGTCGCCCTGCGGGCCGTCCGACCCCAGACTTACATCCACCTTTACGACCGGTGGCGTGCGGGGCCTCTCGACGGTCTCGTCCACGGTGCCGACGTCCTCCGGACCCTGCGAGTCGGAGACCGTGACGATGCCCACCCAACCCGAGTTGAGCTCGTAGCCCTCGGGTGCCTGGACTTCTCTCAGCTCATAGGTGCCGTAGGGAAGGACGCGCCCGCTCGTGGCGTTGCCCTCGGCGTCCGTCACCAGGTCGAGGCCAGCGATGTCGTCTCCAATGCCATAGGTGGTGCCGCCGACGCTGACGGCATGGTCGGATACGTTGCGCACCTGGAACCGCGCCCCCGCCAACGTGGCATCACCCTGGGAAACCCCCTCTTTGAGGTGGTGGTCAATCTTGTTTACGCGAATCGACCCAAGGACTACCTGGTCGTTGACGCCGCGCCCCCTCACGTCCCTTATGGCGCTGACGTTGTTCCACCCGTCGAGCGCCTTCCAGACGGTGGCTCCTCCCTCAAGCGTGACGGTGGCCACATGCGTAGAGGCGTCGGTGAGCTCGTAGCCCGCCGGTGCCAAGGTCTCCTGGATGCCGTAGGTGCCCAGGGGAAGGACCTCCTCGCCCTGCGGGTTGACGTAGAGTTTGTCCCCAGAGACGAGCCGAGAGTCGGTGTAGGTCGCCACGCCAGCTTCGTCAGTCGCGAAGACCCAGGTGCGGAGCGGCTCGCCAGAGACGTCACCGGTGGTGTTCCCGTAGTAGGAGACCGTGAACTGCGCCCCTGCCAGCGAGGCGTTTCCCTGCGCGGAGCCTCCCGTCTGGGCATCCAGCTTCTGGACGATGGCCCCCGCCGGCGCGCAGGCGGGCATCTCCTCGACGGGGGAGCCCTCTACTTGCGCGGTGGTGCCAGAGCTTGCGGTGACCCGGTAGACCCTCTCGTCCAGCAGGTAGCCCTGCGAGGGGTAGATCTCGCGAACGCAGTAGTCCCCCGCCGGCACGCCCGTGAATACGGCGTGCCCGCCCGCATCCGTCGTGGCGGACTGCACGAGCTGTGTGCATCGCTCGTCCGAGTAGAGCCCGTAGCAAGCCCCCTCAAGCGAATAGCTGGCGTTGCCCTGCGTGATGGCCTCGCTGGCTGACCGCTTGGACAGCTCCACCTGACCGTCGGGCGGTCCCAGGGGGAACAGGACCCAGCAGGACGGGAGGCACTTGGGCGCAATGGCGGATATCTGGTTGCCGTTGATGAGCGTGTCACCTGCCCATAAGCCGTTTGGCCTGTGGGCAGAGTGCCAGAAGAGGTCTTCGCCCGAGGAGCCGCCCCAGAAGAAGCCGACGTGGTCATCTGCGGTATTGCCATAGGAGTCCGCCCCCGCCTGGAGCACATGCGTGTAGGGGATGGCGCAGATGATGTCTCCCCTTTGGAGCAGGCCCGATGCCAGCATCTCCTCCTTTGAGTCGAAGGTGTAGGAGACGACGTCGTTGCGCTCGCAGACCGCAAACCAGTTGAGCAGCGACGCCCAGTTCCCACGATGGCCGTCGGTGTTCACGAAGGTCTCGTAGGGCGTGCCGCCCACCTTGTCGAGGACGTATGCGACGAACCCGTTGCACTGCATACCGGGCGAGTAGCCCCCTGGATCACCGTTGGGTCGCGGCTTGTTGCCCGTGTCATTGATTCCCATGTACGGGGTGCCCAGGTAGTAGCTGTCGTGCTCGTGCGCCTCGAGTTCGTCGACCACCTGCCGCCGCGTGACGCCCACCACGTCGCTTATGTATGCGCTGCCGTTGGGGTTGTGCAGGTAGGCGATGTTGGCGTTGCCCGATGCCGGAGACTGCGCCAGCGCAATGCCGCCCCCTGCGGCCCTCCATCCTCCCAGGAGCTGCCCGACAACGAGGGCGGCGGCTGTGGCGGCGGCCAAGGCCCTGCGCCACAGCGAACGCCTCCCCGCGTGTCCTGGCCCCACGTGAGGGCCGCCTCGCAGCCTGTCCCCGCCAACGAGCCGCGCGTGGGGAGCGCCTCTCCCCGCGCGGGCGCGCCCCGCTCCCTCTCGTATCCCCTTTGGTCGCCCTGGCTTCATGTGTCCTCCTCCGTGCGTCGATGGGCCTGTTGAGGGGGACCAAGGTTAGGGGCGAGAGCATGCACCCTTTTGACGTGGCGCGGACAGCCTGCTGACACATGGCTTGCAGAGTTATGAACGGTGACCCGTACGAGCTGGGGAAATGCTGCTGCCGCAAAGATGGCCGGCACAACCAAAACCCGTGGCGAGAGCATTGCGATGGGTCGCGACCGGGGGGGAATCCAATTACAGTCCCAAAGCACGAGTCAATGAGGAAAACGCACGCTGAAATACCAGTGATGCTATAGAGCAGGAATCATTACATGAAATGATTTAATATTATATTAAACTCTCCTATAAGCCGGAGATTGCTTTGCGCTGGCTTAAACGACTCTGTTGCCGCGACCGCCCGCCAGGGTTCGCCCTGCTCCGCTTCAAGCATGTCTACGAGGCGAAAGACCGCCTCGACAGCATCATTCTACGAGACTCCCCGTCGTAGTCCGATTTGGGCTGGCGGCGGGACCGCATCTCCCTCCTGCGCCCATCATCCTCCACCTCGCTCAGGGCGAGCCGCGCATTCTCCGGCGGCGGATTGCCCCCCTGCCGAAGGCCGCTCCAACCGGTACCTCTCAGGACAGGCAGCTCTATGGACTCGCCTTTCACCTTAAGGAGTGTGAAGGTGTTGTAGAAGTCGCGCATCCTTGTGTTGGCAGTTCCCCGCGAGACGACGGCCTCGGGCTTTTCCGTAGGCGGTGTCTCCAGGTTGTACGCCATGATGGGAATCACACCGTCCTCCAAGAGACGCGGGTAGTCGGCTTCGGCACCCCGGGCGTGACCGCATCGTCGGTCGATGGCGACGATCTTCATGGGGATCCAGCGCGGGCGAAGGGGGCCTCCTCTGTTCCGGGTCCGAGGCCCAGTAGGTCGGGCCTGACCTTGTACGCCCTCACGCCATCACGCGAGGGGCTCTCGAACCGCCGCACGAGTGAGGCCGGGCCCGCCGCCGCGTGGGCAGATCCGGTGAGCGGATTTCGTGCGAATTGCCGCCGTTCGGCAACGCTTCCTTGTTCCGCGGAAACGGGCACGGTATACTACAGCGTGCGCTAAGCGCCTTGGCACAAATCCTTGGCGCAGACACGTGCGGGCATCGCCAAGTGGTAAGGCAATGGCTTCCCAAGCCATCATCCGCGGGTTCGAATCCCGTTGCCCGCTCCAGGACACACCGGGCCCCTTCGGGGCCCTTTTTATGGGTACTAACCCTATGAGAAAAGCGCCATTGCATGGGCGCGCACGTGCCAAACCCGAAGGGAACCACCACCATGACTGCCATTCCCATGACGGACGAAGAATGTCGCCTGGCAACCGAGGCCATCTCAGGGCAGCTTGACCGCTATGCAAATCTGCTGGTAAAGAAGGGCGTCGGGCTGCGTACCGAGCAGGAGCTCGTGCTCTCGGTCCCCGTCGAGCGCGCCGACTTTGCGCGCAGGGTCGTCCGTGCGGCATACCGCGTGGGCGCGGGCCACGTGACGGTCATCTGGCACGATGACCAGATGACGCGCATGACCTATGAGAACGTCCCCACTTCCTGGTTCGAGACGGTCCCCTCCTGGCAGCGCGAGCAGCTCAACTCCCTTGCGGAGGGCGGCGCTGCGTTCCTCTTCCTCGGGGGTTCGGATCCGTCGTCGCTCAAGGGCATCGATCCCGCCAAGCCGGCCACCGCGTCGCGCGCTCGCAACGAGCAGTGCAAGTCGTTCCGCGACGGTATGGACTTTGGACGCAACGCTTGGTGCATTGCCGGTGTCCCCGTGCAGGCCTGGGCCTGCGAGGTTTTTCCGGAGCTCTCCCCGGCCGAGGCGGTCTACCGTCTGTGGGTGGCCATCCTCGAGACCTCGCGCGCCGAGGGCGATGACCCCGAAAGTGCCTGGGAGACGCATAACGCCTCGTTCGAGCAGACCAAGCGCATGCTCAACCGCAAGCGCTACTCCGCCCTGCGTTACGCATCCTCAAACGGCACGGACCTCACCGTCGGGCTGCCTGAGGGCCACATCTGGGAGGGCGGTGCCGGTCGGCTCCAGGACGGCACGGTCTTCTTCCCCAACATCCCCACCGAGGAGGTCTTCACCTCGCCCGACCGCATGCGCGTCGACGGCATCGTGTACTCTGCGCTGCCGCTGGTACACAACGGGCAGACCGTCCGCGACTTCTGGTTGCGCTTTGAGGGCGGTGCCGTGGCTGACTACGGTGCGAAGGCGGGCAAGGAGGTTCTCCAGCACATCCTCGAGACGGATGAGAATGCCGTGCGCCTTGGCGAGGTCGCGCTCGTCTCGAAGAACACGCCCATCCGCCAGAGCGGGATCCTCTTCTACGACACCTTGTACGACGAGAACGCCAGCTGCCATCTTGCGTTGGGCATGGGCTTTCCCGAGTGTGTGGAGGACGGCCTCTCGATGGACAAGGACCAGCTCATGGCTGCCGGCATCAACCAGAGCCACACGCACGTGGACTTCATGGTGGGTTCTGATGACCTCAATATCTGGGGCGTGGCCGCCGACGGCACCGAGACACCGGTCTTCATCAACGGCCAGTGGCCGTGGGAGTAGGGTAGACCCGCCCTCGCGCCCCCGGTTGTGCTGACCCCATGGGCCCCTCATCGCCTGTGTCGATGGCCGCCCCCCTTGCGCCTGGCCGGACCCGACGCGCGGCGCGACTGGGTCTGACACGTAAACCGCCGCTCTTAGGCCCCGCGATACGCGGGGCCTTCGCTTGGGGGCAAGATACTGCATCGAAGTGCCTCACGTTACACATATTTTGACTTTGCTGCATCAAATTGCCCTCTGTTGCACGTGATTACGCGCACCACTCAGATAGGCGCCTCGAGCGATTTTCTAAAATGCCAGGTAGAATGGAAAATCAAAGTCTTAATTTGCGTCGGACGTGGTGCCTGAACCGGAAATGGCGTGTAACGAAGGGCAGTTCGATGCAATCACGCGAGAATTTGTGGGACGAGGGGCACTTCGATGCATCCGGGAACAACCGGTGATGTCCCAAGGTGCGGCCAGTGCGGCCAACTTCCGAAAGTCTGCGGCCGGACCCTCTGCCCCGCATCCTGGGCGTGGTAGAATTGCGCTGCAATAGTGGCCTTGGCCACGGTGCGCGCTCTTAGCTCAGTTGGTAGAGCAGGGGACTTTTAATCCCAAGGTCGAGGGTTCGACCCCCTCAGGGCGCACCACGAAAAACAGCAGGTCACAGCCCATGTGGCTGTGACCTGTCCTTGTGTTGGGCCGTCGGATGCCATCGTGCCTGTTTTGTTTCGAGCAGAAATCTTTTCTCGCCCGCACTTGCCAGTTCGACCCAAGGGGGCCTATAGTCCCGCATAGTAACGACAGCCGCGCGAGGCCTCGCGCGCCACTTTTTGAAGGGGTGACCAACGCATGACCTGCACCGTACGCAGCCATGACACGATCTCCCTTCGACGCCAGAACCGACGAATCAGCCCCGCGATGTCGTGCGCGCTGGCATAGGTTCTTGTCGTCCCCCTCGTCACGTGCGGTTCTAGACAAGGCATCCAGCAGCGCCCGGCACGATCGGGGTTCTTCGTGACGTCGCGGCACAGCCACGGCGCTCGTTCGTTTGCATGTCTGCAAGGGTATCAAGGCCCAACAACAGAAAGGTGCATCAACATGGCTGAGAAGGAAAAGGTCGTCCTCGCATATTCCGGTGGCCTGGACACGTCCGTCATCGTGAAGTGGCTACAGGTCGAGAAGAACATGGACGTCATCGCCATCTGCGGCAACGTTGGCCAGGACGAGAAGGACCTCTCCTGGATCAAGCAGAAGGCCCTCGATATGGGAGCCATTGCCTCCGAGGCCGTCGACATGCGCGAGGAGTACGCCGAGGCCATCGTCTCCAAGGCCATCTGGGCGAACGGCAAGTACGAGGGCATCTACCCGCTGCTCTCCGCGCTCTCCCGCCCCATCATCTCCAAGCACCTCGTGGACATCGCGCACGAGTACGGCGCCAAGTACATCGCCCACGGCTGCACCGGCAAGGGCAACGACCAGGTGCGCTTCGAGACCTCCATCTGCGCGCTCGACCCGTCGCTCGAGATCATTGCGCCGGTGCGCGAGTGGGACCTCACCACACGTGACTCCGAGATGGAGTGGGCCAAGGCCCACGGCGTGCCCGTGCCCACCACCCACAAGAAGCCATACTCCATCGACGACAACCTGTGGGGCAGGGCCATCGAGTGCGGCGTGCTTGAGGACACCTGGAACGAGCCGCCGGCGGACATCTGGACGATGACCAAGAACCCCGAGGACTGCCCCGCCGACCCCGAGACCGTGATCATCGGCTTTGAAGGTGGCCTGCCCGTCTCGATCAACGGCGAGAAGATGTCGCTGCTCGACTGCATCATCAAGGCGAACGAGATCGCCGGCCGCAACGGCTTCGGCCGCATCGACATGATTGAGGACCGCGTCGTGGGCATCAAGAGCCGCGAGTGCTACGAGTGCCCCGCCGCGCTGCTGCTCATCCAGGCCCACCAGTCGCTCGAGACCCTGTGCCTCGACGCTGAGACCCTGAAGCAGAAGGCCAAGCTCGACGTTGAGTGGGCCTCCACGGTCTACCGCGGCCTCTGGTACTCGCAGAACCGTGAGGCCATCGACGCATACAACGCATACACCCAGCGGTACGTGACTGGTGAGGTGCGCATCAAGCTCTGCAAGGGCGGCCTGTTCGTGGACGGCCTGCGCTCGCCCTACAGCCTCTACGACTACAACCTGGCCACCTACGACGAGGGCGACACCTTCGACCACACGGCCTCGAAGGGCTTCATCACCATCCACGGCCTGCAGTCCAAGACCTGGTCTCGCGTTCAGGGCCCCGGCTCCAAGCTACAGTAGGTTCGCTTTCGGGGTGCCCGTGCGGCCTGCGGGCACCCCTTCCTTTACGTCACGTCGCGCAAGGAGGGCACATGGCACTGTGGGGCGGCAGGTTCGAGAAGGGCGTCGACGCCTTCACGCAGGAGTTCGGGGCGTCGCTCGATGATGACAAGGCCATGGCGCAGGAAGACGTCAGGGGCTCCCGCGCGCACGCGAAGATGCTGGCCAAGCAGGGCATCATCTCGGGGGAGGACGCCGCAGCCATCGACGCCGGGCTCGAGAGGATATCGGAGCAGATTGCGGACGGCACCTTTGCCTGGGACGTGAACGACGAGGACGTACACATGGCCGTTGAGACGGCCCTCACCGCAGACATCGGCGCGCCCGGCGCGCGCCTGCACACGGGCCGCTCGCGCAACGATCAGGTGGCGACCGACATCCGTCTCTACGCCAAGCGTCTCTGCGACGGGCTCCTCGAGGGCAACATGGAGCTTCGCCGCACCTTCCTGGGCGTGGCCGAGAAGAACCTGGGGGTCGTGATGCCGGGCTACACGCACCTACAGCACGCGCAACCGGTGCTCCTCTCGCATCACATGCTGGCATACTTCTGGATGTTCTCGCGCGATCACACCCGTCTTGCCGCCGCCCGCGCCGCGGCCGACGCCAATCCGCTGGGGTCTGCGGCGCTTGCCGGGACCACCTACCCGCTCGACCGCGACTGCACCACCCGGCTCCTGGGCTTTGATCACGCGATCCCCAACTCGATGGATGCCGTCTCCGACCGTGACTACCTGCTCGACCTCGAGTACGCCTGTGCCGTGAGCATGATGCACCTCTCGCGCCTGTGCGAGGAGATTGTCCTTTGGAGCAGCACCGAGTTTGGCTTCATCACGCTCTCGGACAGCTACTCGACCGGCTCATCCATCATGCCGCAGAAGAAGAACCCCGACTTCGCAGAGCTTGCGCGCGGTAAAACCGGTCGCGTGTACGGAGACCTCATGGCGCTGCTCACCACCATGAAGTCGCTGCCGCTGGCCTACAACAAGGATCTCCAGGAGTGCAAGCAGGGGCCCGCCGACGCCGCCAAGACCCTGATCGACTGCATGGCCGTTGCCTCCGGCATGCTCGAGACCATGACGGTGAACCGCGACGTCATGCTCGCGCAGGCGGGCAGGGGGTTCACCGCCGCCACGGACGTTGCGGATTACCTGGTCAAGAAGGGCATGCCGTTCCGTGAGGCACATGAGGTCGTGGGCAAGCTGGTGCTCTATTGCGAGAGGCACGGCAAGGGCCTTGAGGACCTGACGGTCGAGGAGTTCCGTGCCGCCAGCCCGCTCTTCGAGGAGGACGTCGCGCAAGACCTTGACCCTGCGGGCATCGCCAACGCGCGCGTGACCTATGGCGGCACTGGCGAGGCGGCGGTTCGTGTCCAGCTGGCCGAGGCCAAGGAGCGCCTGGCTGCCGACGAGTGCAAATAGCACGGGCTTCTTTGGGTCTTGGCCGCCGGCGCCGGCCATGTGTGACGGAATGTGGCGCGGGGCTTCTGCCGCCGCTCTGCCCCACGTTGCCCTTCCTGCACAAAACCGCTCTATCGATCGGCGTTCGGGTGGCGGTCGCATAAAAGCGCGGCATCGAACATGACTCTCGGCCGCCTTACATCAATCATGAAACTATATTTGCATGACTATGCATCTAATACCAATAATATTCACTACTATGCATATATAGTTAAAAATCTGATGCAGATGGTCGAGAAGCGATGTTCGATGGGATGTTTTTGTGCGAGGTTTCCCAATTTCCTTTCCGCTGTCACGCTTTTACGCACCAACTCTCCGGTACGACGAATCTTGGGCTGTCGACATGGGCCTGGACAGCGTCGGCGCTACTGCCGGAGTCCCGTGCTTTTGCCAGTACGAATCCCGGAGAATCCCCGCAGCCAGACGAGGCCACGCTCCGCGGGCCTTTCGTGACAGGTGCTAGCTTCCGAAGAGCCCGTGCGCGCGCGAGCGCATGTTGCTTGTGCGCTCGCCCGTGGCTCCGACGTCCTTGCGGTACGTGCGTCCGTCGAACGTGAGCACGTCACCCTCGCGTGTGCCGGGTGGCAGCTGCGAGCAAGGCACGTTGCGCATGTGACCCAGGCAAACCTCCACCACGGCGATGCTTCCCTCAAAGCGATCTACGATGACGCGCTCCACGCGACGCCTCCTTCCGCACACGCCCTTCCAGGCCTCGTGACTCCACTGCTACGTTGGTGGGTTGCACTTCGAGCAAGGGCCGTAGCCGGCGTCCCTGGCGTCGGACAGGCTCATGGGAATCTTGCTCTTCTTGAGGTGTCTGCACCCCTCTCGATGGTACTTCTTGCCGGAGTTCGTCACATAGACGGTGGCATCGGTGCCGCCGGTAGTGCCTTGATCGCCGCAGGCGGCTGTCGTGGCCGTGGCCGCTGCATCGGCTGGGGTGCCGGGGCTGTCGCTGGACTCCGCATCTCCGGCCACGACGGTGCCGTCCCTCTCGGCGCTTGCCGAGAGGTTCGTCCCGTCGGACTCGATGGTCACGGTGCCGTTGGCACCCGTTCCGTAGACCGTCGTGCCCGAGAGCGCGTCAAGCGCCTCCTGGGTGGGGTGGCCGTAGGGGTTGCCCGTACCGTAGGATATGACGGCATAGGTTGGGTTCAGGCTTGCCACCAGGCCCGAATTGGTCGATGTCCCGCTTCCGTGGTGCCCCACCTTGAGTACGTCCACATGAGAGCCGCATGCCCGCGAGATGAGGTCTGAGGGGGCGTCGCCCGTGAACAGGAAGCGGTTCTGCCCATAGGTCACCAGCACGATGGCAGAGGCGTCATTGAGGTCGTCGAACTGGGCGCCGCCCTGAGGGCCCAGGATCTGGATCGAGTACGCGCCGCCGCTGCCAATGGCCTTGCCCCCAGACGCCCCGTGCGTCTCGATGCCGCGCGACTCGATGGCATCGAGGAAGCCCTCGAACGCCCGCGTGTTTGCCGAGATGTCGGGCGCCCAGAGCCCCCCCACGTCAAGGGACGAGATGACGGTGGTCAGGCCGCCAATGTGGTCCTCGTGAGGATGGGTGGCAACCACGTAGTCGATGCGGGAGTATCCCAAACCCTTGATGTATGAGAGGACCTTCTCGCCCGCGTCTGTGGGACCGCCGTCTATGAGCAGGCTCCTTCCGTCCGGCAGCTCGATGAACTCCGAGTCGCCCTGGCCCACGTCGATGAAGTGCGCCCTGAGGGTCCTCGCGGGCCCGCCGTCCTTGGTCACGGTCGCCCATGCCTTGGTGCCGGTGGGGTCAAACGACTGGTCGCTGGTCGCGGTGAGGGTGAGAGATCCCTCGCTTGCTGGCGGTGTCCCCAGGCCAGGCCGTGTGGGCTGGGGGTCGGCGCCCGAGGCTGCGGCACCGCCTGCGGCGCTGCCGACAACGCATAGGAAAACAAGGAGGACAAGCGCTATGATCAGGCCCTTCTTGCGAACGAGCCCACCCAGTATGCCTGCGGCTCGCTTTGCCTGCGGCGCCCCTTTGGTTTTCATCGGCTTCGCCCCTGACGGCCTTCCTGTCTGGCCCAACGATATGTCGCTCAAGTATTTATAGGCCTTCTCCGGCGGTGCGGGCGCGTCATTCCCGCCCGGCGGGACCACGCCCGTCGCGGCTCTCCCCGGCGCGGCCCCAATCCCCACGTCCCCGCCTGCCGCGCACGTGGGGTCCGCTGGCACCGGGCAGGCGCATGGACCCTTGGGCGTTCGATGCCGTTCACCCGAAAAGCTGTCCGTCCGGCTAATATTGTCAGAGAAACAATGTACGATAGGGTATAAGAACATGTGTTCTGTTCCGCTACCCAAGGGATGGGGGAGGCCATGGACAACAGCTGTTTCGACGAGGGGCTACAGCATGTTGCCCCCGCAACGGAGGAGCTTGACGCTACAGAGCCAGACTATCTGCTGCCCTCGCAGCCGGGGGATGGCCCCCGCAGGATGAGCGAGCAGACGCGCGTGATCGTGACGGTCGTGCTCGTGGCGCTGGCGCTTGTCTCCGCCTTTCCCATGGCGGCGCACTTCTCGTCCCCGGAGACCTATGCCAGCGTCACCCGGACGCTCGACGGCCAGAAGAGCACTGCGCTGGGGCTTGTCGCAACGGCCACAACGGCTTCCGTGGCGGTCTCGGCCATCCCGGGTGACGTGGGCACGCCCATCGCCGGCCAGCTGGCCGACCTCTCGGGCAAGCTCGCGGCGGTTCTCGCCATCATCTACCTTGAGAAGTTCCTCTTGACCACCTTTGGGCTCATCGCCTTTAGGTTCCTTGTCCCTGCGGGAGTTGCGCTCATGATCCTCTGGCTGTGGCTTCGCGGAAGGTGGAGCCCAAGCCGGGTCCTGTTCGTCTGGGGCGTCAAGTTCCTGGTGGTGGCCCTGGCACTGGCAACGCTCGTGCCGGTGAGCGCCGGCCTCACCCAAACCATCACCGACCAGTACCAGACGTCGCTCGCGGCGGAGGAGGCAGGCCAAGAGGCCAACAAGACAAGCGAGACCGTCTACGAGGACAACGCCGGTCACGACACCAAGGAGAACCAGAACATCCTCGAGAGGCTGGGGTCTGCCATATCTGACGGGGTCTCCGCGCTGGCCTCGGGTGCCGCAGACGCCGCCAGTGCCGTGGGCGAGCAGCTCAACAAGCTCATCGATGCCGTTGCGGTGAGCATCGTGACGGCGTGCCTGGTTCCCCTCGCCGTGCTCCTCCTCTACTTCTGGCTCATCAGGCTCTTCACCGGCGCGGACCTTACGGGCTACGTGTCAAAGGCGCAGGGTGCGGTGGGTTCGGCCGTGCGGCAGGCGGGCTTGGCCACGAGCGGTGCCGTCAAGCGGCACCGCGCCTCCACATCCGCATAGGCTGTCGCGGTAAAATCAGGGCATCCAAGGTCTCGCTGCGAAAGGAACGCAGATGATCGATAGATACACCCGCCCAGAGATGGGCCATATCTTCTCGCTGGAGAACAAGTACGCCATATGGCAAGAGATCGAGGTCCTTGCCTGCGAGGCGCAGGCCGAGCTTGGCAAGATAGGCATCACCAAGGAGGAGGCAGCCTGGATTCGTAGCCGTGCCGGCTTCGACAAGGAGGAGGTCGATGCCATCGAGGCCGTCACCAACCACGACGTCATCGCGTTCCTCACGGACATGGGCCGCCACATCGACGCGGGCGTCCCCGAGGGAGACCCCAAGCCCAGCCGTTGGGTCCACTTTGGCATGACCAGCTCGGACCTCGGCGATACCGCCCTCTGCTATCAGCTGATCCAGGCAACGGACATCCTGCTTGATGACTGCAAGAGGCTCGGCGAGATCTGCAAGCGCCGCGCCTTCGAGGAGCGCGAGACCCTCTGCGTGGGACGAACGCACGGCATCCATGCCGAGCCCATGACCTTTGGCATGAAGTTTGGCAGTTGGGCCTGGGAGCTCAAGCGAGACTACGATCGCCTTGGGGACGCTCGCGCCAACGTAGCCTTTGGGGCCATCTCCGGCGCAGTGGGAACCTACAGCTCGATAGACCCCTTTGTCGAGGAGTACGTCTGCGAGCACCTGGGCCTGGCGCACGACCCGCTCTCAACCCAGGTCATATCGCGCGACCACCACGCCTACCTCGCCGGCGTCCTTGCCACCACGGCGGCCACCTGCGAGCGCATCGCAACGGAGATCCGCAACCTCCAGCGCACCGACGCCCTTGAGGTGGAGGAGCCCTTCCGCAAGGGTCAAAAGGGCAGCTCCGCCATGCCGCACAAGCGCAACCCCATCACTGCCGAGAAGGTCTGCGGCCTCTCCCGCGTGGTGAAGGCCAACGCGCAGGTGGCCTTCGACAACGTGGCGCTATGGCACGAGCGCGACATCAGCCACTCCTCGGCCGAGCGCGTGGCCCAGGCAGACAGCTTCATCGCGCTCGACCACATGTTCCAGTGCCTCATCCGCATCGTTGACGGCTTGGTGCTCTACCCAAATCGCATGCTCGCCAACCTCGACAAGACCCGGGGCCTCATCTACTCGAGCAAGGTCCTGCTCGCCCTCGTCGAGACCGGCATCACGCGCGAGGAGGCGTACGCCATCGTCCAGGAGAACGCCATGGCCACCTGGCACGAGGTTCAGGACTGCGTGTCGGGTACGTCGTTCCGTGACAAGCTTGAGGCCGACAGCCGCTGCACCCTCGGCTCGCAGCAGCTTGACGCCATCTTCGATCCGCAGAGCTTCCTCGCGCGCAAGGACGTGGTCTTCGACCGCCTGGAGGGGCTCGAGTTCGCATAGGCCTCGGGCGAGTGCCGCCACGCCCGTCCGTCACGGAAGCGCACTCGGCCGCATGGCTCGCATTGCGCATGACAGACAAGAAGGGGATCCATGTTCCACTATGACTTCAGGCCACGAGGCGTCTGCTCGCGTGCCATCCACGTTGACCTCACGAATGACGGCGCCACCATCGAGGGCGTCTCGTTCGAGGGCGGCTGCAACGGCAACCTCAAGGCAATTGGCAAGCTGGTCAAGGGCCAGCCGGTCGACCAGGTGGCCAGCACCCTCGAGGGTAACACCTGCGGGCCCCGCCCCACCTCCTGCGCAGACCAGCTGAGCCGCGCCCTGCGCGAGGCCCAGAGCGCGGCGCGCGACTAGGGGCTTGCCGTGCTGGACCACCGTCGCGCCCGCGCGTCCCGCCAAGGGGGCATCTCTCGGCGCTCGTTCTTCAAGACGGGTGTCGTGGCTGCCTCGGCCGCGGCAACCGTGGGCGTCCTTGCGGGCTGCACCAACTCGGCGCAGGACGCCGGCGACACGGCGGAACCCGTTGATGTCTCGGAGGACACGGGCACGAGCATCCTCGACACCTTCGCCTCCGTCGACCTCCCGTACTCCGCGAGCAACGAATGGACGCTGCCCCTTGGTAACGTCCTGCATCCGGCGGAGGGCGTGTGGCTCCCCGTCACCACGGCCGGCGCATTCGCCAACCCCATGGTGGTGGCCTCGGCGCTCTCGACCTCCTCGGGCGAGCTCAAGGAGGTCGTGGCCAAGGCGGTCACGGGCACCACGACCTCGGTCATCTACAGCGTGGCCTGCTCTGACTCGGTCTACGCCTGGGTCGAGCTGGACGTGACAACCCGCGCCTGGAGCCTCTTCGCCTCGGCGTTCTCGAACGGCGCGCTCACGGGGGAGATCCAGACGCTCTGGCAGGCGGATTCCGATTGGGACCCCGCCCCCGTGGCTTGCAGCGGCACCTCGGTGATCTGGCAGGTGCAGCCATCCGCGTCCGGCTCGAAGACCGCCGAGAGCTCCTACTGCTATCTCTGGACCGTGGGCTCCTCCGATGCCCATGCCGTCGTGGAGTCCCCAGGCCGCTTTGCCACCTCGCCAACCATCTGCGGCAACTGGGTCGTGCTCGCGCCGCGCGTGCGCGCGAGCGAGGGCACCTACTACGGCGTCACCGCCTACGCCATCGACGACGGCCTCCAGACCAGGGTCGACCAGCTCGTGATGCCCGCCTCGGTCAGGCCGTTCCGCGCCTGCCGCATGGGCGAGAAGTTCGTGGTCTCCGTCGCGGCAAACTACAGCTCGGGCGGCCTCCTGGGCAAGATGGGCACCTACATCGGCGCGAGCGACGGCAGCGACGTGCTCTACCTCGCCCGCGAGCCCTTCGAGTGCGCGGCCGCCGGCAAGGGTGGCGTCTACTTCATCAAGAGCAGGTCCTCCTACATCGTGGCCAACGTCAACGACCAGACCTATAGCGTGCTCTCCTCGGTCGACAGGAGCGTGGACTACGGGGAGTACCCGGCGCGCGTCGGCGAGTGCGACACCTTCGTGACCTTCTCCTCGGTCAAGGATGCCACCACCGGATATCCCGCCTCCGTAATTGTGAGAACCTTCCCCCTATAGGGTGGTTGGACTTTGCGGCTAGTGGGGTACACTACTATGGAATTGGTGGGCTTTTCTGCCCGCCGCGTGTTTCTGAGCTTAAAGGAGGCCGCATGGCTTCGGACGAGAAGAAGATCCTGCTGGTAGAAGACGAGAAGGCAATCCGCGACGTTGTGGCCGCCTATCTCGACCATGAGAACTACATCGTGCGTGGCGTCGGCGACGGCCAGAGTGCCGTCGAGGAGTTCGAGAAGCACTCGTTTGACCTGGTGATTCTCGATCTCATGCTCCCCAGGCTCTCCGGTGAGCGCGTGTGCCGCGCCATCCGCGAGACCTCCAACGTGCCCATCATCATGCTCACCGCAAAGGGCGAGGTCGAGGACCGCGTCATCGGCTTGGAGCTTGGTGCCGATGACTACCTCATCAAGCCGTTCTCGCCGCGCGAGCTCATCGCCCGCGTGCGCGCCCTGCTGCGTCGCGCCCACACCGAGACCGAGCCCCAGCTCGAGGTCCTCGACTTCGGGGACCTGGTCATCGACATCTCCGGCCACAAGGTCATGGTCGAGGGCAAGGAGGTGGACCTTACGGCCTCCGAGTTCAAGCTCCTCACCACGCTCGCGCGCTATCCCGGCCGCGTCTACACGCGCATGGAGCTGGTCGAGAAGGTCCTCGGCTACGACTTCGAGGGCTACGAGCGCACCATCGACTCCCACGTGAAGAACTTGCGCGCCAAGCTTGGCGACGACCCGCGCAACCCGCGCTGGCTCTACACGGTCCACGGGGTGGGCTATCGTTTCGAGGCTCCCCAGGCCGACGAGAAGGCCAAGGCTGCCAAGGCCAAAAGCGAGTAGGAGGCCGGCGTGGCCTCGCACGGACCAGGCAGCGGTCGCGCGGCCAGTGGCGGTTTGGATATCGCCACGGGCCGCGGCTCGTTTAACACGATAAAGCCCGACCCAAAGCACAGCTGGACCTACTCCACCAAGATGGCCATCTCGTTTGCGCTTGCGGCCATCATGACGGCGGCCATCTTCGTGATGGTGCTGGCGGTCGTCTGGGAGAGCCAGTTCAAGGCCTATACCAGGAACAACATGCAATCGCTTGCCCAGTCGGCGGCCGACACGCTTTCCGTTGGCTACGACGCGGCCGGCGGATGGGCGCCGGAGGTCCTCGCCGACGCCTTATCCTTCTCGGTCGCCACGCCGGACGTGGGCCTTCAGGTTCTGGACGAGAGCGGCAACATCATCTACGACGACACGCTGCGCATGTCTCGCCACGAGGACCCCGGCGTGGCGGCAACGGGGGGGAGCGCGGTCCCCACGGATTCCGAGTCGGTGGTCACCGCCAGCGTGGTCGACTCCGGCGGGAAGACGGTGGGCACGGTGAGGCTGTGGGCCTTTGGCTCCGACACCCTCCTCACCTCGTCTGACGCAAAGTTCCGCGAGAGCTCCTACAGCGCCATCGCCGCGGCGGCCGCCATCGCCGTGGTGCTTGCCGTGATAATCGGCTACTTTGTCTCCCGCTCGCTCACCAAGCCCATCCAGCGCATCACGTACACGGCGTCGCAGATAAGAAACGGCGACCTCACCGCACGCACGGGCGTGCGCGGTACGGACGAGATCGGCCAGCTGGGCGAGACCTTCGATGACATGGCGACCTCGCTCGAGAAGGATCTCAAGCTCGAGCATCGCCTCACCAGCGACGTGGCGCACGAGCTGCGCACGCCGCTCATGGCCATCCTTGCGACCGTGGAGGCCATGCAGGACGGGGTCCTTCCGGCAGATGACGCGCATCTGGACACCCTTGCGTCCGAGACGCGCCGCCTCTCTCGCCTCGTTGACGCCATGCTCAAGCTGTCGCGCCTCGAGAACGGCACGGCCGACATCAAGGCGGAGCGCACCGATGTGGTCTACCTGGCCAAGAGCCTCGTGAGCTCGCAGCATCAGCTCTTCCATGAGAAAGGCCTCCACCTGCGCTTCAAGGATGACACCGTCCACGGCGAGTGCCAGGCGGACGTCGACCCAGACCTCATTCGCGAGGCCCTGGTCAACCTCATGAGCAACGCCATGCGCTATACCGACGAGGACGGCTGGGTTGTTGTCTCGGTGGGCTCGGACCACTCGGACGTCATCATCTCGGTGAGCGACACGGGCATCGGCATAGCCAAGGAGGACATTCCCCAGACCTTCTCGCGCTTCTGGCGCTCGGACGTAAGCCGCGAGCGGGTCTCGGGCGGCTTGGGCGTGGGCCTCTCCATCACCAAGGAGATCGTGGACCGGCACAACGGCACCATCTCGGTCGACTCCGAGCTGGGGAAGGGCACCGCGTTCACCATCCGCGTGCCTCTCAGCCGCGGGCGTCGCAGCCTCAAGCAGGCGTTGCAGGAGAAACAGCAGGAGAAGTAGGGGTTACTGCGACGCGGGCGCGCTGATGCGCGCGGCCCCGGCGGCCGTGCGCTACACTACTGACTACGTGCCTGACCAGCGGGCGCATCATCAACAGGAAACGAGGTCTATCGTGGCAGACATCGAGCTTCGCCCGGATTCTCATGGCAAGGTCCGCGACATCTACGATTGCGGAGACACCCTGCTCATGGTTGCATCGGACCGCATCAGCGCGTTCGACTACATTCTCCCGGATGAGATCCCCTACAAGGGCGAGATCCTCACGCGCATCTCGGCTTTCTGGTTCGAGCGCTTTGCCGACCTGATGCCCAACCACATGGTCTCGATGGACGTGGCCGACTATCCCGCCGAGTACCATCGCTACGCCAGCTATCTGGCCGGTCGCTCCATGCTGGTCAAGAAGGCAAAGACCATCCCCATCGAGTGCATCGTGCGCGGGTATCTCACCGGCTCCGGCAAGAAGACCTACGACGCAGACGGGACCGTCTGCGGGATCAAGCTGCCGGGCGGGCTCGTCGAGGCGTCCAAGCTGCCCGAGCCCATCTTCACCCCGTCGACCAAGGCCGACCTGGGCGACCATGACGAGAACATCTCGTTTGAGCGCTGCGCCCAGATTGTGGGCGAGCAGACCGCAGCCCAGCTGCGCGACGCATCCCTCGCCATCTACAAGGCGGCCGCCGAGTACGCGGCCACGCGCGGCATCATCATTGCCGACACCAAGTTCGAGTTCGGCCTCATCGACGGCAAGCTCACGCTCATCGACGAGTGCCTCACGCCGGACTCAAGCCGCTTCTGGCCCAGCGAGGGCTACCAGCCCGGTCGCGTCCAGCCCAGCTACGACAAGCAGTACGTGCGTGACTGGCTCAAGGCGAACTGGGACATGACTGGCGAGCCGCCCCACCTGCCCCATGACGTCATCGAGGGAACCTCCAGCCGCTACCAGGAGGCGTTCCAGATCATCACCGGCAACGAGTTCGAGCCCATGAAGGAGTCCCATGTCACTGCGTGATACCATCGACGGTGCCCGCAGGGAGGCGAAGGAGGCTGGCGGCCTGGGCGGTAGCGTCAAGCCTGCGCCCGCCCCCAAGGCCGAGAAGCCCGAGCGCGGCGCAAGGGCCGAGAAGTCCGGAAGGGGCGAGGCCGAGAAGCGCGACCCCATGACCGCCAGGACTTACCGCAGCTCTGCGGCCGGCGCCAAGCCCAGCCGCGAGGCGGCCTCGACGGTTCGCACGGCGTCTCCCGGATCCTCCGCAGGCCTTGGCGGCGGCCTCTTTGGCGGTGGCGGCACGCCCGCGCAGAAGGAGGCCCGCAAGGAGGAGAAGCGCAAGCAGCGCGAGGAGGAGGACTTCCGGCAGCGCGGGTACAACCTCATCCTCCGCTCGGACGACGAGTACCGCAGGACCGATCGCACGTGGTGGCTTCTCACCGGCTTTGGCTTTGGCATGACCGTCGTCTCGCTGATACTGGTGTGGGCGTTCCCCGCCGACAGCACCAACTACCAGACCATCGTCGGCATTGCGTCCGTGGTGTCGCTGGTGCTTGCGTATGGCCTGATCATCGGTGCCTTTGTGTACGACTGGCGCGTGCGCCGTCCCGTCCGCAAGGCTGCCGAGCGAAAGGTCGCCAGCTACAGCGACAAGAAGCTCGCCGAGCTCTTCGAGGAGCAGCGTCACCGCGAGAATGCCGCCGATGCCGCGCGTCAGGCCGAGAAGGAAGCCGCCAAGGATCGTCGCGCCAACAAGAAGAAGTAGCACGCGCGCCATGGCGCATGCCGTTTGCTGATGGTAGAATGTCTTCTCGCACGCCCCCGTAGCTCAGGGGATAGAGCACAGGTTTCCTAAACCTGGTGTCGGCCGTTCGAATCGGCCCGGGGGCACCACGAATCGTCGCAGGCCAGGGCCTTTGGGGTCCTGGCCTGCCTGCGTTTGCGGCACCCGAGCGGCGGCTCCCCTGCGCCATGTCGCGCCGCCTCGCGCTGTGCCGTCGCCCGCAACGAGCGCTACACTCGAAGGACCGCCACCGCGCCGCCATCCCGCAACCGAAGGCGAAGGGGAGGAGCCATGTTCAGCCCGTTCCGCGACGACCAGGGCCGTCCAAAGGCAATCGAGGACGTGACCTGGGACGACCTGGCCCAGCTCGCAGACCTCGAGGAGGGCTTTGCCCTGGAGTTCAAGCAGACCTTCGGGCCTGGCGTGCGCAGAAAGATCCCCAAGATCGTGGCGTCGTTCTCGAACTCGCGTGGCGGGTGGATCGTGATCGGAATCGCCGATGACTCCCGCGAGGTCGCACCCGTTCCGCGGGGTACCGCAGACGTCAGCCAGGTGATCGGCGAGCTCTGCCGTCACCACGTCTCACCGGCGCCGCATTTCGAGGTCCGCTTCCTTGCGGACCCGTCTGATGACGGCCGCGGCGTAATCCTGGTGCGTGTCGACGAGGGTGACTTTCCTCCCTATGTCGCCAACGGCATCGTCGAGATACGAGAGGGCTCGACCTCCGGGCCCGCTGACGGCACCGCGCTGGTCGATCTCTACGATCGCGCGACCAGTCGCCGCCTGGATGTGCGCCGGTTCTGCCGCCGGACGGTCTACTACCCCATGGCGGATGACGTAGCGGACCTCGTTGCCCTCTTCGACCTCTATCTGTTCAGGCTTGGTCCCGAGGCGGAGGAGGTCAATTCGCGCGCGAGCATCAACGAGGGAGCCGCTGCGATGCGTGCGGCCTTCAGGTGCTACGGGATGGGGTGCCGCGTCCAACATGCGCACGACAGCCTGGTGTTTAGAACCTCGCAGCGAGACGAGACGGTTGTCGCGCACTCGGCCATCGAGCTCTTCCCCAACGAGTCGATGAAACTCTCGGTTCCCGCGGTGATGGTCACGGGCGGGGAGCGCGAGCGGGCCATTCGGTCCCTCGCGGAATGCACGCTCTTCTCGCCGCGGCAGGACGCCCGCCTGATGGACGCAACCGCCACGCTGCGTCGCGTGACGAGGATGGCCTCGCTCCTCGATCGCTACGTGCGCCTGCGCGGGCTCTCCTGGCGGGAGTACGCGGTGGCATACGAGCTCGAGCACATGGCCGGCGTGACGCTGTGGTCGGAAAACGAGACGTACCTCAGCTACGCTGCGCTGCACGGCGCGCTCTACTGTGCGACCACCGACTGCATCTCGCGCGTTCGATACCTCGACGATGGCGCGCACGATACGTTCCGCGCTCGCCAGTTTGCGGGAAGCCATTTCTTCGAGGCATGTGGTCTGCCGCTCGGCTCACCCGAGCCCGAGGACGTGGAGCTGGTAAACGCGCTGCTCAGTACCAGCGGGGAGCACTGAGACAAAGGGACGGCGGAGGCAATGGGACGCCTCTTCGCCTCCCCTTGCCCCCTGCCTCAGTTGCCGGGGGTGGTGCCGCCGCCATTTCCGCCTGGGTTCGTGCCGCCTGACGAGTTGTTCTCGTTGCCCGACGGGCTGTTGTTCGTTGCGGGGCCGCTGGACACCACGATGGTGATGGTCGACCCTGCCGTCGCAGAGGTGGCGGACTGCGAGATGACCTTGCCCTTCGCGACGCTGCCGCTTGCCTCTGTGGTCACCGAGACGGCAAACCCCGCGTTCTTGAGTGCGGCCTCGGCCGAGGACTCGTCGTGCCCCACGACGTTGGGCACCGAGACGGAGGCCGGGCCGGTCGACACCGTGATGGTCACGGTGCTGCCCTTGTTGGCACTCGTGCCGGCGGAGGGGTTGGTGCTTATCACGCAGTCCTTCTCGACGCTGGACGAGGAGGACTGCGTCACGCTCACGTTGAAGCCCTCGCCCTTGAGCGTGCTTGTCGCGTCGGACTGGGAGTCTCCCACGACGTTGGGAACGGAGACCTGCTCGGCGCCCTGCGAGAGGTGGTAGGTGATGGTGTCCCCGGCCTTGGCCGAGGTGCCTGCCGCAGGCTCCTGCTCGGCTACGTGGCCAACCTCGACGTCGGCGTTGTAGACGGAGTCGCCCGCCTGGCCCTTGAGCCCGTACTTGTTGAGAAGGTCCTGCGCCTCGGATGGCGTGCAGTTGGTGAGGTCGGGCACCGTGACCGACGCCGCCGGCTCCTCGCCCTTCGAGACCACGATGTCGATCTTCGAGCCTTCGGTTGCCGTGCGCCCGACGCCCGGGGTCTGCTCGATGATCTTGCCCTCCTCGACGGTGGGGGAGTACTGGTTGGACACCGTGCCGACCGAGAAGCCATGGCCATCGGCCTTGAGCATGGCCTCGGCCTCGTCCTGCGTGAGGCCGAGGAGGTTGGGCACCGAATATGCCTTCGATCCGGACCCCAGCAGGCTCATGACGAAAAACACCACAAGCGCGATGCTCGCGATGGCGCCGATGGCGGCAAGCGCCCGGTTGCGCCTGCGCTTCTTCTGGCGCTCCTCCTCTTCCTGGGCCGCCTGCTCGGTGGCAGACCGGGGGCGCATCCTGCCCGTGGCCTGCATGCGCGGCATGCTCTGGGTGGAGCTGCCCCCGCGCGCCGCAAGCGGCGTGGTCGCCGCCGCCGGCAGCATCGCCGTGGCGCTGTTGACCGCCTGCATGCGACCGGCAAGGTAGTCTCGAAGCGTGTGGTAGAGCTCGTCGGCCGTCTGGAAGCGGTCCTTGGGGTCCTTCTGCATGCACTTGAGGATGATGGCCTCGAGCTGCGGGTCGACGCTGGGGTTGATTTGGCTGGGCGGCACGGGCTGCTCGGTGACCTGCTTCATGGCCACGGTCACGGCGTTGTCGCCATCAAACGGCACACGTCCCGTGGCGGCCTCGTACATCACGATGCCAAGCGAGTAGAGGTCGGTGGTGGGGCCGAGGGGCTTGCCCTGGGTCTGCTCGGGCGAGACGTAGTGAGCCGTACCAAGCACGGAGTTGTCGGTGGTGAGGTGGCTGTTCTTGGCGCGGGCGATGCCAAAGTCCATCACCTTGATGTTGCCATCGGGCTGCACCATGATGTTCTGCGGCTTGATGTCGCGATGGATGATGTCGTGGTTGTGGGCCACGGAGAGCGCCTGCGCTATCTGCGATCCAATCTGCGCCACCTTCTTGCAGTCAAGCGCGCCGTGCTTGCGGATGCCGCTCTTGAGGTCGGTGCCGCGCAGGTACTCCATCGCGATGTAGTAGGTGTCGGCATCCTTGCCCCAGTCGTAGACCGAGACGATGTACGGGCTATTGAGTGCCGCCGCGGCCTGCGCCTCCTGCTTGAAGCGCGCCGCGAACGAGGGGTCGGTCGCGTATTGGGGCAGCATCGTCTTGATGGCGACGGTCCTCCCCAAAACCTGGTCCAGGCCACGGTACACCGTGGCCATGCCTCCCGTCCCCACCTTGTCGAGGACCTGGTACCTTCCACCAAGGACCCTGTCTGCCATCTGCCTCTCCCATCACCCAAGCGGCAATACCGCGTCTTGTATCTGCGTTTGAAGTGCTCTGCGGCTCGCGTTCGTAAAGTCCAGCCTCCATCAGCTTGCGCCAAGTGCCTGAATGTTGAGGCAGCTCGCAAGGACCTGCCCCGCCACGCCGGCGGCATACCCCTCGACGTCGGCGCCATTCTCGCCCTCGATGACGACGGATATGACGAGCGTGGGGTCGTCGTACGGCGCGAAGCCGATGAAGAACGAGTTGATCTTGCCGTCCTCGATCTGGGCGGTGCCGGTCTTGCCGGCAACCTGGACGCCCCGGATCTTGGCCCTGGTGCCGGTGCCGTGGTCAACGACGCCGAGCATGGCCTCCTTGACCTGCGAGGCGGTGCCAGCCGAGATGGCCTGGCCCAGGGACTTGGGCTGCGTCGTGGAGATGGCGGCGCCCTCAGGCGAGAGCACGTGGTCTATCACGTAGGGGTTCATGACCACGCCGCCGTTGGCGACGGCCTGGGCGACCATGGCGTTCTGCATCACGGTCACCTGCGGGCCGGCAGGGCTTGCGTGCTGGCCAACGGGCTGGCCGCACGCCGCCCAGGCGGTCTCCCACTCGGTCATCTCCGAGGGGTCGGGCATGAGCGACGCCCGGGTGTTGAAGTCCTGGCCAACGTTGGCGCCGTAGCCAAAGGCGTCGGCGTACCGCACCAGGCCGGAAGGGCCAACCTGGACGCCCACCTGGCCAAAGACCGTGTTGGACGAGAGGGCAAAGGCCTCTTGCAGCGTGGGTGTGCCGTAGTCGTTGTAGCCATAGTTGCTCACCTCGGCGCCGCCGATGGTCAGTGACGGCTCGGCGTCGTAGGCGGTGTCGAGCGTGGTGGTGCCGGTGTCGAGCGCTGCGGACAGCGTGACCGCCTTGAAGGTCGATCCGGGCGAGTAGAGCGCCTGCGTGGTGCGGTCGAGCAGCTGGGAGCCCGAGCCGCCCAAGCCCATGATGTCATCGAGCTGCTCGTAGGAATACGTGGGCGCGCTGGCCTTGGCGAGGACGGCTCCCGTGGACGGGTCGAGCACCACCACGGCCCCCGTGTAGCCCTCGAGGGCGGACTCGGCCGCGCGCTGCATCTGGGAGTGGATGGTGAGAGCCACGGTGTTGCCCGGCTTCTTGACGCCCGCCAGCGAGTAGAGCGCGCTTTTCCAGTCGGAGTAGTTGTGGTTGCCCGTGAGCGTGTCATTCATCGTGGACTCGATGCCGGCGGAGCCATAGCGCGTCGAGATGTAGCCAACGGTGTGTGCCGCGAGCGAGCCCTGCGGGTAGGAGCGCAGGTAGGTACCGTCCTCTTGGCGCAGGCTCTCCGCCAGCGTCACGCCGTCGGAGGTGATGATGGCGCCGCGCTGCACGTAGGCGCTCTTGGCGATGGTGTGGTTGTTGGACGGCATGCCCTGGACGGTGCCGGCCTGGATTACCTGTAGGTATGTGAGGTTGGCGATGAGCGCCGCGAAGAGCACCGCAAAGGTGGTGATGAGGGCGGTGAGGCGCTTGCCCAGGGCCACGCGGCCGAGGACGCCGGACTCCTCGCCCTGTATCTCGAAGCGGGCGCGGGCGTGCGAGCCGTGGACAAAGGCGGAGGCCCTGGCGCCCAGCAGCGAGACGCGCCCGTCGCCGCTCTCGGGGGTGCTGGCCACGAGCTGCGCCTCTCGGCCGGTGCCCTCGTCGCCCGCGCGCAGGAGCAGTCCCACGATGATGAAGCTCGAGAGCAGCGAGCTGCCGCCCTGGCTCATGAAGGGCAGCGTCACGCCCGTGAGGGGCAGGAGTTTGGTGACGCCGGCGATGATGAGGAACGCCTGGAAGCCGATGACCGTGGTGAGGCCCACCGCCGCAAATGCGGAGGAGTCGGACTTGGCGCGCGCCGCCGTCGCAAAGCCGCGCACGCAGAAGAGCATGTAGAGGATGATGATGGCGCTGGCGCCGAGGAGGCCCGTCTCCTCGGCTATGGCCGAGAAGAGGAAGTCGCTCTCGACAAAGGGGATGAGGGTGGGCAGGCCCTTGCCGATGCCCGACCCAACCAGGTCGCCGTCGGCGATGGAGTAGAGCGACTGCACTATCTGGTAGCCGCTGTTCTGGGGGTCTGACCAGGGGTCGAGCCAGATGTTCACGCGGACCTTGACGTGAGAGAAGAGGTTGTAGCAGAGGAAGAAGCCGACGATCAGAAGGCCGATGGCTATGAAGACGTAGCTCCACCGGCCCGTGGCCACGTAGAGCATGACCACGAAATACATGAAGAAGAGCAGGGCGCTGCCCAGATCGCGCTCGAAGATGACGATGAGCAGACTGATGCCCCACATGATGAAGAGGGGGAGCAGCATGCGGAAGCGCGGGATGCGGAAGGGCCCCACGCGGTGCGCCGTGACGGAGAGCGCCTCTCGGTTGGAGGCCAGGTAGAAGGCCAGGAAGAGGACGATGAGGATCTTGGCAAGCTCGCCCGGCTGGAACGAGAGGCCGCCAAACGCAAGCCAGAGCTTGCTGCCGTTCTTCTCGGTGCCAATGATCATGGGGAGCACGAGCAGGATGACGCCGACAAGACCAAGCGTGTACTTGTAGTCTGCCAGCCTGTCGAGGTTGCGCACGAAGAAGAGCGTCGCAACCATGGCCGCGACCGAGATGAAGAGCCACATCACCTGGTTGGCGGCAAGGTCGGGGGCAAGCCGCGTGACAAAGGCTATGCCTACGCCCGAGAGGAGAAAGACCGTCGGCAGGATGACGGGGTCCGCGTCGGGCGCAAGGATGCGGACGGCCACGTGGGCCACCGCGAACGCCACGAAGAGCCCCACGGGAACGGCGAGCGTGCCCAGGGAGAGGGCGACGCTGCCGTTGACCACGTAGAGGGCGTAGAGCAGGATCACCGGCACGGCTGCCAGGCAGAGGAGGAGCATCTCCATGTTCCTGCGGTTGCCACCGCGGACTCTCTCGCTGGCCACGGTCACTCACCTCCGGTTGTCTGCGCTGCGTCCCCAGCGGCGTTGGCCCCCGCCGCGCCGCCCCCGCTCGCGGAGCCCGCGCCGGTCTCGTCCGCCTGGGCGCCGCCCTCCGGCACCGCCTCGCCGGTTGGGTTGCCCTCCGCGGTGACCTCGGCGGCCTTCTCGGCGGCCTTGGTCTTCCCGGCATCTATCTGCGAGCGGTAGGACTCCACGGTGGAGAGGGCCTCCTGCTCGCTGTCAACCTGGATGCCCCCGTGCGCGAGCTGCGCGGCGACGTTTGTGGGCAGGTCGCTTACCTCGACCGCGGTCGTCTGGACCAGGCTCGAGAGCGGGATGCCCAGGATGTCCCCGTCGATTCCCTGATAGATGCCCACGGTGTCCCCGTCGACGCCCAGGTACCACTCGTTTTTGGCAAAGAGGATGGCACCCCCCAGGACAATGGCTGCGAGCAGCACGATCGCGGCGATCATGCGAAGGGCAAAGCCAACCGAGCGCCTGTGCGCGGCCGCCGCGACGCCGTCGTTCAGGACGTCCACCACGACGACGGTCACGTTGTCGGCACCGCCTGCGGTGAGCGCGGCAGAGACCAGGTTGTCCGCCGCCTGCTGCGGCGTGGCGCTCGAGACTGCCAGGGACTCTATCTCGCTGTCGGGGACCATGCTGGAGAGGCCGTCGGAGCAGAGAATGACGCGGTCGTCGTTGGATACCTCGATGGAGAAGTGATCGGCGTACATGTCCGGGTCTGAGCCAAGGGCGCGCGTGATGATGGAGCGCGAGGGGTGTACGCGGGCCTCGTCGGCGGTTATCTGGCCGGCGTCGACAAGCTCCTCCACGTAGGAGTGGTCGCGCGTCACGCGCACCAGGGTGCCTGCGTGCAAAAGATAGATGCGAGAGTCGCCCACGTGGGCGACGGCCAGATGGCTGCCGTCGATGAGCACGGCCGAGGCGGTGCATCCCATGCCGGGCTTGCCGCGCCCCTCCTCGGCACCCTTGATGACGGCCAGGTTGGCGGCCTCGATCGCAGCGCCCAGGAGGGTGTCGTCTGCCGTCGCCGGGGCCTTCTCGCCTATGGTCTCAACGGCGATGGAGCTCGCCACCTCGCCTGCGGCGTGGCCGCCCATGCCGTCGCACACCGCGAAGCACGGCGTGCGGATGAGGAACGAGTCCTCGTTGTGGCTTCGGACGAGGCCCACGTCGGAGCGTGCGCCCCAGGAGATGAACGCATTCCTGCCGCAGGTTGCGTCGGCACCGGCGCGGCCTTCGACGGGGATGGCCGCGCGTCCCGGCGCGTTGACCGGCTCTAGCGGCAGGTCCGCGTCGTTCGGCGCCGCCGGCTCTTCGCGGGGGGCTTCGGCCGCGGCGGGCACGGGCTGCTCGGCAGCGGCGGCGTGCCGGGGCCGCACGTCGGGAGTGGGCTGCTCGGCGGCGGCGTGCTTGCCTGGCATCTCCGCTGGGGAGGTGACGGGCGCGGCCCCCTCGAGCAGTGCGTCATCGAGTGGAGTCTGTTGGTCCCTGGCGGCCATTACTGGCGGCTCACTCGCATGATGGTGTCGCCCACCTGCACCTCGTCACCATCGCGAAGGGTGACGGGCTGGTCGATGACATGGCCGTTGACCATGGTCCCGTTGGTGGAGCCAAGGTCCTCCAGGACGAGGGCGGGCCCCTGGATGGTGAAGCGAGCGTGCGTCGCCGAGACGTACGGCTCGTCGATCACGATGTCGGAGGAGGGAGAGCGCCCCACAACCACGGGGCCGAGCACATCCACGTGCAGGCCGCGCATGGCGCGCGAGCCCTTCTCGACGTCCACGCACCAGATGGCGGTGTCCCTGCGCTGCCCGCGAACCAGGCCAACGCCCGCGCGCATGGCCGCGAAGAGGAACACGTAGAGAAGGATCACGAGGATGATGCGCCCGGCGAAGAGGATGAGGTCGATCATGGCCTAGCTCTCCCTGAACTCGAGGTTCACGAGGCCAACGGTGATGAGATCGCCGTCGCGCAAGACGCACTCGTTCACGTCGATGTCGTTGACGAGCGTGCCATTGGTGGAATTGAGGTCGACGATATGCCAGCTGCTCCCGTCGTAGGTGAGCTCCGCGTGGCGGCGCGAGACGTTGGGGTCGCGCAGGTAGATGCCGCACTGCGACCGATCGCGTCCAATGAGGCAGGAGGGTGCCTGGGCGGCGTAGGTGCGGCCGCTCTGACGGTCGATGAGCATGCAGGTTGCGGCACGCGGGGCCGCGGCCTGCGCCCGCGCGGCGGGCATGGGGACGCCGCGGCGGCGGGTGTCTGGCACGGCGCCAGGTGCCTGGCGCGCCGCCTGCTGCTGCGGGACGGGCGCGGGTACGCTGCCGGCCTGCGCCGCCGCCATGACGGCCTGCGCCTGCTCTCGGGCCTCCTGCGCCACTGGCTGCACCGCCGGCTGGGCGGCCGGATTGCCCACCGGAGGCTCAGGGCTCACGGCGGGCACAGCAGCGGGAGGCACAACCTGGGAGGGATGCGCGTCAACGTAGGGCACCGGCATGGGGGTCGAGGAGGAAGGCGAGGCCACGGCGGGGATCACGTTACCTGCGGGCTCGACGTAGTCCATGGGCATGACGTCCAGACCGGCGTCGGTGCCGCCGGGGGCGGGTTGCGGAGAGGCGGCGGGCGCCACCGGCTGCGGGATGGGGCCGGGGTGACCTGCGCCAGGCCGGCGACGAGGCTTCTTTCCCATGGCCGCCGCACCGCCAACGCTGGAGTTGCCGCCCAGAAACGCACGCTCCTCCTCGCGGAGGCGGGCAAGGGTCTGCTCGTTGACGTTCTCGGCGTCGACGTAGAACTTTCCCGACCTGAGGGACTCGTCGACCATGAAGCGAACGAGCGGCCTGCCCACCAGGGCATAGCCCTTCTTGTTTGCGGACTTGGTGACGAACTCGCCAAGCTCGTAGTCGATGCGCTCGTAGAGGGGGCGCATGAGGGAGTCGTCCTCGGCGGAGACCAGCACGGTGTAGAGCGCGGGTGCGGTGTCCACGCCGTCGATGCGGTACGTCTCGCTCTCCATCTTGCGGGCGGCGTGCCTTGCGAGCTTCTTGAACGAGAAGGGCTCCGCATAGCCCTGTGGGGCAGATTCGAAGGCCGAGCTTATCCGGTCCTCGAAATCACTGAGAAAGCTCATCTGAGTCCTCGCCTTCCTGGTCCTCGTCCAGAGGGCCCCTCAGGACGGTTTCCACACACAAAAACACACATAAGGATACAGCAAGGCCACAGCCCTCCCATATATGGCCAAGCCAATACCCGCTAGATTCCACTCTGCCGGCGAGAAGGCAAAACAAGGTGATGGAGACGGCACCCGCAACCTGCCCGACGATGCCCGAGGCGACGCTCCCCCTCATGGCGACGGCCGAGGCCAGGAGCGCCGAGACCGCGCACCCGGCCACGACAACCCAGGTGGCGGGGCTTAAGAGCACGGGCAGCAGCGCGGCGACGGTGGCCTGGGCCGAGAAGCCCCCTGCCGCGGCAGCCCCCACCAGAAGCGAGAGGAGCGCCCCCGCGCCGCCCGTGGCGGCCGCAGGCAGCGGGTCCATGCCATAGCCGGCAAGGGCGACGCCCGCAGCGGGCGAGCTGAGACACGCCGGCGCCAGCATGGCTGCCGTTGAGATGTGGTCCGTGTGGCCGCAGGAGACCCACCACGCCACAAGGCCCGCCGCAGTCACGAGGGCAAGCGGGAACGACGCTGCCGTGGCGTGCGTTGTCGCGAGCGCCGCCACCAGGGAGGCGCCTGCGGCGGCGGAGCCTATGGGCGGCCAGGCGACGCAGGCCGCAGCAGAGACAAGGGCGCCCACCAGAGCAAAGGCGCCCGTTGTGCCAGGGATGCCCGACAGCGTGGCGAACACCGCCATGAAGGTGCATGCGGCAGAGGCCGCGCGCTCGAGGGCGGGGGCCAGCCAGGGCAGGCGCACGTGTGCGGGCAGGTTGGGTGGCCCGGCCGCAAGGGAGGGGTCGTCGCTCTCGGACTGGTCGACCAGCTCGCGGAGCGACTCTGCGCCCTCGGCGTCATCTCCAAGCGCGGGCAGGACGTCCCGCGCGAACCCTTTTACGGAGGAGGCTCGCTCGGCGGCGGTGGGGGTCATGGCGCGGAGGAGGGCCGTCTCGGCCTCCGGCGCCAGGCTTGGGTCGAGCTTGGAGAGTGGGGGCTTGGGTCCGCGGACGATGGCGTCAAGCGATCCCTTGGGCGTGGCAGAGGCAAAGGGGCTTCTCCCCGCGAGCGCCTGCCAGGTCACGACGGCAAGGGCGAACACGTCCGTGCGCTCGTCCACGAGAAGCCCCTGGATCTGCTCTGGGGGCATGTAGCCCACGGTGCCGCCGCGCGCCCCGCCGTAACCGGCCGCCGAGGCGAGCGTGGCCATGCCAAAGTCCGCCAGCTTCACGGTGCCCTGGCGGTCGATCATGATGTTCGTTGGCTTTATGTCCAGGTGAAGCACGCCGTTCTCGTGGGCGTAGGTGAGCGCGGCCGCAACCGAGCGCAGCACGTGGGCGCACTCCTCGTGCGTGAGGACGCCACCCTCCACGCGAGCCAAGAGCTCCGCCAGGTTGAGCCCGTCGACGTACTCCATGACCAGGTACGCATAGGTTCCATCGACCTCGAAGTCGTAGACCGTCACAATGTTGGGGTGGGCCAAAAGGCAGGCCGTGCGCGCCTCTGCCAGTGCCTCGTCTGCCGTAGACGCGGAGATGCCGCTTGGGTCCTCGGCGGCGAGCAGCGGCATGCGCTTGATCGCAACCCGGCGCTGGAGGCGCGTGTCCCAGCAGGTGCATACGGTGCCAAAGCCGCCCGCGCCACGCCGCGCGAGCACGCGGTAGCGTCCGAGGAGCGTCTCCTCGGGAATGGCGTGTGCACCGGGCCTAACCGGTCGAACGGCGCTCTGTGTGGGGTTGGTGCTGCCCACGGCGACTCCCTGTTGTGCGTTTGTGGCTTCGTTTCTGCTAGCCGTGACAAGCACATTCTACCTAAACGAGCGTGAGCGGGCTTGCGCCTTAGAGTTTCGCCAAACTGCGGTTGGCATTTTCGGCTGGATGCTGTAAGATATCCCAGCACGCGGGCGTGGCGGAATTGGCAGACGCGTACGGTTCAGGTCCGTATGAGAGCAATCTCATGAAGGTTCAAGTCCTTTCGCCCGCACCATTGCATGCCAGAGCGGTGAGACAGAGGGGCAGCCCCTTGTCTCACCGCTCTTTTTTCATGCGGCAGGGGCCGTCCCCTGCCTCACTCATCGCCGAAGAGGTCCCAGTCATCCTCGGACTTCTCGTGGTTGTAGAAGCGCGTGCGCGTGCGGCGCTCGAGGATGAACGAGAGGAGCAAGCAGATCAGCATGCCACCGATCACGAGGCACACCACGCCGGTCCTGTCGGTGAAAAGCCAGGCGAAGAAATCCTCCATGCATATGCCTCCCGAGCATTGGGCCCGCAAGGGGCCAATGGATACCGCACAAGTATATACTTGGAGCGTCGTCGGGCCGCCGCTGCGGCTTTGGCGCGCCGACCTCACTGCGACACATGGTCGCACTCATGCAAGGGAGTTCACACATGCTCGACATTAAGTTCGTGCGCGAGAATCCAGACCTCGTCGACAAGTCCTGCGCCTCTCGACAGAACGCGCATTGGGATCGCGAGCGCTTCTTCGAGCTCGACGAGGAGCGCCGCTCGGTCATTGCCGAGGTGGAGCAGCTACAGGCAGACCGCAACGCCATCTCCAAGCAGGTTGGCCAGCTCATGCGCGAGGGCAAAAAGGACGAGGCCGAGGCGGCAAAGGCCAGGGTTGCGGCAAACAAGGACCGCATCGCCGAGCTTAACGACAGGCGCACCAAGGTCGAGAAGGACCTCTTTGACCTGGTTGCCGCAATCCCCAACATCCCGCACGAGTCCGTGCCGTATGGCGTCGATGACTCCGACAACCCCGAGGCGCGCCGCTGGGGCGAGCCCACGAAGTTCGACTTCGAGCCAAAGGCGCACTGGGACCTTGGCCCGTCGACCGGCATGATCGACTTCGAGCGCGGCATCAAGCTTGCCGGGACGCGCTTCTACCTGCTTGGCGGCGCAGGTGCCCTCATGGAGCGCGCGCTCATCAACTTCTTTATCGACACGCACGCGAGGGCCGGCTTCACCGAGTGGTGGCCGCCCGTCATCACCAACTACGACTCCCTCTTCGGCACAGGCCAGCTGCCCAAGTTCGACGAGGACCTCTACCACGTGAGCGACGGCATGTACCTCATCCCCACGGCCGAGGTCATGCTCACCAACATCCACAGGGATGAGATTCTCGACGGCGACAAGCTGCCGCTTTGGTACACCGCGTTCACGCCCTGCTTCCGCGAGGAGGCTGGCTCTGCCGGCCGAGACACGCGCGGCATCATTCGCGTACACGAGTTCGACAAGGTGGAGATGGTCAAGTTTGCCAAGCCCGAGGACTCCATGAACCAGCTTGAGAGCATGGTCGCCGAGGCGGAACGGTGCCTGCAGCTGCTTGGCCTGCCCTATCACGTGGTCACGCTCTGCACCGGCGACATTGGCTTCTCGGCCACCAAGTGCTACGACCTTGAGGTCTGGCTGCCCAGCTACAACGACTACAAGGAGATCTCCTCCTGTTCCAACTGTTGGGACTTCCAGGCCCGTCGCGCGAACATCCGCTACAGGGATCCTGCGGAGTTCAAGGGAACGCGCCTGGTCCACACCCTCAACGGCTCCGGCCTTGCCGTTGGGCGCACCATGGCGGCAATCATGGAGAACTATCAGAACGCCGACGGCTCCATCACGGTGCCCGAGGTCCTTCGCCCGTACATGCGTGACATGGAGCTCATCAAGCCCGAGTGAGACAAAGGGCGGTCTCCCGCCTCATCGTCAGCGTGGGCCGTCCCGGTGGGGGCGGCCCTTTTTCTTTACATTATGTAAGAACACGTGTTTGGGGAACATATGTTCGTGTATACTCTAAATGAGGTGAGCCGAGGGAGGGGGGAAGGCGTGAGGCGACATAGGATTGCGCGGTTCGAAAGCGCCGGCGACGTGAGGGTGATGTATGTATCCGAGGACGAAGGGTCCCTCGTGGTGGGCGAGGACCTTTCGGGGCCATCGGCTGTGGTTGCCTACGGAGGCGAGGAGCGCCGCCTGAGGATGGAGTTTTCCGTTGAATCGGTCGCGCAGCTTCTCAGGGTGCTGGACGAGATGGGAGAGATGCCCCTGAGGGGCTATCTGTCAGATGAGGGACACGACATCGTTGACCTCATGGATCTCTGCGATGCAAACGGCGTGCCCTACACGTATGTAGGGCTGGGGCCAGGGGGCGGCGTCCAGTTCAGGCCGACTCCCTAGGGACGAGCCCGGGCAAAATCGGACAAGGCGGGGGTGGCGTGCGATGCGGCGTGCCGGACGACCGTGCTGGCCACGCTGCGAATCTCGTCGGGGCCGTTGAGGCGCGGGCTCCCGTGGCCATCGGGAAGGGGTGGATGCTACACCCTGCTCACGTCGAGCTCAAAGCTGTTGCTTGCCCCGCGGTAGGTGGCCACCGAGTACTCAACCGCGGCATCCTCTTCGTCGCGCGCGACGGTGTAGAAGAGGATGAGCGGGTCACCCGCCTCAACATCCAGCAATGCCGAGGTGGGCCCATCGGCTTTTATGGCCTCGAGCTTTCGGTGCGCGCGCACGACGCGCCTGCCGCACTGCTCCATGGCGTTGTAGAGGCTGGAGGTGTTGAAGTCGTAGGAACCGAGGCCTGGATAGAGGCTACAGGGGATATAGCTCTCAACGAAGACGTTGGGGATGCCATCTGCGTAGCGAAGCCTGACGAGCTTGTATACCTCGGCACCCTTGGCAAGCTCGAGCCTCTCTGCCACGGTCTCGTTTGCCCTTTCGCACTTAAAGACAAGGACGTTGGTCTTGGGCATCCGCCCGGCAAGGCGCATGGCGTCCTCGAAGCTCGAGATGCTCATGGTGAACGACTGGCGCACCTTGGGTTTGGTGACAACCGTCCCGCGCCTCCGACGCTTCTCGAGATAGCCGTCGCTCACGAGGATCTGAAGGGCCTGCCGTATCGTCGGCCTGCTCACTCCATATATCTCGGCAAGCTCTAGCTCGGACGGAATCGTCTGCCCCTCGGGGTAGGTGCCGTCCTTTATCTTCCCGAGAAGATCTTCCTTAATGCTGTCATATAGCGTCATGGGGTCTCGCGCCTTCCAAGGGTCTTTCGACTGATTTTACACATCGACGGGACCCGTTCGAAGGCGGGCCCCGTCGATGCGCGAGAACGTGTCCGAGAAGTGATCCTAGAAGACCCCAATGAGGCAGAGGGCGCTAATGGCAATGGTGAGAACGACGATGACCTTGGTGGGACTGAACTGTTTCTTGCCGAGCATCCACCACGTCAGGAGTACGGCAATGAGGGGGAGCAGGGCGGGGAACACCCCATCGAGCGTGGTCTGAAGCGGTTGCCACTCAGAGCCAAGGGGGATGTTCAGGGTCGTCGTGAGGGCGATGTTGCCGGCGGCAAGCGCGCCGACGACCATGATGCCGAGGACGTTGAATGCGTCCATGACTCGTCGGGCGTTCTCTCCGACGATGACGTCGATGGCGCCGACGCCAAGCTTGTATCCAGTCCTGTAGCTGATGAACGAGATGGTGGGACCGATGATTCCGTAGGCGACGATGTAAAAGAGCGGCCCGAGGGGGCTTCCGCCGCTTGCGAGGCTCATGCCAATGGAGAGGAGCGTCGGGACGATGATGCCCTGGATGATGGAGTCGCCGATGCCGGCGAGCGGCCCCATGAGGGTGGCCTTGATGTTGTTCGGCATCTCCTCGGAGACCTCGCCGCCGAGGGCGATGTTCTCCTCGAGGGACGTGACGATGCCGTTGATGATCTGGCCGGTCTGCGGCTCGGTGTTGAAGAAGACTGAGTGGCGCACGAGGAGGCGCCGCTTCGCCTCGGGGTCGTCCCTGTAGTACTTGTTCGCAAAGGGGATGTAGGACCAGGCGTAGGCGTGCCCCTGGAGCTTCTCGTAGCTCATCGAGGCGAGGTGCGTGAATGCCCAGCGAAGCCAGATAGTGTTGAGGTCCTTGTTCGTGAGGCGCCTTCCCTCGTCTGCGCCCCCAGTGCTTTGTATGGTCTCGGTGGCCATGGTGTGCTCTCCTTCCGGTCTCTTAGAAAAGGTCATCGTCTTCGTAGACGGCACTCGCGCTCGCTTGGGTCCCTTCGGCTGCGCCGACGGCGGCCTCCGCCACCTTCCTGCCGCTCGAGAGGTAGACGAGATATGCGACGAGGGCGGCGATGAAGACGATGGCGACCATAGAGAGGCCGGCGAAGGCGAGAAGCACGAACCCGGCGAGGAAGAAGACGAGTTGCATCTTGTCCTTGATGACAATGTTCATCAGCATGCCGATTCCGAGCGCGGGGAGGACCCCTCCGAGCACGGAGATGATGTGGGTGACAACCTCAGGGACGCTGTTCAGGAGCGCGTCGACAACGCCCTGGCCGAAAAAGACGATGAGGAAGACGGGCACGGCGCGGATCAGGAAGGTGCAGACCTGCGGGTAGACGATGTGCCAGAGGGTGATGCCGCGATCATCGTTGTTCTCCGCAGCGCGCTGGGCGCCGTTGTTGAAGAACGAGTAGACGGCCATCCGCGTGTTGTAGAAGATGAGGCCAAGGGTTTGCCCTATGAGGACCGAGAGGGTGACCGCAATTGCGGGGTCCCTGGTCGTTGCGAGGGCAAGGCCAATCCCACCGTATGACGCATAGGTAATCTCGGAGTTGGTCGCACCGCCCGTTGAGAGGTTGGCAATGAAGACCGCCTGCACCGCGACGCCGCACAGGACCCCTGCGGTAACGTCACCGAAGACGAGGCCGCAGAGCAGGCCGGCTACGAGAGGACGACCCATGATGTAGTAGCCGCCGGTCATTCCGAGCAGGCAGCAGCTTTCGATGGCACCGAGGTAGCAGAACACTCCGCACATGATTGCGGGGAACAGCAGGGCAAGGTTCATCTTGATTCTCCCTTCAGTTGGGTGAGAGGGCCTCTCCTACATGGACTGGTACTTGGCTTTGAGAGACGGCCAGGTTCTCACGCTGTCATCGGGGAGAAGCTGGAACTGGATGTCTATCCCCGCCGCCTCAAGCTCGTCGAGTGCCGCGCAGTCCTCGTCGTTGAGCATGACCGTGTTGCCCATGTTCTTGGTTCCCTCGCGGGTCGCATTGAGGTTGCCCACGTTGAGCACTCCGCCGTAGTCTCCCCCGGCCTTGGTGAGGTCCATGAAGTTTCTGATGGAGTCGGATATGACGAAGAACTTTTTGGCCGACGCCTGCGCGCGCTCGAGGGCCTGCGGACCCTGGGCAAGCGTGTAGATGCCGAGCTTGAGCGTTCCGGCGGCGGCCTTGAGCACCTTGCACCTGAGCTGGTCTGCGGCAATCTTGTCGCTAATCACGAGAATCGCGTCGGCGGGCTTTACCGCCATCCATCTGGTGGTCGTCTGACCGTGAATGACCCGGTCATCGACCCGCGCGAGAACAACTGCCATGTCGTGCTCCTTTCATTGCCGTTCGCTGCGCGAACGGGGTCAGCGGCTACTGGAAAAGATCGTCTTCGTCATCAGGGCCATCTGCTGGGAGGTCGGCGGAGGACACGCCATTGCGGCCCGCCTCGAGTGCGACGCGCGTCACCTCGTCAAGGCTGTCGCTTCCCGCGGCCGCGACTGCGACCTCGATGAGCATCGGAAAGTTGGTTCCGGTGACAACCCTGATCTGCTCGGGATGGCCGAGCATGAGGGCGAGCGACTCATTATATGGAGTCCCGCCTATTAGGTCAGACATGATGAGCGTGGGACCCGAGGAGAGCAAACCCTCCACAGCCCTGGTGAGACGCCCCCTAAAGTCATCTATGCCACGGTCGTCGAGGCCGACGGGGATGATTGAAACAGTGTCGGCGGATACCATCATCTCGAGAGCATTCACCAACCCCTCGCAAAGGGTCCCATGAGATGCGACTACGATGTTCATGCTGTCTCCCGTCTCTCGCTCTGTTGCAATGAATCTTATATGTCAGACAATAAAAGTCCATATTGGGCGTTTTTGCAAGCGGTGGACGGTAATAAAACTGACATAAACGGTATATTTTTAACATAACGAGTTAATAAGTCATGTATATGTTAGTATCACCTCACCCAAAGTCTCTGGAAAGGGGAACCGGATGAAGCGCTACACCATCGACGACCTTGCCTTCCTTGTTGACCACACCAACCTGCATCCCGATGCAACAAGGGAGGATATGGCCAAGCTTTGCGCGGAGGCGAAGGAATACGGGTTCCGCATGGTTGCCGTCAACTCCTGCCAGTCCAGGCTCTGCTCGGAGCTCCTTGCAGGCACCGACGTCCACACAGGGGCTGCCATTGGCTTTCCCCTTGGGCAGACAACCATCGCGAGTAAGGTCTTTGAGACCAAAGACGCCCTCGCCAATGGCGCCACGGAGATCGACTACATGGTCAATTTGACCGAGGTAAAGGCTGGGAACTGGGAGTACGTCAAGGATGAGATGGCCCAGATTGTCGCAGTCTGCAACGAGGCGGGCGTGCCGTCCAAGGTCATCTTCGAGAACTGCCTGCTCGAAGATGACGAGAAGGTCAGGCTTTGCGAGATTGCGTCTGAGGTGCTCCCGACCTTCATCAAGACCTCCACGGGCTTCTCGACGGGCGGCGCGACTGTCGAGGATGTGCGGCTTATGCGCGAGCACGTTGATGCGCGCGTCAAGGTCAAGGCTGCCGGGGGGATCCGCACCGCGGATGCGTTTCTGGGTATGGTCAGGGCGGGTGCCGAAAGGATTGGCTGCTCGGCCGGCATTCCCATCATCGAAGAGCTCCGGGCTCGCCTGGCCTCCGAGGGCGTCGACTCCTTCGAGCTCTAGGGGGACGAATTGGGGCCAATTCTTCTGAGGCCGAACTACATCTCGCCTGTGTGGTCCGGCTCTCGCGTGAACGAAGCGCGGGGCATCGAGGGCGAGCATGTGGGGGAGTCGTTCGACGTGTCCGCCCACGAGGGGCTTGCCAATCTCGTCGACGGCGGCCAGTACGACGGCGCGCCCCTCGACGAGCTCCTGCGCTCGCATCGCGATGAAATCCTGGGTGACCTCGGGGGAGACGGTATCGTCCAGATCATCACCATGGACGCAGGAGAGAACCTCTCGGTCCAGGTCCACCCGGATGAGGCATATGCCCGGGAGGTGGAAGGCGATCACGAGAAGGCCGAGTCGTGGTATGTCCTGGCCGCAGATCCCGGGTCCTTCATCTACTGCGGCACAACCACAGATGACCTCGAGGCGCTGAGGGAGTCCGCCGCCGATGGCTCAATCGGGGAGCGCTTTGGGCGCAAGGTGCCGGTAGGCGAGGGTGACTTCGTACTTATTCCGGCTGGGACGATGCATGCCCTGGGGAAGGGCGTGTTCGCTCTCGAGGTGGGTAGTTACGGATTCCGAACATACAGGATTTGCGACTGGGGTCGCGAGAGAGAGCTCCACGTCGACAAGGCGTTCGACGTGCTTCGCCCAGACATCCACCCGGAACCGTGCCGCTTCGGGGCGTTCGACCCCAACGGCCCTTCGGGAATCAAAAGGGGCGTGACGCACCCAATCTTCGCATCCGATGTCATCGATGTACACGGCAGCTGGGAGCAGCCCACCGAGGGCCGCTATGAGATTCTGTCGTGCGTTGCGGGGAACGCCGCGGTGAGGACGGCCGAGGGGTCGGTGGACCTTCCCTATACGCGCTCGACCCTCGTGCCGGCGTGCGTGGGATCGTACGTTATCGAGGGAAGCTGCCGAGTGCTTCGCAGCTATGCGATGCGTCCCGGGGAGACGGTGTAGGGGAGCGCGAGCCACGCTCCCGTGATGCGCCGGCAGATAGATGGTTCGAACGTCAAAAAAGGGGGCTTCCGAAGAAGCCCCCTTTAGTTTGCGTGGTGCGGCGTATAGGATTCGAACCTATGACGCCCTGATTCGTAGTCAGGTCCTCTATCCAGCTGAGGTAACGCCGCATGCAATTGAGAATAGTGCCACGCTCCCGCGCGCCCGTCAAGGGCGAACGTGAAAAATGTCGAAGATGTGGGAACGCGGACGCCTGAGGCGCCGCTGGGAATGGCGAGTCAGGATTGGTTAAAGTTGCGTCAAGATACGGCAATTTACGTGAGGATATGGCGTAATTCCGATTGTCGTCCCCGCAAAGCAAAGCCCCTACCTGCGGTAACGCGGGTGGGGGCTTGAATGCTCTGGCGGAGAGCTGGGGATTCGAACCCCAGATTCCCTTGGAGGGAATACTCGCTTAGCAGGCGAGCACCTTCGGCCTCTCGGTCAGCTCTCCGGAAGTGGTGCTTGTGAATCATACCCTTACCGGCGGGTTATCACAACCGCGCGCCGTCCCTAAGCGAGAAAATCTCCGCCGACGACGATGCTGTCTGGCAGGTTGCGGAGTGCGTCCCAGGAGAAGCGGGGGACAAGCTCGTCGGCGCGCAGCTCCTCGCCCTCCTCGGCAAGCCCTATCGCGGATGCGAGTCTCCCAACCACAACCTCGGGCCCGCGGACCATGTTGCGCACCGCCCCGAGGTCGAGGTCGCGGTCGCGCTTCGAGAGCCGACGTCCGTCCGGGGCGACGAGCAGCGGGACGTGCCCATAGGCCGGGGTGGGGAACCCGAGCAGCCGTTGGAGGTGCATCTGCCTGGCCACCGACCCCAGAAGGTCGTGGCCGCGGACAACCTGGGTCACCCCCATGAGGGCGTCGTCGACCACGACGGCGAGCTGGTATGCGACCACGCCGTCGCTTCGGCGGACGAGGAAGTCCCCGCACTCGGTGGCGATGTTCTCGCGCCTGGGCCCATATGCCAGGTCGGTGAAGCGTATGACGGCGGACGGGTCATCGGCGTCGGGAAGGCGGAGCCTGGTGGCCGGGGGCCGCCCTGCCGAGCGCTCCTCGATCTCCTCGGGGGTGAGGTTTCTGCACGTTCCCTGGTAGACATAGGTGCCGTCGGAGGCGTGGGGCGCCGTCGCCGCGTGGAGCTCGGATCGCGTGCAGAAGCAGGGATAGGTGAGCCCCTGCTCGCGAAGCCGGGCGATGGCACCGGTGTAGAGGTCGCCGCGCTCGCTCTGGAAGTACGGGCCCTCGTCCCAGTCGAGGCCAAGCCAGGCGAGGTCGCCCATGATGAGGCTGGCCGCCTCGGGGTCCCTGGCCCGCGGGTCGAGGTCCTCGATGCGCAGCACCATGCTGCCCCCGGACGAGCGTGCGGACAGCCAGGCGACGAGGGCGGAGAGGGCGTTCCCGAGGTGCATCCGCCCGGAGGGCGTTGGCGCGAGGCGGCCCACCACCTCCCTTGTGTCGTTTATCACGCCATCTCCCATCGACGGACTCGCGCGGATCCCTTCAAACCCCGCCTACAGTCGCTCGCTGTAGACGTAGATGTGGAAGTCATCGGTGCTGGGGTCGACGCCAGGCCAAGGCACCCCAGACTTCCGCTCGACCGCCCTCACGAGCCCCATGTGCTCATAGAAACCGACATCGCATGCGTCGTCGGTGAGCAGGAAGTAGCCGGCGGCACCGCACTCGCGAAGGTACGAGCGCATCTTGTCGAAGAGGAGCTTTCCCAGGCCCAGTCCGCGAGCATTGGGAGAGACGATGAGCAGCTTGAGGCTGCGCGAGGCCTCGGGGGCGCCCGTGAGCGCATACTCTCGGGCAAGCGCCGAACCCTCGATGACCCCCGCCATCTCGGTGCCCACGGCAAGCGCGGCCTCGGATGAGACCGCAGCGGCCCGCTCTGCCTCTAAGCCCCGCCGGCGCCAAAGCCGCTCCTCAGCGACCTCGCGGTCCTTCTCGTGCAGGAGGATGGCTCCCAGCAGCGTCCCGTTCTGCTCGGCGACGAGCGACCACGTTGTTTGCGAGAGGTAGTCGCACAGCTCCACCGTCGAGGCGAGCTCCCCGGGACGCCCGGGGAAGTCCCTGAGCCAGGTCGTGGCGACAAGCTCGGCCAGAGGCCCGAAGTCCCGCTTCTCGAAGGGCCTCAGGGTGAGCCGGGCCGTATCCCGTGGCATGTTGTCTCCTCGCTGCTCTTCCATGGAACGCCTCCTCGTGAGAGCAATGGTAGCGCTTGTTGCCGTTGACGGGCGGTTCTCTGCCGCCCGCCCGCCGGTCGACGCGCCGGTCCCGCTCGTTTTCGGGGGTCGTCCGTATTTCCCCGGGAGCCCCCGGCCGCCCTCTGTCCGTTGGTAGCCTCGTCGATGGAGAGGCCCGCCATAGGGCGGCCGGGCGCGAGGCGCCCGAATCAATCGATCGTGGTGCCATGCGCCACGTATGAAAGGAGGGGAACATGTCGGATAAGGACGTCGCCGTCTCGGGAGGGATGAAGAAGGAGCTCACACTCTTCAACTTCTTCACAATCGGCTTTGGGGCCATCATCGGCACCGGCTGGGTCCTTCTCGTGGGTGACTGGATGGTCTTGGGAGGCGGACCGGCTCCCGCCATGATCGCGTTCGCGATCGGCGCCATCTTCCTGGTTCCCATCGGGATGTGCTTCGGCGAGCTCACGGCGGCCATCCCCATCTCGGGGGGCATCATCGAGTACGTCGAGCGCACCTACGGCCGCAAGCTCGGCTTTTTGACCGGCTGGATGCTCCTGCTCGGCAACGCTCCGCTGTGCCCCTGGGAGGCAATCGCAATCTCTAAGCTCCTCGCCGACAGGTTCTCCCAGTTCGAGGCGCTGTCCTGGCTCACCTCGGTGAAGCTCTACACGATCATGGGCGCCGACGTCTACCTCTGGCCCACCGTCATCTCGCTCGGCTTCGCGATCCTGGTCATCTACCTCAACTTCCGAGGCGCGGGCGCGGCGGCCAAGCTCTCGTCGTTCCTCACCAAGGCGCTTTTGGCCGGCATGGTCCTCGCCATGGTCATCTCGTTCATGATCGGCTCGCCCTCCAACGCAGGCCCGGTGTTCTCTCAGGTTGCCGATGCGGCGGGCGGCAAGTCCACCGAGGCGACCACCCTGCTTGGCGGCATCATGGCAGTCCTCGTCATGACCCCGTTCTTCTACGCCGGCTTCGACACCATTCCGCAGCAGGCCGAGGAGGCCTCCGAGAACCTCGACTGGAAGAAGTTCGGCCTCATCCCCGCAATGGCGCTTCTCGCCTCTGGCGCGTTCTACCTCGTCTGCATCTACGCCTTTGGCAGCATCGTCGACTGGCACGAGTTCGTGAAGTCGTCCGTTCCTGCCCTCGCCGTCCTGCAGAACATCAACATCTTCTTCTACATCGCGATGCTCATCATCGCCACCCTCGGCCCCCTCGGCCCCATGAACGCGTTCTTTGGCGCCTCGTCCCGCCTCATGCTCGCCCTCGGTCGCAAGAAGATGCTTCCCGTCTCCTTCGCGGAGCTCGACCCCAAGTCCGGCGCGCCCAAGAAGGCGAACATGGTCATGGCGGCGCTCACGCTCGTCGGCCCCTTCCTCGGCGGGAACATGCTCCTTCCGCTGACCGCGGTGGCCTCGCTCGGGTTCATCTTCGCATGCACCATGGCCGGCTTCTCCTGCCTGAGGCTCCGCAGCACCGAGCCTTCCCTCGACCGTCCCTACAAGGTCAACGGCGGCAAGGCGGGCATCGTGTGCGCCATCGTGGCCGGCCTCATCATCATCGGCCTGATGGTCGTCCCCTTCAGCCCCGCGGCCCTCAAGCCCATCGAGTGGATCATCACGATTGCATGGATCGTCATAGGCTTCGCGATCTTCTTCATCTTCGGCAAGCCAGGCGCGGAGAGGGATGGCGACGCGGGTGCTCCGGATATGCCGAGCCCATCCCACGGTACGACGCTGTGACACCCAGGTCGCCCGTGGCAGGAAATAGCACGTGATCGTAAGCAAGTGGTCAGCAAGCAGTGACGCAAGAAGGAATTAGGAGGAAGAACCATGGCAAAGTACGCGTTCGTAGGCGGCAAGCTCGTTGACGGCACCGGCGCCGCCCCCGTCGAGGACTCCCTTGTCCTCGTCGACGACACCAAGATCTCCTACGCTGGCAAGCGCACGGAGGTCCCCGAGGGCTATGAGGTCCGCGACATCTCCGGCAAGACCATCATGCCGGGCCTCATTGACAGCCACCTGCATTTCTCCGGCAACCTGACCGACGATGACAACGACTGGGTCATCGAGTCCGTCGCCCAGAAGCAGACCGTGGCCGTCAAGCAGGCCTATGACGCCCTCACCCACGGCCTCACCACCGTCTGCGAGATCGGCCGCAACGGCATCGCCATCCGTGACGTCGTCAACATGGGCATCATGAAGGGCCCCCGCATCTTCGCGACGGGCCTCGGCTTCTGCCGTACCGCAGGCCACGGTGACTCCCACCACCTGCCCCTCCAGGTCTCCAAGGACTCTCATCCCTGGGGCGACCAGGTCGACGGCCCGTGGGAGCTCCGTCACGCCATCCGCCTGCGCCTGCGCGAGAACCCCGACGCCATCAAGATCTGGGCGACCGGCGGCGGCATCTGGCGCTGGGACTCCGGCCGCAAGCAGCTCATGAGCACCGAGGAGATCAAGGCCTGCGCCGACGAGTGCAAGGAGACCGGCATCCCCCTGTGGTCGCACTCCTACAACTCCGTGACCGCGGCATACGACTCCGTCCGCTTCGGCGCAGAGCAGCTCATCCACGGGTTCGAGCTCGATGACAAGACCATGAACCTCATGGCCGAGCAGGGCACCTTCTTCACGCCCACCATCGGCTTCCTCCCCACCTGGTATGCGACCTATCCCCCCGAGTACACCCCCGAGCTCGACAAGTACGAGGGCGAGACCGTCGTCGAGAAGGAGCTCCAGCGCACCTACGCCAACCTCAGGAGGGCCAACGAGCTCGGCGTCACCCTCACCATCGGGTCCGACTCCTTCTCCTTCGTCACCCCGTACGGGTGGGTCACCATCGACGAGATGTACGACTTCGTTGACAAGGCGGGCATCCCCGTGCTCGAGACCATCAAGGCAGCCACGCTCAACGGCGCGAAGATGGTCCACCACGAGGACGAGTTTGGCTCGCTCGAGGCCGGCAAGCTCGCCGACCTGCTCGTCGTCAAGGGCGACGTCGCCTCGAACATCCATGACCTCACCCCGGACAACATGGAGGTCATCATGAAGGAGGGCGACATCGTCATCAGGGGCGCCCTGTAGGCACTTGTCGCAACAACCCCCCTTGGGTGCCGGCATCCCCTCTCCAGGGTGTCGGCACCCCTCTTCCCATGGAGGCCTATAGTGTCGTAGTGGCCCGTCCGCGCAGTGACCGAGAGGGGAACGCATCGTGGAGTTGATGGGTGGCAGGGTGCGCGGGGGCTTCCCGAACAGGGCCCTCTCGCTGTGGGGCTTCTTCAACGTCGGCTTTGGTGCCGTCATCGGCTCCTGCTGGCTCCTCCTCATCGGCGACTGGATGATCGAGGGCGGCGGGCCCGTCTCGGTGGTCGCCGCGTTCCTTCTCGGGATGGTCCTCATGGTCCCCATAGGATCGGTCTTCGGCGAGCTGTCGGCCGCCCTTCCCTTCACCGGTGGCCCCACGGAGTTCGTCGCGCGCACCCATGGCGAGCTCGCGTCGACAGTGGTCGGCTGGGCCTTCGTGCTGGGGAACGGCATCGTGCCGGCCTGGGACACGCTGACCCTCTCCGCCATCCTCACGGAGGTCATCGGGCCCGTCCCCGGCTTCTCGTGGCTCTGCGGGATCAAGCTCTACACCGTCTTCGGGTACAGCGTCTACCTGATCCCGTCTTTGGTGGCAGTCGCCGTGGTCATCTTCGTGGGCAAGATCAATATGGACTCCTCGCTCGGCGCGGCGAGGATCCAGCTCTTCCTCTCATACGTCCAGCTCGTCGGCATGGTCGTCGTTCTCGTGGCCGCCATCGCCCACGGGTCCCCCGCAAACGCATCCCCATCCTTTGCCCAGATCACAACCTCGCCCTCGATAGCGGGGGTGACCGAGGCGTCCACCCCGCTGGGGGGCCTCCTTGCTGTTCTCGCGGTGACCCCGTACTTCTTCGCGGGCTTCGACGCGGTCTCGCAGAGGGCGGACGAGGCGGCCGAGGGCGTCAACTGGAACAAGTTCGGCAAGGTCATCGTCCTCACGATCCTCGCGTCGGCAGGGTTCTACATCGTCACCGCGTACAGCTTTGGCACCATCGAGCCGTGGCAGGAGTTCGTCTCGCACCGGGCGCCCGCGTTCACCGCGCTCGCTGCCGCGAGTCCCTTCGCATACATCGTGGTGCTCGTTGTCGCGGTGTTCTGTCCCATCGGCCCGATGAACTCGTTCGTGGGTGCCACGAACTTCGTCTTGCTCTCCATGGCGAGGAGGGGGCAGATACCCGCCCGCATCGCCGAGGTGGACCCGCGCACGGGGACCCAGAGGAATGCGTACAGGATCGTGATAGCCACGGCGGTGCTCGGGCCCTTCCTCGGCACGGGCATGCTGGAGCTGCTCGCAAAGGTCGCCTCGCTCGCGCTCTCCGTCTCCTACCTGATGATCTCGCTCTCCTGCCTGCGCATGCGCCAGACCGAGCCAGACCTTCCCCGGCCCTTCAGGGTGCCTGCCGGAAACGTTGGCGTGATGTCGGCGGCGCTGGCAAGCGCGTTCTGCATCGGGATACTCGTGGTGCCGACAAGCCCGGCGGCGATAGGGCCGAGCGAGTGGGCGATCGTCGTCATATGGTCGCTCCTCGGAATCGCGCTGAGCCTCGTCTCGAGGAGGAGGGCGCGGTCCGCGGAGCCTTCGGCCACGGGGATGCGCGGGGCCTGAGCGGACTTCCCCGCGTGCCCCGCTACGCTATGCCCAGCTTCGCCTTGACCTCGGACATCCTCCGACGCGACACCGGGACCCGCGTATTGGCCTGCTCGAGCTCGAGATCGAGCAGGCCGTTGGCGCCCACCACCACATCGTGGACGAACTCGGGGTTGACGATGTAGCTGCGGTGGACGCGGATGAAACCCTCCTTCTCGAGCCGGCGCTCGAGCGAGAGGATCGACTCGCTGACGAGGGAGGAGCCCTGCGTGGTCACCACGAAGGAGTCGTCTGCCTTCGCTTCCACGTAGATGACGTCGCTCACGGGGATGAAGGCCTTGTGGTCGCCCTTATCGATGACGATCCTCGACACGTCGGAGCGCGTCTCCCGCGCGTCCCGGCTCTCTAGCGCGGCTTCGACCCGGGCGAGCGCGTTCGCGAGGCGCCGCGTCTCTATGGGCTTGAGCACGTAATCGACGGCGTCGAGGTCGAAGGCCTTGGCGGCGTACTCCGCATGCGCGGTCACGAACACGACGACCGGGGGCCTCTTCAGGCTCCTGATCGTCTCGGCGAGCTTGATGCCGCTCGTCCCGGGCATGGAGATGTCCAGGAAGATCACGTCGGGCCGCTCGTCGAGGGACTCGGTGACGGCCTCCGTCACGCTCCCGGCCTCGCGGATCTCCCCGCAGCGGCCGTCGCGCTCCAGGAGGTAGTGCAGCTCAGACCTGATGGGGGGTTCGTCATCGACTATCAGGACGTTCCACATGCGGCTCCTCCTCATCTACGAGCGTCCCGCGTGGCTCGCCAAGCAGGACGATGGTCACCTTCGTGCCCGATCCCGGCGCCGACTCGACGTCGATGTGGGAGTCGGGGCCGAAGAAAAAGTGTATACGAGAAAGGACGTTTGTGAGGGCAAGCCCCGCGCCGTGGCTGCCGGTCCGCTTCCTCTGCCTACGCTCGGGGTCGAAGAGGAGGGAGAGGGTCTCCTCGTCCATGCCAACGCCGTCGTCGAGCACCTCGAGGGCTATGCCGTCCTCTATCTCGAACGCCCTGAGGCCGACGTGGAGGGTGCCGACCTCCGGCATGCCATGCTTGACGCTGTTCTCCAGGAGCGGCTGGACTATGAACGGCGGCACGAGGGCCTCCGCGATCTCCTCCTCGACCGAGGTGCTTATGTTGAGGCGCGTCTCGCCGTACCGCGCCTGCATGAGATTGATGTAGCGCATCCCCTGGCTGACCTCCTGGTCTACCGTCACGGCCTGGTCGGAGTCGCCGAGGGTCTGACGGTAGTAGTCCGAGAAGTCGATGATGAGGGAGCGCGCCTTCTCGGGGTCGGTGCGGATGAGGGACACGATCGTGCCGAGCGTGTTGAAGAGGAAGTGCGGGTCCACCTGGGACTGCAAGGCCTTGAGCTCGGCGCGGGCCGAGGTCTCGGCCTGGCGCTGGAGCTCGAAGGTGGCAAGCTGGGCGGAGAGGAGGTCGGAGAAGCCCGAGGCAAGCGCGATCTGACGCTGGTCTATCTCTCCCTGCCGGTGGTAGTACAGCTCGAGGGTGCCCACGCAGGAGTTCCCGACCCTCAGAGGCGCGATGATGCCCGCGTGGAACCGGGAGGGGAAGCCCTCGACCTCGAAGGACGAGTCGTCGGAGAGGACCGAGACCTCCCCCGACCTCATCACCTGCTGGGTCTCGGCGAGGATGACCCTCGAGCCCGGCCCGAACCCCTGGGACTCCTCACCAGCGCTTGCCTCTACGACCTGCCCGTCGGTTACGCAGATGGCGGACGCGAAGGTCTCGGGGAGGATGATGACGCAGGCCCCCTCCATCGAGGAGGGGGAGAAGCCCTCGCGCGCATAGCCGAAGAGCTGGGATGCGATGCCGAGCGTCCGGTCGGTTGCGGTTGACGTCAGGTCGTCCGGCAGGACGAATATGTATGCGTAGAAGAAGCAGATGAGGACCAGTCCCGCGGTGATGATCACCGAGGGGAGGGGGTTGGGGCTCGAGACGAGCGAGAGCACCATAAGCACGAGCAGGACGATCACGCTCGCGGCAAGCAGCATGGACATTGCGCGGGCCCAGGCGTGGGCACGCTGCGTCGGGTTGTGACGGGTGGCGCTGCGCATGGGCGGTATCGTCGAAAGCACCAGCACTCCTCTCGCGTGCGTACTAGAGCTAAAGTACAACGATATCTCACGTCGAAAAGAACGGTGGGGTACGCACGAAGAGCGGGCCGACACTGGAGACGAGCGGTGCTCACGGCCCCAGCGCGCACGCTCGGCGACGCCAGCCGCCGACAGGCGGCAGGGCCTGCGAAAGCCTCGCCTCGCCGGGCGCGTGATACCATCGGTCCTGCGGAGGCGGCACGGCGATGCCGGGACTCGTATGGAGGCGGGACATGGGGGACGTTCGGGACCAGGGGCACTTCGAGCTTGGCACGCCTGCGATAGTTTGCAGGTGGCGCCTCTCCGACGGCGGGCTCCCGCTGGAGAACCGCCACCTTCGCGCGCTCTCCAGGCGCATGGTCTGCGGACGGGCGGTCTCGACCCAGCTCGTCGCCTGGGCAAAGCAGCACATCGAGTGGACGCTGCGCGACGGCTCCGCGCTCAACCCCAATGGCGTCCTCATGATCGTCGTGGACGAGAGGGGTCAGGCGGCCATGACCGTCGGCCCCTACGAGCCCATCGGCTCGCCAAGCGCGGCGGCCCTCGCGCGCCGGGCGCTCGCGTCGTCCCGCGAGGCGTCGGAGACCGGCGTGGCCCCCGAGACCCTGTGGGTTGCCCGCGGCGACACGCTCGTCTGCGGCATGGGCGCCGCGGAAGACGCATCGGGGGCCGTCACGCTCGTGTGCGACCTCGCCAACACGGTGGGCATCACCGTCATCCGCGAAGATGGGGTCGCGCGACGCCTCCTCGGCGGCACGCTCGACTACGACGAGGCGTTCCTCGTCTCCGACGAGCACGGCGTCGTGTGCGCCGCCGACGCCGCGGGCCCCCGCGGCGTCAGGCTCGCCGAGGGATACGAGAGGCTTCTCGCGGCCCAAAAGAAAAAACGGTAGAACCGCCCAAAATTACGGCGGATGGTTCTGCTTTGACGACAAATGGTGAATACGTGTGGACGGTCCGCGCGCTTCCCCGCGCGCCCGCAAACCCCGGCAACGCCATTGGCGGCATTGCCCCAGTTCAAATAAATCCCTAGCTAGAGCACGGTATTTAACCGAGCCGGACTCGCGGAGCCTCGCCGTTCCCACTAAGCCCGCTTCGGTATCAAGGCGGGAATGTTGCGGTATCATGAAAAATGTCTGGATAACTGCTTTGTGCGGTTTCAGGCGCATGTCTCGGGGCCAGCCAGTCCCCGAGCCACCAAGTTTGGCATTTCCGTCACGGCGGCATTGCTGAGAAGGAGAGGATATGGCGAGAAAATTCAAGTCGATGGACGGCAACGAGGCTGCGGCGTACGTCTCATATGCGTACACCGAGGTCGCGGGTATCTACCCGATCACGCCGTCCAGCCCCATGGCCGACCACGTCGACCAGTGGGCAGCGCAGGGCATGAAGAACATCTTCGGCTCCCCTGTCAAGGTCGTCGAGATGCAGTCCGAGGGAGGCGCATCGGGCACCGTCCACGGCTCGCTCGGCGCGGGCGCCCTCACGACCACCTATACGGCGTCGCAGGGCCTGCTGCTCATGATCCCCAACATGTACAAGATCGCCGCCGAGGGCCTTCCCGCGGTGTTCCACGTGTCCGCGCGCACCGTGGCCACCCAGGCCCTCAACATCTTCGGCGATCACTCCGACGTCATGGCCTGCCGCCAGACCGGCTTCGCCATGCTCGCCGAGGGCAACGTCCAGGAGGTCATGGACCTCTCGCCCGTCGCCCACCTCGCGGCAATCGAGGGCAAGGTGCCGTTCCTGAACTTCTTCGACGGCTTCCGCACCTCGCACGAGATCCAGAAGGTCGCCGTGTGGGACTTCGACGACCTCGCCGACATGGTGGACATGGATGCCGTCCAGGCCTTCCGTGACCACGCGCTCAACCCCGAGCACCCGCACGCCCGCGGCTCCCACGAGAACGGCGACGTGTTCTTCCAGCACCGCGAGGCCTGCAACGGCACCTATGACGCGCTTCCCGCCATCGTCAAGGCGTACATGGACAAGGTCAACGCCAAGCTGGGCACCAGCTACCACCTGTTCGACTACTACGGCGCCGACGACGCCGACCGCGTCGTGGTGTGCATGGGCTCCTTCTGCGACACGCTCGAGGAGGTCATCGACTATCTCAACGCCCGTGGCGAGAAGGTCGGCCTCGTGAAGGTGCGCCTGTATCGCCCCTGGTCCATCGAGGACTTCGCGGCGGCGCTGCCCTCCACCGTCAAGAAGATCGCCGTCCTCGACCGCACCAAGGAGCCCGGCTCCATCGGCGAGCCCCTCTACCAGGACGTCGTTAACTCCCTCTACGAGTCCGGCCGCTCCGACCTCGTCGTGGTCGGCGGGCGCTACGGCCTTGGCTCCAAGGACGAGCCCCCTGCGGCCGCCTTCTCCGTCTTCGAGGAGCTCAAGAGCGACGCGCCCAAGCGCGAGTTCACGCTCGGCATCGTCGACGACGTCACCAACCTCTCCCTGCCCATGGACCCCGACGCCCCCAACACGGCTGCCGAGGGCACCATCGAGTGCAAGTTCTGGGGTCTCGGCGGCGACGGCACGGTGGGCGCCAACAAGAACTCGATCAAGATCATCGGCGACCACACCGACAAGTACGTCCAGGCCTACTTCCAGTACGACTCCAAGAAGACCGGCGGCGTCACCATCTCCCACCTGCGCTTTGGTGACAAGCCAATCCGCTCGCCCTACTACGTGACCAAGGCCGACTTCGTCGCCTGCCACAACCCCAGCTACATCGTCAAGGGCTTCAAGATGGTCCGCGACGTCAAGCCGGGCGGCACATTCCTCGTGAACTGCCAGTGGTCCGACGAGGAGTTCTCGCAGCATATGCCCGCGACGGCGAAGCGCTACATCGCCAAGAACGGCATCAAGGTCTACCTCATCGACGCCATCGACCTGGCCGAGAAGGTCGGCATGGGCAAGCGCACCAACACGGTGCTCCAGTCCGCGTTCTTCTCCCTCGCCAAGGTCCTGCCCGCCGAGGACGCCATCCAGTACATGAAGGACGCGGCCACCAAGTCCTATATGAAGAAGGGGCAGGCCATCGTCGACGCCAACCACAAGGCCATCGACGCCGGTGCCACGGCCTACCGCGCCTTCGAGGTGCCCGCCGACTGGGCCGACGCCACCGACGAGCCCAAGGAGTCCGCGCTCAAGGGCCGCGAGGCCATCGTCAGGCAGGTCCGCGAGCTGCTCAACCCCATCGATATGATGGACGGCGACTCGCTGCCCGTCTCCGCCTTCATGGCGTATGCCGACGGCCAGTTCGAGCTTGGCGCCTCCGCTTACGAGAAGCGCGGCGTCGCGGTCATGGTCCCCAAGTGGGACGAGACCAAGTGCATCCAGTGCAACCAGTGCGCGTTCGTGTGCCCGCACGCCACGATCCGCCCGGTCGTGATGAACGAGGCCGAGCAGGCCGCCGCGCCCGCCAACATGCGCACGCTCAAGGCCATGGGCAAGGACATGGATGGCCTCACCTTCACGATCGCCGTCTCGCCGCTCGACTGCATGGGCTGCACGAACTGCGCCAAGATCTGCCCGAAGGGCGCTCTGACGATGGTGCCGCAGGAGTCGCAGTCCGACATGGCCGAGGTATGGGACTACGCCGTCAACGAGGTCTCCGAGAAGCGCGAGCTTGTTGCCGCCAACGTCAAGGCCAGCCAGTTCGCCAAGCCGCTGCTCGAGTTCTCCGGCTCCTGCGCCGGCTGCGCCGAGACCGCCTACGCGCGCCTGGTGACCCAGGTCGCCGGCGACCGCATGTTCATCTCCAACGCCACCGGCTGCTCCTCCATCTGGGGCAACCCCGCTGCCACCTCGCCGTTCACCGTCAACGTCGACGGCCACGGCCCCGCGTGGAACAACTCGCTGTTCGAGGACAACGCCGAGCACGGCCTTGGCCTGCTCCTTGGCTATGACGCCATCCAGGCGAACCTCGTCGAGCGCACGAGGAAGATGCTCGAGGCCGGCCGCGTGACCGATGACTTCGCGGCTGCTGCCGAGAAGTGGATCGGGTCGCTCAAGGATGCCGAGGCCAGCAAGGAGGCGGCCGAGGAGTTCATCTCCCAGCTGCAGCGCAACGGCAGCGACGAGGCCAAGGCCATCCTCTACAACAGGAGCTACCTCACCAAGAAGAGCTTCTGGATCTTCGGCGGCGACGGCTGGGCCTACGACATCGGGTTCGGCGGCCTCGACCACGTCCTGGCCTCCGGCCACAACGTGAACGTCTTCGTCTTCGACACCGAGGTCTACTCCAACACCGGCGGCCAGGCCTCCAAGGCCTCCAACCTCGGCCAGGTCGCGCAGTTTGCGGCGGCTGGCAAGACCACCAAGAAGAAGAGCCTCGCCGAGATCGCGATGAGCTACGGCTACGTCTACGTGGCGCAGATCGCCATGGGCGCCAATCTGCAGCAGACCCTCAAGGCCATCCACGAGGCCGAGGCCTACGACGGCCCGTCGCTGATCATCGGCTACAGTCCCTGCGAGATGCACTCCATCAAGAAGGGCGGCATGCAGAACTGCCAGCTCGAGATGAAGAGGGCCGTCGAGTGCGGGTACTGGAACCTCTTCCGCTTCAACCCCGTCGCAGCAGAGGGCAAGAAGTTCGTGCTCGACTCCAAGGAGCCGAAGGGTGGCTATCAGGACTTCCTGATGAACGAGGCCCGCTATGCCTCGCTCGTGCGCTCCTTCCCCGAGCGCGCCAAGGAGCTCTTCGCCGAGAACGAGGAGGCCGCCATGGCTCGCTACAAGCACCTCCTCAAGCTCAAGGAGCTCTACGCCGCTGAGTAGCGCGCCCTCCGCGCGCCCCTGAGTGACGTGTCCCACCGGGAGGCCCCCGACCAACGTCGGGGGCCTCTTCTCGTAGGGGCCCGGGCCTGCCGCATGGCCACCTGCCTGACTCCGCCCTCCGGTTCGCCGCCCGCCCGCCCGGGCATTCGCATGCCCCTGCCTCCTTGGGTATATAGTTAAAAATATGCGTACACTGAGGGGAGGCTTACATGGCAACTGCATTTGACGCTGCGGCGTATATCTTGGAGAAGAAGGGCACCCTTACGGGATATCAGCTTCAAAAGCTGCTGTACTACAGCCAGGTGTGGCATTTGGTTGCCACTGGCGAGCCTCTCTTCCCCGAGCGGATCGTCGCCTATCGTCATGGTCCGGTCGTTCCCGACGTCTCCATTTGCCACCAGCACAAGAGATGGGTTCACTCGGAAGACATCCAGGGCAACACGGGCAACGTCGGTCCGCGAGCGGCTTGCGTGATCGATGCCGTGCTCTCGTCGTACGGGGACATGAGCGGAGAGGAACTCGAGGAACTTTCTCACTCCGAGGAGCCGTGGCGGGAGTATTTCAACAACCAGACGGGGCACGAATCTGAGGAGATCCCCCTGGAGTCGCTGGCCAACTACTATGCGGGTCTTTGGGCTTCGGACGTGCGCACCCGCCAGAAGCACCACGTGCCCAAGCTTCCCGACGGCTCCCGTAGGTACGTGAGCGTTGAGGACTATGACTGGCTCTCGGACATGCTGGAGGAATAGTCCGTATGGGGCTGGTACAAGGACTTGAGCTTACTGACCTTTCGGCCGTGTGCGCGACTGAGCTCCTTGCGTTTTCATGCGGCAACGACGAGCTGGACCACTGGCTGCATGACCAGTCAGCCAAAGACTGCTCCTGCGGCCTGTGCCGAGCCTATGCGTGCTGGCTTGACGGGAGTCTCGCGGGGTTCTTCTCGCTCTCTCCGTGCGAGCTGAGCCCCGTCGACGTCTCGAATTCGATGTGCGGCGGGATTCATCGGTTGCCGATTCCCGCCTATATCGTGGGACGCTTGGGAACGTCCGTTGGCATGCAGGGAAGAGGGGTCGGGACCACGATGCTTCTTCACGCCATGAGGCTGGCCTGCGAAGCGTCATCTGTGGCCGGCGGGCGCCTGCTCTATATTGAAGCCAAGAGTCATGCTGTGGCCAATTGGTACGCACACAACGGCTTCACCCCTTTTCCGGGCGAACCGCTCAGGCTCGTCATGAAGCTGAGCAAAGCCAGAAGGATTTCCGGGCAGGCCTTTTCGGAAGCCTAGGCTCGCGTAGTCCTGCGTCGCCAGCAGCCCGCCCGGGCACTCGCGCGGCTCCCGCGTAGCCCCCATGCCCCCGCCCCGCCCGCGCGCCCTCCGTGCGGTACCATGGAATGCGCCGCTGCACAAAGCCGTGGCCAACGTTCACCCAATCGGAGGCTGCCGTGAATCCCGTCATCGTTATCCCCTCGTACTGGGCCAAGAGCAGGTCTCGCGGCCGGCTGGGGGAGCGGGGCTCCTACGATTACTCCACTCCCATCACGAAGCCGCTGCCGGAGCTTGAGATGTGCCTCTCGTCGCTCGAGCAGGTGCGCGGCGTGGATCGCGTCATCGTCCTTCTCGTTGCAGCCCCATCCTGCGCCGCGGCGGCCCGCGCCCGCGTGAACTCCATCTGTCGCAGCCACGCGGACCTCAATCCCGTCGTGATCGGCGACGAGGAGGCGGCCGTCGTCCGGGGGCAGTGCGCGAGCATGTACGCCAGGCTACAGGGTGACCCCATCGCGCTTCGCGGCTATGGCGCCATCCGCAACATGGGGCTGGCCGTCGCCTCGGCCTTTGGACACGACGCCGTGGTGTTCATGGATGACGACGAGGTGGCGCTCGACGAGGACTACCTCATCGACGCCGTCTACGGCCTTGACTCCCTCACCCGACAGGACCTGCCCATCCTCGTCAAGAGCGGCTGCTACGTGGACGTGCGCAACTCTCCCTACGCGCCGGTGCGGACGGAGTGGTGCGAGCAGCGGTGGTCCAAGCACGTCGACTTCAACGAGATGATGAAGCGCTACCTCACCTCCCCCACGCGCATCCTCCGCTCGAGCTACCTCTGCGGCGGATGCTGCTCCATTCACGCATCCGCCTTCACGCGAGTGCCCTTCGACCCCTACATCACACGCGGTGAGGATCTCGACTACCTTCTCGACCTGCGTGCCAATGGCATCGACGTGTGGTTTGACAACACCTGGCACGTCCGGATGCAGCCGCCCGAGGAGATGGCGCCGACGCCGTCCATCTTCATGCAGGACGTCTATCGCTGGTTCTACGAGTACCGCAAGCTCGAGGCCATGAACGCCCGCCGAGACCTCCGCACCGTCACGCCCGAGTCGCTCATGCCGTATCCCGGCCCGTGGCTCACCCCAAAGGTGCGCTCGCGCGTGAGGGCCACCGCCGCCCGCCGGGCCCTCGTGGGGCGCGACCGCGCCGACAACATCCGCATCCTGCGCAGCGGCTGCCGCGAGGCAGACAGATACGCGCGGGAGGCCGCCACGCGGTACCTCTCGCTGGCCACCATCTGGCCGAGCATCGCCTCGTCCATTTGGAACAGCCGCTACCTCCAGCGCGAGCTTTTGGGCACGGGCACGCCCGCGAAAGGAAGCTCGCATGAGTGATCGCTCGCCCCTGTTCTCGCCCAACATCGCGAACGTCGCCCTTAGCGCCGTGACCGCCGCCATGCTCCTCCTCGTTGCGTGGGGCGTCGCGGAGGGCAACGTCGTGGCCTCCATGCTCTCGGGCGCGGGCCTTGCCGTGGCCATCGTGGCCTTTGGCACCATCAACCTCGTGCCCGACACCATGCGCGCCGAGGCGACCGAGCGAACCCTCGCCATTGCCTCCGAGACGCTGTGCAGCTGCAACCACGGCCTCACGCCCGACAATGCCGCGCACATCTGCCGCCTGCTCCTCCCCGAGACGGCGGCCGTGGGCATAGCCGTCACCAACACCAGGAAGGTTCTCGCCTACGAGGGCGAGCGTGGCGTGGGGATGGTGCCGGGCAGCGCCAACACGGCACCCACGCTCGAGGTTCTGGAGAGCAGGCGCATGGAGACCTTTGTCTCGATGGATGACGGCGACCAGACCACGCACCACTTCAACCTGGTGCAAAACCGCTCCTGCCGCACGTTTGGCATCATCGTGCCGCTCCTCGTGCAGGGCGAGCCCATGGGTACCATCAAGCTCTACTACCGCAGCGGCACGGACATCGACAGGACGCAGCTGGCCATCGCCAAGGGCTTCGGCGAGCTGCTCTCGACCCAGCTCTCCTCCTACGAGCTTGACCGCCAGGCAGAGCTTCTCGCCCGCGCCGAGGTCAAGGCGCTCCAGGCGCAGATCAACCCGCACTTCCTCTTCAACGCGCTCAATACCATCGCGTCGCTTACGCGCACCGACCCGGCCAAGGCCCGCGAACTCCTCCGCGAGTTCTCGACCTTCTATCGCCGAACGCTTGAGGGGAGCGACCAGCTGATCCCCCTGGCGCGCGAGCTCGAGCAGACGCGGCGTTATCTCAAGATCGAGAAGGCGCGCTTTGGCGAGGACCGCATCGTGGAGGAGGAGTTCGTGGGCCCCGGCTGCGAGGGGCTTCCCGTGCCCTCGTTTCTGGTGCAGCCCATCGTGGAGAACTCCGTGCGCCATGCCATGCGCGAGGAGGGCGCCCTCCACATTGCCGTCCACGTTGCCGTGGACGGCAATGACGTGCTGGTGGCAGTTGCAGACGACGGCCTGGGCATGGACCAGCAGACAGCGGATAGGCTCCTTGCGGCGGCCTCCAGGCCACTAGGGGAGGAGAAGGGCACGGGCATCGCCCTCAAGAACGTGGCCGAGCGCGTCGAGCGCTTCTACGGCACTGGCTCGGGCGTGGAGATCATCTCCAAGCCGGGAGAGGGCACCTGCGTGACGCTGCGCCTTGGCGATGCGGCCCTGACGTTGCACAACGAGTCCAAAAGGTATCATACTAACGGTAAACGGTAGTCAGAGGGAGAGTCTTCTGTTCGTGTCTGCGGAGGGGTACGTGCCGCAGCGGAAGGTAGGTTGTTTCAATGCTACGTGCGATGATTGTCGATGACGAGGCACCCGCCCGTTCCGAGCTACGCTATCTCCTCGAGGAGACCGGGCGCGTCGATGCCATCACCGAGGCGTCGAGCGCGCGCGAGGCGGTCGAGCGGCTCATGGAGGCGCGCGCTGACGTGATCTTCATGGACATCTCGATGCCCAAGACCAACGGCATGCAGCTTGCGGAGGCGCTCCACAAGCTCAAGAACCCGCCTGCCGTCATCTTTGTGACCGCCTACAGCGAGTACGCACTTGAGGCCTTTGACGTGGACGCCATCGACTACCTCATGAAGCCGGTGGAGACGGAACGCCTCATCCAGGCCATGGACAAGGTGCAGTCTCGCGTCAAGCCGCAGGCCCAGTCGCACTCCTCGGTTGAGCGCATCCCCGTGGTGAAGAGCGGCCGCAAGGTGCTTGTGCCCATCGATCAGATTCGCTACATCGAGGCCAAGGACGACTACTCCTGCATCTACACGGATGATGATCGCTACCTCTCCACCATCTCCCTGGCCAAGCTGGAGCAACGGCTTGCGCCGCACGGCTTCTTCCGCGTACACCGCGGCTACATCGTGAACCTCGAGTACGTCGAGGACGTGGAGGTTGTGTCCAGCGGCGTCCTCCAGCTGGGCATCAACGGCATCGAAGGCAAGAAGATCTCGGTCTCGCGACGTCGCGCGGTCGCCCTCAAGCGCGCGCTCGGGCTGTAGGGGCCGGAGGGGCGGCGGGCAGCGAGACGGGGAGAGGGCAAGGCTAGGATGCGCTACGACATCATCTCGGACACGCATGGGTACCTCTCCAAGAGGCTGCTCGACGAGCTCCAGGGTGCGGACGCCATCGTCCACGCGGGGGACATCTGCTCTGCGTCCGACTACCGCACGCTTGGCCAGATTGCACCCGTCAAGCTGTGCCTTGGCAACAACGACTGGTCCTACGACTTTGGGCCCGCGGTCAAGCGCGTCAAGGTCTTCTTCTCAAGCGGGCTGCGCTGGGAGGTTTGCCACTACCGCGAGCGGCTTGACCTCAGATGCTGCGACATTGCCGTCTGCGGCCACACACATCGGCCGTTTGTCGAGAAGGACCGGGCAACCGGCGTGCTGATCATGAACCCCGGCAGCCCCACGTATCCGCGCTCCGGCGGCCCCAGCATGGGCCGCATCATCTGCGAGGAGGGTAAGGTCGTCTCCGCACGCATCATCCCGCTGGAAGAGGTCGAGTAGGGGGCGCGCTCTTCGAGTGGGAGGCGCGCTCTGCGGCGGGGCCCTGCGGCGGGCGGCCCTTGGAATGGGAAGCCTCTCGTGTGCGTGGCTAGTTTTCAGAGGGCGAGGGCTCGCCGGCAACGGACGCCCCTGCTCTCGGTGCGTCCGTTGCCCGAGCCTGCGTCGCAGCCGTGCCGCCGTAGGGGTTGAGCGCCATTGCCTCGCGGAGCTGCCTTCTCACGGACGTGCGACGCTTAACCGGGACGTAGATTTGCTCCCCATTCGACATGGTGATCTCGCTGCTTGACATAGAGGTGACGAGCTTTGCGTTAATCGCAAAGCTGCGGTGGACGCGCACGAAGGTGGCCGGAAGCCTGTCAAGCATTGCGGAGAGGGAGCTTCTGGTGCGAAACGTCTCCCTTAGGAGGTGGACGTCCACATATTGGTGGGCCGCCTCAAGGTACACAATGGCCCCTGGGTGTACGGCGTGTGAGATGCCGCTGTTGTCCCGGATGTAGATGAGCGATGCGTACTCATAGACCCTGGCGTCCACCGAGTCCAAGGCTGCACCAATGAGGGCAAACGTGCTGCCGCGCTTCTCAACTGGTGGAATCGAGAGGTGCATGTGGACAAGCCGGGGCCTCTCGTCTGCGCTTGCGTACCAGACGAGCGTGGCGCGCGGGGATACGGAGGGATGCCGCTCGCTTGGGCCGCCTCCAGCGAACACCACAGAGGTGTCGCTGCCTTGGAACACCAGGATCGGGTAGCTGAACGAGAGATCAAGCTTGATTATGAGAGGTGCCATTCTGACGAAGTAGTGCATGAATACGTGCGTGTCGGCCGTTGTACACCTGCCAAAGGGGCCAACGAAGGTGAAGCTCTCCGCAAGGTAGGGGGCGCACTGCTCGGGGAGGCCCGACGTACACGAGGAGAGGACCAAAGCGCTCAGGTCAAGCACATTATGGGTTGTCAAGATGCACCCCCCTCCTGCGTGACTAAAATATGCATTACAAAATTTGTTATTAACCACGCCGCAAAACACAAGATTGAGTGTATGTCAAGTTGATACACAGCAGGTAATGATGGGTATCTGGGACATGTTTACTGTTACTTGAGACCAAAAATATCCATTTTGAACACATTGGTATACCAGGCGAACGGTTGCTAGATAGGCAGATATATATGCATATTTGCTCATATATGCCAGATAAAAACGGCGTTTCGTTCACACCTTCGGGTCATTGAGACCAAAGTCAAGGGACACGGCAAATCATCTGATAGAAACGTAAAGAGAAAACGACTGGATTGCGCTTTTGCCAGTCGATCCCGAGGTCTGCACGGCAGAGGCCGTGGAGCCGCACTGTCCTTTGATGCGACCTGCTGCTGGCTCGACCCCCTGCACCCAACGGACGCCACACACACTACGAGTAGGGGGCTGGTCACATGAGGAGAAGGCTTGCGAGGCAATCGCTTGTTGCCCTGGCGGTGCTTGTCGCTGCGCTGATGGCGGCTGGCTTTGGCCTTGCGGGCAGGCAGGCGTATGCCACGGAGGATGCGGACGCCCCCTCCATCACCCTCACCTTCGAGGCGGGAGATGGCGGTGCCGTTGGTCCCGATGAGAGCCTCGTCCAGGCCTTCTCGCCCAACGACGATCGCGAGGTTGTCCCTGTCACGGCAACGCCTTCCAAGGGATATGCCTTTGTCGACTGGACGCGCGACGGCGTTGAGGTGAGCACCGATGCCACCTTCGCGCCCGCCAAGGAGACGGCTGCCTACGTCGCCAACTTCAAGGCGGTGGACGCCAACGGCCCTGGTCCCGCAAGCGCTGATGAGGTGGACCTCGGATCGAATCCCGACCACCTTGATGGCCCCGGCGCTGGGGACGGCGTCATCGATGAGAATGTCTATCCCGAGGTGGACTTTGGCTCATCCGCGTCGCTCAGCCACCTTCTTGGTGTGAGGCTCATGGCGCTGCCCGCCGCAACGTCCGCCCATCCCACCCAGCCCGGCCAGGTGGTCCTCTCAAAGACGGCGGACCCGGTTGACGGGATGGTCAACACCTGGGACGTTACGGTGCGCGTCGAGGGCAAGGACGCCACCAAGAGGAGTGACGTCGTGCTCGTGATCGACCGCTCTGGCAGCATGGGCAGCAATGGCCGAATGACTGCCGCTCAGGATGCGGCAAAGCGGTTTGTGAGCACGCTCCTGCCGGATGAGAACACGCGCATCGCCGTCGTCTCATTTGCAAGTGACGTGAGCCTAGACCAAGCGCTCACGAATGACGCAGGCAAACTGGACGGCGCCATCGATGGCCTTAAGGCCAATGGCGGCACCTTCACCCAGGCCGGCATCAGGCAGGCGGAGTCGATCCTCGCAAACTCAAACGCGGACGTCAAGAACATCGTGCTCCTGTCCGACGGCGAGCCTACGTATAGCTACGCCATCAGGAACCCCACGAGCTACCTGACAGACCTTTCTTATGGCCACGTCGACGACGGGCGGTATACGGGTGGCTGGGACGGATGGCACTATGACACGGATATCAGCGTCCCCTCCAGTCAATTCGACTACACCAATTTCGTTGGCAAAGGGACTTCCCTCCAGTATCACGGAGGGCAGTATGCCCGCTACCCCTGGTACTACAACCACGGCAACAGCACCATCGCCGAGGCGGGCTTTGCCAAGGGCTCCGGCTACACCATGTGGAGCGTTGCGGTAAACGCCGGCGACGCGGGCACCCAGGTTCTTGCCCGTGTGGCAGATGATGCCAACCATGCAAAGTCGACGGAAGATCCAGCGGAGCTCGCGAAGATCTTCACTGAGATTGCGGGCAACATCAAGTCTGCCGTGCAGGGTGCCACCGTTTCCGACCCCATGGGCACGGGCTTCACGGTCATCGGCGGTGTGAGTGACATCAAGACGAGTCAGGGCGAAGCAACGTACGACGCCGACACCAAGACCATAGGCTGGAGCGTCGGGACGCCCTCCACGCCACTCGCCGATGACCCAACGGTGAAGTACGCAGAGCTTACCTACCGCATCACGATAGACGACAGCATCCTCACCGCAACGTCAACGGATGGCAGGTACGCGACCAATGGCGAGACAGCCATCAAATACAGGGACGTCACGGGTGCGGATCAGACGGGCGAGTTTGAATCGCCAACCGTCGACCCCATCCTGCTCATTCTGCAGAAGAGGCTCTACGACAAGACCGGCGCCGAGGTCACGGATGGCGACCAGACGTTCTCCGTCAGAGTGAAGAGCAATGGCGCGGGCGCCCAAGGATACGACAAGACCTACGTCCTCAGGCCTGGCGAGAAGAAGGTCCTGACCAACCTGCGCCTGGAGGATACCTACACCGTCGAAGAGAGCGCCTATCCCGAAGGGGCCTCGGCGTCTGACTACACCACCACGGTCAACGTGTACGGAACGGACACCAATGCCTTCCAAATCAGGCAGGGCGGCGAGGACTCGCCGGTCATTGTCACCAACCGTGAGCATCCCACCCTTACGCTCTCGAAGACGGCGGACGGTCCCCTGGCCGACAAGACCAAGGAGTTCAGGTTCGACGTCACCGTGAAGCGCGGGGGCCAGACCATCATCGATGGCAAGGAGTACGCACTCAAGGGTGGCGAGAGCACTACCATCGCGCCCGAGGACGGCGCCCTGCTTCCCGGCGACCAGGTCACCATCCAGGAGACCAACGGCGATGGCTACACCACCACCTACGTGGTCAACAAGGAGCCCGCTCAGACCGGCAGGAAGGCGAGCCTTGGCCTCTCTGGGGACACCACGGTGAGCTTTACCAACACCAAGCGAGACGTTCCCATCACTGCCCTTGACGGTAACGATTGGGCTCCCGCCCTGCCCGCGATCCTGGGCACCGGTTCCCTCATCGCCGTCCTATGCATTGCGATAACCCGGCATCGCAGCGTGCGAGGGGAGTGATGCCCAGCCACTTTGTCCCCGCGCCGGGGAACGCAGGGCCCGCAGGCGAGGGCTCGGAGCCATCGCTTGCGGCGGAGCTCCTCCTTCTCGTCCTCAAGATCGCGCTTGCATTGGGCTTTGTCGCGATGGTGCTCCTGTTTGTCTTCGGCCTGTCCCAGGTGCCTGACGAGAGCATGTCACCAGCGCTTGAGGAAGGGGATCTGGTCGTGTACTACCGTCTGGAAAAGAGCTACGCCGCCGGCGACGTGATAGTTGTCGACGACGGTGACGCCAGGGAGCTCCGCCGGGTCATCGCGGTTGCGGGCGACACCGTGGACTTCTCCTCAGATGGGCTGGTGATTAACGGTTATCTGCAGGGCGAAGACAAGATCTACACCCAGACGCTGCCGTTCACGGAAGGAATCACCTACCCGGTAACGGTTGGCGAGGGTCAGGTGTTCGTGATGGGCGACAACCGCCCGCAGTCGAAGGACAGCAGGCTCTACGGGCCCGTTGACATCGACTCGAGCACCGAAGGCAAGGTCATGACGGCGATCAGAAGAAGGAACTTCTGAGAGCCGAGTGATAGAAGTGGCAAGTCGCGTCCCCTGGGGCGCACGTCGAAAGGAAGATGAGATGAGGAAGAACAGGGGCTTTGTCGCGCTTGCGCCTGCCATTGCGCTCGTCGCAGCGCTGTTTGGCGGCGTGAGCACCGCTCTGGCCAAGACCGCGGCCGTGCCGCAGGTCAACAAGCAGCTCGAGCTTAACCCGGGCTCCACGGTGACGGCGACGTTTACGTACACCATCACGCCTACGGAGCTCTCCACCGGCACCGGCAGCGAGAAGACCTACACCGACGGCCCCGCCGCAACGATCGATGACATTGCGCTGAACAATGCCTCCAGCGACGCGAACAACAACGGCACCGGTGCCATCAAGTTTGGCGGCGAGACCGATGCCAGCGCCTTTGCGCACGCCGGCGTCTACGCCTGGACCATCAGGGAGAATGCCACTGCCAACGGCTCTGGCATCGGCGCCTTCCAGGATGACGCGCAGGCCTACACGCTCATCGCCACCGTTGTCAACGGCGACAATGGCCTTGAGTTCAGCTCCTTCGAGATTGTGAGGGGCGAGGCCACGAGCGTGACCAACACCAACAAGACCGACAAGATTGCGTTCGACAACAAGTACACCGAGACCACCCTCGAGAACGGGGCTGACCTCACGATCACCAAGGTCGTCGCTGGCAATCAGGGCGACAAGAGCAAGCAGTTCGAGTTCACGGTCACCTTCGCCGCCCCCTCGGTGCTCCCCAAGGGCCAGACTGCCGCGCAGGCTCTGAATGCCATCACCGCTACCGCCAACGGTGCCACTGACATTCAGTTCGCCGACGCTGCGGATGGTGCCACTACCCGCACCATCACCTTCAAGGCTGCCGATGCCAAGGGTGTGACCTTCTCCAACGTTCTCGTTGGCACCACCTATAGCGTCCAAGAGGCTGCGGTTGACGGCTACAAGCAGTCCTGGACGGCTACGTCCAACGGCGTCGAGAGCGCTTCCCAGGCAAGCCTGCTCATCGGCGAGAACGCCAACAACGGCACTATGACCAACACCCACGAGGATGTGACCCCCACGGGCCTCATCATCAACAACATGCCCTTCATCATGCTGGGCTGCGTTGCCGTCGCCGGCGTTGCCGCCTACGGCGCTGCCAAGAGGAAGCTCGAGAAGTAAATGCCCCACCCGCTATCCCGTCGGCTGGCCCATGGGGCCCTGAGACTCGCAAGCTGGTTGGTCGACGGGATAGTTCTCTCTGTGCTGCTGCTCGTCGTTCTCTTTACCGCCTACTCGGTGCTCGACAACAACCGCGTGGAGAGCCAGGCAAGCGAGGAGAACTTCGCCTCGTATCGCCCGACAGAGAACGACGACCCGAGTTTCGAAGAGCTCGCGGCATCCAACTCGGACGCGCTCGGCTGGCTCACGCTCTACGGAACAGGCGTTGACTACCCGCTGGTTCAGGGGCAAGACAACGAGAAGTACCTCAACACCAACGCAAGGGGTGAGTTTGCCCTCTCTGGCTCGCTTTTCCTGGATTACCGCAACGCGCGGGACTTCTCAGGCCCAAGCACGGTGGCCTTTGGCCACCACATGGAGAACTCCCTCATGTTCGGCGACCTGGACAAGTTTGGTGACGAGGAGTTCTTCTGGCAGCACAGGTACGGCAACATCTACTATGGCGGCAAGAACCACGGCGTTGAGATATGCGCCTACCTTCTCGCCGATGCGTACGACGAAGTTGTCTATAGCACGACGGTTGGGACCTCTCCCTCCATGGCTGAGTTCCTGGCCTATCTCAAGGCTCACGCCAAGTTCTGGCGAGACGGCGCGCTCGGCGAGGACGATCGCGTACTGGTGCTCTCGACGTGCGGGTCTGGTACCAACGACCGCCACATCGTGGTGGCCCGCATCACAGACGAGGCATATGAGAACGCCTTCGCCGACGAGGGCGTCTCCAGGACGCTTTCCGGCACTGCCGACAAGGGCTTGGCGCTGTGGGCAAAGATTGGTATTGGGTTGCTCGTGTTCCTGCTCATCGCCTGGGTGGTTGGCGCGCCCTCGCGTAAACGCACCGGGAACAACAAGAGGAGAAGGATAGATGGGCGCGATAGAAGATAGGCTGTACGCACGGGCGCGGGCACATGCCCCCGCTGCCGTCTGCATGCTTGCGATGGCCATTGCGGTTGTCCTGCTCGCCGCGCCTTCGCGTGCGCTTGCAGCCGTTGTCGACCACTTTACCGTGGGACAGGAGTTCTCGAAGACCGGCATGGTCCCCGAGGGGCTGGGCAGCACCTTCACCTACCAGCTCACGCGCGTGGCCGGGAAGGATGGCGCGGCGCCGCTGCCAGCCAATGCGGAGGGTGACGCCTACACGTTTACCCTGGATGGGGACACGAGCAAGGACGTTGCGCTTGCGCCTGGGGACACCGCTACGGCGGATGCGCTTACCTTCCCGCACGCGGGCGTCTTCTCCTATCGGCTGCGCTGCGTCACAGACCCATCGGGGACCGAGGGCCTCGCCGTGGACGACACCGTGTACGACGTTGAGATTGAGGTCAACAACACCAATGACGGCCTTGCGGTATCTCACGTGGTGATTAGGCGCGAGTCCGACGGCTACAAGCCGGACGCCGCGTCGTTCTCGCACAGCTTTGAGGGTCAGCCCGAGCCTGCGCCCGAGCCCGAGAAGCCCGTCGAGATCCTGGGCGTCAAGCTTCCTGTGGCCGGTGACGCCACATGGGGGCTCATCCAGCTGAGCGCCGCCATCTGCGTTGGTGGCGCCGTGCTCATCGCCGCGGCCATTCGCCGCAAGAAGAGGGAGCGCGAGGCGCGGCCGTAGGGCACCCGGCGCACGCGCGGCATCCGCGCGCGAGGGCGCGTCGCCGGAAGGCCCCTCTTGACAGGATTTCCTCCAAGCACCGCACCCCGGCGCCGTTCTGGTGCCGGGGTGCGTGTTTTAGGGGGCGTCCGCCTCTGTTCGAGGCTATGCGAGGAATGATTAGGTATCAGCAGCAAGTGAAGGGCGAATGGATTGCGGTCGGGCTGGACGGCAAGGGAAGGCTGCTTGAGCTTGTATACCTATATGACGAGACAAACGATCTCTTCTTCGTCTTTCACGGCATGACCCCTCCTAGTGGAAAACGCTTCGTGAGCTTGGATTGGAGAGATGGCCATATGGATGTCAGAGAGTTTATGAAAGCCCATGGTCTCACCGATGCGGCCCTAGACGAGATCGCTGCGCCCTATGAGCGCGGGGATTATCCCCAGGAAGAGGGGAAAGTGTATTCCGGATCTCACCTCGACGCCGTTGGGAAACGCCGCATCACAGTTGTATATGACGCGCGGGACACCCAGCGCGTCGCCGCGCTTGCAAAGGAGCGGGGAGTGCGTCCCTCGGTGATATACCGAGATGCGCTCGACTACTACCTCGAGTCACAAGGCTAGGACGAGCGCGCGCCCCTCGTCCGGGCGCCATTGTGCCCTCTATGCCGCTGCCGCGCGCCCCTCGTCCAGCATCAGCGGTACCACGAGCTTGGTGTAGAGCGCCAGCCAGACAAGAGACACGCAGAAGCCGGCGATCACGTCGGACGCATAGTGAACGCCCAGGTAGATGCGGCTTATGCCGATGAGGACAATCACCAGGGCGAACCCAGCCACGCAGAGCCACCGCACAAGGCGGTCGCGCTCGTAGTGCCACACCATCCATGCGAGAAGCCCGTAGAACGCCATCGCCGCCATGGAGTGCCCGGAGGGAAAGCTATAGCCCGTCTCGGCAATGAGGCGAAAGCCGTCTGGCCTGGGTCGCTGGATCAGCTGCTTGAGCAGGATGTTCAGAGCCGCCGCACACACCAGGTTCACGGCCGCGCATGCACCCGGCCTGCGGCCCGGGGCAAACGCCTCCACCGCCAGCAGCATGACGAGAAGCACCACCGGCTGCGCAAGCTCGGAGATCGACGCCATGTACGGCGTGAGCCACGGCTGCCGCAGCGTCTGGACAAAGAGCAGATAGGCACCGGAGTCAAGCTTGGTGAGCTCGCCTTCGCCAAGCTCTTCCAGAAGCCAGATGAAGACGCATGCCGCTACGGCCGCAAGGATGAGGCGAAGGTTCTCTCGCAGAAGCCTTCTAAAGGCGTGGCAGGCGTGGCCCCTCTCTGCCAGGTGTTCGGCCATGCGGGAGTCCTTTCTCCAGCGAACGGACATCAAAAAGGGGCAGACGCTGGAAAGGCGTCTGCCCCGCGCAACTCACAAGTCTAGGGCATGCGGCCGCGCCATGCGCAGCGCCCGGTGCCCCGCGCCGGTTCTACAGGTAGGCCTCAAGCTCCTTCTTGAGCTCGGCCTTGGGCATGTTGCCCACCATGGTGTGGACGGGCGAGCCACCCTTGAAGAGGATGAGCGTGGGGATGGAGACGATGCGGAACCTGGTGGCGAGGTCCGCCTCCTCGTCCACGTTGCACTTGTAGACGTCGAGCTTGTCGCTCAGCTCGCCGGAGATCTCCTCGACCACGGGGCCAAGGGCGCGGCAGGGGCCGCACCAGGACGCCCAGAAGTCAACGAGGACGGGCTTTGCGGAGCCGGATACGACGGAATCGAACTTGTCGGTGGTGATGGGGGTTGTAGCCATGTCTGCCTCCCAGCGGATGCGGACGCCTTCGCCCGCGATTTCGTGTCGAGACGGCTTATACCCGATTTACACTGGGTGTGACATGGAGCGCAAAATGCTATCTCCATAATCACATGCGAACGGTCGCTTGCCTTGGCGAGCGGCAGCGTAGGGAGGGCGCAATGGCAACGGAGCGAGACAGGCGTCGCGAGGCATATGTGGGGAAGGCCCGGGCCGAGCTTTCCAACCTGGCCGCGCGCGGCGTGCGCATGGGCGGCAACGCTTTCTCCGCAGTGCTCCTCGCCAAGGGCGAGCTCTCGCCCGAGGAGCGCGCCGGGGCAGAGCTGCTCTCTGGCCCGGACGGCGTGGCGCTGAGAAAGTCGCTGGCCAAGCTGGGCTACGAGCCGGAGGACTGGTGTACCATATGCCTTCCGGAACCGGGGGGCGCCGGTGCGCTGGGCGCGCCCCTCGTGCGAGAGGCGCTTGCGGCGCTCGATCCCGCGACGCTCGTATGCTGCGACAACGCGGCGGCCCAGGCCGTGCGCGACGCCTACGCAGACGACCTTGCCGGCCTTCCGAGCTTCCAGGAGGCCATGCTCGAGCCTGGCTACGTGGTCCAGGTGCGTGGGGTCCGCGTGCTCGCGCTGGGCGGCTTTGCGGCGGCGCTGGGCGATCAGCACCAGAAGCAGGCCATGTGGGCGCGGCTCAAGCAGATACCTCCCCTTGGGGAGCCCTTCTAGCGTCGGGATGATGACGCTTGCGGCCTCGATGCCGCAGACGCCCCTGTGCCTCCGCCGGGAGGCCTTCTGGCGTCAGAAGGCCTGCTGACGCGGTATCCTTAGGGCATGTATTGTCCATCGCGACAAGGAGGGCACCATGCCAAACATCCCCGCACCCGTCGACGCCACCCAGACTGCCGCCTGGAAGTCGCTTCAGGACCACCACGACAAGCTGGTTGCCGATGGCATTAGCCTCAAGGAGTGGTTCGCCGAGGACGCAAGCCGCGTGGACAAGTTCTCCTACGACCTCAACGACCTGCGCTTTGACCTCTCCAAGAACCTCGTGACCGAGGAGACGCTCAAACTCTTGTGCGACCTTGCGCGCGAGGTGGGCGTTGAGGAGCGCCGAGCCGCCATGTTCGAGGGCGCCCACATCAACACCACCGAGGACCGCGCCGTGCTGCACAGCGCGCTGCGTCGTCCGGCCTCGGATGCCGGCAGGCTCGTGGTGGACGAGCAGGACTGCGTGGCGGACGTACACGAAGTTCTCGACCGCATGTACGCCTTTGCCGAGCGCGTGCGCTCCGGCGAGTGGAAGGGCGTCACCGGCAAGGCTATCAAGGATGTGGTCTCCATCGGCATCGGCGGCTCCGACCTTGGTCCGGTCATGGTGTACGAGGTCCTCAAGCCCTACGCGGATGCGGGCATCAACGTGCGCTACGTCTCCAACATCGACCCCAACGACATGGCCGAGAAGGTGCGCGGCCTCGATCCCGAGACCACGCTGGTGGTTGTCGTCTCCAAGACGTTCACCACGCTTGAGACCATGACCAACGCGCGCGAGGCCAAGGCGTGGCTGCTCGACGGCCTCAAGGCCTCTGGGGCCATCGACGGCTCTGATGCCTCCGTGGCTGACGCCGTGAAGCACCACTTTGTGGCCGTCTCCACCAACCTCAAGCTGGTCGCGGACTTTGGCATCGACCCGCAGAACGCCTTTGGCTTCTGGAGCTGGGTCGGCGGACGCTACTCCGTGGACTCTGCGGTGGGTCTCTCGCTCATCATCGCCTTTGGGCCCAAGGTCTTCGAGGAGTTCCTCGCTGGCTTCCACGATGTCGACCGATACTTCTGCGAGACGCCGCTCGAGGAGAACGTCGTGGCGCTCATGGGCCTCATCAACGTGTGGTACTCTAACTTTTTTGGCGCCGAGAGCCACGCGGTGCTTCCCTACAACCAGTACCTGCACCGCTTCCCCGCGTACCTACAGCAGCTCACGATGGAGTCCAACGGCAAGTCCACGCGCTGGGACGGCACGCCGGCTACCTCCACGACGGGCGAGATCTTCTGGGGCGAGGCCGGCACCAACGGCCAGCATTCGTTCTACCAGCTCATTCACCAGGGCACGCACCTCATTCCGGCGGACTTCATCGCCTTTGTGAACACGCCCAACCCCGCCAGGGATGGCGAGCAGGACGTGCATGAGCTGTTCCTCTCCAACTTCCTCGCGCAGACCAAGGCGCTGGCCTTTGGCAAGACCGCAGACGAGGTCCGCGCCGAGGGCACGGCCGAGTGGATGGTGCCCGCGCGCTGCTTCTCCGGCAACCGCCCGACCACGTCCATCTTTGGCATCAGGCTCGACGCGCATGCGCTGGGCGAGCTCATCGCGCTCTACGAGCACATCGTCTTTGTCGAGGGCACGGTGTGGGGGCTCGACTCCTTCGACCAGTGGGGCGTCGAGCTTGGCAAGCAGCTTGCCAAGCAGATCACGCCTGCGTTCCACGACGACGGGGCCCTGTCGCAGCAGGATGCGTCGACGAGGGCGCTCATCGCGTTCTATCGCGCCCACCGAGAGTGAGGCAAGGAGGCAGTCCCCTTGCCCCACCCTTGTCCCATGCCCCCGGCGCCGCTTCGTCCGATGCCGGGGGCGCTTTCCGGATGTTTTCTCGGACGTTTAGACCCCTCTAACCGTCGTAATCACGCGCCTGAGTGACGGCTCCGCGCTTCTCGGACGGTTAAGGGTCCCTAACCGTCCGGAAAACCCCTAACCGTCCGGAAAACTCCTAACCGTCCGGAAAATCCCTAAACGTCGGAAATGCGGCCCTAAGCCAGGCTGGCTTGTGCCTAGCAGTTTCCCACGTGGACGCGGGGTAGGTACTCTCGCGCAACGTCCGCCAGATGCCTTGCGGTTGCCACGGGCGTGGGGCGGGCACCGGCCATGTGCCAACGCGGGAAGAAGCGCGTGACATGCAGCACGATGTCCTCGCTCACGCTGGCGAGCCACGCCGCCTCCTGGCGCATGGAGGCCTCGGAGTCGCTCAGGCCGGGCACGACGAGCGTGGTCACCTCGAGGTGACACGCCTCTCTCGCCGCAAGCGCCCCTATGGCATGCCTTACGTCCTCGAAGCTGCCGCCCAGCCTGCGGTACCCTTCCGCCGAGAAGCACTTGAGGTCGATGTTCGCGGCGTCCACGAGCGGTGCCAGCGCATCGATCACGTGGGCGCTGACGCAGCCGTTGGACACCAGCGCGTTGGCAAGGCCCGCCTTGTGGGCAAGCTCGGAGCAGTCTCGCACATACTCCCATCCAACCAGGGGCTCGTTGTACGTGTGCGCGATGCCGATGACCAGCGGGTCGCGCGCGGCACACTCAAGCGCCAGGTCAACCAGCTCCTGTGGCGAGGTCTCGCGCCAGGGCGCGCCGCCTGCGCCCCTCTGTGATATCTCGAAGTTCTGGCAGAAGGGGCAGCGCATGTTGCAGCCGTAGCTTCCCACCGAGAGCACGCGCGCGCCGGGATGCCACTCTGCCAGTGGTTTCTTCTCCACGGGGTCTATCGCCACGGAGGTGAGCCTACCGTAGTTGCCTGCGGCGACACGTCCGTCTTGGCAGGTGCGTGCGTGGCAGAAGCCCGTGCCGCCCTCGGGAATCGTGCAGCGGCGCCAGCAGACGTCGCATGTTGCGCCATGGCTCACGTGTGCCTCACGACCTCAAAGCGCTCAAGCGCGCAGTCGTCTCGGCGAAGGTCGATGCGGCCCTTGTCGGCGGCAATGCGTAGCTGCTCAGAAACCGTGTCCACGCCGTCGAGGTCCGGCAGGAGAAGGCCTCGCCTGCCATCTGCGCAGCTCACGATGACGCCATAGCGCCTGGGGTCGAGCTGGTCTGCGGACGCCACCGCCTCGGGCGCGCCCAAAACGTCCACGTCGTAGACAAGCTCCCCCAGCTCGTCTGCCGTGACCGGTGGGAAGCGCGGGTCGTGCCGCCCGGCAGAGATGGCGTTGGCGCAGATCTCCTCGGCGAGGTTGTCCCGAACCGGCGCGATGGTTCCAATGCAGCCGCGTAGCTCACCATCCTTCTTGAGCGAGACAAACGCGCCGGCACGGGTGGAGAGCAGCTCCGCAGGCAGGCTGGGCCTCTCGTCCGGTGCGATGCGCCGCCGCTCGCGCACGTAGGTCTCGAGCGAGAGGCGCGCCAGCGAGACGTATGGGTCCTCTGCCGCCTTGCGGCGGGCAAGGTCTGCCTTGTGGAAGGCCTCGTACCGTCCGAGAAGCTCGCGGTCCCCGTCGGTGCCCTCATCGCCTACGGGCGTGAACGCCGCTACGCCATAGCCAACGCCAAAGGGCCCCTCGTAGGAGAGGAGCTCTGGCTTGATGGCAGTGCGATCGAGGGCACCCGCCAGTATCTGGAAGCTGCGCAGGCCGCATTCTGCCGCGCGCCCGGCAAAGCCGCGATCCATCGTGAGCAGGGGGAGCAGGTCGCCGGTCGAGAAGGCATGGGTGACCTTCTCGTCAAACTGCGGGCCCTCTGGCGCAAAGCCGTACGGGCCGCTCTCCAGCAGCTTGTGCGAGAGGTCGCCCGAGGCCACGTAGACCACGCGCCGGCCAAGCTCACGGGCGGTGCGCTGCACCAGCATGCCCATGCGGTAGTGGTCCTCTGGCGAGAGGCCGGAGATGCCCACGCGCACCACCTGGAAGTCCCTGGTGTGACGCTGGATGAAGTGGAGCGGGATCATGGTGCCGTGGTCGAGAGACGGGTCTCGCTCGCCCTCGCAGCCGGCCGAAAGGCCCTCCTGCTTGCAGGCGCGGGCGAGGGCGCGAACAAACTCCTGGTCATAGACGGCCTCGTAGCGGGCCTGCGGTGCGCCAAACATCGAGAAGCTGCCCTGCGCCCCACGCCCGGGCGAGACGTGGATGTAGTCCGCGTACATCATTGCGTGGGGGCTCGAGATGACCACCGTGTCCGGTGCAAGCTCGGCTATGCGGCGCCCCACTTCGTCATACGCGGCAATGGTGGCGGCTATCTCCTCCTTGCCGGAGCCCACCCCCGGAATGATGAGCGGCGGGTGCGGAACGGCGAAAGCGGCAACGATGCTCATGGCAGGAACCTCCTTGGTCGCTACCAGAGTCAATACCCGTTGCGTGGAGTCGCGCGCGCAAGTTTCGGCGTCTGGGCGCGCAGGGCCGCTGGCGGTTGGGCATGCAAAGCCGTCGGCGGCCGCGCTGCCGGATGGCGCCGGGGAGGCCCTGCGGCCCCGGCCTGGCCCGCAGCCTCCGGCCTAGCCCTACGGACCTCGGCCTAGCGCCCGCCCCTCTTGGGGTTGCGGTCGAGAAGGAAGCGAACAAGCGCCTGGTAGCGACCCTCGCTCATAGGTGCGCGCGGGATGTAGACGCAGCGCTTGCCGCCAAAGTCGGCGACGGTGGCCTCGTTGCTCGAGCGAGAGTGCTTGAGCTCGGACAGGGGATACTCTGCCACGCGGTCATCCGGCCCCTCCTCGACCACCTTGTCCTCGGTCACCACGATGTGGTGGCGGTTGTCCTCGCCCATGAGGCCGAGCGTGCTCTTGCGTGCGAGGAAGGTGGCAAAGCGGCTCCAGTTGGTGGTGATGGAGGACATGACAACGGCGATGACCAGCAGGATCATGATGAGCGCGATGTTGTCGCCCATGGTTGCAAGGACCAGGATGAGCAGGGCCAGCGAGAGGATCGCGGCACCGCTGAAGAGGTCCTTCATGCGGTCGGGGCCGTAGAGGTTGGCGGCGCGGGACAGCTCGTACTCGTTCATGTCATAGGTGAGGGAGAAGAGCGGCTTGCCGTACTTCTCGTCGAGCTTTGCTCTGCGAACGGCCTCCTCGTTTGCCTTGCGAGCCTTTGCGCTGGGCTTCTTAGCCATGGGTCCTCCTTGCTGCCATCGCATACGTGCAGCATGGTATCGCATCGGGGCATGCGGGCGGGTGCTGCCGTGTGGAATGCGACGCCGGGGTTGTGGGGTAATTGTCTGCTGGATGTGCTTCTCCGATGAAAAGAGCCGTTTGCGCCCGCGATGTGGCTGAGCGGGGCGGGTTGGGGAATGATATACGCCGAGCAGAGGAGCGCGGCGTGACTGGCAAAGCCTTGCGCTGCGATCTGCGTGAGCTTTAAACAGCTTGGCAGCTGCCAAAAGTGGGGGCCTTCGGATCTGATCAGTCCGCGGGCCCTCGTCCATATCTGGGGGGGCGTCGCGGCGCGCCATGGCAGGGGGCCGCTGTCACAGGATCGCACAGGAAGCTGTGACCCGCGCAGGTCGTCACACGTTCGCACCCCGAATGTGTTGCGGCAGGCCCCGCCGCTGTCACAGGATCGCGCCCGAAGCTGTGACCCGCGCAGGTCGTCACACGATCGGCACTCGAATGTGTGACGGCGAGAACCCCCGTCCGGCGTAAGCCCCCGCCCTACTTTGTCGAGATCGAGTGGAACTCGTAGTCGTGGATGTGTCGCGAGACCGAGTACTCGAACGCCCGCCCGTCATCGAGGTAGCCAACCTGCTCGACCTCGAGCAGAGGCTCGCCCTCTGGCACGTCGAGCCTCTTTCGCTCCTCGGCCGAGGGCATCACGGCGCGAATGACGCGGTGCGCGCTGGAAATCCTGAGGCCAAGGTCACTCTCGATGAACGAATAGATCGAGGTCTGTACGTTCCTGAGCTTGAGGTCTGTGATCACATCGATAGGCATGTAGGTGTACTCGATCACGCGGGGCTTCTCGTCTGCATATCTCACGCGACACACGTGATAGGTGAAGGAGTCGTCATCCACATCGAGCGCTTCGGCAACGTGGTGCGGCGGGCGCACCACGGAGAAGTCGTAGACTTTGCTCCTTACGGACTCGCCGCGCGCCTGGTGCTCGGCGAGGAAGCCCGGCATCTGGCTCGACGTGCCGTTTGTCTCGGGCGCGCCACCGGAAGTCTCGACCTTCTTTACGAACGAGCCGGACCCACGCCGGCGCGATATGAGCCCCTGGGCCTCAAGCTCACCCAAGGCCTTGTTGATGGTGATCTTGCTTACCTCGTACTGCTCGCATAGCTTGCTCACCGAGGGGAGCTGGGAATATGCCGGATAGGTGCCGGTTTTTATGGCCAGGCGCAGGTCATCGATAACAATCTGATACTTGAGCACGTTCTCGCCCCTCTCGCTAGTCGATATTCCAACTGTAGATCGAGCACCCGGGTTTTGCGCCCCACGCTGCCGCATACCGTCAAATAACTACCGCCCGAAGTAAACCTTGCTTTTCTATATACAAAACAGTTATGCAATACTATCATGACATGTTAAGTTAGTCACAATACATGTCAAATATGGCATGCAGCATCCGGCGCATGTCGGGGAGGGAAGGGGGTAAGCAACCGGTGACACAGCAGGCCTACAAGCTGCCTGACGACTTCTTCTTTGGCGCCGCAATGTCTGGTCCTCAGACTGAGGGGCACTGGCGCGATGGCGGCAAGCTCGAGAACCTGTGGGACACCTGGTCCAACCTCAGGATCGAGGACTTCCACAACCGCGTTGGCTCCTACGCGGGGAACGACTTTACCGGCCGCCGCCACGATGACCTGGTGCTTCTCAAGTCACTGGGCCTCACTTCCGTGCGCACCTCCATCCAGTGGAGCCGTCTCATCGACGCGGATGGCAACGTCAACCCCGAAGGCGAGAGCTACTACCACGAGCTCTTCGCGGACGCCCGCGATGTGGGCATTGAGGTGTTCGTGAACCTCTACCACTTCGACATGCCCACGCACCTCTTTAGGCGCGGCGGCTGGGAGAACCGCGAGGTCGTCGAGGCATATGCGCACTACGCGGGCAAGGCGTTTCGCGCCTTTGGCAAGGAGATCCGCCACTGGTTTACGTTCAACGAGCCCATCGTCGAATCCGACCAGCGCTACACCAGCGGCGCGTGGTACCCGTTCATCAGGAACTACGCCCGCGCCCGCACGGTGCAGTACAACATCTCGCTGGCGCACGCGCTTGCCGTTCGCGAGTACCGCGCGGCAAAGGAGGAGGGCTGTCTTTCCGACGGCTCTCGCATTGGCCTCATCAACTGCTTCGCGCCGCCCTACACGCGCGAGAACCCCAGTAAGGCCGACCTCGAGGCCGTTCGCATGACCGACGGCGTGTGCAACCGCTGGTGGCTTGACCTCGTGACCAAAGGAGAGCTGCCCGAGGACGTTATCCAGGCGCTTGCCTCGCGCGGCATCGAGCTGCCCGTCCGTCCCGAGGACAGGCTCATTCTCGCCGACGGAAAGGTCGACTGGCTGGGGTGCAACTACTACCACCCCGAGCGCGTCCGGGCACCCGCCCAGGATGCGGACGAGAACGGCATTCCCCGGTTTGCGGACCCGTACGTGTGGCCCGAGGCCGAGATGAACAAGAGCCGCGGCTGGGAGATCTACCCCAAGGGCCTCTACGACTTTGCCATGAAGATCCGCGACGAGTACCCCGAGCTTGAGTGGTTCGTCTCGGAGAACGGCATTGGCATCGAGCGCGAGGACCTCAAGAAAGACGAGGGCGGCGTCATCCAAGACGATTACCGCGTGGACTTCGTCCGCCGTCACCTCGAGTGGATCGCCCGCGCGATTCGGGACGGGGCCAAGTGCCGCGGCTATCACTACTGGGCCGTCATCGACAACTGGTCCTGGGCCAACGCGTTCAAGAACCGCTACGGCTTTGTCGAGGTCGATCTCGAGGACGGGTATAACAGGCGGCTTAAGAAGTCTGCCGCCTGGCTCAAGAAGGTGGCTACGACCCACGTGGTTGACTAGCCTTTATCTGGTAGGCAGAGCGAAAAGGGAGAGAAAAATGGCAGAGGATACGGTCGAGAAGAAATCTCTTCTCGACAGCTTTGCGGAAGTATCTGCAAAGGTGGGCAACCAGGTTCATCTGAGGAGCCTGCGCGACGCGTTTGCAACCGTCATGCCCATCTACATCCTGGCGGGCATCGCGGTCCTCATCAACAACGTCGTGTTCCCGCTGTTCCTTGGCGGAGACGCGCTCGCCAACGCCCAGTACTGGGGCAACGCCGTCGCCCAAGGCACGCTCAACGTGGCAACGGTGGTGCTTGCGGGCATCATCGGGTACTGCCTCGCCAAGAACAAGCGCTTTGAGAACGCCATTGCGTGCGTGGTTATCGGCATCGCAGCCCTGTGCATCATGATGCCCCAGAGCGTGGGCAGCGCCGCCGCGTCCATCCAGGACTTCACGGAGCTCACCTACAAGAGCACTGCGGACAAGGACGCCGACCCCTACACCGTGACGCGCGAGGAGGTTGAGTCCGGCCTCGCCATCCCCGAGGGCTACGAGATCTCCTCCGTTGGGTCCAATGGCGTCTCCAATGTGTTCACCAAGACCTATACCGGCACCAACGGCCTGTTCGGTGCCATCATCATCGGCCTTGCCGCCACCACTGTGTTCATCAAGTTTTCGGAGAATGAGAGGCTCCGCGTGAACCTGGGCGAGGGGATCCCGCCTGCGGTCGCGGATTCCTTCAACACCATGATCCCCATGCTCATCACGCTTGCGATCTTTGGCCTGGTTGCGGCCCTGCTCCACGGTATCTGGGCAACCGACCTCATGACGTTGATCAACACCTGCATCGCCGCCCCGCTCAAGGGCTTCGTGAACGCCGGGCCTTGGTTTGTCATCTTGGTCTACACGCTGGCCAACCTGCTCTTCTGCCTGGGCATCCACCAGTCCACCATCTCCGGCGTGCTTGCCGAGCCCATCCTCACCATCCTCATCACCGAGAACATGGCCATGTTCGCCTCCGGTCAGCCCATCCCCGCCGATCACTACATGAACATGCAGATCATCAACACCTTCGCCCTTATCGGCGGCTCCGGTTGCACGCTCATGCTCCTTGCCGACACGTTCCTGTTCTCCAAGAGCAAGGCGTCGAAGGACATCGCCAAGCTGGCCCTGCTCCCCGGCATCTTTAACATCAACGAGCCCGTCATATACGGCTACCCCATCGTCTACAACCTGCCCCTGATCATCCCGTTCGTGCTCGTCCCCAACCTGTTCATCGGCCTGACCTACGCCCTCACCTGCGCCGGAATCCTGGCACCCTGCGTGGTCATGGTTCCCTGGACCACCCCGGTCTTCATCTCCGGCTTCTTGGCTGTGGGTGGCGGTGCCGCCGGCGTGGTCGCGGTCATCTGGCAGGTCGTAGAGTTCGCCCTTGGCATGCTCATCTACCTGCCGTTCATGAGGGTTTCCGAGCGCGCTCAGGCCAAGCAGGCCGAGCTCGCCAGTGCGGAGGCCTAGCAGAGAGCTGCGTCCTGCCGTGATGTTTTAGGCCGGCGCGAGGTCATGCCATGGCCCGCGTCGGCCGCTAGGGTGCTAGGCCCGCTGCGGCGGGCAAGGCAGGGCACCGGGCCCGCCGCTACGGTCCGGGCGTGCCAAGAGAGGGATAGGAAGGTTGCCCCGTCGCGAGGGCGGCGAGGCCAAACAAAGAGGGAGACCAACCATGAAGACCGTTCTGCTCGCCTGCAATGCCGGCATGTCCACCAGCCTGCTCGTCCAGAAGATGCAGAAGGAGGCCGAGGCCCAGGGTCTGGACGTCCAGATCAAGGCCAATCCGCTGAACAAGGCGCTTGAGATGATCGACCAGGCCGACTGCCTGCTCCTTGGCCCCCAGATTGCCTATGCCAAGAAGGAGGCCGTCGAGGCCGCTGGCGACAAGCCCGTCGCCGTCATCGCAATGGTCGACTACGGCCGCATGAACGCCAAGAAGATTCTCGGCGACGCCATGAAGCTCATGGGCGAGTAGGGCTGGCGCCACACACGGTACCGCAGAACGGCATCACATCTCACGAACAGGCGCGACAGCGCGCGGAAGGGGACGGCATGGCCACCGAAGAAGAGAACCTCGAGGCAACCCAGGAGGCGGCATTCCAGATCATCGCCACCGTGGGATCCGCAAAGTCCCAGTACATCGAGGCAATCCAAAAGGCAAAGGAAGGTGACATCGCGGGAGCAAAGGCCCTCATCGAGAGCGGCGACAAGGACTTCGGCGAGGGTCACACCGCACACCTGTCGCTTCTCCAGCAGTCCGCCATCGACAATAGCAGCGTGACCTTCTCGCTCATCCTTGTCCATGCAGAGGACCAGCTCATGCAAGCGGAGTCGTTCCGCATCATCGCCAGGGACTTCATCGACGTGTACGAGAAGATCGGCGCCAAGGGCTAGCCCGGGAGAGCCCCGTCTGCATTGCCGTCTCTTGCGCTGCGTTCGCTGGCTCCTTGTCGCACATTCGCACCCGAAGCTGTGACCCGCGCAGGTCGATACACGTTCGCATCCCGAATGTGTTGCGGCAGGCCCCGCCGCTGTCACAGGATCGCGCCCGAAGCTGTGACCCGCGCAGGTCGTCACACGATCGGCACCCGAATGTGTGACGGCCAGCCACGGCGGGCCGTGCGGGTGCGGGCGCGGTGCCACAGCGGGCCGTGCGGGACGCAGGGCGCGGTCGCTTTGTCGCATTTTCGTGGCGCGAGAGTGGCTCGGCGTCTTCTTTGGTACAGTGTTTTCCAGCGCGTTGGATGGGTGCGGGTGACGCAACACCTCGAACCTGGTCAGGGCCGGGAGGCAGCAGCCATAAGGGGCCTCTGGCGGGCACCCGCTCCCATCGAGCGCGCTGTTTGGCCTGCCCCATGGGTCGCGCTTGCCACGGCCGCTGGGGCTTTTTTGTAGCCTGCCTGCCGTCCGGCATGCTCGCCTGAACTGGGGGCTTCCATGGGATTTGTCGACTTTATCGTCAACCTGCTTCAAGATCCGCGCACAGCCATCGCTGGATGGATCGCGGCGGGTCCGGCCACTGCATATGGCTTTGTGTTTCTCATCATCTTCATCGAGACGGGCGTGGTGTTCTTCCCGTTTTTGCCCGGCGACTCGCTGCTCTTTGCCTCCGGGTTCTTTGCGCAGGGCGGCGGGTTCAACGTCTTTGCGCTTCTCGGCGTGGCGTGGGCTGCGGCCATCCTGGGCGACCAGTGCAACTTCATGATCGGGCACTTCTTCGGCACTCGGATCGTGGCGTCGGGCAAGGTCAAGGCCATGACCCCCGAGCGCATGGAGAAGAGCGAGAAGTTCCTTGAGAAGTGGGGTCACGTGGCCATCTTCCTGGGGCGCTTCTTCCCGTTCATCCGCACGTTCGTGCCGTTTATCGCGGGCATGGGCGGCATGCACTGGCGCAACTTCGTGATATTCAACGTGCTGGGCGGCATCACGTGGTCCACGCTCTTCATACTGCTCGGGTACTTCTTCGGGGGAATCCCCGCCGTGCAGGAGCACTTCGAGCTGGTGGTCGTGGGCATCATCCTGGTGTCCGTGATCCCGGCCGTCGTCGGGGCGATTCGCGCGCGCATGGGTGCGAGGAAGGCTGCCGACGCGGAGTAGGGCGGCACTCGGAGCGCGGGGCGGATGCCGGGCCGGTGCCGGCTTGGTGTGGGGTGGTCGCCGTGCGCCGACTCGACGCCGATTCCGGACGGCTGGTCTCGGTTAAACGGCAAAATTCCGCGTCGTTCCGATGGTGCCGCCGATTCCGGACGGTTAGCCGCCCCTAAACGGCGAAATCCCGCGTCAAAGATGCCGCCGCGCATTTCTCGGACGGTTAGCGGTGCTTAAACGTCCGAGAAATTCCTAAACGTCGAGAATCCGCGCCATTGGGCGGTGTGCAGCCCGTGCGAATCATCCGAGCGTTGGCCGCCTGCGGGCCCAGCTCCCGACGACCAGCTCCCGGAGCCCAACTCGCAGCGCTTCTCGGCAGGCGTCAACAGCGGCCTATGCAACGGTGGCGTTGATGTCGCCTTCCATGATGATATTATGCAGTGGAAATCGACGGCCTGATTGTCAAAAGGCCGACTATGGAATGTGCTCGGGCGAGGAATGTCGTTACTGCGTTTGCTCCCCGTCCTGCTGGGGAGGTTGCCTATGAGGGCGCTTATCGCCGCATGCTGGTCCAGCATCGATGATCACGGCGGGTTCGTGAGATATCTTCTCCTGAGCCTTTTTGCCGCGTTGCTGGGAAACCTCACGCCCCTGCTTGCCGGGCTTATGATCAACATGACGCTGGCGTCCGGTGACGTTGTACGCAGTATAGCGCTTGCGGGAGCCGTCCTGGCGGCGTTGTGTTGCGTCTCGAATCTCTGCTCGTACAAGGCGGTGCTGCTCTACACCTACCTTCAGGCGGACTCGTCGTTCGAGCTTGACCTGCGTGCGACCGGCCACATTCAGCACCTCCCGCACAGGTTCTTCAATGACTTCGATCCCTCGTACTGGCGCAAGAGGCTTGACGATGACACCAACGGCCTCTCGCTCTTCTTCCTCCAGGCGCTCACGGGCGTCGGGGAAAATGTCATTGCCGTTGCCATCGCGGCGGTGTCGCTGTTCATGGTGAGCCCGCTCGTGTGCATCCTCTGCCTTGTGTCAACCGCGGCGTCGAACCTCTCCTATCGCATCTTTAGCGAGAGGTTCGCCAAGTCCCAGCAGGCCTTTGTTGAGGAGATGGCGCGCTACTCCGCCATCGCGCTCTGGCAGCTGGCGAAAATCCCCTTCATTCGCCGGAACGTCCTGTTTGAGCGAAGCGCTGATGAGATGAAGCGCTCCTACTCGGCCGTCCGTCCGGCCATGTACAAGACTAACTGCGTCGCTGCGCGGATGACCCTGTTCGCAGATGTCACACGGAGTCTCTCGCTTGCCATCGTCCTCATAGTCGCGGCGGTGGAGGTTGCCTCGGGACACATAGAGGCGGGCTTCGTTGCCACGGTGTACGGATACTTTGCGACGCTGGTGACGTCCATGGAGTACTTTCTCGAGGTGGGGCGGGGATACCAGCAGGCGAAAGTCAACCTCGGCCGCCTCACGGAGCTATGGGAGAGGAAAGTGGAAAGCGTCGGCGAGGCGTGCGTCCGTGGCATCAAGACCGTGCGCATGCGCGACGTGACCTGCGAGCTGGAGGAGGGCAAGACCACCTTTGATTGCGTCTCCGCAACGTTTGCCAAAGGGAGGCTCTACGGAATAGTTGGGCCAAACGGCAGCGGGAAGAGCACGCTCATGAAGCTGCTATCGGGCGACCTTCGGGGATGCTGGACGGGCGAGGTGACGCTTGACGGGACGCCGATCGACAATATTGACCAGTACGATCTGCGAACGCATGAGATCGGCTATGTCGAGCAGGATCCCGTGATGGTGCGCGGCACGCTGAGGGACAACCTGACCCTGCTGTGCAAGGGGTCGGTGAGCGACGAGCGGCTTCTCGACGTGATGCGTGAGGTGGGGCTTGATGCGATCTCCGAGGCGCCTGACGCTCTTGGCATGCAGCTTGGGGAAGGCGGGCGGCAGCTTTCGGGAGGCGAGCGCCAGAAGGTCGCCATCGCGCGGGTGATTCTCAAGGATCCCGGCGTGGTCTTTCTGGACGAGCCGACGTCCGCCTTGGACGAGGGTTCGAGGGAAAGGCTGCTTGTCGTTCTGGACAATCTCAAGCGCTCGCGCATCGTGATTACCGTCTCGCATGACCCAGAGCTCCTGGCGGCGTGTGACGAGGTGCTCCAGATGCAATAGCGACGCCCGCGCTCGGCCGGGGACCGTGCTCGGCTGAGAAGCCCGCAAGGCCTCGGGTCCCCGAGAGCGGGGCCCAAGGGCGGGGGTCCAAGGGCGGGCCCCGAGAGCGGGGCCCAAGGGCGGGGGTCCCGAAGGCGGCCCCCCGAGGGCTGGGATCAAAGCCTACGCCACAGACCACAGAGACCCCCGGCGGTTGTGCTACGCCGGGGGTCTCTGTATTTCGTCGGGGGCCTCGTGCGCGCTGGTCGTCTCGCCTTAGAACGCAGGAAGGACGTCCTGGCCGTAGGTGTCGGAAAGATACTGCTTAAAGTCGTCGCTCGTGAGGACGCTGACCAGCGCGGTGATGCGGTCGTCGTCCTTCTTCTCAGGCGTGGTCACAATGTAGTTGGCGTACTGCTCGACGGCCTTGCCCCCCTTGGACTCCACGGCCACGGCGTCCTTCACGTGGAGACCGGCCTCGATGGCGTAGTTGCCATTGATGACGGCAAAGTCGACGTCTTGGAGCTGGCGCGGGAGGGCCGCGGCCTCGACCTCAACAAACTGCAGGTTGTGGGGGTTGTCGGCAATGTCGACCGGCGTGGCCTCTAGGTTGTTGGGGTCCTTGAGCGCAATGAGGTTCTCCTGCTGGAGAAGAAGGAGCGCGCGGCCTTCGTTGGTGGGGTCGTTGGGAACGGCGATCTGGGCGCCGTCTGCAATGTTGGCGAGGTCGGAGGACTTGCCGGCATAGATGCCGAACGGCTCGTAGTGGATGGCCGCCACGCCCACAAGGTCGGTGCCGTTCTCCTCGTTGTAGTTGTTGAGATAGTTGATGTGCTGGAAGTAGTTGGCGTCGACCTCGCCCGAGGTGGTCACCTGGTTGGGGATGATGTAGTCGGTGTACTCCTTGGTCTGAAGGTCGATGCCCTGCTCCTTGAGCTTGGGCGCAGCAAACTTGCCGAGGATCTCGGCGTGGGGCGAGGGGGACGCGGCAACCGTGAGGGTCTTTGCCTGCGCCGAGTTGCTGGCAGAAGAGCTGCTGGCGGGCGAGCCAGAGCCAGAGTTTCCGCAGGCGACGAGGGTGGTTGCGGCAAGTGCGGCGAGGCCGGTGCCAATGAAGTTTCTTCTGGTGAGCATGGTGGGGTTCCTTTCTGACAAAAAACGATGGAAAAACGCTGGGTGTGGTAGTGGGCATGCGTTGCCGAGAAACACAGCGCATGCCAGCTAGCGATGGTCAATCCTCTTTGCGATGGCGTCGCACGTGCTCTGGATTGCCTGCACGAGAATGACGATGAGCACGAGGGTCGCGATCATGACCTCGTCTTGGTAGCGGTAGTAGCCGTAGCGGATGGCGATGTCGCCCAGGCCACCCGCGCCGACCGCGCCTGCGATGGCCGTGTAGCCCAACGCCGCGATCAGCGTGATGGAGACGCCACGGACAATCGAGGGCAGGGCCTCGGGGAGCAGTGCAGAGACCACGATGCGCGGGATGGAGGCCCCGCAGGACTCCGCTGCCTCGATGGCGTCGCGCGACACCTCGGCCAGCGACTGCTCGACCATGCGCGCCACGAATGGCGTGGTGGACAGTACGAGGGGAGGTATCACACCCTGAACGCCCGTGGTGGTGCCTACGAGGGCGCGCGTGACCGGGAACATCGAGACCAAAAGGATGATGAACGGGATGGAGCGCCCGATGTTCACCAGCCAGCCGAGAACGGCATTCAGGGTGCGCATGGGGTGGAGTCCCCGTGGCGCGGTGACGCAGAGGACAACGCCCAGGAAGATGCCGATGGCGTACGAGAGGGCCGTCGACGCGAAGAGCATCACCAGCGTGTCGGCAAGCCCCGCGCCGAGAAGGGCGCCGTACTGGTCAAGGAAGGGCGTGAAGCTACTCATCCCAGCTCTCCTTTCCCAGAAGCCGGCAGGTCACTTCGTGCTGCGGGTTGGCGAAGACCTCGGCCACGCCGCCCTGCTCGACCACCCTGCCGGAGACGAGCACGGCAACGTCTTTGCAGATGTCCTCGACGACCTGCATGGAATGGGTGATCACGATGATCGTGACGCCCGTCTCGGCGTTGATGGTGCGCAAGAGGTGCAGGACCTGCGCCGTGCTTGCGGGGTCGAGTGCCGAGGTTGCCTCGTCGCAGAGGATGTAGTCGGGGTGGCAGGCGAGCGCGCGGGCTATGGCCACGCGCTGCTTCTGGCCGCCCGAGAGCTGAGCGGGGTAGGAGCTGGCGCGGTCCGCGAGGCCAACGCGCCTAAGGTAGCCCAGGGCCTCCTCGCGGTCCTCCGCAGTGACCTTGCCCTTGCTCGCAAGGTAGGGGAAGCACACGTTCTCAAGGGCGGTCTTTTGCGCGAGAAGGCCAAAGCCCTGGAAGATCATCGCCACGCGGCGGCGGTACTCGCGCAGGGCAGCGCCCCTGAGGTTGGTCACATCGACGCCGTCTACCACCACGCGCCCGGAGCTGGGGCGCTCGAGGAGGTTGAGGCAGCGCACCAGCGTGGACTTACCGGCACCCGAGATACCGATGATGCCAAACACGTCGCCTGTGGGGATGGTGAGCGACACGTCGCTCAGGGCGTGGACGCCGCCGCCTCCCTCGAAGGTCTTGCTCAGGTGCTCCAAAGAAATCAAGTCGTATGCTCCGCTCGGTGCCGCCCGCCAATGGGGTGCGCGACCTTTTGCTCGGGTCGCGCTGGGAAGACGCCCGGTTCCTCCGCGCCGGCGGCCGCGCCGGGTGTGCCGGCGGACTGCTAGCGACGAGGGTGCCCGGGCTTGGGCATCCGCTGGCGCATCAGCGCGGTGGTGTATGTGCGGCTCGTCGTGTTCATGACCAACCACTTTAACTGGCGGACGGCCGAATCTCAAATCGTTATTCCCGCTGACTGGTTATCGATTTTTGAGATATGAGACAGAGGGACTGTCCCCTTGTCTCGTCCATCCGCAATGCCCGCGGGTATACTGGGACTCTCAGGCACAAGGCGCGGAGGTCCCATGGAATCGCTCTACACGAAGTACCGCCCAAAGACGTTCGAAGAGGTCGTCGGCCAGCAGCATGTGGTCGAGACCCTCAAGCGCGCGGTCCTCGAGGGCAAGGTGAGCCATGCGTACCTCTTCTGCGGCCCGCGCGGCACCGGCAAGACCACCATGGCGCGCATCCTGGCCAAGGCCCTCATGTGCCAACGCGGCGCAGGTCACCTGCCCGATGGCAGCTGCGAGGAGTGCCAGCTCATCGCAGCGGGCGAGCACCCCGACGTGCTGGAGCTCGATGCGGCATCGCGCACGGGCGTCGACAACGTCCGCGAGGAGATCATCGGCCGCGTCAACTATGCGCCCGTCCGCGGCGGCTACAAGGTCTACATCATCGACGAGGTCCACATGCTCACTCCGGCAGCGTTCAACGCGCTGCTCAAGACGCTCGAGGAGCCCCCGAGCCACGTGATCTTCATCATGTGTACCACCGATCCCCAGAAGATCCTGGCCACGATCCTCTCGCGCGTCCAGCGCTTTGACTTCCACGCCATAGGCCCCAACGAGATGCAGGCCCACCTGGCATACGTGTGCTCGCAGGAGGGCTTCACCTACGAGGACGCTGCGCTCGAGCTCATCGTGCGCCATGCGCGCGGAGGCATGCGAGACGCGCTCACCTCCCTTGAGCAGGTCTCGGTCTTTGGGGACGGGGCCATCGCGCTCTCTGCCACCCAGGATCTCTTTGGCGAGGCCAACAGTGCCGTCCTGGGCAACGTCACAAAGGCGATTGCCGAGCGGGACGTGGCATCACTCTTCGGGGAGGTGTCTCAGCTGGCTGACGAGGGGCGCGATCTCCTACAGTTCACGCGCGAGCTTGCGGCCCGCCTGCGCGACGTGTACGTGGCCGGCGTGGTGGGCGACCCGTCGAAGGCCATCGCGGCCTCTCCGGAGGAGCTTGAGAGCCTGTCGTCCGAGGCGAAGGCCTTTGGCTCGCCGGACCGCGTCGCGCGTGTGCTGTCCGTCCTCGGTGAGGCGTCGGGCGCCATGCGCACGGCCACCAACCAGCGCCTCGTTCTTGAGATCGCGCTTACGAGAATCGCCCGGCCGGAATCAGACCTCACGCTGGAGGCGCTTGCCGAGAGAGTCGAGAACCTCGAGCGCCAGGTTGTTGCGCTGTCGGTGCCGCACCGCGTCGCCGCGCTCGCGGAGGCTGTCGCGCCGGCCCCGCGCCCGGCCCCGGTTGCGCAACCGGAGCCCGCACCGGCCCCGCGCCCGGCCCCGGCCCCGAAGCCTGCGTCTCGACCGGAGCCCGCGCCGACCCCGGTCGTGCAACCGACGCCAACACCTGCCGCACCCGCCTCGGCCCCGCGCCCGGCCCCGGCCCCGAAGCCTGCACCGCAGCCCGCCCCCGCTGCCGCCGTCACGGACGGCGCCACGCTGCAACGCAACTGGAAGCGCGTCACCGAGGCCCTTATGGCCAAGTCCGCATCCAGGGGATCTCTGCTCCTCAACTCCAGCATCGTCTCGGATGACGGGTCGAGGCTCACCGTCTCTTTGCCCACGGGGTCGCACTTCGCGGCGCGCATGCTCGAGCGCGCCGACGTCCGCGAGCTCTACCTGCCCATCGTCGCGAGCGTGTTTGGCGCCCGCGAGGTCATCTTCGTCGAGTCGAGCCTCTCAAACCAGGCGATAGCGCAGTCTGACCGTGCGGCGTCGGCCCCGCGCCCGGTGGCACCCTCGCAGCGGGCGTCGGCACCGCAGCCCGTCCCCGCCGCGCCGCAACAGCCCCCGACGTCCTATCCCATGCCCTGGGATCCCGTCACGCCAGCGCCAGCGGGGCAGCCTGGGCCCGCCCCCACGCCAGCGGCCGTGCCCGAGCCTCCCGTGGTCGATCGCGTGCCGTACAGCGATGCGGATGCGTCTGCCTACGAGGAGGACGCGGGCTTCGGGTCATCCGCCGCGGTGCCGCAGCCCGCGCCGCAACCGGCCCAGGCGCCGCAACCGGCCCAGGCGCCGCAACCGGCCCCCGCCGCGGACACCTCGGCCCCCGCCCCCAAGCCGCCGCCGTCCGCGCCGGCCCCGGCGCCGGACGATGACGCCCCGGTCCTCACCGAGGAGTTCGCCAATATCGCCGCGATGCTCGAGGACGCCTTCGGCGGCTCCGTGGTCGTGAAGTCGGACGAGCCAGACGCTCCCTCCGTGGCGGACGGGGAGGGAACAGACTAGCCCCGCGGCCCCTCGGCCACACCACCAGCACGCAGTCGGCAAGCAGGCCGGCAAGCCAACCAATCAGCAAGCAAGCAGGAGGAACACATGTCCAAGGGACCAAGAGGCGGCTACAACATGGGCGGCATGAACCGCAACCAGATGATGGCCCAGGCCCGCAAGATGCAGGAGCAGCTCGTCGCGGCGCAGCAGCAGGCGGCGGCAACCGAAGTCTCCGCCTCGACCGGCGGAGGTGCGGTGAAGGTCACGGCCACCGGCGACCTGCGGATCACCTCCATCGCCATCGACCCGCAGGCGGTCGATCCGGATGACGTCGACATGCTGCAGGACATGATCCTCGCCGCCGTGAACGACGCCCTCGAACAGGCGGAGTCCGCCACCGAGAAGGCCATGAACGCGGTCACCGGCGGCCTCAACATACCGGGGCTCTTCTAGGGATGGACCGGCTTAACGACGGGCGCGCGCTGCAGCGCCTCCTCGACGAGCTGGGCAGGCTGCCGGGCATTGGCCCAAAGTCCGCCCAACGCATCGCGTACCACCTCCTCGAGGCCGACGCCGAGGAGGCGCGCAGGCTCGCGACGGCGATTCTCGAGGTCAAGGAGCAGGTCCACTTCTGTCCCGTCTGCTTTAGCTACGCCACGCGCGACACCTGCGACGTGTGCTCCGACGCCTCGCGCGACCGCACGACCATCTGCGTGGTCTCCGAGCCGCGCGATGTCTCGGCCATCGAGAGAACGGGCAGCTACCATGGCCTCTATCACGTGCTTGGGGGCGTCATCTCGCCCATGGACAAGATCGGCCCCGAGCAGCTCCACGTGAAGGAGCTTCTCGCGCGCCTTGCCTCGGGGGAGGTCCAGGAGGTCATTCTCGCCACCAACCCGGATGTCGAGGGCGAGACAACCGCCACGTACCTCTCGCGGGTCATCCGTCCGCTTGGCGTGCGCGTGTCTCGCCTCGCCAGCGGCCTGCCCGTGGGCGGGGACCTCGAATACGCCGACGAGGTGACGCTTGGCCGCGCCATCGAGGCGCGGCGCGAGGTGTAGCCACGCAGAGGGCTAGGATGGTATTGGTCAGACACACGCAAGGGGGACGAGATGAGCCGCGCATCCAGTGACGAGAGGTACAGACGCCCCGCTCACGCTGCGGGCAGGCGTGCCGCCGGCATCTCCAGGGCTGGTGCGCATGCCGTCCCCGAGGACGTCGACGACGGCGCCGCCCCGCGCCAGAGCGCGGTGCCAGTCGACTCCCTTGCGACGCTCTCTGCTGGCCAGGGTGCCCGCGTGACCACCCGCGACAACGCGGCCGAGGCAGCCGACATCGCGCGCGGCCGCGCGGCGGAGCGCTCTCGCGGCCGTCGCCCCTACGGTCGCAGCCGTCTGGCACACGGCTCGAGGTCCCAGCGCAAGCCCGCCAATCCCGCGTCGATCCTGCTGGCAGTCGCGGGCGTGGTGGGGTTCTTTGCGATTCTCGCCATCGTGGCCTTCGTCACCTTCTTTGGCGCGCAGGGCACCAGCCAGGCCGCAAGGCCCGCGGCACCGGTGGAAGAGGAGCCGCAACAGGTCCAGACCACCTCGGACGGCTCGGTCACGTACCGGGGCGTCTCCTATGCCATCGAGGTTGCCGGGGACGGCGCGTACGCCGTCGTGTCCACCGACGCCCAGGGCAACAGGGCCCAGGAGTTCACCGGCGAGGGCACGCCCGTCTCGCTCATCCTCTACAACTCGGTGATCGTGGTTCCCGAGAACAGATCCGATGGCACGTGGGACGTTATGGCGTATACGCTTGGCGGTGACGCGGCACCCATGTCGGTGGTTGACTCCTCTGGCAATGCCATCACGGGCGCGGGCACCATCGCATCCGCCACGCTCGATGGCTCCGTGGTCCATGTGACGGATTCGACCGGCGCCACTACGGACGTCGCCCTCGAATAACGCGCCGCAGGCGATGCGGGCCGCGCTACCCCAGTCTCACGATCTTGGTGCCGTGGACCTCGCGGACGCCGAGGGCGTCGGCTACGAGCTGCGCGTTCTCGAACGTAATGCCGCCGCCGGGGAGAATGGCGAGACGTCCGGCGGCATGCTCGGCCAGGCGACGCAGGCGGGCGAGGTTGTCCATGATGGGCGTTGTGGCAGGCCCGCCGTGCGTGAGGATGCGCTCGACGCCCAACCCCGCGAGAAAGTCGATCGCCTCAAGTTGACGCCTTTCGGGCAGCTCGTCAAAGGCCATGTGGAACGTTATGGCCGCCGGTGGCACCTCTACGCCCGTGTCGCTGATGACGGGTCTGTGGGCAACCTCAACGAGCCGGGCGCACATCTCGCGATCCACGGTCGCCTCGCCCGTCTTGGCGTCAGCGGCGAGGCAGCCAAACACGACGCCTTGCACGCCCAGCCTGCGCGCCACCGCAATGTCATCTGACATCATCCGTTCCTCGTCCGCGGAATAGACGAAGCCGCCGCCCCGTGGCCGCGCCATCGACATGATGGCCACGCCGGTCTTGCGCGCAATTGTGACGGCGGCGCGAATTACCCCATAGCTTGGGCTTGTGCCGCCCACGGCAAGGTTGTCACACAGCTCAATCCGCCCTGCCCCCGCGGCGATTGCGGCCGGCACCCGCTCAACGTTTTCCGCGCAGAACTCCCTCAGCAGCGCCATGTGCCCTCCCATCAACACGGAATCGCTGGCACCATGGTAGGCGAGCGATGCGGAGACGCCAACCATGTTGGGCGCGGGATGCGCCGGCGTCTTTTGCCGGGCCGGCCGGTTGCGCCATCTGCCGGGAGGGGGCACGGCGTCCGCGTGACCTTGCCCCTCGCCTTACGCGACTCTTACAGAAAAGCTGCCGCATGAGGCGCCGCAGAACTGCTTTGAGATGGAACATCTGCGTATATATGCTGTACGGGGGAGGGCTTCGCCATGGATGACATTCGGCTTGTTCGCCATATTCTCAAGTCAGGCGGTGCCACCCCCTCCGATTGCGCCGCGTGCCTCAACATCAAGAAGCGCACCCTGCGCGACCACATCCACCACGCGAACGAGTCGATGGGCGATTTCGCCAAAATCACCTACGATCGCTCCTGCGGTGTCTACCAAGTACGCATAAGCGATGAATCGGCGTTTGAGGCATGGCTCAGGGACGGCGCTGCGCCCAGCGCCGTCTTCCACTTCCCCTCAACGCCCGAAGAGCGTGTCAGCTACCTCGTGCAGGATCTCCTGCTCCGCACCGACTGGATAACGCTTGGGGATCTTGCGAGCATGCTGTTCGTCTCGCGCTCCACCATCTCCCATGACCTGAACTCTGCCAAGCGGCTCTTTTCCGAGTACGGCCTGTCCATCGAGACCCGTCCCCGCTACGGCCTGCGGGTCGTCGGCAACGAGATGGACCGCCGCCTCTGCCTTGCGAGCGTCGCGGTCGACGCCTTCTTCGCCGCAGACGATCTCTCCTCTGGTGTCATTTCGGCCAAGACCCTTGACGAGGTGGCGCACTGCGTGCGCTCCGCCCTTGATGGGCAGGGCTATGAGATCAACCCCGTTTTCCGCCAAAACCTGGTCGTACACATAGCGATTGCCCTCACGCGCATCAACGAGGGGTGCTATGTGCCAATGGGCCCATCCCATCTGGAGCGTGTGCGCACCAGCCGCGAATACGTAGTCGCGGGCGCCATCGCGCGCTCTGTCGAAGACCGTTTCTCCATCGATCTTCCCGAGGAGGAGATAGCCTACATTGCCATCCACCTTGCGGGGAAGCACCTTGTCGAGGGCGAAAGCGAGGCGGACGACGGGACGCCCCTTGAGATCACGGACGAGGCATGGGGCCTTGCCAAAGAGATGATCGAGGCCGTATGGCGCGCCTTCCGCTTTGACTTCCGCGATGATGTGGAGCTGCGCGTGAACCTTGCGCGTCACCTCATGCCCCTCGTCGTGCGCCTTCGCTATCACATGGCGGTCGAGAACCCACTGCTCAGGGACATCCGCACGTGCCACCAGCTGCCCTTTGCGATGGCAGCCGAGGCGTCGAGCGTTCTGGCCGAAAGATATCAAGCAAGGGTCTCGGATGACGAGGTGGGCTATATTGCCCTGCTGTTCGCGCTCTCCCTTGAGCGCAATGCGACCTCCTATGCCAAGAAGCACGTGCTCGTGGTGTGCGCTTCGGGTGCTGGCAGCGCGCGCCTGCTGTCCCTTCGCCTCCAGAGGGAATTCGGTTCGAACTTCGAGCGCATCGACACCTGCGACGTCTCGGACCTCTCCGAGAGGGACATTGCGGACATCGAGTACATCTTCACGACGGTTCCGCTTGGGTGTCGCGTTAGCGTCCCCGTCGTACACGTGAGCCCCTTCCTGGACGACTCGAGCAAGCTCAACGTCAGGCGTGTCATAGAGCAGGACGAGATGGCGAGCATGCAGTCGTACTTCTCGCAAGACCTGTTCTTTGCGCACCTCTCGCTCCCAACGCGCGAGGCGGTCATCTCGTACCTTGTGCGGGCCACGGCACGCATCGTCGACCTGCCCGAAAACTTCGAGGAACTCGTCTTGAGGCGCGAGCGGACGGCGGCCACGTCCTTTGGAAACCTCGTCGCGCTGCCACATCCCTGTGAGGCCGTCAGCCCGAGAACGTCTGTGACCGTGGCGCTTCTGGACCACCCCATCGACTGGGGCGGCAAGCCCATCCAGGCGGTCTTTCTCGTGTGCGTCGCCCGCGACGCCTCTGACGGCCTCACGGCATTCTATCGCGCCATGGTCAGGCTTATCACAAAGAAGCAGGCAATTCAGCGAATCCTAGGCGACATGCGCCTCGAGGTCTTGCTGAACGAGTTGAGGGGAGAGTGAATGGACAACCTGACGCGCGTGAGCTTCCAGATTATCGCGGCGGTGGGAGGTGCCCGGAGTTCCTACGTCGAGGCCATCAGGGCGGCCAAGAACGGGGACTTCGACGCCGCCGACGAGCTCGTCAAGAAGGGGGACGAGAGCTTCATCGAAGGCCACGACGCCCACAACGGCCTCATCCAGCAGGAGGCGGGCGGCGACCCGGTGAACATGACGCTCATCATCACCCATGCCGAAGACCAGCTCATGGCCGCCGAGACGTTCAAGACCGTCGCGCTTGAGCTCATTGACGTCTACCGCCAACTATCCAGGCTTGAGGCGGGGGGACAGCCCCCTCGCCTCGTTCCGCCGCTCCCGTAGCTGCGCCAGACGTTTCGCAGGTGAGAGAAAGAGAGGCAGAGATATGGCAGGCAAGAAGAAAGTCTATCTATTTTGCAGCGCCGGCATGTCGACGAGCATGCTCGCGCAGGAGATGCAGAGGGTGGGCGACGCGCATAACCTGCCCGTCGAGGTGAAGGCATTTCCCATCAACAAGGTTGATGAGATCGCCAGATCCGAGCATCCCGCCTGCGTCCTGCTCGGGCCCCAGGTACACCACCAATACGAGGAGACCAAGAAGCGCGTCGAGGGCGACTTTGACATCCCGGTTGGCATACTCGACCAGCAAGCCTATGGACTGATGGACGGCGAGGCCTCCCTCAAGTATGCCGTCAAGCTCATGAAGGCCTACAAACAGCATGCATAGCCCAACGACCCGAATCCACGGGGAGGAACAATGTTCGAGAAGCTAGAGAAGGTCCTCATGCCACTGGCGGAGGCCATTGGCAACAACAAAGTCCTCGTCTCCATCCGAGACGGCTTCCTCATCATCACGCCACTGCTTATCGCAGGCTCGATCTTCCTTGTCATCGCCAATCTGCCCATCCCGGGTTTTTCAGAGTGGTGTGCGAGCATCACCATCGGCAATGGCACGCTGGCGACCTATCTGTCCAAGCCGACTGACGCCACATTCAGCGTCATGGCCATATTCGCGACCTTTGGCATTGCCTACAGCTATGCCAAGCAGGTCAAGAGCGACCCCCTGTTCTGCGCCGCGGCCGCGCTCATGGCCTGGTTCCTCATCATGCCGTATGTCGTGACCGGCTCCGCCAAGGTGGGCGGCGAGGCCGTTGACGTCGCGCTCTCCGGCATCCCCCTGGGCTGGGTGGGTGCCAAGGGCATCTTCGTCGGCATCTTCTGCTCTTTCGGCGCCACCATCATCTACACGTGGGTCAAGAATCGCGGCTGGGTCATCAAGATGCCCGTTGGCGTCCCGCCCACCGTCACCGAGTCCTTCTCGTCCCTCATCCCCATCACGGTCACGATGACGCTGTTCTTCGTCATCAACCTGGTGTTTGGCATGTTTGGCACCAACGTGTTCGACGTCGTCTTCGTGTTCCTCCAGACCCCGCTCCTGGGCCTCGGGGACACCCTCGGCGCCATGGTGGTGGCCTATCTGTTCCTGCATGCCTTCTGGTTCTTTGGCATCAACGGCGGCTCTGTCGTCGGGGCGGTGTTCAACCCAATCCTGCAGACGCTTTCCGCCGAGAACCTCGAGTTCTTCCGCACTGGCGTTGGCGAGGGGCATATAATCTGCCAGCAGTTCCAGGACCTCTTCGCCACCTTTGGCGGCTGCGGCTCCACCCTCTCGCTCCTGATCGCGATGATCCTGTTCTGCAAGTCGGCGCGCATCAAGCAGCTCTCGCGCCTGGCGCTCATCCCCGGCGTGTTCAACATAAACGAGCCCATCGTCTTTGGCCTGCCGATCGTCATGAACCCAATAATCGTCATCCCGTTCGTGCTCGTTCCCACGCTGAACATCATCATCTCCTACTTCGCCATGGCGTGGGGCATGGTGCCCATCTGCTCAGGCGTCCAGATCCCATGGACCATGCCGCTTGGAATATCAGGGCTTTTGGCTACCAACTGGGCGGGCGGCGTCCTACAGATCATTCTGCTCGCCATGGGGGTCTTCATCTACCTGCCCTTCATCAAGGTAATTGACAACCAATACCTGCGTGACGAGCGGCTGGCCGCCGAGGATGCCCTGAAAGCCCCTGATGAGGACGACGTCGACCTTGACAGCCTCTCCTTCGACGATTTGTAAGATTCGGCGTGCGCCGGGAGGTCCGGCCTTCCGTTTGTCGCCTGCGTCAGCACGGTTGCAACGCCGCCCGCGCCCCCCTCGTTGGCACCTCCGAGCCGCGGGCGGCTCCTTGCTACGCCGGGCGAGGGTGGAGATAGTAGCTGGTCGGCCGCCTTTCAGGGCGGCGCGTATAAGGGAGGCCTTCCGTGTGGGGGATCATAGCGACGTGGAGAATGGCCCTCGAGGGCGTTGAGAAGGCGGGCGAGCAGCTTGCCGCCGGCGGTGGTGCGGCAGATGCCGTCGAATGCGCCGTCCGCGAGGTCGAGGACTGCCCGTACTACAAATCGGTAGGCTATGGCGGCCTCCCCAACGAGGAGATGGAGGTCGAGCTTGACGCCGCCTTCATGGACGGTGACACGCTCGGGTTCGGTGCCGTCGGTGCGCTCAAGGATTTCGCCAACCCCGTGAGCATAGCCCGCGCGCTGGCGGCTGGCGATGCCAACAACTTCCTTGTGGGCATCGGTGCCGAGAAGTTCGCTGACAAGATGGGCTTCGAGCGCAAGAACATGCTTACGGAACGCGCCAGGACAATGTACGCCCGTCGCGTGGCGGAGGACGGCGGCCGGCCGCTGCGCGCCGCGCGGCGGCTCGTCGAGCCCGAGGCGGCCGAGGAGAGGGGCCGCGGCGCCGGGGCCGAGTCCCCGCGCAACGGCATCCGCCAAGCGGCCGACGGCCCCCGGGGTCACGACACCGTGGGCATGGTGTGCCTGGACTCCTCGGGTGCCATGGCAACGGCCACATCAACGAGCGGCCTGTTCATGAAGCTTCCCGGGCGCGTGGGCGATTCCCCCATTCCCGGCGCCGGCTTCTATGTGGACTCCGAGTTCGGCGGAGCGGTCTCCACGGGCTTGGGCGAGGATGTCATGAAGGGCTGCGTCGGCTACGAGATAGTGCGCCTCATGGGCACCGGCCTCCATCCGCAGCAGGCCTGCGAACAGGCTGTCGCGGCCTTTGGCGAGAAGCTCACAAGGCGCCGCGGCCACGCTGGCGACATCTCGTTCGTCGCAATGGATGCGCGGGGACGCTGGGGCGTCGCCACCAACATCGAGGGCTTCTCGTTTGTCGTCCAGACGGAGGGCGGGCCCGCTTGCGTCTACCTTGCCCACCTGCAACCGGACGGAGGCTGTATACACGAGGTGGCAAGCCAGGAATGGCAGGACGAGTACATGCGTTCGCGCATGGCCCCTCCGGTCTAGCGGCTGCGGTTTTGCGCCGCTGGCCTTCGGCTTGGCCGGCGGCACGGGGTAAGGAGTTGCCATGGGCAGCACCAGGAACTTCGATGAGCGGGCCGTCTCTGTGGACCCCTCGCTCGAGGGGCGCATCTTCGCCGAGGTGGATGCCGTATCAGACGAGATGATCGAGGCCATCCGCAGGATTGTGCGCCAGAAGAGCGTGCGGGGCGAGCCTGAGGAAGGGGCTCCCTTTGGCGCCGACGTGCGTGCCGCGCTCGACCAGACGCTTGAGGTCTGTCGGGGGCTTGGTTTCGAGACAACAAACGTTGACGGCTACATGGGCTATGCCAGCTGGTCGAGCGAGGGCGGCAACGGCGGCGGGCTCCCGCTGCCGGGATATGTCTGCGCCATCGGCCACCTTGACGTGGTTCCGGAGGGATCCGCGGGCTGGAAGGTCGAGCCATACAGCGCCCATCTTGAGAACGGGCGCATCACGGGCCGTGGCGTCTTGGACAACAAGGGCCCCATCTATGCATGCCTCTATGGGCTGTGGGCGCTCAAGCGCCTGGGGCTCGCCCCCAACAGAGACGTCCGAATCATCTTCGGCTGCAACGAAGAGAGCGGCTTCAATGACCTCCGCCATTACCTTGAGCATGAGGATGCCCCGGTCATGGGCTTTACGCCGGACTGCAAGTACCCAGTGGTCTATGCCGAGCGAGGGCGCATGGGGGTGCGTCTGGCTGCCGTCCCAGGCGAGGGTGAGGGGCGCGAGGCGCTTCTCGCCCGGTTCTTCTCGTTCGTGAACGAGTACGTGCTTTCGGCTAAGCCCAACGGGGAGAGATTCGGCATCGACTGCAACGACGAGGAGTTTGGCGTCACCGAAGTCCGCAACTACAAGCTCGCGTTTGACGAGGGTGCCCCTGCCGTCGAGTTCGCCATCAGCTACCCCGCGGGCATCACGGCCGACGAGCTTCGCGGCCGTCTTGAGGCGCTTGCCGCGGCGCTGGGCCTCAGGCTCACGGTCACCGGAAACCTCAACCCCGTTCGCTTCGAGAAGGACTGCCGTCTCGTTCGCACGCTTGAGTACGCCTACGAGCACACGACGGGCAACGATGGCTCGCCCGTCACCACGACTGGCGGCACCTACGCAAAGCTCATGCCCAACATCGTCCCGTTTGGCCCCTCCTTTCCGGGGCAGAGAGACATCGGCCACCAGCCCAACGAGTGGATGGACGTCAAAGACCTCATTGTCAACGCGAAGGTTTACGCGCTGAGCCTGTACCTGCTCTCTCGCTAGCGCCTTGGCGGGCCGAGATTCGAGTGGATGGAATATGAGTTCAAAGAGACATGGCAAGAAGCATGCGGGCGTTTCGGCAAAGGCGTCGACTGCGGACAAGGTCTCGGCCGATGCGCAGGAGAGGGGCAAGGCGGCCCTTCCCAAGGCGACCGAACGGATGGCGGAAGTGGCCAATCATGCTGGCGTCCCAGCGCTGGTCGCCCGTCGCTTCCTGGCCTACCTGATCGACTGGTACGTGGGCGCGCTCTGCATCGCGCTGCCCGTCTCGCTCGTTGCCCATTGGACGACCGGCGACATCTCGAATCAGCGACTCGTCGACTATCCCGCTCCGTTTGGCCTTCTCGCCGGGGTCCTCGCGCTGCTCTTCGCCCTTGCGTACTACGTTGCGATACCATCGGCCATCTGGCCTGGCCAGACGCCAGGAAAGCGCCTCCTTGGCATCAAGATTGTGCGGACTGACGGCGGTGCCGTCACCTTGTCCAATCTGGTGATGCGCCAGGTGGTGGGCGTCACGCTCATAGAGGGCGTCATCACCAACGCCAGCTCCATCTGGCACCAGATGCTCACGATTGCGACTGGCACCAACTTCGTCCACCCCCTCATGTACATAGGCCTTGCATTCACGCTGGCAAGCTGCCTCATGATCCTCATCCGCAAGGACCGCCGCTGTCTGCACGATTTCATTGGGGGCACCAAGGTGAGCCTCGTCGAGTCCCCCTCGTAGGCAATCGCCCGGCGCGGCTGGCACAGGAAGGAAGCAACGATGAAGATTGTCATGATTTACGACCAAATCCAGTCTGGCCTCGGCACCAAAGACGACCGCAGTCTGCCGCTCGGCCTTCTCAAGGGGCCCGTTGGCCCCGCCATCATGATGGAAAGCCTGCTCGGGCAGGTTGGCGGCAGGGTTGTCGCAACTCTGTACTGCGGGTGGGGCACCTATGGAAGCAATCCCGACGAAGTTGCCGGCAAGCTGGTTGCCATGTGCCATAAGATTAGCCCCGACGTCGTCATGTGCGGCCCCGCCTTCGACTACGCCGAGTACGCCGAGATGGCCTGCCGCGTCGCCGCCGACATCGAGTCGGCCGGCAAGGCGCATGCGCTTGCGGCGGTGAGTCAAGAGAATGCCGAGACGATTGATCGCTACAAGGACAGGGTCCTCATCGTCAAGACGCCCAAGAAAGGGGGCACGGGCCTGAACGACGCCCTCAGAAGCATGTGCCTCATCGCCAGGGCCCTCACCGAGGGCACCGATATGGCCCAGCTCAAGCGAAGGGCCTGCTTCTAGCATGGCCGGCCCCGGGGCCCTCCCCCTCAAAAGCGTCTCCGACAGGCCCACGCAAGCCCTGCCGGCGTGCGGCGCGCCAGCCGCAATCGCGCTGCGGGACGCGCCCGCGACCAACGCGCGGCCAAGCGGGCCGCGGTGGCGCAGGGGATTGAACGCCCACAAAACTTTTTCAAACTTCCCGTTTTGGGCTAGACAGGCGTCGTCCCCTCTGCGTATAATAGCTCCCGCGCAACGCGCGTGGGGTATTAGCTCAGCTGGTTAGAGCGCCGGCCTGTCACGTCGGAGGTCGCGGGTTCAAGTCCCGCATATCCCGCCATTGCACAGTCAGAGGCCCTTCGGGGCCTCTTTTTGTACCCCGGGCATGCGCTGTACCCGCCATTGCGAACGCACCCGCCATTGCGCGTGCCGCGGCAACATGCCGCATGCGGAATTTACGCCAGCGCTCATGCCCCCCAGAGCGGAAAAGCGCCGCCCTTTCCCTATCCTGAAAGACTGGACCCATGTTTTTCGGTTGCGCTTGGACGTGCCTCCCCGAGGCACGGGAGACGAGGAGGACTGGATGGGAAAGGCAAGGTGGCGTAAGCTCGCCGCGGCGGCCACCGGCGTCGTGCTGGCGTTGGCCATGCTGCCGGTTGGGGCGCTTGCTCAGGGGTCAGGGGAGACGAGCGGCGGCCTCCCCACAGCAACCGAGTATCAGAGGCAGACGGCGGACAGGCTTGAGTCCGGTGGGACGTACACCGTCGTGTCAACCACCACGACCGACCAAAGCCTGCGCATCATGCACCTGAGCAACGGCACCACGAAGCTGGACCAATGCAGGGTGACCAGCGGCACCGTGGCAGACCCGGGCGACAAGCTTGAGCCCACGGACTGCACCGTGGCTGCGTATGCGGGCACCAGGGCGCACGACTGGACCATCACCGCGGTTGAGGGCGGCTACACCGTCCAGACCCAAACGGCGGGAGGCACCTACCTCAACATCAACGCAGGTGGCGTTGGCGCCGGCAGCGAGGCCCAGGTCCTCGACATCAGGAAGACCGGTGCCAACACGTACGCCATCAGCCGCACCGTTGACGGCACCACGTACTACCTCAGCCACGCGGGGGCCAGCTGGACCTTCAGCGCGACCGCGTACAACGTGTACGTCTACCGGAAGGCCGAGGTCGCGGCCGAGGTCGTGCCCAATGGTAACTCGCGCACCGGTACCACCGAGGGCCAGCCCTTCGCCCCGGGCACCGGAGGGAGCGCCAACTTCCGCATCCCGTCCATCATCACGCTGGGCGACGGGAGCCTCCTCGCCGCCGTCGACGCGCGCTGGAACCACCAGGGCGACGCCGGGGCCCTCGACACCATCATCAGCAAGTCCACGAACAACGGGCAGACGTGGAACTACAGCTTCGTCAACTACTTCAACGACAGCACGGATGCCTACAACAACCGGGCAACGGCCTTCATCGACCCCGTGATGGTGGAGAAGGACGGTACCGTCTACATGATGACGGACATCTGGCCCGGAGGCGTGGCGCTCAACTCCTCCTTTAACAACCACCCGGTCAGCAGCAGCGGCTACGTGACCATCGACGGCAAGTGGCGCATGGCGCTCTACAGCTCGCCCAACCCCGACGTCCAGCGCGCCGCCGGGGCCGAGAGGGGCACAGGCTACACCCATTACGTGGGCGACTTCGCCCAAGACGGCTACGCGCCCGTCATCGATGCCGCCGACGGCGCCACGGACTACTACGTCGACGACCACTACTACCTGTACGACGCCAACAAGACGCCCGTCTGGTGCCAGCAGCTGGGCAGCAGCAAGTACGTGCAGCAGAACGTGTTCTACTGGAACGCCGACCTCCACGTGACCGCGACGTCGTGGTTGTGGCTCATCAGGTCTGACAACGGGGGCGCCACCTGGTCCGCGCCCCAGATGCTCAACGAGCAGGTGCGCACCGGCCTTCCCCAGAACTCCAGCTTCTATGGCGTTGGGCCTGGCCGCGGGCTGGTCACCTCCTCCGGCCGTATCATCCTGCCGTGCTACGTCTTCCAGTACGGCAGGGGCGACGGCCCGACGAGCGTCATCTACTCCGACGACGGCGTCACGTGGCACCGCAGCGAGGACCTCGACCTCCAGGCCTCGGAGGCCACTGTGGTTGAGGCGGACGGCCTGCTCTACATCTTTGCTCGTCACGGCGTCTGCGCCGTCTCCCGCGACAACGGCGAGACCTGGGTGGACGAGCAGAGCATTCGCGGCACAGGCATCAACATCCACGAGTATTGCCAGATTGACGCCATCACGTACTCCAGGAGCATCGACGGCAAGACCGCCATCCTGCTCTCCTGCCCCACGGGCAGCGGCCGCGCCAACGGGACCATCTTCGTGGGTCTGGTTCAGGGGGACGGCAGCATTGACTGGGCCTATAGCCATGCGGTGACCAGCAACGGCGCGCCGTATGCCTACTCCTGCCTCACCGAGCAGAGGGACGGCTCCATCGGCCTGCTGTACGAGGGCAACGGCGTCACCTACAAGAACATCGCCATCGAGGACATCGCCGCAGGCGCCGCCATCGGCAACAACCGCACCCTGAGCGTGCCCCTCTACGGCACCTACACCCAGACCGTGAGCGGCGGCTTTGCCGGCTACGAGGGGGTTGACCCCAGCATCGTGGGCATCGCCGTCACCGATAACGGCAACGGCACCTCCACGGTGACCTACACCGGCAAGTCCGAGGGCACGGTCGAGTTCGCCGAGACCAGCTCTGGCATCGAGTACACCGTCACCGTTGAGCCCTCCCAGCTTGCGGAGGTTGCCGTCGAGGCGGGCGAGAGCACCGACGTCATCCTGAGCGGCACCACCGTCGGGCACGAGGCGGACCCTGCCATCGCCACAACTCGGGTTGCGAGCAAGCCGTACTCCGAGATTCTCGGCGAGACCCCGGGCAGCCTGGGCTCCGACGCCACCTACACCGGCGGGGTGGTGAAGCTGAGCGATGCCCGCTATACCTTTGTCAAGAGCGGCGACAACTGGGTTATCTCCAACACCACCGGCGGACGGACGGTGTACCTGAACCTTACGGGAAGCAGCGGGCAGCGCCCCAATGGCACAAACCCCTCGACCTTTGAGCTACGGCAGGGAACGACGGGCGGCACGTTTAAGCTGTATGACACGGGGCGTCCCGCTTACCTCTATTTCTACCGCGACGGACGCAACATCTTTGACCGCAACAGCACCGACTGCGGTGCCCCGCTCGACTTTGAGATCTGGCGTCTTGACGACAGCGCGCGCAGCGCCGCAACCCCCGGGTGTGCTCAGGCGGCCGACGGCCCCGAGGCTGCCGGCGGCGGAGCCCTTGACAACGGCGCAAGCGATGATGCGATCCCCGGGTACGCGCAGGTGACCGATGCCTCCGAGATCACTGACGGCGGGGCGTTTCTGATCGTTGCCAACGTCGACGGAACCCGTTACGCCCTGTACCCCTCGGCCTCCACCGCCACCGGTGCCCCGCATGTCGTCAAGGTTGACCCCGCCCGTGCCGGGCAGACGCTCACCGTAACCGGCGTCGCCCCTGGCACCACCGACGTCATGGTGGGCGGCGTGGTCTACCGCATCACGGTGGCCGGCTACCTTCCTCCCACCTTTGCCTGGGCGGATGACTACTCCTCCGCAACCGCCACGTTTGCCCGCAGCGCAGGCGGCGAGGACAAGGTTCTTGACGCCGTGGTGACCAGCGAGACCGTTGCGGCCACCTGCACGACCGACGGCAAGGTCACCTATACCGCCACGGTGCAGTTCGATGGCGCCACCCATACGGACGTCCGGACCGTGACCCTGCCCGCCACGGGCCATCGGAACGTCACCCACGTGGCCGCCAGGGCCGCGACCGCAACCGAGCCCGGCAACCTCGAGTACTGGATCTGCTCCGACTGCGGCACGCTCTACTCCGACGCCGCCCTGACCACGGTGACCACGCTCGAGGCCGTGACCATCCCCGCCACTGGCGAGCCCGGACCCGAGCCCGGACCCGAGCCCGAGGCCAAGACCTTCTCGGTCACCTTTGCAGATGGCCTGGCAGACACCAGGGACACGGTCGTTGAGGTCAGGTATGGCGCAACGGTGGCAAAGCCCGCCGACCCCACCCGCGACGGCTGGGCCTTCGCGGGCTGGTTCGCGGACCCCGGGCTCACCATCGCCTATGACTTCTCCTCTCCCGTGACCTCCGACCTCACGCTCTACGGCGGTTGGGCCAGGGCCGACGCGCCCGACGCCGCCGTCAAGAAGCCCGCGCCGCCCGCAGCCACACCCGCGACTGGCGATCCCGCGTCCGCGGCCGCCCTCGTGGCCATGCTCGGCGTCGGCACCTCCGCGCTCGGCGTCGGTCTGCGCCGCCGCAAGAGGTAGCGGACGGAGTCCTTCTCGGCACGCAAGCGCCTTGTCCTTTTGGGGGCGGCCCCTCTGGAGCCGTCCCTCTCTGATGCCGTGCCATCCCTGCGTCTCCGCATCGCGTTGCGATGGGGTTCTCTCCGGTGTTGCGACAGGGCTCCCGCCAATCATCACAATTGATATGGCAAATGGTACAATTTGCTCCGTGCCACTGCTTGACTGGTATTATTGATCTGACTGATTCCCACGCACACCATGGAGACGCACAGCATGCTCGCTACCACGAACGACAGCGCGCAACCGCAGAGAAGGGCGAAGCTCGCCGTATTCGACTTCGATGGCACGTCCATCGACGGTCAGTCCGGCTTGCTCTTCTCGGTGTACCTGTGGCGTCACGGGCTTATGTCCGTTCCGCGCGCCGCGGCCCTTGTGTGGTGGGGCCTTCGCTACAAGCTGCATCTGCCGCAGAGCCAGGATGAGGCCCGCGAGCTTGTCTTTGGCGCGCTTGAGGACCTGAGCAACCGGGACATCGACAAGGTGATGCACGAGTTCTACGAGAGCACCCTCAAGGACCGCTATCGCCCGGGGGTCGCCTCAGAGGTCGCCAAAAGGCACGGCGAGGGCTGCGTCACGCTGCTCGTCTCGGCAACGTTTGCTCCCATCGCGGCAGATGCCGCCAAGACCCTTGGCGTGGACGCCTACATCGCCACGGGCATGGAGCGCGACGCCGATGGCAACTACACGGGCCGCGTCGAGGGGGCCGTGGTACAGGGGCCCGAGAAGGTCGCGGCGGTCACGCGCTGGGCAGACGCCCACCTGGGCAGGGGTGCCTGGACGCTCGCGTATGCATACGGCGACCACCACACGGACTCGGCGCTCCTCTCTGCGGCCGCCAGGGGGTACGCGGTATGCCCGGGGGAGACGCTGAGAAAGCTGGCGCGGCAGCAGGGCTGGGAAATTCTCGACTGGGGGGACTCCCCCGCAAAGACGAGCCGGAGGAGGGGCCAGCCCACCGGGCTGCCAGGAGGTAGATAATGGAGATCTCGAGAAAGACCGATTACGCGCTCCGCATGATTGCGACCCTCGTCCAGAACCCCGAGGGCGTGGTCTCGGTGCGCAAGGCTGCGAAGGACAACGGCATCCCGTACTCGTTTGCCCGATCCATCCAGCACGACCTTGCGCTGGCGGGCATCGTCGAGAGCACGCGCGGCGCCCATGGCGGCATGAGGCTTGCCGTCGACCCGCATGCCACGTCGCTCCTCAAGCTCGTGGAGGCAGTCCAGGGACCCATCCTCATCTCCACCTGCGACCACGCTGGGGATGACGGCGGCCCCTGCCCGCGCATGGCCGAATGCCACTTCAATCCCGTCTGGTGCAATGCCGAGCGCATGCTGCGCGCCTACTTTGATTCCGCGACCCTCTACCAGGTTGTGATCGAGGGCAAGATGCCGCAGATGACGGGGTCGTTCAAGCTCGTGGGCAACAGGCGTCGGTCGAAGACCGCGCGCGCGTGATGGCGCGCGCCGCATCATCCGGTACCGCCCCGGGGGAGGGTGCGCCCCTTCCTCCAGGCGTCCCTCCTCGCCCGGAGGAGCTTGCCCCGTTTCGTGCAACGGTACTGGCCCGTGGGCGCGAGCTCTATCGCGACCTGCCATGGCGTCGCACGAGAGACCCCTATGCCATCTGGATCTCCGAGGTCATGCTTCAGCAGACCCAGGTCTCGCGCGTCGACGGCCGCTGGCAGCGTTGGCTCGGGCTCTTCCCAACGGTCGACGCCCTTGCCGCCGCAGGCTCCGCCGACGTGCTGGAAGAATGGCAGGGCCTGGGATACAACAGGCGCGCCCTCTCGCTCTGGCGTGCGGCGCAGGAGGTCTCGGCCGCAGGCGGCCATATGCCGTCTGACGAGGCGGCCCTGAGGGCGCTTCCCGGCGTTGGTCCGGCGACGGCTGCGGGGATCCGTGCGTTTGCCTTCGACCTGCCGGGCGTCTACCTCGAGACGAACGTCCGCACCGTCCTTCTCCACGAGCTCTTTGCCCATGAAGAGGCCGTCTCGGACGCACGGCTGGTGCCTATCGTGCGCGCGGCCTGCCCGCCAGACGACAGCGACCCAACGGATGACCCACGAACCTGGTACTACGCCCTTCTCGACTATGGGGCACACCTCAAGGCGACCGTTCCCAACCCATCCCGACGCTCGCGTTCGCACGTGCGGCAGTCGCGCTTCGAGGGTTCCCACCGTCAGAAGCGCGCCGCAGTCCTGCGCATCCTCCTCGCTCACCGGGCGGATCCGCAAGGCGGCGTGGACCTTGGTGCTCTTTGCGTGGAGCTTTCCCGCGAGGAACGCGCGGCGGGTAGAAGAGACATGGATGTGTCAGACGCGCAGGCGTTGCTGGACGAGCTCTCGAGAGAGGGGTTTTGTCATAATAACGGTAACATTTGGTGCGCCTGATGCTATCATAGGCATTGCCTGCGCAGGCAGGTGGGGCACGGTCATGTGGCCCAATGTTTCCCCCAAAGAGGGGAAGGAGAGGAGCAGTAATGGCAGTCGATTTCGAGAACTCGCAGACTAAGAAGAACCTCGAGGCGGCCTTCGCGGGTGAGTCCCAGGCCAGCCGCAAGTACGCCTATTACGCGAGCAAGGCCAAGAAGGAGGGCTACGTCCAGATCTCCGACATCTTCACGGAGACCTCCGGTAACGAGACCGAGCACGCCAAGCTCTGGTTCAAGTACCTCCACGACGGCGATGTGCCCGACACCCTGACCAACATCAGGGATGCGGCGTCCGGCGAGAACTACGAGCACACCGAGATGTATCCCGGCTTCGCGAAGACCGCCGAGGAGGAGGGCTTCAAGGAGATCGCCGCCAAGTTCCGCATGGTCGGCGAGATTGAGAAGCATCACGAGGAGCGCTACAACAAGCTTGCCGAGCGCGTCGAGAAGGGTGAGGTCTTCAACCGCCCCGGCGTCAAGGTCTGGAAGTGCCTCAACTGCGGCCACCTGCACGTTGGCCCCGAGGCCCCGAAGGTCTGCCCGGTCTGCAACCACCCGCAGAGCTACTTCGAGGAGCAGGCGATCAACTACTAGCGCATCGTCGCGCAGGTACGCTGGTCTGGCGATGGCGCCCGCCCCGGTTTCGTCCGGGGCGGGCGCCTTGCTTTGGGTTGCGGGCGCGGCTGCGGCTGTGGCTGCGGGCGCCTCACCGCGGGTCGCGGTGGCGGTCGCCCCGCCGCGGTTCCCGGGTGCGGGCGCGGCTCTCGGCGGATGACCCATCGGAAGGCCACGCGAGGCCCCGTGTCCGGATGGGACACAGAGGGGTCATTATTATCTTATATATAGATAACAACTTGCCAGAAACTTCTGGAACCATAAAGGTTTCCTTACATGATATTGGTGGCTATAGTTGGGTGCCATGAAGAAGTCAGAGACATACCATCGGAATTTACGCAGAGAGATGCGCTAGCCCGAGTACCAGTAACGGTGACGCTACCGCATACTCGGGCGTAACTGGAAGTATTTGATATCTTAAATAACGATATCTCAATAGGGATACCGTGACGACAAACAAGGAGCACACGCCATGGCCTTCGAACTCAACCCCAGCTTTGCCAAGGATCCCGAGAGGCACTTCAACACCTTGCAGGTCCACGCCGGTTGGTCCCCCGACCCCACCACCGGTTCCGCCGCGCTTCCCATCTACGCCTCCGCCGCCTTCGAGTTCAAGGACGCCGAGGACGGTGCCGCAAAGTTCGCCCTCTCCCGTCCCGGCAACGTCTACGGTCGTCTGACCAACACCACCACCGACGCCGTGGCGGCCCGCGTGGCCGCCATCGAGGGCGGTGCCGGCGCCGTCGCGGTTGCCTCGGGCCATGCCGCCGAGGTTCTCGCCCTCACCAACCTGGTGGGCGCGGGCGACGAGGTTGTCGCCTCCGACTCGCTCTACGGCGGCACCTGGAACATCTTCCTGCACACCCTTGGCGACCTGGGCATCAAGACCACCTTTGTCGAAAACAACGACATCGACGCCTTCGTCGCCGCCACCACGCCCCAGACCAAGCTCTGGTACGTCGAGACCATCGGCAACCCCCTGGTCGACGTCGCGGACGTCCCTGCCGTCGTGGGGGCCGCTAACTCACTGCCCTCCCCCGTGCCCGTCTTTGTCGACAACACCTTCGCCACCCCGTATCTGTATCGGCCTGCCGAGGATGGCGCAGCCGTCGTGATCGAGTCCCTCACCAAGTGGATCGGCGGCCATGGCGCAACGCTGGGCGGCGCGGTTGTCGACACCGGCAAGTTCGACTGGAGGCGGGATCCCGAGAAGTGGCATACCCTGGCGCAGCCCGACCCCTCCTACCACGGCATCGTCTTTGCCGATGCCGCCCCTGCCGCACCCTTTGCCACCCGTCTGCTTGCCAACAAGCTGCGTGACCTCGGCCCCACGCTCTCCCCGTACGCGGCGCAGCTCATAGGCCTTGGCATAGAGGACCTGTCGCTCCGCGTCCAGCGCCACTCCGACAACGCGCTGGCCGTGGCGAAGTACCTCAAGGAGAACCCCAAGGTTGCCTGGGTGCGTTACCCCGGCCTCGAGGACGATCCGTCGCACGAGGTCGCGAGCCGCATACTGCGTCACGGCTTTGGTGGGGTGGTGGTCTTTGGCGTCAAGGGCGGTCGCGAGGCCGGCCTTGACGTGGTGGACAACGCGAAGCTCTTCACGCACCTCGCCAATGTGGGTGACGCCAAGTCCCTCATCATCCATCCCGCCTCCACCACGCACTCTCAGCTTACGGCCGAGCAGCTCCAGGCCGCGCACCTCTCGGAGGACCTCATCCGCCTTTCCGTTGGCATCGAGGACGTGGATGACATCATCGCCGACCTCGACCAGGCCCTCGCCGGTGCGTAGGCTGCCGTCGGCCACTCGTCGGCTGCGCCTGGGCAAGGGCGCCATGGTTGCCGCGACGGTGACCGCGACGCCGGAGCGCCGGTTGTCGTCGCGGTTGCCGCGAGACGCGAGCTCCGGCGAGGAGGGGAGAGCTGGGAGTGGTGAGGAGAGGGGCGAGGAGAGAGAGCCCCCATTTCTCGGACGTTTAGGAATTTTCCGGACGTTTAAGGGGATCTAACCGTCCGGAAAATGCGGTGTCCGCCATCCATCCGCGGAAATACGACGTTTAAGGGGGTCTAACCGTCCGGAAAGCGCGGCACTGGCCTCCCGGGCGCCCCCGCTCCAAGCGCCCCGCGCCTCCCGCCCCGCGCCCCTGCCTACTTCCTGCGCGTGACGTAACGGTTGGGTTGCCCCGCGCTGGGGCAGATGTCGGCCATGGGGCACCCGACGCATTTTGGCGAGCGCGCCGTGCAGGTGTCGCGCCCAAAGTGAATCCACTCCTCGTTGACGTTGCCCCACAGCTCGCGGGGGATGACGTCGAGCAGGTCCTTCTCAGCCGCCGTTGGTGTCGTTGCCCGCGTGAGCCCAAAGCGCGTTGCCAGGCGGAACACGTGGGTGTCAACGGCGATGCCGTCCACCACGCCAAACGCCTTGTTGAGTACGATATTGGCGGTCTTTCTCCCCACTCCCGGAAGTCGGCAGAGGTCGTCCATGGTGCCGGGGACCTCTCCGCCAAAGTCCGAGACGATCATCTGCGCCGCCTCGACGCAGTGCTTGGACTTGGCGCGCCAGAAGCCAATGGAGCGTATGACCTCGCCCACCTCCGCAGGGTCGGCCGCGGCCATGGACCCGGCGTTTGGCCAGCGTGAGAAAAGCTCGGGCGTCACGCGGTTCACGCCAGCGTCGGTCGTCTGCGCCGAGAGAAGCACGCAAATCACAAGCTCGAACGGGTTCGCAAACGTGAGGGCGCTCTTAACACCGGGATACAGCTGGCCCATACGGCGGCATATCTCGGTGGCGCGCTCTCGCTTTGACCTCTTGGACTCCCTCGGCATGGCCGCTCCTCTCGTCTGGCGACAATGATACCCAAAGGCCCGCAATTGGGCGCGCCCGACGCGCGAATCCCCGCCTCCGGCCGACTGCCGGCGGTGGCACGCGGGCAATTGGCCGCTCCTGGCACGCGGATCCCCGGCATGCCGCTGACCCGCCGCACGACACCGCCAGAACTCCGCTCGGCACCCGAGATACACCGCTCGCACCGTCATGTGGAACCGTTCCCGCACTCCTCGGCTTAGCGTCTGCACAACCCCGGACAGTTTGTTTTTATGGAATATAATTGGAGGAACCGGGGTGGTGGTCAACAAGCTGCATGTCACACCCCATGGGGGACACAAACGACGTGTGAGGAGCGAGCATGCAGACTCGTGACAGTTCTCTGTACCTGAGCGGCGACGATCTCTACCTGCTGGCAAAGGGCGAATGGTATCGCAGCTACGACAAGATGGGCGCGCATCAGGCCGTCGACGAGAACGGCACCGAGGGCTTCCACTTCGCCGTCTGGGTGCCCAAGGTCAAGAGCGTCCACGTCATCGGCGAGTTCAACAACTGGGACGAGGCCGCCAACCCGCTTTCCAAGACCAAGACCGGCGACGTTTGGGAGGGCTTCGTCCCTGGCGTCCGGATGGGCTCGCTCTACAAGTTTGTCATCGAGACAGACTCCGGCAAGCGCCTCTACAAGGCAGACCCGTATGCGTTCTTTGCCGAGAAGGTGCCGGGCACGGCCTCGCGCACGTACGACATCAACGGCTATGCGTGGAGCGACGATGCGTGGCTGGCCAAGCGCGCCAAGGCCGACAAGCTCAAGGTTCCCCTCAACATCTACGAGGTGCATTTTGGCTCGTGGCGCCGTCACGGAGACGAGCCGCAGGGAGACCCGCGCCCCGATGGCACCTATCCAGGCCCCGGCGACCCGTTTCCCGCACAGCGCGGCGAGTGCTACTCGTACGATGACCTCTCCGTAGAGCTTGTGGACTACGTGCGCGCCATGGGCTACTCGCACATCGAGCTCATGCCCGTCATGGAGCACCCGTTTGACGGCTCGTGGGGCTACCAGGTGACAGGGTACTTTGCCCCCACCTCGCGCTACGGCGAGCCCAAGCAGTTCAAGCACTTTGTCGACGCCTGCCACAAGGCCGGCATCGGCGTGATCCTCGACTGGGTGCCCGGCGGCTTCTGCGCGGACGCGCAGGGCCTCGCCACGTTCAACGGCGAGATGCTCTACGAGAACGAGATCCACCCCAACTGGGGCACGCACGAGTTTGACTTCTCCTGCGGCCAGGTGCGCACCTTCCTCATCTCCAACCTGCTCTACTGGATCGATGAGTACCACGCCGACGGCATCCGCATGGACGGCGTCACCTCCATGCTCTATCTCAACTTTGGCGTGGACGATCCGCGCCTCAAGAAGTTCAACTCGCGCGGCACCGAGGAGGACGACGACGCCATCGCGTTCGTGCGCCAGTGCAACTCCACGGTGGGCAGGTACTACCCCGACGTCACGATGATTGCCGAGGAGTCCACGGCGTGGCCGCTTGTGACCTATCCGCCCGAGGACGGGGGCCTGGGCTTCAACTTCAAGTGGGACATGGGCTGGATGAACGACACGCTGCACTACATGCAGACCGACTTCCCCTACCGCCCGGGCAACCACAGGCTGCTCACGTTCTCGACCATGTACCAGTTCAACGAGAACTTCGTGCTGCCGCTCAGCCACGACGAAGTGGTCAATGGCAAGTGCTCTCTCATCACGCGCATGCCCGGTGACTATTGGCGCCAGTTCGCCGGCATGAGGGCGCTCGCTTTCTACCAGATGACTCATGCGGGCGGCAAGCTCAACTTCATGGGCAACGAGATCGCCCAGTTCATCGAGTGGCGTTACTACGAGGGCATCCAGTATTTCCTCGCCGAGCAGTACGACACACACCGCCACCAGCAGCAGTTCGTCGCGGCACTCAATGCGTTCTACAACGCGCACCCCGCGCTCTGGCAGCGCTCCTACACGAGCGACGGCTTCGCGTGGATAGACGCCGACAACGACAAGCAGTCGATCATCTCGTTCGTCCGCAAGGGCGACAACCCCAAGGACGACCTTGTCATACTTATCAACTTTGACGTCAACGCCCACGAGGGCTTCCGTCTGGGCGTGCCCGAGGAGGGCTGCTACGAGGAGATCTTCAACTCCGATTCCGAGCAGTTCGGCGGCTCCGGCGTGGTCAACACCGGCAAGTTCGAGACCAGCGAGACCCCGTGGAACGGCTGCAAGCAGTCCCTCGTCCTGCGTGTGCCGCCGCTTGGCGGCCTTGTCCTGCACCGCACCGGCGCACTGAGGAAGCGTCGCGCCACCGCCGCGCGGCGCGCAAGGCCCTCGGCGGCAAAGCCCGCCGCCAAAAAGCCGGCGAGCAAGCCGGCGCCTGCCAAGAAGCCGGCGCCCACCAAGCCGACGGAGGCAAAGCCGGCCGCCAAGAAGCCCGCCGCCGCGGCCAAGCCCACGGCTCGCCGTTCGGCATCGAGGAGGGCGGCAAAGGGAGAGTAGGCCGCCATTCGCCACGCGCGCAACGCCCGGGCAACTCGCGCGTGATGGATGCGCCCGTATAATGAGACGGGGCGTCCGCGTTTTCGGGCATCCCGTTCCGTAAGACATGGCATTGGAGTCGCATGGCACAGAAAAAGATCTTCAACGACGTCGCAGATTTCGAGAAGCAGTACCGCGAGGCCTGCATGGCAGACCTTGGCAAGGAGTTCGAGGGCTGCACCGAGTTCGAGCGCTACCAGGTGCTCGCAACGCTCATCGCAAAGAAGTCGCGCAACGTCGGTCTTGGTACGCATCAGAGAAGGCGCGAGAAGAAGGTCTACTACTTCTCCCTCGAGTTCCTCCTTGGCCCCCTGCTCGACAACTACCTCCTCAACCTTGGCGTCCGTGACATTGTCGCCCAGGGCGTGGAGGACATGGGCGTCTCTCTCGAGGCCATCTGCCGCCAGGAGGTGGATCCCGGCCTGGGCAACGGTGGCCTGGGTCGCCTCGCCGCGTGCTTCCTCGACTCCATGGCGCACGAGGGCATTGCCGGCTACGGTAACGGCATGCGCTACCACTACGGCCTGTTCCGTCAGGTCATCGAGGGCGGCCGTCAGGTCGAGAAGACCGACAACTGGCTCGAGAACGGCTTCCCCTGGGAGTCGCGCCGCGACTCCGACACGGTGATCGTCCAGTTTGGTGGCCGGGTCGTTCGCCACGAGGACGAGACCGGCCGCTACTGGTTCACCCAGGAGGGCGGCGAGAAGGTGCGCGCCATCCCATACGACGTGCCCATCGTTGGCTATGGCGTCAAGAAGGTCAACCGCCTGCGCCTCTGGAGCGCCGAGCCCTACGAGGAGGACTTCGACCTCGATGCGTTCAACGACGGCGACTACGCCAAGGCGAACAAGTTCCGCTCTGACGTGGAGGCCATCTCCACGATCCTCTATCCGAACGACTCGGGCGAGCACGGCAAGATCCTGCGCCTCAAGCAGGAGTATCTGTTTGTCTCCGCGGGTCTGCAAACCATCCTCGGCACCTACGAGCGAGACTTTGGCCCCGATTGGGAGCACCTCGCCGATCACGTGGCCATCCACACCAACGACACACATCCCGCCATGTGCGGCCCAGAGCTCATGCGCCTTCTGGTGGACGGGTGCGGCGTCGACTTCGACCTGGCCTTCAAGATCGCCAAGGAGACCATCTCCTACACCAACCACACGGTCATGCCCGAGGCGCTGGAGAAGTGGCCAATCGACACCTTCCGCTCCCTCATGCCGCGCCTGTACATGTTCGTCGAGGAGATCGACCGCCGCTACCGCGAGAGCTTCCCCCACACCTTCGATGACTGGGGCGACATGCTCAAGAGCACGGCAATCCTGTGGGATGGCCAGGTCCGCATGGCAAACCTCTCCGTCATCTTCAGCCATTCGGTGAACGGCGTCTCCGCGCTCCACACGGGCATCCTCGAGGAGGGCGTCCTCAGAGACTTCTATCGCCTCTACCCCAAGATGTTCAACAACAAGACCAACGGCGTCTCGCACCGTCGCTTCCTCGCCGAGGCCAACCCCCCCTATGCACGCCTCATTTCGGGCGCCATTGGCACGGGCTGGCTGGATGACGCCTTTGAGCTGGAAAAGCTTACCGCCTTTGAGACAGACGCCGGCTTCCTGGACGAGATGGAGAAGGCCAAGCTCGCCGACAAGCGGCGCCTTGCGGACTACGTCCACAAGACCTCCGGCGTCGAGCTTGACTGCTCCATGGTCTTCGACGTACAGGTCAAGCGCTTCCACGCCTACAAGCGCCAGCTCCTCAACGTGTTCAAGATCCTGGACGTCTACAACCGCATCCTCGCCGACCCGCACTTCGACCCACGCCCTACGGCGTTCGTCTTCTCCGGCAAGGCAGCCCAGAGCTATACCTTCGCCAAGGAGGTCATCCGTCTCATCAACTCGGTGGCTGACGTGGTGAACAACGACGCGCGCGCCAACGACAAGATCAAGGTCGCCTTCGTCCCCAACTTCGCCGTGTCGAGCGCCCAGCTCATCTATCCCGCCGCAGAGATCTCCGAGCAGATCTCGACCGCCGGCACCGAGGCCTCTGGCACCTCGAACATGAAGCTCATGATGAACGCCGCCATCACCCTGGGCACCTACGATGGCGCTAACGTCGAGATCGCCAAGCTCGTGGGTGACGAGAGCATCAAGATCTTTGGCCTGCGCACCGAGGAGGTCGACGCCCTGCGCGCCTCCGGCACCTACTTCGCCTGGGACCAGTACAACGCCGACCGCGAGCGGCTTGGCCGCGTGGTGGACATGCTCTCCGATGGCTCGCTCGCGCACCTCTCCGGCAACTTCGAGAGCATCCACGACTATCTCATGGCGAGCAATGACCCAGACCTCGTCCTGCGTGACTTCCGCTCCTACGTTGACGCTTGGGACCAGCTCACCACCGCCTACGGAGACCGCGCCGCATGGAACAAGGTGGCGCTGCACAATACTGCCAAGGCCGGATACTTCTCCAGTGACCGAACTATTCGCGAGTACATGGGTGATATCTGGCATATTGAGGCATAGGAACCGTCCCGCAGACCTGCGGGTTGAAGGTACGTGGCATATGTTGGGTCGATCGAAGGGAATGGGGGACCTTATGAGCAAGAAGGAATGCATCGCGATGCTTCTTGCCGGAGGACAGGGCAGCAGGCTCGGCGCGCTCACCAGCAATGTCGCAAAGCCTGCGGTCTCGTTTGGGGGTAAGTTCCGCATCATCGACTTTGCGCTTTCCAACTGCGTAAACTCGGGTGTCTCGACGGTGGGCGTCCTCACGCAGTACCGCCCGTACCTCCTGCACTCCTACATTGGCACCGGCGAGGCATGGAACCTCGACGAGCGCAACGGCGGCGTCTCGATTCTCCCGCCCTACGCCACGCAGACCGGTGGCGCCTGGTATGAGGGCACGGCGGACGCCGTGACGCAGAACCTTGGCTACATCGACCAGAACGACCCCGCGTACGTGCTCATCCTCTCGGGCGATCAGCTCTACCGCATGGACTACGGCAAGATGCTCGAGAATCACAAGCGCCACGACGCCGACCTCACCATCGCCGTCATGCCGGTGCCCTGGGAGGAGGCCTCGCGCTTTGGCATCATCACCCAGGACGAGGACGAGCGCATCGTCAAGTTCACCGAGAAGCCCAAGAAGCCCGATTCCAACCTCGCCTCCATGGGCATCTACATCTTCAACGCCGATCTCCTCGTGGCCTCCCTCAAAGAGGACGCCATCGATCAGACCTCCGAGCACGACTTCGGGAAGGACATCATCCCCAAGCTCCTGGCGGACGGCAAGCGCCTGTATACCTACGAGTTCAACGGCTTCTGGCGCGACGTGGGCACCATCTCGAGCTACCACGAGACGAGCATGGACCTTCTCGGCCCCAACCCCGCCTTTGACCTCTACAGCGAGGACTTCCCCATCATGAGCAACGCCTCCACGAGGCCGCCCGCGTACGTGGGTCGCGATGGTGACGTCGATGACTGCCTGGTCGCCAATGGCGTGCAGGTCTACGGCAAGGCCAAGCACTCGATCCTCTCGGTCGATGCCTACGTTGGAGAGCATGCCACGGTCGTCGACTCCGTCCTGCTTCCCGGCGCCGTCGTGAAGAGTGGCGCGCACGTCGTCCGCGCTATCCTGGGCGAGAACTCCGTCGTCGAGGACAACGTGAACCTTGGCAGCGTCGACTCTACGAAGGACACGGCCGTCATTGGGAATGACGTCGTTGTTGGAAAGGGGGAGTAAGCAATGGAGAAGGTCATAGGCCTCATCACGTGCAACTACTCGGCAAAGTCCCCGAGCGCGCTCGTCGAGAGCCGCCCAGTCGCGTCGCTGCCGTTCCTCGGCCGCTATCGTCTGGTCGACTTCCCCCTGTCCAACATGGTCAACGCGGGTCTGCGCACGGTCGGCATGGTCATGCCCTATAACTACCGCTCGCTCATCGACCACGTGGGGTCTGGCAAGGACTGGAACCTCGACCGCAAGAACGGCGGTCTCTTCATCCTTCCCGGCTCCGCCTTTGGCACCTCTCGCACGGGCGCGCGCTTCCTTTTGCGCGACCTCGTTCACAACAAGGTCTTCTTCACCAGGTCCAAGTCCGACTACGTCATCTTCTCCACCGCCAACTTCGTGTACAACATGGACCTCGAGGAGCTCCACAGCGCCCACGTGAGCTCTGGTGCGGACATTACCGTGCTTGTGAGGCAGGCCAACGGCAACGATGCCGACGTCACCGGCTTCGACCTTGACGGCTCCCGCATCACGGGCGTGAAGCACGGCGTCTCCTTTGGCGACACCGCGTTCCTCGACTGCTTCGTGATAAGCCGCCAGCTGCTGCTCGACATGTTCGACTGGTATGCCGCCACCGATTACCTCGACCTCTTCGAGGCCATGGGCAACGATTACGGCCGCGTGAACGTGCAGGCGTACAACTTTGATGGCTACGCCGCGGCGGTGTTCAACAAGATGAGCTACTACCGCTCCAACATGGACGCGCTCGACCCGCGCATCAACGCCGAGCTCTTCCCCGAGGGGCGCTTCATCAAGACCAAGGCGCACGACACGTCGCCCGCCAAGTTCGAGGCCGGCTCCCACGTCACCAACTCGCTCGTCTCGGCCGGCTGCCGCATCTTTGGCAGCGTGGTCGACTCCGTCCTGGGCCGCAACGTCATCGTGGAGAGCGGCGCCGCCATCCGTGGCTCCGTGGTGATGCAGGACTGCGTCATCAAGAGCGGTGCCCGTGTCGAGAACGCGGTTGTCGATAGGAACAACGTCGTCTCGGCAGGCACCGAGCTGCGCGGCACCCCCGAGGACGTCCTCGTCAAGGGAAAGGTTCGCGAGTAAAGGTGGGAACCATGCCAACAAGCACACACCGCAGGAAGCTGAGGATCCTCTTTGCATCCTCAGAGGCGGTGCCGTTCGCCAAGACCGGTGGCTTGGGCGATGTGGCGGGATCCCTTCCGCGCGCGCTCAAGCATGCCGGCGCCAAGGTGGCGGTCATCATGCCAAAGTACGGCGCCATCCCCCAGGAGTATAAGGACCGCATGAGGCACGTTGCGGACTTCTACGTTCCGCTGGCGTGGAGAAGCGTCTACTGCGGCATCGAGAAGCTCGAGCTTCAGGGGCTCGACTTCTACTTCGTTGACAACGAGGCGTACTTCAAGCGCGCTGAGTTCTATGGCTACTTCGATGATGGCGAGCGCTTCGCCTTCTTTGCGAAGGCCATCTGCGAGGCTATCGTCAAGGTGCCGGAGCTCGCCTGCGACGTCCTGCACTGCAACGACTGGCAGACGGCGCTCTGCCCCGTCTTCCTGCGCGAGTTTTACCGCGGCGCCCCGCAGTGCAACGACGTCAAGACCGTCATGACGGTCCACAACATCAAGTTCCAGGGCCAGTATGGCGACAAGATGCTCTCCGACGTGCTCGGGCTTGCCGACATCCCCGCCGCGCGCAATCAGCTCTACTGCGACAGGGAATCGATCAACTTCATGAAGGGCGGCCTGTGCTATGCGGACGCCCTCAGCACCGTGAGCCCCAGCTATGCCTACGAGTTGCAGATGCCGTTCTACGGAGAGGGGCTCGACCCCATCTTCCGTCGCCGCTCCGGCATCCTCAACGGCATCCTCAACGGCATTGACACGACGATCTGGAACCCCAAGACCGATGGCATGATAGCGGCCAACTATGCGGCCGACGACCTTGCCAACAAGGCCGAGTGCAAGCGCGCCCTCCAGGAGGAGCTTGGCCTTCGCCAGGACCCCACGCGCCCGCTCGTGGTCATGATCGGCCGCCTCACCAACCAGAAGGGCCTGGGGCTCGTTCGCTACGCCATGGACGGCATCATGAAGCGTGGCGTCCAGGTGGCCATCCTCGGCACCGGCGACGCGGACCATGAGGAGGCGTTTCGCTACTTCGACCAGAAGTACGGCGACATGATGTGCGCGCGCATTGCGTTTGACAACGCGCTGTCGCACCGCATGTACGCGGGTGGTGACATCCTGCTCATGCCGTCCGAGTTCGAGCCCTGCGGCCTCTCTCAGATGATCGCCATGCGCTACGGCACGCTCCCCCTCGTGCGCGAGACGGGCGGCCTGCGCGACTCCGTGGTCCCGTACAACAAGTTCACCGGCGAGGGCACCGGCTTCCGCTTCTCCAACATGAACGCGGACGAGATGGCCGACACCCTCCTGGGGGCATGCGAAATCTTCTGGACGAACCAGGAGCTCTGGACTAAGCTCATGCTCCAGGCCATGGCGACGGACTTCAGCTGGCGCCGTGCCGCAAATGACTACATGGACATCTACCATGCGCTTCATCCAGAGGTCATCCGATACAACAAGAGAAGAGATAGGTAAGGCTTGAAGGCACGGCACGTAACTTCCGAGAGGGAGTATAGAGACCCCTTTGGTGCCGTCCGCCTGGGCGGCACCGTTAGTGTCGGCATCGACGTCTGGGACGACGAGGTGGTGTTCTGCACGCTTCGCACCTGGACGGACGGGGCCGGTGAACGCCTGTACGAGATGCATGGCGAGAAGCGCGACGGCATCACGCACTTCTCGGTCACCTTTACGCCGGAACGGACCGGCATCATCTGGTATAGCTTCGACATCGAGGCGTCCAACGGCGCCGTGTGGCGCTACGGCGCGCAGCCCGGCTGGACCACCGGCGAGGGCGCGTTTGCCTACGGGGATCCGCCGTCGTTTCAGATAACCGTCTACAGGCAGCGCGCCATCCAGCCCAACTGGTACCGTGGTGGCATTGTCTACCAGATCTTTCCCGATCGCTTTTCCCGCGGCAAGGACTGGCGCCGCAGGGCCGACGTTGCCATGGAGCGCCCGCACATCGCGGGTCCCGGGCGCGCGGTGGTCGACGACTGGTCAACCCCGCCATCCTACGACAAGGACGAGGACGGCCGCATCAGGCGCTGGGACTTCTACGGCGGCACGCTCGAGGGCGTCCGCGAGAAGCTGGGCTACCTCAAGGACCTGGGCGTGACGGTCATCTACCTCAACCCCATCTTCGAGGCGGCGGGCAACCATCGCTATGACACGGGTGACTACATGGCCATCGACCCCATGCTGGGAGACGAGGAGAGCTTCCGTTGCCTGTGCGTGGACGCCGAGGAGATGGGTATCTCGGTGATCCTGGACGGCGTGTTCAACCACACCGGCTGCGACTCTCGCTACTTCAACAAGTACGGGAACTACCCGGACTCCGTCGGCGCCTACCAGAGCCCGGACTCGGTCTATCGCTCGTGGTACACCTTCCATGACGACGGGACCTACGACAGCTGGTGGGGCGTGGACGACCTTCCCGCCATCAACGAGAACGACCCCTCCTACCACGAGTTCATTTGCGGCCGCGAGGGCGTGGTGCGCCGGTGGCTGCGCGACGGCGCGCGTGGCTGGCGCCTGGATGTGGCAGACGAGCTCCCAGACGGCTTCATCGCCGACATCAAGCACGCGGTCCTCGCCGAGAAGCCCGACGGCCTCCTCATCGGCGAGGTGTGGGAGGATGCCAGCAACAAGACGGCCTATGGCTCCCTGCGCCAGTACTTTGAGGGCTCGGAGCTCGACGGCACCATGAACTACCCGCTGCGCGAGGGGCTTCTCGCGTTCATGCGCAACGAGATTGGCGCACAGGAGCTCACAAGGCGCTTGGAGCAGCTGGGCGAGAACTACCCCGCCCAGGCGTTCTACTGCGAGCTCAACCTCCTGGGCAGTCATGACCGCGAGCGCCTGTTCACGATGCTTGGCGAGGCGCCCAATCCCGACACGCTCTCCGAGTCCGAGTGCGCGTCGTACCGCCTTGACTCCGGCCAGCGAAGCCTGGCCAAGAGTCGCCTGTGGGCAATCACGCTCTTGCAGATGACCCTGCCGGGCGTCCCCTGCATCTACTACGGGGACGAGCGCGGCATGGAGGGGTTCCGCGACCCGTACAACCGCGCCGCATACCCCTGGGACGGCGGCGACAAGGACTGCTTTGACATCTACCGCAACGCCATTGCCGTGCGCAAGACGCTCGACGTGCTGGTGGACGGCAAGTTCAACCCGTTCTCGGCCGGCGATGACGTCTTTGGCTTCTGGCGTCGGAGCCGCACCAAGAGCGACTGCGTCTGCGTGCTTGTCAACGCCAGCCTGAGCGCCTCGCATACCGTGCGGGTGCCCATCGAGAGCGGCATGGAGGTCTCGGACATCGTCTCCGGACGCGAGCCAAAGGTCTCGCAGGGGCAGGCGGAGGTCCTCCTCTGGCCGCTGGGCACCGCGGTGCTCCACTTCCACAGGCGCGTGCGGCTACAGAAGCCGCTCGAGCGCGGCATGGGCGTGCTGTGCCACGTGACCTCGGTTCCCAACGAGGGCAAGCCGGGGACCCTGGGGGCGCCTGCGAAGCGCTTCGTCGACTGGCTGGCCAGCTGCGGCCAGCGCTACTGGCAGGTGCTTCCGGTGAACCCAACGGACGAGTATGGTTCGCCCTATGCGGGGCTGGCCGCCAACGCGGGCAACGTTGCGCTCCTCGAGCGCGACCCCGAGGAGGTCCTTGCGGACGACTCCCTCTTTGGGGACGGCCGCTTCGCGGAGTTCTGCGACGACAACGACTACTGGCTCACGCCGTACGCCACCTTCTGCGCCCTGAAGGAGAAGTTCGACGACGCCCCGTGGCAGGCATGGCCCGAGCGCTATCGCGGGTACGCGCCGCGCCTTGCGGACGACCCCGCGCTGGCGTCGGGCATCGAGGCGGCGCGCAAGTTGCAGTATGAGTTCCAGCTCGAGTGGAGCGAGCTTCGCGCGTACGCCAACGAGCGCGGCGTGCGCATCGTGGGCGACATGCCCATGTACGTCTCGGCAGACTCCGCTGACGTGTGGAGCGAGCCAGACATCTTTGACCTGGACGGGGACGGGCGCGCGGCGATGCAGGCTGGGGCCCCTGCCGACCAGCTCTCCACCGAGGGACAACTCTGGGGCAACCCCACCTACAATTGGGACGCCCTGCGCTCAGACGGCTATGACTGGTGGCTGCGCAGGCTCGAACGCGCCTTCAAGCTGTACGACTACGTGCGCCTCGACCACTTCATCGGGTTCTCCTCGTACTACAAGATCGAGGCCGGCAGGCCGGCAACGGAGGGCGCGTACGCCTTTGGGCCTGGCGCCAACCTCTTCCGTGCGGCCAACAAGCTCTTTGGCGGGCTGCCCCTCATTGCCGAGGACCTGGGCAACGTCACGCCAGCCGTGCGCGCGCTCATCGCCGAGACGGGCGTGCCCGGCATGAGCGTCGTGCAATTTGCCGACCAAGACGTCCGCAACGAGTTCACCCCCAGCGAGGGGGCCGTGGTCTATACGGGCACGCACGACACCGAGACGCTCGTGGGCTGGTGCGCCCGCAGCTTTACCGGCGGAGACGCCGAGAGGGCCACGGAGGTGGCGCGCGACATCGAACGCCGTGCCGTCGGCGTGGACAACGGCGTGGTGATCATGCCTTTGCAGGACGTGCTGTTCCTCGGCAACGAGGCGCGCATGAACGTGCCGGGCGTGGCCGAGGGCAACTGGACGTGGCGGGCGGACGAGGCCGACGTGGAGGCCGCGACCGACTGGCTGCGTGAGCTTGCGGACGCGGCCGAGAGGGCCGTTGAGGGGTAGCCCTCAGGGCCGTTGGCTCCCTCAAGCTCTCTCCCTGCATTGTCGAAGGGTGAGAAAAGCGGGCGTCCGGGGATGAACCCGGGCGCCTGCTCGCTTTCGGGCACCCACTCGCTTTGAATTGCGTCGATGCGCTTGCGTGTTGACCGGCCTCCTCCGTGGCGCTCGTGTGATGGGCGGCAGCGGAGAGACAAGAAAAAGCTCGGTGACAGATTGGTTTACCACAATATCTATCGCCTCTATAACCGCTATTCGGGGCAGCATCTCTACACCTCCTCATGGGATGAGGTGAAGAGCACGACGAGCGTGGGCTGGTACTACGAGAGCATCGCCTGGGAGGCGCCGGATGACTCCGAAGGCAACACGGAGGTCTACCGTCTCTACAACCCATACAGCGGCGATCACCATTACACGACGTCTGCCGAGGAGCGCGACAACCTCGTGAGCCTTGGGTGGCATTCTGAGGGCACGGCGTGGTACAGCTTGAGCGAGGAAGACGCGGTGCCTCTGTACAGGCTCTTCAACCCTTACGCTACCGTGGGAACTCACCACTACACCACTTCCGCGAGCGAGCGCGACTACCTTGATTCCATTGGCTGGAACTATGAGGGCGAGGCGTGGTCTGGCGTCAAGCAGCCCGCCAAGGCCGTGGGTGCCCAGTGGATTGGCGGCAAGGACAGCCTTTTCTATGTGAACGATGATGGCACCACCGCCAAGGGCATGTTCACCCTGGGTGGAAAGACCTACTACGCCGAGTCCAACGGCCATGTGCTCGCGTCAGGCGGGCATTATCTTGACGGCAAGTGGTACGTCGCAAACAGCGACGGTTCTCTTACCGAGACTACCGAGGCAACCGCTAAGGCCACCAACGTCCTTGATGACATTGGCTGGAATCTCAAGGCCGCGTTCAACTACTCCGTGATGCGCCATATCGATGACGAGGAGAACGGTGGGCAGACCTCGAGCCACTACTTCCTGAAGGGCGTCTCGCAGGGACAGGGCAACTGCTACGTGATGGCGGGAACCTTCTGCACGCTCGCCCGTACCCTTGGCTATGACGCCGTTCAGATTAGCGGCGGCGTTCTCAGCCGCCGTGGTACGTACAACGCCCACTCTTGGGTCGAGATCAACGGCCGCGTCTATGATGCCAGCTACCAGGGCGGCACGCACCGCAACGGCTTTGACATCTCCAAGATCGGGGCTTCTGGCAGCGGCCAGTGGGTCTACAAGAACTACCGCACGATGCAGCCCTAAACCTCGTTATATGACGAGAGAAACGAGTTCCCCATGAGAAGAAACATCCTGCGACTTTTCCTGGTTCCGCTTACTGCGGCGGCCCTCATTGTCCTGCCTGCATGCGGCAGCAGCCAACAGAGCGATTCCCAGCAGGAGCAGCCAGCCGAGGAGACCACTGCCGAGCCTGAGCCCGAGCTCAAGACCATCGGTACGGCATCGGATGCCGATGGTGTCTACAAGGTCGACGTCACCAACGAGACCGGCAAGGCCATTACCTCGATTACCTACAAGTTCGATGACGAGGGTGCGTGGGGAAGCAACCTCCTCGCTGACGGCGACTCCTTTGCTGCCGACGAAGAGCGCTTGATGTACGTTGATCTTTCCTCTCGTCCCGATGCCGTTTCAAAGGCGTCTACCGACGGGACTTTGACGTATCCCGCGATTGCAGTGGAGATTACCCTCGAGGATGGTACCGTCGCCGACCTCCACGAGTTCCCGCTGGACAGCGTGGAGAGCCTTGCCATCAAGACCGACGGCACCGTCTACTATGTCGAGTACACGCTGGACGGCTCCTCCGACACGGTGAGCACGCAGGCGGACGAGCAGGGCATCTACCAGGCGCTTCAGAACGCCGCTGCCGAGGCTCAGGCCCAGGCAGACGCCGAAGCGCAGGCCCAGGCAGACGCGGCGGCGTCGGCGCAGTCCCAGAAGAACACCACGTCCTTTACGACGAGCTCAAAGGGCTCCGGCTCCTCTTCCTCCTCGTCTAGCTCGAGCTCAAAGGGCTCCAGCTCCTCTAGCAGCAGCAAGTCCAGCTCGGGCTCCTCGTCGAGCAGCTCGTCCAACTCCGGTTCGTCCAGCTCGGGCTCCTCGTCGAGCAGCTCGTCCAACTCGGGTGGGAGCACGAGCAGCCCCGATGCCGGCTGCGTTGACGATGACTCCGCTGCCCACTACTAATGCATGAGGGGGAGCTTGTGAAGGAGAAGAGAGTCGCGTACTTCTCAGAGCTTCATGCGGTCTCGTGCGTTGCCATCGTGATCTTTCATACGTTCTATTGCGCCGCTCGACTGTTCCAGCCGGGCGGCGCCCCCTACTTGGGGACGATTCTTGTTCGCAACTGCCTGCTGTGGGCAGTGCCGTGCTTTGTGATGGTTACGGGTGCGCTGCTGCTCAATCCCGAGAAGCGTCTTGGACCCGATCGGGTCTTTGGACGCTATCTGCCGCGAGCCGTTGGAGCACTTCTGGTCTTCTCATTCGTGTTTGCGCTCTTCGACTTCGTAGTTGACGCGCAGCCTGGTGGCATCCCCGCGTTGCTCGGCTCATGGGTTAGCGCCGTGCTTTTTAATGGCAGCTGGCTGCACATGTGGTACCTGTACATGCTCATTGCCGTGTATCTCATGCTGCCCATCTATCGAGTGATAAGCCGTCACTGCTCGGATGCCGAGCTGCGCTACCTCCTGTGGCTTTATGCTGCGTTCCAGGCGCTCGTACCAACCATCAACTTCTTCCTGCAGGATGGGCTTGGCCCCTACATCTTTGTGTATACGGTCTATCCGCTTTATCTGTTCCTGGGGTATGCTATCCACAGCGAGCGGGTTAGGATTCCTCTGGGGGCAAGCATCGCGCTTGTGATTGCGGGTACTGTTGGGCTGCTTGTTGCGACGTACTTTGGCATTGAGGGGGAGATAGAGGCCCTTCGTTCGCTTTCCGGCAGCTTCTCGAGCGTTCTTGTCCTCATGCAGGCCGTGGGTATCTTCTCGATTGTCCACCAGTTGCGAACAGATGCCGAGAAGGCCCCGCGCGTGCTTCCGGCAATCGACAAGCGGTCCTTTGGCATCTACCTGCTGCATGTGTTGGTGATCTACTACATCTACCGAGTGCTGCAGATGAACCCCTATCAATCGGGTGGACTTTCCATGCTCGCTATGCTCAGCGCGATTGTGCTTGTCGTTACTTGGGCGATTTCCTGGTTTCTCTCGCACGTGCCGGGTATCAAGAAGATTGTCTAGACACGCTGCATCAGCTTGCGCTTTTCGTGCCGGGGGACTTGTGATTTCGTCCCCCGGCACTTTTTCACTGCAAGAATTCTCAACAACTTGAGGAATTCCTTAATCTATATGTAAGTGTTCAGTTATGATTGGCAGCATCCTTTACCTGAACCTGACTTTTGTCCAAAGGATCTGCCATGGCACTCACGCGAGAAGAGTTCGACATCCTGAGTTCATTGGCCACGAGCGCGGTCGAGCCGTGCGCCTCTGCCTCCCTTGACAAGCTTCGCAGCATAGGGCTCGTTTCCGGCGCTGCCATAACCGAGCTTGGGCTCGCTGCGCTGGAGCCCTACCGCGTGGAGAGCGCGGTCATCATGGCTGCTGGCCTCTCGTCTCGCTTTGTCCCCATCTCTTACTGGCGTCCCAAGGGGCTCATGCGCGTTAACGGCGAGGTTCTCATCGAACGCCAGATTCGCCAGCTCCACGAGGTGGGTATCACCAACATCACCGTGGTCGTGGGCTACCGCGCGGACGAGTTTGCCTACCTTGCGGAGAAGTACGGCGTTCGCCTGGTGACCAACGACCTCTATGCCGCGCGCAATAACAACTGGACGCTCTGGCTTGTTCACGACCAGCTGAGGAACACATACATCTGCTCGTCGGACGACTACTTTGTCGAGAATCCCTTTGAGACCTACGTTTACCGTGCTTACTACTCCGCCGTCTTCATGGAGGGTCCCACGGGCGAGTGGTGCCTTGGCGTGGACGGCGAGGACCGCATCACCTCTGTGACGGTTGGCGGCAGGGACGCGTGGGCCATGCTCGGCCACGTCTACTTTGACCGGGCCTTCTCCAATGTGTTCGCGCGCATCCTTGATGGCATCGTGCATGGAGCGTCCTACGAGGAGAGGTACGCCGACAAGCTCTGGGAGGCCATCTTTGCTCGAAACCTCGATTGCCTCTCGATGGACATGCGCCGCTATCCGGCAGACCAGGTCCTGGAGTTTGACTCGGTGGACGAGCTAATGGAGTTTGACCCCAGCTCACTCTCTACGGTCGAGTGTCCAGCCATCGAGAACATCACGAGCGTCCTGGGGTGCGAGCGCGCGCAGCTCCACGGCTTCTACCCCATCAAGAACGGCCTCACCAACCTCAGCTTCCACTTTGCGGTGGGGGAGGACGAGTACGTCTACCGTCACCCTGGCGTGGGTACCGAGAAGTTCATCAATCGCACCGCCGAGCGCGACGCGAACACCGTTGCGCACGATCTGGGGATTGATCACACGTTTATCTACGAGAACGCCGAAGAGGGATGGAAGATTTCGCGCTTTGTCCCCAACGCGAGAAACGCCGACCCGCTGGATGCGAGCGAGGTCTCTCGTGCCATGCGGCTTGCGCGTACCTTCCACGAGTCTGATGCACACATCGACGCGACGTTCGACTTCTACAAGGATGGCCTAGGTTATGAGCGCCTGCTCAAGGGCCATGGGGACATCGACGTTCCCGGCTACGACAAGCTGCGCGAGAAGGTCACCCGCCTGAACGAGTACTGCACCTCCGACGAGGGCTTTTCTGCTTGCTTCTGCCACAACGACTACCTGCCGCTCAACTTCCTCATTGGCGAGGATGGCTCGATGAGCGTGATTGACTGGGAGTTTGCCGGCATGGGCGACCCGGGCAACGACACGGCTACCTTCATCATCTGCTCCCAATACGACGAAGACCAGGCCAACGCTGCCATCGACGCCTACTTTGGGCGCACTGCCACCCCGGTCGAGCGTCGTCACTTCTGGGCGCGCGTGGTCCTGGGTGGCTGGTGCTGGTACGTCTGGGCACTCGAGAAGGAAGCCGAGGGCGCAGGCGTGGGGGAGTGGCTCGACATCTACAAGAGCTACGCCGTCACCTACGTTGACAAGGTTCTCTCGTGGTACGAGAAGAACGACATCCTGGCTGCATAAGTAGGCTTTGAGAGGGGTCAATCATGCCTTATGGATTTGGCGCCGCACTCACCTGGGCGCTCGACACGGTAATTCTCGGCATCGCGCTTGCCAACCCTGCCTTTGCGGCAACGCCGCAGGCAATCGCACTGGCGGCCTTTACCAGCACCTTCCTTCACGACGCAAGCTCGGCGGTCTTCTCGTTTGCCTACATGGGGATCCGCCGCAAGCTGGGCGAGACCTGGCGCACGCTTCGGAGCAAGAGCGGGCTGGTGATCGTGGGCGCCGCTCTTATCGGCGGACCGGTGGGCATGACGGGCTACGTGCTGGCCATCAACAACATTGGGCCCGCCTACACAGCAGCCATCTCGGCCTTCTTCCCTGCCTACGGCGCGGCGCTTGCAACTGTTATCTTGAAGGAGCGCATGCGTCCCTACCAGTGGGCGGGGCTTGCGGCGTGCTTGGCTGCGGTGGCCGTGTTGGGATGGACGCCCGTGGACGGCGTTCCGGGGAGCTGGGCCATGGGCATCGCTGGTGCCTTGGTGTGCGTACTTGGCTGGGGCACCGAGGCCGTGGTAATCGACTGGGGCCTGCGCAACGCGAGCGTGGACGACGAGTGCGCCATGCAGATTCGTCAGACCACATCGGCCCTTACGTACGCGCTGGTCATCCTGCCGCTTCTGGGTGGCTGGCCGAGCGCGGTTGCCGTACTCACCTCGAGCGCCATGCCCGTCATTGCGCTCGCCGCCCTCTCGGGTACGGCGTCGTACCTGTTCTACTACAAAGCTATTGCCGCCCTCGGCGCCTCACGAGCCATGGCACTCAACATAACGTACTCCGCCTGGGCCATTCCCTTCTCGCTCCTGCTTCTGGGGTCGATGCCCGATGTCCGCGGCGTTGTGTGCGCCATTGTCATCATCCTGGGCGCCATCACGGCGGCAACGGACGTGAAGGCCCTCTTTGGGCACGGGGAGAAGGCCGCGGCATGAGACAAAGGGACAGTCCCTTTGTCTCATTTGCGAGGACGCTTCGATCCTGGTCCCGTCACCTGGTACAATCGCGGTGAATCGCCGCCAATCACAAGCCTGCGTGTGCGCCACGCGGGCCGCTTTGCATGTCCTTCGGCCGTGACGTGGGCGTCCGGCCACCAGATGTCGTTTCCCAAGGAGCCGCCTCAATGCTCATCAACAGGGTCTCTCGCCAGCTGCTCTCTGCGCCGGAGCTCGCAGTGCTCCTCCACGAGCTGGGCTGCGGCAACGACGCATCCCTTGCCGTGGGCCAGAGCGCCCGGCCGCTGGTGATCGCCGCCCTCTGGGCACGCGATCCCCGGCCGTGCCTGGTGGTTGTCTCGGGAGAGGAGGCGGCGGATCGCACGGCTCGCTCGCTTGCCGCCTGGCTGGGGCAGGACGTGGTCGCGCGCTACCCCGCCCGCCGCGACCACCCCTGGGCCGAGACTGCCCCTGACGATGCCGTCATCGGCGTGCGCTGCCGTGCGATCGCCCGTCTGGCGGCGGGCGAGAGCTGTGTCGTCGTGACGTCGGCGCCGGCGCTTTTGCGCCGCGTGCCGCCGGCGGGCTCGGGCTACTTCGCCTCGAGCTCCTTCTCGGTTGGAGACGAGGTCCCCTTCGAGGACGTGGCGCCGCTGCTCGTGGGCATGGGCTACACGGACGTGGGCGATGCCGGAGACGTGGCGGCCCCCGGGGCCTTCCACGTGCATGGCGATTCCGTTGACGTCTTCCCCGCCCAGGCAAGCTCCCCGGTGCGCATCGAGTTCTTTGGCGATGAGATCGACCGCGTGCGCCGCATGGTGCCCTCGACGGGCCAGACCATCGGCGAGCTGGACTCCGTTGACGTGGTGCCCTGCCGCGAGATCGCGCTTACCACAGAGACCGTCGCCCGCGCGGAGAAGGCGCTCTACAACCGCGCGCACGACAACGCCAAGGTCGCGGCCGACCTCGAGGCCATCCGGGCGCGCTCTGCCCAGCCGTCGCTCGAGAAGTACCTACCGGCGCTCTATGGTGCCACGGCCAACCCCATCGAGCACATCTCCAAGGACTCCCTTGTGGTTCTCGCGGAGCCCCGAGCGCTCTTCGATGACTGTCAGCGCGCCATGGACGACATCGCCGCCTCGGCCTCGTCGGCGCGCGTCTCGACGGACGGCCTCTACACCAGCCCCCGCGAGATGGACTTTGGCCGCCAGCAGCGCCTGTCCCTTTCGTCGATACTCCGGGTGGGGGGCTCGGTGACCGCAGAGCTCAAGGTGCGCCAGCCCAACGTGGCGGGTGCCGACACCAAGCTCGTCTCGGTGGTGCGCCAGCTCGTGAACGACAACGCAAGCGTGGTCTTTGCCGCGCCGGACCGCGGTGCCCGTGAGTCGCTCGAGCTTCGCCTTACCGACGAGCACATCCCCTTTGCGGAGTCGTTGGGCTCGGCTGCCGAGAACGCCGTGCCGGTGACGTCGCCGGACGCCAACGGCAGCGTGGTGCCCCTGCGCCGCGGCTCCGTGACCTTCACGGACGCGCCGGTGCCCGCGGGCATCGTGGTGCCATCGGCGCATCTGGGCGTGCTCTCCGTCTCTGACCTCACGCCGCGCACGGCGCGCAACCAGCGCCGCGCGCGGCGCGTGGACCCCACGAGCGTGACCTTCCCGTTCAAGCCCGGCGACTACGTGGTTCATGCCACGCACGGCATCGCGCTCTTCTCGCAGATCGTGCGCCAGGAGGTCGCCGGTCGCATGCGCGACTACTTCCTTCTGGAGTATGCCGGCGGCGACAAGCTCTACGTGCCGCTCGAGCAGGTCGACCGCATCACGCGCTACGTGGGCCCCGATGGCTCCTCCCCGCGTCTCACGCGCCTCAACACGGCAGACTGGTCGCGCGCCACGGGCAAGGCCCGGCGCTCGGCCAAGAAACTGGCGTTCGACCTGGTGGACCTCTACACGCGCCGCGCCTCGGTGACGGGCTATGCCTTCTCGCCCGACACTCCCGCTCAGCTGGACATGGAGTCGAGCTTCCCCTATGAGCTCACGCCCGACCAGGCCTCGGCCACGGCGGACATCAAGGCCGACATGGAGGCGAGGAAGCCCATGGACCGGCTGCTCTGCGGCGACGTGGGCTTCGGCAAGACCGAGGTCGCCCTTCGCGCGGCGTTCAAGTGCTGTCAGGACGGCAAGCAGGTCATGGTGCTGTGCCCCACGACGATCCTCGCCGAGCAGCACTTTGAGACGTTCTTCTCGCGCTTCTCGCCCTTCGATCTGGACGTTCGAGTGCTCTCGCGCTTTGTGACGCCGGCCCAGCAGAGGCAGGCGCTCGAGGGCTTTGCCGCAGGCACGGTGAACGTGCTCATTGGCACGCATCGGCTTCTCTCGGCAGACGTTAACCCCCACGACCTGGGGCTTGTTGTCATCGATGAGGAGCAGCGCTTTGGCGTGCAGCACAAGGAGCAGCTCAAGAACATGCGCGAGCAGGTGGACGTCCTCACGCTCTCGGCCACGCCCATCCCGCGCACCATGCAGATGGCCATGAGCGGCGTGCGCGACATGAGCCTCATCATGACGCCGCCGCCGGGCCGGCTGCCCGTGAAGGTACACGTGGGGGAGTGGGATCCGGATCTGGTCTCGGCCGCCATCCGCAGCGAGCTCGAGCGCAGGGGGCAGGTCTACTACGTGAGCAATCGCGTGACCACCATCGACGATGCCGTTGCGCGCGTGATGGAGGCGGCACCCGAGGCGCGCGTGGGCGTGGCGCACGGCAAGATGAGCGCCCGCGAGGTCGAGGACGTGATGCTCCGCTTCCAGGAGCACGAGATCGACGTGCTGGTGGCCACGACCATCATCGAGAGCGGCATCGACAACCCGCGCACCAACACGCTGATCATCGAGGACTCGCAGCGTCTTGGCCTGGCCCAGCTCTACCAGCTTAAGGGCCGCGTGGGCCGTGGCCGCACGCAGGCGTACGCGTACTTCATGTTTCCCCCTACGGCGCCGCTCACGCCCGAGGCCACCGACCGCCTCACCGCCATCAACGAGTATCAGGACCTGGGAAGCGGCATGCGCATAGCCATGCGCGACCTCGAGATCCGCGGTGCGGGCTCACTCATGGGGGCCGAGCAGCATGGCAACCTCTCGAGCGTGGGCTTCGACCTCTTCACCCAGATGCTGGGCGAGGCCGTCGCCGAGGCACGTGGCGAGACTGCCGAGGTTGAGGTGCCCGAGGTCACCATCAACCTCTCTGCCGACTTCTACCTTGCCGAGGAGTACATGCCCCAGGTGGACCAGCGCGTGCTCGCCTACCGCAGGCTCGCCGCCGCCACCGAGCTCTCTGACGTGGACGCTCTCCAGCGCGACCTCGAGGAGAGCCACGGCGCACTGCCGCTTGCCGGGCGCAACCTCCTCGACCGGGCGCGCATTCGCATCCGCGCGCAGCGCCTGGGATGCACGTCTGTCTCGCTTGTCAACGGTCGCCTCGTCTACCTGGGGCTTGTCGTGCCGCGTAAGGAGGCGCTCAAACTCAAGGAGCGGGGGGCCCTGGTCTACCCCAAGACGCGCAAGCTGGCGTATCCCTTCCGCGCGAAGCAGGAGGAGGTCATGCCCGCAGCGCTTGGCGTGCTGGAGGAGATTGGTGGCGGCGACGAGGAGGACGACGCGTAGGGCGTGGCGGCACGGCGTGCGCTGCGGCTGCGGCGCGTGCCGCGGCGCGCCACGGCGGGGGCATCACGGCGGGGTGCCGTCACACGTTCGCACCCGAAACTGTGACCCGCGCAGGTCGTCACACGTTCGGGCCCCGAATGTGTTGCGGCCCGTCACACGTTCGCACCCGAATGCGTGACCCGTGCAGGTCGCCACACGTTCGGGCCCCGAATGTGTGGCGGCAATGTGTGACAGCCTGCGACGCACCAGGGGCGTCGTTGGCCTTTCGGGGTCCTGCTGCCCTATGCTGGCAGGGTCTGGCCTTTGGCGCCGCGAGAGAGGGAGCAATACCCATGGCTCTGAGTGGGGACGACAGGGCAAGGCTCATCAGGTCCGGCAAGCTGGCGCACTCGGCGCTTGCGGCGACGCATGCGGGCTCGAGAAGGTCGCTGCGCCCCGGCGGGGAAGCCGCTTCCGTCGCGAATGTGAGTGAACGGGCTGCCCATGCCGCCCCCTGGCCCGTCAACCCGTGCAGCGGGGGAGCGGCCGATGGCGCGCCCTTCGACATGGCCCGCACTCATCGTGAGGGCCACCTGCCCTCCTTCATGGAGAGGAGCGTTCGATGAACGAGAGGATCGTCTCCATTGCTCACGAACTGGTGCGTTTTGACCGTACGCTCTCGCTCGCCGGGCTCGCCGAGGAGTACGGCGTCTCATCCCGCACCATACGAAACGACATCAAGTCCCTCAACCGCTTCCTTGCGGAGCGGGGATTGGGGCAGCTGGAGTACGGCCCCGGCGGAGTCATCGTCGTGCCGACGGACTTTGCTCGCATCACGGCGTCCCTTCCCGTCCAAGGCTTCTACTCGTACAAAATGTCGAGCGACGAGCGCAAGACCCTTGCTGCCGTCATCCTCTCCGAGGAGTCTGGCTACGTGACGCTTGCTGACATCGCCGACCGCTTCTCGGTGAGCCGTGCCACCATCCTGAACGACCTGGACGGCATCAAGGCCGTCGTGCGCAAGGCCGGTCTCGAGGTGGTCTCCAAGCCCAATCGCGGCCTCAAGGTTGTGGGGGAGGAGCAGACTCGTCGCTGCTTCCTGCTCGACTTCTTCTCTTCCAAGTCACCTCTCGCCGAGCAGTGGCTCTCCTTCTCCGAACAGAGGAGCGGCCAGGCCGACGGCGTGACGATACGCAAGATCCTCAATGAGCAGAGCCTCCTCCACCGGGCGGTCCTCGACGACCGCGCCTTCGGGATCATTGAAAGCTACCTCGGCATCGCCGTGCGACGCTGCCGGGATGGGATGCGCATCGCCGAGGACGTGGTCTTCCCGGCGGCTCGAGCCGAGACTCGCTCGTACGCGCACGACGTCATCGAGCTGCTTGCCCAGTACTGCGGGGTAGCCATGGGGGACGGAGAGACGGAGGCGCTGGCCACGGTGCTCGAGTCGAGCGGGTTTCGCAGCGACTCGGCATTCAGCATCGAGGACGTGCAGGTCCAGACGGTCACGCGCAAGTTCGTCAAGAACGTCTCCCTGGCCTGCGGGGTTGACCTGAACGGCGACTACAGCCTTTTCGAGTGCCTTTCGAACCACCTCGAGTCGATGTTCTCCTCGGGTGCCCTTCGCTTCCCAGTCAACCCGGTCCTGAGAGAGGTTGTCACTGACCAGCCCCAGGTGCTCGACGCGGTCAAGGACAACCTGCCCGTCCTCGAGGCGTACAGCCAGAGGCGCATCACGGAGGTCGAGACCATCTATGTGACGCTGCACATCTGTGCCGCCCTCGAGCGCAAGAAGAACATGGAGCGCAAACTCCGGGTAATCGTTGTCTGCGACGAGGGCGTGGGGACCTCGAAGCTGGTTGCAGAGGACCTCCGCGGCCGCTTCGACATCAAGGTCATCAAGACCATCCCCGCCCACGAAGCCCCCTACATTGGCACGCATTCGGCCGATCTCGTCGTCTCCACCGTCCCTCTCGAGAAGTGCCCTGTCGAGAGCGTCGTGGCGCTGCTGCCGTTTTCCGACAGGGACTACGAGAACATCCGCGCATGCATCGATGAGGTCCGCTCGCTGGGTGGGGGGAGCCCGGACATCTACGATGAGCTTGGGGCGCAGGGACTCCTCGACCGGATCGAACCCATCCTGCGTGGCGAGCTGCCGTGCGGAAACGACCGCGTCATCCGGCAGGTTCGCACGGAGGTCAGGCGCTACTTCCATGAGGCGCAGCACATGGAGGAGGAGATCCTGGCGCCGTACCTCCACCAGCTGCTTCCCGCGAGCCACATCCAGCTCGACATCGAGGCGGCGGACTGGCGCGAGGCCATCGCGAAGTCGGCGGCACCCCTTGTGGAGATGGGCTACATCGAGCCCCGCTACATCGATGCCATGATCGAGAACATCGAGCGCAACGGTCCCTACGTGGTGCTCGTCCCCCACTTCGCCATCCCGCATGAGGCCCCGAACAAAGGCACCCACAAGATGGGCATGAACCTCGTGCGCCTGAAGGCGCCGGTGGCCTTTGGCGCGGGTGACCACGACCCCGTCGAGTTTGTCTGCACGCTCTCCCCTACCGACCACAAGGCGCACCTCAAGGCTTTCTTCAACCTGCTCAGCATGCTGTCGAAGCCCGAGCTCCCCGTCTTCCAGGAGCTCCGCGACGCGCGTACGCCCGAGGAGATGTCCGCCGCGATCGAGGCGGCGGAGTACACGCTCACTCAATAGGGTGCTCATAACAAAGGCCGGCTCATGCGCGCGGTGCCCCGCAAAATGATGCGGGCACCGCGTTTTTTCTGAGAAAAGCCCGCGATGCCAGCGAGTTGGTCGATGGCGTTTCACGGCTTGTGAAGCGTCCTAGTTCAGTCGGTAATCCTGCACGTTCAGTGAAGAACCTTTGGCTGGTTCATGGAGGTTCCCTTCCCCAAAATAAGGCTTGGAGAAGGGAATTCGTCGTCGATGGGAGAGTCGGCCCTGCCGGAGAGACGGAGCCGTGATGCAGAGAGAAAGGACGCGCCATGCTTGATAGGGAAGTAATCATGCGTGAGCTCACGGTCATCGACCTCGATGCCTCGTGCCCTGACGAGATCTTCGACGTTATGGGCAAGCGCTTCAACGAGCTCGGCTATGTGAACGAGAAGTACATCCCCTCCATCAAGAAGCGCGAGTCGATGTATCCCACCGCCCTTCCCGTTGAGCCGCATCCCATCGCAATCCCGCACACCAAGGCCGACGCCATCGTGCGGCCCTTCATCGCCCCCGTGCGCCTCAGGAGCACCATCGCCTGGGGCGACATGTCTGATCCCGACAACAAGCTCGACGTCAAGCTCGCGTTCATGCTCGGCTTCTATGAGCCTGGTGCCCATATCGAGCTTCTTCAGATCCTCATGCACAACTTTCAGCGCGCCGACTGGGTCAACGCCCTGTACGCGGCAAAGACCGAGGACGAGTTCTTCGATGCCGTCATCGACATGGAGTGGTGGCACGACTAGCGGGAGCCCGTCTCGCACCGAGGCAATAAGGGTCTCTCGGGGCCTTTGCGATTATGGAGCACCACAAGGAAACAGGAGGTAAGGGAAATGACAGTGAAGGTTGTCGTCGCCTGCGGCAGTGGCGTTGCCACGTCGCAGACTGTCGCATCCAAGGTCAACCGCATGCTCAAGGCCGACAAGATCGATGCCGAGGTAGAGGCCGTCGACCTCAAGAGCGTCGACAGGCACCTCAAGGACGCCGCCGCGTACATCACCATCATCCGCGACAAGAAGGAGTATGACCTGCCCGTCATCGACGGCATCGCCTTCCTCACGGGTGCCGGTCAGCAGCAGCAGTACGCCAAGCTCATCGAGGCAATCAAGAACTATAAGGCCGTTTAGCGCCTGTGCCCTGAGGGGCTGGTGAAGAAGAAAGAGGTGTCTGAGGTATGGACTTCTCGCAAGCATCCGCTTGGATTCAGGAATTCCTGAACAGCGTGGGCGCGGCCGTGTTCGTGCCCGTCATAATGATCATCATGGGCCTTGTCGTTCGCATGAAGCCCAAGGACGCCATAAGCTCCGGCATCCTGCTTGGCGTCGCCTTCTCCGGCATGTCGATGCTCATCAACTACATGTCTGGCCTCATTCAGCCGGTCGGCGAGGCCATGCTTAACCGAATCGGTATAGACCTGCCCATCATGGACGGCGGCTGGACCACCATGGCAGCCATAGCCTGGTCTTGGCCCTTTGCCATTCTCGTCTTCCCGCTCATGATCGGCATCAACATCATCATGCTCATGGCGAACAAGACCGAGACCTTCAACGCCGACCTCTGGAACGTCTGGGGCAAGATCTTCACTGCCATCGGTGTCGTGGGCATCACCGGATCCGTGCCCCTGGCCTTCATCATCGCCGCCATCCAGATTGTCTTCGAGCTCAAGACCGCCGACCTCTTCAAGGACGAGATCAACGAGCTCACCGGCATCCCCGGCGTCACCTGCACCCACAAGATGGTCTTCCTGTCTGCCATCTTCTATCCCATCGACAAGGTCCTCCGCAAGATCCCCGCGCTGAACCACAAGGCCGATGCGGCCGCCCTCAAGGAGAAGGTCGGCATCTTTGCCGAGAACCACGTCCTCGGCTTCATCATCGGCTGCCTCTTCGGCATCCTCGGCGGCTATGACATCCCCGCCATCCTGACCCTCGGCGTCCAGGCCGCCATGTGCCTCACGCTCTTCCCGGTCATCTCCAAGTACTTCATGGAGGCCCTGTCCCCCATCTCCGAGGCCGTTTCCGACTACATGCATGCGAAGTTCTCCAACCGTCAGCTCGTCGTCGGTCTCGACTGGCCGTTCCTCGGCGGTTCGAACGAGATTTGGCTCACCGTTATCTATGCCATTCCCATCACGGTCCTCTTCTCGTTCATCCTCCCCGGTAACCAGATCCTGCCCTTCGCCGGCATTGTGAACATCGCCGTGGCCGTGCCTGCGTACCTCGTGACCCGTGGCAACCTGCCCCGCATGCTCATACTCGCCACCATCGGCGTGCCCATCTTCCTGTACGTTGGCACCGCCTTCGCCCCGTTCGTCTCCGACCTCGCCCGGCAGACCGGCGCCGTTGATCTTGCCGCCAACGCCCTCATCTCCTGCTCCTGCATCGACGGCCCGGTCTTCACCTTTGCGTTCGCCGAGTTCCTCGACATCCTCAACGGAAACTTCCTACCGCTCGTCGTTCTGGTCATCTGGATCGCCGGCTTCTTCTACACCTACCGTGACCTCAAGAAGCAGGCCAAGCTTGCGAAGTCCCCGGCCGACGTGGAATAGCCGAGCATCGCAAGGGACCATCACTCGCCATAGATTGGAGTGCTCCATGCTTGAGGATCTTAAGCTTAGGGTTATGAACGTCGCCAAGCAGGCCCAGCGCGAGGGCATGTGCAAGCACAAGTCTGGCAACTTCTCCGCCCGTGACGCCGAGACCGGCTATGTCGTCATCACCCCGACGAGCGTGGATCGCGAGGATCTCGTCATCCCCGACATGATCGTCATGGACCTCGACGCCAACGTCATCGAGAACCAGACCGGGCTTCGTCCCACGAGCGAGTCGCTCATGCACCTCATGATCTACAAGACCCGCCCGGATGTCATGGCCGTCGCGCACACCCACTCCATGTACGCCACAGTGTTCGCGGTGCTCAACAGGCCCATCCCAGCCGTTGTCTATGAGGTCGCAAACCTCAACTGCTCCAAGGCCCGCATCCCCGTTGCGCCATACGGCCGTCCGGGCACGCCCGCCCTTGCCGAGTCCGTCATCGGACCCGTGCAGGAGGCCGACGTACTGCTGCTCCAGGGCCACGGTGCGGTCGCGGTCGACGAGACCGACATCGATGAGGCCTATCTCAAGGTCTGCTACATCGAAGAGCTCGCCGAGCTGTACCACCACGCACTGACCGCATCCGGCGGTGAAGAGCCCTACTCCTTCCCGCCCGAGGAGCTCCAGAAATGGGAGTACCCCAAGGAGATCAAGTTCCCCAACAGGTAGTCGCGTCGGGAGGGACGGCCGTGTGGAGAGGTGCCGGACGGTCCGTCCCCCTTTGCCCGTCGGCGATGAGGCTGACGCTTCGGCCCGGGATGCGGGATCCAATCCCGCACGCTCTGAAGGGACACCATGCCAAGGAAGAAGGACAAGGGTCAGGCGTTCAGGCTCAAGAAGATCGCCGAGATCAAGGAGATGCCGCCCATCGGCGCAGGTGCCCGGGCAGTCACCGTTGCGGAGACTGTCCTGACCTGCGCAATCTGGCTTATCGTTGCGTTTGCCCTGTTCGAAAAGACTGGCCTGCCGTCCATGGCCCTTCTCGCCGCCGTTTGGTTCCTCTGTGTCGTCTCGATGTACCTTCTGCGGGCGGTGCTCGAGAGCTCACGGCGCTATGGCAGGCATGACCGGCAGGCGGTCTTCTACTACACCCAGATGGTGCGTAGCGACCAGAAGTGGTCGCTGTGGATTGCCCTGTCGTTCTTTGCGGTCTTCACCGTGATGGGGTGGCTCTTCCCGTCCCCCAACCTCAACATGGCGGCGATTCACATCGCCACCTGCTTCTACCTCGGATTTATTTGGACTTCTGCATACAAGGGAGAGGAACGGGTTCCCTACCAGTACATGGAGACGACCTTCTTGTTTCTCGCGGCCGTCTCGAATTACATCGTCTTTCTCTTCTAGCGAAAGGGGCCGGCCATGAAGAAGATCATCAATGCGCCCGAGAACTACACCGACGAGATGCTCAGGGGCATCTACGCTTCCTTTCCCGACAAGGTAAAGTACGCCGCTGGCGACCTTCGCTGCTATTGCACCGCCAGAAAGAAGGATGGCAAGGTCGCCATCATCACCGGCGGTGGCACCGGCCACCTACCTCTCTTCCTGGGATATGTGGGCGAGGGTCTCATTGACGGCTGCGGTGTGGGCGGCGTCTTCCAGTCTCCGTCTGCCGAGCAGATCTACCACATCGCTAAGGAGGTCGAGGCTGGTGCCGGTGTCCTGTTCCTCTACGGCAACTACACTGGCGACGTCATGAACTTTGACATGGCAAGCGAACTCCTTGAGATGGACGACATCGCGACCGTTTCCCTCGCAGGCGCCGACGATGTCCTCTCCAGCTCGAACGTCGAGGCCCGCCGCGGCGTTGCCGGCATCTACTTCATGTACAAAGCCGCAGGCGCGAAGGCCGCCGGGATGGGCAGCCTCGAAGAGGTCGCCGCCGCCGCCAAGAAGGCCGGCGACAACGTCCGCACGGTAGGCTTCGCCCTCACGCCCTGCGTGATCCCCGAGGTCGGCCGCTCCAACTTCGAGCTGGCCGAGAACGAAATGGCCTTCGGCATGGGCATCCATGGCGAGCCCGGTATCTGGAACGGCCCGGTGAAGACCGCCGACGAGCTCGCCGCCGAGGCGATTGACGAGATCCTCAAAGACATGCCGCTCGCCGAGGGAGACGAGGCGGCGCTCCTCATCAACGGCCTTGGCGCCACCTCGATCGAGGAGCTCTACATCCTCAACAACTCCGTGCGCGAGCGGCTCGCCGCCAAGGGCGTCAAGGTCTACCGCTCCTGGACAGGCGAGTATGCCACGTCGATGGAGATGATGGGCGCCTCCATCTCGGTGTGCAAGGTCGACGAAGAGCTCAAGGGCTACTTCGACTACCCCGTTGACACTCCGTTCATCTGCCAGCGCTAAGAGCGCCAAGGCAGGGTCACCGAGGAGGACCCACATGGACAAGCTGACGATAGGCGACGTTCCTGAGATGTTCGAGAAGGTCGCCGAGATCTTTAGGGAGAAGAAGGAGCAGCTCTGCGAGATGGACGCCGCCATGGGCGACGGCGACCTTGGCCTCACGATGAGCAAGGGCTACGGTGCCCTCCCCGGGTTCCTTCGCGAGACGGCCGTCGAGGGAGAGATCGGCAAACAGCTCATGAAGGCCGGCATGAAGATGCAGAACGAGGTGCCCTCCACCATGGGCACGCTCATGAGTTCAGGCATCATGCAGGCAGGCAAGGCGTTCAAGGGGAAGACTGAGCTCGTGCCCGCTGACATGGCCACCTACGTGACTGCCTTCGCCGAGGGCATCCAGAGGCGCGGCAAGTGCGCGCTGGGTGACCGCACGATTCTCGACTCCGTCGACGCGGGCGCAAGGAAGGCCGTGGCGCTCGTCGAGTCCACGCCTGACGCGACCTTCGCGGATGTCATGGCCGCCGCCGTGGACGGTGCGGATGAGGGCGTCAAGGCGACTAAGGACATGATTCCTAGGTTCGGCAAGGCTGCGGTACATGCCGCCAAGGCCAAGGGTGTCGTGGATCAGGGCGCCCTCGCCGGGTACTACATGCTTCTCGGGCTTAAAAACTACTTCGTTTCCTAGGAGGAGCGCATGCTCTACAACGATCCCAAGACTTTCCGCGAGGATATGCTGCGCGGATACGTCGCGGCCTACCCCGAGTACGTCGTGGAGGTCCCCGGCGGCGTGGCCCGCGCGACCGAGCCGCCCGAGGGCAAGGTCGCCGTCATCAACGGCGGCGGCTCCGGCCACTACCCGGCCTTCTGCGGCATCGTGGGCGACGGCCTCATGGACGCGACCGTGGTGGGCAACGTCTTCACCTCGCCGTCCGCCGAGGACGTCCTCGGCGTGGCCCGCTCCGTCGACCGGGGCACCGGCGTCCTCGTCGTGGGGGGCAACTACGCCGGCGACAGGATGAACTTCGACATGGCGCGCGACCGCCTGCGTGCGGAGGGCGTCGACTGCCGCACCCTCTACGTCACCGACGACGTGGCCTCCGCCTCCCCCGGGGAGGTGGGGAAGCGCCGGGGCAACGTGGGCACCTTCATGGTCTTCAAGGCCGCCGGCGCCGCTGCCGCCGCCGGTATGCCCCTCGACGAGGTCTGCCGCCTAGCCGGGAAGGCGAATGATCGCACGCGCACGATGTCGGTGGGCTTCCGCGGCTGCACGCTGCCCGGCGAGGCGGCCCCGCTCTTCCATGTGCCCGAGGGCAGGATGGAGATCGGCCAGGGCATCCACGGAGAGCCCGGCGTGGGGGAGGGCGATCTCGCCCCCGCCGCCGAGGTGGCCCGGCTGCTCGTCGACCGCGTGCTCGCCGAGGCGCCCGCCGGCGACGCGAAGCGCATTGCCGTCATCCTTGACGGGCTGGGTTCCACCAAGTATGAGGAGCTCTTCGTGGTGTGGGGCACCGTCCGCGATCTGCTCGAGGAGAGGGGCTACACCTTGGTCGATCCGCAGGTGGGCGAGTTCGTGACCTCGCTCGACATGGAGGGCGTCGCCCTCGCCGTCGAGTACCTCGACGGCGAGCTCGAGAAGCTCTGGCGCGCCCCGTGCGACACGCCGTCCTTCCGCAAGGGCGCGAGCAGGATGTCTGCGGGTGCCCGTGCGTCCTATGACCGGGCGCGCGACAGTGACGACACCTACGAGAGGGGCTCTGAGGCCTCCCGCGCCGCAGCCGAGTACATCGTCTCGGCTCTCGGCCGCATGAGGGGCGCCATCGCCGACGCGGAGGAGCGTCTTGCGAGGATCGATGGCGTCGCGGGTGACGGAGACCACGGCCGCGGCATGGCCAGGGGCACAGCGTTCGCCTACGAGGCGGCCTCCGACGCACTAGAGAAGGGTGCTGCTGCGGGTTCCGTTCTGCGCGCTGCGGGCCGCGCCTGGGCCGCCAAGGCCGGCGGCACGTCCGGCGTTCTATGGGGCTCCGCGCTCGAGGCCGCCGGCGATGTCGTGGGCGACCGGGCCGGGTCCTACGATGCGAAGGTCGCGGCGGACGCCGTGAGGGCCGCCTGCGAGAGGATGGCCTCCCTCGGCGGCGCCCGCCGCGGCGACAAGACGATGCTCGACTGCCTCATCCCCTTCGGCGAGGCCCTCGAGGGGCGCGCGGCGGCGGGCGACTCGCTTGCCGACGCCTGGGCGGCCGCTGCCGAGGTCGCGCAGGGGGCCGCCGAGGCCACGGCCTCGCTCGTGCCCAGGGTCGGCCGTGCCCGCCCGGCTGCCGAGCGCAGCCTGGGCACGCCGGACGCCGGCGCGATCTCCATGGCGCTGTGCATCCGCGCCGTGCTGCCTGGGTAGCGCAGCGACCGAGCGGGCCGCGCGAGCGGTCCAGCTGCGTCCCGCTACAGGAACGTGCCCGAATGCGTGACCCGCGCAGGCCGCAACACAATCGGATGCCGAATGTGTTGCGGCCCGTCACACGTTCGCACCCGAATGCGTGACCCGCGCAGGTCGCCACACGTTCGGGCCCCGAATGTGTGGCGGCAGGCCCCGCAGGCTCCGCAGGCCCCGCCTGCCTCGGGGCGGTGGGGTAGAATCAGGTGGCTTACGTGGCTGCGAGACTGGGGGATGCGCATGTCGAATGAGGCGGACAGGGTGGACGAGCAAGCGCGGGACCGGCTCGGTGCCCCCGGCACGCATCCGGAGTTCGACCGCCTCGTGCGCATAGTTTGGCGTCTCCGCCAAGAGGATGGCTGCCCGTGGGATCGCGAGCAGACGCACGAGTCCCTTGCGCGCTACATGGTCGAGGAGGCCTACGAGGCTGCCGAAGCCCTGCGCGCGGGCGATGCGCCCCACATGGCCGAGGAGCTTGGTGACGTTCTCTACCAGGTGGTCCTCAATTCGCAGGTGGCTTCGGAGGATGACGCCTTCTCCATTGACGACGTGTGCCGTGCCATAGGCGAGAAGCTCGTGCGACGCCATCCGCACGTGTTCGGCGACGTGGGCGCCCAGACTCCCGAGGAGGTTGCGCGGATCTGGGATGTCGCGAAGCGCCGCGAGCGCGAGGCGGCGGGTGGCCCCGCCAAGGCGGACGTGGCGGGGCTTCTCGACTCGGTGCCGCGCTCGATGCCAGCGCTCATGCAGTGTCAGAAGATCAGCGCCCGCGCCGCCAAGGCGGGCTTCGAGTGGGATGACGTCTCTGGCGTGTGGGAGAAGGTGCGCGAGGAGCGCGACGAGTTCGAGCGCGAGCCCAAGGGCTCGCAGAGTCGCGCGCTCGAGTTCGGTGACCTGCTCTTTGCGCTGGTTAACGTTGCGCGCATGGAGGGCATCGATGCCGAGCTCGCCCTCGCGCAGAGCAACGAGAAGTTCCGCCGCCGCTGGTCGCGCATGGAGGAGCTGGCACGCGAGAGGGGCTGCGCCCTCGAGGCCCTCTCGACTGCGAAGCTCAACGAGCTTTGGGACCGTGCGAAGGAAGAGGAGAAGCTCTCCTGAGTCCGGCGGCGGGCACTTCTGGTATACACTGGATGCCACGCGGCAAAGCCGCGCCGTCACGCCGAATCAAACTAGAAACGAAGCAGAGGCATGAGCAGACATTCGGGCGCAGAGATGGCCCTGAGAGGATTCGCAGACGTGTCGCCACGACCCGCCGTATATACCTACTCCACAGGTAGGACCCGCCGTTCGCCGCTTTCCTCCGTGATGAGGGGCGTTCGCGTTGAGGAGGACGGTGCCGCCGGCCGCCATGTGGGCACGGGCACCGCAGCTCGGTCGCGCTCGGGCCGTACGCGGCCCACGGCATCCCGCCGCGCCTCTCGCGGCGTCCCTGTCAACCGTGAATCGGCGGCTCGCTCCGACGGCACCTCGCACGCCCGCGCGCGCGCCAGGCGCCGTGCGTCCCGCGATGCCCAGCCTGCGGGTGCCGTCTCTGACGTTGCCGCCAAGGCGGCGAACGTCGCCTCGGGAGCCACGTCCGCCGCTTCCGCGACGGTCTCGCGTGCCGGGGGGTTCGTTACCGCGCATCGCCTCCCGGTGATCATTGCGGCCGTGGTCATCGTCGCGACGGTCATGCTCTATGGGCCCACGTGCAACCTCTACGCCGCATGGCGCTCGGGACTCGACCTGCAGGCAACCTACGACGCCACCGCCCAGAGCAACGACCAGCTCACGAGTGAGGTGGACTCCCTCATGACCCCCGAGGGCGTCCAGGACCTTGCGCGAGAGCGGGGCTATGTTGGCGAGGGTGAGACCGGCGTGGTGGTCGAGGGCCTTCCCGTCGGCGGCGCCGATGCCGCCCCCATGGGCACGGGCACGGTCGTCTCGGCGGACGTTCCCTGGTACGTGAGCGCTGCCGACGTCATCTTCCAGTACCATGCGGGCTCCTCGGGAGGCGGTGCCTGATGCGCAGGGTCGCGGTCATAGACATTGGCACGGTCACCTGCCGCCTTGCGGTGGCCGATGTCGAGGGGTCCCGAGTCGTGCGGCTTGGCAAGCAGTCGAACATCTGCAACCTCGGGCAGGACGTGGACAGGACCGGCAGGCTCTCGCAGGAGGCCATGGAGCGGGTCTTCGCGTGTGCGAAGGCCTACGTCGCCTCGGCGCGGGAGTCCGGTGCCGAGGCGGCGTGCTGCTCCCTCACAAGTGCCGCCCGCGACGCCTCGAACTCGCCCGAGCTGGGTGCCGCACTGGCGTCTCTGGGGCTCGACCCGCTCATCATTCCCGGACAGATCGAGGGCGCCCTCACCTTCCTGGGTGTCGCCCAGGACTTCGACGGGCGGCGCATCCTCGTTGCCGACAGCGGTGGCGGCTCCACCGAGCTTGCCGTGGGCGAGCTTGCCGGCGGCGTGCTTGACCTGGGGTGGGTCACCTCTGTTCAGGTTGGCTGCAGGCGCCTCACGGAGCGCTTCCTCTCTCGTGCGGACCCTCCCTCCGCAGAGGACCTGTCGCGGGCCCACGAGTACGCGGCCCGACTCTTCTCGCAGGCGCTCAAGGATGCCGGGGCGCGCCTGGGCAGCCCCCGGACGCTCGTGGTCACGGGAGGCACGGTGACCACGCTCGTCGCCATCGATGCCGCGCTCGACCCGTATGACCCCTCCTACGTACACCTCCACAGACTTGCGGGCGAGAGGGTCGATGCCCTCGAACGGCGCCTGGCGTCGCTTACGCAGGGGGGTCGCGCCGCGCTCAAGGGCATACAGGCAAAGCGCGCGCCGGTGATTCTGGGCGGTGCCGTCGCAGTCTCCGAGCTTCTGCGCCAGACCGGCTTCTCGAGCCTCACCGTGAGTGAGAGCGACCTTCTCTTCGGCCTCTCCATCGTCGCTGCTGCTATGCTTGAGGGACGCGAGTCTCCGGTGGTCTGGAAGCCCACCATGAGGCCACTCAAGGCACCTGGGGAGTAGGGCTCTCGCGCACAGTTGGGGGCGTGGCGGAATTGGCATACGCAGGGGACTTAAAATCCCTCGCCGAAAGGATTGTGGGTTCGAGTCCCACCGCCCCTACCAGCTCATTTCTGGCATAGCTTGCAGCTTCGGCCCCCGCACCTGCCGCCTCGACGCCGCACCTGCCGCCGCGCCGCCGCCCCAGCGCCGCACGGCGTGTTGTTTTGGCGCATGTGCGCCGAACGCCCCATTGCATGCCCTACATGAGGACAAGTGGTGTACAACTATGTCTCATGACGTCGATGCGTGCAGCGGGGGAGGGGCGGCATGGCAGAGAGCGGCACGGATGCGCTTCGGGACGCGCCACAGGCGGTGGCGGGCGGGGCCGTGGGGCGGATTGCCGGCAAGGCAGGCTCTGCCCCGATGTACCTGCGGCTGGCAGGCCTCCTGCGCGAGAAGATCTGCCTGCACGAGTGGGCGCCCGGCTCGCGCATCCCCTCCGAGCACGAGCTCATGGCACGCCTTGACATCTCGCGCGGCACCGTCCGCCGTGCCATCAGCGAGCTTGTGGACGAGGGGCTTCTCGTCCAGGTGCGCGGTTCGGGCACCTTCGTATCCGAGCGCGCCCTCTCGCATCCGGCGGGCGAGCGCCCCCTCTCGTTTGGAGAGTCCCTTCGCGAGCGTGGCAAGGACTTCGTGACCCACGTGCTCGAGAAGCGCGTCGTGCCCGCACCCGCAGACGTCGCCGCCCACCTGCGCATCCAGCCCGGCAGCCAGGTGCTCTACCTGCTGCGCGTTCGCAGCGTCGAGGGCAGGCCCATCATCTGCCAGGAGGGCTGGGAGAACCTTGGCGAGTGCCCGGGCCTGGCGGACGCGGACTTCTCGAGGGAGACTGCCTTCGATGCCGTCGAGCGCTGCTCCGGCCGAAAGATAACCTGGTCGAAGGTGCGTTACTCCGCTTCGGCGGCAGGGGAGCGCGCGGCGGCGCTGGGGTGCGACGAGGGCGATCCCGTGCTTGTGCTGCGCCAGACCATTGGGCTGGCCGACGCGACGGTCATCGAGTGGGGCCTCACCTGGCTGCGTGCCGGACAGGAGGTTGCGGGGACCTCGGTCCAGGGCGACTGGCTTCCTACGGCGCTTGCCCCCGCCCCCGGCCCCGCCGACCGCCGCCGTCTCTCGGCGTTTGCCCTGGACATCCGCCGTGCCGTCGTCGAGTTTGCGCACGGTACCCCAAGCATCCCGTTTCACCTGGGCGGCAGCCTCTCTGCGGCAGAGGTCCTCGCCGTGCTCTACGGCGGCGTCATGCGCACGGGGACAGACGGCACCCCTTGGGAGCAGCGTGACCGCTTCGTGCTCTCGAAGGCGCACGCCTCCCTCGCGCTCTACCCGGCGCTGCTCCATGCGGGCCTCATCTCGAATGAGGACGCGGACCGCGGGCTTCTCGGCCCCAATGCGGTGCTGTTCAAGCACCCCAGGCGAGATCCCGCCCGAGGCATCGAGACCTCCGGCGGGAGCCTTGGCATGGGGCTTGGCTATGCGTGCGGCCTGGCCATTGCCGCCAGTCGGCGTGGGCTTGGCTCTCGCGTCTTCTGCCTTGTGGGCGACGGCGAGTGCAACGAGGGCTCGGTCTGGGAGGCGGCCGCGCTCGCCGGACACCTGGGCCTTTCGTCCCTCACGGTTGTCGTCGACGTCAACGGGCTGCAACTCGACGGGCCAACGGCACAGGTGCTCGACACGGGCGGCCTTGCGGAGAAGTTCCGCGCCTTTGGCTTCGAGGCCATCGAGGTGGACGGTCACGACGTGAGCGCCCTCTGGAGCGTGCTTGCGCCGAGCCACGCCCGTCCGCGCGCCGTGCTTGCCCACACCATCAAGGGCAAGGGACTCTCGTTTGCCGAGAACTGCGTGGAGTGGCACGACAACAAGCTGACCGACGAGCTCTATGAGCGGGCGGTCAGGGAACTTGGCCGGGAGGCGAGCCATGCCTAGGGAAGACGTCGTCGCCGAGACTGCCGCCACCACAAGTCCCGCCGAGTTCGACCGGCTGGACTCGCGCGTGGCCTTTGGGCGGGCCCTTGGCAGGATTGCGGAGAGCGATCCGCAGGTCATGGCCGTCATCTCGGACTATGGCCGTCGGCTTTCCCTGGATGCGCTGCGCTCCAGGCTGCCGGGTTCCGTCGTTCAGTGCGGCATTGCCGAGCAGAACCAGGTCGAGGTCGCCTCGGCTCTCGCCAACGAGGGCTTTCACGTGTTCGCCCCGTCCTATGCGCCGTTCATCACGGCCCGCGTGCTCGACCAGGCGCGCGTGAACCTGGGGATGATGGGGTCGCCGGTCGTGCTGGTTGGGCTTGGCGCGGGGTTCAACGCGGGCATCCTGGGCCCCAGCCACATGGCGCTGGAAGACCTTGCCTGCATGCGCTCGATCCCGGGTCTCACCGTGGTGACGCCGGCGACCAACACGGAGCTTGCCTGCGCGCTCGCGGAGCTTGCGCGCGACCCGCGGCCGGCCTACGTGCGCATCACCCAGGCGCCCGCCGACGATCCGGTGCTGCCCGCCGGGGACTTCAGGCTCGGCCGGTGCCGCGTGCTCGCGGACGATGCGCCCGGGACCGAGGCGGACGTTGCGGTTGCCACCTGCGGCTCCATTGCGTCTCGCGCGCTCGCGGCCGCCGGACTGCTGCGTGAGCGGGGGCTTTCCTGCCGCGTGGTGAGCGTTGGTACCGTGAAGCCGCTCGACCGTCGCGTCGTCGAGCTTCTCGCCAGCGCGCGGCTGGCGGTGACGGTGGAGGAGCACAGCGTGGTGGGCGGCCTGGGAGGGCTGCTTGCCGAGGCCCTTCTCGGCCGCGGCGGCGCCCCCCGGCTGCTGCGCCTGGGCGCGCCCGACCGCTATCTCGAGGCTGACGAGCAGGGCCGCCTTCTGGAACGTGCGGGGCTCACCCCGGAAGGCATGGCGGATGCCGTGCTCGCCCTGCTTGGGTAGGCCGGCGCGGGCAAGGCGCGGGCGCGGCGGGGCACGCCGGCCTACTGCTCCATGAGGCGGAGGATCTGCTCGTTGGCGTCGTCCTCGCCCCTGCCCGTGAGGTATGGAGTGCTATCGACAAACGGGCAGTGCAGCTCGGAGGGGCGAAGGGCGGTCGCCACGATGAAGTCGCAGCCCCTGGACTTCTCGGGAGCGGTGCTGAGAGGCACCTGCGCAATCTCGTACTGGCCCTTGTAGCCGTGCGCGTTGAGAAGCACCTCGATCTTCTTGCGCGCGATCGTCGAGGTGACGACGCCGGAGCCGCATGCGATGAGGATGCGCTTCTTCTTGTCTGACATGCCTGGGCCCCCTTCGGTGTGGGCGGCGCGCTGCCGCTTGTGGGCGCGTGCCCTGTCTCAGCCATGATAGCGTGGCGAAGCGGGACGTGGGGCGGGCGATTCTTCCCGCGCCAGAAAGGCGGCCGCCCTCGCATTGAAGGCGGCCGCCATCAGGTGCCCAATGGTGCCCCCAACGAGACTCGAACTCGTGTCGTCGCCTTGAAAGGGCGATGTCCTGACCGCTAGACGATGGGGACGCAGGTGAGAGTATATCAGAGCGGTGCGACTCTACCAGTCGTAGCCGTTGGTCTCGGCGTAGTTCTTGCCGGCCGCATGGAACCACGGAAAGCCGTCGGCCCAGGCGACAAAATCGGGGACGTCGACGATGACGGGCTCCGCCTCGTGGACGGTAAAGGTCGCCTCCTCGAATCCCCCCGCGGGCGACTCGGGCCTGTCCGGGAGGTAGACCTCCACGAGCGTTGGCCTGAGCAGGGCGTACGCCGCCCCCTCGCAAAGCCCGTCGTAGCCGCGCAGCGCCCGGCGGGCGGCACTCATGCGCCCCAGCTTGTAGAGGAGGATGGTGCGGCCCAGGTTGAGCCAGGAGTTCTCGCGTCCGGCAAGGCGGGCGTCCAGCTCGTTGAAGCCCTCCTCGTCCTCAAGGCGCGCCAGCGCAAGCGCCGCCGTGAGGCGGCCCCCAACCCGGTCTGCGGGCGAGGCGGCCATGACGCCGCGGGAGACCTCGAGCGCCATGCGGTAGCGGCCACCGTCAAGGCACGTGCGCGCGATGGCGTCCCACAGGCGCAGCCGAGGCCGCATGAAGACGTCGTCCCAGGCGTCGCCCGTCGCGCCCAGGGAAAGCCCTGCGGTTGCGTCCGCCTTGGCCTCTATCTCGAGCAGCGCGTCCAGCCTGTCGTCAGGGTCCAGCTCGGCGGCAAGCGTCTGGACCAGCCGCGCGTCAAGGCAGCCGTCGTCCTGCGAGAGCGCCTGCGCGCATCCCGCCGAGAGGGCCCGCAGCCTGCGCCCGCGGGCCGCGCGGAACTCGTCGTCGTCAAGGAGGTCGTCATCCGCCCCGGCGCGGTGGAACGTCTCGAGCGCGCTCACGAGCGTTGCGAACGACGCCTGCTCGGGGGAGTCGACAAAGGCCGCGGGGTTCTCGCGCACGGCAAGGCACAGCTCGGCAAACCCCTCGTCAGAGAGTGAGCCTATCTTCTCGCGCCGCCTATGCGCGCACCTGAGCACAAGCTCCTCTCGCCCGTTCACGCGGCGTCACCGCCCTGCGGGCCATTGCCCCCGTGCTGGTCGTAGGGATTCGAGACCTCCTGCGCCTCCGCAAGCGCCTCGGGATAGAGCTTGGCCGTGGTCTGGGCGACCCAGGAGCCGAGGACGCCGCGCCCGCTCTTTTCGTCTCCCTCTTGGAGGAGCACCGTTGCCTCGGAGATGGCGAGGATGAGCTCGTCCTCGCTGTAGGGCGGCACGGCGAGGCGGGCAAAGACGCCATCGGGAAGCTCTATCTGGGAGATGAGCGCAGAGGCACAACCATCGTAGGCGCCAATCAGGCGCTCAAGGAGCTGACGGGCGAGAGCCATGTCGTGACTCTTGTGGGCAAGCGCCAGGCGGGCGATCCCCATCCAGGCGTCGTCGGCCGCACGCGGCGGCGCGATTGACCCGTAGCGCCTGGCAAGCGCATCGAGCGACGCCTGGTCCTCGAGCTTTGCGTAGGCAAGCGCCAGCGTGAAGCGAACGTCTGCCTGGTCGGATGGATCCCGCTCGAGCAGGCGCTCCCCGGCCTCTGCGCACCTGCGGTTGCGCCCGCAGATGAGGGCCTCCTCGGCAAGCGCGGCCATCCAGCGCCGGTAGGGACGCATGGCTATGTCGCGGCCAAGGGTCACGCGCTCGTCGTCGCCGTCATCCGGGATGGAATCGCGAGCGGCCTGGCAGGATGCGAGGACCTCCTCGGCCCCCTCGGACAGGAAGTCAAACTGGGCGTCGAAGGTGGCGCTCGTGCGTGCCGCGCGCATGCGGATGGCATCGTGGCATTGGGGGTCGAGCGAGATGGCCTCGTCGAGAAGGTCCCGACCGCGGGAGATGAGCGCGCCCGCCTTGTCCTCGCTGGAGAAGGGCAGCTGGTAGTCGATGACCTCGGCTGCAATGGACACCAGGTGGAAGGCGCGATCGGCGTCGGATTGCGGGAGCGTGTCACGGTCGCGCGCAAAGCGGCGCCCAAAGTCCGTGAACGCTCTCGCCGCAGCCACCGGGTCGCTCTTGGACAGCGACTGGGCATAGCGCAGCGCCAGGCGCTGGTAGTCCTCTCTTCTGGGGTCATACGCCACGTCGCGCCTCCTCTCCCTGCTCTCATGGTATCCCATACGCCAGGCATCAATGGCCGCTGTGGTCCGGAAGACGCCTCTCTCGAAGGCGCGCGGCGGCGCACGGGACGGCGGTTCCGCTGTATTCAGACGATTAGGGCACCCTAAACGGCGAGAAACCGCATGGCCTGGCGGCTCCGCCGATTTCGGACGGTTAGAGCCGCCTAAACGTCGAAAAACCGCGGCAATGGTGGCTCCGCTGATTACAGACGTTTAGACCCGTCTAAACGGCGAAATCCCGCGTCGAGGAAAAGGGCTGTGCCGCGGGCATCGACATCCATGGCCTCTTTTGCGCCACTGCGGGTGCCCGGCGCTCTGGTCATCCCCTGCATTCGCCTCGATACCAAATGTGTTGGATGTATGTTGATTTGGTCACAGCGATGTGTCAAAGAAGGCCGAGGGTAAGCACCTCGGTGAAGCAGGTGTGGGGCATCGTGCCTGCATGGGGTCGCTCGCTGCAAGCGCCTCTCCGCCGTCTCTCATTTGGTAGGATGGGGCCGCTTTCAAGGGCGAACGTGGGGCGCGTTGGGCGTCGCTCGTCCGGCTTCGTGGTTCCAGCCAGGGCATCAGAGAAGGCCAAACGGCCTTCTCAGACATTTGCCGCCATCGGTGGCGGCCAGTGAATTGGAGGATGTGCTATGGGACGTTTTACCAACCCGCGTGACCTGTATTTTGGCGAGGGCGCCCGCCACGAGGTGAAGAACCTCAAGGGCAAGAGGGCCGTCATCGTCTCTGGCGGTCACAGCATGCGGAGGGGCGGCTTTTTGCAGGACGTTCAGGCGGACCTCGAGGCCGCCGGCATGGAGGTCAAGCTCTTCGAGGGCGTCGAGTCCGACCCCTCCGTCGACACGGTCATGAAGGGCACCGCGTTCATGCGCGAGTTCAACCCCGACTGGATCGTTGCCATCGGCGGCGGCTCGCCCATCGACGCGGCCAAGGCCATGTGGGTCTTCTACGAGTACCCCGACGAGAAGTTCGAGGACATCCTCCAGCCGTTCTCCTTCCCCGAGCTGCGCCAGAAGGCCAGGTTCTGCGCCATCTCCTCCACCTCCGGCACCGCTACCGAGGTCACCGCGTTCTCCGTCATCACGGACTACAACAAGGGCATCAAGTACCCGCTCGCCGACTTCAACATCACGCCTGACGTGGCCATTGTCGACCCCGAGCTCACCTACTCCATGCCCGCCAAGCTCTGCGCGCACACCGGCATGGACGCATTGACGCACTGCATGGAGGCGTACGTATCCACCTTCGCCTCCATGTTCACTGACGCCAACGCCCTGCACGGCATCCGCGAGATTGTCGAGTGGCTGCCCAGGTCCTACGCCGGCGACCATGAGGCCCGTCAGCACATGCACGAAGCCCAGTGCATCGCGGGTATCGCGTTCTCCTCGGGCCTGCTGGGCATCGTCCACTCCATGGCGCACAAGACCGGCGCCGCCTTCGAGAACGGCCACATCATCCACGGCTGCGCCAATGCCATGTATCTGGGCAAGGTCATCCAGTGGAACGCCAAGGATCCCCGCGCCAACGAGCGCTACGCCTACGTGGCCAAGGAGATTCTGCACCTTCCCGGCGAGACCAATGACCAGCTGGTCGAGAACCTCGTCCAGAAGATCCGCAGCATGAATGACGAGCTGCACATCCCGCAGTCCATCAACAACTACGCCAACGGCGGCATCAAGGCCGACGAGTCCGGCGAGCCGGTCATGGTCTCCGAGAAGGAGTTCCTCGAGAAGCTCCCCACCATCGCCGCCAACGCGGTCACCGACGCCTGCACGCCGGAGAACCCGCGTGAGACCAAGGCCGAGGACTTCGAGCGCATCCTCAAGTGCTGCTACTACGACGAGCCGGTTAATTTCTAGTTCCTGCGTCGAACGGCACGAGCTCACTCGGGGAGGGGGGCGAAGCCAAAGGCTTCGCCCCCCTCTTGCCCCGGAGCCCATGCTTGGTTGACGTCCGTCCCTCGCTCAGCCTCTGTGACCGTGTTTTGGCAGAAATCTCCGGTTGGGCAACGGTATTCAGCGGGTATCCCACGTAGCAACAACTTGAAGAATTGTTAAACCGCAGGCCAGCGAAGTGTCACTGCCCGGGCATCACATGATTGATCTAACCAAAACTGCTGCCAACCGGAAGCGGGGGCTGCGACTTCCAGACGAAGCGCCTCCCGAGGAGCAATCGTCCGTGCCCCGCTTCCGGTTGGCAGCAGTTTTGGTTCAATTTCTTATTTATTAGTTAGATAGTGACACTTCACTGGCCTGCGGTTTAACAAATATCGAATCGTTTGATACTCAGGGGGTCCCTATAATACCGTTGCCCAACCGGAGATTTCTGCCAAACAAGTCCCCTGCATGAGCCTCCGGCCATCGCAAGGCATGTGGATAGCGGTGACATGCAATGCGCTGACGGGTGAACTCGTTGCGCCAGTGCCCTGGTTGTGCCAATGTGGGCGAGATACCGGAGCATCGTGGAAATGGGGGCACGTCATGGAACTCAACGGCTACATCGACCACACCAACCTCAGGCAGGGCGCGACGCAGGCGGACATCGAGCGCCTGTGCGATGAGGCGGCCAGCCACCACTTCGCGACCGTCGCCATCAACTCGTGCTGGACTGCCATGGCCGCCAAGCGCCTTGCCGGCACCGGCGTCGGGGTCACCACCTGCATCGGATTCCCCCTGGGTGCCTGCTCCACGCAGGCGAAGGCCGCCGAGACCGCCCAGGCCGTGCTCGACGGCACCGGGGAGATCGACATGGTGATAAACGTGGGACGCCTCGTCGCGGGCGATGACCAGTATGTCATCGATGACGTCGCAGCCGTCGTCAAGGCGGCCCAGGGACATCCCGTGAAGGTGATTCTGGAATGCTGCCTGCTCAACGATGAGCAGATCGTCCGCGCCTGCGAGGACGCGATGGCCGCCGGCGCTGCCTTCGTGAAGACCAGTACGGGCTTCTCTACGGGCGGCGCAACGGTCCACGACGTCGCCCTCATGCGCAAGACCGTGGGAGACCGCTGCAAGGTCAAGGCCGCGGGAGGGATCCACACCAAGGAGGAGGCGCTCGCCATGGTCGAGGCGGGGGCCGATCGCCTCGGCTGTAGCGCGGGCATCAAGATCGTCGGGGAATAGCGCCCCTCTGTAGGAATGCCGCGCAGCAGCGGACGGCCCGACACGCGAGCGCAATGCCGGGCCGTCCGCTGTCAAAACGCTTGCGCCCGTCGGTGCCAGTCAGGCTAGCTCACGACAACGGTGCCAAACCCCAACGATTTTGCAAGCCCCTCTATGGCATCCATGCGCTCGTCGGTAGGGGAGGGCGCACCCTCCATCTCCCCGCGGACGCCAAAGTGACGAAAGCGCATGAGCCTCAGGCGTGTGGAGGCCACCCTCTCCCCCAGCGCCCCGGCGGCGCCACGCACGGCAGCCTCGGGGTCGTTGCGATTGACGGTCACAATGACGCGCAGCTCAGCGAGCTTATTCTGATCCGCCAGGAACTCGAGGTTCTTGCGGACGACCTTTCCGTCGGCTCCCGTAAGCGAGGCAAACCACGTGTCGTCCCAGCACTTGAGGTCGAGCATCACGCCATCAGAAAGCGCAAGGAGGCCCTGGTGCTCGGCAAAGTCCACGGTACCGTTGGAATCGATGAGGCAGCCCAACCCCACGCCCCGGCACAGCCCAAAGAGCTCGGACAGGAAGTTGGGATAGAGCATACACTCGCCGCCCGAGCAGGTGACCCCCCTGATGAAGGGCATGTACGACCTCACACGCTCGAAGACCTGCTCCGCATCAAGGTAAAGGATACGAGGCGACGAGTGGTTCGGGCACACGTGGATGCACGTGTCACACTTCACGCACGTGTCCCGGTTCCACTCGACGGCACCGCACACCATCCTAAGGGCCCCGGCAGGACATGCCCGCACGCAGGTGCCGCAGCCAACACAGAGCCGCTGCGTCTCGGGATTGTGACAGTAGGCGCAGTGGATGTTGCAGCCCTGGACAAAGATCGAGCAACGTGCCCCAGGTCCGTCTACCAGGGAGAACGGGATGATGTTGTTAATGGGAATGTGAACGGACACCGTGGTGCCCTTCCCTACAGGCGAACCTTGCGGTCGACAAGGTCATTTGCACGCCAGTTGCCCTCGCCATCGTGCGAGGTGTCGGCGAGCACCGCCTCGCCGCGGGCGAACTTCTCCATCTCGGAGCGCTTCACCAGGAAGCCCGTGATGCGTACCAAGTCCCCGTTTGACGAGTAGAACGAGAGGTACTTATCGTCGACGGCAAAGGCACCCTTTACCACGTCGAGGATGGCGTCGGGGTTGGATTTGGCCGTGGGCTCGACGGGGAAGATGTCGGAGACGCCGGCGTTGAAGAAGCGGTGCATGCGTGCGCTGTGGCGAATGTGGTCGTAGAAGACCTCGGGCTCGTCGCCCACCTTGATGCGTACGCCCGGCGTCACCCCCGGCATGTCGGAGAAGCCGGCCTGCGCGTGCAGCGTGAAGCGGTTGCCCGAGACCTCCGAGTACACGGCCGGGAACTCCAGAACCTGCTTGTAGACCTGGCACATGATGCGGTCGGCAAGGTCGTTGGCCTCGTCGTCCGTTCCGTAGGCACGACCGTCGGGAAGGCCCAGCAGCTTGGCCACGCCCTCGCTCATGCCGGCTACGCCAAACATCGCGCAGAAGCGGTCACGGCTGATGAGGCCCTCCTTGGCGAGGAACGAGGTCTCGAAGAAGTTCGACTTCTCGACAAGGAACTTGATGCGCGAGTTCATGTACTCGAGAAGCGCGCCCGTGGCAGACGGGAGGATGTTGCCCATGAAGTCATCCACGCTTGACGCCATGTCCGCAAGGCGCGGGAACAGCAGGCGGTCGAGGCAGTAGGCGCCGCCGCCCATCGGTAGCACGTTGTAGCAGCTCACCACCGTGTAGTCGCCGGGGTAGGTCTCGCGATGGATGCGGTCGTTGGCAAAGGCGGGGTTGGCGCACGCGAGCGTGGTCTTTGCGGCAAGGCGGGCAAAGCCGTCGGGCGTGACGGCCGGATCGTATTTGAGCGTGAAGTTAGGCACCGCGTTGGCAAGCGCCTGCTCGACCTCCATGAGCAGCCGGCCGGCGCGCGTCTCCTCGGGGCCAATGTTTGCGTGGCAGTAGCCGCTGGCGACGGTTCGGTCTATGTAGTTGAGGAAGCGACGCAGGCGCGACTTGACCTCTTCGTCGCTGTGGCCGTCGAGGAAGGGGTCGAGCATGCGGTCGAGCTGCCCCACGTAGACGGGGCGGCTGGTGACCGAGGGCACGTTATCATAGGCCATCGCAAGGTTCCAGAGCGCGTCATCCAAGGTCGTTGCCGGCTCAAGGCGCAAAAACTCGCTGCCCTGGGCGAGGAGCTTGCCATAGTCGGGGCAGATGTAGCGCGGGCGGTAGGGGGCGTTGCCCTCGCACATGTAGTCAATGCCGCCGTGCTCGAAGAAGTAATCCGCCTCCTTTGGCCTCTCGATGGGGTCGATGCTGTTCTCGGCCGCCTGGGCAAGATGCAGCAGCTTCTGCTTGTACGTGAGATTGCCTGCCGTGCAGATGTCGTAGAACTCCCGGGTGTTGTCGATGGTCTTCATGGACGTGCGCTCCCTTCTCTCCCGCGCGCGCTTTGGCCAAGCTCGTCACGGAGCATCTCCTCGAGAAGCCCGAACGCCTCTCGGTCAATCACAACCTTTCGCCCCTCGATGCAAACCATCCCACGCGCGGCAAGCGAAGCTATGGATCGGCTCACCGTCTTGGTGCTTGCGCCCACGCGCTCCGCAAGCTGTCCGCGCGTCAGCGGCACTACCAGGCGGTCCTTCCCACCCTCTCCGTAGAGCTGGCAGAGCGCATAGGCAACGCGCTTCTTGCCGGTCCAGGCAAGCAGGGAGCGCTCGTGGCTCGACTGGCTTGCAAGCCGCTGGACAACCCAGCGCGAGCGCGCGAGCAACGCATCTGCGTCGCCAGCGAGCCATGCGAGATAGTCCTTGCCGGAGGCGCGGATAAGCTCGGCGCTTGTGGCCGCCATGAGCGAGCTGTGGTAGAAGGGGCTTGCGCCTATGGCCTCCATCTCGCCAAAGGCCGCCGGCGCATGGAACTCGTCGATCACATAGGTGCCGCCGTCAAGCAGCGGGCTGGTGGAGACGATGGTGCCGCGGGTCAGGACGTAGACGGAGTCGAAGCGATCGAGCTCGCGCACGAGCTCGTCCCCCCTGTCCAACCTTACGAGTGCGCATCTGCTGAGAAGGGCGGCGGGGATGCGGCCGGCCCAAGGCGTGAGCCTGTCGCGGACCTCGGCATCCAGCGTGCCGAGGTACCCAAGCGTGTCCATGCCCTCCTCCTCTCCAAGGGACCTCATCCGGATACTAGGGGCAAGCGCCGAGTCAAGAAAAGGACAACTGTCCACTAGATGAGACACCCATGTCCACTTGTCGGCGGACGGCGGGCGGTCGCGCTCAAGCGGTCCCTGCCTGCGCGGACGGGCCTGCCGAAAGGGGCGTCCCTACCGTGCCCGGCTGCGCCATGCGTTGCCGTACGGCCCCGGCGGTGAGGCTGGGGTTTACGGTGGACGCGGACTCCACAGAGATGGCGGCAACCGCAAGACCTGCGGAGCAGGTTCCCTCGAGGTCCTTGCCTTCCAGGTATGCCCAGATGATGGCACCCATCATGGCGTCTCCAGACCCCGTGGCGCTCACCACGTTGGCGCTGTAGCTGGGGAGCCGGAGCGTCCTATCCTGTTCCGCGCAGAGGAGCCCGTCGGCACCAAGAGAAATGAACACCTGGTCAAGCCCCGTATCAAGCAGCCTCTGCGCGGCCAGCTCCAGGCTCCTCTCGTCGTGTATGGAGACCCCCGTGAGCGCCTCGGCCTCGAGGGCGTTTGGCTTCATGGCGTGGAAGTGCCCGAGCAGCCCGGAGAGCTTTGCTGCCTTGGAGATGGAGACGGGGTCGCAGAACAGCGGGACGTTGACGTGCTCGGCAAGGAAGCGCAGGCTCTCTCGGGAGATGTTGGTGTCGACGAAGCATGCCGCGGCACGATCGATGAGATCAAGCCTGCGCTCCAGCACGTTGGGGGTGAGGCCCTCAAGAATGCCCATGTCGGCGATGGCCTGGGACATGTTGCCATGCTCGTCCAGGATAAAGACGCAGGTGGAGGTGGTTCCGCCGGGGACGGTCACCGAGCCCTTGAGGTCGATGCCCAGCCCCCTGCACCCCTCGGAGAGCTCTCGCGCGCGGGCATCCTCCCCGAGGGCGGTCACCAACTTTGTGCTGGTCCCGAGCAGCGTGAGGTTGTGCGCCACGTTTCGTGCGGTGCCGCCGGGGGAGACCACTATGGCGCCCGGCGTGACGTCGCGCGGCGTGGGAACGCCGTCCGGCTTGCCCGCCACGTCCATATTGGTGGCGCCAACAACCACGACGTAGGAGCGGTCCGAAAGGACGTATTGACGGCCGAGAATCGCACCCTTCTTGGTGAGGTTCGAGATGTGAACAGACACGGACGATCGCGAGATCCCGGCGCGATCGGCAATTTCCTGCTGAGAAATGGAGGGGTTTGCTCGAATCCACCCAAGGATCTGCTGTTCTCTCTCGGTGAGCATTACGTCCCCTCTCCCGTGTGCCGCCTTACAGTGCAATTCTAAACAAATGCTTATAGTTGCTAAGTATTTGCCGCTTATCGAATTGTTCGTACCGGCTGCCCCGCTCGTTCGCCGTTGGCTTCGAGGCCAAACAATACTAGACATATCGATGGTTTCGATCCGCCATGCGTTCCGGCGTCGCACGGTGGCGGCGGAGGAGATGCCTGCGGAGGGAGCGGCCATGGGCAAGCGCGTGTTTCTCATCGTCTTGGACAGCTTCGGCATTGGTGCCGAGCCAGACGCCGCAGAGTGGGGCGACGAGGGGAGCAACACCCTGTGCGCCTGTGCCACCACGGGCGAGCTCGCCGTCCCCAACATGGCGTCTCTCGGCCTCCTCAACATCGAGGGCGCGCTCGAGTCCCCCTATGACGCGGGCCTGAGCCCGGTCGCCTCGCCCATCGGCGCGTTCGCCCGGCTCCGCGAGGCCTCTGCCGGCAAGGACACCACGGTGGGGCACTGGGAGATGGCCGGCGTCATCTCGCCCAAGCGCTTCCCCACGTATCCCAACGGCTTCCCACGGGAGGTGCTTGACGAGTTCGAACGCCAGACGGGCCGCGGGGTGCTCTGCAACAGGCCCTGCTCCGGCACGCAGGTGATCGAGGAATACGGCCGCGAGCAGCTGGAGACCGGCAAGCTCATCGTCTACACCTCGGCAGACAGCGTCTTCCAGATCGCCGCGCACGAGGACGCGGTGCCGCCCGAGCAGCTCTACGAGTACTGCCGCATCGCGCGCAGGATCCTTGTGGGCGAGCACGGCGTCGCCCGCGTCATCGCGCGGCCCTACGCGGGGGAGTGGCCCAACTACGCGCGCACTCCGCGCAGGCACGACTTCTCCCTCGAGCCCACGGGCACCACGATGCTCGACGCGCTCAAGGACGCCGGGCAGGACGTGCTCTCCATCGGCAAGATCTACGACATCTTCGCCCACCGCGGCATCACGGACCACGTCTTCACCTCGGGCAACGACGAGGGCATCGAGCGCACGGTCGAGGCCACGGGGCGCGACTTCGCGGGTCTCTGCTTCACCAACCTCGTGGACTTCGACATGATCTACGGCCACCGCAACGACGCGCCCGGCTACGCGCGGGCCCTGAGCCACTTCGACAGCCAGCTCCCGCGCATCGTGGCGGGCCTGCGCGACGACGACCTCCTCATGATCACGGCGGACCACGGCTGCGATCCCGTGACGCCCTCGACGGACCACTCGCGCGAGTACGTCCCGTGGCTCGTGTGCGGCCCGCGCGTGCGCGCGGGGGCCGACCTCGGCACGAGGCCCACGTTTGCGGACGTCTCGGCCACGGTCCTGGACTACCTCGGCGCGCCCGCGCTTCCCAGCGGGACGTCGCAGCTCGATCAGATTCTGGAGGCATAGCCATGGCACAAACCCCCACGCCGCACAACGAGGCGCTCGCGGGCCAGGTGGCCCCTCTCGTCCTCATGCCGGGAGACCCGCTTCGCGCAGAGCGCCTCGCCGAGACCTACCTCGAGGGCGTCGAGCAGTTCAACGGCGTCCGCAACATGCTGGGGTACACGGGCACGTACCAGGGCAACCCCGTATCGGTGATGGGCAGCGGCATGGGCATGCCCTCCATAGGCATCTACTCGTACGAGCTCTACCACTTCTACGGCGTCGAGTCGATCGTGCGCATCGGCACCGCGGGGGGCGTGGCGCCGGACGTGCGCCTGCGCGACATCGTGCTGGGCATGGGCGCCTGCACCGACTCCAACTACGCGCACCAGTTCAACGCGCCGGGCACGCTCGCCCCCATCGCGGACTTCGGGCTCCTGCGCCGCGCGGCAGACGCGGCGGAGCGCCTGGGCTACCCCGTGCGCGTGGGCAACGTGCTCTCGTCGGACGTCTTCTACGACGACGACCGCACGGCCTCCGAGCGCTGGGCCAAGATGGGCGTCCTCGCCGTGGAGATGGAGTCGGCGGCGCTCTACCTCAACGCCATGCGCGCCCGCAGGCGCGCGCTCACGATACTCACCGTGACGGATATCGCCTCCCGCGGCGAGGCCCTCACGGCGGAAGAGCGCCAGGAGAGCCTCACGCAGATGATGGAGGTCGCACTGAGCCTGGCGTTGCCAGGCCAAAGGCCATAGGGGCACCAAGGGGGGGACCTCAGGGCCCCCTCTGCCGATAGGAAGTTTTGGCTCCACGGGGCACCTCGTCCGGGAGAGGACGAGGTGGAGAAAGGGGAACAGAAATGCCAGATCAGAGCAGCTTTACTCGGCGCGGCTTCCTGAAGGGCCTTGCCGGCGCGTGCGCACTGGGTGCCACCGGCGCGCTCGTGGGGTGCGGTGGCTCGCCCAGCGACCCGTCGTCCGGCGGCGGCTCTGCTGCCGATGGCGGCGCCACGTCCGGAGCGACCCACAAGGTTGAGATGGTCACCGACACCGGCGGCGTGAACGACCAGTCGTTCAACCAGATCTCATGGTCAGGCCTCCAGCAGCTCCAGCGGGACGAGGGCTGGACCATAAGCTACCTCGAGTCCAAGCAGGAGTCCGACTACGTGACCAACCTCGACAAGGCGGTCGACGACGACGCCGAGCTCATCTGGGCGATTGGCTTTGCCATGGCGAAGGCCGTGGGCAATGCGGCCAAGGCCAACCCCGACGTCCAGTTTGGCATCATCGACAACGCCAACCCCACCGACGCCCCCAACATCACCGGCGTCCAGTTCCGCGCTCAGGAGTCGTCGTTCGTCGTTGGCTACATCGCCGCCTGCGTGAGCAAGACCGGCATGGTTGGCAACGTGCTCGGCGTCGAGAGCGACGTCATGCTCCAGTTCGAGCTTGGCTACAAGGCCGGCGTTGCCTACGCCAACAAGGACAAGGGACTCAACGTCCAGTGCGAGTCCCAGTACGCCGAGAGCTTCGGCGATGCGGCCAAGGGCAGCTCCATCACGCAGCGCATGGTTTCCGACGGCTGTGACGTCGTGTTCCAGGCGGCGGGCGGCACGGGCGTCGGCGTCATCAACGCCTGCAAGGACGCCGGCATCTACGCCATCGGTGCCGACATGGACCAGTCCTACCTTGCCGAGGGCACGGTGCTCACCTCCGCGCTCAAGGAGGTCGACGTCGCCATCGTGGACGTCTCCAAGCGCCTCCTCTCCGGCGAGCTCAAGGGCGGCACCAACATCACCCTGGGCCTCTCCGATGGTGCCGTGGGCATTCCCGAGGACTACTCCCTCATGGGGGAGGACGTCTACAACGACGCCCTCGCCGTGGAGGGGCTCATCAAGTCGGGTGACATCGTGCCGCCCGCGACCTCGGATGACTACGACAAGTTCATCGCTAGCCTCTAGACGCGCGGCCGGGGGGCACCTGGTGTGCGACGGGCGCCCCCCCGCTGCTTGACTGTCGAGGGGCCTCGGCCCCTTGCTCCTCATAGGGAGGTGGACTATGGAGGCCAGTCCCGACTATGCCGTGCAGATGCATGGCATCACGAAGGCCTTCGGCTCGTTCAAGGCGCTCGACGGCGTTGACCTTGACGTGAAAAGGCAGACGGTCCACGCCATCCTTGGCGAGAACGGCGCGGGCAAGAGCACGCTCATGAACGTGCTCTACGGCCTGTATCAGGCAGACGAGGGCGAGGTGTACCTCGGTGGGCAGGGCGTCCAGATTCAGAGCCCGCTCGACGCGATAGCCCATGGGATTGGCATGGTCCACCAGCACTTCATGCTCGTCGAGAACTTTACCGTAACCGAGAACATCATCCTCGGCGACGAGGTCTGTCGCTCGCTGGGCGTCCTTGACATGGCCCGTGCCAAGAGAGAGGTCGAGAAGATCGTCGACGAGTACGGCTTTGACGTCGACCCCGACGCGACGATCGAGGACATCACCGTTGGCATGCAGCAGCGCGTCGAGATCCTGAAGGCGCTCTACCGCGGCGCCGACACGCTGATCCTCGACGAGCCCACCGCGGTGCTCACGCCACAGGAGATCACGCAGCTCATCAAGATCATGCATGGCCTCGTGGCCAGGGGCAAGACGATCATCATCATCACCCACAAGCTCAGGGAGATCATGGAGTCAGCCGACGCCTGCACCATCATTCGACGCGGCAAGTACATGGGCACGGTGGACGTGGGCGAGACTATCGAGGAGGAGCTTGCCTCCAAGATGGTCGGCCGCTGCGTGACCCTTAGCGTCGAGAAGGGCCCAGCCAGCCCAGGCGAGACGGTCCTCTCGGTCAAGGGCCTCCACGTGCGGGACGGCCGAGGAATCGAGCAGGTCTGCGGCCTCGACCTCGACGTCCGCGCCGGCGAGATCGTAGGCATCGCCGGCATCGAGGGCAACGGCCAGGACGAGTTTGTAGAGGCCATCGACGGTCTGGCGAAGGTTGATTCCGGCACCATCTCCGTGAGGGGCGAGGAGATCCAGAACACCGTTCCCAGAAACGTGCTCGACCACAGGGTGGCGACCATCCCCGCTGACCGCCAGCGCCTTGGCCTGGTGCTGCCGTTCACGGTTGCCGAGAACGCCATTCTCGAACGGCATGGCGAAAAGGCGTTTGGCAAGGGTGCAACGCTCGACTACGGGAAGGTCCGCTCCTTTGCCAACGGCCTCATCGAGGAGTACGACATCCGCCCCGCCGGCTGCGCGGACAGCCCTGCCGGCGGACTTTCCGGCGGCAACCAGCAGAAGGTCATCATCGCCCGCGAGGTCTCGAGCGAGCCGGACCTTCTCGTTGCCGTGCAGCCAACGCGCGGCCTCGACGTGGGCGCCATCGAGTTTGTCCACAAGGCGCTCATCCGCGAGCGCGACCGCGGCGCGGCAATCCTGCTCATCTCGCTCGAGCTTGACGAGGTCATGGATGTGGCTGACACGATCGCCGTCATCCATCACGGAAAGATTGTGGGCACGTTCAGGCAGGGATCGGTGAGCGAGGAGGAGATAGGCCTTCTCATGGCTGGGGGTGGCAAGCGGTGAACACCACGGCAATCAAGGTGCTGAGAAAGCCCATAGCCTCGGCGATCATCGCCATCCTCATCGGCTTTCTGGTCGCAGCGGTTGTTCTTGCCAGCGCGGGATACGATCCGGGAGCCTCTTTTGCGGCGCTCTTCTCGGGCATGGTTGGCAGGCCCCGCTACGTCGTCAACGTGATCATCAAGGCTACGCCGCTCTTGCTCTGCGGCGTTGCCGTCGCCTTTGCCTTCAAGGTGGGCCTCTTCAACATCGGCGCCGAGGGCCAGTACATCCTGGGCACCATCGCGGCGACCGTCGTGGGCATCACCTGCGACCTGCCTCCCGTCCTCGAGATTCCGCTCGTCGTGCTCTCGGGCACGATCGCCGGCGTCCTGTCCGGCGCCCTCGTTGGATGGCTCAAGGCAAAGTTTGGCATTCACGAGGTCATCACCAGCATCATGTTCAACTGGATAAGCCTCTATCTCTGCAACTACGTGGTCTCGCTCGACGTGTTCCACCAGCCCAACACCACGGGGACCTATCCGGTGCATGGCTCTGCGTTCACGATGATCCTCCCCAACTGGAAGCTCTCCGACGAGGGCCAGGCGGCGCTGGCAAACCTCCCCGTGCTCCGCGACGTCCTCGTGCGCTGCGATGTCAACGTTGGCATCATCGTTGCCGTGGTCGTGGCCGTGCTCATCGGATGGCTGCTCAGGCGCACGAAAGTTGGCTACGAGATGCGCGCCGTCGGCCTCAACAAGGACGCCGCCCGCTTTGCCGGCATCAATGTCGAGGGGAACGTCGTGCTCTGCATGGTCATCTCGGGTGCCCTGTGCGGGCTTGCCGGTGCCCTCAACATCACCGGCATCTCGCCGCACGGCATCTCGACGCTCGCCGCGTTCGAGAACAATGGCTTCAACGGCCTCTCGGTGGCATTCATCGCGGGCTGCTCGCCCGTTGGGTGCATCCCCGCCTCCCTGCTCTTTGCCGGCCTCATCTACGGCGGCCAGACGGTGCAGCAGGTCATGGGCGCCCCATCCGAGATCATCAGCATCATGATTGGCACCATCGTGTTCTGCATGGCCTTGGGTGGCGTTGTCCCCATGCTCGCCGAGCGCATCCGGCGCTCCCGTGCCGAGCGGGTCGAGCGGGCTCGCGAGCTTGCCGCCAAGACCGGCGCGACACCCGCTTCGCCTGCGGGAGAGGGTGACGCCCCAAAGGCCGTCGACGCGGCGGATGCCGGGGCACCGGCGGCCGAGGCGCCTTCCGGAGCCGCCGAACCCAATGGTTCCAACGAGAAGAAGGGGGCTGATGGCGATGCTCGATAACCTGGTGCTCGTCCTCTCCATTACCCTCATGTACTCGACGCCCCTCGTCTTTGGCGCGCTCGGCGGCGTGATGTCCGAGCGCTCCGGCGTCGTGAACATAGGCATTGAGGGCATGATGAACGTCGGCGCGTTTGCCGGGGTTGCGGGAAGCTACGTCTCGGGCAGCCCGTGGATCGGCCTTCTCTGCGCCGGTCTGGCCGGCGGGCTGGTCGCCCTGCTCCACGCGGTGGCGTCCATCACCTTCAACGCGGACCAGACCATCTCGGGCGTTGCCATCAACCTGCTTGCCCCTGGCATCGCGCTCTTTGCCTGCCGCCGCATGTTTGACGGCGCCGCCATGTCGCCCGTGGTAAACACGCTGCCCAAGCTCGTCGACGCCTCGGGACTTGGGGGCTCCGCGCTCTCAAGCCTCAATCTTGACGTTACGGTGCTGCTTAGCCCCATTGCCGCCGCGGTCATGTGGTTCGCGCTCTATCGGACCAAGTGGGGCCTTCGCATTCGCTCCGTGGGCGAGCACCCCGAGGCCTCCGAGACCCTGGGCATCAACGTCTGCCGCACGCGCTACGCCTGCGTGATCCTCTCCGGCGTGCTTGCGGGCTTTGGCGGGGCGTCCGTGACGCTCGCCATCATCTCCCAGTACACCCAGACGGCCATCAGCGGCCAGGGGTTCATCGCCCTTGCGGCGGTGATCTTTGGCAAGTGGACCCCGCACGGCGCCTACCTCGCATGCCTGCTCTTTGGCTTTACGCAGGCACTCACCGTCATGCTGGGCGGCGGCTCCGTGGTGCCCACGCACATCCTGGCAATGCTGCCGTACGTGATGACCGTCCTCGTGCTGGTGCTGTTCGTGGGGCGCTCCGTCGCGCCAAAGGCAGACGGCGTGCCGTACATCAAGGGCAGCAGGTAAAAAGCATCGTGAGGAGCCTCTGAAAAGACATGGAACCATCGGACAAGCAGCTTGTGGAAAGTGCTCTCGAGGCCCGCGAGCACGCCTATGCACCCTACTCGCACTTTGCCGTCGGTGCTGCGCTTCTTGCGGAAGACGGCACCGTCTACCAGGGGTGCAACATCGAGAACGCGGCATACACGCCGTCCAACTGCGCCGAGCGCACCGCCTTCTTCAAGGCGGTCTACGACGGACGGCGGCACTTCTCCGCCATTGCCGTCGTGGGAGGCCCCGAGGGGCAGCCCGTCTCGGACTGGTGCGCGCCGTGCGGCGTGTGCCGTCAGGTGATGCGCGAGTTCTGCGACCCGGACTCGTTCAGGGTCATCGTTGCTCGCTCTCGCGAGGAGCGCCGCTCGCTTCTTCTGCGCGACCTGCTCCCCGAGGGCTTTGGGCCGGAGGACCTGGGACGCCACCGTGCGTATGCCGCGGGGGCAGGGGGCGGTGCCGCATGAGGATGTACGACATCATCGAGGGCAAGCGAGACGGCCGCGAGCTTACCGACGAGCAGATCGACTTCTTCGTCAGCGGCTATGTGGCGGGCAGCATTCCGGACTACCAGGCCTCCGCTCTCTGCATGGCCATCTTCTACAGGGGCATGACCGACCGCGAGATCGTGCGCCTCACGCTCGACATGGCGCACTCCGGTGACATGGTGGACCTCTCGCCCATTCCCGGCATCAAGGTGGACAAGCACTCAACCGGCGGCGTTGGCGACAAGACCACCCTGGTGGTGGCGCCCATCGTGGCATCCCTTGGGGTGAGCGTGGCCAAGATGAGCGGACGTGGCCTGGGGCACACCGGCGGGACTCTCGACAAGCTCGAGTCAATTCCGGGCCTTACCACCACCATCGACGAGCAGCGCTTCTTCTCCATCGTGAGCGAGGTGGGGTGCGCCATCGCCGGCCAGACCGGAAACCTGGTGCCCGCCGACAAGAAGCTCTACGCGCTGCGCGACGTGACGGCCACGGTCGACTCGCTGCCGCTCATAGCCTCGAGCGTCATGAGCAAGAAGATAGCTGCGGGATCAGACAAGATACTCCTCGACGTGAAGTGCGGCAGCGGAGCGTTCATGAAGACCGTCGACGATGCCATAGCTCTGGCCCAGGAGATGGTCCGCATAGGCGAGGGCGTGGGCCGCACGACGGCGGCGCTCATCACGAACATGGACCGCCCCCTCGGCCGCTGCGTGGGAAACGCCCTTGAGGTTGCCGAGGCCTCGCGGACGCTTATGGGCGAGGGGCCGCGGGACCTCACGGACATCTGCGTGGAGCTTGCGGCCAACATGCTGGAGCTTGCGGGCAAAGGTGACATCGCTGCCTGCCGCGCGATGGCTCGGGCACAGATGGAGAACGGCGGGGGACTGGAGAAGCTTTCCCAGATGGTTGCCGCCCAAGGCGGAGATGCGTCATACGTGCGCAGCCCTGGCCGCTTTGGCTCCGGCGCCTGCGTGCGCGACGTGCGTTCCGAGCGCGACGGCTGGGTGCGCCACATGAACACCGAGCGCGTGGGCATCGCCTCCGTGTCCCTTGGCGCCGGGCGGTCTCGCAAGGAAGACCCCATCGACCCTCTGGCCGGCATCGTCCTTCAGAAGAAGGCTGGCGACAAGGTTGCCGCAGGAGACGTCCTGGCCACGCTTCACGCCTCGTCCGAGGCGCGGCTTGACGAGGGCGAGCAGATCCTGCGCGACTCCTATGAGCTTGGCGACGAGCGGCCCGCGCCCGAGCCGCTCGTCTACGCGCGCGTGACCCGCAACGGGGTGGATCGCCTGGCGTAGCCGAGGCGCAGGGGCCCACATGCGAAGGCACCCCGCAGTCCGGCTTCTCGCCGTGGCCGCGGGGCGCCGGTGCGCCGGCGATTGCGCGGGCCCTCGGCGGCCTAGGCCTTTGGGTGCGCTGCGTGCCAGTTGCGAACGGCCTCCTGGTAGATGTCGCCGTCCGTGCGGCAGGGGACAAACTCGTCGCCCTCGTGCTGGCGTGTCTCGTCCCCCTTGGCCAGAAGGCAGAGGAGGGCCGGCCCCTCGCCCTCGTAGCCCAGTTGGACGGCGCGGCGGATGGCCTCCTCGCGGTCGAGGATGACCTCGTGGGCGACGCCCTGCGGGGTGGCGTCTGCCATCTGCCGGCAGATCTCCTCGACGGGGTCGTTCGCCGGGTCCTCCTCGGTGTATATGAGGTAGTCGGCGTACCTGGCCGCCTCCTGGGGAAGCTCGCGGCGGCGCTCGTAGGCCTTGCCGCCAGGGGCGCCAAAGACGGCGATGATGCGATACCCCGGGAACTCCTCCTTGACCGAGGGGAAGAACCGCTGGTAGGAGAGCTTGTTGTGGGCATAGTCGACCAGTGCCACAACCTTGGTGTCCGGGCTGGGGATAAGCTCCATGCGCCCGGGGACGCGCGCGCGAGAGAGGGGCTCGGCGATCCTCTCGTATCCGATGCCCAAAACCTCGCAGATGGCGATGGTCGCAAGCGCGTTGTCCACGTTGAAGAGGCCGGGCATGCCCAGGCAGACAGGACCCTCCCAGCCGGGCGTGTGGGCGGTGAACGAGACCATGCCGTAGGCGCTCTGGATGTCCGAGGCCCAGACGTCGGCCGAGCGATCCTTGGCAGAGAAGGTCACCACGCGCTCGCAGCGGCGGGCACGCGAGAGGATGGTCTGGATCTCGTCGGAGTCGAGGTTCACCACGGCAACGCGCGCCTGGTCAAAGATGCGGAGCTTGCTGGCGAAGTAGTCCTCGAAGTCGGGGTGCTCGACGGGGGAGATGTGGTCGCGCCCAATGTTCAGGAAGCAGGCGACGGTAAGGTCGAGGCCAGTGACGCGATCGTACTTAAGCGCCTGGCTCGAGACCTCCATGTCCACGTAGGCAAGGCCGGCCTTTCGCGCGTTGGCAAGGTGGCGCCAGAGATCCGGGGACTCCGGCGTGGTGTTGTGGCTCTCCTCGCGCTCGACGCCGTCGAAGGTCTCGATGGAGCCCATGATGCCGGCGCGGGCATAGGGCTCGCCTCCGTCGAGCACCGCCCGGAGCATGTAGGAGACCGTCGACTTGCCCTTGGTCCCCGTGATGCCAATGACGGAGAGATCGTGGTCTGGGTGGCCGAAGGCCTCTGCCGAGGCGAGCGCCATGGCGCGCCGCAGGTTTGTCGCAACGAGGGCGGGGACGTTGGGGGCGCCCGCCGCAAGCTCTGTGGCGCGGCCCTCATCGCAGAGGTAGGCCACGGCACCCTTCTCGAGGGCGGAGGCGAGGTAGGCCGGCTTGAACGCGGTGCCCTTGCACACGAAGACGTGTGCGGGGACAACGACGCGCGAGTCGCAGTCGACCCCCGTGACGGGCGTCGCGCCTTTCTCGGCGCTGATGTTTGCCGTGGTGGCCAGCAGCCCCCTGCGGTCGAGGAGCCGGGCAAGCGATGCAAGTGTCGTGTTCATGGTGCCAAGTATAGCAGGCGGGACGGGCCGGGCCGTGACGGGGCGTCGGGCTGTGCGGGCCCTCCACCAGCTGCCCATCGGTTCCGTGGTACACTCGCTCAATGCGGGCGATTGGCGCAGTGGCTAGCGCAGGTGCCTTACACGCACAAGGTCGGCGGTTCGAATCCGTCATCGCCCACCACGAGAAGAGTCGGGGCCGGTCGGCGTGAGCCGGCTGGCCCCGTTGCATGAGCGTCGGCGGATGCGCGCCGACAGACGGGAGACGCCATGTCCCAGAAGAGCACCGCCCAGCCAGAGCGCGGCTTTGGCAGGTCCGTTAGCGAGATGCGCCCGGTCACGCTTACCCCCAACGTCATGAAGAACGCCGATGGCTCCTGCCTGGCGGAGTTTGGCGACACGCGCGTGCTGTGCGCGGCCACCATCGAGGAGGGCGTGCCCAAGTGGCGCGGCGCGAGTCGTGACGGCTGGGTTACGGCAGAGTACGCCATGCTCCCGGCGGCCACCAACCGCCGCACGCCGCGTGAGCACAGGGGGCGCAAGGGCCGCTCGATGGAGATCGAGCGCCTGGTGGGGCGTTCGCTGCGCGCCGTCTGCGACCTTCGCCACCTTGGCGAGTTCACGGTGACCGTGGACTGCGACGTCATTCAGGCGGACGGCGGAACCCGCACGGCCTCCATCACGGGCGCGTGGGTGGCGCTCTACGAGGCGCTTTCCGCTGCCTGCTCGAAGGGCCGCATCAAGCGCGTGCCCCTTACGGGGCAGGTAGCGGCCATCTCGATGGGCGTCGTGCGCGGCGTCGAGCTTCTCGACCTTGACTATCCAGAGGACTCGCGCGCGGATGTCGACATGAACCTCGTGGGCTCCTCTGACGGGCGCATCGTAGAGGTCCAGGGCACCGGCGAGCGCTCGACCTTCGACCGAGAGCAGCTGGGGCGCCTGCTCGACCTTGGGCAGAAGGGGGTCGATCGGCTCCTCCAGATCCAGCGCGAGGTCACGGGTTTTGGGGCCTAGGCCCTGCGGAGGCGGGACCGGCCATGGCGAAGGGACACCAATATGGCAGCAATCGACATCAAGGCACTTGACCCCGCGCGCACCGTGGTGGTGGCGACGGGCAACCCGCACAAGGTAACCGAGATAGAGGAGATTCTCTCGAAGTCCCTCCCTCACGTGCGCTTTGTTGCCCTGGGCGAGCTTGGCGACTTCCCCGATCCCGTCGAGGACGGTGCGGACTTCTTCGAGAACGCCCTCATCAAGGCCCGCGCCGCCGTATCTGAGACGGGGCTTCCCATGGCCATCGCCGATGACTCCGGGCTCTGCGTGGACGCACTTGACGGCGCGCCCGGGATCTTCTCGGCGCGCTGGGCCGGCGAGCATGGCAACGACGACGCCAACAACGACAAGCTCGAGCGGCTCATGTCAGGCGTCCCCGACCCGCGTCGCGGGGCGCACTTCCACTCAACCGTGGTTCTCGTGCGCGGGGACAAGATCCTGCGCGGCGACGGCGACTGCGAGGGCGCCATTGGCCACGAGCGTCGCGGCGACCACGGATTTGGCTACGACCCGCTCTTCCTGCCTGCGGATACCCCGGGGAAGACGATGGCCGAGCTTACTCCCGCCGAGAAGAACGCCGTCTCGCATCGCTTCCATGCGCTTGAGGACCTTGCGAGCAGGCTGTAGGGGTCGCAGGGCCGGGGCTTGCAATGCCGCCGCAGAAACGCCGCAGGCCGCCGCAGCCGCCACTGAACGTCGCGGCCTCGCAGCCCACCGCACGGCGGCCTCGGAACGCTCGCAAAGTTTTTGGGTTTGTGGACTCCCGCAGAATGCCATTTATGTAGAATCGGATTATCTGGGGCATGTGTCTCAGGTCGCCATGGACGGGCAGGGGCCTCGACGTGGCGGGCCCTTCTCGTAGCAATCGCGACCTCGCCCTGGTGGTTGCACACGTCAATCGTGGCTCGCATGCCACGGGCGGGTGCCACAAGGGCTACCCGCTTGCAGAAGGAGGGACTCCCATGAGAATCATCCGCACCAAGAACTATCGGGACATGAGCCGCAAGGCGGCGAACGTCATCTCTGCCCAGGTGATCCTCAAGCCCAACAGCGTCCTCGGCCTTGCCACCGGCTCCACGCCCATGGGCACCTACGAGCAGCTCGTCGAGTGGAACCACAAGGGCGATTGCGATTTCTCGCGGGTCACCACCTACAACCTGGACGAATACCGCGGCCTCACGCACGAGGACCCGCAGAGCTACCACTACTTCATGCGCCAGAACCTCTTCGATAAGATCAACATTGACCTCGCCAACACCTTCGTGCCCGACGGCGCCAACCCCAACGCGGAGGAGGCCTGTAGCGAGTACGACCGCATGGTGCGCGAGGCGGGCTATCCCGACTTGCAGCTGCTTGGCATTGGCCGCAACGGCCACATTGGGTTCAACGAGCCCGACGACCACTTCTCCAAGGGCACGCACTGCGTGGACCTCACCGAGAGCACCATTCAGGCCAACAGCCGCCTCTTCGACAACGCCGATGACGTTCCGCGCCAGGCATACACCATGGGCGTGCAGACCATCATGTACGCGCGCAGCATCCTCATCCTGGCCTCTGGCATGGAGAAGGCCCAGGCCGTCCACGACATGTGCTTTGGCCCCGTCACCCCGCAGTGCCCTGCATCCATCCTGCAGCTGCACACCAACTGCACCGTGATCGCGGACGAGGAGGCGCTGTCCCTCTGTCCGGAGGCGTAGCGGCACGCGCGCCCAAACCGGACCGTCGTTAGCGTCAAGAAAGGGAGCCAGGCAACTCGCCTGGCTCCCTTTTGCGGTCGGTGCGTGACTGTGCGTGGCTTTTGTTTACGCGCTCTTCAAGATCCACTTACCAAAGAACGAGGTGAGGAACGCGCCAAACACAATGGCGGCACAGACCGGGATGAGGATCTCCAGGCCATAGGCACCGAGGATGTAGCCGCCCAACGCGGAGCCAATCATGATGGCAAAGTTGAAGAGCGAAGACTGGAGCGAGGTCGCAACCGACTTGCCCTCGTCGACCTGGCGCGTTGTGGCAGCCTGGAAAAGCGTGACGAGCGGGCCGAACGCAATGCCCCACAGGAAGAAGGCCGCGTGACTCACGTAGGGAACCTGGCCGAAGAAGTGGAAGAGGAGCAGCGTGACCACGCCCAGCCCCATGGCTGCGTCGATGAGGAAATACAGCTTGGTGTCCACGTACTTGGCCGCCAAGAAGACGGAGACCAGGGAGCCCACGCCAAAGAGGATCTGCGCCATTTCGATGCCGCCGAGGAAATGCTGGAACTCGACGAGCTGGGTGATGTAGATATACAGGCCATAATGCCCGCAGATGGCGAGAAGCGTCAGCAGCATGACCACGAGGATCTCGCGCTGCTTGACAATGGTGAGGGGGGAGTTGTCCTTGGTGCGCGCCTCGCCCGCGACGCCTGGCCACATTATGAAGCCTGCGGCGGCAACGGCCAGGGCGAGGCCACCGAGGCAGCAGAACTCTGTCGGGAAGCCAAACTGGTTGCCGATGAAGGTGAACAGCGGCAGCCCCACGCTCATGCCCAGGGTGGAGCCTGCCATGACGATGGCGATCGCGCGGCCTTGATACGCCTCGTCAACAGTGGCCATGCCATAGACCGAGATCATGGGCCACAGGACGCCGGCGCAGATGCCGCCGATAACGCGCAGCGCCATGGTCAGCACGTAGCTGGTGGAAAACGCCACGAGGATGTTGGTCAGGCCAAACCCAACGAGCAGGACAAGCAGAAGCGTCTTGCGATTGAGGGTGATCGTGAGGCTGATCATGGGAATGGCGAAGATTGCCGAGGCCAGCGCGTAGCCACCCACCAGGAGACCCGCCTCCTGAAGATCAATGTGCAAAGCTTCGGCCAGCTGCGGGAGAACACCGGAGGGCACAAGCTCAGAGAGGATCGCCATAAAGGTGACCGCAGACATGAGCAGCAGGATCGCCCACGGGAATTTCTTTGCTTTCTCTTGCATGTCATCTCCAAATAGAAGGCCCTTCAGATGCAAGCCGATCTGAAGGGCGCGTGAACCTATCAGGCGCGGATGCGCCGGATCAGCCTGTTACAGCGAAAGCTCCACATCGTAGGCGACGGGCTTCTTCTTGAAGAGGAACTCACCGTGGCGCACCGAAGCAAGGACATCGGAGCGGTTCCTCACGGCCTCAAATGCGTTCGGCGCGTCAAGAACGATGAAGTTCGCGGGCTTGCCAGCCTCGATGCCGTAGCGATCTTCCATGTTGAGGCAAATGGCGCCGTTGATGGTAATGAGGTCGAGGACGGTGTGGATCTCGGGCAGGGACATTGTCTGCGCAAGGTGAATGCCGTTATCGAGAATGTTCATGAGGTTGCCGTTGCCCAGCGGATACCACGGGTCGTTAATGGAGTCTTGGCCAAAGCAGACGTTGATGCCGTTCTCGATGAACTCCTTCACGCGCGTAATGCCACGACGCTTGGGGTAGCTGTCCTGGCGGCCCTGCAGGTAGACGTTTTCCGTCGGCTGGCTGGTGAAGTTCATGCCGGACTTCTTGAAGAGGTCCATCATGCGGAAGGCGTAGGCGTTGTCCGCAGACCCGAAGGAGCAGGTGTGCGATGCGGTCGTGCGCTTGCCGATGCCCTCGGAAAGCACCAGCGCATTGAGGAGCTCAACAAAGCGAGAGTGGGTGTCGTCTGTCTCGTCGCAGTGTACGTCGATGAGCTTGTCATACTTGACGGCCAGGCGCACAACCTCGTGAATGGACTTCTCGCCAAACTCACGGGCCCACTCGAAGTGGGGGATGCCGCCAACGCAGTCGGCACCCATCTTAAGGCCCTCCTCGACAAGCTCGGCGCCGCCCTTAAAGGCGTACATGCCATTTTGAGGGAAGGAGACAATCTGCAGGTCGACCTTGTCCTTGACCTCCTCGCGCACCTCGAGCATGGCCTTCAGCGCGGTAAACTTGGGGTCGGTGACGTCGATGTGCGTGCGAATGGCCTGGACGCCGTGGCGCATCTCTTCATAGAGGCCCTTGTAGATGCGCTCCTTTACGTCCTTGACGGTCTGGTTCTTCTTAATCTCCGGCCAGCGGTTGATGGCCTCGAACAAGGTGCCGGACTTGCTGTCGCCCGAGCCCTCCCCGGTGCCGTCGCCGGCCACGAACACGTAGTCAAGGTGCAGGTGCGGATCAACGAAAGGAGCGCTTACGAGCTTGTGGTCGAGGTCGATGACCTCGTCGGCATCAGCGAGGCTGTTGCCTATCTCGACGATCTTGCCATCGTCAACGAGAATCTCGGAAGCCTCATCATTGCGGTAGATCTTGGCATTAATAAATTTCTTCATGTACCTCTCCTCCAGGCTGCTTTCCAAATACCCCGGCGGCGTCTTTCAGGTCACCGGCCGTCTCAAGGAGCCGTTTGCCAGCGCCCCACACCCAATGTTTATAACTAGTATACTACTTTAGAGACATGCGTGCGACTAGGGCCATGTATAGACATTCAGGCAAAGTATTGGGGCCCCGGGCTAATTGCCCAGACCATGGCAGGGCGCTATCATAAAATGTTTCCCAAGGCGCAATTGCATACAGAGCAAAAAGCCGCTGTCAACCGGCACCGGACCTCCGTCGGCGCGCCTATCCCAGCACCGTGAGCTGCTTGGGATACGAGTTGAGAACCTCGCAGCCGCCCTCGGTCACGATGACCAGGTCCTCGATGCGCACGCCGACGTCACCAGGCAGGTAGATGCCGGGTTCGATGGAGAAGCACTGACCGGGACGCACGGGCTCCTCGTGCGTGGACGAGACGTCACCCGGCTCGTGGTCCTCGAGGCCAATCTGGTGCCCAAGCCGGTGCGTGAAGCACTGGCCCCAGCCGGCATCCTCGATGACCGAACGCGCGGTGCGGTCTATCTCGGCAAACGTGACCCCAGGTCGCACGATGGCCTCGGCCGCCTCGTTCGCGCGCCGAACGCACTCGTAGACGGCGCGCTGGTGCGCGCCGGGCTCGCCAAAGAAGAACGCGCGCGTCATGTCCGAGCAGTACATGTCCTGGCGGCAGCCTACGTCGAAGAGCACGACGTCGCCGCTGGCGAGCACGGTGCCGTCGGGGGAGTGGTGGGGATCTGCGGCGTTTGCCCCAAAGCTCACGATTGGCGCGAACGAGTGGTCCTGCGCCCCGAGGGAGCGGTAGACGTCGAGGAGCCCGCCCGCTATCTCCCGCTCGGTCACGCCCTCGCGAACCTGCCCGGCGAGCCATTCCATGGCCCGGTCGTTCGTGCGCGACGCCGCGCGCATGAGGTCCTGCTCGCGCGGCGTCTTCACGGAGCGGGCCTCGTCCACGGCGGCGGACCCCAGCCTGAACGAGGACGCGGCGCCGGCCTCCTGGAGCGGGACCAGCCAGCGTGCCGCGAGCTTCTTGTCAACGCCGAGGGGCGCGCTGCCGTCCGTTACCTCCGCGACCATGGGCACGGGGTCCTCGGTGTCATCGAAGGTCCGAACGTCGCCGCATGCGGCGGAGGCGTCGGGGAAGAGGCGGTTCGCGAAGAGCGTTGCGGCTCCGCTGGCGTTGAGGTAGAGCGCGAGGAACCTCTCGTATGGCTCGGTGTAGTAGCCCGTGAGGTAGTAGATGGACATTGGGTCGGAGATGAGCGTCTGCGCAATCCCCATGCCGTGCAGGTTCTCGACCACCCGTGCCCTTCTCGTCTCGTCCATCGTGCCCCCTTGGTCGCTGATGCAGGAAGTGTAGCACCTGGGATGCGAGGCCGCCGCGCCTGCCGTCCGCCTACGCGCGACCCGTGGTCTTGTCGTGCTATTCATTTCCTCAGCTGCGGAAATGCCATTAAGGCGGGGTATCATGAGGCTTCATGCATTCAATGCTTGGGTCAAGCATGGCCTGTTGGGAGTCTCATGGAGAACGACATTCCGCCAGTCAACCGCATCGACCAGATTCGCGATGAGCTCAAGGCCCTCGAGGGACGGCGCATGAGGGTTCGCGCCAACATGGGTCGCTCGCGCATCATCGAGCGCGCGGGAACCCTGATACACGTGCATCCGTCCCTCTTCGTGATTGAGGTCGAGGAGCGTCGCGGGCGCAAGGCCCGCCAGTCCTACCAGTACGTCGACGTGCTCACCGGCACCGTCGAGCTTTACGACACGGACACGGGCGAGCGCCTGCTCAACTACACGTCCGACCTCCCCGAAGAGTAGCCTCGCTGGAGACCGTATGCCGCGCTCGCGTCGACAGACCGTCCAAGCGCCTTGCAAGGTCAACCTTCACCTGGGCATCTATTCCGAGAAGGATGCGCGCGGCTACCACCGCGTAGACTCGGTCATGGTGCCGCTTGCGCTCTATGACGCCATTTCCATCGAGCCCGCGCCAGAGACCAGCGTCCTCTTTGGGCCCGCGCTTGACGGTCCCGCGCGGCCCAACGCCACCCAGCGCGCGGTCGAGCTTCTCTCGGACGCGCTGGGCGTGGAGGAGCGCGTGGCCGTTCGCATCGAGCGTCACATCCCCAGCGGCGGGGGCCTTGGCAGCTCCTCGGCAGATGCGGGCTCTGTCCTGCGAGCGCTGGCGGAGCGCTGGGGCACCGATGCGCTTGACCAGCGCGTCATCGAGGTCGCTCGTCGCGTGGGCGCAGACGTCGCGTTCTTTCTCAACCCCGTGCCATCGTTCCTGAGGGGGGCGGGCGACGTGCTGGAGAGGGCGTTCCCGTCACTTGGCGGGGTGCCCGTCGCGCTGGTGATGCCCAAGGGGTGCGCCAGCTCCACGCGCGAGGTGTACGAGGAGTTCGATCGCGCCCCAGCCGCGCCGGGAAGCCCCGATGCGCTGTGCGATGCCCTGGCGGCGGGCGACCTTGCGGGCATCGCCGGGAACCTGTACAACAACCTCGCCCCGGCGGCGTTGCGCCTGAGGCCCTCCATAGGGGAGCCCGCCGCTTGGCTCGCGCGGCAGCCGGGCGTGGCGGCGTCGCAGGTTACGGGCTCGGGATCCTGCTCGTTTGCCATCTGCGAGTCTGCCGGTGTTGCCGAGCGCATTGTGCGCGCTGCGAAAAATGAGCACGGATGGTGGGCCTGCTAAAGTGTCGTCTGCTAACGGGACGTGGCTCAGCTTGGTAGAGCGCTCGGTTCGGGACCGAGAGGTCGCTGGTTCAAATCCAGTCGTCCCGACCACGTGAACAGCAGGCCGGAGGGGTTGCCCTCCGGCCATTTTCATGTGCGGGCGCCGCCTTTGGCCCCAGGCGCCCCTCCCCTACGCCTCCCAGGCGTACCGGCGCAGGTCAACCTTGCCGTTGGGGAGAAATCCAACGCCCTCGGCCTGGAGCATCCTTCTCTGCTCGTCGGGGCCGCCGAACGCGAACCCGGGCGCCAGGCTGCCGTCGGCGAAGACGATTCTGTGACAGGGGACCCCGCCTTTCATCCCCGGGCTCGAGTGCATGGCAAACCCCACGTAGCGGGCCTTTCTCGGCTCGCCCATCATGCGCGCGACCTGGCCGTACGTGGCGACGCGCCCCTCGGGCACCTGCCTCACGATGTCATACGCCCGCTGGAAGAAGTTCCCGTCCGTCATCGCACGCCTCCCGTGAGGCAAGGGGACTGCCCCCTTGCCCCCAACGTCACTACGACGGGCGTCCCGTCGCATGCCAGGCGCCCGCCGCGCACGGCCACGGCGGAGCCGTCGATGAGGTTCTCGTACGCGCCGTCGGGCAGCGGCACCTCGACCTCGGCCGCGCGCGACTTAAGCGAGAAGACCCCCACCTTGCGCCTGCCGTCATGCTCGCGGCGCAGGACGGCGATGTCGTTCTCGTCATCGGCCCTCACGAAGATGGCGTCATCCGCGTCGAGCATGCCGTGCTTGATGTCGGCCATGCGCCGCATGAGGTCCGAAAGATCAGTTTTCGTGTCCCAAGAGACGGTATCGCGGTCAAAGAGGCTCGGCGAATGCGGGCAGGCCGCCTCCTGCCCGGCGTAGACCAGCGTCGTCCCCTTCCTGAAGTAGAGCATGGCCGTGTGGTTGCGCAGGTCCGCCTCGCGCGTGACGCGCGAGGCTATGCGCGCCGTGTCGTGGTTTTCGAGGAAGCGCAGCTTGTCGTAGTTCTGGGGGTAGAGGTTCTCCTGGAAGTCGAGAAGGTCGAGGTAGCACGAGAGGGGAATCTCGCCTTTGAGGTAGCGCTCGAAGGCCTCCTGGACGTCGTACTCGTACTCAATGTCGAAGGCCTCGAACGCCTCGGAGTCGCGCGCGCAGGCCATGCCCGCGGTGCGGCACGCGGCGCCAAAGGAGCGGTGGACCGTCTCGGCGAGCCACAGGCATCCGGGACGAACCTTCGCCACCTCGGCGCGGGCGCGCTTCCAGAACTCGACCGGCACGAGGGAGGCGACGTCACAGCGGAATCCATCGACAATGCGGGCCCACCGGCACAGGGTCTCGATCTGGTAGTCCCAGAGAGCCGGGACGCCGTAGTCGAGATCGATGATGTCGGACCAGTCGCCCACGCGGTTTCCAGGCCTCCCATTGGGTTTGCGGAAGAAGAACTCCGGGTGCTCGTCGAAGAGGACGGAGTCAGGGGAGGTGTGGTTGTACACCACGTCGATCATGCACCTCATGCCCTCGGCATGGATGGCGTCCACCAGGGCGCGGAAGTCACCCATGGTTCCGTACGCGGGGTCGACCGTGCGGTAGTCGCGGTTGGCGTAGGGGCTCCCCATCGTGCCCTTGCGGTCCTTCTCGCCAACGGGATGGATGGGCATGAGCCACACGACGTCGGTTCCCAGCGCGTGGATGCGGGGCAGGTCGGGGATCACGGCGCGAAACGTGCCCTCGGGGGTGTGGTTGCGCACAAAGACGGAGTAAATGACGAGGCTGCGTACGGAGGTGCCGGTGTCTCGCGCCATGGGGTCCCCTCTCGGTGGCTGTTCGGGCATTGTGGCTGTGGTTGCCGCGCTCGAGGCCCATGGTGGATCATCGCATCGAGAGGCGCAATGCTTGTCCAAACAAGATCGCCGCGCGCCGTCAGGCGTGCGGCGAGGGGTGCGCCGGCGGGCGGCGGGTCCGTGCGGGCGGCATCCGCCCGCTTGCGCCGGCCGGCGGGCGGTCTGCCCTACTTCACGACGGTCGCGCCCTCGGGCAGCGCCAGCTCGGCGTCCGTCGCGATGAGCACGTTGTTGCCGCGCGCCTCGGGTCTGTCGGGCCACTCGGGCACGTAGGCAACGTGCGCGAACTGCGCCGAGAAGGCCCGCTTCGCCTCCTCGAGGATGCGTGCGCGGCGCCCCCTGGTCGGGCAGCGCAGGTTTGCGAGATACACCCCGCCGGGCGTGAGCCTCTCGCGGATGAGCTGCGCGCCCTCGCCGGTCCCCAGCTGGCCAAGCGGGCGGTTGCCCGAGAACGCATCGTTCACGATGACGTCATAGGGCCTCTCGGCACGGCGCAGGCAGTCCCAGCCGTCGCCGTTGACAAGCGAGATGCGCTCTGCGCCGTACTTTTCGATGAGGTCGTCGAGGAAGAAGCGTTCGCGGGCTATCACGGTGACGCGGGGGTCGATCTCGACGGCGTCGACGTGGAGCCTTGGCCTGTGGGCCACCAGCCACTTGGTGAGGGAGTATCCGCCACCGCCAATCACCAGGGCGCGCGTGGCGTCTGGCAGGTCATAGCAGACCTCGGCCATGCTGCGGTGATAGGCGCACGCCAGCTCAAAGCGAAGGTCGTCGGGCAGGTAGCAGACGCTCTGGAAGGTGCCGTTCACGTTGAGCAGGCGCACGGGCGTGCCGTCGCCGTCCGCCGACTCAAAGATGAGCGCGGGGCCAAACTTGGTGCGGCGCATCTCGACGCCACGGCGCTTGAGCAGCCACGGTAGCGCCAGGACAATGGCAAAGAGGATCCAGGAGATGACAATCGCGACGATGAGCCAGGTGGGCACGCGTGCTCCTAACGGGAGGGGTTGCAGCTGGGTGGTCAGCTCATGGGCCTATGCCCAAAGTCCCAGTTTGTATTGTGAGTAGGAAACATCCTCGGCTATACTAACGGATGCGGCAGCGCGCGACGCGCGCTTGCCTCATTCATCCACATCTAGGAGGACCTCACCATGATTCTTGGACTTGGCATTCCCGAGCTGCTCATCATCGTTGTCGTCGTGTTGATCATCTTTGGGCCCAAGAACCTCCCCAAGCTCGGCTCCGCCCTTGGCAAGACCGTCAAGAACGTGCGTGAGGGCATGGAGGAGGATGACGACAAGGACCCCAAGAAGGTCGAGGCCTCCCAGGAGGACGGGGCCGAGGAGGTCGTCGCCGACGAGGACGATGCCGACGTCGAGGACGCCCCCGGGGCTGAGGGGGTCGTCAAGTTCTGCCCCCAGTGCGGTGCCGAGAACGCCGCAGACGCCGGCTTCTGCAAGAAGTGCGGCGCCAAGCTGGGCGAGTAAACCACGGCGCCCGGGGCACTCGCCTCAAGCGCACTACGAGGAAAGCAGAGCTATGGATAACAGCAAGGAAATCACACTTACCGCCGAGGGTCGCCAGAAGCTCGTCGACGAGCTGGCATACCGCGAGGGCGAGCTTCGCGACGAGATCGTCGAGCGCCTGAAGGAGGCCCGCTCCTTTGGCGACCTCTCGGAGAACTCCGAGTATGACGCCGCCAAGGAGGAGCAGTCCCAGAACGAGTCCAAGATCTCCGAGATTCGCCAGACCCTCTCGGTGGCCAGGGTCGTCGATGACGCGCAGCGCGGTGGCATCAAGGTCTCCATTGGCACCACCGTCGAGCTTGAGGACGAGCGCGGCAAGAAGACCAAGTTCACCATCGTGGGCACCACCGAGACCAACTCTCTCGAGCACAAGATCTCGAACGAGTCCCCCGCCGGCCAGGCCCTTATCGGCTGCGGCAAGGGAGACCAGGTGGAGTTCACCACGCCCGCCGGCAAGACGAAGGGCTACACGGTCGTGGGCATCACCCGCTAGGTGAGGCAAGGGGGCTCCTTTGTCTTCACCGAGGGGCGGAGTCACGGCGACGACCGCCGTCCCGAGCAGGCTTAGAATCGGCCCAGGCACAGAGCGGAGAAATGCATGTGAGCGGAACAGCGCTGCCTCAATCCCGTTGCCTCATGTGGGGCCCGTCCGTTGGCGCGCCGCTGGGTCTTCTCGTGGCGTTCGCGCTTGTCGTCGCGGGATGCGCGACGCTTCTCGTGCCAGAGCAGGCCAGGGCCGACATCCCATCGCAGGCTGTGTACAGGCTCTATAACCAGTACGACGGCGACCACCTCATCACCACCGACGTCAACGAGTACAACAGCCTGGAGGCGATCGGCTGGACCAAGGAAGGCGTGCAGTGGCATGCGCCCACAACGGGCAAGCCAATCTACCGCCTGTACAACCAGTACAACGGCGAGCACTTCTACACGCTGGACAAGGGCGAGTACGACAGGCTCAAGGGCAAGGACAGCCGGGGCCGCGTGAACGCTGACAACAAGCGCAATACGGGCCACTGGACCGGCGAGGGAGTCAAGCTCTACTCGGGCGGAGACGTGCCCGTGTACCGGCTCTTCAACCAGTACGCAACGATAGGGACCCATCTCTACACCACGAAGAGGCCCGAGTATGACAGCCTTAAAGGCAGGGACCGCTCGGGCAACATCATTGCGGACTTCAGCCGCAATACGGGCCACTGGACCGGCGAGGGGACGGCGTTCTACGCGCTGAGCGTCTCGACGCCGACCTCGGGCAAGGCCGGCGGCGATACCACGAAGATCCCGCAGGAGAGCGCCAAGTACAGCTACCAGCTCTACTCCCTTGACCCGCACGGCTATGGCGCGTGGTCCGGCATCACCTCTCCGGTCTACATCAAGACGAACAACCCCGATCCCTCAAGCATCAGCGTCACAGATGCAAACGGCAGGAACATCGTCGGGTACCGGAAGCCAAGCTATGCCGACATCAAGTATCTCAACAGCTCCGACGCCGGCGGCGATCTTCGCAAGGTGGACGGAGGATACGTGACGTATGTGGAGAGCTACGTCCCCGGCGCCTATACGCTACAGGTTCGCGAGGCAAGCAAGAGCGGCTACGTGATCGCCGCGACCGCACCCGTCTACGTGAACGACTTTGATGCCGCCAAGTCGCAGTGGGAGGACCTCGTCATCCAGAGGGCCGTTGCCAAGGCGGGTGTGGGGCGGGGCTCGTCCTACGAGAAGCTCAAGGCAGTGGCGGACTATCTTCTGGACGAGAACGGCTGTGGGTTCAAATACCTCACGGGCGCCTCGGGGCGGCTCTACAACTACGCGCAGGAGGCCAATGGCCCCTTCTTCCTCGCGCACCGTTGGGACTCCTTGACCTCGCCCACAATCATGTGCGAGCTTGCCACCAAGATCGGCGGCTTCAAGGACGTCCACAACTGCTATTGGGACTACCCGCGGGGCAGCGGGGGCTGGATGTCCAACCACTACAACTGCCGCGTTACCTACACCAACGCATCGGGGCAGCCCGAGGAGCGCTATGTGCATGCGTGCCCATCTGGGGAGACGGGCGAGGTCAGCCTTGGCGCCATCGACCTCACCAACACCAGTCGGCTCCGTCCCATCTCGGACCTTGGAAAGCGCGTGTCGATCACGCAGCCATGAGACAGGGGAGTGTCCCCCTTTGCCTCGCGGCTGCGTGGTGGTGAGACGGGGAGCTGTCTCCCCGTCCCAAAAAGGCTACAGTACAATGGTTTGCACTGTGGCCGCCCCGCATGGCCGGCCAGACGCGAGATGACACTGCGCGCCGACGGGCGCGCGCGAGCATGAGGAGCAGCAATGGCCGACCAGACCAAGACGGGCGAGAGCGCCACCAATGACGAGAGGGCCCAGCGCCGCGCCCGCCGCCAGGCGCTCATCGACGCAGGCGTGAACCCCTATCCCATCACGAGCGAGGTCACGGCCCATGCGGCCCAGCTCGAAAGGGACTACGCCAGCCTTCCCGAGGGCGAGGACACCCAGGACGTGGTCTCCGTCGCCGGCCGCATTCGCGCGCTTCGCCGCCAGGGCAAGGCGGCCTTCATCGTCCTCGAGGACGTCACCGGCCAGATCCAGCTCTTCTGCCGCGTGAACGACCTCGGCGAGGAGGGCTGGGGGCTTCTCCGCCAGCTCGACCTCGGCGACATCATCGACGCCACCGGTCGCGTGCTGCGCACCCGTCGCGGCCAGCTCTCCGTTGCGCCCACCAAGCTCGTGCTTCTCTCCAAGTCGCTGCGCCCGCTGCCCGAGAAGTTCCACGGCCTCACCGATCGCGAGATGCGCTATCGCCAGCGCTACGTTGACCTCATCATGAACCCCGAGGTCCGCGACGTCTTCCGCAGGCGCAGCCAGATCGTCAGCCTTATCCGTCGCCACATGGAGGCCGACGGTTACATGGAGGTTGAGACCCCCATGATGCACGCCATCATGGGCGGCGCGAACGCAAAGCCCTTCGTCACGCACTTCAACGCGCTTGACCGAAACTTCTACCTGCGCATTGCCACCGAGCTGCCGCTCAAGCGCCTCCTCGTGGGCGGCATGGAGCGCGTGTTTGAGATTGGCCGCCAGTTCCGCAACGAGGGCATGGACCTCACGCACAACCCGGAGTTCACCACGATGGAGGCGTACTGCGCCTACTCCGACCTCGACGGCATGAAGCGCCTCAGCGAGGGTCTCTTCAAGGCCATCGCGCGCGAGGTCTGCGGCTGCGAGGAGGGCCACGAGGCCATCGTCTACCAGGGCCAGCGGGTGGACATGAGCGGCACATGGCGCTCGGTGCCCCTCTCGGAGGTCGCCTCGCAGGCGGTGGGCGAGCACGTGGGCATGGACACGCCCATCGAGCACCTGCGCGAGCTCTGCCGCGCCAACGGCATCGAGGCCGAGGACGGCTGGGGCGCCGGCAAGCTCCTCTTCGAGCTCTACGACGAGCTGGGCGAGTCCACGCTGGTCAACCCCACGTTTGTCTGCGACTACCCCGAAGAGGTAAGCCCGCTGGCCAAGCGCAAGGCCGACGACCCACGCCTTACCGACCGCTTCGAGCTCGTCATCTGCGGCCATGAGTACGCCAATGCCTTCACCGAGCTCAACGACCCGGTCGACCAGGCCGGACGCTTTGCGGAGCAGGTCGCGGCCAAGGGCATGGGCGACGACGAGGCCATGGGCTATGACTACGACTACGTGCGCGCGCTCGAGTACGGCATGCCGCCCGCGGGCGGCATCGGCTATGGCATCGACCGCATGATCATGCTCTTCTGCGATCAGCCCGCCATCCGCGACGTGCTGCTCTTCCCGCAGATGAAGCCCGAGGCCGTGACCCGCGCAGACATTGCCTCCCAGCTCCCCGAGAAGACCGACAACGCCGCAGCGTCGGCGGATGCCATCGCCGACGACGCCGAGTCGGGCGCCGCCCAGGAGGCGGCGAGCCGCCCCGCCTCCCCGCCCCTCTCCGCCGGCCTCACACGCGAACAGGCGCTTGAACTGCTAAGGCGCCATAACAAGGATCCCTTCCACATCCAGCACGCCGAGACCCTCGAGGGTCTCATGCGCCACTACGCCGAGAAGTACGACCCGGCAAACGTCGAGTTCTGGGGCCAGGTCGGGCTTCTCCACGACCTCGACTGGGAGGAGTCTCAGGATCCCGCCCAGCACACGGTGAGGGCCGGCGAGCTCATCGAGGCCGAGGGCGGCACGCCCGAGCTGGTGCGCGCCATCCAGACGCACAACTCCGACAACAACCCCGAGCTTCCCAAGCCCGAGACCAAGATGGAGCGGGTGCTCTATGCCGCAGACGAGCTGAGCGGCCTCATCCAGGCGGCGGCAAAGATGCGGCCGAGCGGGTCGGTCGCCGACATGCCGGCAAAGTCGCTCAAGAAGAAGTTCAAGGACAAGCGCTTCGCCGCCGGCTGCGACCGCGACGTCATCCGCCACGGCGCAGAGCTCAACGACATGGAGTTGGACGACCTTCTCGCAGAGGTGCTGGACGCCATGAAGGCCATCGCCCCCATCGGCGACATCTACGCAAAGGGCGAGGCCGCGGAGTAGCGCGACACGCAGCGCTGAGGCGATGGCGTAATAACGCTTTATGAATCGGTGCTACGCATCAGGCACGGGCTGATCAAATCGGGGATTGTCTACTGCCTGGTAGGCGCGGTAATCGTCGGGATGAGCATTGTCGTTTTGATTAGAAACTAGGGCCCTAGGAAGCGTAGCTTTGCCGTGCGAGGTATTTGCCCCACCGCAAGGGGGTACAAGTACCACCAGCAAACAGATGGCGGTACGACGGCGTCCGCCCACGACCCACAAGGGGGCGTTGGATCCACATGTTTGAGAAATTCACCGACAGGGCCAGGAAGGTCATGAGCCTGGCCCAGGACGAGGCCAGAGGCCTCGGCCAGATGTACGTGGGCACGGAGCACCTGCTCCTGGCGCTCATCAAGGAGGGCGACGGCGTTGCAGCCAAGGCGCTCTCGAAGCTTGACGTCACGTACGACGAGACGCTTGCCACCGTGAAGCAGCTCTCCCAGGACGAGACTGAGCCCGTCCCCGGCGGCCACATCCCCTTCACACCGCGCACAAAGCGCGTGCTGGAGGCCGCGTACCGCGAGACCATGACCCACGGCCAAACCTACATCGCCACCGAGCACCTTCTCCTGGGCATCGTGTCCGAGGGCAACGGCCGCGCGATGGACGCCCTGCGCGCCATGGGCGTCTCGGGGGACGCGGTGCGCAACGCGGTGAACGAGCTTGTCTCCAAGAATGTCGAGGAGGAGGGGCGGCCCGCCGCCGAGGTGCGCATGGACCCCAGCACCTTCATGGGCATGGGTGCCCAGCCCCCCTCGGACGATGGCTCCATGCTCGAGAAGTACGGCCGCAACCTCACCAAGCTCGCCGAGGCGGGAGATCTCGACCCGGTGCTCGACCGTGACCGCGAGATCGAGCGCGTCATGCAGGTGCTCGCCCGCAGGCAGAAGAACAACCCGCTCATCCTGGGAGATCCGGGCGTGGGCAAGACGGCCATCGTCGAGGGCCTTGCGCAGCTCATCTCCGCCGGCAACGTGCCCGACATCCTGCGTGGCAAGCAGATCTGGACGCTCGACGTGGCCTCGCTTGTGGCGGGCTCGAAGTACCGCGGCGAGTTCGAGGAGCGCATGAAGAAGGTCGTCGCCGAGCTGGAGGACAACCCCAACGACATCCTCTTCATCGACGAGATCCACACCATCATCGGCGCGGGCTCGGCAGAGGGCTCGATCGACGCCGCGTCCATCCTAAAGCCACCCCTCTCGCGCGGAGAGATCCAGGTGATTGGCGCCACGACGGCCGAGGAGTACCGCAAGCACATCGAGAAGGACTCCGCCTTCGAGCGCAGGTTCCAGCCGGTCATCATCGGCGAGCCAAGCCCCGAGGACGCCCTCGAGATCCTGCACGGCCTGCAGAGCCGTTACGAGGAGCACCACCACGTCCGCTACACCGAGGGCGCCCTCAAGGCCGCCGTCACCCTGGCCGACCGCTACATCCAGGACCGCTTCCTGCCCGACAAGGCCATCGACGTCATCGACGAGGCCGGTGCGCGCACGCGCGTCCACAAGACCACGCTGCCCCCCGAGATCGCCCGGGTTGACGCCGAGCTCGCCCGCGTCCATGACGAGAAGTCAAAGGCCGCCGCCGCCCAGGAGTTCGAGGACGCCGCCCGCCTGCGTGACCAGGAGAAGGAGCTTGTGAGCAAGCGCGACGAGCTTGAGGGCGCATGGCGCGAGAGGCTCGCCCAGAACGTGGTCACCGTGGACGAAGGCGACATCGCCGACGTGGTCTCGAGCATCACCGGCGTGCCCGTCTCCAACCTCACCGAGGCCGAGGCCTCCAAGCTGCTGCGCTGCGAGGACGTCCTCCACCAGCGCGTCATTGGCCAGGACGAGGCCGTGACCAAGGTCGCTCGCGCCATCAGGCGCAGCCGCTCGCCGCTCAAGGACCCCCGACGCCCCGGTGGCTCGTTCATCTTCCTGGGGCCCTCGGGCGTGGGCAAGACCGAGCTCGCCAAGGCGCTCGCCCAGTTCCTCTTTGGCTCCGAGGAGGCGCTCATCAGCTTCGACATGTCCGAGTTCATGGAGAAGCACACGGTCTCCAAGCTCGTCGGCGCCCCTCCGGGATACGTGGGTTACGACGAGGGCGGCGAGCTTACCAAGGCCGTGCGCAGGCGCCCGTACTCGGTGGTGCTCTTCGACGAGATAGAGAAGGCGCACCCCGACGTCTTCAACGTGCTGCTCCAGATTCTGGACGAGGGCAGGCTCACCGACGGCCAGGGTCGCCATGTGGACTTCTCCAACACGGTCATCATCATGACCTCCAACATCGGCGCGCGCGACATCGCGCAGACCACCACGATGGGCTTCTCGGCGTCCGGCGCCTCGGGCCTCTCTGACAAGGAGATCACGAGCCGCGTGACCTCCGAGCTCAAGAAGCTCTTCCGTCCCGAGTTCCTCAATCGCGTTGACGAGATCGTGGTCTTCAAGTCGCTCACGGGCGAGCAGCTGCGCGGCATCGTGGAGCTCATGGTCTCCGACCTCCGCGACCGCCTCATCGCCAACGGCATGTCGATCAACCTCAGCGTCGCCGCCCGCGACCTCGTGGCCAAGCGCGGCACCGACCCCATCTACGGCGCGCGTCCGCTGCGCCGCGCCATCCAGACGCTCATCGAGGACCCGCTCTCGGAGGAGCTGCTGGAGGGCAAGTGGCAGCGCGGCGACATCATCGAGGTGGATGCCAGCGGTGACGAGCTCGTCTTCTCCAAGGGGACGGGCGAGATTCCCGCCCCGCGCAAGCGCGAGCACATGGAGCTCCCCTCGGCGCGCGACCGCTGGTCGGTTGATGCCGACGTGCGCCCGTCGCCGCAGGAGGGCGGGCTTGCCGCGTCTGGCGCGTAAGTCCGAGGCGCGCTGCCCAAGCGCCCCCGCTCGTCATATACTGCTTCTAGGTTTGAGATTTCTCCGGCCCGCCTCGCGCGGGCCGGCCTTTCCGAGGAGGTGCCATGGATCCTGCCGAGCTTGACAAAGGGGCCCTCACGACCCAGCAGCGCATTGACGGCGCCACCAAGATGACGGCGCCGGGGACGGCGCTGCGCCTGGCCCTCGACATGATCATCGCCGGCCACCTGGGGGCCCTCATCTGCGTCGGCGACACCGAGAACGTGCTGGCCGCCGGGGATGACGGCTTTGCCATGGACGTCTCGTTCACCGCAAACCGCCTCTTCGAGCTCTGCAAGATGGACGGCGCGGTCATCATCGACAAGGACCTCACCAAGATCCTGCGGGCCAACTACCACCTCAACCCCGACCCCTCGCTGCCCACCACCGAGACGGGCACGCGCCATCGCACGGCCGCGCGCATGAGCCTGCTCACCAGGGCGATGGTCATCTCGGTCTCCGAGCGCCGCTCCGTGGTCAACGTCTACGTGGACGGACACGGCTTCCAGCTGCGCCCCGTTGCCGAGATCATGTCGACCGTGAACCAGCTTGCCGCCGCCATGCAGAACACCCGCTCGCAGATCGACCGCAGCCTCCAGCACCTCACGAGCCTCGAATTCGATAACTTCGTCACGCTTGGCGACATCACGAACATCTTCTACCTGTTCGAGGTGCTCATGTCGGCCGGCGACGAGCTCGACCGATGCATCGTCCAGCTGGGCACCTCCGGCCGCATCACCGAGATGCAGCGCGAGGAGTTCCTGGGCGACATGGACGAGGCCTACAACCTCACGATTCGCGACTATGCCAACGACTCCTCCGAGGAGCACGCCCGTGCCATCCGCAAGCAGTTCCACGAGATGGCCAACCCGCAGCTGCGCTCGCCCAAGGTCGTCGCGCGCATCCTGGGCTACGACGACTACGGCGAGGACACCATCATGGCCCCGCTCGGCCTGCGCACCCTCTCGCGCGTCTCCGTCGTGCGCGAGGGCCTGGCCGACAAGATCGTGGACGAGTACGGCTCGCTCCAAGAGATCCTCGAGGCAGCGGAAGACGACGCCTCCAGGCTGGGCGAGATTGGCGTCAAGAACCCAGACGCCCTGGCCAACAGCCTGCACCGCATGTGGGGGCAGAGCGAATGAACGCCCCGGAGACGTGCGCCTCGCCCGCCGCCGCGCGCGTGGGCGAGGAGGGGGCCAAGCCCGACACCGTGGCGATCATCGTCGCCGGCGGGGCGGGCGAGCGCTTTGGGGATCCGCGCGGCAAGCAGTTCGTGGACCTCTGCGGGCTGCCGCTCATGTGCTGGCCGCTCCTCGCCTTCGACCACGCCCCCTCGGTCGGCCACATCGTGGTGGTGTGCGCCCCAGGCCACGTGGACACGGTGCGCGGCGAGGTCCTCTCGCGCGTGGCGCTGCTCAAGCCCGTCACGCTGGCCGCCTCCGGCGACACGCGCCAGCACTCCGTCGCGCACGGCCTGGCCGCCATGCCGCGCGGCTATGACCTCGTGGCCGTCCACGACGCGGCCCGCCCCCTCATCGAGACCGAGGTCATCGAGGGGGTCATCGCCTGCGTGCGCGAGGATCCCGGGCTTGCGGGGGCCATCTGCGCCGCGCGCTCGGTGGATACCCTGAAGCTCGTCGAGGACGGCGTGATCATCGCCACGCCGGACCGCTCCTTCTACTGGGCGGCCCAGACCCCGCAGGTCTTCCGCACCCGCGCCCTCACCTCCGCCTACAAGTCCGCTGCGTGGGAGGGCTACCAGGGGACCGACGACGCCTCCCTCGTCGAACGCCACGGCGGCAAGGTCCGCTGCTTTGACTCGCCGCGCGACAACATCAAGGTCACCGTGCCGGAGGACCTGGCCATCGCCTGCGCCGCGCTTGAGCAGCGCCTGCTCATGTAGGCGGGCCCGGGCCGTTGCGAGGGGGCTCCGCGGGCATGTGGCCTCGTCGCGCCGGTGCGGGAAACCGCCTCATCTACCCTGTTGAGGGAAACATGCCTATGATTCACTCTGCAAAGGACCGCTGCGCAGACAGGTGGTCAGGCGCAGACCCCGGAGGTGAGCGGGCATGACCCGCATAGGACACGGCTTTGACGTACACGCCTTCACGGAGGGCCGCCCGCTCGTCCTGGGGGGCGTCACCGTGCCCGGCGAGCGTGGCCTTGCGGGCCACTCCGACGCGGACGTGCTGGCTCACGCCCTCATGGACGCCATCCTTGGCGCCATGCGCGCCGGCGACATAGGCCAGCTCTTCCCCGACACCGACCCAGCCTTCGAGGGGGCAAGTTCCATGGCCCTGCTCTCGCGCGTGGCCACGCTTGCCCGCGAGCGGGGCTTCTCCCTTGTCGACGCGGACTGCACCGTCGCTGCGCAGGCGCCCAAGCTCGCGCCCTACCGCGAGCAGATGCGCCAGGCCATGGCGCGGGCCATGGGCGTCGGCGTGTCACGGGTGGGCGTCAAGGCAACCACCACCGAGCGTCTCGGCTTTGTGGGGCGCGAGGAGGGCGTCGCCGCCTGGGCCGTGGTCCTTCTCGACGGGCCGGATGACTGATGGACCCCGCGTGGCATGGCTGCCCGGGACGCCGCCGCCTCTCGCCAACCGCGCGCCATACCGTGCGACGGGGCTCAGGCCTGTACTCATTTGATGGTCATGAGATGCAGGCATCCCGAAGACTGTGCGTAAACTTCGTGTATCCGCCGAGGCGGGGTTAGCCTGTTCCGCATGTGCGCGGCGGGGCGCCCACCCCGCGCCTTGCGCGCACCCGTACAGGCCGCGCACGATATGCCACGCACGCGAACCACCGCGCCACCCCACGGCACCACCCCGCGCCCGAGGCACTAGCACCCTCGACATACTGACACCGCCCCAGCCTGCGCGGCCGGGAAGGAACCGCACATGCCCATTACCGCAGGAAGGCCTCCTGTCGGCTCCGGCGTCGCCGCCGCTCGCGTGGCCTTCGCATGCGCCTCGCTGCTGGCGGGGCTCGCCCTCGCGCTCTTTTCGGTCGTCCCCGAGGCGCGGGCGGCCACACTCGCCGAGACCCTGGCAGACGAGGTCTTTGTGAACGAGCCCGGCAGCACCGGTCGCTGCACCATCTATGCCGCCACCAACATGCTCCGCAGGGCCGCCCTGCTCAACGGCGACCAGGACTGGGAATCGATCACCACCTCCTCGATTCCCTCCTCCAGGGGCCTTCCCTTCGGCTTTTCGGTGGGTACGCAGGGCGCCGCCTACGCCGTGGAGCACGGCTACGTCACGGGCTCGACCGAGGAGGAGCGCTCCGCCGAGCTTCGCGCCCTCATAGACGAGAACCCCGCTGGCATCGTGCTGTACACGAGCACCGGCAGGCCGCATGCCGTGACGCTTCTTGGGTATGACGAGGGGACCTCAAGCTTCACGGCCCACGACTCGCTGACGGGTGCCACCTCGTCGCTCGACGAGTGCGTGAGCGTGCGGGTCTCCAACGCCGACGCCTACTGGTACGTGGCGAGCCCGGTCTCGGCGCCCGAGCCAACCTCGCTTCGGAATGCGACCGTCACGGTGGGGGACGCCGTGTATGCGGGAAAGGCGGCGGTGCCGCAGGTGGAGGTCGCGCTTGGCGGCACCCCCCTGGTCGAGGGCACCGACTACGCCGTGAGCTACGTTGGCAACGATGCCGTGGGCACCGCCTTGGCCGTCGTAGTTGGCATGGGCGACTACAGCGGAGCCGCGACCTCCAGCTTCGAGGTGCTCGATGGGGCCAAGGCCCTCGCCGGTCGCTGCGGGCCCGGCGTCGAGTCCTCGACGCCTCCGGGGCAGCGGCCTGCGGCCTCCCGTGGCCCGGGCGCCGGCGCGCTGGGCCTTGCCGCATAGAGGGCCCTCCGAGACGCAACCCGCTCGCCACCCTCCTTGCGGCCGGCCCTTGCCGCGCGGGGAGCCTCCCTCCCCGGCCGCCTCCCTGGGTGCTGCTACAATGCCTGTACGTGTGCATACATCCCAAGGAGCGAACCATGCAGGTCTACAACACCCAAACGCATCGGAAGCAGGAGCTCGAGCCCATCGAGCCGGGCAAGATTCGCATGTATGTCTGCGGCCCCACGGTCTACGACCAGATTCACATCGGCAACGCGCGCACCTTCCTCTCGTTTGACGTGATCCGCCGCTACCTCATGTACAAGGGCTACGAGGTCACCTTCGCCCAGAACCTCACCGACGTGGACGACAAGATCATCAACCGCGCAAACGAGCAGGGCCGCACCGCCGCCGACGTGGCGGAGGAGTTCTCGAACGCCTTCATCGAGCAGATGCACCGCTTTGGGATCCTCGACCCCGACATCCGCCCGCGCGCCACGCACGAGATCCGGGCCATGCAGGAGATGATCGAGTCCCTCATCGAGCAGGGCAACGCCTACGCGGCCGACAACGGCGACGTGTACTTCTCGGTCCGCTCGGACCACAGCTACGGCGTCCTCTCTGGCCGCGACCTCGACCAGATGCGCGCCGGTGAGCGCATAGAGGTCAACGACAAGAAGCGCGACCCCTTCGACTTCGCCCTCTGGAAGGCCGCCAAGCCCGGCGAGCCCAGCTGGCCGAGCCCCTGGGGCGAGGGGCGTCCCGGCTGGCACACGGAGTGCTGCGCCATGATCCACCGCTATCTGGGCACTCCCATCGACATCCACGGCGGCGGCGCAGACCTCGTCTTCCCGCACCACGAGAACGAGACCGCCCAGTCCATGTGCGCCTGGCACGAGCCTCTCGCCAACCTGTGGATGCACACGGGGATGCTCCGCGTGGACGGCGACAAGATGTCCAAGAGCCTGGGCAACTTCTACACGCTCAAGGAGGTCCTCGACAAGTACCCCGCCGACGCGGTGCGCCTGCTCATGCTGCAAACCCACTACCGCGCCCCCCTCGACTTCTCCTTCGAGCGCCTGGAGGGGGCCGTGGGGACCCTCGAGCGCCTGCGCACCTGCGAGAAGAACCTGCTCTGGGCCTCAAAGAACGGCACGGGCAGCGCGGATCTCGACGGGGCGCTGCTCTCGGCGGTCCGCGAGGCCCGCGAGGAGTTCGCGCGCCAGATGGACGACGACTTCAACACCGCCGGCGGCCTTGCCGCGATCTTCTCGCTCGTGACCTCGGCAAACACCTACCTCGCCGACGCAGGCACCGCTGCTGGCGGCGAGGCTGCGGGCACTGCGGCCAAGGCCATCGCCGAGCTCGCGGGCGTCCTGGGCGTCACGCTTGAGGCCAAGGAGGGCGATCTTCCCGCCGAGTTGGTGGGGCTGGCCGAGAAGTATGCCGGCTATGGGGGCGGCTCTGCCGCCGAGGCCGCCGAGTCCCTCATCGCCGCGCGCCAGGCCGCCCGGAAGGCGAAGGACTGGGGCACGGCGGACGGCATCCGCGACGCCATTGCCGCCCTAGGCCTGGTCCTCGAGGACACCGCCGCAGGCTGCCGCCTGCGCAGGGCGTAGGTGATGGGGATGGCACGAGACAACGCGCGCCGTGGCCCCTCCCGCAGGGGGCAGGGCGCCCCGCAACCTTCTCAGCCCGGTCGCGGCGGGCAGCGTCGCGGGCGTGACCAGCGTGCGGGTTCGCGTTCGGGCGGCGGGGCCCCAGGTGGGCGCCAGGCCCAGGGAGGCCGTGGCCAGCGCGGCCCAAAGCGCCCGGCCCCCCGCTCCCAGCGCGCGTCCGGCCGCCAGGACCAGCCGCGTGCCACAACGCCCGGCTCGGACCTCATCGAGGGACGGCGTGCCGTCGCCGAGGCGCTCGACGCCGGGGTCTCCATCCGCACCGCCTACGTGCAGGACGGCGCCGGCTCGCCCGAGGGGGCCGACAGGGCTCTCGCGGCGCTGGTCCGCAGGCTCGCCGACGCGGGCGTGGAGTGCGAGGCCGTACCCCGCTCCCGCCTCGACCGCCTCTCGAGCCATGGCGCCCATCAGGGCATCGTCGTCAAGACCAAGCCCTTCTCGTACGCCACCATCGAGGACGTCATCGCCGCGGCGGGGGAGGGCGACGCCCTGGTGGTCGTGCTCGACCACGTGACCGACGAGGGCAACTTCGGCGCCATCGTGCGCTCCGCCGAGGTCGTGGGGGCGGCCGGCGTGGTCGTGGCCAACGCCCGCGCCGCCACCGTGGGGCCCGGCGCCTACAAGACCTCGGCCGGAGCGGTGCTGCATCTCCCGATAGCGCAGGTCCCCAACCTCGCCCGCGCGATCGACCGGCTCAAGGAGGCCGGCTTCTGGGCATGCGCCGCCACCGAGCACGCCGAGCAGGACGTGTGGCACGCGCCCGTCTACGGCAGGCTTGCGCTGGTCATGGGCTCGGAGGGGGAGGGCGTCTCCCGCCTCGTGCTCGGCCACTGCGACTTTTGCGCCAGGCTCCCGCAGCGCGGCCGCGTCGAGTCGCTCAACGTCGCGCAGGCCACCACGGTCATGTGCTACGAGTGGCTCCGGCGCGCGAGCGAGGGGGCTCGCTCGGATGCCTAGGCGCCCCCGCCTCGCGCTCCTCGTGGTCGACGGCTACAACGTGGTGCATGGGACGCCCCGCTACGCCGCGCTCATCGACGGGCGCGCCGGCGCCGGCGCCCTTGCCGATGTGGCGCACCTCTCGCGCGACCCCTACGGACACGACCCCTTTGACCGCGCCCGCGAGGCGCTCGTCGCCGACGTGGCCGCCTACGCCCAGGGCAGCTACGAGCCGGTCGTGGTCTTCGATGCGGCGGGCAACCTCTCGAGCGAGCGGCCCAACTGGAGCACGGCGGGCGTGCGCGTGGTCTTCTCGCGCACGGGGGAGTCTGCCGACACGGTCATAGAGCGCCTGGTCACGGAGGCGCGGCACGCCGAGAGGGACGTGCTGCTCGTGACCTCGGACAACGCCATCCGCTGCACCGTGGGCGGCATCCCCGTGACCACGGTCTCGAGCGCGCTTCTGGCGCAGGACATGGGCATCGTGAACCAGGGGATCGAGGAGGCGCGCGAGCGGGGGTCCCACACCCACCTAAGCCTGGAGGACAGGCTCGACGCGCAGACCCGCGCCAAGCTTGACAGGCTGCGCGGGCGCAGATAGCGGGGGCAGGCGCCAATCTGCCCCCGCGCGTGCCAGGATGGCCCAAACGCGCTATCATGGCCTCACCGCCGGTATGGCTCAATGGCAGAGCAACGGTTTTGTAAACCGTGGGTTGTGGGTTCGACTCCCTCTACCGGCTCCAGGAACCTTTCGGCCGGGGGCATGCGCCTCCGGCCGAACCCATTCGCGGGGCCTGGCCCGCGCCACGCGCACGGAAAACCACCCGCCGTGCGGGCAGCCATGGCCCCAGGCGGCGCCCACACACGCCCGCTTGGTCGCCAAAAGTTCCGAAGGGGTCTTTAAGTCAGTTTTCCACTGCCATCTCTACCTGCGGGTTCTTCCAAGTTGTGCGGGATTCGTGGGGTAGATACGCCCGGTACCGAGGTATGCGTTGACAGGATTTTTCCCGCGTCGTATTATTCACTCCGCTACAGGGGGTTCGCCCCATGTGGTGCTTGAAAACGGAATGGGGATGTGGCACAGCGGCAACTGCGGCGGACTGTAAATCCGCTCCCTCTGGGTTCCTTGGTTCGAGTCCAAGCATCCCCACCATGCCCGTGTAGCTCAGTCGGTAGAGCACTTCGTTGGTAACGAAGAGGTCACCGGTTCGAATCCGGTCGCGGGCTCCATCTTCAAGCGCTCGGCTCCATGCCGGTGTAGCTCAGCTGGTTAGAGCACGCGGCTCATACCCGCGATGTCACTGGTTCGAATCCAGTCACCGGTACCAGGCTTTTCTGCGGCGCTTCGGCGCCGCTGAGCATAAATGGGTGTATTTCTGTACCATGGAATGGCCGGAGAGGTTCGTTCCAAAAGGAGGATTGGCAATGGCCAAGGAGAAGTTCGATCGTTCTAAGCCGCACGTAAACATCGGTACCATTGGTCACGTCGACCACGGTAAGACCACCCTTACCGCAGCCATCACCAAGGTCCTCTCTGAGACCGAGGGCTGCAAGGCCGACTACACCGCCTTCGAGAACATCGACAAGGCTCCCGAGGAGCGTCAGCGCGGCATCACCATCTCCGTCTCTCACGTCGAGTACGAGACCTGGGAGCGCCACTACGCTCACGTTGACTGCCCGGGCCACGCCGACTACGTCAAGAACATGATCTCCGGCGCCGCCCAGATGGATGGTGCCATTCTCGTCATCGCCGCCACCGACGGCCCCATGGCCCAGACCCGCGAGCACATCCTGCTTGCCCGTCAGGTCGGCGTCAAGTACATCATCGTCTTCCTGAACAAGTGCGACATGGTTGACGACGAGGAGCTCATCGACCTGGTCGAGATGGAGACCCGCGACCTGCTCTCCGAGTACGGCTTCGACGGCGACAACACCCCGATCATCCGCGGCTCCGCCCTGGGCGCCCTCAACGGCGAGCAGAAGTGGACCGACTCCATCGTCGAGCTCATGCACACCGTCGACTCCTACATCCCCACGCCTGCTCGTGACAACGAGAAGCCGTTCCTGATGGCCGTCGAGGACGTCATGACCATCTCCGGTCGCGGCACCGTCGCCACCGGCCGTGTCGAGCGCGGCGAGCTCAAGCTCAACGATCCCGTCGAGATCGTCGGCATCAAGCCCACCCAGACCTCCGTGGCCACCGGCATCGAGATGTTCCGCAAGACGCTTGACTTCTGCGAGGCCGGCGACAACGTGGGCATCCTGCTCCGCGGCGTCAAGCGCGAGGACATCGAGCGCGGCCAGGTTCTGTGCAAGCCCGGCTCGGTCACCCCGCAGACCAAGTTCACCGGCGAGATCTACGTCCTCACCAAGGAGGAGGGTGGCCGTCACACCCCGTTCTTCTCCGGCTATCGTCCCCAGTTCTACTTCCGCACCACTGACGTGACCGGTGACATCACCGAGCTCACCGACAAGGATGGCAACAAGGTCGAGATGGCCATGCCTGGCGACCACGTCACCATTGCCTGCGAGCTCATCCACCCCATCGCCATGGAGGAGGGCCTGCGCTTCGCCATCCGCGAGGGCGGCCACACCGTCGGCGACGGTCGTGTCTCGACGATCGTCAAGTAGCCTCCCCCGGAAGCTAACTTGGGGCCCGGCATCCACAAGGGTGCCGGGCCCTTCTCTTGAGAGGCGCATGCGGGCACCCGCGTGTCGCACGTGGCTCTCGCTGCATCCGCCCAGGCCAGCGCTGCTCTCTCGCGTGAATGTTATGTGAGATGGGTTGCGCGGGGACGGTCTGGTTGACAGGATGCGTCAGGTAATGGTAACGTTCTCCACCGCGCCATCTTCGAGGATGGCCTCGAAGTGACATGGTGTCTCAGGAGGATTCATGCGTACACTTGTTACACTTGCATGCACCGAGTGCAAGCGCCGCAACTACACCACAACCAAGAACAAGGCGAACACCCCTGATCGCCTTGAGATGAAGAAGTATTGTCCGTGGTGCCGTAAGCACACGCTTCACCGCGAGACCCGCTAAACTAGGTGGGTCCACACACGCCAGTAGTTCAATTGGTAGAGCATCGGTCTCCAAAACCGAGTGTTGAGGGTTCGAGTCCTTCCTGGCGTGCCAGAGTTTCCCACCGGCTTTCCCTTAGGGGTTAGCCGGTTTCCATGTAAGGCGAGTCTTTGAGGAGTCGTGAGGATGGCGAACAAGGACAGGAACAAGAGGAGCGTCCGCAAGGCACGTGCCCAGAAGCGCGCTGAGCGCGAGGCCGCCCAGGCTGCCTCTGCCGCCCCCTCCAATCCCCAGAAGGCAGAGGGCGTCTTCAAGCAGCAGCCCGCGGCCGTTGCCAAGGCGGCAGAGAGGCAGGGCAAGCCCGCCAAGGCGAGCAACAAGAAGCCGGGTCTGGGCAGGCGCATCGGCAACTACCTTTCCGCCGTGCGCACCGAGATGAAGCGCGTCGTGTGGCCCTCGCCTGACGAGCTGCGCAACTACTCTGTCGCGGTCATCATCTCGCTCGTGGTCTTTGGCGTCGCGCTCTGGCTCGTCGACACCGGCATCGTGGCCGCGCTCGTCGGCTACACGAGTTTGGGGGCATAGGCTATGGCCAAGCGCTGGTATGTCATTCACACGTACTCTGGGTACGAGAACAAGGTCAAGACCGACCTCGAGCACCGCATCGAGACCTACGGCATTGGCGACAAGGTCGTGGACATCCAGATCCCAACCGAGGAGGTCACCGAGGTCAAGGACGGCGGCAAGCGCGAGACCAAGGAGGCCAAGGTCTTTCCGGGCTATGTCCTCGTTCGCATGGAGGTAGACGACAACACCTGGGCCGTCGTGCGCAACACGCCCGGCGTCACGGGCTTCGTGGGCCTCGACGGCAAGCCCACGCCGCTCCGTCGCGACGAGTTCGACAAGATCATGCGTCGCGGCGGCGTCCGCACCAATGCGGCCGCCCCCACGCCCAAGCGCACCTCGACAAACATCGAGGCCGGCATGTCCGTGCGCGTCCTCTCCGGCCCCCTGGCCGATTTCGACGGCCAGGTCTCCGAGGTCAACGCCGAGGCGGGCAAGGTCAAGGTCATGCTCATGATCTTTGGCCGCGAGACCCCCGTCGAGCTCACGCTCGACCAGATCTCGGCCATCAGCTAGGAACTTCCGGCAGGCCCCGTATCGGTGAGGATGGCTTCTCGGGCGCCTGCGTGAAGATAGATACAAAGCACGCTCTCCAGGAGGAACGTCATGCCCAAGAAGAATGTCACCCACCTCATCAAGCTCCAGATTCCAGCCGGCGCCGCCAACCCCGCGCCTCCCGTCGGCCCCGCCCTTGGCGCTGCCCAGGTCAACATCATGCAGTTCTGCCAGGCCTTCAATGCGGCCACCAAGGACCAGGCCGGCGACATCATCCCCGTCGAGATCACCGTCTACGAGGACCGCAGCTTCGACTTCGTGACCAAGACCCCGCCTGCGGCCCACCTCATCAAGAAGGAGCTGGGTCTCAAGAGCGGCTCCGGCGTGCCGCAGCGCGACAAGGTCGGCCAGCTCACCCAGGAGCAGCTCACCAAGATCGCACAGATCAAGATGCCGGACCTCAACGCCAACGACATCGAGGCCGCCAAGAAGATCGTTGCCGGCACCGCCCGCTCCATGGGCGTCACCATCGCCGAGGACTAGCCCCCATCACGGCACCATGCGTCCCACGCGGGGCGCCTCTCAGGACATGGCGGAAGTCCGCCAACTATATGTGGGAGGGCGACAGGCCCGTTGACCACAGGAGGTATCAACATGCCCAAGCACGGAAAGAACTACAACGCCGCCGCCGCCAAGGTCGAGGCCGGCAAGGTCTACTCGCCCAAGGAGGCCATGGCGCTTGCCAAGGAGCTCTCCTCTGCCAAGTTTGACGAGACCGTCGAGGTCGCCGTCCGCCTGGGCGTCGACACCCGCAAGGCCGACCAGAACATCCGCGGGTCCATCTCGCTGCCCAACGGAACCGGCAAGACCGTTCGCGTCGCCGTCTTTGCCGAGGGCGCCAAGGCCGCCGAGGCGGAGGCCGCCGGCGCCGACGTCGTGGGCTCCGATGACCTCATCGAGGAAATCCAGAAGGGCAACATCAACTTCGACGCCGTCATCGCCACGCCCAACCTCATGGGCAAGGTCGGCCGCCTCGGCCGCATCCTCGGCCCCCGCGGCCTCATGCCCAACCCCAAGCTGGGCACCGTGACCATGGACGTCGAGAAGATGGTCAAGGAGCTCAAGGCCGGCCGCGTCGAGTACCGCGCGGACCGCTACGGCATCTGCCACGTCCCCATGGGCAAGGCGTCCTTCGACGTCAAGGACCTCGTGGAGAACTACGGCGCGCTCATCACCGAGCTTCTGCGCGTCAAGCCCTCGAGCGCCAAGGGCAAGTACGTCAAGTCCATCGTGATCTCCACCACCATGGGCCCCGGCATCAAGGTGGACACCGCCAAGACCCGCGACTTCATGGAGGACTAGCCCCCGCGCGCATCCTGGGTTGAGGCCCCGCTCGTGCGAGCGGGGCTTTTTGTGACGGTGGCGTATCTCGCCCACACGCCTTGACTCGGCGGCCAGTCGCGTGCAAGAATACCCGTTGCAGGCTTTTGCCTGCGCTGCACTCGTCGCACGTCCCGCTGCCAAAGACAGCCGGTGCCTTAGGGCTCAAAGGGGAAACCCGCCTGCCGAGGTGGTCTCAGCTAAGAATCCATGAGGCCCCGTTTGGCTGCGCCAAGCGGGGCCCTCTCATGCGAGGGGCCCGCCGCGTCGGCGGATCGTGCCCGGAAACGCATGAGAAGGAGGTGTTCATATGCCAGCACAGTCCAACATCGACATGCTCGAGAAGGTCAAGGGTTCCATCGAGGCTTCCAAGGGCGTCTTTGTCATCGACTACCGCGGCCTCACCGTCAAGGAGGCCCAGGAGTTCCGTCGCGCCCTGCGCGAGGCCGGCGCGCACATGAAGGTCTACAAGAACAACATCGTGCGCATCGCCCTCAAGGACGCCGAGATGCCCGACATCGACGACATGCTCAAAGGCACCTGCGCCTACGTCTTCTACGAGAACGATCCCGTCGAGGCCGCCAAGGTCCTGAAGCAGGAGGCCGACAAGCTCAAGAAGACGCAGGTCCTGGGCGGCGTCGCCGACGGCAAGGCCATTACGGCCGAGGAGGCCCTCGCCTACGCCGAGCTCCCGTCCCGCGACGAGCTGCTCGCCAAGCTCGTGTACGTCATTGGCAGCCCGCTCTCCGGCATTGCGCAGGTGTGCGCCGGTCCCGCCAGGGGCCTCGTCACCGCGCTCCAGGCGGTCTCCGAAAAGCAGGCCGCCTAGCGTCCTGCCGTACCACACGCACTACCGGCACCACCAGACAAACCCCAGGGCACACAGACTGCCCCAACAAGAAGGAGAATTAGCATGGCTGCTACCAAGGAAGAGATCATCGAGGCCATCAAGGAGATGCCCGCCCTCGAGCTTTCCGAGCTCGTCCACGAGCTGGAGGACGTCTTCGGCGTGTCCGCCGCCGCCCCCGTCGCCGTCGCCGCCGCCCCTGCGGCCGGCGCCGCCGCTGCCGAGGAGGAGGAGAAGACCAACTTCGACGTTGAGCTCACCTCCTTCGGCTCCAACAAGATCGCCGTCATCAAGGTCGTCCGCGCCCTCACCAGCCTCGGCCTGAAGGAGGCCAAGGACAAGGTGGAGGCTGCCCCCACCGTCATCCTCGAGGGTGCCAAGAAGGAGGACGCCGAGGACGCCAAGAAGCAGCTCGAGGAGGCCGGCGCCACCGTCACCCTGAAGTAGTTTCGCGCTTCTCGGGCGCAGCGTTTGAGATCCAAGGGGGTCGGACCGCATCGGTCCGGCCCCTTTTGAGACAGAGGGACGGCGGGGCGAGGGGGCTGCCCCTCCGTTCCCCCTGCCCCTTTTGCGGGAAAGGCGTGAAAACTTGGAGAATCTAATAGAAAATGCCGTACAAGTCAAGACTTTTCATTGACGGAAGGCTTGCGCTTGGCTAGATTACTAGGTTGCGACAATTGCCGCCTTCCACCCTTTTGAAGGAGGAAAAGCCTGGTGTCTACCGCAAAGACTTCTCTTACTAAACCGCAAGTCACCCGTACGCGCAAGAGCTTTAGCAAAATCCTGCCCGCGATGGAGCTGCCCAACCTCATCTCCGTCCAGAAGGACTCGTTCAGGCACTTCATGACGGATGGTATCGCCGAGTCCTTCTCCGAGTTCTCGCCCATCGAGAACTCTGCCGGGACCATGCAGGTGACTTTTGGTGAGCACCAGTTCGGTGACCCGTCCCACAGCCTGGCCGAGTGCCGCGCCAAGGACATCTCTTACCAGGCGCCCCTCTTCGTGGACGTGCGCTTCATCAACAAGGAGACCGGCGAGATCAAGGAGCAGCTCGTCTTCATGGGCGATTTCCCGCTCATGACCGATTGCGGCACCTTCATCATCAACGGCTCCGAGCGCGTCGTCGTCTCGCAGCTGGTCCGCTCGCCCGGCGTCTACTTTGCCGCCGAGATGGACTCCGGCGTCCTCGTCCACCGCGTGCAGTTCATCCCCGCACGCGGCGCATGGCTCGAGTTCGAGGTGGACAAGCGCGGTCATCTCGTCGTCTCCATCGACCGAAAGCGTCGCCAGAGCGCCACGTCGTTTTTGCGCGCCCTGGGCATCGCCGAGACCGACGACGAGATCCTCTCGCTCCTCGGCGACTCCGAGGTCGTCCGCTCGACCATCGAGCGCGACGTCGCGACCACCCGCGAGGACGCCCTCCTCGAGATCTATCGTCGCCAGCGCCCCGGCGAGCCCCCCACCGTGGACTCCGCCCGCTCGCTGCTCGACGCCCTCTACTTCAACCCGCAGCGCTACGACCTGGCCCGCGTTGGCCGCTACAAGGTCAACAAGAAGCTCGGCCTCGACATCGGCCCCAACGAGCGCGTGATCACCAGCGAGGACATCGTGGCGGCGCTGCGCTACCTCCTGGCCCTCCACGCAGGCGACGAGACCAAGCACACCGATGACATCGACCACTTTGGCAACCGTCGCGTGCGCACCGTGGGCGAGCTTGTGCAGAACCAGTTCCGCATCGGCATGAGCCGCATGGAGCGCGTCGTGCGTGAGCGCATGGCCTCCCAGGACGTCGATGACATCACGCCGCAGTCGCTCATCAACATCCGCCCGATCGTGGCGGCCATCAAGGAGTTCTACGGCTCCTCCCAGCTGTCGCAGTTCATGGACCAGGCCAACCCCCTGGCCGGCCTCACGCACAAGCGTCGCCTCTCGGCCCTTGGCCCCGGCGGCCTTGCCGGCCACAAGTCCGGCTCCAGCCGACGCACCAACGTGCCCACGGCCGTCCGCGACGTCCACAACTCGCACTACTCCCGCATGTGCCCCATCGAGACCCCCGAGGGCCCCAACATCGGCCTCATCGGCTCGCTGGCGCTCTACGCGCACGTGAACGGCTACGGCTTCATCGAGGCCCCGTACCGCAAGGTCGTCGACGGCAAGGTCACCGACGAGGTCGTGTGGATGACCGCCGACGAGGAGGAGGACCACAACATCGCGCCGGCCAACACCCCCGTTGACCCCAAGACGCACCGGTTCGTGTCCGTCGACTCCAAGGGCAACATCACGAACCCGGACCGCATCATCGCCCGCACGCGCGACTTCGACGGCTCCTTTGGCGCTCCCGCCCAGGTGGAGGTCTCCGAGGTCGACCTCATGGACGTCTCGCCCCGCCAGATGCTCTCCGTCGCGGCGAACCTCATCCCGTTCCTCGAGCACGATGACGCCAAGCGTACCCTCATGGGCGCCAACATGCAGCGCCAGGCCGTGCCCCTGATCCGCCCGCACGCCCCGTACGTGGGCACGGGCATGGAGGCCCGCGCCGCCCTCGACTCCGGCGAGGTCATCCGCGCGGCCCATGCCGGCGTCGTCGACAAGGTCGACGCCGCCCACGTGACCATCTACTCCGACGAGCACGGTGCCGAGGACTACGACCTGCCCAAGTACCAGCGCTCAAACCAGAGCACCTGCATCAACCACCGTCCCATCGTCCATGTGGGCGACCGCGTCGAGGCCGGCCAGCCCCTGGCCGACGGCACCTCGATCGACCACTCCGAGCTCGCGCTTGGCGTGAACCTCACCGTGGCCTACATGCCGTGGGAAGGCTACAACTACGAGGACGGCATCATCGTCTCCGACCGCGTGGTCCAGGAGGACCTGCTCACCTCGATCAACATCTCCCGCCACGAGATCGACGCCCGCGACACCAAGCTCGGCCCCGAGGAGATCACCCGCGAGATCCCCAACCAGTCCGAGGAGATGCTCGCGAACCTCGACGACGACGGCATCATCCGCATTGGCGCCGAGGTCGGCCCCGGCGACATCCTGGTGGGCAAGGTCACGCCCAAGGGCGAGACGGCCCTCACGGCCGAGGAGCGCCTGCTCCGCGCCATCTTTGGCGCCAAGGCCCACGACGTGCGCGACACGTCGCTCAAGATGCCCCACGGCGCCTACGGCCGCGTCGTCGACGTCGTGCGCTTCAGCCGCGAGGCCGGAGACGACCTCCAGCCGGGCGTGAACGAGCTCGTCCGCGTCTTCGTCGCCCAGCGCCGCAAGATCCAGGAGGGCGACAAGATCTCCGGCCGCCACGGCAACAAGGGCGTCGTGTGCAAGGTGCTGCCCGTCGAGGACATGCCCTACATGGCCGACGGCACGCCCGTCGACGTCCTGCTCGACCCGCTGGGCGTCCCGTCCCGCATGAACGTTGGCCAGCTGCTCGAGTGCCACCTTGGTTGGGGCGCCACCCACGGCTGGGATGACGCCACGCCCGACTCCAAGACCTACGTCCCCGGCCCCATCCCCGTGGCCACGCCCGTCTTTGACGGCGCGACCGACAAGGAGGTCGGCGAGATCATCCGCCGCACCAACGTGAACCTCATGAACAAGGCCATGCTGGAGTACGGCAAGCACATGGACGCCGACTTCGTGCCGCAGCTCAACGACCGCGGCAAGATCACGCTCTACGACGGCCGCACGGGCGAGGCGTTCAAGAGCCCCATCACGGTGGGCACCTCCTACATCCTGAAGCTCGGCCACATGGTCGACGACAAGATCCACGCGCGCTCGACCGGCCCCTACAGCCTCGTCACGCAGCAGCCCCTGGGCGGCAAGGCCCAGTTCGGCGGCCAGCGCTTCGGCGAGATGGAGGTCTGGGCCCTCTACGCCTACGGCGCGGCCAACGTCTTGCAGGAGATCCTCACGGTCAAGTCCGACGACACCAACGGCCGCGTCAAGACCTACGAGTCCATCGTCAAGGGCGAGAACGTGCCCTCCGCGGGCATCCCCGAGTCCTTCAAGGTCCTTGTCAAGGAGATGCGCTCCCTCGCGCTGGACATCGAGCCCATCTCCTACAAGAAGAGGGCCGAGTCCAAGGCCGAGGGGGAGAAGAAGCCCGCGGCCAAGGAGAACCCCGTGGACGTCTTCGCCAACATCAACACCACCGACGACCTCGTCAACAGCCTTGCACGCGCGACCAGATCCGCAGTTGGTCGCACGGCGAGGTCAAGAAGCCCGAGACCATCAACTACCGCACGCTCAAGCCCGAGAAGGACGGCCTGTTCTGCGAGAAGATCTTTGGCCCCGTGAAGGACTGGGAGTGCGCCTGCGGCAAGTACAAGGGCATCCGCTTCAAGGGCATCATCTGCGAGCGCTGCGGCGTCGAGGTGACCACCGCCAAGGTGCGCCGAGAGCGCATGGGCCACATCGAGCTTGCGGCCCCCGTGAGCCACATCTGGTACTTCAAGAGCCCCACGAGCTTCCCCATGTCTCGCCTGCTCGACATGAAGAGCAAGGACCTCGAGAAGGTCCTGTACTTCGCGAGCTACGTGATCACCGACGTCGACGTCGAGGCCCGCGAGGCCGATGCCGACGACCTCAAGGAGGAGCTGGCCGCAGACATCGAGGAGCTGGACGCCGAGCGCGACGACCAGATCGAGCGCCTGAGGGAGCGCGGCCAGGCCTCCGGCGACGAGTTCGACGACGTCGAGCCCCTCTCCGAGGAGGAGGTCCGCGCCGGCATCGCCGACCTCGAGGAGGAGTATGAGGAGGAGAAGGCGCTGCGCCGCGAGGCCCACGAGCAGTTCATGCAGCTCGAGAAGCGCCAGCTCATCTCCGACGAGGCGCTCTTCTCCGAGCTCAAGCGCTACTACGGCATCTACTTCAAGGGCGGCATGGGCGCCGACGCCGTGCGCGAGCTGCTCCGTGGCATCGACCTCGACAAGGAGGCCGCCGAGCTCCGCGCCATCATCGCCTCTGACGAGTCGCAGAAGCAGAAGCGCGAGAAGGCCATCAAGCGCCTCGAGATCGTCGACGCCTTCCTCAAGGGCGGCAACGACCCCGCCAACATGATCCTGGACGTCATCCCCGTGATCCCGCCCGACCTGCGCCCCATGGTGCAGCTCGACGGCGGCCGCTTTGCCGCGTCCGACCTGAACGACCTCTACCGCCGCGTGATCAACCGCAACAACCGCCTCAAGCGCCTGCTCGACCTGGACGCCCCCGCGATCATCGTGAACAACGAGAAGCGCATGCTCCAGGAGTCCGTCGACGCCCTCTTCGACAACGGCCGCCGCGGCCGTCCCGTCACCGGCCGTGGCGGGCGTCCGCTCAAGTCGCTCGCCGAGGCGCTCAAGGGCAAGCAGGGCCGCTTCCGCCAGAACCTCCTGGGCAAGCGCGTCGACTACTCCGGCCGCTCGGTCATCGTCGTCGACCCACACCTCAAGCTGCACGAGTGCGGCCTGCCCTCGGCCATGGCGCTCGAGCTCTTCAAGCCCTTCGTGATGCGCCGCCTGGTCGAGCTGGGCAAGGTCGAGAACATCAAGGGCGCCAAGCGCGCCATCGAGCGCGGCATGCCCGCCGTCTGGGACGTGCTCGACGAGGTCATCCAGGACCGCCTGGTGCTCCTCAACCGCGCCCCCACGCTGCACCGCCTCTCCATCCAGGCCTTCGAGCCGGTTCTGGTCGAGGGCAAGGCCATCCACCTGCACCCGCTGGTGTGCGCCCCCTTCAACGCCGACTTCGACGGCGACCAGATGTCGGTCCACGTGCCCCTCTCCACGCAGGCCCAGACCGAGGCGCGCGTCCTCATGCTCTCGACCAACAACCTGCGCAAGCCCGCCTCCGGCGAGGTCGTCACCGTGCCGTCCCAGGACATGGTCTTCGGCACGTACTTCCTCACGACCGCCAAGGACGGCGCACGGGGCGAGGGTCGCGTCTTCGCCGACTTCGACGACGCCATCCTCGCCTTTGACAACCGCGACGACCTGGACATCCAGGCCACCATCAAGGTTCGCGTGAGGGCCCAGGACGCCAACGTGGTCGAGGGCGGGCGCAGGATCTTCCGCACCCTCGACAAGTGGAACAGCCCCGTGGACTACGACGTCACCGACCACTCGGTGCGCGTCGACACCACCGTGGGCCGCGTGATCTTCAACACGCACTGCCTGCCCGCGGACTACCCCTTCATCAACTACAAGATGAGCAAGGGCGACATCAAGAACCTCGTCAACGACGCCTGCGACCGCTACAGCACCGCCGACGTCGAGCCCATCCTCGACGCCATCAAGGAGACGGGCTTCCACTACGCCACCGTCGCCGGCCTCACGGTCTCGGTCTGGGATGCCGTCATCCCGCCCGAGAAGCAGGAGATGCTCGACGAGGCCCAGGACAAGGTCGACGAGATCAACGAGTACTACGAGGACGGCTTCCTCTCCGAGAGGGAGCGCCACGTCGAGGTCGTCAACGCCTGGACCGAGTGTACCAACGAGCTTGGCTCAAAGATGCTCGAGGGATTTGCCGAGGACAACCCCATCTACATGATGGCCGACTCCGGCGCCCGTGGCTCCAAGACGCAGCTCCGCCAGCTCGCCGGCATACGTGGCCTCATGGCCGACATGTCCGGCGACACCATCGACCTGCCCATCAAGGCGAACTTCCGCGAGGGCCTGCTGCCGCTTGAGTACTTCATCTCCACCTACGGCGCCCGCAAGGGCCTCGTGGACACGGCCTCCCACACCTCCGACTCCGGCTACCTCACCCGCCGTCTGGTCGACGTGGCCCAGGACGTCATCGTCCGCGAGGAGGACTGCGGCACCGACGAGGCCGTCACCTACCCGCTCATCAAGCCGGGCGAGGGCGACGTGGACACCGACCTCATCGGCCGCTGCGCGCTCAATGACATCGTCGACCCCGCCACCGGCGAGGTTCTCATCGCCCGCGACGCATACATCGAGTCCAAGGACGACCTCAGGATGCTCGTGGACCACGGGCTCAAGAAGGTCCAGCTGAGGGCTCTCCTCACCTGCAAGTCCAAGTACGGCGTCTGCCAGAAGTGCTATGGCTGGGATCTCTCCACCCGTCGCCCGGTCAACATCGGCACGGCCGTCGGCATCATCGCCGCCCAGTCCATCGGCGAGCCCGGCACCCAGCTCACGATGCGCACGATCCACTCCGGTGGCGTCGCCGGCGCCGAGGACATCACGCAGGGCCTCCCCACGGTCGCCCGCATGTTCGACGTCGTCGGAAACGTCAACGAGAAGATCCTTGGCCGCGAGGCGGACCTCGCGCCCGTCTCGGGCACCCTGCTCATCATGCCCGAGCAGACCGAGTACCTCATCCGCATCGTCGACACCGACGACCGCTCCCGCATCCTCGAGGAGTGGCGCATCCCCGCGTCCGCGCGCTTCATGCCGAACATGGAGGACGGCGTCGAGGTTCGCGCCGGCGACCAGATCACCCGGGGCTTCGTCAACTTCCGCAAGCTGCGCAGGCTCACCGACATCGAGTCGACGATGCACACCTTCGTCGCCTCCGTCAAGGACGTCTACACGTCCCAGGGCGTCGACCTCAACGACAAGCACATCGAGGTCATCGCCCGCCAGATGCTTCGCCGCGTCCAGGTGACCAACCCCGGAGACTCCCAGTACCTGCTCGGCCAGTACGTCGACCGCTACGTGTTTGCCAACACGGTGAGCAACGTCACCCTCGCCGGCGGCACCCCGCCCGAGGCGGAGCCCGTCATTCTCGGCACGCTCAAGGTTGCGAGCTCGATCGACTCCTGGCTCTCCAGCGCGTCGTTCATCCGCACCGCCGGCGTGCTCACCGACTCCTCCATCGCCGGTGACGTGGACCACCTGCTCGACCTCAAGTCCAACGTCATCGTGGGCAAGCAGATCCCCGCCGGCACCGGCCTCTCCGCATACCGCGGCGTCGAGCTCACCTACCACGGCACCAAGATCGACGGCCCCACCTCCCCGCAGGCGCAGAGCCTGCCCGAGTGGGCCCCCGACGAGCTCAAGGGCATCGAGGAGAAGCTCCCCAAGCAGCTTGACTGGGTGGGCGACGACTATGGCTACGGCGGGGTCTACTCGAAGAACGGCCGCACCCTCTCCAGCGAGGATGCAAAGCTCTACCTCTTCGACGACCTGGGCGTCTCGCAGCGCTGGACCAACAAGTTCAGCGAGGTGGGCATCGAGACCGTGGGCGACCTCATCGGCAAGACCGAGGACGACCTGCTGCGCATCGACGGCATTGGCGCCAAGGCCATCGAGGAGCTCCGCGACGGGCTCGATGCGCGCGGCCTGCTCTACATCCTCGAGCCCGATGACGACGAGGCGGACTCCGAGGACCTCTCGCAGCTCCTCAACATGGTCTTCTCGCCTGACGCGGATTCCGACATCATGCTGGGCACCGCAGCCCCCGCCAAGCATCACTACGACGACGAGCTCATCGGCGGCTCCTCCGATGCGCAGTCCAGCGACTCCGACATCATCAACGAGGACCTTGGCTCCCTGGACGACCTTCTCTCGCAGGTGGTCAAGCAGGAGAGCGCCTCTGACGAGGACGAGGGGGATAACGAGTAGCCCACGCAGGGGCTAGGCGGCGCGCGCCCCTGCCGAACAGAGCTGCCAGGGCCCCGGCTTGCGCTGGGGCCCTTTCATATACGGGGCGCGTCGCGAGGGGGCGGGCACCCGCCGAGCGGGTACCATGACCTCTGTACGAGAGCTGGCTCTGGCATCGAAGGTGGGGGAGGAGACATGGGCGAGACGTGTTCGGGGGACCTTCTCGACGAGTACCTTTCGAATGACGACGTGGTCTATGACGCCACGCAGATATTCGACGCGCTCTCGGATCTGACGCGCTTCCGCATCCTGGGCGCGCTGTCCCTGGGCGAGAAGAGCGTCTCCGACCTCGAGGAGATCTGCGCCGTCTCGCAGTCCGCCATATCGCACCAGCTGAGGCTCCTTCGCGACCGGGGCCTCGTGACCGCCCGCCGCGACGGTCGGCGCGTGATCTACTCGCTGGCAGACGAGCACGTGACGACGCTCATCTCGGTTGGCCTGCTGCATGCGGCGGAACCCGTGCGCGTAAGCGAGGAGTAGCCGTGGGGGCACGCCCCGGCATGCGCCCGTGCGTGTGCCGCCGGGCGTACCCGCAGCGCCGGCGCCGGCCGCCGGCGTTTCTCGTACAGGGGCCGTTCTCGTTGACCTCGGACAAGCTCCGTGATACTGTTCATATGAACATGTGCTCATGCATTCATGACATCGGGTGCGTGCGTGCCAGGGTGTACGGCTGAACCAACGGAGGACAAGATGTCTTGCTCATGCTGCCACCACGAGAACGAGAAGGCCTGCCGCGGGGCGCTCCGCGGCAAGGCCGACCCAGGGGCGTCCGAGAAGCCCGAGGTCGACGAGGACGAGGTCGACGAGGGTGAGGATGACGACGATGAGGACCCCGCGACCCTCAAGCGCCGCATCATCGCTGCGGCCGTCCTCCTCGTCGCGGCTGTCGTCATCCAGCGGGTGACCGACCTGCCCCTGTGGGCCCAGCTCCTTGTCTTCCTTCCGTCCTATGTGGTCGCGGGCGGAAGCGTCATCGCGGAGGCGGTCGAGTCCTTCGCCGGCGGGCACCCCTTCGACGAGGACTTCCTCATGTCCATCGCCACCGTCGGCGCCCTGCTCATAGGCTTTGTGCCCGGAGGTGAGCCCCAGTTCGCCGAGGCCGTCTTCGTCATGCTCTTCTTCCAGGTGGGCGAGCTCTTCGAGGGCATCGCCGAGGGCAACTCCAGGCGCTCCATCAAGGAGCTTCTGGACATCCGCCCGGACGCCGCGAACGTCGAGCGCAACGGCGAGGCCGTGGCCGTCGATCCCTCCACCGTGCAGGTTGGGGAGGTCATCCTCGTGCGCCCCGGAGAGAAGATACCCCTCGACGGCACCGTGGTCGACGGAACCTCGAGCCTTGACACCCGGGCCATCACCGGAGAGTCCGTGCCGCGCCCGGTCTCCCCCGGCGAGGATGCGTTCTCCGGATGCGTGAACCTCTCGGGCGTCCTGCGCCTGCGCGTGACCAAGGCCTTTGGCGAGTCCACGGCGAGCAAGATCATCGACCTCGTCAAGAACGCGGGATCCAACAAGTCCCGCTCCGAGAAGTTCATCAAGCGCTTCGCCAGGGTCTACACGCCCATCGTGGTCCTTTTGGCCATCGCCGTGGCCGTCGTCCCGCCGCTCGCCTCGGGGGACTTCGCGGGCAGCTTCGCGACGTGGCTCCTGCGCGCCCTGACCTTCCTGGTGGTCTCCTGCCCCTGCGCGCTTGTCCTCTCGGTGCCCCTCACGTTCTTCGGCGGCATCGGCGGCGCCTCGAAGCGCGGCATCCTCGTGAAGGGCTCGAACTACCTCGAGGCCCTGGCCAAGGCCCAGACCGTCGTCTTCGACAAGACCGGCACCCTCACCAAGGGCGTCTTCAAGGTCACCACGGTCCATCCGTCCGTTCTGGGCGAGGAGCGGCTCCTGCACCTGGCGGCCCACGTCGAGCACAACTCCACCCACCCCATCGCCGCGGCGCTCCGCGACGCCTACCCAAGCGATGACGACGGCTGCGTCGTGACGGACGTCACCGAGGAGGCCGGCCGGGGCGTCCTCGCGTCGGTCAACGGGCACCGTGTGGCGGTTGGTAACGACCGACTGATGGAGGAGGTCGGCGCCACCTGGGAGGCCTGCCACACGCTCGCGGGCACCATCGTACACGTGGCCGTCGACGGTAAGTACGCCGGTCACATCCACATCTCCGACGAGGTCAAGGACGACTCACGCGAGGCGATCGCCAGCATCAGGGCCGAGGGCGTGCGCCACTGCGTGATGCTCACGGGGGACCGCAGGGACGCGGCGGCGGGCGTGGCGCGCGACCTTGGGATTGACGAGTTCCACGCGGAGCTCCTGCCCGCAGGCAAGGTCGAGCAGGTCGAGCGCCTCCTCTCCGAGCGGCAGGGTGACGCGACCCTCGCCTTTGTGGGCGACGGCATCAACGACGCGCCGGTGCTCGCCCGTGCCGACGTGGGGATCGCCATGGGCGCCATGGGCTCCGACGCCGCCATAGAAGCCGCCGACGTGGTCCTCATGGACGACAAGCCCTCGAAGATCGCCGTGGCCATACGCATAGCCCGCCGCACGGCCCGCATAGCCCGCCAGAACATCGCCTTTGCCATCGCGGTCAAGGTGGCCATCCTCTGCCTGGCGGCCGTGGGCCTCGCCCCCATGTGGCTTGCCATCTTCGGCGACGTGGGCGTCATGGTCCTGTGCGTCCTCAACGCCACGCAGACGCTTCGCTAGCCCGCCCCGTCCGTCACCGGGCCCTGCCGTAGCCGTCACCGGAGCCACCCGCCGGTGACGGCTGGCTTGTCTCGACCCCATGGCGAAAGGAGGAGGATACTGTGAGCCATGCATGCCGCGGGGAGGACTGCGGCAGACCTGACCAGAAGGGAAGCAACCATGAAGCTTTTGCGTGCGATGCGCGAGCCGCTGAAGTACGTCCAGGGGGCGGGCGCCCTGCTCAAGTTCAAGGACGAGATGGGCTACATGGGCAAGCGCTGGCTCTTCGTCTGCTCGAGGAGCGGCTACAGGGCCTGTCACGACCAGCTTGAGCAGAGCTTTGGCGGCGCGGACGACTACCGCCGCTACGAGGTCTTCGGCGGCATCTCGAGCAATGGCGAGATAGCCAAGATGAGGGCGATCGTCGAGGAGGACAACATCGATACCGTGGTCGCCGTGGGCGGCGGCTCTGCGGTCGACACCGCCAAGGCCACGGCATACTACGCCGGCACGCACGTGGCCGTCATCCCCACCGTCGCCGCCACCGACGCGCCCTGCACGGGCCTCTCGGTCATCTACAACGACGACGGCAGCTTTGACAAGTACCTCTTCTATCCCACCAACCCCGATGCCGTCATGGTCGACTCGCAGGTCATCGCCAACGCGCCTGCGCGCTTCCTGGTGGCCGGCATGGGCGACGCCCTGGGCACCTACTTCGAGGGCCGCGCGTCCCTGCGCACCGAGTCGCCCAGCCTCGAGGGCACGGGCATCACGCGCGCCGGCATGGCGCTCGCCAAGCTCTGCTATCAGACGCTGCGCGACTATGGCACCCAGGCGCTCGCCGCATGCGAGAGGCATGTGGTGACGCCCGCCCTCGACGCCATCATCGAGGCGAACGTCTATCTCTCCGGCGTGGGCGCCGACAACGTCAACTGCGCGGCGGCGCACTCCTTCTACAACGGCCTCACCTCGCTGGGCGGCCACAGCGCGCCGCACGGCAGCTGCGTCGCCTTCGGAACCCTGGTGCAGCTCACGCTCGAGGGGGCAACCGAGGAGGAGTTCCTCGAGGTGCAGGAGTTCTGCCTTGAGGTTGGCCTTCCGGTTACGCTTGGCGAGCTTGGCGTCACCTCCGACGACGACATCCGCACCATCGCCAAGAACGCCTGCGTCCCGGGTGAGACGATCCACAACCTTGCCGGCGACGTCACTCCCGACGAGCTCTACGCCGCCATCGTGGCGACGGACGCCATAGGCAGGACCGTCCTGGGCCTGGACGACGAGGAGGAGTAGCGCGGGCTTCCGGCTCCCAAGGGGGTTCTCGCTGATGGGCGGGGTGTCACACGGGTGGCGCCCCGCCTTGCGTGTGCGTCGCGTGAAGAAGGGATACGCCCGGTGCCGTGGCTTTTTGACAACTGCAACGAGCGCGCGTAACGTATCACCTCGCGCCAATCCAGGGTGACGGTGCTGCGCTGCCCTTAAGATTCGTGTACACGCACGTAGATAGGTATAGAAGGAGAGAACTTTGCCTACCATCAACCAGCTTGTCCGTCACAGCCGCGTGAGCGCCAAGGCCAAGTCCAAGAACGCCGCGCTCCAGCACAACCCCCAGAAGCGCGGCGTCTGCACCCGCGTCTTCACCACCACGCCCAAGAAGCCCAACTCCGCCCTCCGCAAGGTCGCCCGCGTGCGCCTCGTGAACGGCATCGAGGTCACCGCCTACATCCCCGGCGAGGGCCACAACCTCCAGGAGCACTCCATCGTGCTCATCCGCGGCGGCCGCGTGCGTGACCTCCCCGGCGTCCGCTACAAGATCGTCCGTGGTGCCTACGACTGCGCTGCCGTCCAGAACCGCAAGAAGGCCCGTTCCCGCTACGGCGCCAAGCGCGGCAAGTAAACCATCACAAGCAACGCAAGCAAACTGTTCTAGGGAGATACGAATATGCCGCGTCGTGCAGCAGCAGTGCGTCGTGAGATCCAGCCTGACGCCGTCTACAACAACCGCCTCGTGACCCAGCTCATCAACAAGGTCCTCCTCGACGGCAAGAAGGCCACCGCCGAGCGCATCGTCTACGGCGCCTTCAACACGGTCGCCGAGAAGACCGGCGAGGACCCCCTCGCCACCTTCAAGAAGGCCATGGACAACATCCGCCCCACGCTCGAGGTCAAGCCCAGGCGCGTCGGCGGCGCCACCTACCAGGTGCCCATGGAGGTCAACTCCCGCCGCGCCACCACGCTGGCCATCCGCTGGCTCGTGACCTTCTCGCGCGCCCGCAAGGAGAAGACCATGGCCGAGCGCCTCGCCAACGAGATCATGGACGCCTCCAACGGCGTGGGCGCATCCGTCAAGCGCCGCGAGGATCTCTACAAGATGGCCGAGGCCAACCGCGCGTTCTCTCACTACCGCTTCTAGTACGGGGGTAGCAGCATATGGCAAAGATGAAGTACAAGCTCGAAGACCTGCGAAACATCGGCATCATGGCCCACATCGACGCCGGCAAGACCACCACCACCGAGCGCATCCTCTACTACACCGGCAAGACCCACAAGATCGGCGAGGTCCACGACGGTGCCGCCACCATGGACTGGATGGTCCAGGAGCAGGAGCGCGGCGTGACCATCACCTCTGCGGCCACCACGTGCTTCTGGAAGGACCACGTCATCCAGATCATCGACACCCCGGGCCACGTTGACTTCACGGCCGAGGTCGAGCGCTGCCTGCGCGTCCTCGACGGTGCCGTCGCCGTGTTCGACGCCGTCGCCGGCGTCCAGCCCCAGTCCGAGACCGTGTGGCGTCAGGCTGCCAAGTACAACGTCCCCCGCATCGCGTTCATCAACAAGTTCGACCGCGTGGGCGCGGACTTCTTCCACGCCATCGACACCATGAAGGAGCGCCTCTCGGCCCCCGCCGTGGCCGCGCAGATCCCCATGGGCGCCGAGTCCAACTTCTGGGGCCTCGTCGACCTGGTCACCATGACCGCGTGGGACTTCAAGGAGGACGCCAAGGGCATGATCTACCCCGAGCCCATGGACGCCATCCCGGAGGAGTTCGCCGACCTCGCCCAGGAGAAGCGCGAGGAGCTGCTCGACGCGGCCTCCAACTTCTCCGACGAGCTCATGGAGATGATCCTCGAGGAGAAGGAGGTCCCCGTCGACCTCCTCAAGGCCGCCATCCGCAAGGGCGTCATCGCCAACGAGCTCAACCCCGTCTTCGTGGGCTCCGCCTACAAGAACAAGGGCATCCAGGAGGTCCTCGACGCCGTCGTGGACTACCTGCCCAGCCCGCTCGACGTCCCCGAGATCGACGGCAAGAGCCTCAAGGGCGAGCCCGAGGTCCGTCACGCGGATCTCAAGGAGCCCTTCTCGGCCCTCGCCTTCAAGATCATGACCGACCCGTACGTGGGCAAGCTCACCTACATCCGTGTGTACTCCGGCCAGGCGGAGGCGGGCTCCTACGTCTACAACTCGGTCAAGGACTCCAAGGAGCGCCTGGGCCGCATCCTCGAGATGAACGCCAACGACCGCGTTGACCGCGAGGAGTGCTCCGCCGGCGACATCGTCGCCTGCGTCGGCCTCAAGAACACCCAGACCGGCGACACCCTCTGCGACGAGCACAAGCCCGTCATCCTCGAGTCCATCAAGTTCGCCGACCCCGTCATCGACGTTGCCGTCGAGCCCAAGACCAAGGCCGAGCAGGAGAAGATGTCCGTCGGCCTCGCCAAGCTTGCCGAGGAGGACCCGACCTTCCGCGTCCACACCGACCAGGAGACCGGCCAGACCATCATCGCCGGCATGGGCGAGCTGCATCTCGAGATCATCGTCGACCGCCTGCGCCGCGAGTTCAAGGTCGACTGCAACGTGGGCAAGCCCCAGGTTGCCTACCGCGAGACCGCCGGCCACGCCGTGCAGCACGCCGAGGGCAAGTTCGTCCGCCAGTCCGGTGGCCGCGGCCAGTACGGTCACGCGATCATCGACATGGAGCCCAACGAGGAGGGCAAGGGCTACGAGTTTGTCAACGCCATCGTCGGCGGCGTCGTGCCCAAGGAGTACATCCCCTCGATCGACAAGGGCATCCAGGAGGCCCTGGAGAGCGGCGTCATCGCCGGCTACCCCGTGGTCGACATCAAGGTGACGCTCACCGACGGCTCCTACCACGAGGTCGACTCCTCCGAGGCCGCCTTCAAGATCGCCGGCTCCATGGCGATCAAGGACGCCCTCAAGAAGTCCGATCCGGTCCTTCTCGAGCCCATCGAGGAGGTCGAGGTCGAGACCCCCGAGCAGTACATGGGTGACGTCATGGGCAACCTGTCCTCCCGCCGCGGCAAGATCGAGGGCATGGAGGACCGCAAGGACACCAAGGTCATCCGTGCCAAGGTGCCCCTGGGCGAGATGTTTGGCTACGCCACCGACCTCCGCTCCCAGACGCAGGGTCGCGCGAGCTACACCATGCAGTTCAGCGCTTACGAGCCCGTTCCGAAGGCCGTCCGCGACGAGATCGTCGCCAAGGCCGGCGGCACCGCTTCCTAGTTAACGACCACGAGCGATAGCTCATTTACGGAGGTTCACAGTGTCAAGCCAGAAGATCAGGATTCGCCTCAAGGGCTACGATCACGAGGTCGTCGACCAGTCCGCCAAGCTCATCGTGGACACCGCCCAGAAGACCGGCGCCCGCGTGTCCGGCCCCATCCCCCTGCCCACCGAGCGCAAGCTCTACACGGTCATCCGCTCGCCGCACAAGGACAAGGACTCCCGCGAGCAGTTCGAGATGCTCACCCACAAGCGCCTCATCGACATCCTCGACCCCAGCAGCTCCACCGTCGACTCGCTCATGCGCCTCGACCTGCCGGCCGGCGTGGACATCGAGATCAAGCTCTAGGGCAGTACGCCCTGGCAGCCGGGGAGGCCCCCGACCCTGCATGCGGAAGCGCGCGTTGCGAAGCTTCCGCCCGCAGGTCGGGGGCCTTCCGCCTTGCGCTTTGATGGGATTGCGAAGCGCGCGTGGCATGCGATGCCGGTACGGGTAGTATCTAGGTTGTCGGATTCGATGTGAGGGGGTCGCATGTTCTGTCCTCGATGTGGAAAGAAGCTTGCCGGCACGGAGAAGTTCTGCCTCAACTGCGGCTTCGACCTCGCGATGCCCTCCTCGAGCGCGGCCGAGGGCGCGCGGCCCGCGTCCGATCTCCCCGGGCGGCGGCCGTATGCGGCGCAGGGCGATCGCGCGGCCCATGCGCCGGTCACGCGCCACGCCCCGACGGCAGTTGCGCCCTCCGGGCTCGTGACCCTTGCCGCGGCCCTTCTCACCTGCATCGCCGCCTTCCTGCCGTTCCTCGTCATCTCAGGGAGCAGCTACGACTACTCCGTGGCTCTCGCCGACGCCGTGGACGGCGTCATCCTCGTGCTTCTCGCCATCGCCATGGCGGTGCTGCCCGTGCTGGGCCGCACCGTCGCCTCGCTCCTGCTCTCCTCCCTCACCACCGCCTTCGCGCTGTTCGAGGTCTGCTCGGTGTCTCTCATGCTGCTCAGCTCCCCGCTCTCCACGCACTACGTCACCTATGGCGCGGGCTTCTGCCTGCTTGCGCTCGGCGCGGCGATGGGGGTCCTCTCCATCGTCCTTCTCGCCCGCGACGTCATGCGCGGGAGGCGCGAGGGGTGCGAGCGCCAGGGCATCATGGGATCGTTCATCCCCACAGGCGGGAGGGCCCCTCGCCAGCGCTAGGCCGTGACCGCGGCCCGGGCGGCTGCGACCGGGGCTCGCGAGACCCCATGGATACGCCCGACGGCGCGGAATGCGAAACCCCAGCTCCTGGGGCCGAAAAAAACTGCGAAGACATTGTGAACGCCCCGTCCTGCGTGTAGACTAGACGGGCTGCACAAAAGGGGAGGACTGTGCCTTTCCCGCGTGCGGCTTCTACAGGACGTGGTCCGCTGGGGAGGGCAGAGGAGCTGCCCGTCTGTCCCATGACCACCGAGGGTAAGGAATGAGCATGGTCAGCACGATCCTTGGCCGCAAGCTCGGAATGACGCAGGTGTGGGATGAGGATGACAACGTCGTCCCCGTCACCGTCATCCAAGCTGGCCCCTGCACCGTCTCGCAGGTGAAGACGAAGGCGACCGACGGCTACGACGCCGTCCAGATCGGCTTCGGAGACATCAAGCCCAAGCATGTCAACAAGCCCATGGCGGGCCACTTTGCCGCCCACGGCGTCGAGCCCATGCGCTACCTGCGCGAGGTCCGCGTCGAGAACGGCGAGGAGCACCACACCGGCGACGTCGTCACCGTCGCCGACTTTGCCGACGTCAAGGCGGTCGACGTCATCGGCACCTCCAAGGGCAAGGGCTTCCAGGGCACCATCAAGCGCTGGAACTTCTCCCGCGGCCCCATGACCCACGGCTCCCGCAACCAGCGCAGGCCCGGCTCCATCGGCCAGTGCGCCTATCCCGCCCGCGTCCGCAAGGGCCTGCACATGGCCGGCCACATGGGCGACGAGCGCGTCACCGTCAAGAACCTCAAGCTCGTCCGCGTCGATGCCGAGCAGAACCTCATGCTCGTCAAGGGCGCCGTCCCCGGCTGCAAGAACGCCCTTGTCCAGGTCCGCATGGCCTAGGGGCCCACGCGAGTAGGCACACGCTTAGGCTAACAAGGAGGACTCATGTCCAAGTACGACATCAAGAACGTCGAGGGGAAGGCGGCCGGCCAGGCCGATCTCTCCGATGACGTCTTCGGCATCGAGCCGAACATCCCGGTCATCCATCAGGTTGTGGTCTGCCAGGACGCCTGCCTGCGTCAGGGCACCCACTCCACCAAGAACCGCCACGAGGTCTCCGGCGGCGGCCGCAAGCCCTGGCGCCAGAAGGGCACCGGTCGTGCCCGCCAGGGCTCCATCCGCGCCGCCCAGTGGACCGGCGGCGGCGTTGTCTTTGGCCCCACCCCCCGCGACCACTCCAAGCGCATCAACAAGAAGATGGTCAAGCTCGCGATGAGGTCCGTGCTCTCCGGCAAGGTCGCCGACTCCGAGCTCGTCCTCGTCGACGCCCTCTCCTTCGAGAAGCCCTCGACCAAGCAGGCCAAGGCCGTCCTCGACGCCATCGGCGTCTCGGGCAAGCGCGTCACCGTGGTCATCCCCGACGACGATGTCATCAGCTACCTCTCCTTCCGCAACCTGGAGAAGGTCAACTGCATCGCCGTCTCCGAGGCCAACACCCGCAACCTCATCGACAACGGTGCCCTCGTCATGACCACCGACATCGCGAAGCAGCTCGAGGAGGTGCTTGCATAATGCAGTCCATCTACGACGTCATCATCCGCCCCGTGGTCTCCGAGCGTTCCTACGACCTCATGGAGCAGGCTCCCAAGGAGGAGATCGCCGAGGCCGTTGAGAGGCTCTTCAACGTCCACGTGGTCAAGGTCAACACCATCAACGTGCGCGGCAAGGCCAAGCGCGTCCGCTACAAGGTTGGCATGACCCGCAGCTGGAAGAAGGCCGTCGTGACGCTTGCCCCCGGCGAGCAGATCGAGATCTTCGCCACCCAGCAGCAGGCCGACGCCGAGTAGCGGTCCCGCCCGGCCCCCTCGGGGGCTCGGGCCGTCATGCCGTGCGTGATGGATACGCGCGGTACCGTGGTAATCCGGTGTCACCCCGCCGATCCCTGAGCAGGGTGGCCAGCGGAAACAGAAGGGAAAGAAGTAATGGCAGTAAAGCACCTCAAGCCCACGAGCGCTGGCAGGCGCTTCCAGACGGTCTCGGACTTCTCCGACATCACCGCCTCCAAGCCCGAGAAGTCGCTCCTGGAGCCGCTGCACAAGAAGGGCGGCCGCAACAGCAACGGCCGCATCACCGTTCGCCACCAGGGCGGCGGCAACAAGCGCATGTACCGCCGCATCGACTTCAAGCGCCAGAAGGACGACGTGCCGGCCAAGGTCGCGACCATCGAGTACGACCCCAACCGCTCCGCGCGCATCGCGCTTCTCCACTACGTCGATGGCGCCAAGGCCTACATCCTCGCCCCCGAGGGCCTCAAGGTTGGCGATACCGTCATCTCCGGCAAGTCCGACGTTGACATCAAGCCCGGCAACTGCATGCCGCTCTCCGCGATCCCCGTCGGCACGCTCGTCCACAACGTGGAGTTCCAGCCCGGCAAGGGCGCGGCCCTGGCCCGCTCCGCCGGCACCTCGGTCCAGCTCATGGGCAAGGACAACGGCTACGCCGTCCTGCGCCTCCCGTCCTCCGAGCTTCGCCGCGTGCTTCTCACCTGCCGCGCCACCATCGGCGAGGTCGGCAACGCCGAGCATTCGAACATCGTCATCGGCAAGGCCGGCCGTCACCGCTGGGCCGGCGTGCGCCCCACCGTCCGCGGCACGGTCATGAACCCCGTCGACCACCCGCATGGCGGCGGCGAGGGCAAGAACCACACCTCCGGCCGTCCTTCCGTGACGCCCTGGGGCAAGCCCACCAAGGGTTACAAGACGCGCAACCCCAAGAAGGCCTCCAACAGGCTCATCATCCGCCGTCGCAAGTCCAAGTAGAGCAGTACACGAGTAGTAGGAGAAAGAAAGCATGAGCAGAAGTCTCAAGAAGGGTCCGTTCGTGGAGACTCGCCTCCTCGCGCGTGTCACCGCCATGAACGAGGCTGGCAAGAAGGACGTCGTCAAGACCTGGTCCCGCTCCTCCACCATCTACCCGGAGATGGTCGGCCACACGATCGCGGTTCACGATGGTCGCAAGCATGTTCCCGTGTACATCACCGAGTCCATGGTCGGTCACAAGCTGGGCGAGTTCGCTCCCACCCGCACCTTCCGTGGCCACAAGGCTAACTAGGGGGTAAGCTCGAATGGCTAACACCGATTCCAACGAGGTCAGGGCCGTCGCACGCTACGTGCGCATCGCCCCGCGCAAGGCGCGCGTCGTCGTGGACCTCATCCGCAACAAGCCCGTCGACAAGGCCCTCGAGATCCTGCAGTTCACCAAGCGTGCGGCTGCCTACGACGTCTCGAAGGTCCTCCGCTCCGCCATCGCCAACGCCGAGAACAACAACGGCCTTCGCGGCGACGACCTGTATGTGAAGTACTGCTACGTCGACGAGGGCCCCACGCTCAAGCGCATTCGCCCTCGCGCCAAGGGCTCCGCATCGCGCATCAACAAGCGCACGAGCCACATCACCGTCATCGTCGCTCCCCGAAAGGAGGCGTAGGGAAAGCATGGGTCAGAAGGTTCAGCCTACAGGCTTCCGTCTCGGCATCACCGAGGACTGGCGTTCCCGCTGGTACGCCGATAAGAACTATGCCGAGAAGCTCGGCAACGATCTCGAGATCCGCAAGTTCCTCAAGAAGCGCCTCGAGAAGGCGGCCCTTTCCCGCGTCGACATCGAGCGCGCCGGCGACAAGGTGAAGGTCACCCTCTACAGCGCCCGCCCCGGCATCGTGATTGGCAAGAAGGGCGCCGAGATCGACGCCCTGCGCTCCAAGCTCGAGAAGGTCGCCAAGGTGGGCAAGGGCCAGATCGCCGTCGACGTCGTTGAGGTCAAGCGCCCCGAGCTCGACGCCAACCTCGTCGCCCAGTCCATCGCCGAGCAGCTCGAGCAGCGCGTCGCCTTCCGCCGCGCCATGCGCAAGGCGGTCCAGTCCGCCCGCAAGGCCGGCGCCAAGGGCATCCGCATCCAGTGCTCCGGCCGCCTCAACGGCGCGGAGATGGGCCGTCGCGAGTGGTACCGCGAGGGTCGCGTGCCCCTGCACACCCTGCGCGCCGTCATCGACTACGGCACTGCGACCGCCCGCACCACCATGGGCGCCTGCGGCATCAAGGTTTGGATCTATCAGGGTGAGAAGCTCCCCGGCCAGCCCAAGCCCACGCCGGCCCTCGAGGGCACGTCTCGCCCCCGTCGCGCCCGCAATGAGAGGAGGGGCCGTTAATGCTCGCACCCAAGCGCGTTCTTCACCGCAAGGTCCAGCGCGGTTCCATGAAGGGCCACGCCAAGGGCAACACCAAGCTCTACTTTGGCGACTACGGCCTGAGGGCCGAGGAGGCCCACTGGATCACCAACCGCCAGATCGAGGCCGCCCGTGTCGCCATCACCCGTGAGATGAAGCGTGGCGGAAAGATCTGGATCACCATCTTCCCGGACAAGCCCATCACCAAGAAGCCGGCCGAGACCCGAATGGGCTCCGGCAAGGGCAACCCCGAGGAGTGGGTGGCCGTCGTGAAGCCCGGCCGCATCATGTTCGAGATCGCCGGCGTCGATGAGGCCGTGGCCAAGGAGGCCCTGCGTCTCGCCCAGCACAAGCTGCCCATCAAGACCAAGATCGTCACCCGCGCCGACCAGGACGGGGAGGAATAGCCACCATGAAGTACAAGGACATCCAGGCCCTCTCGGACGAGGAGCTTGCCAAGAAGCTGGACGACAGCAGGGCAGAGCTCTTCAACCTCCGCTTCCAGATGGCCACCAGCCAGCTGGACAACACCGCCCGCGTCAAGCTCGTGAAGCGCGACATCGCTCGCATCCAGACCGAGATTCGCGCCCGTCAGATCGCTGCGGAGAAGTCCGCCGCACAGAAGTAGCAGGAGAGAGATAAGACATGGCAGAGACCGAAAGCAGGAACGCGCGTAAGGTTCGCACCGGAACCGTCGTCTCGCTCTCCGGCGACAAGACCGTGACGGTGAAGATCGACTACCGCAAGCACCACCCCAAGTACGGCAAGATGATGACCTTCTCCAAGAAGCTCCACTGCCACGACGAGAAGAACGAGTGTGGCCTGGGCGACACGGTGAAGGTCATGGAGACCCGCCCGCTGTCCAAGACCAAGCGCTGGCGTGTCGTCGAGATTGTCGAGAAGGCCAAGTAAGCAGCGAACACCCAGGATTCCCCATGTGCGCCGCCCGCGTGGGCGCACCTCTGGCGGGATATAGGTTCGGAGGAACATCACATGATTCAGATGGAGACCATGCTCAACGTCGCTGACAACAGCGGCGCCAGGCGCGTCAAGTGCGTCAAGGTCCTCGGTGGCTCCAAGCGCCGCTACGCTGGCCTCGGTGACGTCATCATCGGCGCGGTCCAGGAGGCGACCCCTAGCTCCGGCGTCAAGAAGGGCGACATCGTGCGTTGCGTCATCGTGCGCACCAAGAAGGAGGCCCGTCGCAAGGACGGCAGCTACATCCGCTTCGACCAGAATGCGTGCGTGCTGGTCGACAAGGAGGGCGAGCCCAAGGGCACGCGCATCTTCGGGCCCGTCGCCCGCGAGCTGCGCGATCGCAAGTACATGAAGATCGTCTCGCTCGCACCCGAGACGCTGTAAGGAGGCCTGGACACATGCCTAAGATGAACGTGAGGAAGGGCGACAAGGTCGAGGTCATCACCGGCAAGGACAGGGGCAAGCAGGGCGAGGTCCTGCGTGCCATGCCGAAGGATTCCAAGGTCATTGTCGACGGCGCTGCCATCGTGAAGCGCCACACCAAGCCCAACGCCACCAACCAGCAGGGCGGCATCATCGAGAAGCCCGCCCCCATCCACGTCTCCAACGTCATGCTCGTTTGCCCCGTCTGCGGCAAGCGCACGCGCGTTGGCCACGACGTCGACGACAACGGGCGTAGGGTCCGCGTCTGCAAGAAGTGCGGAGCGAAGTTCTAGGCCGCCCGCCACGGACAGGCACGAACTGGCGAACCCGACCGTCGCACATGCGGCGGCGGGTTCGCTCGCTATGGGCTTGCGATACGGCTGGCTTCTGGCGCCCGCATGCGACGCCTGGGCGCGTGGCTGTCCCGCGATGGGTGGGCCTGGCCGCTGCGCCATGTGAGATGGGCTCGGGAATCTCGTTCGCGGCCGGCGTGCGGGCCCGCGGCTTTTATGGGTACACCCCAAAAGAGGCCCGACGGGCCGCGGTTCCAAGACCCACGGGGTAGGCAGCACCGGGCGCACGGCGCCCGACCAACTGAAGGGAGTGCCATGCGCGGATACGGGCACGGGTACGGCAGCTACGGATACGGCGACTTCAACATAAGCTTTAACCTACAGGCATCGAACACCACCTTCGCGATCCTGCTGGTCATAGGGTTCATCGCCGCCATCGTGATTTCCGTGGTCGCGTACCGGAAGTACGCATGCGACGGGACCGATCAGCCGTTCAGCCTCAAGGGCAGCGACGCCTGGAGGTCGTTCCTGCGCTTTGACAGGCTCGTCATCGACAGGATCCTGAGGGCGCTCTACATCTTCTGCGCCACCTTCACCGCGCTCTTCTTCCTGGCGGTCGTCCTCGCGAGCCTCGCCGACGACATCGTCACGTTCGTGATCGCGCTTCTCGTGTGCGCGATCCTCTGCCTCATCGCCGAGCTCGTCGAGCGCATGGTGTTCGAACTGGTGATGCTGGGCGTCACCGTCAACCGCAACGTCGCAGACATCAAGGGCATGCTGGGCGACCGCCCCGCCTCGCAGCTGCCTCCCTCTGGCCCCGCACCCGCCTGCCCGTCGGACTTCGTGGCTGTGGCAGCCCCCGCGGCCGAGGCGGCCTCCCAGCCCGAGCACGCGCAGCCCGAGGCGGTCCCCGCGGCCCCTGCGGCCCCTGCGCCCGAGCCCTCCTCCGCCAGCGATGCGGCGCCTGCGGGCGCGCCGGCCTGCCCCACGTGCGGCGCGCCGGTCGAACCCGGTTCCCACTTTTGCAGCGAGTGCGGCGTAAGGCTCGACTAGGCGCATCAAGCATCGCGACGGGCTTCACGCAGGCCCCCTCGCATCGGGCGAGGGGGCCTCTCGTGTTGATACTGAGGAGATTCTTCCGCCCACAAACGCGACCAACCTGGGGGCTGGCACAAAAAAGCCGGAAACACTATTATTTGACCTTGCGTCACTGGGCAGGGACCATGCTGTCCCGCGGCGCAGGACATGGCTCCTGGGGCAGCCACCCCAGGGGGTGCGAGAAAGAAACCCCGCACGTAAGACCACCAGGATCTAAGGAGCGAACATGGCAGAAGAGAAGTACGTGCCCCGCCTCAAGCAGAAGTACTACGACGAGGTCCGCGACGAGTTGCAGAAGCAGTTCGGCTACGGCAACGTCATGCAGATCCCCCGCTTTGAGAAGATCGTCGTGAACATGGGCGTTGGCGAGGCCGCAACCGATTCCAAGGCGATCGAAGGCGCCGTCGCCGACCTGCGTGCCATCACGGGCCAGCAGCCGCTCGTCACGCACGCCCGCAAGTCCATCGCAACCTTCCACCTGCGTGCCGGCCAGGCCATCGGTGCCAAGGTCACCCTTCGCGGCGACCGCATGTGGGAGTTCCTCGACCGCCTCATCGCCGTCGCCATCCCGCGCATCCGCGACTTCCGCGGCCTCTCGCCCAAGAGCTTTGACGGTCGCGGCAACTACTCCATGGGCGTCACCGAGCAGCTGATCTTCCCCGAGATCGACTTCGACAAGATCGACCGCACGCGCGGCATGGACATCACCATCGTGACCACCGCTCCCACCGACGAGGAGGGCAAGGCGCTTCTCAGCGCATTCCACTTCCCGTTCAAGGCGGAGTAGGCCAACCATCGCAATGACTCGCCCGGGATGGCCCCGGGCGGCCAAGCTGCACTATGAAGGAGGATTTGTGGCTAAGACATCGATGATCGTCAAGGCGAACCGCGAGCCGAAGTTCTCGACGCGCAAGCAGAGCCGCTGCCAGCGTTGTGGGCGTCCCCACTCCGTCTATCGCAAGTTCGGGCTCTGCCGCGTGTGCTTCCGCGAGCTGGCGAGCAAGGGCGAGCTTCCTGGCGTCCGCAAGGCAAGCTGGTAGGGCGCGGGGCTCTGGCGTCCAGGCGCCCATGCCACGGGTTTGGGCGAACCGGACACGCAGTTTCATCATGACGAAGGAGAAGGATCAATGAAGATTACCGATCCCATTTCAGACATGCTGACGCGCATCCGCAACGCGAACTCAGCGGGCAAGGCCGAGGT